>NZ_JBICTZ010000005.1:0-494552 GCF_043197875.1 Micromonospora sp. NPDC048935 | reverse complement strand
CGCAGGCGTGTCCGACCGAGTCGATCCAGTACGGGCCCCTCGACGAGCTACGCGAGCGGGCGGCCACGCGGGTGGCGACGTTGCGGGGGCGGGGGGTCCCCGAGGCGCGGTTGTACGGGCACGATCCGCACGACGGGGTGGGTGGTGACGGCGCGTTCTTCCTGCTGTTGGACGAGCCCGAGGTGTACGGGCTGCCACCGGACCCGGTGGTGACCACCCGCGACCTGCCGGCCATGTGGAAACGCGCCGGCCTCGCCGCCCTCGCCATGGCGGCGGCCACGGTGGTCGCGTTCGTCGGTGGTCGGTCATGACCGACAGGCCCCCGAACGAGCCGGCCGGCGCACGGTTCCGCGAGTTCCAGAATCGTCTCGACCAGGCCGTCGGGCAGCGCCCGCGCGGCCGGGGGCGCGGCCACGACGGTGAGCAGCTGACCGTGCCGGTGGCGGACTTCACCTCCTACTACGGCCGGCCCGTCCTCAAACCGCCGGTGTGGAAGCGGGACATCGCCGGTTACCTGTTCACCGGGGGCCTCGCCGCCGGCGGGGCGCTCATCGGCGCGGGCGCCCAACTGACCGCCCGGCCCGGCCTGCGTCGGGTGGGGCGGTGGACGGCCCTCGGCGGCGTCACCGCGAGCGCGTACCTGCTGATCCACGACCTCGGGCGGCCGGCCCGGTTCCACCACATGCTCCGGGTCGCCAAGCTGACCTCGCCGATGTCGGTCGGCACCTGGATCCTCACCGCGTTCGGCCCGGCCGCTGGTGTGGCCGCGATCGCGGAGCTGGCGCCCCGGCTCCCCGAGCATGGTCTTCTCGGACTCGCCCGCCGGCTGGCGCCCCCGGTCGGCAACGTCGCCGGCCTGGCCGCCGCGGCCACCGCCCCGGCGCTTGCCACCTACAGCGGGGTGCTGCTCGCCGACACCGCCGTACCGTCCTGGCACGACGCGTACCCCTCGTTGCCGTTCGTCTTCGCCGGCAGCGCGCTGGCAGCGGCGTCCGGGGTGGGACTGATCGCGGCGCCCGCCGCCCAGACCGCCCCGCTGCGGCGACTTGCCCTCGCCGCGGCGACCACCGAGATGGTCGGGGGTCGCCGGCTGGAGCGGATGGGCCTGACCGGCGAGCCCTACGCGCACGGTCACAGCGGCCGACTGATCCGGGCCGGGCGGGTGCTGCTGGGCGTGGGCACCGTCGCCGCGTTGGTCAGCCGGCGAAGCCGGATCCTGTCCGCGCTCTCCGGCGCCGCACTCGTTGCATCGTCGGTCGCCACCCGGTTCGGGGTCTTCGAGGCGGGCATGGCGTCGGCGCGCGACCCGAAGTACACGGTCGTGCCGCAACGGGAGCGACGCGACCGCAGGGAGGGCCGGTCGCCGGCCGAGAAGGGGACCTAGTTCGACCAGCAGGCGCCAGCCAATGAGCCAGCAGACGGGGGACTCAGCTCATGGCACACTCCGCAACCGACAGAGGAAGATCCACGCCGACGCGAGGCCGATGGGGTCTCGTCGTCGCCGCGGTGCTCGTCCAACTCGCGCTCGGCGCGGTGTACGCGTGGAGCGTGTTCAACAAGCCGTTGCAGGAAGAATTCGGCTGGGCCAAGTGGGAGGCCGTGCTGCCGTTCGAGGTGGCGATCGGCACCATCTTCATCGGCAGCCTGATCGGCGGGCGTATCCAGGACCGGCGCGGCCCGCGACCTGTCGCGCTCGGCGGTGGCGTGCTCTACGCGGTCGGCAACATGCTTGCCGCGCTCACCTCGTCGGCGGACCAGTTGTGGTTGCTGGTGCTCACCTACGGCGTGCTCGGGGGGATCGGCCTGGGGGCGGCCTACATCACCCCGATCGCGATGCTCGCCAAGTGGTTCCCGGACCGGCGCGGGTTGATCACCGGCATCGCGGTCGCCGGGTTCGGCTTCGGCGCCGTGATCGTCGCGCCGGTGGCCAAGGGGCTGCTCAACGGCACCGACGACCCCACCCACGTGTTCTTCCCACTGGGCGTCGCGTACCTGATCGCGATCCTGCTCGGGGCGTCGTTCTTCCGTAACCCGCCGGCGGGTTACCAGGTGCCCGGGTTCACGCCGAAGACCACCGGTCGGGCGCTGGCCGGGACCCGGGTCTACACCCTGCGGGAGGCGTTGCGGACCCGGCAGTGGTACCTGCTGACCGGCATCCTCGCGCTCAACGTGACCTGCGGCATCGCCCTGATCTCGCAGGCGTCCGACGCCGCCCAGGTGATCACCGGGGCCAGTGCGGCGGCCGCCGCCACCCTGGTCGGCGTGCTCGGTCTGTTCAACGGGGCCGGACGGGTGGCCTGGGCCTGGTTGTCCGACCGGATCGGCCGGATGCCGGCCTTCCTCGGGATGCTGCTACTCCAGGCGATCTGCTTCTTCATCCTGCCGCACGCCGCGTCGCTGGCGCTCTTCGCCGTCCTGGCCGCGCTCGTCTACCTCGCGTACGGCGGCGGGTTCGGCACCATGCCCGCCACCGCGGCCGACTACTTCGGTACGCCCAACGGCGGTGCCATCTACGGGGCGATGATCGTGGCCTGGAGCATCGGCGGCGTGGTCGGCCCGTTGGTCACGTCGCTGCTCTACGAGGCGAGCGGCAGGAGCTACACGTTGCCGTTCACGGTCATCGCCCTCGTCGCCCTCGTCGCCCTGATCCTGCCGCCGACCACCCGGATGCCGTCCGAGCCGGGACTGCCCCTGTCGCAGG
Source organism: Micromonospora sp. NPDC048935 (assembly GCF_043197875.1). Classification (NCBI taxonomy): domain Bacteria; kingdom Bacillati; phylum Actinomycetota; class Actinomycetes; order Micromonosporales; family Micromonosporaceae; genus Micromonospora; species Micromonospora sp. NPDC048935. The sequence goes on along the minus strand of NZ_JBICTZ010000005.1, from coordinate 491,851 downwards.
GCGGCGGCACCGGCCGCTGAGCCGGGCGCCGCGAGCGGCGGGGTGCGGCCGGCAACCGGTCCGCACCCCACCGGGGCTCACTCGCGGGAGAAGCCGCCCCTGGGCGCGATGATCTCAAGGTTGGTGCCGTCCGGGTCGTTGAAGTACGCGACCTCGGTGCCGACGGCGGCCGGCGGGTTCACCTCACCGTCGGCGAAGGTGTACGGCTGTCCGAGGAACTCGATCCCGGCCGCGCTCATCCGGTCGAAGACCGACCGCACGTCGTCGACCTGGAAGCACAGGTGCATCGAGCCGGGCCGGTTGGCGGCGACCTGGGCGACCTCGCCGACCGGCTCCTGGAACTGGATCAGGTCGATGCCGAGGTTGTCGAGGTTGAACGTGGCGTACCGCAGCTTCGTGGTCGGCAGCCCCTGCGACTGCGCGAACCCGGCCCCGTGCATGCTCTCGTCCCGGACGACTGGCTCCGTGCCGAGCAGTGCCTGGTAGAACGCGACCGAGCGGTCGAGGTCACGCACCGCGATCCCGACGTGCGCGGCCGACCTGAGGCCGATGGACACCGTAGCGGGGTTCGGGAATGCCATGTTGACTCTCCTTACCGACGTTCGCCGTCGCCTCGGTTGCTGATCTTGATCCCGTACCCCGGGCCGGACCAGCTCATGCGACGACGTGTCCGGCCGCACACCCGCGCTGCCCGCCGACGACCGTGATCGGTCAGCCGGAGTGCGGCGTCCGCTGCGCCGGCAGGGCCGACATGCGCTGACGCAGCAGCGCGGCCTCCCCGGTGCGACGTTGGACCTGGAGCAGATCCACCGCCTCCTGCCACGCCTGCTGCGCCTCGGCCGGCCGGTCCATGCTCGTGTACAGCTCACCCAGGCTGGTCAGGCAGTCGACCTCGCCCCTCGTGTTGCCTACGTCGGCGTACACCTCGCGGGCGTGCTGGTAGTAGGCCAGCGCCTCGGTGTGGCGCTTCGTCTGGTGGTCGATGTAGCCGAGGCTGTGCAGGGTGTCCGCCGCGGCGTCCGGGTGCCGGTGGCGACGGTACAACTCGACGGCCTGCTCGCAGGCGGCGCGGGCCTCGTCGTAACGGCCGAGGTGGGCGAGGGCCCAGCCGAGGCCGTTCAGAGTTCGCGCCTCCTCCACCGAATCGCCGAGCGTCCGGAATATCTGCAGAGCGAGTCGGTGGTGGGTCAACGACAAGCCGTGGTCGCCCTCCAGCGACCACATGACGCCGAGTGAGAAGTGGGCACGGGCCTCCTCGGCGAGGTTCCCCGCCTGCCCGGCGTACGTGATGGCCACCTCGAAGCGCGCGACGGTGGCCCGGATGTCGTCCAGCCAGTGGGTGGCCTGCCCGAGGAAGCGGTGTGCCATGGCCTGGACGGCCGGATCACCCTCGGCGTCGGCGGCCGCGGCCCCGGCGTGCCAGACGGTCACCTGGTCGCGCTTGCGGCCCCGCCGGGCGTGGAAGGTCGCCAGCGTCCGGGCCAACTGCCACACCTGCCGGTACCAACCGTGCGCCACGCTCACCTGCTGGACGCTGAGCAGGTGCGGATGCTCCCGGTCGAACCACGCCATCGACTCGGCCACGCCGGCCGGCTGTTCCGGGGTGCACCCCGGCGTCGGAGAGCCGACCGTGAGCGGCGGTCGCCGCGGGTCCAACAGCCGATCGGCGGCGTAGGCGGTGTGCAGGTAGAAATCGACGAGTCGCCGCAGTGCCGCGTCGCGGGTCTCCGCGTCCAACGTCTCGGCGGCCCGCTCGGCGGCGTGCAGCCGGACGAGGTCGTGCATCCGGAAACGGCCCGGCACGTGCTGGTGCACCAGGTAGGTGCCCTCCAACTGCCGCAGCAGCCCGCCGGCCCGGACCGCCGGCACCCCGATCAGGCTCGCCACGGCGGCGAGGCTGATGTCGTCGGTCGGCACCAGGCCGAGCAGCGCGAACACCGTCGCCGCCGCGTCCGGCAGCGCGGCGACGGACGAGGAGAACACGGCCCGCAGATTCACGTTGAGTTCGCCGGCGTCGAGGGCGTCGAGCCGGGCGGAGGCGTCCCGTAGTTCGCGGGCCAGGGTGGCCAGCGGTAGCTGGGGGCGGGTGGCGGCGCGGGCGGCGATGATGCCCAGCGCGAGCGGCAGCCCGGCACACTGATCGACGAGCGTCGAGACCGCCGCGGGTTCCGCGCCGACCCGCTCGGCCCCGAGGTGCCCGACCAGCAGTTCGCGGCTCTCGTCCGGGGACAGCACGTCGAGGGCGATCTGGCGGGCCCGGTGGGTGGCCGTCAGGGCGGCGAGTTCGCGCCGGCTGGTGACCAGCACCGTGCAGGTCGGGCTGCCGGGGAGCAGGGGTACGACCTGGTTGGCGTCCCGGGCGTTGTCAAGCACGACAAGCATTCGTCTACCGGCCAGCAGGCTGCGGTAGAGGGCGGCCTGCGTGTCCGGATCGACGGGTATGGCGGCGGGCGCGACGCCGAGGGCTTCCAGGAAGCCGCGGATCACGGTGCTCGGGGGGACCGGACCGAAGCCGGGACCGAAGCCACGCAGGTCCGCGTAGAGCTGGCCGTCAGGGAACCAGTCGAGGTGGGCGTGCGCCCAGCGCAGCACCAGCGAGGTCTTGCCGATCCCGCCCGAGCCTCCGATCGCCGAGATCACGACTGCCGTGTCGGAGCCGTCCCCGTTCGCGACGGCCGTGGTGAGATGTGCCAGCTCCTCGGCTCGGGCGGTGAACAGGCCCGGGGGCGCCGGCAGTTGACGGGGGACCAGTGACAGCGCCTCGCGGGCGGGCTGCTGCGGCGCGGCCAGGGTGGGGTCGGCGGCCAGGATTCGCTGGTGCAGGCGTTGCAGCGCCGCACTGGGGTCCGTGCCCAGCTCGTCGGCGAGCCGCAGCCGGATCCGCTCGTAGTGCTCAAGCGCCTCGGCCGGCCGACCGCGTCGGTACAGGCTCAGCATCAACTGACCGGCGATGCGTTCGTCGAGCGGGCGGGCGGCGGCCCGCGCCGGCAGGTCGGCAAGCAACTCGTCGTGCCGACCCCGCAGCAGCATCAGCTCCGCGTGGTCCGACTCGGCCTCGATCCGCTGCCGGTCCAGGCCGGCCCGTACGCCGTTGAACCAGGGGCTGTCCAGCCGGGCGAACGCCTCACCCCGCCACAGGCCGAGCGCCCGCTCGAACAGCGCCAGCGCCTGGTCCCGGTCATCCGTCGACCGGGCCTGGTCGACGAGGTCGTGGAAGCGGTGCAGGTCCACCGACTGCTGGTCCACGGCGAGCAGGTAACCCCCCGGCCGGCGGACGATGTCCACCCCGGGCGCGGCCGTCAGCGCCTGACGTAGCCGGGAGAGATAGCTGTAGAGCGTGTCCCGTACGCCGTCGGGCGGATCTTCCCCCCACACCCGCACCACGAGGCTCTCGACGGAGACGAGCTGGTTGACCTCGGTGAGCAGGGCGGCGAGCACGGCTCGCTGACGGAGGCTGCCGAGCGGCAGTTCCTCCCCGCCGTCGAGCTGGGCCTGGATCTCACCGAGCAGACCAAACTCGACAGGCACAGTGGATTCTCCTCGGGTCGACACTCAATCTATTGATGCACAGGGGCTCGGTGCGGGGGCAGGCGGTGCCGCGTGCGGGGCGAACCGAGTCGGCTGCCCACATCAGGCAGGCGTCAGGCCCGCTCGACGCGCGGATGCCGACGATCTGTCAGGCGCAGGCCGACACCTCGTACCGCTTCGATGCTGGCTCCGGTGTCGAGCTCGTGCAGCTTGCGCCGCAGCCGCTTCACCAGGGACTGCACGTCCGCCTTGCGCTCTCGGCCCTCGTCGCGCCAGACCGACCGGTGCAGGTCGGCGTAGCTCCAGACCCGCAGCGGCTCGGTGGTCAGGCAGATGAGCAGGTCGTGCTCCAGCCGGGTGAGGCCGACCTCGCGATCGCGGTAGCGGGCGACTGATCGGGCCGAGTCGATCACCAGGGCGGTGCTGGTCGTGACGGGCGTCGGCGTGGACGCGGTGTCCGGCTGCCGCGTCGCGGACGACGTGCCGCCCGGCTGCCGCGGCACGGCGATCAGCCGGCGTAGCTCGTCGAGGTCGGCCACCAGTAGCAGCGGCGCGATGCCGGCGAGGCGTTCGGCGAGCCGGATCCGCTCGGCCGGCGACGAGGTCACCGCGATCAGCAGCGGGAACGGCTCGTCGGCCGAGTCACCACTGCTCCACGTCGCCTCGTCGTCCTCGGCCATCGCACCGCCCGGGATCGAAGGGCATCCCTGCCCAGCTCTCGTCATGCTCCTGACAATGATTGGCAAGTGCGCCGCCAGCGGGGCAACTCTTAGCGACAAGTTGCTCACGGCAAGTTCTTGATCGTCCGTTCTTCTCGATCATAGTGTCCAGTCGGGCAACCAGCGTGACCCGCGCGGTGCATGGGGAGGCATGGAGGGTTCGATCGCTCGGTACGCCGAGATGATTCTCCCGCACCCTCACCATGGCCCATTGACACCCTGGGTCGTTCTGAGGAGGCGGCACCGATGTTCAGACGTCCACAATGGCGGCGCGCAGCCAGATCACTGGTGAGCGCCGGGGCGGCGACGATCCTCGCCGCGACATGCTTGGCCGCCATCGGCTCCGGCGCACAGGCCGCGCCGGGCGCGACGGCGGCAGGGGACAAGATCCGACCGGAGCTCGCCAAGCAACTACAGGCCAAGAGTGAAGGGGACTTCTGGATCCGGTTCAAGGACCGGGCGGACCTGAGCAAGGCCAGCGCGATCAAGGACTGGTCCAAGCGCGGCACGGCGGTCGCGGACGCGCTGCGGCAGACCGCCGCGGCGAGCCAGGGCAGGATCCGGGCCGAGCTCGACAGCTCCGGTGCGAAGTACCAGACCTTCTGGGCCAGCAACGCGATCAAGGTGAGCAGCGGCTCGCTGGCGATGGCGCAGAAGTTCGCCGGTCACGCGGAGGTCGAGGGCCTCTACCCACCGGTTGCCTACAAACTGCCAGAGACAGTCAAGGGTGCCGACGAGAAGACCGTGAACGCCCTGGAGTGGGGTGTCGCCAACATCAACGCCGACGACGTCTGGTCCCGCTACGGCGTCAGGGGCGAGGGCATCACCGTCGCGAGCATCGACAGCGGGGTGCAGTTCGACCACCCGGCGCTTGTGAACTCCTACCGGGGCAACAACGGCGACGGGACGTTCGACCACAACTACAACTGGTTCGACGCCGCCGGCACCTGCGCCACCGCGCCCTGCGACGACGACGGCCACGGCACGCACACGATGGGCACGATGGCCGGCTCCGACGGCGCGAACCAGATCGGTGTCGCCCCCGGGGTCACCTGGATCGCGGCGAACGGTTGCTGCCCCACCGACGCCGCCCTGGTCGAGTCCGGTCAGTGGATGCTCGAGCCGCTGGACCTCAACGGCCAGAACGCGGACGCGAGCAAACGACCGAACATCATCAACAACTCGTGGGGCACCCGCGACCCGTCCAACGAGCCGTTCATGGAGGACGTGACGGACGCCTGGGCCGCGTCCGGGATCTTCGGCGTCTGGTCCAACGGCAACAGTGGTCCGGCCTGCCAGACCAGCGGTTCGCCGGGCAGTCTCGCCAGCAACTACTCGACCGGCGCGTACGACGTCAACAACAACGTCGCCGGCTTCTCCGCCCGGGGCGCCGGGCAGAACGGCGAGATCAAGCCCAACATCTCGGCGCCGGGCGTGAACGTCCGGTCGAGCATCCCGGGCAACGGCTACGGCAGCATCAGTGGCACCTCGATGGCCGCGCCGCACCTCGCCGGTGCGATCGCCCTGTTGTACTCGGCGGCCCCGTCGCTCGTCGGTGACGTCAACGCGACACGTGCCCTGCTCAACGGCGCCGCGATCGACAAGGCCGACGGCCAGTGCGGTGGCACCGCCGCGGACAACAACGTCTACGGCGAGGGCCGGCTGGATGCCCTCGCGTTGCTCGACGCCGCCCCGACCGGCGACATCGGCACCCTGGCCGGCACCGTCACCGACGCGGCCACCGGTGCCCCGATCGCCGGGGCGACCCTGACGCTCACCGGCCCGACCGCACGTGAGGTGAGCACCGGCGCCGACGGCAAGTACTCGACCCAGCTCCCCACCGGCGACTACCAGGTCGCGGTGGCCGCGTTCGGCTACGGCAGCACCACGAAGCCGGCGACGGTCACCAAGGCCACGACCACCACGCTCAACGTGGCGCTGACGCCGGTGGCGAGTGTGAACGTCACCGGAGCGGTCACCGACGGCTCCGGCCACGGCTGGCCGTTGTACGCGAAGGTGACAGTGACGGGCGTGTCCGGCGTCTACGACTACACCACGCCGTCGAACGGCCGCTACAGCCTCAAGCTGCCCGCCGGGCAGACGTACACCCTGAGGTACGAGGTGCAGTATCCCGGTTACCAGACCGTCACCAAGCAGGTCGTGGTCGGGGCGGGCAACACCACCGCCAACGTCGCCGTGCCGGTGGACACCACCACCTGCACCACCGCGCCCGGCTACACGTTCGGCTCCGACGGTGAGTACGAGTCCTTCGACGGCACGACCACGCCGGCCGGCTGGACGGTCGTGGACAACGCGGGCAGCGGTCAGGTCTGGAAGTTCACCGACGACGGCGCCCGGGGCAACCTGACCGGCGGCAGCGGCAACTTCGCGATGATCGACAGCGACGACTACGGCGCGGGCAGCAGCCAGGACACCTCCCTGGTCAGCCCGGTGGTCAACCTGACCGACGTCACCGCCCCGGTCATCCGGTTCAACCAGGACTTCAACCAGCTCAACGACGACACCGCAGACGTCGATCTGAGCATCGACGGTGGTGCCACCTGGACCAACGTGCTCCGCCAGGAGACCGACGTCCGGGGCCCGAAGGTGACCGAGATCCCGATCCCGCAGGCGGCTGGCCAGGCGCAGGTGCAGGTCCGGTTCCGCTACTACGACGCCTCGTACGAGTGGTGGTGGGAGGTCGACAACGTCCTGATCGGCAGTCGGATCCTCTGCGTGCCGGTCGACGGTGGTCTGGTCGTCGGCAACGTCCGCGACAAGAACGACAACAGCTACGTCAACGGCGCGACGGTCACCAGCAAGGACCGACCCGCCGAGAAGGCCGTCACCGTGGCGACCCCGGACGACCCGGAGTTGGCCGACGGCTTCTACTGGATCTACTCGACGCTTACCGGCACGCACCCGTTCACCGCGACCGCCGGCAACTACGTCAGCCAGACCAAGCAGGTCGACGTCGAGGCCGACTGGGCGACAGCCGCGAACTTCCAGCTCGCGGCCGGCCGGCTGTCGGTGACGCCGACGCAGCTGAGCGCCACGCTCCAGATGCCCAATGGCAAGACCAGCAAGTCGTTCACGGTGACCAACACCGGTGGCGCGCCGGTCGAGGTCAAGTTCGGTGAGCGGGACAACGGATTCGAACTCCTCCGGGCGGACGGATCCACGGTCACCAGGCAGCAGGTGCTCGGTGGGGCCGGCGCGCCGGAGCAGCGGCTCACCGCCGCGACGTCCTTCGCCGCGAAGGCGTCCGGCAAGGAGGCCAAGGCGACCACCGGTGCGGTCGGCCCGCAGGCGGCACCGTGGACCGACATCGCCGACTTCCCGTCCAACATCATGGACAACCGGGTCGTCAGCCTGGACGGCAAGGTCTACTCGCTCGGTGGTGGCGACGGCACCGCCTCCACCACCAAGAACTTCGTCTACGACCCGGTCGCCCAGACCTGGGCCGCGATCGCCGACCTTCCCGGTGCCCGCAACGCCGTGACGGCGGGTGTCGTGGCGGGCAAGATCATCGTCACCGGTGGCTGGGGTGACTCCGGGCCGGACTCGGCCACCTGGTCGTACGACCCGGGGGCCAACACCTGGACGGAGCTGGCCGACAACCCGGCGCCGAGGTCCGCGGCCGGTCAGGCCGTCGTCGACGGCAAGCTGTACGCCATCGGCGGCTGCACCACCGCCGGCTGCACGCCGATGTCGAACAGCGTCGTCCGGTACGACCCGGGCAGCGACACCTGGGAGACGCTTGCCAACTACCCGAAGTCGGTGGCCTTCGCCTCCTGCGGCGGAATCGACGGCACCGTCTACTGCACCGGCGGCAACGACGGCGCCGCCGCGCAGAAGTCCAGCTACGCCTACGACCCGGGTGCCAACACCTGGACCACCATCGCCGACGCGCCGACCGACAGCTGGGCCAGCTCGTACGCCGTCGCCAACGGCAAGCTCCTCGTCGTCGGTGGTTCGCAGGGTGGGGCCATCAGCAACGCGGGCTTCGCCTTCGACCCGGCCGCCGGTTCGTGGTCCAACCTGCCGAACGCCAACACGGCACGTTACCGCGGCGGGGCGGCGTGTGGCTTCTACAAGATCGGCGGCTCGTCCGGCAACTTCAACGCGGCCCCGGACAGCGAGGCGCTGCCGGGCTTCGAGGGCTGCGCCGAGGCGGCGGCCGACGTCAGCTGGCTGTCCATCGACAAGTCGGCGGTCACCCTCGCACCGGGTGCGAAGGTCACTGTCACCGTCACGATGACGGCGAACGTGGACCAGCCGGGCACCTACTCCGGCTCGGTCGCGATCACGGAGAACACGCCGTACACGGTCGCGCCGGTCGCGGTGACCATGACCGCGAACCCCCCGAAGACGTGGGGCAAGCTCATGGGTACGGTCACCGGCACCAGCTGCCAGGGTGCGACCTCCCCGCTCACCGGCGCGGTCGTCCAGGTCGACTCGTGGGCGTCGTCGTGGACCTTCGCCACCGACGCCGAGGGCAAGTACGCCTACTGGGTGGACCGCCGCAACAACCCGATCACGATGATCGTCGCCAAGGACGGCTGGAAGCCGCAGACCCGTCAGACGAAGATCAACTCCACCACTCCCACCGTGGAGAACTTCGCGTTGGCACCGATCCGGTGCTGACACCGGGGCGGTAGCGAGGACGTCCGGCCCGCCTGGTCACCGACCGGGCGGGCCGGACCGTGTCCGGCGGATCAGACCGGGACGAGCCGGAAGCCGACTCCGCGGACCGAGTGGATCGTCGCCGTGGCGTTCAACCGGGCCAGCTTGCCGCGCACCCGGCGGACCACCGAGTGCATGTCCGAGTTGCGGCCGAGGTGCCGGTTGCCCCAGACCTCAAGGTGCAGGCGCTCGTAGGTCCAGATCTGGCCGGGAGCGTGCACCAGACAGAGCAGGACGTCGTGCTCCAGACGGGTCAGGTCGATCTCCTGGTCGCGCCACCGCAACACCCGGCGGTCGGAGTCGACGGCCAGATCCGGTGGCGGCGGCTGCGCGCTCGGCGCGACCTCGGCGCGCATGGTCGTGGCCGGGGGAGTCGCCACGGGAGGCGTCTCGACCACCCCGAGAAACTCCCGCGCCTGGTCGACGGTCGAGACGATCAGGAAGGCGTCGCTCCCGCCGAGCAGTCGGGCCAGCTGTCGGCGCTCGGCCGGTGACGACGCGATGCCGATGACCAGGCTGGCGACTGGAATTCCCTGCATTCCCCCACCCCTTCCGGTTCCCCAACTCATTCCGGATGGATTTGTCGCACCGTCGAGGAGAAACATCGATCGGCGTCCTGACCCTAGTGGTGGCTCATCTCGGCCCGGTAAACCATCACCGCATGCAGACAGATGAATTTGACCACGCTGCGGGTTCCACGGGCCGGCCGGTGGCGGGGCGGGAGCGGTTGTGACAGAACCAAGACATTCCGTGTACGCCGTACGGACCTGTCGGGGCGAGCATGGTCGCCATGTCCATCGGATCGTCGTACCCCGTCGGGCGGCCGACGCCGGGCCCGGCGCGACCGCTGCCACGCGCCCGCGCGGCCGTGCCGCCGGGCCTCCGGCTGCTCGCGGCGTCGCTGTGTGGCCTGCTCGCCCTGACCGCCACCGCCGCCGTCTTCGTGCGGACGTACCCCGGCCAGTGGTTGGACGGCGCGCTCCTGCCGCGCGCCGAGCGGGGCGGGGGGTACGAGCAGCGGACCGCGCTGGTGGGCCCGGCCAAGACCGTGCTGGCCGCGTTCGGCAGCCCGACGCTCCTCGCCGCCCTGCTCGGCGCGGTGCTGCTGACGGGTGTGCTGCGCCGACGGCTGGTGGCGGGCGTCGTCGGCGTGGGCCTGGTCCTGTGCGTCGTGGTGGTGGCCGGCGCGGTGAAGTCGGCGCTGCCCCGCCCGGATCTCCAGATCGAGAGTTCGACCACCCACAACAGTTTCCCCAGCGGCCACGTCGCGGCCGCGACGGCGCTGCTGCTGGCGTTCATGCTGGTCCTGCCCGGGTGGGCCCGGCGGTGGCTGGTGGTGCCGGGCGCGGCGGGTGTCTCGGTCATCGCCGCGGCCACGATGATCGCGGGCTGGCACCGGTTCAGTGACGCGCTCGGTGGCGTCCTGCTGGGGGTGACGGTGTTCTGCCTGGCCGCGGCGGCGCTGGCGGTCCGGGGCGACCGGGACGCGGGCGGCCGGCCGGACGGCGGCAGCCGGTGGCGCGGCTGGGCCGGGGCGGCGCTCGGCCTGGCCGTGCTGGTCTGGGCGATCGTGGTGATCGTGCCCGGTCTGGCCGCGTCGGTGCAGCGTGGGGCGCTCGTCGCCATCGTGGCGGCGGGCGCGATGACGATGTTCCTGGTGGGCTCGGTCGTGTTCCTGGTGCGTTCGACCGATTTCGCGGTCGCGCCCTCCGGACGACGCACCACGCAGTCGCCACCATCGGCTGAGCCCCAAAGGATCTCATGATGGGATACTTGACGACATGTCCCAGGTGCTGCTGATCGAGGATCACCAGACGGTGCGCGACGGGCTGCAACTGGCGCTCACCCGTCAGGGCCACACCGTGCATGCCGTGGAGACCGGCGAGCAGGGGTTGGACCGGCTGCGGACGACCTCGTCCGACGTGGTGGTCCTCGACCTCATGCTGCCCGGGATGGACGGGTTCGAGGTCTGCCGCCGGATTCGGCAGCTCGGTGACCTGCCGATCATCATGCTCACCGCCCGCAACGACGACATGGACGTGGTGGCGGGCCTGGAGGCCGGTGCCGACGACTACGTGGTCAAGCCCGTGCAGGCCCGGGTGCTCGAGGCGCGCATCCGCGCGGTGCTCCGACGCACCGGTGGCGAGTCGCGGCGTCCCGCCGGTGAGCGGGCCGGTGTGGAACAGCACGGCCCGCTGACCATCGACCGGGCCGCGCTGGTGGTCAGCAAGGACGGGACGCCGGTCGGCCTGGCACCGACGGAGCTGCGTCTGCTGCTCGAACTCTCGCACACCCCGGGCCAGGTGCTCAGCCGCCAGCAACTGCTGGAGGCCGTGTGGGAGCACGGATATCTCGGCGACTCGCGACTCGTGGACGCGTGCGTCCAGCGGCTGCGCGCCAAGATCGAGACTGACTCGTCGGCGCCGGTGCTCATCCAGACCGTGCGCGGTTTCGGATACCGGTTCGGGCCGCTGTGACCCGCTGGGCCAGTGCCCGGGTCCTGGGCCTGCGGGTCCGGCTGCTCCTGACGTTCGCGTTGCTGGGCGTGACCACGACGGCGGTCGTGGCCAGCGGCAGCTACGTCCAGGCCCGGACCGTCATCCTGCAACAGGCACAGGACGCCGCGGTGCGGTCGCTGACCGACAAACTCACGAAGGTCTACCCGATCGTCCAGCTCCCGCCGACGCAGGACGACCTCACGCTGCTGGCCCAACGCCTCTCCGACCGGGAGGGCTTCGCGGTGGTCGTCTACCGGGACATGCGGGCACAGGGCGGCACGGGGATCGCCGACCCGCTCACCGTCGAGCTGCGCCGGGAGGTCGGCGACGGCCGGCTCGCCTGGCAACGTGTCTCGCGCGACGGGCAGCCGTGGCTGCTCATCGGCACCCAGTTGCAGCTCGACCAGCCCGACGGCGCGTCCCGGCCGTCCGGGCTGGAGGTCTATTCGGTGCGCAGCCTCGTGCCCGAGCAGCGGAGCATCGACCAGCTCGCCACCCGGGCGTGGCTGACCGGCGGGCTGTCCCTGATCCTCGCCGTCCTGCTGGCCCTGCTGGCCGCTCGGGGTGTGCTGCGACCCGTCCGTGACCTGGGGCGGGCCGCACGCCGTCTCGGCGAGGGCGACCTGAGCACCCGACTGTCGGTCCGGGGCGCCGACGAGCTGGCCGATGTGGCACGGACCTTCAACGACACCGCCGCGACGCTGGAGCGCCAGGTCGGTGAGCTGCGGCGGATGGAGTCCGACGCCCGCCGCTTCGTGGCCGACGTCTCGCACGAACTCCGGACGCCACTGGCGGCGATGACCGCGGTCACCGACGTGCTGGACGAGGAGGCGGAGCACCTGCCCGGGGACGCGGGCCGGGCCGCCCGGATGGTCAGCAGGGAGACGCAGAACCTCACCCACCTGGTCAACGACCTCATGGAGGTCAGCAGGTTCGACTCCGGCACCGCGCGGCTCGCCCTGGACGACGTGGACGTGGCCGCGGCGGTGACCGCGACACTGCGGATCCGGGGTTGGCTCGACCGGGTACGCGCGGACCTGCCGACCGGAGTGGTGGCCCGGCTCGACCCCCGTCGGCTGGACGTCATCGTCGCCAACCTGGTCGGCAACGCCTTCCGGCACGGTGCCGAACCGGTGTCGGTACACCTGCGCGCCGACCCGGACTGGGTCACCATCGAGGTGGCCGACGAGGGGCCGGGACTGGACCCGCAGGCGCTGCCGCACGTCTTCGACCGCTTCTACAAGGCCGACACCGCGCGAACCCGCTCCGAGGGCAGCGGCCTCGGCCTCGCCATCTCCTGGGAGAACGCACGCCTGCACCGCCACGGCGACCGGAGGGGGAGTCTCGTCGTGGACAACGCCCCCGGTGGTGGCGCGGTGTTCACGCTCCGCCTGCCCCGCGACACGGCGGACGCCGGAGGTGCCCGGTGACCAGACGTGCTCTCCTCGCCGGTGGCCTCCTGCTCACCCTGCTCGCGACCGGCTGTGGGGTACGACCGAGCGACGTCATCAGGGGCCGGCAGGCGGTCAGCGGCCCGTCGCAGGGCATCGCGCTCTACCTGCTCGCGCAGGGCGAACTCGTGCTGGTCCTCCGACCGGCCACGGCGGACGCCTCGCCCCCCAAAGTGCTCGCCCTGCTCGCGGCCGGCCCACAGGAGAACGAACGCGAGCGAGGTTTCACAAGCGCGGTGCCGGCCGGGTTCGACCCGGTCACGGTGACGTCGGAGGCCGACCGATCCGCCGGCCTCACGGTGCGCACGACAATCGCGGCGCGGTCGATGTCGTCGACAGCGGCCGACCAGATCATCTGCACGGCGGCCGACGCCGCGGCCCAGGTCGGCCTGGCGGAGAATTCCGCCCCCGTCACCATCGTCGGGTCCGACGGCGCCCGGCCGCCCCGGCCGTGCCCGCTCAGGTGATCGAGGGCCGACCACCGCTGCGGGCCAGGTCGACATCCGGTGCCGGTCGGGGCAGCCCGCTGTGGCGTGCCCCGTCCTGGCCGACGAGCGCGCCGGCGATCAGGATGTCGATCAGCTCGGCGAACCCGAGACCGGCCTTCTCCCAGATCTGCGGGAACTGCGACGCGGCGGTGAAGCCGGGGAACGTGTTGACCTCGTTCACGATGGGCTCGGGTGACCCCTCGGCGGGCAGGAAGAAGTCGACCCGGAGCAGCCCGCGGCAGTCGAGGGCGCGGAAGGCGCGGATCGCCCGGTCCTTGAGCACCTCGGTGGTCGCCGCGTCGAGCGGGGCGGGGATCTGGAAGGCGGCCCCGCCGTCGTACTTCGCGTCGTAGTCGAAGAAGCCGGCACCCGTCACCCGGATCTCCAGCGGCGGGCCGGCCTGCACCCGCCCGTCCGGGTGCTGCAGGACGGCCACGTCGATCTCCCGCCCGCGCGCCCCCTGCTCGACAAGCACCTTCGGATCGACCTGACGGGCCTGCTCCAGCGCGGTGGGCACCCCCGCCCAGTCGTCCACCCTGACCACGCCCAGGCTGGACCCGGCCCGAGCGGGCTTGACGAAGATCGGCAGGTCCAGCCGTCGCTGGTCGGTGGGCGAGAGTTCCTCGCCGGGACGCAGGGTCACCCCCGGGCTGACCCGCAGGCCCTCCGCGGCGAGAAGCCGCTTGGTGACGCCCTTGTCCATGCCGGCGGCGCTGGCGAAGACACCGTTGCCGACGTACGGCACGCCGAGCCATTCCAGCAGGGAGGCCACCGTGCCGTCCTCGCCGTACGGGCCGTGCAGGGCCGGGAAGACCACGTCCTGGGCGCGCAGCACACGCAGCGCCTGGGGCAGCGTCGTCGGCTGGCCGCCGACGTGCCACCCGCCGTCGCGGTCGATGAGCACCTCGGTGACCTGGTACCGCTGCCGGTCCAGGTTGGCGAGGATGCTCGCCGCCGAGCGGCAGGACACCTCGTGCTCGCCGCTCTGCCCGCCGAACAGCACTGCCAGTCGGGTTGTCATGAAGTCTGTGCCCTTTCGTGGAGGTGGTCGCGGGCCACCCGGGGCCCGATCCCGGTCAGGATCTCGTGCGGGTTGGTGCCGGCCCAGCGGGCCCACTCGACGACCGTCGGTGGGTTCGCGTCACCCTCGGCCGGGCCGAACACCACGACCGGGTCGCCGATCGCCACCGGAAGGTCCCCGGCGTCGACCACGCACTGGTCCATGGCGACGCGCCCGACGATCGGGCACCGTCGGCCGCCGAGCCACACCTCGCCGCGACCGCCGGTGGCGCGGGGCAGCCCGTCGGCGTAGCCGAGCGGCAGCAGCGCCAGCGTGGTCGGCGCGGCGGTGACGTGTTCGGGGCCGTAGGAGACGCTCGTACCGGCGGGCACCCGCTTGACGTTGACCACACTCGTCCGCACCGTCATCGCGGCCCGCAGCCCGAACCCTCCCGGACCGTTCGCTCCGAACGGGTCCACGCCGTACAGCGCGATCCCGATCCGGCAGAGGTCGAAGCGTGTCCGCGGTGCGCTCAGCGCGGCCGCCGAGTTGGCCAGGTGGACCAGGTCCGGGTCGAGGCCGGCCGTGCGCGCGACCCGCAACGCCTCCTCGAAGGTCGCCACCTGCCGGTGCAGCTCGGGGGCGCCCGGCAGGTCCGCGTCGATGAGGTGGGACCACACCCCCCGCACCCGGATCGCGCCCTCCCGCTCGTACTTGCGGGCCCAGCCGACCAACTCCGGCCAGTCGTCCCCGGCCGCCCCGTTGCGGGACAGACCGGTGTCCGCCTTCAACTGCACCATCGCCGGTACGCCGAGCAGGTGGGCCGCGTCGGCGACGGCACGCAGGTGCGTGGTCGTGGACACGCCGACGTCGACCCCGGCGTCGACCAGGCCGCCGAAGTCGTCGTCCGGCCGGTGCAGCCAGCTCAACGTGGGCGCGGTCACACCCGCGTCGCGCAGGGCCAGCGCCTCGGCCACCGACGTGACCCCCAGCCACCGGGCGCCGGCACCCAGCGCGGCACGGGCCACCTGCACCGCGCCGTGGCCGAACCCGTCCGCCTTCACCACGGCCATCAGGTCCGTGCCGGTGATCGACGCGATGGCCCGCACGTTGTCGGCGATCGCCCCGAGGTCCACCATCGCCTCGGCCAGGGCGCTCATCCGGACGCCCCCGCCCGGTGCGGGCCGGGGAGCGCGAACAGCCAGCCGGCACGAACCGCCAGCAGCCCGCGGTGCGCGGCCAGGCTCAGGCCGATCACCGAGCCGGTGAGCAGAATCGGATAACCGAGCACGATCAGGCCCTGAGCGGACCGATCCAGCCCGGAAACCGGTACGAGCAACAGCCGGTGCAGCAGGGCCAGGACCGGCATGTGGATGACGTAGATCGGCAGCGTGATGCGGCCGAGCCTAGCCAGCGGTTCGCTGAGTGCCGACCCTCGGGCCAGCCGGGCAGCGGCGGTTATGCCGAAGATCACTGCCACGACCGAGACCAGCGTCCACACGCCGAACCACTGCTGGGCGCCGGCCACCGCCATCGCGGCGAGCGCGAGCACGTAGGCGCCCGAGGTGACCACGAGGCGGCCTCTGCTGGCGGTGGCCGTCCAGCGCTCGATCTGCGGCCGCAGGTACAGGCCGGCGAGGAAGAAGACCAGGTTCTGGTAGAGGCCGGCACGGTTGCCCGGCGTGTCGAGCAGGCCGGCGGCGGCGGTCGCCGACAGCGCCGCGGCGGGTACCAGGACCAGCGCCCGGGGCACCCGACGGGTGGCCTTGGCGACGGTGAAGTACAGCGCCAGCGCGTACAGGTACCAGAGGTTGGACGGCGTGATGGTGAGCTGCTCCAGCAGGCCGCGAGCGGTGGTGGCGCGGTCGGTCGGCAACTGCGGCACGGCGGCGAGAACCGCGGTGTGGATCAGCAGCCAGACGGCGTACAGGTAGAGGAAGCCGGCGATCCGGCTGCGGGCGACGACCCGCCAGGGCCGCTGCGCGGCGTTCGCCGCGAAGACACCGGAGATGGTGAAGAACAGCGGCATCCGCAGCGGCAGGAACTGCTCACCGAGCGTTCCCCACAGCCCGGGCACCGGTACGCCCACGTGCCAGTCGATCTGTAGGTAGTCCTTCACGACGACGTGCCACAGCACGACGAGGATGATGCAGACGCCCTTCGCCGCGTCGGCCCACTGCGCCCGGTGCGACTGTCGGCCGGCGGGGACGGTCCCGGTCCCGTACCGGTGGCGAAACCGCACGCGCGTCGCGTCGGGCCGTGTGTCGGTGGGCCGGGACTCGGTGGGAGACAACTGTGGGATCACCCACCCGAAGCTGCCAGCCGGATATCCCCGCGTGGTCCACGCAATGTCATGATCCGGTAATGGACCAGGCGGGCGCCAACCGCACACACCTGCCCCGCGGTCCCCTAGGCTCGATGTGGAGGTGTCGAACATGAAGCTCGGGCTGCACTACTGGAACTACTCGACCCCGGCCGACCCGGCCGCGATCGCACCGACCCTGGCGCAGACGGCGACCACCGCCGAGCAGGCCGGCGTCGCGTCGTTCACGGTGATGGACCACTTCTTCCAGATGGACGCGGTGTTCACGGCCGAGGAGCCGATGCTGGAGGCGTACACCACGCTGGGCTACGTCGCGGCGAGGACCCAGCGGATGACGTTGGGCGTGCTGGTCACCGGTGTGATGTACCGGTATCCGGGGTTGCTGGCCAAGACCGTGACGACCCTCGACGTGCTCTCCGGCGGCCGGGCCCGCCTCGGCATCGGCGCCTCCTGGTACGAGCGCGAGCAGCTCGGGCTGGGCGTGCCGGTGGTGCCGGTGGCCGAGCGGTTCGAGCGGCTGGAGGAGACGCTGCGCATCTGTCTGCAGATGTGGAGTGCCGACGACGGCCCGTTCGACGGGCAGCACTACCGGCTCGCGGAGACGATCAACTCGCCGCAGCCGTTGAGCCGCCCGCACCCACCCATCATGATCGGTGGCGGGGGCGAGAAGAAGACACTGCTGCTGGTGGCACGCTATGCCGACGCCTGCAACCTGTTCGGCCGTGCCGGCATCGACGACGTGGCGCGCAAGCTGGACGTGCTGCGCGGGCACTGCGCCGCCGAGGGCCGCGACTACGACACCATCGAGAAGACTGTGGTCGCCTCCCGGTCGCCGCTTGACGACACCGACGCGTTCCTCGCCGAGGTCACCGACTACGCGGCGCTCGGGGTGACCGAGGTGCAGGTGACGCCGGATCGGCACCCGGTCGAGTTCGCCCAGCGGCTCGGCGACGAGGTGCTGCCGCGGTTGGCCGACATCGGCTGATCAGAAACGACACGGTCGCCTCGCGTACGGGAAGGATGGCGGCACATGTGTCGCTCGTAGCGACGCAGAACCTCGATGACGGTGATTCCGGGAAGGACCACCTTCATGTCGAGGTTCTGCGTCTTCTCGTTGCACCGCAACGGATCCGGGCGCGTCCGGACCGCCGATCGAGCCAGCTACCCCACGTCCTTACTCGGAACGGCCCAGTGGGGGATCAGCAGGGGGTCAGCTGCCAGGTCACCTTCGTCACGTTGACCGGTATATACAGGTTGCCCCCGGTCCCGCCGGCAGGAGCGCAGTTCTTGAAGGGAATCGACGAGCCGAAAGTGAACCCGGATATCACGGCGTCGCGGCCCGTGCCGTTGTAGAAGTTGAATCCCTGGATGCTGCCGGTCCACTCGCTGTTGGTCGTCAGCGACGGCGTCTCCACGGGACCCTGCGGCGGGTGGTTCCAGTTGGGCCAGATGCAGAGCATGCCCTGCGGGCAGTTCCCGGACCCCCAGGCTTGTATCGACACTCCGGGTGCTGCCGCCGAGGCGGTGGGAGCGGCGGCCAGCACGCCTGCGACGGACGCGGCGATGGCGATGGCGATGGATTTCAACAGCACGGTTCACCTGCTTTAGATAGATCCTTGTAGATGCAAATTTAAACTACCTGCGGAAAATTGACACGTCAAGCACCGGAAACGACGTAGTCCGGCGGGGCACGGACCACCTGCGGTGGACCCGGAGATGACAGCCTGAGCACGGGCGAGGGCTGTCCTCCGCAGTACGGGAGGACAGCCCTCGCCGGTGATCGGTCAGGCGACTCGGTGACGGGTCAGGCGACCGAGGCCGGGAACCGTTCCCACACCCGGTGCGCGGCCATCAGCTGCTGCACGGCCGCCAACGCCTCCGGACCGGAGTTCGCCGCCACGATGCCGGGGGTGCCGGCGACGCCGGCCTGCTCCAGCACGGTCACGCCGGCGCCCCAGGCGCCGATCGCCTTGGCGTGCCGCCAGCACTCCTCGACGAGCAGCAGCACGCGGGGATCCACGGCGGCCGGCCCCGGCCTACCCGCCTTGGCGTCGCGGGCCGGGGTGGCGTCCGGTGCGGGTGCCGGCGCTCCGGCCAGCAGGACCGCGTCGAACTCGACGGACCGGCCGGTGGCGAAGGTGCGCTGCACCGGCAGGTCACCGACCAGGCCGCCGTGCGGGGCGATCAGCAGCGGCACCATGCCCGCCGCGAACACGGCCCGGCGGACCTCGTCGACGCCGTCCAGGTCGCCGGCGGGGTCGACGACGATTCCGACGGTACGGCCGTCACTCGGCCACTCCCGGCCAACCTGCGACAGCGCCGGGCTGGGCGTGACGTCGGCGAGCGGTACCGTCGGCTGTGGAGCGGGCAGGCCCAGACCGGTGGCGACCTGCTCGCAGAGCACCGGGTCGATGTTGGCGAGGCTCTGGAGCTGACGTTCCTTGATCGCCTGGTGGTAGCACTTGGCCAGTTCGAAGGTGTACGCCCGGATGATGTGCTCCCTCTCGACCGGCGACATGCTCAGCCAGAACAGGCGTACCTGGCTGTAGTGGTCGTCGAACGAGGCCGGGCTGGCGCGTACCTTCGGGGCCTGCGCCACGGTGACCGGCACGTCGACGAACGCGTGCTCGGCGTCACCGGCGGGAAACGGGTTGCCGCCGTCGAGCGAGTTCGGCCGGTACGGCGCCACACCCGCGTGCACGGCGTGCTGGTGGAAGCCGTCACGCAGCATGTCGTTGACGGCCGCGTGCGGGCGGTTGATCGGGATCTGCGCGAAGTTGGGCCCGCCCAGCCGGGTGAGCTGCGTGTCGACGTACGAGAAGAGTCGGCCCTGCAACAGCGGGTCGTTCGTGACGTCGATGCCCGGCGGCAGGTGGCCCAGGTGGAAGGCGACCTGCTCGGTCTCGGCGAAGAAGTTCGTCGGCGTCCGGTTGAGCACCAGCCGGCCGATCGGTTGCACCTCGGCCAGTTCCTCCGGCACGATCTTCGTCGGGTCCAGCAGGTCGATGCCGGCGAAGGTCTCCTCCGGGGTGTCGGGAAAGACCTGGATGCCCAACTCCCATTCGGGGTAGGCACCGGCCTCGATCGCGTCGTAGAGGTCACGCCTGTGGAAGTCCGGGTCGAGGCCGCCGAGCATCTGCGCCTCCTCCCAGGTCAGGGAGTGCACGCCCAGCTTCGGCTTCCAGTGGAACTTGGCCAACACCGTCTCCCCGGCCTCGTTGACGAGACGGAAGGTGTGCACGCCGAAGCCCTCCATCGTCCGGTACGAGCGCGGGATGCCCCGGTCGGACATGTTCCAGATGGTGTGGTGCTGTGCCTCGGTGTGCAGCGACACGAAGTCCCAGAAGGTGTCGTGCGCGCTCTGCGCCTGGGGGATCTCCCGGTCGGGGTGCGGCTTGCCGGCGTGGATGATGTCGGGGAACTTGATCGCGTCCTGGATGAAGAAGACCGGCATGTTGTTGCCGACCAGATCGAACGTGCCCTCGGCGGTGTAGAACTTCGTCGCGAAGCCACGGGTGTCCCGGACCGTGTCGGCCGAGCCCCGCGAGCCGAGCACGGTGGAGAACCGCACGAAGACGTCGGTCTCGCGCCCCTTCCTGAGGAAGCCGGCCCTGGTGACCGCCTCGGCGGTGCCGTACGCGGTGAACACACCGTGTGCGCCGGCACCGCGGGCGTGCACCACGCGCTCCGGAATGCGTTCGTGGTCGAAGTGCGTGATCTTCTCGCGCAGGTGGTGGTCCTGGAGCAGCACCGGCCCCCGTGGGCCGGCCTTGAGTGAGTGGTCCGTGTCGCGCAGCCGGGCGCCCTGCGCGGTCGTGAGGTAGGCGCCCTGCTGACCGTTCGCGGTGGTCGGTGCGCCGGTCTC
Organism: Micromonospora sp. NPDC048935; assembly: GCF_043197875.1. Classification (NCBI taxonomy): domain Bacteria; kingdom Bacillati; phylum Actinomycetota; class Actinomycetes; order Micromonosporales; family Micromonosporaceae; genus Micromonospora; species Micromonospora sp. NPDC048935. The sequence continues at coordinate 471,293 of NZ_JBICTZ010000005.1, read as the reverse complement.
GGCTCCGGTCGGCGTCCGGGTCTGCGGTGCGCCCTGTTCCGGCTTCGGTGGCAGCGGGTCGTGCGGCGTCGTCGGCTCCTCGACGCTCGGTGGCGCGCTACCCGGTGCGCCGGGGACATCGGGGGTCAGGGCGTCGGCGATCTTTTCCGAGGCCGTCTTCACGGCGTTCTTGACCGCCTCGGCGGGCTTGCTCTTTTCCACTGAACGAACCTCTCGATGGAGCTGTACGGGCAGGCGAGTGCCCTGCTACCCCTGGTCAGGGCGTCGAAACACAACAGGTGTCGGCAACCTGCGGCGGGACTGGTGATTTCGCCGATGCGCGGATCGGCGGAGAGGAAAAAACTGACTTACGTCGATATCCCTCGACCCTAGGGAGCGCCCGACGTGTCCTCACCAACCACCACCCGTCCCCGTTTCGCCGTAGCCCGTCTCGCGGTGGCCGCCGTCCTGGTCGCCGGCGGCGTCCTCTCCGGCCCGACCGGTGCCGCGCAGGCCGCGGGACCGTACGAGCGGGGCCCCGCCCCGACCACCGCGATCCTGGAGGCCAGTCGCGGCCCGTTCGCGACGGCGTCACAGAGCGTGTCGTCGCTGAGCGTCACCGGCTTTGGCGGCGGCGTCATCTACTACCCGACCAGCACCAGCGAGGGCACCTTCGGCGCCATCGCCATCTCGCCCGGCTACACCGCCGCGTGGTCCAGCATCAGCTGGCTGGGGCCTCGGATCGCCTCGCACGGTTTCGTGGTGATCGGCATCGAGACCAACACCCGGCTGGACCAGCCCGACAGCCGGGGCCGCCAGTTGCTCGCCGCGCTCGACTACCTCACCCAGCGCAGCTCGGTCCGCACCCGGATCGACAGCAGCCGACTCGCGGTGGCCGGCCACTCGATGGGTGGTGGGGGCACCCTGGAGGCGGCCTCGTCGCGGCCGTCGTTGCAGGCCGCGGTGCCGCTCGCGCCGTGGAACCTGGACAAGGGCTGGTCCGAGCTGCGGGTGCCCACGCTGATCATCGGTGGCGAGAGCGACACCGTCGCGCCTGTCGCGTCGCACTCGGTGCCGTTCTACAACAGCATCCCGGCCTCCGCCGAGAAGGCGTACCTGGAGCTGAACGGGGCGAGCCACTTCTTCCCGCAGACGACGAACACGCCCACCGCCCGGCAGATGGTGGCCTGGTTGAAGCGGTTCGTTGACGACGACACCCGCTACGAGCAGTTCCTCTGCCCCGGCCCGAGCGGTTCGCAGATCGAGGAGTACCGCAACACCTGTCCCAGCGCCTGACGGCGGTCACGGGGCGGTCGCCGCTGGCGACCGCCCCGTCCACGTGCGCCCAGCAGCATCGAAGGTCTTGACGCCAAACCCGAGAAACGTACACTGCGAGTGTAAATAAACACCCGCCACGACAGAGGGATGGGTGATGGAGCGCGGCCTCGAACTGCACCACATCGGCGTCCGTTTCGGCGGCCTCACCGCCCTCGACGACGTCTCACTGCGGGTGCCGCCCAACCGGGTGGTGGGCGTGATCGGGCCCAACGGCGCCGGCAAGACCACGCTGTTCAACGTGATCTGCGGGTTCGTCGCGCCGGAGACGGGTTCGCTCACCCTCGACGGCCGACCGCTGCGGCCCCGGCCGCACCGGCTGACCCGGCTCGGCATCGCCCGGACCCTCCAGGGCACCGGGCTCTTCGCCGGTCTGACCGTGCTGGAGAACGTGCTGACCGGTGCCACCCACACCGCCCGTGCGGGTTTCGTCCCGGCCCTGCTCGGGCTGCCGGCCAGCGACCGCGACGAGCGCCGGCTGCGCCGCGACGCCCTGGACCTCCTCGACGACCTGGGCATCGCCGACCATGCCGAGGCCGCACCGAGCACCCTGCCCTTCGCCGTACGTCAGCGGGTCGCCCTGGCCCGCGCGCTCGCCGCCCGGCCCCGGCTGCTGTTGCTCGACGAGCCCGCCGGTGGCCTCGGCGCCGACGACATCGCCGAGCTGGCCGAGCTGATCCGGCACCTGCCCCGGCGCGACGACGACCCCTGCGCGGTGCTGCTCGTCGAGCACCACATGGATCTGGTGATGGGGGTCTGCGACGAGCTCGTGGTGCTCGACTTCGGCCGGGTGATCGCCGCCGGCACCCCGGACGAGATCCGCGACGACCCGGCGGTCACCGACGCCTACCTCGGTGCCGCCGTCGAGGAGGTCTCCCCATGACCGCCACCGACCTGCTCGTGGTGCGTGGGTTGGTGGCCGGTTACGGTGCCGCGCCCGTGTTGCGGGCCATCGACCTCAGCGTTCCGGCCGGCACGATCGCCGCGGTCGTCGGTGCCAACGGGGCCGGCAAGACGACCCTGCTGCGTGCGCTCTCCGGCATGATCCGGCCGGCCGCCGGCCAGGTGCTCCTCGCCGGGGAGGACCTTCGGGGTACGCCTGTGGAGCAGCTCGTCCGGCGCGGGATGGCACACGTGCCGGAGGGGCGGGGTGTGATCAGCGAGTTGACCGTGGACGAGAACCTGCGGCTCGGCGGGTTGTGGCGGCGTGATCGGGCCGACGCCGGTCGGGCTCTCGACGAGGTCTACCAGCTTTTCGAGCCGCTGGCCCGCCGCCGACGGCACCTCGGCCACCAGCTCTCCGGTGGTGAGCGGCAGATGCTCGCACTCGGTCGGGCCCTGGTCGGCCGACCACGACTGCTGTTGCTCGACGAGCCGTCGTTGGGTCTGGCGCCGCGGGTGGTCGCCCGGACCATGGCCCTGCTCCGTCAGCTACGTGACCGTACCGGCCTGACCGTCCTGCTGGTCGAGCAGAACGTGCGCAGCGCACTCGCCGTCGCCGACCAGGGCGTCGTGATGTCCCTCGGTCGGGTGGTGATCGCCGCGCCGGCCGCGACGCTGCGTGACGACGTCGACCTGCGCCACGCGTACCTCGGTTTCTGACCACCACCTCGTCCCCCGGAGGGAGGACTGTTGGACCGCTTCGTCTTCCTCACCGTCGACGGCCTGTCCCGGGGCGCGGTGTACGCCGCGTTCGCGCTGGCCCTGGTGCTCATCTGGCGGGCGGCGCGGGTCGTCAACTTCGCCCAGGGGGCGATGGCCGTCGCCGCCGCGTACGTCGCCTACACCGTCTCGACCGCGACCGGTTCCTACTGGCTGGGTTTCGTGGTCGCGGTCGTCGCCGGCCTCATGCTCGGTGCGCTTGTGGACCGGGTCGTGATGCGCCACGTCGACCATGCCTCGCCGCTCAATCCGGTGATCGTGGCGCTCGGTCTGGTGCTGCTGATCCAGGCCGTGCTGGGCATGGTGTACGGCAACGAGTTCCGCCCGGCCGAGGCGCCGTTCGACAGGTCCGCGCTCACCGTGGGCGGGGTGGCCGTGCTGTCGCCGTACGACCTGTTCGTCTTCGCCACGATCGGGGTGGTGGTCAGCGGCCTGGCCTGGATGTTCGCGCGTACCCCGGTGGGGTTGCGGATGCGCGCGGCGGCTTTCGCTCCCGAGGTGTCCCGGCTGCTCGGGGTGAACGTCGGTGGCATGTTGACCCTCGGGTGGGCACTCGCGTCCGGGGTGGGCGCGCTGGCCGCCATGCTGGTCCTGCCGACCGAGTTGGGTCTGCACCCGCACGCGATGGACCTGGTGTTCGTGTCGGCGTTCACCGCGGCGGTGGTGGGTGGGCTGGACAGTCCACCGGGGGCGGTGGTCGGTGGCCTGGTGGTGGGTCTGCTGCTCTCCTATGTGAGCGGGTACGCCGGCAGTGACCTGACGCCGCTCGCGGTGCTGGTCCTGCTGCTGGCGGTGCTGCTGGTCCGGCCGGGTGGGCTGTTCGCCCCGGTCGCGGCGAGGCGGGTGTGAGCGCCACGAGGGCGGCTCTGCCGCCGAGGGAGCAGCTCGTCGGCGCGGGCCGGCCCGTCGACCGGCGACGGGGCTCGACCCTGCTGCGTCACCTCGCGGTGGTGCTCGCCGCCGGGTTGCTGTTGGTGGCGGTCAGCTACGCCGTCGAGCCGTTCCGCAACTTCCAGCTCGCCACGGTGGCCGCCTACCTCTGCGCGACCGCCGGGCTGACCGTCCTCACCGGGCTCAACGGTCAACTGTCCCTCGGTCACGGCGCGTTGATGGCGACCGGGGCGTACACCGTCGCGTTGTGTCAGAACGCGTTCGCCGACCGGGGGATGACCGGTGGTTGGCTGCTGCCGCTCTCGTTGGGCGCGGCGATCGTCGGCACTGTCGCGGTCGGCGCGGTGGTGGGTGTGGCGGCGGCCCGGCTGCGCGGCCCCTACCTGGCCGGGGTCACCCTGGCCGTGGCTGTCGTCGTGCCGGCGTTGGCCGTCACCTTCGATGGCGTGTTCAACGGCGAGCAGGGGCTGTCGGTGCCGGTGGAGCCGCCGCCGATGTCGCTCGGCCCGTACTTCCCCTATGAGCGGTGGCAGCTCTGGCTCACCGGCGCGGCCACCCTGCTCGCGCTGCTGCTGCTGGCGAACCTGATCCGCAGCCGGTACGGGCGCACCTTCCGGGCGGTCCGCGACGACGAGGTGGCGGCCCGTCTGGCCGGCATCCACGTGGCCCGTACCCAGGTTCTCGCCTTCGTGGTCAGCGCCGCCACCGCCGGGCTCGGCGGGGCGTTGCTGGCGGTGCTCGCGCAGAGCGTCTCGCCCGGGGCGTTCTCGCTGACCCTTTCGCTGTTCCTGCTGATGGCCGTGGTGATCGGCGGTCTCGGCCGGCTCACCGGGGCGTTGTGGGGGGCCGTCCTGCTGGTCGCCCTGCCCGATCTCACCCACTCCCTGACCGACCTGCTCACCCTCTCACCCGCGGTGGCGCAGCGGCTGGAGGGCAACCTGCCGCTGGCGATCTTCGGCCTCACCCTGATCGTCGTCATGATCGCCGCACCCGGTGGCGTCCAGGGGCTGTTGTCCCGTCTTGGTCGGCGCCTGCGGGCCCGGCGTTCCTGAGCTGCTCCGTGCCCGGCCCTCGGCCGGGCGTACCACCACCCACTCCGTTCCCCCGAACCGGACCGAGAAAGGTCGGTGTTCTCCATGCACCGTTTGGCACAACGTGGTCTCGCGATCGCCAGCACCATCGCTCTGTTGGCCGCCGCCGCTGGTTGCAGCGGTGACGACGGCTCCGGTCCCGGCGGCGCGTCGGTGCCGGGCGTCACCGACACCGAGATCGTCGTCGGCACCCACATGCCGCTCACCGGGCCGGCCTCGGCCGGCTACTCGAAGATCGCCCCGGCGACGAAGGCGTACTTCGACTACGTCAACGCCAACGGCGGTGTGCACGGTCGGAAGATCACCTACAAGATCATGGACGATGGCTACAACCCGGCGAACACCCAGCAGGTGGTCCGCCAGCTCGTCCTCCAGGACAAGGTCTTCGCCGTCCTCAACGGTCTGGGTACGCCGACACACAGCGGGGTGCTCGACTTCCTGAAGAGCAACCGGGTGCCGGACCTGTTCGTCGCCTCCGGCAGCCGCAGTTGGGACCAGCCGGACAAGTATCCCGGCACGTTCGGGTTCAACCCGGACTACACGGTGGAGGGCAAGATCCTGGCCAACTACGCGAAGCGGGACCTGGCCGGCCAGAAGGTCTGCTTCCTCGGTCAGGATGACGACTTCGGCCGGGACAGCCTGGCCGGTGTGGAGAAGGTGCTCGGCGCCGGGGCCGTGGCGGTCAAGCAGACCTACGTCACCAGCAACACCAACGTGGCGCCGCAGATCGGCGCGTTCAAGGCGGCCGGTTGCCAGGTCGTCGTGCTCGCCACCGTGCCCGGCTTCACCGCGCTGTCCGTCGGCACCGCCGCGCGGCTGGGCTTCAAGCCGCAGTGGCTGGTCTCCAACGTCGGCGCCGACCATCCGACCCTGGCCAAGCAACTCGGCGCGGCCGCCCCGTTGCTGGAGGGGATGGTCGGCACCAACTACCTGCCGATGCAGAACGACACCGCGAACCCGTGGATCCAGCTCTTCGCGAAGGTCAACAAGGAGCACAACGGGGACGCGGGGTTCGACGGCAACACCGTCTACGGCATGTCGGTCGGCTACCTCTTCGTCCAGACGTTGCTCGCCGCCGGCAAGGGCCTCACCCGGGAGAAGGTGCTGGAGGCGGTGCAGAAGGGCGGCTTCCAGGGCCCGGGGCTGGTGCCGCTGCGTTTCTCCGCCAAGGACCATTCCGGGTACGGCGGGCAGCGGCTGAGCAAGGTGACCGGGGGAGTGCAGAGCTACTTCGGGCCGGCGTACGAGACCGACGAGGCGGACGGGCCGGTCAACGAGTACACCGCCGCGCCGGCCGCGCCCCCGGCGAACGGGGTGCCGACCGCCCCCTGACCGCCCCGCCCGCCTCCGCGATCTTGCACTTTCTGCCTCCGCACACGTGTGCAGGTCGGGCATAACGGCGACCGAAACCGCAAGATCGGCGCAATCCTCGTGCTGGTGGCGTCCGGCCGGGCGTGGTCACGTGTGACCGCGCCCGGCCGGACTCCTGCGCGTTCCTGCACCACGTTGACCGACGCCGATTGGTGCTCCTACTATCTGCATCGTGAGTGCAGATTATGGATGACCGTGCCGGTGGTCGGTCCGGGGCCGCTGATCACCCCCTGTCTAGACTCGGCGGTGCGTCGGGGGACGCGCCATGGGAGTGAAGGGGCGGGGGCGGATGGACGGGGTCGACGTCGTGGGCCGGGTCGACGGGCGCACCGCCCGGGCCGAGCGCACCCGCGCCGCCATCGTCGAGGCGCACCTCGCGCTCATCTCCGAGGGTGACCTGCGCCCGACCGGGGAGCGCATCGCCGAGCGGGCCGGCATCTCGCTGCGCACGCTCTGGACCAACTTCAAGGACATGGAGACGCTCTTCGAGGCCAGCGGCGCGGAGGTGCTCCGACAGCAGGACGCCGCCCATCGGCGCATCTCACCCGGGCTGCCGCTGGCGAAGCGGGTCGACGCGTACTGCCGGCAGCGGGCCCGGCTGCTCCAGCTCATCGCGGCGTCGGCGCGGGCCGCCCAGATGCGCGAGCCGGTCTCCGAGCAGCTGCACCGCAACCGTCTCACGCACATCGAACGGGTCCGCAACGAGGTCGAGGAGCTCTTCGCCGTCGAGCTGGCCGCGGCCGGGTCGGGACGGGAGCAGTTGCTCCACGCCCTGGTGACGGCGAGCACGTGGCAGGCCTGGTCGATGCTGCGCTACGGCCTCGGGCTGGGCGTGGACCAGGCCCGCGCGGTGATGACCCGGACGGTGGGCGCCCTGCTGGCCGAGGTCGCGGCCGACTGATTCCGGCTCGGCCCGATATCGTCTCCTCTTTCCATTCGGTTACCAATAGGTGACACTTCATGCATGGTTGCTGCATCGAGAGTGCAAGTAACCGTGCTGCGTGGCCGGGACGACGAATGCCGCGCCGTCCGGCGCCTGCTCGACGGCGTGACCAACGGTGGCGGCGCCCTGCTGCTGCACGGCGAACCGGGCTCGGGCCGCACCGCGCTTGTCGCCCACGCCCACCGCTACGCCACGGGCTGCACCGTACTCGCCGCGAGCGGCCTGGCCGAGGAGGCCGCACTGCCGTACGCGGGTCTGCAACGACTGCTCGACCCGGTGCCGCAGCACGCCGCCGCCCTGCCCACGCCACAGCGCGACCTGCTGCTGCGGGCGTTGGGCGGGGACGGTTGCCCGGCCCACCGTCGACTCGCCCTGTCGATGGCCGTGCTCGGGCTGCTCACCGACGCGGCACGGGACCGCCCGCTGCTCGTCACCATGGACGACATCGACCGCGGTGACCCGCTGACCGCGCAGGTGCTGGCCGTCGTGGCGCGCCGGCTGCGCCACCTACCGATCGTCGTCCTGCTCACCGCGGACGTCGCGGTCACTGTCGACGGGATACCGGCACACCGCCTGCGGCCGCTCGACGAGCAGGCAAGCGTCGCCGTCCTCACCGACCGGCTACCCGAGCGGCCCGCCGCGTCGGTCGTGACCGCGCTGGCGGCGGTCGGAGGCGGCAATCCGCAGGCCCTGGTGGACCTCGCCGAGGTGCTCAGCCCCACCCAGTGGCGCGGGGAGGAGTCGCTGCCGGCCGCGCCACCGCCGGACGGCGCGCTGGGTCGCGCGTACCGGGCCCGTCTGGACCGGTTGTCGCCGGACACCCGGCGGATGCTGCTGCTCGCCGCGCTCGACGAGGACGGTGTGCCGGGCACGCTGATCCGCGCCGCCGCAGCCGCCGGTACCGAGGTCGAGGCCCTCGCCCCGGCGGAGGTCGCCGGCCTGGTCCGCGTCGAGCCGCGGGGCGTCACCTTCCCCCAGCCGCTGCTGCGCACGATGATCGCGGCAGGCGCGCCACTCGCCGAGCGCCGCGCCGCACACCGTCTCCTCGCCGGGGTGCTTGGCGCGGACGGGCAGCGGCTGCGCCGGGCGATGCACCTCGCAGCCGCCACGGCAGGTGCCGATCCGGCGCTGGCCGCGGAGTTGGAGGAGGCGGCCTCGGGGGGAGCCGGCGGCTGGGCCGTGGCCTCGGCGGCGCTGCGCTGGGCGGCCGAACTCAGCGATCATCCGGCCCAGACGGCCGCCCGGCTGCTGAGGGCCGCCGACTACGCCTGGGTCGGTGGGCAACCCGAGGTGGTCCGGCTGCTGCTCGACCGCCTGCGCACCGTGTCGACGGACCCGGCCGTGCGGGGCCGCGCCGACCTGCTGCGCGGTGAGGTGGAACTGCGGTGCGGCGCGGTGTCGGACGCGTCGGCGAGGCTGCTGAGCGCCGCCGAGGCGGTGGCCGACAGTGATCGGGCACTGGCGTTGTCCGGGTTGGTCCGGGCCGGCGAGGCCGTCTGTTTCGCCGGCGACCAGTACCGCTACGCCGAGGTCGGCCGGCGGGCGCTGGCCCTGCGGCGGCCGACCGACCCGCCGGTGGTGGAGCTGATGGGCAGTCTGGTCGCCGGGGTGGCGGCGACCCTGCGCGGCGACCACGAGCGGGCCGGTCCCACGCTGCGCCGGGCCGTCGTGCTGGGCGGCCGGTTGGGCGGCTCGGCGGTGACCCCCACCGCGCTCACCTGCGCCGCGGCGGCCGGCCTGGTGGTGGCAGTGGACGGCGCGGCGCACCGGCTCGCCGAGCGTGCCGTCGCGCTGGCCCGGGACCGGGGCGAGGTGTCCGTGCTGCCCCGGGCGTTGGAGTTACGGGCGATCGCCGAGTACTGGCAGGGCCGGCACGAGGCGGCGGCGGAGACCTCCCGCGAGGGGTTACGGGTCGCCCGTGCCACGGGTCAGGTCAACTACGCCAACGTCCATCTGGGCCTGCTCGCCGTGCTCGCCGCGATCCGGGCCGACCGCGACACCAGCCTGCGGCGGATCCGGGAGATCGGCGAGTCACCGACGCCGGCCAGCCGTCCGCACGCGCTCGCCGGATGGGCGCTGGCGGTGCTCGACCTCATCGAGGGCCGGCACGCCGAGGCCGCGGACCGGCTGGCGTCGCTGGCTCGGCTCGGGACGGGCCGGGGCCAGGTCCTCGTGCAGGTGATGGCGACGCCGTACCTGGTGGAGGCGGCGGCGCACCTGGCACACCGACCGGCGGCCGCGGCCGCGCTCGCCGTGTTCGACAGGTGGGCCAGCAGCACGGCGAGCCCGTTGCGCCGGGCCCTGTCCGCCCGGTGTCACGCGCTCCTCGCACCTCGGGGCAGTGCCGAGGCGGAATGCCACTTCCAGGCGGCGTTGCGGCTGCACCCGATGGAGGCCGGCACGTTCGAGCTGGCCCGTACCGAACTGCTCTTCGGCCAGGAGTTGCGTCGCAGCCGCCGCCCCCGCGACGCGCGTGCGCACCTGCACCGGGCCCGGGAGATGTTCAGCCTGCTCGGGGTGGCGTGCTGGGCCGAGCAGGCCACCACGGAGCTGCGGGCGGCGGGGGAGTCGGTCGGTCCGCCGGACCTGCCGGCGGCGCGGCTGCTGACCGGGCAACAACTGCGGATCGCCGAGCTGGTCGCGGAGGGCGCCACCAACCGGGAGATCGCCGTCCGGATGTTCCTCTCGATCCGTACTGTCGACCACCACCTGCGCAACGTGTTCCACCGTCTCGGCATCCGCTCGCGCACCGAGCTGGTCCGCGCGTTCGCGGGCGAGCGGCACGCCGGGCTGGCCTCCGACAGGTGACCCGGGGCCCGCTCTGGACGACTTAAACTATCACCGCTAGTTTGATGGCCATGGACCTCACCCTCTCCGCCGAGCAGGCCGCGGTCCGCCAGCTGGCCGCCGAGTTCGCCGACCGTGAGCTGGTGCCGCACGCCGCCGCCTGGGACCGCCGCGAGTCGGTCGACCCGGCCATCGTCGGCCTACTCGGCGACCTGGGCTTCCTGGGGCTGACCATCGCCGAGGCCGACGGCGGCTCCGGCGGCGACCACCTCGCGTACTGCCTGGTCCTGGAGGAGCTCGGCCGGGGCGACTCGGCGGTGCGCGGCATCGTGTCGGTCTCCCTCGGCCTGGTCGCGAAGTCGATCGCCGTCCACGGCTCGGCCGAGCAGCGGGCCGAGTGGCTGCCCCGGCTCTGCGCCGGCACCGCCCTCGGCTGTTTCGCGCTGACCGAGCCGGACAGCGGCTCGGACGCGGCCGCGCTGCGGACCCGCGCGGTCCGCGACGGCACCGACTGGCTGCTCACCGGCACGAAGACGTTCATCACCAACGGCACCACCGCCGACGTCGCGCTGGTCTTCGCCCGCACCGGCGGCCCGGGGCACCGGGGCATCACCGCGTTCCTGGTGCCCACCGACAGCCCGGGGCTGGGCCGCCGGGAGATCCACGGCAAGCTGGGCCTGCGTGGCCAGGCCACCGGCGAGTTGCGGTTCGACGAGGTACGCGTGCCCGACGCGGCCCGCCTCGGCGCCGAGGGCGGCGGATTCCGGCTGGCCCTGGCCACCCTCGCCAAGGGTCGGATGTCGGTGGCCGCCGGGTGTGTCGGCATCGCCCAGGGTTGCCTGGACGCGGCGGTCGGTTACGCCGGGCAGCGCACCCAGTTCGGCAAGCCCATCGCGGGGCACCAACTCGTCCAACAACTGCTGGCCGCCATCGCCGTGGACACCGCCGCCGCCCGGCTGCTGGTGTGGCAGGTGGCCGACCTGATCGACCGGGACCAGCCGTACGCCGCCGAGGCGTCGATGGCCAAGCTCTTCGCCAGCGAGGCCGCCGTCCGTGCGGCCAACAACGCGGTCCAGGTCTTCGGCGGGTACGGCTACATCGACGAGTACCCGGTCGGCAAGTACCTGCGCGACGCGCGGGTCGCCACCCTCTACGAGGGCACCAGTCAGATCCAGCAGCTTCTCATCGGACGCGCGCTCACCGGCGTCAACGCCTTCTAGTGTCAAGGAGACCTGCCGTGCGAGTCTTCACCTCGTTCGACGAGTTGACCGCCGCCGTCGGGGAGACCCTCGGGCCCGGTCCGTGGGAACGGATCGAGCAGAGCCGCGTCGACCTCTTCGCCGACGCCACCGACGACCACCAGTGGATCCACGTCGATCCGACCCGGGCCGCGTCGGGGCCGTACGGCGGGACCATCGCCCACGGGTACCTGACGTTGTCGCTGCTGCCGGCATTGGCCGGCGGGCTCTACCGGGTGCAGGGGGTGGCGATGGGGGTCAACTACGGGCTGAACCGGGTGCGTTTCCCCGCCCCGGTGCCGGTCGGCGCCGCCGTCCGGGCCACCGCAGTCCTCGCCGAGGTGTCCCCGGTGACCGGCGGCGTGCAGGTGGTCGCGACGGTCACCGTGGAGAGCGACAGCGGCGGCAAGCCCGTCTGTGTGGCCGAGACCGTCAGCCGGCTCTATCTCGCGACGAGTTGACGGCGGTCCAGCGAGACCCCGCCTTGCGGAGAAGTTCCGGAATTTGCGGCCCTTCCAGCTCCGCGGCTCCGCCCCGCTGGTCGGCTTCCGACGGCGCGCACCTGCCGAATGGCCACCCACCTGGACGGCTGTCACCTCGGCAGCTGAACGGCGTCCTGCGGGTCTCGTAAAACTTCCGGAAATTGTTGCTCGTCTATCAGCGGCGCTGACATACTCCACATCCATCGGAGTCGATGATCGAGGGCTGGTGCCTCTTCCCGGGCGCCCCTGCGTGAGTGGTCCCGACCCGATACCCCACCACCCACCGGGGCGCCGCGTCAGTCACCCCGTCCCGGGTCCACCGGAAGGAAAAGACATGACCGAGAGGTGCCACGGGGACACCCGCCCACCGACGGGCCCACGAGCGCGTACGGCTATCGTCCTCGCCACCGCGGCTCTGCTCGCCGCGACAGGTGCCGCGTTCCTGCCGAGCACGGCGAGCGCCGGAACCACCCTGGGCGCGTCCGCCGCCGAGAAGGGTCGCTACTTCGGCACGGCGGTGGCCGCGAGCCGGTTGAGCGACAACGCGTACACCACGATCCTCAACCGTGAGTTCAACATGGTCACGGCCGAGAACGAGATGAAGATGAACGCCACCGAGCCGCAGCAGGGTCGGTTCAGCTACGGGGCGGCCGAGCAGATCGTCAACCACGCGCGCAGCCGCGGCATGAGCGTGCGGGGCCACACCCTGGCGTGGCACTCGCAGCAGCCGGGCTGGATGGAGAGCATGAGTGGCAGTGCGTTGCGGCAGGCGATGCTCAACCACGTGACGCAGGTGGCCACCCACTTCCGGGGTCAGGTCGTGGCGTGGGACGTGGTGAACGAGGCGTTCGCCGACGGCGGTTCCGGAGGTCGTCGGGACTCGAACCTGCAGCGCACCGGCAACGACTGGATCGAGGCGGCGTTCCGGGCGGCGGACGCCGCCGATCCGAACGCGAAGCTGTGTTACAACGACTACAACACCGACAACTGGACGCACGCGAAGACCCAGGGTGTCTACAACATGGTGCGGGACTTCAAGGCCCGTGGCGTGCCGATCGACTGCGTCGGTTTCCAGTCGCACTTCAACAACAACTCGCCGTACGTGAGCAACTACCGCACCACGTTGTCGAGCTTCGCCGCGCTGGGCGTCGACGTGCAGATCACCGAATTGGACATCCAGGGCGCTCCGGCGAACACCTACCGCAGCGTGGTGGAGGACTGCATGGCCGTGCCCCGCTGCAACGGGATCACGGTCTGGGGCATCCGGGACAGCGACTCGTGGCTGGCCTCGCAGACGCCGCTGTTGTTCAACAGCAACGGTTCCAAGAAGGCCGCGTACGACGCCGTCCTCGCCGCGCTGAACAACGGCAGTGCGGTCCCGACGACGGCTCCGCCGACGAGCGCCCCGCCCACCTCCGTCCCGCCGACCTCCGCGCCGCCGACCTCCGTCCCGCCGACCACCACGCCTCCGCCCGGCGGCGGTTGCACCGCGACGCTGCAGGACAGCACCCGGTGGGGCGACCGGTTCAACAGTCAGGTGACCGTCAGCGGGGCGAGCAACTGGAGCGTCGTGGTGGCCGTCACCCCGCCCCAGAAGGTGTCCGCCACCTGGAACGGCAGCCCCAGCTGGGACAGCAGCGGAAACGTCATGACGATGCGGTCGAACGGCAGCGGCAACGTCTTCGGTTTCACCACCATGGCCAACGGCAACTGGACCCGCCCACAGGTGCTTTCCTGCACCGCCTCCTGAGCACCACCGCACGCTGACGGGGCGGCGACGGGATCCCGTCGCCGCCCCATCAGCGCGAGAGAACCGTCAGGCGAGGGCGCAGGCGGTGCCGTTGAGGGTGAACGCGGACGGTCGGCCGGCGTTCCCGGTGTGGGTTGCCTGGAATCCGATGTCGACAGAGGTGCTCGGCGCGATCGTCGAGTTGTAGGAGACGTTACGAGCGGTCACCGCCCCGCTCGACGGGGAGTAGTCGGCGTTCCAGCCGCCGGTGATGGTCTGCCCGCCCGGCAGCGTGAACGCCAGTGCCCAACCGTTGACCGGAGTGCTGCCCGTGTTGGCCACCGAGACGGACGCGGTGAGACCGTTGCCCCAGGAGTTGACCGTGTACGTGACCCGGCACGCACCGGACGGCGGCGGGGTGGTGGGCGGCGGCGTGGTCGGTGGCGGGGTCGTGGGCGGCGGGGTGGTGGGCGGCGGGGTCGTGGGCGGCGCGGTGGTCGGCGGACTGTTGTCACCGATGCTGCCGGGCACCGTCCGGAGAGCGTCGTACCAGGCCACGGCCATCTTCCGATAGCCGGTGGCGTTGGGATGCACCCCGTCGGCCAGGTCGCTGAGGGTCAGGGCCCGGTACATGTCGACCAGGTGCACGCGTTTGCCGGCGGCGGCCCTGGTCTGCACGATCCCGGGGATCGCCGCGTTGTATCCCCGGACCTGATTGTCCGCGCCCGACTTCGGGATGATCGTCGCGACGAACACGTCCGCGTTCGGGGCGGTGTTGGTGATCCGGTCGACAAGGGTGGCCAGTCGGCCCGGGGCGCCGGAGGTGTCGCCGTACATGTCGTTGGTGCCGATGTGCAGCAGCACGGTCCGGGGATTCGTGGCCCGCAACCAGTTGACCACGTTGGCGTCGATCTGGGCGATGGTCCAGCCGGAGTGGCCCTCGTGGTCGTGGTCGCCGAGGCTGCCCGGGCCGTTGAACTGGGAACCGACGAAGTCGATCCGGTAGCTGCCGGCGGTGAACCGCTGCCAGAGCTCGATCCGGTATCCACCCGCGACGTTGAACCCGTCGGTGATCGAGTCACCGAGCGGCATCACGCGTACGCCGCCGTTGGATTCGGCGTTCGCCGGCGTGGTCGCGATGGGTACGGCCGCGGCCATCGCCGCGGCCGCGGCCAGGGCCGCCCACCACCGGCGGGTTCGTCGGGGTCTCGTCGTCGCGGTGGCGGTGGGTGACGGAGGGACGGGGTGGCCGAGCGTTGCACTGCTCATGGGACTTCCTCTGGTGGTGAGGGCGCGCGACAACGGCGGCCACCAGGAGACGGCCGCCGCCGGGACGCGGTAGGCGGGCTGCGCGCAACGACCAGGAACCCGGACGTCTGCACTGGCGATCGTGGCGCTGCGGCTGGCACTGGTCATCGAGGGTCGGAGCCGACAGGCCGATGATCAGTGGCGGAAGTGTGCCCTGCACCTCGCCTGACGCACCCTAACGTGTTATCGCTAACATCGGCAAGAGATCGGCGCCCGGCTATGAGTTACGCCCCGGGCGGCGCGCCTACGTACGGGAGGGGCCAGCCCGGTGCAGCGTCGAGTCGAGCCAGCGCAGCTGACGCCGAACGTGCACGGCCTCGCCGCCCTCGTGACCGTTGAACGGGTAGACGTGCATCTCGCGCGCCGGCGGCACCGGGAGCCGGGCCAGGGCCCCGTACTGGTTGTAGGCGGCGAAGCCGGTGCTCGGTGGGCACACGGTGTCCCGCAGCCCGATCCCGAAGTGTGCCGGCGCGGTCGCCCGCCGGGCGAAGCTCACGCCGTCGACGTAGGACAGGGTGCGCCAGACCGCCTCCTCCGCCTCCCGGTGCACGGCCAGGTACCGGGCGATCTCGCCGTACGGCGCGGGTTCGCTGACCTGGACGGCCCGCCGCATGTCGCACAGGAACGGGGCGGTGGTCAGCACCGCGCGAAGATCGCCGACCAGGCCGGCCACCGCCAGGGCCAGGCCGCCGCCCTGGCTGTTGCCGACCACGGCGACCCGGTCACCGTCGACCCCCGGCAGTGCGCGGACCGCGTCGACCGCCCGGACCGCGTCGGTGATCAGACGTCGGTAGTGGTAGTCGCGGGGGTCGAGGATCCCCCAGGTGACCGGCCAGGGCCCGCCGGGAGCGCCGTGCGGGTCGGGGGTGTCCCCGGCGCCGTACTGCCCCGCCTGGCCCCGGTTGTCCATCAGCAGGTGGGCGTACCCGGCTGTCGGCCAGGTCAGCCGCTCGTGGGGCAGGCCGCGACCACGGCCGTAGCCGGCGTACTCGACGACGGCGGGCAGTGGCCCCGCCACCCCGGCGGGGCGGGTGTACCAGGCCCGGACCGGGTCGCCGCCGAAGCCCGCGAACGTGACGTCCCAGGAGTCGAGCAGGCGCAGGTCGGTCGGCTCCGGTCGGACGTCGACGAGCACCGGTCGGCTTGCCGCATCGAGGCGGGTGTCACGCCAGAACTCGTCGAAGTCGTCGGGTTCGACGATCTCGGGCGCGTACCGCTGGAGGTCGTCGAGCAGGGCGGCGGAGTGGGGCACGGGTCCTCGCAGGGGCTCGGGTCAGTGCGGGCTGGCGGGGGGTGCGGTGCTCTCCCGGACGACCAACTCGGTCACCAGGTCGATCCGGCTGGTCGCCGGCTCGTTGCCCCTGGTCAGGTCGAGCAGCATCTGGGTGGCGATGCCCGCCATGTCGCGCAACGGCTGGTTGATCGTGGTGAGGGCCGGGTCGGTCCAGGTGGAGACCGGGAGGTTGTCGTACCCGATCACCGACAGGTCCTCGGGCACCCGCAGGCCGCACTGGCGGGCGGCCCGGAGCACCCCCATGGCCTGGATGTCGGAGCCGGCGAAGATCGCCGTGGGTCGAGACGGCCGGCGGAGCAGGTCCAGCCCGTGGGCGTGCCCGGCGCCGGCGGAGAAGCTGCCGTAGCGGATCAGCTCCCGGTCGACGGTGAGCCCGGCCTCTTCGTGGGCCGACTGGAAGCCGGCGGCGCGGGCGCGACTGCAGAGCACATCGGTCGGCCCGGAGATGATGGCGATCCGTCGGTGCCCCAACTCCAGGAGGTGTCGGGCGGCGAGCAGCCCGCCGTTCCAGTTGTTCGAACCGACAGTGGGTACGGAGGCCGAGGTCGCGCTGTCGGTGTCGACGACGACGAACGGAATGCCCTGACGCCGCAGGTGCTGCTGTTGGGCCTCGGCCAGGTGGGAGAGGACGAACACCACGCCCAACGGGCGGTCGGCGAGAATCGTGTCCAGCCATCGCGCCGGGGGGCGGTGCGCACCGTCGAGTTGGGCGACCGACATCCCGACGCCGGCCGCGGTGGTCACCGCCTCGACACCGCGCAGGATCTCCATGGCCCACCCGGTGTCGAACTCGTGGAACACGAGATGGATCCGCCCCCCACTGGTGGAGGGCCGCCGGGTGCGGCGCTGGTACTTGTGGCGATCGAGACTCGCCTCCACGCGCGCTCTGGTGCCGGGGGCGACGTCGCCACGTCCGTTGAGGACCTTGGAGACCGTGGCGACCGAGACGCCGACATCGTGGGCGATCGTCGCGATGGTGGTGGAGGCGGGTGGGTCGGGCGGGCGGTGCTCTGTCATCGCGGCCCCATACGGCATCCGAAAATTTCGGGAGACCCTAACACGATTGGCCGAGCACGCCAGCCGTTGCGGCAGTCGGCCCGTCCGTTTCGCGGGCCATTATCCCCCTGGTTCGCGACGGAGTGCCGATGGCGGGGTGACCGTGTGCGCCGAGCGGCCGCCGGAGTCCAGTTGAGGCCCTTGACACCCATCGATGGGGCACTTAGGTTGCCGAAAAGGTTGCGCAGGCTTCCGGAAAGTTTCGGATCGTGTGAACGTCCGCCACCGAACTGGTTCCACCAGGGCACGGGGATGTGGCCGGAGCTAAGGGGTCATGGCATGAGAAGTCAGTCGCCCGTGGACAGCGACGCCGCGCCGTGGCGCGATCCCCGGTTGTCGCCGACCGAACGGGCCGAGGCGCTCCTGCCGTTGATGACACTCGAAGAGAAGATCGCGCAACTGATCGGAGTCTGGGTCGGCGCGGACGCCTCCGGCGAGGGGGTCGCCCCACACCAGTCCGACATGATCAGCGAGCTGCCGCCGTGGAGCACCGTCATCCGGTACGGGTTGGGCCAGCTCACCCGGCCGTTTGGCACCGCGCCCGTCGACCCGGTGCTCGGCGCCCGGTCGCTCGCCGCCTCCCAGGCGCAGATCGTCGCCGCCAGCCGGTTCGGCATCCCGGCGCAGGTGCACGAGGAGTGCCTCACCGGGTTCGCGGCCTGGCGGGCCACCGTCTACCCGACCCCGCTCAGCTGGGGCGCGTCCTTCGACCCGGAGCTGGTCGAGGTGATGGCCGACCGGATCGGGCGCTCCATGCGCGCGGCGGGTGTGCACCAGGGGCTCGCGCCGGTTCTCGACGTCACCCGCGACTACCGCTGGGGCCGCACCGAGGAGACGATCGGTGAGGACCCCTACCTGGTGGGGACGACCGGCGCCGCGTACGTGCGAGGGCTGGAGGGCGCCGGTGTGGTGGCCACCCTCAAACACCTCGCCGGCTACTCCGCCTCCCGGGGTGGGCGCAACCTCGCCCCGGTGCCGATGGGCCGCCGGGAGTTGACAGACGTGATCCTGCCGCCGTTCGAGATGGCCCTGCGCCTCGGCGGTGCCCGCTCGGTGATGAACTCCTACGCCGAGATCGACGGTCTGCCCGTCGCCGCCGACGAGGCACTGCTGACCGGCCTGCTGCGCGACGAGTGGGGTTTCACCGGCACCGTGGTCGCCGACTACTTCGCCGTCCGGTTCCTGGAGACCCTGCACGGTGTCGCCGCCGACGCCGCCGACGCGGCCCGGCTCGCCCTGCGCGCCGGGATCGACGTCGAGCTGCCCACCGTGGACACCTTCGGCACCCCGCTGGTCGAGGCCGTCCGCAGCGGCGACGTCGACGAGGCACTGATCGACCGGGCGCTGCGGCGCGTGCTGATCCAGAAGATCGAGATCGGCCTGCTCGACGAGGGCTGGCGGGAACTGCCCGACGACGTGGCGTCCCTGCGGTTCGACGACGAGATCAGCCAGGACGTGGCC
The DNA here is from genome assembly GCF_043197875.1 of Micromonospora sp. NPDC048935. Lineage (NCBI taxonomy): Bacteria > Bacillati > Actinomycetota > Actinomycetes > Micromonosporales > Micromonosporaceae > Micromonospora > Micromonospora sp. NPDC048935. The sequence continues at coordinate 452,666 of NZ_JBICTZ010000005.1, read as the reverse complement.
GTACGCCTGGCCCGGGAGTCCGTCGTCCTGCTGCGCAACGGCGGCGTCCTCCCGCTGCCCGCCGGCAGCCGGGTCGCCCTGGTCGGCCCGGTCGCCGACGACCCGATGGCCATGCTCGGCTGCTACTCGTTCCCCAACCACGTGGGCATCCACCACAGCGAGCACGGGCTCGGCCTGGAGATCCCCTCGCTGCGCGACGAGCTGGCCCGACGCGTCCCGCTGCTCACCCACGAGCCGGGCTGCACCATCACCGGCGAGGACACCTCCGGCATCCCGGCTGCGGTCGCCGCGGCGGCCGCCGCCGACGTGTGCGTGCTCGCCGTCGGTGACCGCGCGGGCATGTTCGGCCGGGGCACCTCCGGTGAGGGCTGCGACGCCGTCGACCTGCGGCTGCCCGGTGTGCAGGCCGATCTCGTCCGGGCCGTCCTCGCCACCGGCACCCCGGTCGTCCTGGTGCTGATGACCGGCCGCCCCTACGCGCTCGGCCCGGAGTTCGACAGCGCGGCGGCCGTGGTGCAGGCGTTCTTCCTCGGGCAGCTCGGCGGACAGGCGCTCGCCGAGGTGCTCACCGGTGCCGTGAACCCGTCCGGGCGGTTGCCGGTCAGCGTTCCCCGACATGCCGGCGGGTTGCCGGGCACCTACCTGTCGCCGCCGCTCGGGCGCCGCACCAAGGTCTCCTCGGTCGACCCGACCCCGGCGTACCCGTTCGGTCACGGGCTGAGCTACACCACCTTCGAGTGGTCCGACGCCACAGTGGTCGACCCGGCGGGCGAGACGCGGGACGAGCCGGCGGCGTGGCCGGTCGACGGCGAGGTGCGGGTGCGGATCACCGTCGCCAACACCGGCGACCGGGCCGGCACCGAGGTCGTGCAGCTCTACCTGCACGACCCGGTCGCGCAGACCACCCGCCCGGTCGTCCGGCTGGTCGGCTACACCCGACTGCCGCTGGAACCCGGCGAGGTGGCGCACGTGACGTTCGGCGTACCGGCCGACCTGGCCTCGTTCACCGGGTTGTCCGGCCGGCGGATCGTCGAGCCCGGCGAGGTCGAGCTGCGGTTCGGCCGGTCGAGCGGCGACGCCGTGGCGACCCTGCCACTGCGGCTGACCGGCGTCGAGCGCCAGGTCGGCCACCAGCGGGACCTGCTCACGTCGGTGCGGGTGGAGCCCCTCGTGGCCCTCCCGCATCCCGCCTAGGAGACCGAGGATGACATCGACCTTACGGCCACCGCCGCCGGCGCCACCCCAGTCCCAGGCCGCCAGCCCCGCACCGCGAAAGCCACGGCGCCGTCGGAGCTGGCGGCAGGCCCTGCGCCGGGACTGGCAGCTCTACTCGTTGGCCATCCTGCCGCTGCTGTTCTTCCTGGTCTTCCGGTACCTCCCGATGCTCGGGAACATCATCGCGTTCCGCCGGTTCAAGCCGGGCGGCAACATCTTCGGTGAGTACTGGGTCGGCCTGCGGTACTTCCGGATGTTCCTCACCGACCCGACGTTCTGGGAGGTCTTCACCAACACGCTCGTGCTCGGGACGCTGACCCTGCTGTTCTGCTTCCCGTTGCCGATCGTGCTGGCGCTGATGCTCAACGAGGTGCGCGCCCGCCGGTTCAAGCGGTTCGTCCAGTCGGTGTCCTACCTGCCGCACTTCCTGTCGATCGTGATCGTGGCGGCGATGGTCATGCAACTGACCTCGGTCGGTGGCGCGGCCAACCAGCTCGTCGGCCTGTTCGGCGGGGAGCCGGTGGCATTCCTGCAGAAATCGGAGTGGTTCCGCACCATCTACGTCTCGTCCGAGGTCTGGCAGACCGTCGGTTGGGGGACGATCCTCTACCTCGCCGCGCTCACCACGGTCGACGAGGAGCTGTACGAGGCGGCCCGGATCGACGGCGCGAGCCGGTGGCGGCAGACCTGGCACGTGACGTTGCCGGGGATCCGGCCGACGATGATGACGCTGCTGATCCTCAACATCGGCAACTTCCTGGCGGTCGGGTTCGAGAAGATCCTGCTGCTCTACAACCCGCTGACGTACCCGACCGCGGACGTGGTCTCCACCTATCTGTTCCGGATGGGCTTCCAGTCCAGCAACTTCAGCTACGCCGCCGCCATCGGCCTCTTCGAGGCGGTGATCGGGTTGATCCTGGTCCTGACGGCGAACCTCATCTCCCGGCGCACGGTGGGGACGAGCCTGTGGTGATCCTCGGTACGAAGAGCGACGCCCCGAAGACGCGGGGCCCGGTGGACAGTCGTGGCTACCGGATCTTCCGGATCGTCAACACGGTCGTCCTGATCGGCGTCGTGGTCGTGACGCTGTTCCCGTTCCTCAACATCGTGGCCCGCTCGCTCAGCGAAGAGGCGTACATCATCACGGGGAAGGTGAGCATCGTCCCGCGCGGGTTCGACCTGACCGCGTACAAGCTGTTGATGTCCGATGGGTTGTTCTGGACGAACTACCGCAACACGGTGGTGTACACGGTGGTCGCCACGCTCATCTCGATCGTGCTGACCACCTGTTACGCGTACGTGCTGTCGAAGCCACAGCTCAAGGGACGCGGTGTCCTGGTCGGCATCGCGCTGTTCACCATGTTCTTCTCCGGCGGCCTGATCCCCAACTACGTGCTGGTCACCAGCCTGGGGATGAAGAACACCATCTGGGCCGTGGTGGTCCCCAACGCCATCAGCGTGTTCAACCTGCTGGTCATGAAGGCGTTCTTCGAGAGCCTGCCGAGTGAGTTGGAGGAGGCCGCCGCCGTCGACGGGCTGAACACGTACGGCATCCTGCTACGGATCGTGTTGCCGCTGTCGAAGGCGATCATCGCCACGATGGTGCTCTTCTACGCGGTGTCGTTCTGGAACTCGTGGTTCACCGCGTTCCTCTACATCGACCAGCAGGACCTGCTGCCGGTCACCGTCTACCTGCGCAACCTCATCGCGGGCGCCACCAGCGCCGAGTCCGCCGCCGCCGACGCCGACAAGGTCCAGGCCGCAGCCACCCTTGAGGCCGTGACGATCGTGCTCACCACCCTGCCGATCCTGGCGGTCTACCCCTTCGTCCAGCGGTACTTCGTCCGCGGCGTGATGCTCGGCGCGGTCAAGGGGTGACGCCGACGCCACACAGATCCACCTTCGAATCCCCACCACCGAAAGGACGAGCCATGCTCCACAAGACGTGGCGCCGGGTGGCGATAGCCACCGCGGGTCTGCTCGCGCTCACCCTCAGCACCGCCTGTTCCGAGGACCCCGGCGAGTCGACGGACCTCTCGGAGAACAAGGTCGGGGCGATGGCCACCTACGGCGTCGGCGACCAGTTCAAGGCCACCGAGGCGCTCTCCTTCTCCACCCTCTACAACAACCACAACTTCTATCCGCTCAAGGAAGACTGGGCGTTCTGGTCGGAGCTGACCAAGCGGACCAACGTCAAGATCGAGCCGGTGGCCGTGCCGCTGAGCGACTACGAGCAGAAGCGCAGCCTGTTGATCGGCGCCGGGGACGCCCCGCTGATCATCCCGAAGACGTACCACCCGCAGGAGGACGCGTTCGTGGCCTCCGGGGCGATCCTCCCGGTGAGCGACTACCTGGATCTGATGCCCAACCTCAAGGACAAGATCGCCAAGTGGAACCTCAAGCCGGAGATCGACAACCTGCGGCAGGCCGACGGTAAGTTCTACCTGCTGCCCGGCCTGCACGAGAAGCCCACGCAGGACTACACGGTGCTGGTGCGCACCGACATCATGCAGGAGCTCAACCTCCCCGTCCCGAAGACCTGGGACGACCTGTACACGGTGCTCAAGGCGATGAAGGCGAAGTACCCGAACGTCTACCCGTACTCCGACCTCTTCAGCAAGCCCAACCCGACCGGCGCCCTGCTGAACCTCCTCGGCTCGGCCCACGGCACCTACGCGGGCTGGGACTTCCAGCACGCCACCTGGAACCCGGCGGAGAAGAAGTTCACCTACACCGGCTCGTCCGAGCAGTACAAGCAGATGGTCACGTTCCTGCACAAACTCGTCGCCGAGGGCCTGCTCGACCCGGAGAGCTTCACCCAGACCGACGACCAGGCCCGTCAGAAGCTCGCCAACGGCAAGTCCTTCGTGGTCACCGGCAACGCGCAGACGCTTGTCAACAACCACCGTCCCGACCTGGCCAAGACCCTGCCGAACGCGAAGATGGCCAAGATCCCGCTGCCGATCGGCCCGGCCGGCGAGGTCAACCCGTTCCCCCGGCTGGAGAACGGCATCATGATCTCCTCGAAGGCCCGGGAGAGCAAGAACTTCGTGGCCATGATGCAGTTCATCGACTGGTTGTGGTATTCGGACGCAGGTTTGGAGTTCGCCCGCTGGGGCGTCGAGGGCACCACCTTCACCAAGGACGCGTCCGGCAAGCGCACGCTCGTCCCCGACGTCGACTTCCTCGGCCTCAACCCGAAGGCGACCAAGCACCTACAGAAGGACTTCGGCTTCCAGAACGGCGTCTTCGCCTACGGCGGCGGCCCCGACCTCGTTCGTGGGTTCTTTTCCCCGGAGGAGTTGGAGTTCCAGAAGGTGATGGACGCCCGCAAGCCGCGAGAGGTTCCCCCGCCGCACCCGTTCACCGACGAGGAACGCGAGCAGGTGTCGCTCTGGGAGACCCCGCTGAAGGACTTCGTCACCCAGAACACGCTCAAGTTCGCCCTCGGCCAGCGGCCCCTCAGCGAGTGGGACGCCTACGTGGCCGAGCTGAAGGCCAAGAACTCCGAGCAGTACATCGACGTGGTCAACAAGGCGTACGAGCGGTTCCAGAAGGACAACGGCTGATCAGCGGGGAGTCCGGGCGGGCGGTCCAGCGGGGCCGTCGTCCGGACTCCCCGACGACCACCGGCCCGGGGCGCGCGGGTGACCCGCCCGCCCGCGGGCAGGACGACCAGAGGACGGCGATGCGCACTACCGTTTCCGGCCAACCCACCCGACGCCGCGCCGGCACCCGGCGACGCTGCGGCCGTCGCGACCGGAGGGGACGGCGGTGAGCGCCGCGCGCACCTGGCGACAGTTCGGCGACGGCCCGCTGTCGCGGATCACCTCGCGCGTCTACATCCTGCTCGTCGTCGAGTTGCTGCTCCTGCTCACCACCCTGCCCGGCCTGCTTCCGCTGTTGCTGTTGGGCCGCGACCCCAGCAACCTGCCGCTGGCCGCCCTCTTCCTGGTGCCGCTCGGGCCGGCGATCTCGGCCGCCCTGTACGCCCTGCACCACCAGCGCACCGACCTGACCGACCTGCGGCCCGCAAGCGTGTTCTGGCGCGGGTACCGGGCCAACCTGTCCGGCGTGCTGCGCGTCTGGGTGCCGACACTGCTGTGGCTGACCGTGCTCGCCCTGAACCTCGCCTACCGGGGCGCGGTCGGCCTGCCGGGTTGGTGGACGGTGCCGCTGGTCCTGCTCGGTGTGGGTGTGACGCTCTGCGCGGCGAACGCCCTGGTGATCACCTCGCTGTTCGACTTCCGCACCCGCGACGTCCTTCGACTGGCCGTGCACTTCCTCGTGCGTACCCCCGGGGTCACCGTCGGCAACGCGCTGCTGGTGGCCGCCGCGGCCGGGATCACCGCGGTCCTCTCCGAGGCGGTGCTGGCGATCGTCGGTTCGGTCGCGGTCCTGGCGCTCCTGCGCGTCAGCGACCCGATGGTGCGGCTGACCCGGGAGGAGTTCACCCGATGAGTCTGCCCGTCACCGCCGGGACACCCCTGCGGGGTGACCACAACCCGGAACAGTCGCCCGAAGATCCATTGAAGTGGGGCTATCCTCTCTTCGACACCGCACGGATCGACCTGGTCGCCATCGGCGTCTTCGACCGGGCGCTGTCCCGCTACGACGTGGCCGGAGGTTCGCAACGACCGCCGTCGTACGGCGTCGTCGTGCTGAAGGAGGATCGGTGAACGCCGAAGAGTCGGTGGAGTTGGAGCAACTGATGTTCGTCGACGAGCCGCTGGAGGGTGACGAGCCGCGCGTGCACGCGGCCTGGCTGCCACCGGAGGCGTTCCGGGCCCTCGGCGCACGGCGCGTGCTCGTCCACGGTGACGGGTTGCTCGTCGACACCGCCCTCGACGAGGTGTCGCGGGCCTGCGCGCGCTACGGCGGGCGGGTGTGGCATTCCCCCTCCTGGGACGTCGACGTCGACCTGGTGCTCGTCCTGCGGGGCGCGAGCGAGTTGCCCAGCCCGGCGGTGGAGGCGGCGCGGTCGGCGGCGGAGGCGGCACTCGTCGAGATCGGCGACGGCGCGACGCTCGGCGACGAGGGGTTCCTGCTGGCCCGCGACGACCAGGTCACCGTGGTGCTGGCCGACGCGCCGGCCGGGCTGCTATACGGGCTCTTCCACGTCGTCCGGCTCTGCGCGGCGGCCTTCGACCCGGCCCGCCCGCCGGAGCTGCACCGGCCCGCGCTGCGCCGCCGGATGCTGAACCACTGGGACAACGTGGCCGTGCACCCGGTGATGGGCCAGGTCGAACGGGGATATGCCGGCGGCTCGATCTTCTGGCGAGACGGCCGCCCGCGCGGCGACCTGGCCCGGATCCGGGAGTACGGGCGACTGTTGGCCGCCAGCGGCGTCAACGCCATCTCGGTGAACAACGTCAACGTGGGCCGCACCGAGGCGCTGCTGCTCACCGACCGGATCGGCGACGTGGCCGAGATCGCGGACGTGCTGCGCCCGTACGGCATCCGAGTGCACCTGTCGGTCAGCTTCGCCGCACCCGTGGTCCTGGACGGCCTGCCGACCGCCGACCCCCTCGACGAGACGGTGCGGGCCTGGTGGGCCGCGACCACCCGGCGGGTGTACGAGCGCATCCCGGACTTCGGCGGCTATGTGGTCAAGGCCGACTCGGAGGGGCAACCCGGCCCGTTCACCTACGGGCGCGACCACGCCGACGGGGCGAACCTGCTCGCCGAGGCCCTCGCCCCGCACGGGGGAGTGGTGCACTGGCGGGCGTTCGTCTACAACCACCACCAGGACTGGCGGGACCGGTCCACCGACCGGGCCCGCGCCGCGTACGACCACTTCGCCCCGCTCGACGGGCGGTTCCGCACCAACGTCGTCGTGCAGGTGAAGCACGGCCCGGTGGACTTCCAGACGCGCGAGCCGGTGTCACCGGTGCTCGCGGCGATGCCGGCGACCCGGCTCGCGGTGGAGTTGCAGGTCACCCAGGAGTACACGGGCCAACAGCGGCACGTCTGCCACCTCGGCCCGTGGTGGAGTGAGGTGCTCAGCTTCGCCCCCTGGGGGCCGGGTGGCCGGACGATCGCCGACGTGGTCACGGGAGAGTCGGCGGCGGGCGGCGGGCTGGTCGCCGTCGCCAACGTGGGCGACGACCTGTTCTGGACCGGGCATCCGTTGGCGCAGGCCAACCTGTACGCGTTCGGCAGGCTCGCCTGGGACCCGCGAGCGGACCCGACGACGGTCCTCGACGAGTGGATGACGCTGACCTTCCCACCGTCGGCGACCGCCGAACCGGAGTTGGTGCGGCGGACACTGCACGAGATCATGGACGACTCGTGGCGCACCTACGAGCGCTACACCGCCCCGCTGGGCGTCGGCTTCATGGTCAACCCCGACGGCCACTACGGCCCCGGCGTCGACGGGTACGAGTACTCGCGGTGGGGCACCTACCACTTCGCCGACCGCGACGGCGTCGGCGTGGACCGCAGCCGCGCGTCGGGCACCGGCTTCGCCGGCCAGTACCCGCCGTACTGGGCCGAGGTGTACGAGTCGCCCGAGAGTTGCCCCGACGAGTTGCTGCTCTTCTTCCACCATGTGCCGTACCAGCACGTCCTGCACAGCGGGTCGACGGTCATCCAGCACATCTACGACACGCACTTCGCGGGTGTCGAAGAGGTGACGGCGATGCGCCGGCGGTGGCAGACGCTCAACGGGATGATCGACCCGGCCGTGTACGAGCGGGTGGCCGAACGCCTCGACGAGCAGGTGCGGTCCGCCACCGAGTGGCGCGACCAGGTCAACTCGTACTTTTTCCGCAAGTCCGGGGTGCCGGACGAGCGCGGGAGGTGCATCTACTGACCCGGCCGGCCCGAGCGGGCCGGCCGGGTGCCCCACCCGGTCACCAGGGGTGCACGGTGCCGTCCTCCAGCCGGTTCACCGGCAGGTACGCCGGCGAGTACGGGTAGCGGGCCGCCGCCTCCTCGTCGATGTCCACCCCGAGACCGGGCGTCTCGGCGGGGTGCAGGTAGCCGTCGGCGAAGTGGTAGCCGTGCGGGAACACCTCGTCGGTCTGCTCGGTGTGCCGCATGTATTCCTGAAGGCCGAAGTTGGGAATGGAGATGTCGAGCTGGAGCGCGGCGGCCATGCAGACGGGGGACAGGTCGGTGGCACCGTGTGATCCACTGCGGACGTGGTGCAACGCCGCGAGGTCGAAGATGCGGCGCAGGTGGGTGATCCCGCCGGCGTGCACCACGGTGGCCCGGACGTAGTCGATGAGCTGCTCCCGGATGAGCTGAGCGGCGTCGAAGATGCTGTTGAACACCTCACCGACGGCGATCGGGGTGGTGGTGTGCTGCCGGATCAGCCGGAAGCCCTCCTGGAGGTCGGCGGGAACCGGATCCTCCATCCAGGTCAGCGCGTAGGGCTCCAGGCTGCGGCCGAGCCGGGCCGCCTCGATCGGGGTGAGCCGGTGGTGCACGTCGTGCAGCAGCCGCAGGGTCGGGCCGAACTCGTCGCGTACCTGGGCGAACACCTTCGGCACGTGCGCCAGGTAACGCGGGGTGGACCAGGTCGCCTCGCTGGGCAACGCGGCGTCGGCCGGCTCGTAGAAGAACTTGTCGGTGCTGACGCCGTACGTCTTGGGTAGGCCCGGCACCCCACACTGCACCCGGACCGCCCGGTAGCCGAGGTCGACGTAGCGGGCGACCTCCACCAGCACTTCCTCGACGGTCTCGCCGTTGGCGTGGCCGTACACGGTGACACCCTCGCGGGACCGCCCACCGAGCAGTTGGTAGACCGGCAGGCCGGCGACCTTGCCCTTGATGTCCCACAGGGCCGTGTCCACGGCGGCGATGGCACTCATCGTGACCGGGCCGCGCCGCCAGTACGCCCCCTGGTACAGGTACTGCCACGTGTCCTCGATGCGGGCCGGGTCGCGGCCGATCAGCAGGGGCGCCACGTGGTCGCGCAGGTACGACGCGACGGCCAACTCCCGGCCGTTGAGGGTGGCGTCCCCGACGCCGGTCACCCCCTCGTCGGTGACGATTTTGAGGGTGACGAAGTTGCGGCCCGGACACGTCAGGATGACCCTGACATCAACGATCTTCACTGCTCCTCCTTCGTGCCCACGGCGTCGTCCGCCGGACGCTCGTAGGGGGGTCGCGCGAGGGATGTGGATGCCCGGCACGTTTCGAGAACATCCCGATAATAGCCCGCGACCCGCCGCCGATGGTCGGCCCGGTGGCGGCGGCTGGCCGCGCAGGTGAGCCCGGAATGCGTTGCCGTGAAAGGTTTCCGGAAGTATTGACAATCGAGATGCCTCGATCAAAGCTGACTTCGTCACGCGAGCCGGGTCAGGGTCGGGCGAAGGGCAGTCCTCGACTTCAGTCCTCTTCCACGCGTCTATCTCCCGAGGGATCGCGATCGATGACACTCAAGACACGGATGCTGGGCGCCGTCATGGCGGCCCTGACGTTGGCCGCCGCGGCGTTGACGTTCGCCACCCCGGCGTCGGCGGCGACGCTGACCCAGGTGACCGGCTTCGGCACCAACCCCACAAACCTCCAGATGCACCTGTACGTCCCGGACCGGGTGGCCACCCGACCGGCGATCCTGCTCGCCCTGCACTACTGCACCGGGTCGGGCCCGGCGTTCCACTCCGGCACTCAGTACGCGTCCCTCGCGGACCGCTACGGATTCATCGTGATCTACCCGTCGGTGACCCGCAGCAGCAAGTGCTGGGACGTGGCCTCACCGCAGGCCCTCCGCCGGGGCGGAGGCAGCGACCCGGTCGGGCTCATGTCGATGGTCGACTACGTGCGGCAGCGTTACGCCGCCGACCCGGCACGGATCTTCGCCACCGGCACCTCGTCCGGCGCGATGATGACAAACGTCATGCTTGGTGACTACCCGGACGTGTTCGCGGCGGGCGCCTCCTTCGCCGGGGTGCCGTTCGGCTGTTTCGCCACCGGAGGCAGCTCCGAGTGGAACAGCCAGTGCGCGAACGGGCAGCTCATCAAGACCCCGCAGCAGTGGGGGGACCTGGTCCGTGGGGCGTATCCCGGCTACACCGGCCCGCGGCCCCGCATGCAGATCTGGCACGGCACCAACGACGAGACGCTGCGCTACCCGAACTTCGGTGAGCAGGTCAAGCAGTGGACCAACGTGCACGGGTTGAGCCAGACCCCGACCTACACCGACTCCCCGCAGTCCGGCCACACCCGCACCCGGTACGGCAGCAGCGGCCCGATGGCGCCGGTCGAGGCGATCAGCCTGCAGGGTGTCACGCACAACCTGCCGGTCGACGCCGCGCAGGTCATCCGCTTCTTCGGCCTGGACGGCACCACCCCGCCGACCACGCCCCCGCCGACCACGCCGCCCCCGACGACTCCGCCCCCGACCACTCCGCCACCCACCACTCCGCCACCCACCACGCCGCCCCCGACGACTCCGCCGCCCACCACGCCGCCCCCGACTGAGGGTGGCTGCACCGCGACGGCGACGGTGAACCAGTGGACCGGCGGCTTCGTGGCGAGCGTACGGGTGACGGCCGGCTCGTCGGCTCTCAACGGTTGGACCGTGACGATCCCGCTGCCGTCCGGTGCGGCGGTCACCAACGCCTGGAGCGCCAACCCCAGCGGTAACACCGGCACGACGAACTGGACGAACGTGGCCTACAACGGCCAGATCGCTGCCGGGCAGTCCACCGAGTTCGGCTTCCAGGGCACCGGCACCGCCGGCAGCCTCAGCCCCACCTGCGCGGCCAGCTAAACGAAGCAGAGGCCGGTGCGGAGGGACTCACCCCCGCACCGGCCTCCGGCCCCGGACCTCGCCGCTCGGCCCGGTTCTCCACCCCGGCCCCGCGCGGTTGGGGAAGTGCCAGTCGGTTGGCGCCTGTAGAGCTGCCCCGGGTGTGGGGCAACGAGGGTTTTCGTCGTTCCCGGCCGACGTCGGTGCCGAGCCGGAGTGGAACGTGTCGGCAACCTGGGCGCAGCACCCGACCAACCGCTATTCGCGAAGGCGGGGAACCGGCTGCCCTCGGGCGTCTCTGCGGGCACCGCCTCCCGGATGCCGCTGGGCTCTCGCCCAGGGAGGTCGTGGAGGGCGCGCCGCCCCATTTCCGGGGCAGCTCTACAGGTGTTGTGGGGAAGGGGTCGTGCCGCCGCGGCCAGGGCACCAGCTGCCACCAACCCGATCGCCACCCCGCGGACCTCCGACCTCAGCCGTCGATGCGGGTGATGTTGCGGATCTTGTTGGACGCGTCCAGGGCGGCGACCTTGTACGCCTCGGCCAGCGTCGGGTAGTTGAACACCGCGTCGATGAGGTAGTCGATCGTGCCACCGCAGCCCATCACCGCCTGCCCGATGTGGACGATCTCGGTGGCGGCGGTGCCGAACACGTGCACCCCGAGCAGCCGGCCGTCGTCGGGGGAGACGAGCAGCTTGAGCATGCCGTACGAGTCACCGACGATCTGGCCGCGAGCCAGCTCGCGGTAACGTGCGACGCCGACCTCGAACGGGGTCGAGGTGTCGGTGAGCTGCGCCTCGGTCTGCCCGACGAAGCTGATCTCCGGGATGGTGTAGATGCCGATCGGTTGGAGGCCGTGCATCTCCCGGATCGGTTCGCCGCAGGCGTGTTGGGCCGCCAGTCGACCCTGCTCCATCGAGGTGGACGCGAGCGCGGGGAAGCCGATCACGTCGCCGACGGCATAGATGTGGTCCACCGAGGTGCGGTAGTTGGCGTCCACCTTGATCCGGCCGCGTCGGTCCGCCTCCAACCCGGCGGCCTCCAGGGCCAGGTCGTCGGTCTGGCCCTGCCGGCCGGCCGAGTACATGACCGTGTCCGCGACGATCTTCTTACCGCTCTTGAGGATGCACAGCGCGGCGGTCTGGTGCTTCTCCACGGCGGCGACCTCCTCGCCGAAGCGGAACGCCACGGACAGGTCGCGCAGGTGGTATTTCAGGGACTCGACGACCTCGTCGTCGCAGAAATCCAGCATCCGCTCGCGGCGCTCCACCACTGTCACCTTGGTGCCGAGAGCGGCGAACATCGAGGCGTACTCCATGCCGATCACGCCGGCGCCGACCACGACCATGCTGCGGGGGACGGCCTGGAGGTTGATGACGCCGTCGGAGTCCACGATCGTCCGGTCGTCGAAGTCGACGCTGTCCGGGCGGGCGGGGCGGGTGCCCGCGGCGATGACGATCTTGTCGAAGGTCACCTTGGCCTCGCGGCCGGAGCCGCCGTCGACCCAGATCGAGTGCTCGTCCGCGAAGCGGCCGGTGCCGGTGATCATCACAACCCGGTTGCGGGCCAGTTGATTGCGGATGACGTCGGTCTGCCGGCTGATCACGTGCTGAGTCCGGGCGGCCAGGTCGCCGACCGTGATCTCTTCCTTGACCCGGTAGTTGCTGCCGTAGAGGTCTCGCTGGCTCAGCCCCGTCAGGTAGAGGACCGCCTCACGCAGCGTCTTGGAGGGGACCGTGCCGGTGTTGATGCACACCCCACCGATCATGTCGCGGCGGTCGACGATGCCGACGCGCCTGCCGAGCTTGGCGGCAGCGATCGCGGCCTTCTGACCGCTGGGTCCGGAGCCCAGCACCAACAGGTCGTAGTCATACACAACCGCTAGCGTCGCAAGATGTCGCGACTGGCGCCAGACCCCGGAGCCGAGCGTTATTCGTCTGCCACCACGCAGAGGCCACCGTTGAGCGTGATCTCCTGCGGCAGTTGCGTGCCGGAGGCGACGAGCCCCAGCGACACCGTGCCGCCCGGCGGGATCACCGCGTTGCGACCGGTGTTACCCACCCGCAGGTAGCTGTTGTTGAGACGGTCGATGACCTTCGCGCCCCAGATGCCCTGGACCTGCTGGCTGGCCCAGAACCGCCACGTCATCGTCCACCCGTTGATCGCCGTGGTGCCGGTGTTCTTGACGGCGAGGTGCGCCACGAAGCCGTCCGACCACTGCCGCACCACGGACCGGACCTCGCAACTCGGCGGTGGCGGCAGGGTGGTCACGGTGACCGGTGCGGACAGTGGGGACAGGTTTCCGACCTCGTCGCGGGCCCGCACCACGAAGGTGTACGTGGTGTTCGGCGTCAACCCGCTGATCTGGGTGCTGTTGACGGGCGGGTACTGCGACACGTCGCGGACGAAGGTGAGAGCGCCGCCGGCGTCGACCCGGAACACCTGGTACCGGTCGAGCACGACGTTCTCCACCGAGTGTGCCCAGCGCAGCGAGACCTGCGTGGCGGCGACGTTGTACGCCACCGGTTGACCCGGCGCGCCCGGCGGTTGGTCGTCGCCCGGTGGCAAGGTCAGCCGCAGGGTCGAGCTGGTCGGTGAGCTGTTGCCGGCCGCGTCCAGCGCCGACACGAAGAAGGTGTACGTGCGGGACGGTCGCAGGCCGGTGATCCGGATGCTGTTGGTGTCGGTCGAGTAGATCGCGCCGTTGTCCTCGAACTGCGCGGAGACCGGGTAACGGACCACGCCCACGTTGTCGGTCGAGGCGGCCCAGGTCAGCTCGACCCAGGTGGTGTCGACGGCGGCGACAGTGATCGGGCCGGGGGTGGTGGGGCGTTCGGTGTCGGCGGCGGCGTACGCCGGGGTCGCGCCCGTCGCCACCAGGGCCGCCGTGAGCGCGCAGGCAGCCAGTGCGGCGGCCCTGGACCGGACGCCGCGCCACGGATGATCGCGCAAGATGATCGCCTCGCTTTCGGGTGACCGCAGCGGACCAGTCATCGACTGATAACGATGGTAGGTCAGTGGCGGTCGCGCCGCTGCCCCCTGTCAACCGACGAGGCGGCGTTCCCACGCCCACGCGGCGATCTCCACCCGGTTGCGGGCCTTGAGTTTCATCTGCACGCTCGCCAGGTGGGTCTTGACCGTGCCGACGGCGATGAAGAGGCTGGCGGCGATCTCGGCGTTGGTCAGGCCCCGGGCGACGAGCTTCACCACGTCGAGTTCCCGTGGCGACAGCCCGCCGTCGTCGCGGGCCGGGGCGGGCGGGCTGAGGTGCTCCAGCAGCCGTACCGTGATGGAGGGGCTGATCAGCGCGTCGCCGGACACGGCCGCGCGGACCGCCTCCACCAGCAGGGCCGGGCCCGAGTCCTTGAGCAGGAAACCGCACGCGCCGTTCGCGAGCGCGGTGTGCACGTACTCGTCGAGGTCGAAGGTCGTCACCACGACCACCCGCAGCGGGTCGGCGACGCCCGGCCCGGCGAGCAGCCGCAGTGCTTCGAGCCCGTCGAGGCGGGGCATCCGGATGTCCAGCAGCACCACGTCCGGGCGCAGTCGCCGGGCCACCTCGACCGCGTGGACCCCGTCGGCGGCCTCGCCGATGACCTCCATGTCCGGCTGAGCGCCGATGATCATGCCGAAGCCGGTCCGGACCATGGCCTGGTCGTCGGCGATCAGCACCCGGATCACCGCGCCACCGCCGCACGCAGCGGGAACGCCGCATCGAGCACCCAGCCACCGGCGACGCCGGGCCCGGCGGTGATCGTGCCGCCGAGGGCACGTACCCGCTCGGTGAGGCCGATCAGGCCGAAGCCGTGCCCCCGGGCCGGCGCGGTGCGCGGCGACGCGCCGTCGTCGGCGACCCGGACCAGCAACCAGTCCGGGGTACGCCGCACGGCCACCTGCACCGACCGTGCGTCCGGCGCGTGCTGGCGGGTGTTGGTCAGACCCTCCATCACCACCCGGTACGCCGAGGTCGAGACCTCCACCGGCAGCCCGTGCAGGTCGCCGTCGACGTGCAGCCGTGCCGGCGCGTTCGCCGCCCCGTTGAACCCGGCCAGCAGCGGCCCCAGCTCGGTCACCCCGGCCAGTGGGGCCAGCGGCACGTCCGGCGGGGCGTCCGGGTTGCGCAGGATCCCGACCATCCGCCGCATCGAGGCCATCGTCTCCGCGCCGGCCCGCTCGATCTGCCCCAGGGCGACGATCACCCGCTGCGGGTCCTGCTCGGCGACGAACCGGGCACCCTGTGCCTGCACGACGATGCCTGTCACGTGGTGGGCGATGAAGTCGTGCAGGTCACGGGCGAACTCCGCGCGCTGCTCGGCCCGCACCAGCGCGATCGCCCGCTCCCGGCCGGCGGCCATGATCCGCAGGTAGAGCCCCACCCCGGCGGCGCCGGCCGCGGCGAGCACCTGGAGCAGTCCGAAGATCACCAGCAGGTTCTCGGTGCCGGAGCGCAGTGGCAACGCGGCCACGGCCAACCCGACGGCCAGCGTCGCCCACGGGGCGAGCCGGGGCGCGCCCCAGCGGGTGACCACGAAGACCACACCGATCAGCCCGGCCGACTCGGCGAGCCCCCAGCTGCTGCCGAACAGGTAGATGCCGTTGGAGAAGAGCACGACGGCCGCGGTCACGGCCAGTGAGACGAAGGCGAGCCCCAGCGCGGCCAGCGGCAGCAGCCGCGTACCCAGCCGGTGCACCGGCAGCCAGAGCGGCACCGTCGCCACCGCCAGCCCCATGCGCACCAGCAGGAGCAGGAGAGCGGCCATGCTCTCCGGCGCGCCGAACCGGAGGTCGAAGAGGGCGAGCAGACCCATGGCCAGCAGGCCGGCGGCCTGGGCCAGGCGTACCCACCAACGTCGAAGATCCGGCGTGCTCATGGTGACCCAGCGTAGCCAGCGGACGGCGCGGGCAGATCGGCCGAAAGACAGACCCGACGCCGGCGTTACCCGGCTGCGGGCCGATGCGCCCGCCCTGCGGCGACGGCGACGCTGTCCGGGCCACATCGCAGCCACTGGCTGTCCGGGCCACATCGCAGCCACTGGAGGAACAATGACAACCCTCGCCCCGCCGGAGACCGGCCACGCCGCGGTCGCCGCGGTCGACCTGGTGAAGGTGTACGGCAGCGGCGACACCGCGGTCCGTGCCCTGGACGGGGTCTCGGTCGGCTTCGGCCGGGCCGAGTTCACCGCCATCATGGGCGCGTCCGGGTCCGGCAAGTCGACACTGATGCACTGCCTCGCCGGCCTCGACACCGCCACCTCCGGCCGCGTCCTGCTCGGCGGCACCGAGCTGACCGGCCAGTCGGACCGGACACTGACCCGGGTCCGCCGGGAACGGATCGGGTTCGTCTTCCAGTCCTTCAACCTGCTGCCGCAGCTCACCGCCGCACAGAACATCACCCTGCCGCTGGACCTCGCCGGGCGGCAGCCCGACGCCGAACTCCTCGCGCACCTGGTGCGGGTGCTCGGCCTCGGTGACCGTCTGAACCACCGGCCCAGCGAGCTGTCCGGCGGCCAGCAACAGCGGGTCGCGTTGGCCCGCGCCCTGGTGGCGCGACCCGAGGTGGTCTTCGCCGACGAGCCGACCGGCAACCTCGACTCCCGCTCCGGCGCGGAGGTGCTCACCATCCTGCGCGACTCGGTACGCGACCTCGGCCAGACTGTCGTCATGGTCACCCACGACCCGATCGCCGCCGCGTACGCCGACCGGGTGGTGCTGCTCGCCGACGGGCGGGTGGCCGGCGAGATCGACAAGCCCAACCAGGTGTCGGTCACCGACGCCCTGCGGGACCTGGCGGCCCGCCGATGAGGGCGACAGTGCTGCGAACCCAGACGAGCGCCGCCGCCCGGCGGCCCGGCCGGCTGATCCTCACCGGCCTGGCGATCCTTGTCGCGTCGTTCGTCGTCTTCGGCACCGTGCTGGTGCAGCAGATCACCGAACGGACCGTGCGGGACAACCTCAGCGTCACCCCGGCGGTCACCGACCTGGTGATCGGCGAGCCCGGCGTGCCGCCCCCCACAGTGACCGACGTGCGGCAGGTCCGGGCGGTGCCCGGGGTCGCCGAGGCGGTGGCCCGGGTGGCGACCGGGGTCTCCATCGGCGAGGGGTACCTCAACCTCCAGTCCGATCCGGGCACCGGCCCGCTGAGCACCCTGCGGGTGATCGAGGGCAGCTACCCGGACCAGCCCGGCGAGATCGCGATCACGCCGCGTACCGGCGAACGGCTCGGGCTCTCGGTGGGCACCACCACCAGCGGCACCGGCGGTGAACTCGGCACGCCCGCCCCGCTCACGGTGACCGCTCTGGTGGACGCCGGCACCGATGCCGGCTACGACGCGTACGCCCCGGACAGTGCCGTGATCGCCTGGGCGCGGCTGACGGCTGTGGAGCGCGTCGACCTGCGGGTCGCCCCCGGCACCTCGACCGAGGCCGTCCGGCAACGGGTGACCGCCGCGGTCGCCGGCCAGCCGATCCGCTCCGGCGCCGAGGTACGCGACGCCGAGGCGAACGCGGCGGCCCAGCAGGTGGGGAAGCTCTTCGTCCTGGTCGGCGTGTTCGTCGCCATCGCGGTCGTCGCGGCGGCGCTGGTGGTCACCTCGACCTTCCGCATCGTCTTCGCCCAGCGGATGCGGCAGCTCGCGCTGCTGCGGGCGGTCGGCGCGAACCGGGGCACCCTGGTCGGGGCGTTGACCGCCGAGGGCGCCCTGACCGGGTTGGTCGCCGGGGTCGTCGGGGTCGCCAGCGCCCTCACCCTCGGGTACGCGCTGCCGGCCATCCTGCGCGCGTCCGGCAGGGCGGTCTCCTCGCCGGGTCTGCCCCTGGTGGCGGCGGTCGCGGTGGTGGTCGGCGCTGTCGTGCTCACCGTGTTGGCCGTGCTGGCACCGGCGCTCTCCGCCGCCCGGGTCTCCCCGCTGGAGGCACTGCGCACGGCGAGCACCACCGCCGGCCGGCGCGGCGTCAGCGTGCCACGTCTGGTCCTCGGGCTGCTCCTGGCCGTCGGCGCGGTCCTGGCGGCGGTCGCCACGATCAGCCGGTTGCCGAAGCCGGACCAGTCGAACTACGACCCGTCGCGGCCGCTGCTCCTGCTTGTCGCGTCCGGCGCGTTGGCGTTCTTCGCGCTGGTGGCCCTCGGGCCGCTGCTGGTGCGTCCGGTGTTGGCCGTGGTGGGGTGGCCGCTGCGCCAGTTCGGGCCGCTCGGGCGGATGTCGGTCGGTGGGATCGGCGGGACGCCACGCCGGGCGGCGGCGGTCTCCGTCGTGGTCGCGCTCGGCGTGACCCTGATCTCCGGGGTGCTGATCGGCGGTGCGTCGCTACAGGTCCTGGCCGACCGCGAGCTTGCGCTGTCGGCACCGACCGACTTCGAGGTCACCAGCAACGGCGGGACGCTGCCACCGGCCGTGGTGACCCGGGCCGAGGCGGCACGCAGTGCGTTGGCGAGGGTGGTGCCGTACCGGATGGTCGACGAGGCCACGCTGCTGCGCGGTGCCGACCGGCTCGGCGACGTCGAGTCCGGTTACCCGACAAGCGACCTGGATCTGGCGGTGCTGCCGAGCACCGGCGAACTGGACGTGGCCCAGGGCAGTCTGGCCGACCGGGGGCCCGGCCGGATCGTGGTCAACGCCTGGGTCGCCCGGGACAGCGGTGTGCGGGCCGGTGACACCGTCACGCTCGCCGTCGCGGCGCGCCGGGTCGACGTGCGGGTCGCCGCGGTCCTGCCCGGGGACGGGCCGCTGCACGCGGGCATCCTCGCCGATGCCGCCGACCTGGACCGGCTCGGCGTGCCGGCCGCGTACACCGGTCTGCTGGCCGACGCGGCCGGCACCGGCGAGGACGGCCGGACGGCCGGCGTGCGGGCGCTGCGCCAGGCGATCGGGGGCAGCGACGGGGTGGGCCTGACGGTGCTCGCCGACGAACGGGACCGCAACGACGCGTTGGTGCGCACCCTGGTCTGGATCGCGGTGGGCCTGGTTGGCCTGACCGTGCTGATCGCGGTCGTCGGCGTGGGCTCCACCACCGCGTTGTCGGTGGTGGAGCGGGTACGCGAGTCCGGGCTGCTGCGGGCGATCGGCCTGTCCCGGACCGGCCTGCGCACGATGCTGACCGTCGAGTCCGGCCTGTACGGGGTGATCGGCGCGACCATCGGCCTGGTGCTCGGCATCCCGTACGCCTGGTTGGCGGTCCAGACCCTCGGCGTCGAGGCGCCACTGACCGCGCCGCTGCTGCCGCTGGCCGGGCTCTTCGTGGCCCTGGTGGTGCTTACCGCGCTGGCCGGGGTGCTGCCGGCCCGGCGAGCGTCGCGGGTCAGCCCGGTGGCGGCGCTGGGGGTGGACGGCTGACCAGCACCGTGGGTCGACGCCGGGGACCTCGGCGTCGACCCACGGTGGCCGGGATCAGTTGGGGTTGTTGGCGTGGGTCAGCGTCTCCCAGGCCACGAAGAGGTTGTTGCTGCCGGCCGGTCGCTGTTGCACCGTGAGGGTCTGGGTGTTGGTCATGACGTTGCCCAGCCGGTTGCTCATCGCGTTGAAGCCGACCTCGGTGATCGGGCCGAGGCCCCGGGTGAGGCTGCCGCCACAGAGCCAGGAGGGCGGGGCCTCGCCGAGCTGGTAGCGCGAGTGGAAGCCGAGCGCCTGCCGCAACCGCTCACCGACCTGCGGGTACAGGTCGCGCCCCTGAATGCGGGAGGTCTCCGCGACGTGCGAGATGGCGGAGATCCCGTACCCGGTGTGGACGAAGTCGCGGCAGGTCTCCTGGGCGTGGCCGGCGACGAAGGTGGACTGGCCCTGCCAGTAGCCGATGATCTCCGAGCTGGTGTCCAGGCCGCTGCCGGGCACCGTGTACGGCAGCGCGCCGTCGCTGGGCAGGTAGACGAAGGCGCGGGTGCGGTTGAGGAAGCGGGTGACCGCCGCGTCGTAGGCGCTGCGGTCCTCCAGGAAGATTGCGATGCCGACGGCGGCCTCCATCATGGTCAGTTCCCAGTTGCCGTTGCTGTTCGAGCCGTTGCGCACCACCGGCAGGTAGACGGTGCGCAGCATGGTGGCGAACCGGTTGGCGTTGGGCCAGCCGGTGTACGTGTACCTGATGATCTCGGCGGCCCGGGGCCAGACCGAGGCGGCCCAGCCGGTCTGCAACGGGGCGTTGCTGCCGGTGTGCGCGGTGATCGTGGCCGACCAGGCGTCCATGAGCTGGATCGACTTCTGCGCGTACCGGGCGTCGCCGGTGATGTACCAGGCGAGCGCGTCGGTGTACGCGGCGATCGCGTCCTCGCGCTCGTCGGTGCAGCCGTTGTTCGGGTTGGAGTACGACCCGCACTCCACCACCGACCGGGGTGCCGGGGTGCGCGACAGGGACGCGTACCGGCTGCTCATCATCTGGCTGTAGGCCGACGCCCACGGCTGCGCGCCGGCCTGCACCCGAGAGCGGACGAAGTCGAGCTGACCCCGGCTGACCAGCACACCGGGGTGCGTGAAACCGCCGGACGGGGGTGGTGTGGTGCCGCCGGTGGGCAGCGTCCAGGTCTGGTTGGCGGTGCCGGTGCAGCTCCAGATCTGAAGCGGGGTGCCGTCGGCGGAACTCTGGCCGGTGGCGTCGAGGCACTTGCCGGAGGCCGGGTTGACAAGTTGGCCGGCGCTGGCCGACCACTGCTGCGCCCCGGTGCCGTTGCAGTCGTAGATCTGCACCCGGGCGCCGTTGGCGGTGCTGGCGGCGGAGATGTCCAGGCACTTTCCGAGCGCCCGGATCGTGCCGTCGTCGCCGACCGTCCACTGTTGCGCGGTCGAGCCGTTGCAGGTGTAGAGCTGGACCGCTGTGTTGTTGGCCGGGTTCGCGGCGGCCACGTCGACGCACTTGCCGCCGTACCCGGTGATGACGCCCGTTGCGGCCGCCGTCGCGGGCGATGCGCCGACGACCAGGGCGGTCGGTACGGCGAGCAGGGCCGCGGCGAGCGCGGAGGTCAGTCTGATGCGGGGGCGGCGGGGCACGAGCCCGGCCAATCGTCGCGCCATGTGGGGGTCCTTCCGGGCGGCGAAACAACTGTAAAGTGTGTTAATCATTACAGCCATAGACACCGATATCAATGTCTTCGTCGCCACGGATGCCGTTACGGGTGCATGGACGCACCCTTGAGCACCTTGTCCACCACGTTGCGCGGCGCGTGCAGCGCCAGACCCACCAGGTCGAGCTTCTCCCGTCGGACCGCCTGGACGGCGGCGCGGTTGTCCCGGTCGTTGCCGGTGGCGAACAGTTCGGAGGTGAAGATCGCCATCCGCAGGCCACGGGCGAGGGCGCGCGAGTGCGCGCCGACCAACGTCGCACGATCCCCGGCGAAGACCAGCACCGGCTGGCCGAACATCGGCAGGTAGCTGGTGCCGTCCGCGTCGCGGTACTCCTCGCCGACCAGTTCCGGCAGCGTGCTCGCGATGCCGCTGACCAGGAAGGCGGTGACGTTCAGCCGTTGCCAGCTCGCCAGGTCGGTGCGGAGCAGTACGGCGATTTTGGTGGGAAAGCGGATCGGTTCGGTCATGGCGTCGAGCCTGCCCGCCCCGACGCCTACCGGTCTTGTACGTTCTTAGCGTGGCCACCCGCCCGGCCGGCTCGCACGTCAGCGCGTGGCGACCCGCGGTAGCCGGGGTCGCCGAGGTCTTCCACGCCCATTTCGTGGACCACGCCTACCCCCGGCACATCCACGAGGTGTGGACGCTGTTGATCGTCGACGACGGCGCGGTCCGCTTCGACCTGGACCGGCACCGGCACGGTGCGCTGCGCACGTCGGTCACCCTGCTGCCGCCGTACGTGCCGCACGACGGCAGCTCCGCCACACCGGACGGCTTCCGCAAGCGGGTCCTGTACCTCGACACTTCGGCGCTCGACGCCGAGCTGGTCGGTCGGGCCGTCGACGAGCCGGACCTGGCCGATCCGCAGCTGCGCGACCGGATCCACCACCTGCATCAGGTGCTCGCCGCACCCGGTGACGAGTTCGAGGCCGAGAGTCGACTCGCGTTCATCCTGGACCGGCTGCGCCACCAGCTCCGCCAGCGCTCCCCGGTCGTTGGACAGCCGGCCGGACGCGGCCTCGCGGTGCGACTACGGGAGCTGCTGGACGCCCGGACCGTCGAGGGCGTCACGCTGGGGGAGGCCGCCGAGCTGCTGCACGCCCACCCGACCCACCTGGTCCGGACGTTCACCCAGGTGCACGGCGTGCCACCGCACTCGTACCTGACCGGCCGCCGGGTCGAGCTGGCGCGTCGCCTGCTCCTCGCCGGGCAGCGGCCCGTCGAGACCGCCGTCGCGGCCGGGTTCTTCGACCAGGCGCACCTGACCCGCCACTTCCGGCGCTACCTGGGTGTCAGCCCGGCCCGCTACCCCGCCCGCGGCTGACCGCGGTCAGCCGCGCTGGCCGCCGATGACAGAGAGCAGCCGCAGCTTCTCGTCGCTCGGCGACCCGGACACGGCGGTGAAGACCAACAGGGTCTGCGACTGGTCGGGGTCCACCAGCGTCTGGCAGTGCAGCTCCAACGCCCCGACCTCCGGGTGCACGAAGTGCTTGGGCGGGCAGTAGCCGGCCGGAACCGGGTGCTCCCGCCACAGCTGCGCGAACTCCGGGCTCCGGGCCAGCAGGTCGTCGACGAGAACCGCGGCCCGCGAGCCGCGCCCGTCCCGCGTGTACGACGCGTGCAGGTGCGCCACGAGCAGGCGACTCTGCGTGTGGTGGTCCTGCGCCGGGCGCAGCTGCCGTGCCGTCGGGTCGGTGAACCAGCGGTGGTGCGCGCTGCGTGCCAGTCCGGTGTACCGGGTCTCGTCACCGAGCAGGGCGACGGCCGGCGCGGTCTGCGCCAGGGTCTCGCCGAGGTGGTTCACCACCTGGGCCGGGGTGTCGTGCATCCGGTCGAGGATCCGCATCATTCCCGGGTTCACGTGGTCGGCCCGCACCTGGCGGTGGGGTACGGCATGGCCGGCGAGCTGGAACAGGTGGTCCCGTTCGGCGAGGGAGAGCCGCAGACCGCGAGCGAGAGCGGCGAGCATCTGCTCCGAGGGGTGCGGCCCGCGCTGCTGCTCCAACCGGCCGTAGTAGTCGGTGGACATCCCGCTCAACGTGGCGACTTCCTCGCGCCGCAGCCCACCGGTGCGCCGACGCGGACCCCGGGGCAACCCGACGTCCTCGGGCTGGAGCGCCTCGCGGCGGGTGCGCAGGAAACTGGCGAGTTGGGCTCGGTCCACGGTGTCTCCGATCACTGCGTGCCGGCTGCTGACCGGCGCATCGAGTGCAACAGGGGAGACCCGGCACGGTGTTCCACCCGCCCAAGATCGCACTGGATCCTGGTTCCAGCCGGATCGCGCGGGGGGGTGTCCCTATGGGTTTCGTCAAGCGGGGATTGGTGTGGTGGGTCGGGGTTGGTAGGGGATCTTGTCGCGGAGCATGGCGTATAGGACGTCGCAGCGGCGGCGGGCGAGGCAGATGAGGGCGGCGTTGTGGCGTTTGCCTTCGGCGCGTTTGCGGTCGTAGTAGGCCCTGCTGGTGGGGTCGGCGAGGGCGGCGAACGCGGCGAGGAAGAACGCGCGTTTGAGGTTCTTGTTGCCGCCTCTCGGTGGGTGTTCGCCGCGGATGCTGCTTCCGGATCGTCGGGTGACGGGGGCGAGGCCGGCGTAGGCGGCGAGGTGGCCGGGGGTGGCGAAGGCGGTGCCGTCGCCGACTTCGAGCAGGATCCGGGCGGCGGTCCTGACGCCGATGCCGGGCATCGAGGTCAGGACCGGGGCAAGAGGGTGCGCATCAAGCATCCTCTCGACCTCGCCGGCGACGTGGTCGCGTTGTCGCAGGACGTCGTGCAGGCTGTCGGCGAGGCGGGGCAGGATCGTTTCCGCCGCGCTGGTGCCGGGGACGGTGACGGTTTGCTCGTCGAGAGCGGTCATGATCTGCTCGACGAGCCGTTCGCCCATGCGGGGCGCGTGGACGGCGGCGATCGAGAGCAGTTTGCGGCGGCCGGCCTTGCGCAAACCGACCGGGCCGCCGCAGCGCGAGAGCAGCTCCAGCACAGCTTTGTGCGCGATTTTCGGGCCGAGGACGCGTTCCAGGGCGGGATGGATCTGGGTGAGCAGTCCCCGGATGCGGTTGGACACCCGGGTGGCTTCGCCGGCGAGGTCGTCGTCGAAACCGACGAGGACTTCCAGCTCGGCCAGGGTCTCGTCGCCGGTGTCGACCCGCCGCAGCGTGTGCGGCAGAGTGCGGGCCGCGTCAGCGATGACGTAGGCATCGCGGGCGTCGGTCTTCGCCGAGCCGGGGTGCAGGTCAGCGATCCGCCGCATCGCCAGGCCGGGCAGGTAGGCCACCTGATGCCCACACGCCCGAGCCACCGCGACCGGCAAGGCGCCGATCGAGGCAGGCTGGTCAACCACGACCAAGACTCGGCCGTGACGGGCGAGTTTGTCGAATAGCTGCCGCAGCCGGGCCTCGGTATTCGGCAGCGGCGCGTCGTGCAGCCGCTTGCCGTCCGGAGCCAATCCGACCGCGTGGTGATCACCCTTGCCGACGTCCAAGCCGAGGAAGACGCCATATCCGTCGTGCACCAGACCCGCCTCCACGCATCGCATCGTGGCCTCGGCCGCTGGTCCAGGCGTCGGACTGCCGGCAGCCACGTTACGAAGAGACCTACCCCGAACACGGGTGGCCGTGTCCCTATCAGCGGTCCGCCGACGCCACCCGACCCGGCGACAACACCCCCCGGATCATCCGAACGACAGGGGCAGGAAGTCATACCGGGCCGGGCGACCGAGGGTCCCCGGCTGGGGACGATCAAAAAGGTAACGGGATTTCCTCCTGGGTGAGCGCGGAGTCCGGGTCGACGACGGTGGACTGCTTCGCGGCCTCGCCGGCCAACGCCGAGGCGAAGAGAGGCACGCCACCAGGACCCGGCACGGCCCCACCAGCTACCAGGGCGGTGAGTGGCGCGCGGCCAGGGTCGGGCGCGCCCCACGCCCGCTCAGCTACCGCGGTGGGCAGCACGGTTGATCACCAGGGCACCACACCGGCGTCCTCGAAGAACCCGCCGGTCGGCCCGTCGTCGGGCAGGGTCGCGAGGCGGATGGCGATCGCCGCGCCCTGTTCGGGGGTACGGACGCCGCGAAAGCCGTTGAGATCGGTGGCGACGAAGCCGGGGCAGGCGGCGTTGATCAGGATGTTCGTGCCGCGCAGCTCCTTGGCGTACTGCACGGTGACGGCGTTGAGGAACGGCTTCGACGGCGCGTACGCGACGGCCAGCGGGCCCGTCATGAGCTCGTCGGTGGAGGCGGTCTGCCGGGTGAGAGAGCCGACGTCGCTGGACATGTTCACGGTCCGTGGCGACGCTGAGTGGGCTGACGTCACCGCGTTGCCCGACCTGCCGATGCCCCGCCGGCCCGGCCCCGACGGCACGT
Organism: Micromonospora sp. NPDC048935; assembly: GCF_043197875.1. Taxonomy (NCBI): domain Bacteria; kingdom Bacillati; phylum Actinomycetota; class Actinomycetes; order Micromonosporales; family Micromonosporaceae; genus Micromonospora; species Micromonospora sp. NPDC048935. The sequence continues at coordinate 427,354 of NZ_JBICTZ010000005.1, read as the reverse complement.
ACCCGGACGGACCCGGTCCGCAGGCGCGGGACACCACCCAGCTGTACCAGCTGATCGCGCTCGGCCGGGCGTCGGCCGTCCTGCCCGAGTCGGTCCGCGCCGACCTACGCCCCGACCTCGCCGCGGTGCCGGTGGTGGATGCGCCGACCGTGACGACGGTGATCGCGTGGCCGCCGCACAGCCGATCCCTGGCCCTCGCCGCGCTGATCCGGACCGCGACCCGTCTCTGACGCACCGTGCGCGCCGGTTGACGCAGGGTTCGGCCGGCTGCTCGCCACCACGACGTCCGGCCACAGTCGCACGGCCGATCGGATGCGACGCCCGGACGAGCCTTAATCGGGCGGCGAACCGTCACATCCTCCCGATACTCTTCCTGCGCGCGTCGTCGTCCTGGCACGTCGCGCCCCGCGCCCGGTAGGCGCGGCATCGCCGCCACCGCCCACCATCGGCCGGCTCAATCGACTACAGGAGAGTTAGTGACACAGCAATCCGTCGCGACATCGGACAAACTCGACGCCGCGGTACTCAAGGTGGCCGGCGTCGTCGTCCTCGGCGCCATCATGTCGATCCTCGACGTGACGGTGGTCAGCGTGGCGCTGCCCAAATTCCAGAGCGAGTTCGACGCGTCCTACGCCCGCGTCGCGTGGACGATGACCGCCTACACCCTCGCGCTGGCCACCGTGATCCCGCTCAGCGGCTGGGCGGCCGACCGGTTCGGCACCAAACGGCTCTACATGGTGGCGTTGACCCTGTTCACGATCGGGTCGGGGCTCTGCGCCACCGCCGACACGATCGGCGAGCTGATCGGCTACCGCGTGCTCCAGGGCCTCGGCGGCGGCATGCTCATGCCGCTGGGCATGACCATCATGACCCGCGCGGCCGGCCCGCACCGCATCGGCCGGCTGATGGCCGTCCTCGGCATCCCGATGCTGCTCGGCCCGATCGGCGGCCCGATCCTCGGTGGCTGGCTGATCGACACCGCGAGCTGGCACTGGATCTTCCTGATCAACCTGCCGATCGGCGTCGTCGCGCTGATCTACGCGCAGATGGCGCTGCCGAAGGACGCCCCCGAGCCGTCCGAGTCGTTCGACTTCGTCGGCATGCTGATGCTCTCGCCGGGCCTGGCGCTCTTCCTCTACGGCGTGTCGTCGCTGCCGGAGGCGGGCACCTTCGCCGCGACCAAGGTGTGGGCTCCGATGCTTGTCGGCGGGGCGCTCGTGGTGGCGTTCGTGCTCTACTCGTTCAAGCCCCGGCACCCGCTGCTCGACCTGCGGCTGTTCCGCAACCGCAGCCTGACCATCGCGTCGCTGACGCTGTTCGTGTTCATCATCGCGTTCATGGGCGCCGGTCTGCTGTTCCCGAGCTACTTCCTACAGGTGCGCGGCGAGACGACGCTGACCGCCGGCCTGCTGATGGCCCCGCAGGGCATCGGCGCGATGATCACCATGCCGATCGCCGGCATGCTGGCCGACCGGGTGCCGATCGGGCGTACCGTCCCGTTCGCGCTGGCGCTCATCGTCGTCGGGTTCTTCAGCTTCACCCAGGTCGACCCGCAGACCTCGTACCTGATGCTCGAAGGCTCGCTGTTCGTGATGGGCCTGGGTATGGGCGGCACGATGATGCCGATCATGACGTCGGCGCTGCGGACGTTGTCGGCCAACGACGTGGCGCGCGGCTCGACGCTTGTCAACATCCTCCAGCAGATCGGCGGCTCGGTCGGCGCCGCCGTGATGTCGGTGATCCTCACCAACGAGCTGAACGGTTCCCGGCCGATCCCCGGCCTGGTCGACGAGAGCGGCAAGCCGATCACCGAGGCCGGGCTGGCCATCGCCTCCCAGCAACGGCCGGAGCTGCTCCAGCAGATGCCGGTGGACCCGTCGATCATCGAGCGCGGGCTCGACTTCGCCGCCAAGTCGTTCGCCAGCACGTTCTGGGTCGCGTTCGCGCTTGTCGTGCTCACGTTCGTCCCGGCGGCCCTGCTGCCGCGCCGACGTCCCCCGGCGCGGCTCGACGACGCGCAGGGCGAGCAGGTCAAGGCGCCCGTCGTCATTCACTGACCCACGCCGCCGCGCTCGGCCCCCTGGGGTGCCGAGCGCGGCGGTACGGCGTCAGCGCAACGGGCCGTCGCCGAGCCCGTCCGGCTCCTCGACCACGTGGACCGCCGCTTCCTCGGCGCTGGCGGCGCCCGCGTCGATCCCGGCGTCCCAGGCGACCGACTCGGCTTCGTCGTCCTCGCGGACGCCCTCGTCGTAGGCGACGAGACGGCCCGCGCGTGCCTCGCTCTCGTACCCCCGGCGGGTCAGCTCGTCCTCGTCGTCGCCGCCCTCGGCGTACGGGTCGACATCCGGCACCTCCTGGGCGAGGTGCTGCTCCAGGGACTCACCGGCGCGCTCCTCGGCCGGCGTGGTGCCGAACCGGTTGGCCGCGGTCCAGTGATCCTCGGCGACGATGCCGGTGTCCAGGGGGTCACCGACCCGGTCGTCGTCGAGGGTGTCGGAGGCGTCCAGGACGCCGTCGTCCTCGGCCACGTTCCACTCGTCGACGGAATCCATCCGCTCGGTCTGGCTCACGGCGGTCTCCTCTTCGTCACGGTGCACCAAAGTGCCAAGCCTATGACCGTGCAACGCGTGCGCACCCCGAGGTCTGCCCGCTGTGACGAACCGACCTGGGGCCGCACCGGTTCAGCGCGTGAGCAGCTCCACCACGGCCTCGGTGAACTCCACCGGCTGCTCGATGTGCGCGAAGTGCCCGCTGCGCTCCAGCAGCACCAGCCGCGAGTCCTTCAGGCCCGCGTGCAGCTCCTCGGCGCGGCGCGGAGGGCAGATGAAGTCGTACGCGCCGACGATCACCACGGCGGGCGCGGTGATCTCAGCCAGGTTCTCCCGCACGTCGAAGGGCACCGGGTCCTGCGCGCTCGCCGGCGCCAACGAGATCCGGACAGCGGCCTGAAACGGTACGAACTCGTCCTGCCGGCCCCAGAAGTCCGCGAAGTAGACCGGAAGGGCGGCGCGTAGGGCGGTGGCCAACGACTCGTCGTCGGTGGCGGCACCGATCTGCCCGAAGGCGGCCGGGACCGCTGCCGCCTCCGGCCGGTCCGGGTGCCGCTGCGGGTACGCGGCGAGCCCGGCCATCGCCTCGGCCCAGAACTCGGCGCCGGTGACGGGCGAGGTGTCGTACAGGGCGAGACCGGCGACCCGGTCCGGGTGTGCGAGCGCGTAGCGCTGGACGACGAAACCGCCGTGCGAGTGCCCGAGGAGGTACACCCGGGGTTCGCCGAGGTGCGCGACGACGGCGTCGAGGAACCGGACATACGTGTCGAGACGGTAGTCGGTGGGATCGTCGAGCCGCCCCGACGCACCCGTGCCGACCGGCTCGACGTACACCACCGTGAAGTGCTCCTCCAGGCCGGGCGTCCGCAGATACGCCCACTCGATGCCGGGGCCGCCGGAGTGCGCCACGCACACCGGGCCGCTGCCGGCGACGTGGTAGACCTGCCGAACGCCGTCGACGAGGAAGGTGTGGGCACCCGGTGCGAGCGCGCTGACGTCGTTGCTTGTGGAACCCATGGGCTGTCTCCCGATCCGCGACCCGTGCGGCGTTGCCGACACGGCGACTGGTGCATGACGCGAACCAGATGCGTGGCTCGGGGAGAAAGTTCGCTCGGTCCGAGAAGTTTTTCAGCGCAGCGCGGGCACGGGGTGGAAGAGGGTGAGGTGGCGCACCCGACCCTCTCGCAGCACCTGTAACCACAGCGCCGCCGGTGGGCAGTGCTCCGGGTCGTCGGGCGGGCTGATCAGGTCGGTTTCCCAGATCAGCACGTCGCCGCTGGCGACGACGTTGCGCAGCCGCTGGCGTACCCCGGCCGTCAGGTCGCGGTCCATGCCCGCGACGGCCAGGTCACGGCCGCCGCGCGGGCCGCCCGGCACGATCATCTCGGCGTCCGGCCACCAGCTCTCGCGGACCACCCGGTCGAAGTCGCCGCCCATCGCCGTGGCGATCATGTCGCGGCCCTCCCGCCACCGTGCCCCGTTCGTCGCGGCGACGTCGGTGTGGGCCGCGCTCGCCGCCGCCCGCAGGCCGCCGGTGAGCGCCCGGCGGGCGTGGCTGAGGCGGCTGCGGACGGTGCCGACCGGCACGCCGCACACGGCCGCGATCTGCTCGTACGAGGACGCGTCGCTGAAGTACCGCAGAAGTGTGACCAGCCGGTCCGGCTCGGACAACTGCCCGATGGCGTGCCACACCCAGTCGCGCATCGCGCCCCGGTCCAGTGCCTCCTCCGGGGTGGGTGTGTCGGCGGGGCCGGCGAACCACTCCGGCTCGGCGACCGGGACGGCCCGCTGCCCGCGTAGTGCCATCCGACTGTTGTTGCGCACGATGACGCGCAACCACGGGCCGACGGCAGCCGGGTCGCGGACCTCGCCGATCCGGCGCAACGCCACCACCATCGCGTCCTGCACCGCGTCCTCGGCGTCCGGTCCGTAGCCGAGGATGCTCAGCGCCACGGCCCGCATCTCGGCCTCGTGGCGGGCCAGCAGCGCACCGAGCGCCGCCGCGTCTCCCGCCTGCGCGAGCAGCACCAGCTCCGTGTCACCCTGCGTCACGCGTACGTCCTCCTGCGCGTCCCGAGGTGTCCTGTTCGCGGCGGTCTGGTCGGTGTTGTTCGGTGCCTGTCGCCGGTACCCAGCCTACGACGGGTGACGGCGTCGATCCCCGGAGCCGGCACCGGGGGAGGGCCCCGACGCCGACGGTGGCTGCCGGAAAGTGACGTACGTCGGTCGTAGCGTGGGCGACATGACCAGACGCGCTCTCGAAGCCCCACCCCCGTGCCCGGCCGACGAGGGCCGGCCGTGACCGAGCTGAGCTGGGCGCAGGTGTCCGCCCGGCGGCTGGCGCGACACGGGCTGGCAGCACCGGCGTCGTCCGCGCCGGTCGCCGACCCGTCCGCCGAGCGCGTCGCCGACGTGGTGTCGAGGATGTGCGGGGCGCACGCCCAGGTCGCCTCCGCCGCCGAGCTGTCCGTCGGGCTACGTGTCCCGGGCGCGACCCGTGCGCTGGTGCGCCAGGCGCTCTGGGGGGACCGCACACTGGTCAAGACCCGGGGGCCGCGCGGGACGGTGCACCTGCTCGCCGCCGCGGACCTGCCGATGTGGACCGGCGCGCTGAGCGCGATGCCCGCCCCGCCGTGGGAGCAGAGCCGAGGGCTGTTGACTCCCGAGCAGCATGAGCAGGTCCTCGTGGCCATCGCCGACGCGTTGGCGGAGGCCGAGCTGACCACCGCCGAGCTGACCGAGGAGGTCGTCGCCCGCACCGGTGCGTGGGCGGGCGAGCGGGTCATGGAGGCGTTCCAGGACCGGTGGCCCCGGTGGATGGCCGCGATGTCGGCCGCCACCCGGGGCGGCGTGATGTGCCACGGCCCGACCCGGGGACGCGCCACCACCTACACCAGCCCGGCCCGCTGGCTACCCGGATTCACGCCGCTGGCCGGCCCGGCGGCGCTTGCCGACCTCGTCCGCCGCTACCTGTACGCGTACGGGCCGGCCACCCCCGCCCAGTTCGCCAGGTGGCTGTCGGTGACCGAGCGGTGGGCGACCGGGGTGTTCCGGTCGCAGGATCTGGGCGAGGTCACCGTCGCCGGCACGCGGGCGTGGGTGGTCGCCGGCGACACCGACTTCCCGGACGATCTGCCGTCCGGGTTGCGGTTACTGCCCTACTTCGACGCGTACGCGGTCGGCTGCCACCCCCGCGAGCAGCTCTTTCCCGGTGCCGCCGCCGAGCGGGCGCTGGCCGGTGGGCAGGCCGGCAACTTTCCGGTGCTCCTCGTGGACGGGACGGTCGCCGGGGTGTGGCACCAGCGTCGCTCCGGGCGCACGATCCGCGTCACCGTCGAGCCGTTGCGGGCGCTCGACCCCGGTCGACGCCGGGCATTGGCCGAGGAGGTCGAGCGGGTCGCCCACATTCTGGAGGGCAAGCCGTCGTTGACAATCGGAACTGTGGACGTCGGCCCGCACGCCTGAGTCAGGATGAGGGGGTGGACATCGAACCGGTCGACCACGCACCCCGGCAGGCGTTCCCCCGGGCCGTCCTGCGGCAACGCTGGGAGGATCTCACCTTCCTGCACTGGGCCGTCGCCCCGGAGATCGTCGCGCCGCTGCTGCCGGCCGGCACCCGTCCGGACACGATGGACGGCGTGAGCTTCGTCGGGCTGATCGGCTTCCGGATGGTCGGGCTGGGCTTCGGCCGCGGACCGGGGGTGCCCTACTTCGGCACCTTCGCCGAGACCAACGTCCGGTTGTACTCGGTCGACGACACCGGCCGACGAGCCGTGGTGTTCCGCTCGCTCGACGCGTCCCGTCTGGTGCCGGTGCTGGTGGCGCGGGCGACGCTGCGTCTGCCGTACCTCTGGTCGTCGATGCGGTTGGACCGCGACGGTGACCGCCGCGACTACCGGTGCCGCCGACGCTGGCCCGGCCCGGCGGGTGCGAGAAACCGGATGGTGGTGCGGGTGGGGGAGCGGATCGACGAGCCGAGCCCTCTGGAGCACTTCGTCACCGCACGCTGGGGGCTGCACACGCGGGCCCACGGGCGCACACTGCACCTGCCCAACTGGCATCCGCGCTGGCCGCTGCACCGGGCCGAACTGCTGCACCTGGACGACGAGTTGGTCACCGCCGCCGGGTTGCCGGCACCGGTCGGGCCGCCGGTCAGCGTGCTCTACTCGCCCGGCGTCGGGGTCAGGTTCGGCCCGCCGGTGGCACTGCGGCGGCCCGGCACAGCGGTGCCGGGCCGCCGCGGCCTCAGTAGCGACCGCCCTCCGGCGCGGGCAGCGCGTCCAGCTCGGCCAGGTCCTCGGCGCTGAGCCGCACGTCGCCGGCGGTGCAGTTGTCCACCAGGTACTTCGGGGTCTTGGTGCCCGGGATCGGGATGACCCGGTCACCCTGCGCCACCACCCAGGCGAGGGCGACCTGCGCGGGGCTGACGCCGGCCCGGTCGGCGATCTCGCGGACCCGGGCGACGATGGCGAGGTTGGCGCGCAGCGCCTCCTGTTGGAAACGGGGCAGACCACGACGGAAGTCGTCGGCGGGCAGGTCGTCGAACGAGGTGAACCGGCCGGCGAGGAAACCGCGACCCAGCGGCGAGAACGGCAGGAAGGCGATGCCCTGCTCGACGCAGTACGGCAGCACCTCGGCCAGCGGGTCGCGGGTCCACAGCGACAACTCGGACTGCACCGACGCCACCGGGTGCACCGCCTGGGCCCGCGCGATCTGGGCCACCGTCACCTCGGACAGCCCGAGCTGGCGTGCCTTGCCCGCCGCCACGGCCTCGGCCATCGCACCCCAGGACTCCTCGATGGGCACCTCCGGGTCGACCCGGTGTAGCTGGTAGAGGTCGACGTGGTCGGTGCCGAGCCGACGCAGACTGTCGTCGATCGCCGTGCGGATGTGCTCCGGGCGGCCGTTGTTGCCGATCTTCGCGAGGTTGCCGGGACCGCCGGTGGGGGAGGTGACCACCAGGCCGGCCTTCGTCGCCAGGACGGCCCGCTCGCGGTGACCGCCGGCCAGCGCCCGCCCGACCAGCTCCTCGTTGGTGTACGGCCCGTACACGTCCGACGTGTCGATCAGGGTGGCGCCCAGGTCGAGGGCCTGGTGGATGACCGAGATCGAGGTGTCGTCGTCGCGCGGGCCGGTGACGTCGTACGCGTGGGTCATGCCCATGCACCCGAGACCGATGACGCCGACCTCGGGACCTGCGTTGCCCAGTGTGGTGGTTCGCATGCGCCCCACGCTACGACCGGCCCCGCCCACCCGCACCCAGTGACGACTCTCACCGGAAGCGGACTCGCGTGTCCGGTACGGTGGTGACTAAGCGGACTTCCGAGTCCGGATCCACCTGTCACGAGGAGCCCCATGATTCCGGTACGGATCAGCGACGCCCTGCGCGCCGTGGTCTTCGAGCCGACACGCGACCTGGCTGAGGCGCTGGACGAGTTCTACGCCCCCGACTACACCCACCGCAGCGACGGCGCGACCCTCGATCGGGCCGAGTTCGTCGAGATGGTGACCCGGGTACGCGGTCAGATCGTCAGCGGCACCGTGCGCGTCCTCGACGAGCTGCGCGACGGCCTCCACTACGCCGAACGGCACGTCTACGAGATCACCCTGGTCGACGGATCGACCGCCAGACGGGAGATCGCGATCTTCGGGTCGTATGCCGAGGACGGCCGGTTCCGCCACCTCAGCGAGACGGGTTTCGACCTGCCCGCCTGAACCATCTCGACCACCAGCAGAGGAGAGAACCATGCCCCGCCTTGCCGACCCCGACCCGAACGCGATTCCGGCCGACGTCCGCGACTTCCTGTCCGCCCTGCCGCCCGACCCGATGGTCAAGATGCTGACCCACTCGATCGGCACGGTGAAACTGTTCATCCAGCTCGCGAGGGCGCAGTTCGCCGCGCTGGAGCTGCCCGCCCGCTCGCGGGAACTGGTCATCCTGACCGTGGCCGAGTACACCGAGTGCGAGTTCGAGGCGGCCCAACACCGTCCGATGTCCGAAGCGGCCGGCGTCGACCGGGCCACCCGCGAGATCATCACCAGCCGGGACATCGACAGCCCGCACCTCTGCGCGTACGACCGGACGCTCATCCGGTTCGCCGCCGAGGTGGTGCGGTCACCGCGCATTCCTGATGATCTCTTCGACCAGGTGCGGCAGATCCTCAGCGAGCGCGAGATCGTCGAGGTGCTCCAGGTGATCGGCTACTACTGGTCGTTCGGCCGGGTGGCCACGGTGCTCACCGTCGAGCTGACCACGGTGTACGGCGACGAGCCGCCGCTGGCCGGCGAGACCGAACGGGCAGACTGAGACCATGACCCCGCCCACCCCGAGCGACCCGCGCACTCCCCATCGGCGTCTCGACGCCCGTCGGAACCAGGAGCGGGTCATCGCCGCCGCCCGGGAACTCTTCGCCGAGCAGGGGCTTCAGGTGACGGTGCCGCAGGTCGCGGACCGGGCCGGGGTGGGCCGCGCGACGGTCTACCGCAGCTACCCCAGCAAGGAAGACCTGGTCGTCGCGGTCGTCCAGCAGCAGTTCCAGGAGCTGGAGCAGCGCATCCGCGCCGCGCTCGACGGAGCCGACGCATACCGGGAGTGGTGTTCCTTCGTGCCCGACCTGTTCGGACGTCTCGCCCGGGACCGGGTCCTCGCCGACGCGTTCTTCGAGGGCAGGCTGGTGCCCGCCGCGCACATCCTGGGCCTGATCGGGCAGTTGGTGGCGGCGGTCCGGCCCTCCGGCAAGATCCGCCAGGACGCCGGGGAGCTGGACATCCGGGTGCTCCTCTGCGGGGCGGTCCGGCAGCTCATCGTGCTCGACGAGCGTGACCCGGCGGTGTGGCGTCGGTACGCCGACCTGGTGCTCAACGCGCTGCGCCCCTGACCCGAAGCGCGTCACTCGGGGCAGTGGCTCGCGGCCTCGGCCCTGGTCAACCGGGCAGGGTCGCCAGGCCCGCGCGCCGAACGACGCGACGGATCTCCTCGGGCGACAGCCGTCGTCCCCGCTCGTAGGCCACGGCGAAGTCCTCGACACCCAACCCCGCCACGGCCAGCGCGGTCGCCCGCTCGACGTCGGGGCGATCGGCCGGCGCCAGTGGGAGGCCCGTCGCCTCCCGGCTCGCCGCCGCCGCGCCGAGCAACCGGGCCGCGTCCTGCGGGCGGTCACCGGCGGCGGCCACGCCGACGAGGATCTGCCACGGGTCCTGGTCGGCGCCGAGGTCCGCGGCGACCTCGGCGGCCCGCAGGTGCCAACCCAGGGCCGCCGCCGGGTCGCCGCGCAGCTCGGCGACGTACCCCAGCTCACCGAGGACTCCGGTCAGGTAGAGAGGCTGCCCGGGGCCGTCCTGCTGCCGTGCGGCCGCGTCCAGCAGGTTGCGCAGGTGCGTCTCCGCCATGTCGAGCAGGCCCTCCCGCCGCGCCGCGGCGGCGAGACACAGCTCGGCGAAGACGATGCCGAGCGGTGTCCCCTGCTCGGTGGCCAGCCGCAGCCCGCGACCGCTGAGCTGCCGCGCCCGCGGATAGTCGCCTCGTTGCAGGGCCACCCAGCCCAGCCAGGAGAGGTGACCGGCCACCTCGAACGACAGGCCCAGATCCTCCGCGACGCGGAGGCCCTCCTGGTACAACCGATCGGCCTGCTCGTAGTCCCCGGTCATGCCCGCCTGGGCGCCGAGCCACTCCGTGGCCTGCAACAGCCCCCACCGGTCACCGAGCCGGCGGAACAGCGTCGCGCTCTCCGCTCCGTCGCGCGCCACCACCGTGCCGTCGCCCCGGGCGTACGCGTGCTTGGCGCGCAGGCCCAGGGTGGCGGCCACGACCCACACGTCGCCCAGAGCGCGCGCCTCGGCAAGGACGCGGTCGAGCAACTCGCCGGTGGCCGCCACGTCACCGAGGTCGATCTCCGCGTAGGCGAGAAACCACTGCGCCCGGAGCCGGCCGTGCGGGTCGTCGATGCCCTCGTATTGCCGGATCGCCGCGTGGTGGCGCGTTGCCCAGTCCGCGACGTCGCCGGACAGGAGCGCGAAACCCAGGTGCCACGCCGTGGCGCGGGCACGCTCGGCGGTGGGCCCCTCCGGCGGGCAATCCAGGGCCGCCGCGAGCCGCCGGCGGGCCTCGGTGAACCGGCCCCGGAGGAACCAGTACCAGCTCAGCGCGTTGGCCAGGCGCAGCGCGAGATCCCCGTCGCGCTGACGGACCGCGGCGTCCAGCGCGCCGCGCAGATTGGCGGACTCGGCGTCGAGCTGCCGCAACCACAGGCGTTGGTCCGGACCGTGCAGGTGGTCCCGCGCCCGCTCGGCCAGCTCGGCGAGGTGACGGTGGGCGCGCGTGCGGATCTGGTCCGCCTCACCGGCCGTGCGCATCTGCTCCAGGCCGAAGGCGGCGACGGACTCCAGCAGCCGGTAGTGCGGGCCGCCGTCGCGCGGCGCGACGACGACAAGCGACCGGTCGACGAGGCGGGCCAGCAGGTCCGCGACGCTCGCGGTGGGCACGCCGTCGGGCGCGCAGACGGCCCGCACCGCGTCCACCCGACCCCCGTCGGCGTACGCGGCCAGCCGCCGCAACACCACCCGTTCCGGCTCGGTGAGCAGTTGCCGGCTCCAGTCGAGCATCGCCAGCAGCGTCCGCTGGCGGGGAGGGACGCCCCGGTGCCGGGCCCCCAGCAGCCGAAACCTGTCGCCGAGCCCGGCGACCAGACCCGGCACGCCCAGCCCACGGACCTGGGTGGCGGCCAGCTCCAGTGCCAGCGGGATCCCGTCGAGCCGGCGACACAGGGTGGCGACGGCGGTCGCGTTCTCCACGGTGAGTACGAACCCCCGGTCCGCGGCGGCCGCCCTGGCGACGAAGAGCCGCACCGAGCTGGAGAGGCGCAGGGCGGCCAGGTCCGTACCGCCGCTCTCCTCGGGGACCGGCAGCGGCGGGACGACCCACACGACCTCGCCGGACAGCCCGAGCGGCTCCCGGCTGGTCGCCAGCACGCGCACCCCGGGTGCCGCCCGCAACAGCACGGCGGTCACCTCGGCGACCGCTTCCACCAGATGCTCGCAGTTGTCGAGGACGAGCAGGAGCCGGCGGTCGCCCAACACCCGGGCGAGCCGGTCGACCGGCGCGCTGGCCGTGCCCGCCTCGGCGGCGTCCCGCACGTCGAGCACCGCCAGCACCAGCTCCGCCACCGCGTCTACCGTTTCGGGCGCGTCGGACCGGGCGAGGCCCGCCAGCTCGACAAGCACCGCCCCGTCCGGGTAAGCGGTCGACCGGGCGCGGGCGACCTCCAGGGCGAGCCGGGTCTTGCCGACCCCGCCGATGCCGACCAGGGTCACCAGCCGGTTGCCCGCCACCTCCGCGGTCAGCTCGGTGACGGCCGCCTCGCGACCGACCAGCTCGGTCAACGAGGTCGGCAGGTTCGTCCGCGCGGGAGCGATGTGCTCGGCCGCGCCGAGGGCCGCCGGTGGTGTGGCGAGCGTCGGATCGTGCGCGAGGATGGCCCGCTGAAGCGCGGCCAGCTCGGGGCCCGGATCGAGCCCCAACTCCTCGTGGAGTCGGACACGCAGCTCGTCGTAGCTGCTCAACGCCTCGGCCTGGCGTCCCGCCCGGTACAGGGCGAGCATGTGCAGCCCCCGTGCGCGTTCGCGCAGCGGCTGCCGGGCCAGCAGGTCGCCGAGGTCACCGACGACGGCCCCGTGCTCGCCGAGTGCCAGCCGGTCGTCGAGACAGTCCTCCGCGGCGAGGAGACGTTGCTCCTCCAGCCCGGCGGTCACGGCGGCGGTGAACGGCTCGTCGCGGAAGTCGGCGAAGGCCGGCCCCCGCCACAGGGCCAGCGCCGCCGTGTAGAGCGCCACGCGAGATCGAACGTCCCGCGTCGCCCGCGCCTCCGACACCATCCGGTGGAAACGGCGGGAGTCCACGTCGTCGTGATCGACCAGGATCCGGTAGCCGGGTGGCGGCGACCGCACCAACTCCCGACCGCCGGGCTCGGCCTCGGCCAGCACCCGGCGTAGCTGCGACACCTTCACCGACAGCGCCCCGGCGGCGTTAGCCGGCGGGCTGTCACCCCACAGATAGTCGATGAGCCGATCCGCCGGCACCGGCTGCCCCTCGTGCAGCAGCAACGCGGCGAGCAGGGCCCGGACCTTCAACCCCGGGACGGTCACCACGGCACCGTGCGAGGTCCACACCGTCAACGGGCCCAGCACCCCGAACCGCATGGCGGCCAGGATACGGCCCCGACCCGCCCCGCGAGAGCCGGCGCGCAGACCAGGGGACTGCCGGGGTGGCGGCACGGTCGGCTCGGCAGAACACCGTAAAGAAACGGTAAGGCCCCCCGGGCAGGGTGAATCCCATCGGTCGGCCGGCCTGAGCCGGCCGCAACCCATCGCCCACCGTGGTTTCCCGAAGGGACACTCCCATGTCGACGTCGACGGCTCGCATCCTGCCCGTACTCACCGCCCTGTGCCTGCTGGCGCCAGCCGCCCCGGCCAGCGCCGCGACCACCGGCCGCGACGCGGCGGGGGCCTGGTCGGCGGCCTGGTCGGCCGCCCACCACCACCCCGTGCCGGGCAGCGACTGGTTCGGCACCAACTGGTCCATGACCGGCTTCGCCGACGAGTCGGTCCGGCAGGTGGTGCGGGTCAGCGCGGCCGGCTCCCAGATCCGGATCCGGGTCTCCAACCGGTACGGCAGCCAACCGCTGCGACTGACCGGCGCCACCGTGGGCCGTCCGGGCACCGGAGCGGCGGTGCGACCCGGCACCCTGCTGCCTGTCACCTTCGACCGGCGGCGCACGACCACCGTGCCCGCCGGCACCGAGACCACCTCCGACCCGGTGTCCCTGCCGGTACGGGCGCTGGAGGCGGTGACCGTGACGCTGTACTTCGCCGGCGCGACCGGCCCGGCCACCTACCACCAGGACGGACTCACCAGCACCTACCGCGCGACTGGCGATCACCGCTTCGACCACCGCGCTGGCGCGTTCTCCGGCGAGACGAGTCAGTCGTGGTACCACCTGACGGGGGTGGACGTCGCCGGGTCGCCGCGTACCCGGGGCACGGTGGTGACGTTCGGTGACTCGCACACCGACGGATACGGCTCCACCCTCGGTGCCGACAACCGCTACCCGGACCAGTTGGCCGAGCGGCTGGTCGCCGCCGGCCGCCCACTGGCGGTGGCCAACGTCGGGATCGGTGGCAACAAGTTGCTCGCCGACTCGACGTGCTTCGGTGAGCGGGGCGTCAGCCGGTTCCGCCACGACGTTCTCGCACAGCCCGGGGTGCGATCGGCCGTCGTCCTGATCGGCATCAACGACATCACCGGGGGCGGCTACCCCGACTTCGGCTGTGGCGCCTCGCCGGTGGTGACCGCCGCTGCGCTCATCGACGGCCACCGGGCGCTGATCCGGGCCGCCCGGGCCCACCGGGTCACCGTCATCGGCGCCACGATGCCGCCCATGAAGAACTCGTACAGCTACACCCAGGAGAAGGAGGAGGTACGCGACGAGGTGAACCGGTGGATCCGCACCAGCGGCGAGTACGACGCCGTCGTCGACCTCGACCGGATCCTCGCCGATCCGTCCGACCGCGACGCCCTGCGACCCGCGTACGCCCACGTCGACTTCCTGCACCTCAACGACGCCGGGGCGACCGCTGCCGCTGCCGCCGTCGCCGCCCAGATCCGCTGAGACCAGTAGCCACCACAACGGAGGGACCCGGACATGACCAGCCATGACATCGACGAGCACCTGGGTCGGCTGCCCGTCGAGCACCGCGACGTGGTCGCCGCACTGCGCGAGATGATGCGGGAGTGCGCCCCCGACGCCCGTGAGGTGATCAGCCGGGGCTCGCTCGCCTGGCAGGGCGTCAAACTCCTGGCGATCCTGAGCCTGAGCAAGACCCACGTTACCTTCGCGTTCGCCCGGGGCGCCGAGTTCACCGACCGCCACGGACTGCTCGCCGGTGTGGGAAAGGGGACCCGGCACGTCAAACTCAGGCCGGCCGGCACCCTGGACCGTGCGGCGCTGCAAGACTACGTCCACCAGGCCGTGGTGCTCGACAAGGGTTGAGCACCCGCGCCCGCTCCGGGAGAAAATCAGGCGACCGTGTCGAGAGCGAGGGCTCCGGCTTCGACCGCGGGGTGAGGGCCGGGCACACCCGGTCCCACCCGCAGGCTGACACCGTACGGACCAAGGAGTGGATCGATGACGAAGGTGACGACCGGGGCGACGATGTCGTTGGACGGCTACATCGCGGACGCGTCCCACGGTGGCTTCGAGTACCTCTTCCAGTGGTACGAGAACGGAGACGTCGAGACGCCGACGGCCAACCCGGAGATGACGTTCCGGACGTCCGCGGCGAGTGCCCGGCACCTGCGGGAGCTCACCGAGCGGACCGGCGCGCTCGTCGTCGGCCGGCGGCTGTTCGACATCACCAACGGGTGGGGCGGCCGGCACCCGTTGGACAAGCCGGTCGTGGTCGTCACGCACCGCGTGCCGGAGGGATGGGAGCCGGAGAACGAGTCCTTCGTGTTCGTCACCGACGGCATCGTCAGCGCCATCGACCGGGCGAAGGCGCTCGCCGGTGACAAGGAGGTGGGCGTCAACGGCGGCACCATCGCCGCCCAGGTCATCGAGGCCGGCCTGCTCGACGAGGTGCACGTCGACCTCGTACCGGTCCTGCTCGGCGCCGGCATCCCCCTCTTCGCCGACCTGAAGATCGCGCCACTCCAACTCGACGGCCCTCTGCGCGTCGTCGAGGGCGACGGGGTCACCCACCTGGCCTACCGGGTGCGCGGGCGGTGACCAGCGGGCCACGCTGAGCCCCGACCCGCGGCCACCCCGCCGTTCGACGCTCCGGCCGGCGGAAAATCAGCCGCGCGGCCTTGAACCGCATAGGGAAAGATCGATATTGTCTGCCGCAGGCGCCGCCCCGCCACAGGCCATCACCGTCGATCGACCGAAGCGGGTTCAGCATGCGCACACTGAGACTTGTCACGACTCTGGCCGTCGCCGGCCTGCTGGCCGGTGCGGTGGCGACTGTCGCCACCACACCGGCCAGCGCGGCGACCGCCGTGTTCTCCGTGACGAACACCTGGGGCAGTGGCTACCAGGGGCAGGTCACCGTCACCAACAACACCTCCGCACAGATCAGCAGCTGGCGGGTCGAGTTCGACCTGCCGGCCGGGTCGAGCATCAGCCAGTCGTGGAACGCGCAGCAGACGACCTCCGGCAGCCACTACGTCTTCAGCAACGTGTCGTGGAACGGCACCCTCGGCGCCGGCGCGTCGACCTCGTTCGGCTTTCTCGTCAACGGGTCGGGCACCCCGGTGAACTGCACGGTCAACGGCGACAGCGTGTCCTGCACCGGCGGCACACCGCCGACCACCCCGCCCCCGACAACTCCGCCTCCCACGACCCCGCCCCCGAGCACCGGCACGCCGGTCGAGCGGCACGGGCAGCTACGGGTCTGCGGCACGACGATGTGCGACAGGTCCGGTGCGCGGGTGCAGTTGCGTGGCATCAGCAGCATGTGGCTCAACTGGGAGACGGCCCCGTACGCCGAGAACCTCTCCGCGTTGACCTGGATGCGGGACAACTGGAACCTCCAGGTGATCCGCGCGGCGATGGGCGTGGAGCCGGCCGGCGCGTACCTGAGCAACCCGGGCAAGGCGCGGGCGCAGGTGGAGACCATCATCAACAACGCGGTCAGCGCCGGGGTGTACGTCATCGTCGACTGGCACGCCCACGAGGCCCAGAACAACCAGTCCCAGGCGGTGGCGTTCTTCGGCGATCTGGCCCGCCGCTACGGCCACCTGCCCAACGTCATCTGGGAGCCGTACAACGAGCCGTTGCAGGTGAGCTGGACCAGCGTCATCAAGCCGTACCACCAGGCGGTGGTCGCAGCGATCCGTGCCGCCGACCCGGACAACATCGTCGTGCTCGGCACCCCGACCTGGTCGCAGGACGTGGACGTGGCCGCGGCCAGCCCGGTCACCGGCACCAACCTGATGTACACCCTGCACTTCTACTCCTGCACCCACGGCGCGTCGCTGCGAGCCAAGGGTGACGCGGCGATCCGGGCCGGCCTGGCGCTGTTCGTCACCGAGTGGGGCGCCAGCAACGCCGACGGCGGCCTCGACGGCCGGGCCTGCCTGCCGGAGGCGCAGTCCTGGATCGACTGGATGAGGGCGAACGGCATCTCCTGGACGGCGTGGAAGCTCGACGTCGGCACCGACACCACAAACCTGCTCAGCCCCGGCGCGCCGGTGACCGGCGGGTGGAGCAACTACCTGCACGGCCACGCGCCGTTCGTGGTGGCGAACATGAGGTAACCCGGGACGCCACCAACTCCAGGTCGACGATGTCGGGGTGTCCGGGCCAGTGGGACACCCCGACATCCCCGACGGCCGCACCCGCGTCCCCGCCGTCGACGAGGATGCGGCCCAGGTGCGCTCCCGCGTACCGCAGCCGCGACTGGCTCCGCGTCGACTGACATCATGACGCGGTGGCACACGTGGAGATCAACGGCGAACCGGCGACCGTCGAAGACCTGCATCGGGCAGCCGTGTGGAACTACGGCCACTTCACCTCCATGCAGGTGCGCGGCGGGGCCGTGCCGGGCCTGTCCCTGCACCTCCGTCGTCTGCGCGAGGCCTCGGCCGTGCTGCTTCCCGATGCCGTCCCGCCGTCCGGCGACCAGGTCAGGACCCTCGTCGGCCAGGCGCTGGGCGGCCGGGACGATGCCTCCGTCCAGGTGACAGTCCTTCCGAACCCCACCCGGTGGCCTGATATCGACATCATGGTGTCCGTCGACGAACCGGTCGACGACGCTCCAGGTGCGCCGCTGCGAGTCCGGACTGTTCGGTACGAGCGAGAGCTTCCGCAGCTCAAACACCTGGCCACGCTGGGTCTCACCTTCCATCGCATCCACGCGCGCCAGGCCGGATTCGACGACGTCCTGTTCGCCGGCCGGGACGGCTCCCTCCTTGAGGGCTCGGTATGGAACATCGCCTTCTGGGACGGCGCACAGGTCGTCTGGCCCGACGGCCCACTCCTGGCGGGCATCACCATGCAGCTGCTTCGGCTCGGCCTGCGGAGGCTCGGCGTTGCCGACACGACCCGGAAGGTGACTGGCGAATCGCTGAACGAGATGACGTCGGCTGCGGCGACCAACTCGCACTGCCCGGCGCAGCCGATCGCGGCGATCGACCAGACGGCCTTCCCTGGCGACCACGCGTTCACCGCCCTGCTGCGGCGCGCCTGGCAGGAGGCCGACCGGGAGCCGATCCGGCCAGCCCGATAGGGGCCGGGCGACATCTGTCCACATTCTGTGCCGATCCGCGACCGCACCTGCTCCCACCGCGCGTCGCCGGGGTGCCGGCAGAACGGTCCGCCACCTTAACGCGCAGGAAACACCCCCGGCACCAAACCTGGGAACGCTCGTCGGACAGCCACGACCACCGATACGCGAACCGGGGTGACCATGGCCGACAACACCACAAACGCGCCGACGTTCGACGGGCCGATGGGCCGGTCCGGCAACGGCCGGGCACTGCCCACACCACGCGCCAACCCGACCGTGACCCTCGACGACGGCGACCCGGCGGATCTGGCCACGATCGGCGTGGAGGAGGAGTTCCACGTCGTCGACCTGCACACCCGGGAGTTGGTGCCCCGGGCCGGGGAGTTGCTCGACCGGCTGCCGGCCGACTCGTTCACCGCGGAGTTGCACCGCAGCGTGGTGGAGACCAACACCTCGGTCTGCCGCACCCTGGACGAGATCCGCGCCGAGCTGACCCGGCTGCGCCGGTTGGCCGTCCAGGTGGCCGACCGGGCCGGGTTGGGCATCGTGGCGGCCGGCACGGTGCCGCTGCGCGCCGACGGCGACCCGAGTGTCACCCCCACGTCCCGGTACCGGCGGATGCTCGACGAGTACCAGCTGCTCGCGCGGGAGCAGTTGATCTGCGGTGCGCAGGTGCACGTCGGGGTGACCGACCGGGACCTGGCCGTCGCGGTCACCCGCCGGGTCCAGCCGTGGCTGCCGGTGCTGCTCGCCCTGTCCACCAGCTCGCCGTACTGGATGGGTCAGGACAGCGGCTACGCCAGCGTCCGGTCGCTGGTCTGGCAGCGCTGGCCCACCGCCGGTGACCCGGGCGAGGTGACGAGCGCGGCGGATCACGAGGCGCTGGTCGCCGAGTTGATCTCCTCCGGCACGATCACCGATCCTGCCATGATCTATTTCGACGTCCGGCCGTCGGCGCACGTGCCCACCGTGGAGTTGCGGATCACCGACGCCAACGCCGACGTGGAGACCATCGTCCTGCTCACCGGCCTGTTCCGGGCACTGGTCCGGCGGGAGGTCGCCGCCCTGCGCGCCGGGGTGGAGCGCACCGCCGTGCGACCACCGGTGCTGCGCGCCGCGGTCTGGCGGGCGGCCCGCTCCGGGTTGGAGGGCGACCTGCTCGACCTGCCCCGCTCGGCCCGACCGGTGCCGGCCGCCGAGGCGGTCCGCCGCCTGGTGACCGACCTGCGCCCGCAGTTGACGGCGACCGGCGACTGGGAGCAGATCCGGGAGCTGACCCGGTACGCCCTGGAGCGCGGCAGCTCCGCGGCGCGGCAGCGCCGGGCGTACGAGCGTCGCGGCCGCCTGGCCGACGTGGTGGACCTGCTACTCGACGAGACCCGGGGCCGGGTCCGCGAGGCACCGCCGGGTGCGCCCGCACCGCCGGTCCTGCCCACGTACACCGATGCCGGCGACGAGGTCTTCGGGGCGAGCGGGCCGGAGCCGGCGTACCTCCCGATCCTGGCGGCCCTGCGCCGGCTCGGTGCCGGCGCCCTCCGGCAGCGCGAGCACGACCGGGACGAGGAGCAGCGCGCCCGCGGCGTGACGTTCAGCGTGGCCGGCGAGGCGAGCACCCGCCTCTTCCCGGTCGACCTGGTGCCCCGGGTGGTGCCGGCCGCCGACTGGCGGACGCTGCGCACGGGCCTGGTGCAACGCGCCCGCGCCCTGGACGCGTTCCTGTGCGACGTCTACGGCGACCGGGCCGTGGTGGCCGACGGCGTGGTGCCGGCGTGGGTGGTGGAGTCCTCGCCCGGCCTGCGCCCGACCGGCGCGCTGATGGGCCGCCGGGGCACCCGCGCCCAGGTGTCCGGGACCGACCTCGTCCGGGACCCGGACGGCGGCTGGTACGTCCTGGAGGACAACCTGCGGGTGCCCTCCGGAATCGGCTACGCGGTGCAGAACCGCCGGCTGACCCAGGCGGTGCTGCCGGAGCTGCCGGTGCCGGCGGACCTGCTGCCCGCCGACGAGACGCCGGCGATGCTGTACCGGGCGTTGATCGCCGCCGCGCCCCCCGCGGCCGACGAACCCGCCCTGGTGGTGCTCAGCAGCGGCCCGGGTGATCCCGCCTGGTTCGAGCACCGGCTGCTCGCCGACGAGATGGGTGTGCCGCTGACCGAGACCGGCGACCTGCTGGTGGAGGAGGGCCGGCTCTGGCTGGTCCGTGCGGGCAGCCGCAGCCGGGTCGACGTGCTCTACCTGCGGATGGACGAGGAGGCCCTGCTGCACGCGCCGGGCGCCGACGGGGTGCCGCTGGGCTGGCCGTTGCTCGCCGCCGTGCACGCCGGGCGGCTCACGCTCGCCAACGCGCTGGGCAACGGCGTCGGCGACGACAAGGCGCTGTACGCGTACGTGCCCCGACTGATCGAGTACTACCTGGGCGAGAAACCCCTGTTGGGGGACGTCCCGACGTACCTGTGCGGGCTGCCCGAGCAGCGGGCCGAGGTGCTGGACCGGCTCGACGAGTTGGTGCTCAAGCCCGTCGACGGGTACGGCGGCGACCGGGTCGTGATCGGCCCACGGGCCGAGGCGGAGGAGTTGGACGCCGTCCGGGAGCAGATCCTCGCGGCCCCGCACCGGTGGATCGCCCAGGAGATGGTCTCGCTCACCACCCACCCGGTCTTCGACGGCGCGGCTCTCGCGCCCCGCCACGTCGACCTGCGGGCCTTCGTGTTCCTCGGCGAGCAGGCCGAGGTCGCGCCGGTGGCGCTGACCCGGGTGGCGCCGGCCGGCAGCATGATCGTCAACTCGTCGCGAGGCGGTGGGTCGAAGGACACCTGGTTGCTCGGCGCGGCCGAGCAGAATTCGGTGTAACCCACGCTTGACCATCCCGTCATCGGTACGCAACCCGGTCCGCCAAACCTGGACCGGTCAGCGGCCCGAGCGGACCCGAGCCGATGAGAGGTGTGTGCCATGTGCGGTATCGGAGGCGAGTTACGCCTCGACGGGGCGTCATCGGACCTGGCCGCCGTCGAGCGGATGCTGCCCGCCCTGGCCTCCCGGGGCCCGGACGGCGAGGGGCGGTGGCAGCACGGGCCGGTGGCCCTGGTGCACCGCCGGTTGCGCATCATCGACCTCTCCGACGGCGGAGCCCAGCCCATGGTCGACCCCGAGCTGGGTCTGGCCCTGGTCTTCAACGGCTGCATCTACAACTACCGGGAGCTGCGCGACGAGCTGATCGGCCTGGGCTACACCTTCCGCTCGACCTCCGACACGGAGGTGATCCTCAAGGCGTACCACAGGTGGGGGACGGCCTGCGTCGAACGGTTCTACGGGATGTTCGCGTTCGCCCTGGTCGAGCTGGCCACGCACACCCTGGTGCTGGCCCGCGACCGGCTCGGCATCAAGCCGCTCTACCTGACCCAGGGGCCGGGCCGTATCCGGTTCGCCTCGACCCTGCCGGCGTTGCTCGCCGCCGGTGACGTGGACACCGACCTCGACCCGGTGGCGCTGCACCACTACATGAGTTTCCACTCGGTGGTGCCGGCACCGCGCACGATCCTCGCCGGGGTCCGCAAACTCCCGCCGGCCACCGTGCGGGTGATCACCGCGGACGGCCGGAGCGCCGACACGCTCTACTGGCAGCCGGAGTTCAGCCGGGCGGCCGCCGAACCGATGTCCGCCGACGAGTGGCAGGAACGGATCATGGCGGCGTTGCGCACCGCCGTACGCCGACGGATGGTCGCCGACGTGCCGGTCGGGGTGCTGCTCTCCGGCGGGCTCGACTCCAGCCTGATCGTCGCGTTGCTGGCCGAGCAGGGCCAGACCGGGTTGGCCACCTTCAGCATCGGGTTCGAGGCGGCGGCGGGGGAGAGCGGCGACGAGTTCCACTACTCCGACCTGGTGGCCCGCCACTTCGGCACCGACCACCACCAGATCCGCATCGGTGCCAGCCGGTTCGTCCCCGCCGTGCACGAGGCCATCGCGGCGATGAGCGAGCCGATGGTCAGCCACGACTGCGTCGCGTTCCACCTGCTCTCCGAGGAGGTCTCGCAGCGGATCACGGTGGTGCAGTCCGGGCAGGGCGCCGACGAGATCCTCGCCGGCTACGACTGGTACCCGCCGATGGCGAACGTGGCCCGCGCGGACGCCGTCGAGGCGTACGCCCGGGTGTTCTTCGACCGTCGGCACGACGCGCTCGCCGGGCACCTGGCGCCCGAGTGGATGCTCGACCACGACGCGAGCCTGGAGTTCGTCACCGCCCACTTCGGCGCGCCCGGCGCGGACACCGCGCTGGACGCGGCGCTGCGCCAGGACAGCCTGGTCATGCTCGTCGACGATCCGGTCAAACGGGTCGACAACATGACGATGGCCTGGGGGTTGGAGGCCCGTGTGCCGTTCCTCGACCACGAGGTGGTCGAGCTGGCCGCCGCCTGCCCGCCCGCGTTGAAGCTGGCCCAGGGTGGCAAGGGCGTGCTCAAGGCGGCGAGCCGGGGCATCGTCCCGGACGAGGTGATCGACCGGCCGAAGGGCTACTTCCCGGTGCCCGCCATCCGGCACCTGTCCGGTCCACTGCTCGACGACGTCCGCGACGCGCTGACCGCCCAGCCGGCGCGCGAGCGGGGCCTGTTCCGCAAGGACTACCTGGAGGAATTGCTGGACGCGCCGAACACCCGGCGGACCACGCTGGGTTCCAACGCGCTCTGGCAGCTCGGGCTGCTGGAGCTCTGGTTGCAGCGGATCGGGGTTTAGATGAGCGTACGGACCGAGGTGCCGCGTACCATCCGGCGGACCCGACCCGCCAGCCCTCGACCGGTGGCGCCGGTGCCCGTGGGCGAGGACTACCGCCCCGCGCCGTCGCCCGACGGCCGCCGGGTGGCGTACCTCTCCGACCAGGGCGGCAGCCGGCGCGTCTGGGTTCGCGACACCGACACCGGCGAGGCCGTTGCGCTGCCCACCGGCGACGAACCGGTGCTGGCGCTGAGCTGGTCCCCGGACGGGCGGTGGCTGGCCTGCGTCAGCGCACCCGGCGGCGCGCCCCGCACCGAGCTGTGGGTGCTGCGCCCGGACGGCACGCGACGCCGCCAGCTCGCCGGGTTCGGCCGGCGCAGCGCCGCGCTGGCCGGCTGGCTGCCCGGCGGCGCGGTCCTGATGGTCACCGAGACCGACGAGCACGGCCGGGCCGTCCTGATCGACGCGGACACCGGGCACCGGTGGGTGCTCGCCGAGGGTGACCTGCTCACGCTCCTGGACGTGACTCCGGACGCGGGCGCCGCGCTGCTGCGCCGGGGCCCCCGCAACGCCCGGTGGTTGGAGGTGCTCGACGTGGCGACGGGCGGCCGGCGACGGTTGTTCCCGGACACCGGTCGGGGCAGCACCGACCAGGGCTGGTTCGGCCCGGGCGGCACGAGCGTGCTGGCCCGCACCGACGCGTTCTCGGAACTCGCCGCGCTGGTGCGTGTCGACCTGACCCGACCGGAGCGGACACCGACCCGGCTCGCCTGGCGACCGGACGCCGAGCTGGAGCACGTGACGCCGAGCCCGGACGGGCACCGTGCCGCGCTGCTGTGGAACACCTACGGCGGGCGCAGCGAGCTGACCCTGCTCGACCTCGCCGACGGCGTGCAACGGGCCGTCGCCGCCCCCGGGGAGGTGCTCGACGACGCCGTCTTCGCCGCCGGCGGCGACCTGCTCTGTCTGACCGCGCAGGGGCCGGTGCAGCCCCGGGAGGTCTGGCTGATCGACGCGCACACGGCGGCGCCGCGCCCGCTGCGGCCGAGCACCACGACCACGACCACGGGCACGAGCGGCGGCGGCGTCGCGCCACAACTCGTCGACCTGCGCGCCCACGACGGGCTACCGCTCTCCGGCTGGCTGTACCGCCCGGCCGGGCCGGGCCCCTGGCCGACCGCGATCAGCCTGCACGGTGGCCCGGAGGCGCAGGAGCGACCCGGCTACCACCCGCTGTTCCAGGCCCTCGTGGCCCAGGGCGTCGCCGTCTTCGCGCCCAACGTGCGGGGGTCGTCCGGGTTCGGCCGCTCCTTCGTCGCCGCCGACAACCTCGCCGGCCGCTACGGTGCGATCGCCGACGTGGCGGCCTGCGCCGAGTTCCTCGTCGACGCCGGCATCGCCCGGCCCGGTCAGCTCGGTTGCCTGGGCCGTTCCTATGGTGGTTACCTGGTCCTCGCGGTGCTGGTGAACTTTCCCGGGCTGTTCGCCGCCGGGGTCGCCGAGTGCGGCATCTCCGACTTCCACACCTTCTACGCCGGCACCGAGCCGTGGATCGCCGCCGCCGCCGTCAGCAAGTACGGCGACCCGCAGCGGGACGCGGAGCTGCTACGTGACCTGTCGCCGCTGACCCACATCGACCGGCTGGACGTGCCGGTGCTGCTCATCCACGGCGCGAACGACACGAACGTGCCGGCCGGCGAGTCGGCGCAGGTGGCGCGGGCTCTCGCCGCCCGGGACGTGCCGCACGGGCACCTGGTGCTCGCCGGCGAGGGGCACGACTTCCTGGCGCGGGCCAACCAGGAGACGGCCCGTACGGCCACGACCGCCTGGCTCACCCAGCACCTCGCCGCGACCGCGACCACCGTCGGCCAGGGGCTTTGACACAGGCCCTAAGGCGTTATCCTGCGCCGGTGGAGGTCACGACGCAGGGCGAGCGGTTGGCCGCGGACCTGGGCCGGTGGCTGGCCGAGGTGACCTTCGTCGACCTGGACGTCGACGAGGTCACCGCACGGGTGATCGACTCGGTGGTGGGGTGGGCCGAGGCCCAGGGTTGGCGGGTCTACCGGCGCGCGCCGAGCGTGCTGCCGTTGCCACCGCCGCTCCAGCAGCGACACTCTGTCCTCGACGTGGCGTGTGCCCGCCCGGACGGCCCACCGGTCGTCGTGGAGGTCGACCACACCGACCGGGCCCGTACGGTGCAGAAGCTGCGCGCCGAGGCGGATGCCGGCCGCATCCCGCTGTGGGTGCGGTGGGGCGTCGGGCGGTTCACCGCACCGCCACCGCCGGTGCGGATGGTGACCGTCGAGGTGACCCGTCGGGCCGGGCCGGCGGGGCGCGGACGCCTGCACAGCCGCACCGGGGACCGCCCCGCGCCGGCACACTCGACAGGCGCTGCCACGGTGGCCACGCCGGCCCTGCCCCTCCCACTGACCGACCCGGGCGACGGTAAGGGCATTGCAAGCGAATCGTAAGTGGAGATCGGCAGAGTTCTGGGTGTCACCGGAGAGCACGATCGACAACCAGGAGAGACTCCCATGCGCAAGCTCGTCAACTCGACCTACATCACCCTCGACGGCGTCATCGAGAACCCGATGTGGACCGCGCCGTACTTCGACGAGGAGGCCCGCGGCCTCGCCAGCGAGCAGACCGACGAGGCGGACGCGATGCTGATGGGCCGGGCCACCTACGACGGCATGTCCGTCGCCTGGCCGCAGCAGGACGAGAGCGACCCGAACACCGGCGCGGCGTACTTCAACAACGTCAAGAAGTACGTCGCCTCGACCACCCTGACCGACCCCACCTGGAAGAACACCGAGGTGCTCCGGGGTGACCTGGTCGAGGAGGTCGCCAAGCTGAAGGCCCAGGACGGCAAGAACATCATCCAGTACGGCTTCGGCTCGGTCACCGCGCAGTTGATCAAGGCGGGCCTGGTGGACGAGGTCCGCTTCTGGATCCACCCCGTCCTGGAGGGCGCCACCAGCCTGACGGTACCGCTGACCGACTTCAAGGCGTCGTTCGACCTGGTCGACACCCGGGTGCACAAGAGCGGTGTGATCATCGCCTCGTACCGGCCGAAGACGGCCGCCTGAGGCGTCGCTCAGAGCTGGGCCCGGGCCTCGCCCGGGCTCAGCCGCGTGCCCTCGGCGACCAGTTCCTCGAAGCGCTCCGGCCCCAGCTCGGCCCGCAGCCGTTCGGCCACCCGGTCGGTGTCGTCGCGCTCGGACGGCGCCGCGGGGGACCGCGTGGCGAGCCGGGCCGCCGCCGCGGCACCCAGCAGCCGGGCGGCCACCTCGGGGGAGCGCACCGCCGCCGCCATCCCCTCCAGGGGGTTGATCGCGTCCCGTGGGGTCCCCATCGCCTCGGCGGCCTCGAACGCCTCGACGTGCAGGGCCAGCGCCGCGTCCGGGTCGCCGCCCTGCTCGACCGCGTAGCCCAGCTCGACCAGGACCATCGGCAGGTAGAGCGCGGGTTGGCTCTCGCACCGGCCCTGCTCGGCGAGGTTGGTGAGGTGGGCGACGGCCAGGTCGAGCTTGCCGTCGCGGCGGGCGGCCAGCCCGAGGCTCAGTTGCGCGAAGACCAGCGCACCGGGCGCACCCTGCTCCACCGCCAGCCCGTACGCGCGCTCGGCCAGCTCCCGACCCTGGGCGTAGTCGCGGGTCTGCACGGCGAGCCACGCCAACCAGGACAGTTGGGCGCAGACCTGCGGCCACAGCGCCAACTCCTCGGCCCAGCGCAGCCCCTCCCGGTGCAGCGCGGCGGCGCGTTCCTGCTCGCCCCGCATGTCGGCCAGCCCACCCACCCACTCGGTCGCCCGGAGCCGACCCCACCGGTCGCCGAGGTCGGCGAAGAGCGCGGCGGCGCGGGTCGCGGTGCGTTCCAGGGTGGCCTGGTCGCCGTTGGCATGTGCGATGTGGGCCAGCGAGGTCAGCACCGCGGCCTCGGTCCACCTGTCGACGACGCCCGTGGGCAGCAGTTCCACCGCCAGGGCCAGGTCGCTGTGTTCGATGAGCGCGTTCGCCGCGAACCAGGCGCCCCGGCCGGCCGGGTCACCGGCCACCGCGGCGCGGACGTCGTCCGGCGCGATCGCCTCGCCCTGCGACAGGGCGAAGCCGACCCGCCACGGCGTCGCCCGGGCCTCCTGCACCGGGTCGCCGGCCCCGGCCAGGGCCCGCCGTGCCTCGGTGAACCGGCCGCGCAGGTACCAGTACCAGCACAGGGCGACCGCCAGGCGCAACCCGCCGCCGTGGACCAGCGCCGAACGCAGGTTGGCCGTCTCCGCGTCCAGCAGCGCCAACCACCGGTGCTGGTCGGCGCCGCGCAGCTCGGGGTCGGCGCGTTCGGCCAACTCGGTGTAGTAGTCGGCGTGCCGCGCGCGTACCTCGTCGGCGTCGGTCAGCCGGGCCAGGCCGAACGCGGCGACCGATTCGAGCAGCCGGTAGCGCGGCTGCGCACCGGAGTCGTCGAGCACCACCAGCGACCGATCCACCAGCCGCGCGAGAGTGTCCAGGTCGGTGCGGCAGACCCGCTCGGCGGCCTCCGGGGTGCAGCCGTCGCGGAACACCGCCAACCGGGCCAGCACCTCCCGGTCGGTCGCGTCCAGGAGGTCCCAGCTCCAGCCGATCACCGCGGTCAGCGTCCGCTGTCGGGTCGGCACGTCCCGTTGCGCGGTGGTGAGCAACCGGAAACGGTCGTCGAGCCGTTCCACCACACCCCGCACACCCAGCGCGCGGACCCGGGTCGCGGCCAACTCCAGTGCCAGCGGCAGCCCGTCGAGGCGGCGACAGAGCTGGGCCACCGCCGGTGCGGTCTGCTCGTCGAGCCGGAAACCGCGCTGCTGCGCGGCGGCGCGGGCGGCGAACAACCGGGCCGCCGCCGAGCGCCGGACCGTGTCCAGGTCACCGTCGCCCGGCACGGGCAGCGGGGGTACGTCCCAGAGCAGCTCGCCGGTCAACCCGAGCGGCTCCCTGCTGGTGGCCAGCACGCGTACCCCCGGCACGTCGCGCAGCAGCCGGGCGACCAACTCGGCGGCCGGCTCGACCACGTGTTCGCAGTTGTCCAGGACGAGGAGCACCTGCCGGTGTCGCAGGGCCGTCACCAGGCGGTCGAGCGCCGACCGGCTCGTCCCGGCGGCCTCGTGGGCGCCCAGCACGGCGAGCACCTGCTCGGCGACGCCCCGGTCACCGGCCGGCAGCGGGGCCAGCTCCACCAACTCGACGCCGTCCGGAAAGGACTGGGCACGGGCCGCCTCGGTGGCCAGTCGCGTCTTGCCGACCCCACCCGGCCCGACGAGCGTGACCAGCCGCTGCCGGGGCAGCAGCGCCCGCAGCTCGGTCAGCGCCTCGGCTCTCCCCACCAGCTCGTCGAGCTGCGCCGGCAGGCTGTTGCGGATGAGCGCGGCCTTCGGCGGTGCGCTCAGGCCGGCGTCCTGTTCGAGGATCCGGCGGTGCAGGGCGACCAGCTCCGGGCCCGGGTCGAGACCCAACTCCTCGGCGAGGCGTTCCCGCAGGTCGGTGTAGCTGTCCAGCGCCTCGGACTGGCGGCCGGCCGCGTACAGTGCGCGCAGTTGCACCGCCCGCAGACCCTCGCGCAACGGATGCCGGGCGATCAGCTCGGCGAGGTCGGCGGCGACCAGGTCGTGCTCACCCCGGGCCAACCGGGCCTCGGCCAGCCGCTCGTGCACGACGAGGCGCTGCTCGGCGAGGCGGGCCGCCTCGGCGCGGACGAACTCGGCGTCGGCCACGTCGGCGTACGCCTCGCCGCGCCACAGCCCGAGCGCCTCGGTCAACCGGTCGACGTCGCTGCCGCGGGCCAGCTCGGCGAACCGGTCGGCGTCGACCGCGCCGGTACGCAGCAGGTAGCCCGGCGGCCGGGACTCGACCACCTCGCGGGCCCCCGGCTCGGCGTCGTTGAGCGCCTTGCGCAACTGGGACACCCGCACCTGGAGTGCGCCGAGCGGGTTGGCGGGGGAGTCGTCACCCCACAGGTCGTCGACGAGGCGGTCCGCCGAGACCACCTGGTTGCGGTTGGTCAGCAGGTCTGCCAACAACGCGCGCACCTTCGTGCCGGGCACGACCACCGGCTCGCCGTCGTCCGTGGTCACGGCGAGCGGCCCGAGCACCCCGAACTGCACGGCGGACATCTTAGCGCCGGTAAGTCGACCGGAAGTCAACCGTAAGCGCGTCGGCGCACCGTGTGGTCATGGACATCTACTCCGAAACGCACGGCAACGGCCCGGGACGCCCGCTGGTGCTGATCCACGGCGCGCTCTCCGGCATCGACACCTCGTTCGGCACGATCCTGCCGCTCCTGGCGAAGACCCGACAGGTGATCGCCGTCGAGTTGCAGGCACACGGCCGTACTCCCGACGTGGACCGCCCGCTGACCGTGGAGCACTTCGCCGCCGACGTGGTGGAGTTGCTCGACCGGTTGGGCATCGCGCGGGCGGACGTGTTCGGCTGGAGCATGGGCGCGGCGGTCGCGCTGCGCCTGGGCACCGACCACCCCGACCGGGTCGGGCGGTTGGTGCTCGCCTCGGTGAGCTTCGACGACGAGGGCCTGCACCCGGGGCTGCTGGACGGGATCCAGGACCTGCAACCCGAGCACCTGCACGGCTCGGAGTTCCACGAGGAGTACCTGCGGACCGCACCGGACCCGACGGGGTGGGCCAACCTGGTCACCAAGATGAAGGTGCTGGACGCGAACCTGCCGCAGTGGACGCCCGAGCAGGTCCGCGCGCTGGCCGCACCCACCATGATCGTGCTGGCCGACTCGGACATCGTCCAGCCCGAGCACGCGGTGCTGATGTTCCGACTGCTCGGCGGCGCGGTGCCCGGCGACCTGACCGGTCTGCCGGCGTGCCGGCTGGCCATCCTGCCCGGCACCACGCACACCACGATCCCGCAGCGCGCCGACTGGCTGGCCCCGATGGTCGACGAGTTCCTCACCGAGGCCGGACCGGACGGGGAGGGGCTGCTGCCCGCTCGGGCTTGACCCTGACGCAGCGTCAACCCTCCAAGCTGACTGTCCTGAACACCCCTCCAGCACGTGGTCAGGACCCGGAGCCCGCACAGGACACACCGCACCCTTGAATACCTATCGTTCAGGTAGGAAAATGAACCGGTGTCGATTGGTCCGCCCCGCATGGCCCCTCGTGGACCTGATGCGGGTCGCCTCCGGGCGCTGTCCGGGTTCGCCGACTGTCGACTGAGTGCCCGCGACGCCGGCCCGCCCCGCTGGCGGGTCACGCCGACCCCCGAGCCGGCTGGTCGCCGGCGTCGCCCTGCACACCCGTCCACGCGCTGTCCACCGCTTCGGCCCGGCCGGACCGGTCCACCCCCACGGAGGTACGCCATGGCGACCGATCAGCCACCGCCCACCCCGCCAACCGCCGGGGAGTCCCGGCTCGCGTTCAACGAGGACTGGGTGGCGACGATCCTCGGCCTCGCGCTGCTCGTCCTGGTTCTGCTCGGTGCCATCCCTGCCGGGCTGGTGCCCTGATGGCCACGGACGAGACCAGCACGGCCGACCCTGCCGCGACGGCTGTCGAGCCCCGCACGACCGACGGCACCCGCACGTCTGATGCGCCCGCGCCTGACGCGCCCGAGGGCGCTGCCGAGCCCGTGTCTGACGCGCCCGTTGGCGCTGCCGGGCCCGCGCCGGTCAGTGGGCCACCGACGACCGTCGACCCGGCCGGTCCCACCGGTACGGCGCGCGATGGCCGGTTCTGGGCCTGGACGCTGCTCGGCCTCGTGATCGTGGTCGGGCTCGGCGCGCTCACCCGCTACCTGGAGCAGCACGTCCCCGGTTGGGCCGAGGGCACCGCCGTCGAGGACATCGGCGCGGCGATCGAGTACCCGGTCTACGCCATCCTGCTGGGCCTGCTGGGCAACGTCGCCGTGACGCTGCTCGGCTGGCGCGACCGGATCGCCGCCGCGTTCCGCACCGAGTTCTTCATCAAGACCGGTCTGGTGCTGCTCGGCGCGTCGATCAACCTGGCCGTCATCGCCAGTGCCGCCGGGCCGGCGATCGCCCAGGCGATCCTGCTGATCAGCGGGGTCTTCCTGTTCACCTGGTGGCTGGCCGGCAGGTTCGGCCTCGACGACAAGCTGCGCGCGCTGCTCGCCTCCGCGGTGTCGATCTGCGGGGTCAGCGCGGCGATCGCCGCCGCCGGCGCGGTCCGGGCGCGGCGGGAGCAGTTGGCCTACACGGCGAGCCTGGTCATCATCTTCGCGCTGCCGTCGATCTTCATCCTGCCCTGGCTGGCCGACGTGCTCGGGCTGTCCGACGCGGTGGCCGGTGCCTGGATCGGCGGCAACATCGACACCACCGCCGCGGTCACCGCCGCCGGGGCCATCGCCGGCGAGGAGGCGCTCCAGATCGCCAGCATCGTGAAGGTCACCCAGAACGCGCTGATGGGTGTGGTCGCGGTCGCGCTCACCGCGTACTTCACCCTGCGGGTGGAGCGGCGGCCCGGCGCGGAACGGCCGGGCCTGCGCGAGTTGTGGATCCGGTTTCCCAAGTTCGTCCTGGGTTTCATCGCGGCCTCGGTCATCGCCACCTGGTATCTCGACGGGGCCGGTGCGGACGGCAAGGCCACCATCGCCATCGTCAACGACCTGCGCGTCTGGTTCCTGATCCTGGCCTTCGTCAGCATCGGCCTGGAGGTCCGGGTCGCGTCGCTGCGGGAGGCCGGCTGGCGGCCGGTGGCGGTCTTCGCCAGTGCCACGGTGTTCAACCTGGCGTTGGCACTCGCCCTGGCGTCGCTGTTGTTCCGCGACTTTTCCGCCTGAGCGGGCCGCACCGTGTGGAGAGGGTCAGACCAACGATCTGGTCTGAACCCTCTCCACACTGGTGGGCTCCTTACGAGGTGCGTGTTACGCGTCGATCGACGCGCGGGACCGGCGGACGATCAACCGTGCCGTTGTGCCGGAGATGACCAAGGCGAGACCGGTGCCGAAGAACCACCACAGGTTGGCGGCACTGCCACCGGTGACCGGCAGGGTCGGGCTGGTCGAAGGGGCCGGCTGGGTTGGGTTACCGGTGGGGGCCGCTGTGGGCTGGGTCGGTGACGGTGTGGGCTGGGTCGGTGTCGCGGTCGGTGTCGGCGTGGTCTGCAGCGGGCGTTCGCAGCGGGCCTCGGCCAGGATGACGGTGCCGACGGGGATGTCCAGCAGTGGGCCGCCCACGATGGTGCCGGTGAGCCGCAGGGTTGCCTGGACAGCGATCGCCGTGGCTCCGTCGGCGGTTGTGGTCTCCACATTGGTGAGCGTGACGTTCAGGCTGGCACCCGTCAGGCCGGGGACCGTGACGGCGGCGCTGGCCGTGACGCCAGGAGTGTTGGGCAGCAGGTTGACCGGCTCCCCGAACAACTCCAAGCCGACAAACGTGGTGTCCGCGGTCTGGGCGCCGACCTGGGGGCAGGCCACCGCCGCCGTGATCACGTCAGCGTCGATCACCGACGTGCCGAGCACGCTGAGTGCGAGGTCGGCGATTTCGGCGTTGGCGGAAGACGCCGTGTCGCCGCGAGTGGCGCTGACCTGCACGACGGTGCCGGAGGCGGTGACCCCCAGCGCGCCGGGGATGGTGATCGCCAGGGCGGTGTCACTGTCCGTGCCACCGCCGGCCGGGGCCGTCGCGGTGCCGATGACGGCGTCGGCGGTGATGACCGGAGTGCCAAGTACCGACGCGGAAAGGTCCACCACGACTCCCCGGGCGCTCGCATCACCGGGTGCCGCGTACGCCGGAGCGCCTCCGGACAGGACCATCACTCCCGCGGCCGCCACCGCGACGGCTCCAGTAGCCGAAAGTCGCTGGGAAAATCTCACGTTGTCGCCTCTGATCAGTAAACCCTTCCCGACCGTCGAGAAGGCGATCCTGAGGCTATGTCCGAATATGGTAACTAAGTGGCGATATGGTGATAATTAGGGACAACTGAATGAGGCTCGTGAATCTCCTTTCGCTGTGATGGCGAAAAATTCCACGGTTCAGTCGCACTCTTGCGGTGCGGCATTCACTGCTGCCACGATGGCCGTCAATGCCTTCCGTCCCGAAGGAGTGGTCGTCATGGCGGTCTCCCGCCGCAGGTTCGTCACGTCGGTGTTGGCCGGGTCCGCCCTCGCCGCCGCCTCCTCCGCCACCGAGTTCTTCGCCAGCCCCGCACAGGCCGCCAGTCCCCCCGGGGACGTGGTCGGCAAGGTGACTGTCGGCTACCAGGGCTGGTTCAGCGCGCCCGGCGACTCCGCGCCGATCGGTGGCTGGTGGCACTGGAGCCGCGACCGTTTCCAGCCGCCCTCGCCCGCGAACACCACGATCGTGTCCTGGCCGGACATGCGCGAGTACACGCGCAGCTATCCCACCGCGTACCCCAACCTCGGCAACGGCTCCCCGGCCACCCTCTTCTCCTCCTACGACCAGCAGACGGTGGACACCCACTTCCGGTGGATGCAGGAGTATGGCTGCGACACCGCCGCCCTGCAACGGTTCAACCCGACGGGCGACGAGGGCCCGACCCGCGACGCGATGACGCTGAAGGTCCGTTCGGCGGCCGAGCGCCACGGCCGCAAGTTCTACATCATGTACGACGTCACCGACTGGTTGACCATGCAGTCGGACATCAAGACCGACTGGACGACGAAGATGTCCACGCACACCGCGTCCAGCGCGTACGCCAGGCAGAACGGCAAGCCTGTCGTCTGCATCTGGGGCTTCGGCTTCAGCGAGCCGAGCCGCCCCTTCACCCCCGGGCCCTGCCTGGACGTCGTCAACTGGTTCAAGGCCCAGGGCTGCTACGTCATCGGCGGCGTGCCCACCTGGTGGCGGCAGGGCATCGAGGACTCCCGCCCCGGCTTCCTCGACGTCTACCACGCGTTCCACGCGATCTCGCCCTGGATGGTCTACCGGGCCAGGACCGTGGAGGAACTCGACTCCTACTACAACAACGTCAACGTCGGCGACATGGCCGACTGTGCGGCGCGTGGCATCGACTACCTGCCCTGCGTGATGCCCGGTGACCTGGCCGGCGGGCACCGCAAGCACGGCGACTTCTACTGGCGGCACATCTACAACATGGTCCGGCTCGGCTCCCAGGGCCTCTACGTGTCCATGTTCGACGAGTACAACGAGGGCAACCAGATCGCCAAGACCTCCGAGACCCAGGCCACCACCCCGGCCGGCGCGAACATCCGCGCCCTGGACGAGGACGGCGTGGCCTGCTCCTCCGACTACTACCTGCGCATCACCGCCGACGGCGGCCGCATGCTGACGGGGCAACTCGCGCTCACCCCGGTCCGCCCCACGCCGCCGTTGACCGGCACCCCGCCCCCGACCGGCGGTAACCTCGCGGCCGGCCGATCCACCTCGGCGAGCAGCCAGAACGGCTCGTTCGCGGCGTCCAACGCGGTGGACTCCGACGCCGGCAGCTACTGGGAGAGCGGCGGCGGCTCGTTCCCGCACTGGTGGCAGGTCGACCTCGGCGTCAGCCACCAGGTCAACAAGCTCGTGGTGCGGCTGCCCGCCGGCTGGGGCGCGCGCACCCAGACCATCACCGTGCAGGGCAGCGTCGACGGCAGCTCCTTCTCGACCATCGCCGGAGCCTCCGCGTTCGCCTTCGACCCGGCCACAGGCAACACCGTCACGCGCACGCTGCCGACCACCACGGCCCGCCACATCCGGCTGAGCATCGCCGGCAACACCGGCTGGGCGGCGGGCCAGCTCGCCCAGGTCGAGGTGTACGCCGCCAGCGCCACCATGGACAATCCGCCGACCGCCCCGAGTGGCCTCACGGTGACCGGCAAGACTGCCTCCAGCGTGTCCCTGGCGTGGACGGCGTCCACCGACGACAACGGGGTGACCGGTTACCAGGTGCGACAGGGCGGCACGGTGGTCGCCACCGTCACCGGCACCACGGCGACGGTCAGCGGGCTCAGCGCCTCCACCGCGTACACCTTCACGGTCACCGCCCGCGACGCGGCCGGCAACACCTCCAACGCGTCCTCCGCGGTCACGGTCACCACGGACGCCCCGGCCAACGCGGACCTCGCCCGGGGTCGGTCCACCACGGAGAGCAGTCACGTGCAGAGCTACGGGTCGGGCAACGTGGTCGACGGTGACGCGAACAGCTACTGGGAGAGCGCCAACAGCGCCTTTCCGCAGTGGGTGCAGGTCGACCTGGGTTCGGCGCGCACGGTCGGGCGGGTGGTGCTGAAGCTGCCGCCGTCGTCGGCGTGGGGCAGCCGGACGCAGACTCTCGCGGTGCAGGGGAGTGTGGACGGGGGGAGCTTCGGGACGCTGTCGGGTTCGGCGGGGCGCATCTTCGACCCGGCGTCCGGTAACCAGGTGACGATCACCTTCGGAGCCGCGCAGACGCGGTACGTGCGGATCACCGTTACCGGCAACACTGGGTGGCCGGCAGGGCAGTTGTCGGCCCTGGAGGTGTACGCGAGCTGACCGGGCGTGGGCGGCCGCCGACCGGCGGCCGCCCACATCATCGCTGACCACCCCGTTGGGGCCTGGGCTGGACCACTAAACTGCTGACTCGGCAGGCAGTGAAGAGGCCAGGACGGGGGCCGCGATGAACGCCGAAGATCGCATCGAACGGGCCAGAACGCTCTATGAACAAGCCGTGTACAGCGGCGATGCCAGCGTGTTGGCCAACGCCGAACGGGACCTGGACGCGGTGGAGGCCGACGCCGCGCTGGCCCGTGGGCGGATATTGCATGCGCGGTTCCTCAACGAACGTGCCAGCAGCGGCTCGTCACCCGCCGAGGACCCGGCTGAACTGCCGTTGTTTGAGCGTGCGACCGAGCTTTACCAGGCGCTGGGCGACACGCGTGGCCAGGCCGAGACACTGTTCTGGATCGGCTGCCTGCATCAGGTCATCCGGCGCGACAACGAGACTGCGCTTCCACACCTGGAAAGGTCCCGCCAGATGGCGGCGCAGGTCGGCGACAACGCGACCCAGGCTGAGGCACTGCGACACCTGGGCATCGTGGCGCACATGGCCGGTCGACTGGACGAAGCGCGCGAGCGGCTGGAGGAGTCGTCGCGGCTGCGCCGAGAGGTGGGAGCGCTGCCGGGCGTGGCCGCCAACATGGTCGGGCTGGCCTATATCGCCGCCGCTCAGGACCGCCACCCGGACGCGTTCGCGATACTCGACGAGGCGAACGCTATCGCCCAAGCGCACGGCGCCCACGCCATCGTGCGGCAAATCGAGCAGGCAAGAACGCAACTTTAAGCACGCGATCAC
Source organism: Micromonospora sp. NPDC048935 (assembly GCF_043197875.1). Classification (NCBI taxonomy): domain Bacteria; kingdom Bacillati; phylum Actinomycetota; class Actinomycetes; order Micromonosporales; family Micromonosporaceae; genus Micromonospora; species Micromonospora sp. NPDC048935. The sequence continues at coordinate 391,576 of NZ_JBICTZ010000005.1, read as the reverse complement.
CTCCCATACCCAAGCTCAAGGCTGAGCACCTCCGCTGCCTGACAGGAGGCGACGGAGACATTCTGGTCGCTTCTGCTTGGCTACACGATATTGGTTACGCACCAGAATTGGTGGACACTGGCTTCCACTCTCTGGACGGAGCGCGGTGGCTGCTGCGGAACGGATCCGGCCTTCGGCTAGCGGCACTGGTGGCGCATCACTCTTGTGCCTCATACGAGGCTGAAGAACGCGGCCTGGGCGAGGCATTGGTCGCGGAGTTCCCTCGCGAGAAGTCCGTGAGCTCCGATGCTCTCTGGTACGCGGATATGACGACCGGCCCCGACGGTCAGGACTTCACCGTCATGGAGCGGCTGGCTGAGATCCGTGAACGATACGGCCCGGATGACCTGGTGACGCGCTTCTGGAAGAAGGCCGAGCCAGCTCTCATCGAGGCTGTGCGACGGACGCAGGCTCGCGCGGCTCAGCCGATGTAGGGGCTCGCTTCCACGCGGTGGAGGTTCCGGGTTGCGAACCTTGATCAAGCGTCTGAGCTGGTGCGTGACGGATGAGTTGACCTGTACGGGTTGTCGTCACGCGGTCTGCGGCCGAGGCCCTGCTCCGTGTTCTGCTCCGTCAACGGAGGGCAGCGGAACGACCGAGCCGCCAGCAAGGTACAGCGGAGCGGCTAGATCACGAGCGCTCATCGCCGCATGGACTCGCGTGGCGATGTTGCCGGGAAGACGCCGCTCGGCCTCTCGGGGCGAGAAGAAGGCGGCGTCCTCCAACTCCTGCCCCGGCAGATTAACGCTATCGAGGCTGGCGATGGACCCGCAGTCGAACGTGAAGCTGATGATCGCGCGTGGCCGCTGCCCGGCGGGCGGTGCCCAGTCGACTACGAGCAGGTCACCCACCACCACTGAGATGCCCAACTCCTCTCGGATCTCACGGGCGCAAGCATCATGTGGGAATTCGCCCTCGTCGACATACCCACCGGGGAAGGACCAGTGGTCGCGGTACGTGGGCTTGACGAGCAGCACGTTGCCGTCGGGATCGGTGATGTAGGCCGCAGCGGCGGCGTAGAAGGAGGCCAGGTTGGCGTACCAGGTGGCGGGCTCCGTCCAGGTCACCTCGGTGACGCTAGCGGAATCAGACGGGGCTTCCGCACCACGCGGCCGTTGGCGTGGCTGGCGTGCTCTGCAGATCGCTGGAAGTGTTTGATGAATCCAGTCGGCGTCTTGAGCGCCGTCGAGTAATGGTCGATGTACCGTCCGCAGCGGCGATGGCCGGTAACGGTGGTCGCCTACCGCAGTCCCAGCGGGAGCCATGATGTCCGAATCCGCTTCGCCTTTCGCTGAAAGGCTCAGGACTCTGATCAAGAGTCGGGGAGTCAGCTATCGTGCGCTGGCTGGAAAGACCTTCTACAGCAAGAGCTATCTCCACGACCTCGCCTGCGGTCGAAAGACGCCGACCATGAACACTGCTCAGCGTTTGGACGCTGCATTGGAGGCGGGCGGGAGGCTAGCCGCGCTTGCCGTGGCCCCCGGCGCCGAGGAGGAGTGGGCTGTCACCCATGGGTTGCGTTGCGATGCCGAACAGCTCGCCGGCCTGCTCGTCACGCAGGCGCCCAACCCGGAGAACGCGGCCGCACTGGCACATCAATGGTTGATCGCGGAGCCACCGCAGCGATATGAACTGAGCGCAGGCCGGCGGGTCGGGGACGAGACGGTGGCCCGCATCGAAGGTCGGGTTCGCCAGCTTCGACGGTTGGACGACCACGTCGGTGGTGCGGAGACCTACACGATGGTCTCTGCCGAGTTGGCCGCCACCGCTGACCTGCTTCGCGAGGGCAGCTATCGGGGAGCGGCAAATCGGCGGCTCCTCGTTGCCATCGCTGACCTTTGTCAGTTGGCGGGTTTCGTCGCCGAGGACTCCGGCCGGGTCACTGAGGCTCGTCGGCATTATCTGACTGGGATGCGGGCTGCGCACGCTGGTGGCGACACCGCCAGTGCGGCCAACTGCCTCAGCAGCCTGTCCTACCTAGAGGCGAATCTCGGTGACAGGCGCTCTGCCGTCACGTTGGCTCGGTCGGCGTACGTCGGTGGCCGACAGGCGGCCGAGGCCACCGGGCAAGCCCTGCTGCTGGAGCGCGTCGCGTGGGCGCATGCGCGGATGGGTGAGGCGAGTCTTGCCGAGCGGGCACTGGGGAATGTCGGGGAGATCTATCAGGACTGCAACCTGGGCGAGGCCCCTTCATGGGCGTACTGGTTGACCCCCGACGAGGTTCAGGTCATGGCTGGGCGGGTGTGGACCGAGTTGCGCCGGCCGCTGAGGGCGGTGCCGATCCTGGAGAGCGCAGTCGCTTGCTACGGTGACGATTCGCCACGCGAGACCTCCTTGTATCTCAGTTGGCTCACCGAAGCGTTGCTGCAGGCCGGTGAGGTTGAGCATGCTGTGGTCGCCGCGGGTCGATCCGTTGCCCTGGCGCGCTCGGCGCGGTCACAGCGTGCCGTTGACCGTATCGCCGAGCTGCGTCGCATGATTGCCGCCGTCAAAGGCAGACCCGGCGCTGCTGACGAATTTCTGGAGCTGTCCGCCGACCTGTCCGCCGCCGCAGGCGGACACCTCGGAGGACAGTAGCGGACGCGATCTGCCTGGATCGTGGCCAGTGATCGTCACAGGCTGTCACCTGGGCGTCGCTGAATGACCCGTTCTGGAGGTCATAGCGTGCCGGGCGCGACGGCCAGCCCTGTCATGGGCAACTCGCGCCCCGATCCGTGAGGTGGGGGATGAGCGGCACACGAACTGGGCGAAGCGACGAGCCGGCGAGCAAGGGCGAGCAGGCCGAGGCGGCCGAGCGGGAGGCGGCCAAGCAGCGCCTCCTCGCGCAGGCGGAGGCGGAGCGCGTACCCGTGGAGGACACGACTCGTGCGGTCCCGGACCGGCGGTGGCGGCGTGACAAGCGATGACCTGCCGATCGGCCGGCGGGTTGCCCGTTGGCGGGTACGGCGCTCGATGACGCAACAGCAGCTCGCCGACCGCCTCCGCAAATCGAAGAGCTGGGTCGACAAGGTCGAGCGGGGTGCGCGCGCCCTGGACCGGTACTCGGTGATCCATGAGGTGGCCGAGGCGCTGCGGATCGATCCCGAGGTGCTGCTCGGCCAGCAGCCGCAGCGGACGCCGGTCGGCGCTCTCGACGGGGTGGACGACATCCGGGCCGCTCTCGCCCGCTACGACACACCGGAAGCCACCCGGCAGACGACGGAAGAGGCGAGAAGGCAGGTCGGGCACGCCTGGTTGACCTACCAGCATGCGCACTACGCGCAGTTGGTGCGGGTGTTGCCGAGTCTGCTCGATGTCGTGCAGGGCGTGCGGTCCCCGGAGTTGCGGGTGCAGACGTACCGGATCACCTCCGCGTTGCTGGTCAAACTGGGTGAGGCCGACCTCGGGTGGCTGGCCGCTGACCGGGCGATGGCAGTGGCGGGTGACGATCCGGCGCTTGCGGCGACGGCGGCCGTGTCGGTCGGGCAGGCGCTGCGCGCGTCGGGCTGCGACCGTCTCGCCCTGGCCGCGACGCTCGCCGCCGCGAACCGCATCAGGCCGCAACGGTCGCCGGGGGAGTGGGCCGTGGGCGGGACGCTGCTGCTCCAGGCGGCCCTGGCCGCCGCCGGCTCCGGCGAGCACCGCCGCGCCGACGAGCTGACCGACCGGGCCGCGGGCGTCGCCGCGAACCTTCGGGGGTACGACGATGAGCACCGCACCACCTTCGGGCCGGTTGTCGTCGACCTGGCGCGGATCCTGTTGGCGGCCCAGCGGGGTGACGCCGACGAGGCGGTGCGTCGACATGTGTGCGTCGTTCGGCGGGAGGCGTGGCGGCGGCTGCCGGCCGAGCATCGGGGCGCCTACCTGCTCGACGCCGCGCGGGCGTACCTGCAACTGGGTGACCTGCGTGGCGCGGCACGCGCCATGGTCGACGCGGACAGTGTCGCGCCCGCCGAGGTCCGGTGCCGGCCGTTGGCGCGTACCCTCATCGCCGATGTCGCCCGCGCGAAGCCGGCGCCGGCCGGCGTGACGCGCCTGGCGACGTTGGTCGGCCTCACCCGGCCCTGAGTAGCCGGGTCAGCCTCCCGACTGTGGGGTAAGCGGTGATGATCGACTCGGTTTTGGGTGATGCCGGGGTGTCCGAGCCGCTAGCTAGTACGCAGCCGCCGTTTGAGATGTTGCTGGTGGGGCTGGGTAGACGAGGTGCGGCCACCGCGTGATCGTCTGTATGTTGTGGACGAACGTTCGGATCTGACGGTGGCCGCGTGCCACGGCGTAAACCCTGCCCGGTGGCGGCAGGTCCTGACCGGGGTGTGCGATGCGTTCGCGGGACGGTTCGGGCGGGTCGAGCCGCGGCGGGGCGGCGACGGCGTTCGTGACCGGTCTGCGCGACCACCGCCGCGCCGGCCACACATTGGTCGACGCCGCTTTCCGGCATCGCCAACCTCCACAACATCATCGTCGCCGGCTGACCGCAGGCCCGATGCCGGGCAACGCCTTCAACCAGTTACGAGACATCCCTTAAACAGGCATATCTCCACCTTGCGAACGCTCTGGCTGCGGCGCCCGTATCGCAACCGCCGCCGTATAGATCAGAAACAGGCTCTAGGGGGTCAGAAGTGGCAGCGCCAACCAGGCATCCAGCCGCAGAAACTCCTGGTAAGCGGCCAGAATTCAGCTCGTTCGGCGCAGTGCAACCGGAGTCACATCGGCGCAAGGAGACAATCCTCACATTCGCTGAACTCGCCCCACCTATTGACTCTGGCGGATTCCGGCGTTAGCGGATCTGTCGTTAGGTAATTTTGCATTGCCTATTGTAATTGGATAACCGGGCGCGCGATGATTTCCCGGGGACCCGATCGGAAGGGGTGCGCTCGTGAAACGAAAGAACGTTGGGCCTGTGCTGCCCGGTGAGGGTGACACCGACTACGCGCGCTACATGCGTACGGATGCGCTACTTGACCTACAGAGGCGACCTGGGGAGGTGATTCACCGCGATGAACTGCTCTTTCAGGTGACGCACCAGGCCGCTGAACTGTGGCTCAAACTGGCGGCAGCCGACCTGACTGAAGCGATTGCCCGGGTCGACGGGGGCGAGCCTGCGCCGGCCGAACTCCTACTCACCAGGGCGACACTCGCCGTACGGCTCATCACCGACCAACTCGACATGTTGGGCCACCTGCGTCCGGCCGATTTCCAGGCGATGCAGCCAGCACTTGGCAAGGGGTCGGGTGCGGAGTCGCCGGGCTGGCGGCAGGTCCAGGCCGCGGGCCGCAAGCTCGGCCAAGCATTCGCCACCTTCCTCGCCGGCCGAGAGGTCAACCTGGCGACGCTCTACTCCCGGGAACCGTCCGACCCTGCCTACCGTCTCGCCGAGGCCATGGTGGAGTTCGACGATCGAGTCTCGTCATGGCGGGTGCGGCACTACAAGCTGGCCATCCGGGTTGGCAGCCACGGTGTCATTGGCGCTGCGGGCAGCCCGTCGGGCATGCTTGCCAAACTTATCGACTACCGCTTCTTCCCCGACCTGTGGCAGGCGCGCGCGAACCTCGCCCTGGGTAGCACAGTGGGTGCAAGCCTTGCATGAGCTGAAGAACTGGCTGTCGGCTGGCGCGGACCCCGACGCCTTTCCCTACGAGACGGTCGTGGCTGAGTTCCATCGCACTGGCAAGCAATTCGTCGCCGACGACGTCTTCGTTCTCCTCGATTGGATTCGAGCGGTCACCCCGCGGTCTGCGGAAACAAGGCTTCTGCGGGACTTTCTCGACGTCGCGCTTGACAAGCGCGACGGCCGATACGACTACCAGAGCTACCTGGCGCTGAACCTGCTTCGGCTGCCAACCGTTGAGCCGACCGACGACCAGCGGGTTGACCTGCGACGACAACACGACCGCCTCTACGTACACCTCATCGCCGATGCCCTCGCGTTCGAGTTGGCCGTCGAAACTGGTATGACCGATCTGCTTCCCCTGCAACGACCGGGCCCGGAACGGGTGGCCAAACGTTACCGGCTCGGACTACGGGCCGTGTCGGCGGCGCTGGCCCGGCAGGGCCGGTCGGCCATGACCGATCTGGCCGAGCCTGCGGCCGCGGTGGCCGCGATGCACGACGCGGTGGTCGCGGACCAGAGCCCCACAGAGCGGCGGGCCTTGCTGATCGGAATGCTGCCGGTCTACGTGGTGCACGACGAGTATCTCTTCATCCGGGTGCTTCAGGCATACGAAGCCACGTTCGCTCTGCTCGCCGCCGAGGTGCAGGCGACGGTCGAGGCTCTGACGGTCGGGCATGCCGAGGCAGCGGCCGAACAACTGGCGTACGGCCGGGAACTGCTCAATTCTGCCGCGCCGCTCTTCTCGCTGATGGCCACCATGCAGCCGAAGTCGTTCCGCGCGTTCCGCGTCTACACCGAGGGTGCCAGCGCGATTCAGTCCCGGTCCTACAAACTCGTCGAGTCGCTGTGCCGCTCACCGGAGGAGCCGCGCCTGTCCTCCGCCGCCTACCTGTCGGTGCCTGAGGTGCGCGACCGGGTGCTGGCCGGCCAGCCGTCGGTCGAGCACGCCTACCACGAGGCGAGCCGACTCGGCCGCCTGTGTGAACCTGACCGACTCCTACTCGAAACGCGGATGGGGGAATTCGCGAACGCGCTGACCCAGTGGCGTCAGACTCATTACCGAATTGCTAGCCGGATGCTTGACACCCGCATGGGAACCGGATATACCGAGGGCACGCCCTACCTGGCAGTGACCCGATCCATACCAGTGTTCACTCCGGCAGGCAATGCGAGGCGAGCCTAGATGAACGGAACCCCCGATCCGTGCGCCACGCCGCAGGCGGTACTCCGCGAGCAGTTTCCATTGCTGAGTACGTGTATCTATCTCAACAATAACTCGACCGGTGCCGTACCGAAGGGTGCTGAACACGTCCTGACTCAGTATTGGGAGACGCTACGTACCTGGCGCGACGGCGTCTGGGACGCCTGGCACGACGGCATCCAGAAATACACCGATGGCTTGGCGGCGTTCATCGAAGCCGAACCGGGCAGCGTGGCAATCGACGCCAACCTGAGCACTTTACTGGCACGGGTCGCCTCCTGTTTCGACTACCAGGCACCCCGCAACCGTGTGGTGACGACGGATCTGGAGTTCCCGACCATCCCGTTCATCTGGAACGCGTTCCGGCGATACGGCGCCGTGCTCGACGTGGCCGGCTCGGGCGGGCCACGCATCGACGAGGAGGAATTGCTGCGGCGAATCGATGAGCAGACGCTGCTCGTGTGCGTGTCACACGCAAGCTACTCGTCCGGGGCCACCATCGACCTGGGTCGTGTGGTGAAACACGCACACAGTGTTGGAGCCCTGGTCATCGTCGATGCGTTCCAGAGCGTCGGGATCATGCCGCTCGACGTCACCACACTCGGCGTCGATTTCGTCCTCGGAGGCGCCCACAAGTGGATGTGCGGCGTCGGCAACGCGTTCCTGTACGTCCGCCCCGACCTGTTGCCCGGCCTCGAACCCGCGGCAACCGGCTGGCAGGCCGGCGACCGGGCGCTGACGTTCCAGCCATCGACAGGCTGGGCGCCTGACGCGCGACGGTTCACCGGCGGGACACCGTTCCCCCTCACGTCGCTCATCTCCCAGATCGGCCTGGACCTGCTCAGCGGTGTCGGCATCGAAGCGATCCGCGCGCACTCACTGGTCTGCACGGAGCGGATCCTCAGACGCGCCGAGGCGGCCGGCATCTCGGTGGTCAGCCCGGTCGAGCCATATCGGCGCGGTGGCGTGGTGTGCCTGGACATCCCCGACGGCGAGGCGGTCAAGCAGCGGCTGGCCCAGCGCGACATGATCTGCAGTTGGCGTAGATACCTGCGGATCGGCCCCCACATCTACAACACACTGGACGAGATCGACGAGTTCATGGACGCGCTCGAGGACGTGTCACGAGGGGCTGGGCGATGACGACCTCGCTCTCGCCACGTGCGCTGATGAGCCTGCTCTTCAACGGTTCCAAAGCCGTCGACGTGGTGACGACCGCGCTCCACGTCGGGCTGCTCGACGCGCTGGAACCTGGGCCGGTAAGCCTTCGCGAACTCGCCGAACGCTTCGAGATGCAACCGTTGCGGCTCTACAAGTTTCTGGACTGTCTGGAGAGTCTCGGGTTCCTCGACCGGGACGAGCCGAGCGACGACATCAACGAGACCATGTATAGCGCCGTTCCCGGCCTCCGCGCCGCTGCGGCGGCTGCCGTCGGGCCGCACGCGATCGAGCGCGACCGCGACACGTACCCCTGGCAGCGGTTGCACGGCCGGTTGGCGGAGAGTCTCCGCGGCGATGTGAGCATGACAGAGGACGACTTCTCCTGGCCTCCAAAGACCGACGAACAGACGGAGGCATTCGAGCGGAGCATGTCCGCCGGGCTCGGACCAGTCATCGAGACCTTCGGCCGTCACGCGCACCTTCTGTGGCCAGGGCGGCGCCGCTTCCTCGACGTCGGCGGCGGTGCCGGCACGCTTGCCGCGCACGTCCTCGACGACGCCACGCACCTGCGGGCCGACGTGTATAACCTGCCGGCCGTCGCCCCTCTGGTCGAAGAGACCCGCAGGCGGTGCGGCCACCAGGACCGACTCGGATTCGTCGGCGGCGACTTCTTCGCCGAGCCACTACCGGCCGGCTACGACGCGCTCGCGTTCGTCCGGGTACTGCACGATTGGCCTACCCCGGAATCTCGCAGACTCGTCGAGAAGGCGTACGAGGCACTGCCGCCGGGCGGGCTGCTACTGATCTGCGAGGAGTTCCGCACTCCGGACCGGCTCGCGATGCAGTTCTTCTGGTCCTACTTCCTCATCGGCGTCGACAGCGCTGTCAGCCGGCTCCGCGAGGTCAGCTTCTACACCAGCCTGCTGGCGGAGATCGGATTCACCGACATCCAGGTCCTGCCCGGAGCCTGGGAACTCGTCACGGCGCACAAGCCGGGCTGACCGGACGAGGGCAAACGTTAGTGGACACCGCTACGTTGGTCGGCCTCACCCGGCCCTGAGTGGCCGGGCCAGCCTCCCGACTGTTGGGAAAGCGCTGATGATCGACTCGGTTTTGGTGAAACCGGGGTGTCCGAGCCGCTGGGATACCGCGGGTTTGCCAAAGCCGAGTCGATCTTGGGTTTGCGCGCTGCCCGCGCTGCCCCGCGCGCTGCCCGCGCCGGTAGGCGTGGCGCGACCGGTCTCGGTCTTACCCGGTGACGGACACGCGCCGGCGCAGGTCCTCGGCCGGGTCGATGGTGCGCACCGGGTCGGGCACCGAGCCGCGCCGCCGCCACTCGCGCGGGTAGCCCAGCGAGACCTCCTCGAACCGCACCCCGTCGTAGAAGGTCGTGCGAGGAATGTGCAGGTGCCCGTAGACCATCGTGGCCGCACCGAAGCGCAGGTGCCAGTCGCGGGTGTGGACGGTGCCGCACCACTGGGCGAACTCCGGATACCACAGAACGTCGGTGGGTTCGCGCACCAGCGGGTAGTGGTTGACCAGCACGGTCGGCAGGGCCGGGTCGCGCTCGGACAGCCGGCGCTCGGTCTCGATGATCCGGGCGTCGCACCACGCTTCCCGGCTCGGGTAGGGGTCGGGGTGCAGCATCGCCTCGTCCGAGCAGACCACCCCGGCCTTGTACGCCAGATCCAGTGACTCCTGTTTGGTGCGCGCCGCGGGCACCCGGAACGTGTAGTCGTAGAGCACGAAGAGCGGGGCGACCGTGGCCGGGCCGCCCACGCCGTCCCAGACCGGGTACGGATCCTCCGGGGTGACGACCCCCAACTGTCGACACATGCGGACCAACTCGTGGTAGCGCGCCTCGCCGCGGAGTTGCACCGGGTCGTCGGTCGGGGTCCACAGCTCGTGGTTGCCCGGTGCCCAGACGACCTTCGCGAACCGGGTGCTCAGCAGCGCCAGTGCCCACTCGACGTCGGCGTACCGCTCGGCCACGTCGCCGGCGACGAGCAGCCAGTCGCCGTCGTGGTCCGGGTGTAGCTCCTGGACGAACGAGCGGTTCTCCGGGTACGCGATGTGCAGGTCGCTGACGGCCCGCAGCCGAGGCGAAAGACTCACCCTCCGAGGTTAGGCCGTCGCGACCCGATCCGGACACCCCTGTCCTGCCGTCTCGCGCCAGCGGAGGCGGTCAGCAGAACCAGCCGTCCTGCACCCAGCCGCGTCGGTTGACATACCCGTACGCGAAGCCGTAGACGTAGCCGCCGCTGCGGGGACCCTCGACCAGGAACGTCTGACCCTGGTAGAGAGTGCCCATCCAGGCGCCGTTGGGTTGGGTGCGGACGAACAGGTCGCTCGCGCACACCGTCTCCCGTTGGCCGATCGTGCCGTTGGCGGCCTGCGCGGGGGACGGCAGGGTCACGGTGGCGGCGACGAGCCCGGCGAGCAGGCCGGCGACCGTCCGACGTCGGGTCACCATGAGTCGTACCCGCCGATGCACTCGGCGCGCAGGTAGCCCCAGTCGTTGGGGCCGAAGTCGAACGACGCCGCCCACCCGTTGTAGACCGGGTGGGCCCCCGGCGTGTGGCCGATCTTGTTGCCGTAGACCAGGGTGCGCTTGAGGCCGGTCGGCCCGCCGGCCGAGTCGTAGTTGGCGTAGAAACTGGCGCTCTGACAGACCACGATGGCGTGCCGTGGCACCACCGGGTCGGCGTGTGCCGGTGTCGCGCCCACTGCGGCCGTGGCCGCTCCGATGGCCAACGCGGCGACCCTCACGAGCATTCGTCGGGGCATGCCCACCTCCCGTACGCCGAAACTTTCCTACCGGCGAGCGTACCGATGAGGTTGATATATGTCGATGGTGCGGTGGGCGGGTGAGCGCCTGCCGGGGGTGCCTTCGGTAGTCCGCATATCCGCCGACGCGGCGGGAAAGCCGTGACGTCCGACAGCCCGAAACCGGAGCAGGAGACAAACATGCCTTTCATCACCGTGGGGACGGAAAACTCCGCACCCATCGACCTGTACTACGAGGATCACGGATCCGGTAAGCCGGTGGTGCTGATCCACGGCTTCCCGTTCAACGGGGCGACCTGGGAGAAGGAAACCAGGGCGCTGCTCGACGCCGGATACCGGACGATCACCTACGATCGGCGCGGTTACGGCAACTCCGCCCAGCCCGCGTTCGGGTACGACTACAACACGTTCGCCGCGGACCTGGACGTGCTGATGACCGAGTTGGACCTGAACGACGTGACCCTGGTGGGGCACTCGATGGGCACCGGCGAGGTGATCCGCTACCTGGGCAACTACGGCTCCCAGCGAGTGAGTCGGGCCGTGGTGCTCAGCCCGCTGCAACCCATGTTGGCCAAGGCCAGCGACAATCCGGAGGGTGTCGAGCGGAGCCTCTTCAAGGGCTTCCAGGACGCCATCGTCAAGGATCGCTTCGCGTACCTGACGTCGTTCTGCGACGCGTTCTTCAACCCGGATCAGAACATGGGCAAGCGGGTCAGCGAGGAGGCGTACCGGGCGCACTGGCAGATCGGTGCCATGGCCTCCGGCAAGGCCACCCACGACAGTGTGGACGCCTGGCAGGAGGACTTCCGCCAGGACCTGCCGAAGATCAACATTCCGGTGTTGATCGTGCAGGGTGACCAGGACCGGGTGCTGCCCTACCCGGTGACCGGTCAGCGGCTCGGGCCGATGATGCCGACCGGCACGCTCGTCACACTCAAGGGCGCGCCGCACGGTATTCCGTGGACCCACGCCGACGAGGTCAACAAGGCGATCATGGACTTCATGAAGCAGCCGGCGAAGGCCCGCGCCTGACCCGTACCGGTAGCCGATCGGACGCCGGCGCCGTGCGGCGCCGCGACACCCGGCCCACGGTTCGCACCGGGGCCGGGTGTCGCCGGCGGTCAGGGCCGGTGGGCCACCACCGCGCCGTTGGCGCCCGGGGCGTCGAACGGCACGGTACGCACGTCGACGAAGCCGGCGTCGGCAAGCCAGGTCCGGTATTCCGCGCCCGAGTAGTTGCGCCCGCCCTCAGTCTCGACGAGCATGTTCATCCCCATCAGCGCCGCCTCCGGTGGCCCGGTGCGCTCGTCGTTGAGCAGCAGCTCGCAGACGACGATCGCCCCGCCGGGCGGCAGCGCCGCGTGGCAGCGGGCCAGCAGCGCCCGGTTGGTGGGCTCGTCCCAGTCGTGCAGGATCATGCTGAGCAGGATGACGTCGTGCCCGTCGGGCAGCTCCGGGTCGACGAGGAAGTCACCGGCCACCGCGTCGATCCGGTCGGTCAGGCCGGCCTCGGCGATCCGCTCCCGGGCCCGGACGCAGACGTGCGGCAGGTCCAGCACCGTTGCCCGCAGGTCGGGCAGACGGCGGCAGAACTCGATGGGGAACGCGCCCGCCCCACCGCCCACGTCGAGCAGGCGCTGATGGGCGGAGAAGTCGTACGCGTCGGCCAACGCGCTGGCGGTGAAGCTGGACGTGGAGAACATCGCGTCCCAGAACTGCGCCAGCATCGCCGGGTCGGCGGTGTCGAACATCGACTGCTGCGACTCCGGATCCCAGGTCAACGGCCGATCGGTGCGCAGGGCCTCGCCGATGCGGTGCCAGGGCAGGTAGGTGCGCAGGTCCGAGTAGCGCACCTGCGCGCCGAAATAGTACGGGCGGCCCTCGACCAGGAACTGCTCGGCCAACTCGGTGTTGCGGTAGCCGGCGCCGGCCTTCTCCAACAGGCCGAGTGAGGCGCTGGCGGCCAGCAACAGGTCCGCGGGCCGGTCGGGCAACCCGAACTCGGCGGAGACGTCCTCCACGGTCATCGTCCGCCCGCCGGCCAGCCGGGTGAACAGGCCGAGCTCGACGCCGACCGCGAGGGTCTTGAAGCCCCACACACCGGCCACCAGGCGCATGAGGGGAGTGGGAGTGGTCACGTGGACATGAGATCACAGGTTGTCGAAGTCCACGATGGTGGTTCACACCCGGATCAGCGTCACCAGCCCCGCCGCGACAAGCACGCCGGCCCACAGCCGGTCGACGTTGAACCAGGCCCGACGCAGCACGCCGACCCCGAGCACCTGGTAGACGAGCATCGCCACGGCCAGGGCGACCCCGAGCATCGCCGCGGTGTGCACGCCGGCCGCGGCGAGCCCGGACAGCGCACCCGCCGGTGCGGAGGCCAGGTGCCCGGAGTGGCCCCCGGCCACCGGCTCGGCCACCAGCACCGGCACCAGCATCAGACCTGCGCCGTGCGCCGACGACATGAGAAACGACCAGCCGGCGAGCTGCGCCGAGGACAGTCGCATCCCCGCCCAGCGGAAGTGCCGCTCGGACAACAGCCGCCACAACCCGAAGGCCACGAGCAGCACGCCGCCGACCACCGCCACGGCGGTGCTCGCCGTCACCGACCGGGTCGCGGCCACCAGCGCCGCGACGATGGCCACCGAGGCGAGGTGCCCCGCCGCGATCGGCGGCAGTGAGCGCAGCAGCGCCGCACTGCTGCGTTCCTGCAAACCCCGGGCCACCGCGAACAGCCAACCCATCGCCGGGTTCAGACCGTGGAACGCGCCGAGCGCGGCGAGCGTCGCCAGGGTGGAGACGGTCACGGAAAGCAGTACGAGTCGGAGGACGCGTCCCCGCCCTGCAACCGGGTCTGGTGCACCCGCAACCCGCGGAACGCCTCGCCGTGTGGGAAGAACCGCTCGTCCGGGGTCAGCCCACCGGCGTCGGTGTCGACGTCGAGCTTTGCCAACCAGGCACCCACCCCGTCGGGGTAGAACTGGTCGTCCCACGCGCCGTAGAGGGAGTTGCTGACATAGACCCGCCGGCCGTCCCGGCTCACCTCGACCATCTGCGGGCCGCCCGCGAGGGCCTCGTCCGGGGCGGACGGGTGGGGGGTGCGGCGGACGATGCCGCCCAGGTGCACCGAGCCGGTCTGCACCGGGTGCAGCGGGTCGCCGACGTCGTACTGGCGCAACTCCCCGGTGCCCCAGCAGGAGACGTAGAGGAACCGGTCGTCCACCGACAGGTCGATGTCGGTCACCAGTGGCGGCACCGCGCCGAACGGCTTGAGCAGGTCGGGCAGGTCCGCCGGGTCGGCCGGCTCCGCCGGGATGTCGATCACCTTGGTGACCGCCCAGGCGTCCCCGTCGCGGTGCCACAGCCACACCGAGGCGGACAGGTCCTCGACGCTGATCACCACCCCGACGAACCCGTACGATTTCGTCGGATCGTGCGCGGGGCGCAGCTCCAGCGGCATCTGATACTGATCACCCAGGTCGACGCGCTGCACGTGGCGACGCTTGGCGAGATCCCAGAAGTGGATCGCGTGACCGTAGCGTCGACCCAGCAGCAGCTCGCCGACGATGCCGTCCTCAATCATCGACGGGGTGCCCCACTCGCTGGTGACGAGCACGTCCTGGGTGAGGTGCCACCACACGTCGTACGCCAGGAACTGCGGACCCCGGTCGGCCTCCCACGCCGCGCGGACCTCGAAGGTGGTGTGGTCCAGGATCGCGATGCCGCCCGGACCCTCCGCGCCGTCCGCGCCGCCCAGAGCCGAGACGTAGATGCCGTCCGGCCCACAGTGCACGGTGTGCGGCCGCGAGTAGCCGGCCTTCTTCGCCAACTCCTCCGGCCCGATCACCTTGACCACCTGGGGCTGGCGCGGATCGGGCTGCGTGTCGAGCACGTGGATGCGCGACGACCGCAGGCCCGGCACGATCAGGTAGCGCCGCTCCACGTGCGGGTGCGGCGCGGTCGGGCAGAGCGCGCTGCTGCACGCGTTCCACCCGAAGTGGTGCACCTCGTCGCCGAGGTGCGGCAGGTCGGTCCAGCCGACGACGGTGCCGTAGGCGGGGGAGTCGGGGTCGGTGTCCAGCACCGCGATGGCGTCCGGGCGGCTGGCCGTCCGGTCGAAGGCCGCCACGTAGGCGAGCTTCTCCGCCGGTGCGCTCACCGCCTCGGCGGGGGAGGGGTAGAAGGTGGGATCGGGGGTCCAGCGGGTCATCGGGTCTCCGCTCGTCAGGTCGTGGGAACGCCGAGTCGGTCGAGCAGGTGCCGGCGCAGCGCGCCGAAGGCCGGGTCGTCCGGCGTACGGGTGGGGGCCAGGTCGACGGGCAGGTCCGCGGCGATGCGGCAGTCGTCGAGGAGCAGGATCCGGTCGGCGAGCAGCAGCGCCTCCTCCACGTCGTGGGTGACCAGCAGGGCGGCGAAGCCGTGCTCGGCGCGCAGCCGACGCAGCAGGACCTGCATCCGCAGTCGGGTCAGCGCGTCCAGCGCGCCGAACGGCTCGTCGAGCAGCAGCAGGTCCGGTTCGCGGACCAGGGCCCGTGCGACCGCGACCCGTTGCGCCTGCCCACCGGACAACTCCGCCGGCCAGGCGCGGTGCCGTTCGGCGAGCCCGACCTCGGCCAGCGCGCGCTGGATCCGACCGGCCGTGTCGGCCCCGGACAACCCGAGCCCGACGTTGGCCGCCACCCGCTTCCAGGGCAGCAACCGGTGCTCCTGGAAGACCACGGCGGCCCTGCCGTGCACGACGATCTCACCGCTGGCCTCGCCGTCCAGGCCGGCGAGGATCCGCAGGAGGGTGCTCTTGCCCGAGCCGCTGCCGCCCAGCAGGGCCACCACCTCGCCCCGGGCGATGGTCAGGTCGACTCCGGCCAACACGACCGTCGGCCCGAACGCCCGGTGCACCGCGTGCGCGGTCAACACCGGCGTCGAACCGGTCAGGTGGCCCGCAATCCGCGACGCCATGTCAACATCCTCCTCTCCAACACCCGCAACGCAAGGTCGGATATCAGCCCGAGCAGGGCGTAGACGAGCAGGCCGAGCACCACCACGTCGGTCTGGCTGAACTCCCGCGCCTCCATCATCAGGAAGCCGATCCCGGTCTGGGCGTTGACCTGCTCGCCGACGACCAGGCTGAGCCAGGCCGCGCCGATCGCCAGCCGCAGGCCGAGGAAGAGCGACGGCAGCGCGCCGGGCAGCACCACGTGCCGCAGGCGGGCGGCCTGCCCCAACCCGCAGGTACGGGCGGCCTCCACCAGCCGCTCGTCGATGTCCCGGATGCCGGCGTAGGTGTTGAAGTAGATGGGGAAGAACACGCCGAGCGCCACCAGGCTGATCTTGAGCGACTCGCCGATGCCGACCCAGATGATCAGCAACGGCACCAGTCCCAGGTGCGGCAGCATCCGGGCCATCTGCACCGGTGGGTCGACCAGGTCGTCGCCGAGCCGCAGCAGACCGGCCACCGTGCCCAGGATCAGCGCCAGGAGGCCGCCGATCAACAGCCCCGCCCCGGCGCGGGTGAGGGAGTCCAGCAGGTGCACGGGAAGTGTCCCGTCCCGGGTCAGCCGCCAGCCGGTGGCCAGGACGTCGCTGGGCGCGGGCAGCTTCTCCGGTGCCAGCAACCCGGTGCGGCCAGCCAACTCCCAGCCCAGGACCAGCGCCACCGGGCTGATCAGCCGCCGGTGGCGGCGGGCCGACCGGGCACGTCGAGGCGTGCCGGGCGCGGTGGTCGCGACCTCGGGAGGGGCCTCGGCGAGCGTCGTGTGGCTCACTGGAAGACCGCACTGAACCGGTCGTCGACCCGGGCGCGGAGATCGACCGGCCCGGGAATGAGGTCCAGGGCGATGAAGCTGTCGGTGATGGCCTGGAGTTCGTCACCGATGGCCGGGGTGACCGGGGCGAGGGGTCGGGCGCTGCGGGCCAGGGCGCGGGTGGTGACGTCCTGCGGGATCTTCAGTTCGGGGGCGAGGATGCTGGCCCGCTCCTCGGGATGCGCGATGCCCCAGTCGGTCACGTCGCGGTAGTGCTGGAGGAAGGCCCGTACCTCGTCCGAGCGCTTCGAGACGGCGTCCGGGGCGGCCAGGACGTACTCGCGGTTGCTGGCCAGACCCGTCGCGTCCGCGAGCACCTGGACCCCCGGTTGCTCGGCCAGCGCGAAGTACGGGTCCCAGATCACCCAGGCGTCGACCTGGCCGCCGTCGAACGCGGGCCGCCCCTCGGCGGGCTTGAGATATTTGACCTGGATGTCCTTCAAGGTCATGTTGTTCGCCTTGAGGAGTTGGACCAGCAGCCAGTGCACGTTGGACCCCTTGTTCAGGGCCACCGTCCTGCCCTTGAGGTCGGCGAAGCTGCGGTAACCGCGGTCGGCCTTGACGAGCACGGCCTCACCCTGCGGGATCGGCGCCGAGGTCCCGATGATGGAGAACGGGATCTTCCCGGCGGCGGCGAAGACGGGCGGGGCCTCGCCGACCTGCCCGATGTCGATCGAGCCGGCCTTGAGCGCCTCGGTGAGCGCCGGGCCACTCTCGAACAGCGACCACTCCACATCCGGTGCGGCGCCGCGTGCCTTGACCAGGCTGAGGCCGCCGAAGCGCTGGTACCCGATCCGGAGTTTTTCCGGGGTGCCGCCGTCCGCGTCGGCGGACCCGCCGCACGCGCTCACCGCGACCGTGGCGAGCAACGTCACGGTGGTGAGCGCTGCCGTCAGGAGGCGGCGATGCGGGGGGCGGCTCGTCGAGGGGGTGGGCATGGCGGCTCCTCGGGTCGGGGCAGGCGGGTGGCAGCGCATCGACAGGTGTCGGCGCCGGCGGTAGCCTACTAACCCGATAGGTTTTATGGGTAGGCTGTCCGCTCGATCGTCCCACCCCTCAGGAGGTGCCCGCCGCACCGCGAGCGCCGACCGTCCCGCTGGAGGAAAAAGCCGCGATGACCCTCACCTTCCACTGGTTCCTGCCCACCAACGGTGACAGCCGGGACATCGTCGGCGGCGGACACGGCGTACCGACCGGTGCCGCCGGAGGAGCCCGCCCGGCCAGCGTCGCGTACCTCGGACAGATCGCCCGCAGCGCCGAGCAACTCGGCTTCGTCGGCGCGCTCACCCCGACCGGCGCCTGGTGCGAGGACGCCTGGCTCAGCACCGCGATGCTGACCGAGGTGACCGAGCGACTCAAGTTCCTGGTCGCCTTCCGGCCCGGGCTGCTCGCCCCCACCCTGGCCGCCCAGATGGCCTCGACCTTCCAGCGGCTGTCCCATGGCCGGCTGCTGCTCAACGTCGTCACCGGCGGCGAGTCGCAGGAACAACGGGCCTACGGCGACTTCCTGGACAAGGACGCCCGGTACGCCCGGTGCGACGAGTTCCTGCACGTGGTCCGCGCGCTGTGGCGCGGTGAGACGGTCGACCACACCGGCACCCACGTACGCGTCGAACAGGCGCGACTGCACCGGTTGCCCGACCCGGCCCCGCCCGTCTACTTCGGTGGGTCCTCCGCCGCCGCGCTGCCGGTGGCGGCGCGGCACAGCGACGTCTACCTGACCTGGGGTGAGCCGCCGGCCCTGGTCGCCACCAAACTGGCCCGGGTCCGCGCGCTGGCCGCCGACGCCGGGCGCGAGGTGCGCTTCGGCATCCGGCTGCACGTCATCGCCCGGGACACCGCCGAGCATGCCTGGGCGCAGGCCCGGCGACTGCTCGACGGCATCGCCGAGGCCGACATCCGGGCCGTACAGGACGGGCTGCGGCGTAGTGAGTCCGAGGGGCAGCGCCGGATGCTCGACCTGCACGGCGGTTCCCGTGACGGCCTGGAGGTCGCCCCCAACCTGTGGGCGGGGGTCGGGCTGGTCCGTGGTGGGGCCGGCACCGCCCTCGTCGGCAGCCACACCGAGGTCGCCGATCGGATCGCCGAATACCACGCGCTCGGCATCGACGAGTTCATCCTCTCCGGCTATCCGCACCTGGAGGAGGCGTACTGGTTCGGTGAGGGCGTGCTGCCGATCCTGCGCGACCGCGGGCTGTGGCGGCACCCCGACGGACCGTCCGGCGTTGCGGTGAACGTCGACGTGCCGTTCGCCGCGATGCCCACGCCGCAGCCGGCCGCGGCCCACTGACCGGCCGGCCCGGCTGGGGAGCGGCGGCTCACGGTGTGAGATTGACCGTGTGGTTGTCGCTGGGTATGTAGACCTCGCGGAGCCCGACGACCCGCGCGTTGGTACTGCCGACACTCGAGCACCAGTTGAAGGCGGTCTGCGGGACGTAGATGGGTCCGTACTGGCCGGTCCACACCGCGCCGTCGGCGGCCTCGGCATAGTAGTAGGCGTAGCGATTGTTCGTGTTCAACACGTACGCTTGGCCGCCGTTGTCAATGGTCCACCAGCCCCGGGTTCCCCACGAGGAACCGTCGGAGTTGCAGCCGGTGTCGTAATACATGATCGCGACCCAGATCCGAGGGCCGTAGCTGTTGCGGAAATGCAGCTGCATCGCTCAGTCCTCCACGGTCCACGGCGCCGGGCGGCGGCTCAGCGGGGTGGCGATGATGCGGCTGTGGTTGGGGGTGAGACGGGCCCCGGAGGCGGTGCCGGGCTCGGGCCCCGTCGCCTGGCCCGGCCGGACGTTGGTCATGCTCCCGGCACGAGCGCGGGCCCGGCTCGCCTGCTGGGGAGCGATCCCCGGTGCCGGCGCGGCGCCGAAGCCGCCCGGCGCGTCCGGGACAGCCGACGCACTGGTGTCATTCGCTGACGCGCCGGCACCGACCGCGGCGATGCCGGCGGCAGTCAGGCCGAGCACGCCGCCGATGCGTAGGAGTACGCGCCTGCTCAACGACGCGTCGGCGGGATCGGGTGGATTAGGATACGGGGAATCAGACATAATTCGGCCCCTTTCTGACTGCTTTCTCCTGCGGATCTGGCCGTTTCGGGTGGTCGTCGATCCGACAACCGACAAGCGGTATTGACGGCTCCCTATCGAAGGTATGACGCCTGTTATGAGCCGGTCCAGAGTTTGGAAAAAGGGGCACAACCCGAAAAATCCCGAATGACCAGGCTGAATGCCTCGCCTAATTTGCCAACTGTCTGAAATGGGTCTCTCGCATCGCGCGCATGCTCGTCGAGCACCAGCGGGTCGCCACAACGGCAAAGGATGTGAAGGGAGCCAGGACGACTGTCCCCACGGAGACCGAGCGCCGACAGGTGCTTACCGTCGTTGCGGCATTCGCCGCGGCTATGTGCTCGCGGCTAGCCGGGCCGGCCGGCCCGGCGTCGGGCGAACCGCCGCGCAGGGAAGCTGACCGCGATGCTGCCGGCCCCCATGCCCAGCAGCACCAGAATCCCACCAACCACCCACAACCCGCTGTCGTCGGTCGACGCGGCCCGCCAAGACCAGGCCGCCGTGAACGCCACGGTCATCACCGGCGCCACCAGCCACGGGCTGAGCCGCGTCCCGGCGAGCGCGGCCAGCAGCACGAGCGTCAACACGCAGCCGACCACCTGCCACGGCTCGTACGGGCCGCTGCTCGCGCCGGTCTGCTCGTCAACCGTGTACCTGGTGTCCCAGCCCAGCCAGAGGACCCACGCCCCGACCGTGGCTGTCGCCAGGAACAGAACACCGAGCAGTGCCCGGGTACCCCTCGTCGCCGTCATCCGGCGATCATGCCGTGCCCATCACCGCACCGGTATCGGGCCACCGGCGGCGCTCAGGCGCCGGTGGCGTCCCAGACCACGACGTGGACGACGAACACCTGATCCCTGCCGGGCGGGGCGATGGTCGCGAACCCCACGCGCCCCTCCGAGGTGCGGAAGCAGAAGTCCGCCCCCGGCGTGAACGACGCCCGCGCCGACCCGGAGCCACCCTGGGCGCAGGTTTGGTACGCCCGACTGGGGTCGCCCCCGGAGTACTGGTAGACGTTCGGCGGGTTGGCCACCTGGATGTTGTCCGACCGGATGTCCGCCCAGTCGTGGTACAGGTCGAGCCCGTCGGTGGCCCCGCCGGCGTGTTTCGCGACGACCTGCTGACCCGGCTGGTCCACGTCGATCGCGGCAGCGCGGGGCAGCACCACGTCGCGGTCCACGAGGACGCGCGGCGCGTCCGGGTCGACACCGTTGGCGGGTGGTGTGGTGGGCGGCGCAGACGACCCCACGGTAGCGGCGACGGCGGTGCTCGGCGGGGAAGCGTCGCCCGATGCCGACGGGGTGGGCGTAGAGGTGCCAGCGGCGGGGGGCGGCGGCGTCGACGGACGGCCGAGTTGTGTCGCCACGACGCCGCCGAGCAGCACACAGCCGAGCGCGAGTAGCGCGACCGCCAGCCGGGTCCGCTGGTACCAGAACCAGAACCCGCCGAGCAGCAGCACGGCCGTGAGGGTGAGGACGATCAGCAACGCGTCCCGGCGCAGCACGCTCTGCACCGCCGTGACCACGCCGAGGACGTTGGCCGCCACGCCCACCACGGTGAGCATCCGGATCCTACGCTCGGCGTCGCCGCTGGCCGCGGGCGCTGACTCCGGCATGACGCTGCCTCCCCTGTGGACGGTGCTGGTCACGCCGAGGCCCGACCGGAACGGCGAACAACCCGCCCCGGTCATGCTCTCACCAACCCGCACGTCGCCGGGGACCAGGACACGCGGGGACGGACGACGATCCGCGCCGGACTGTTGCCTCGGTCGGTGGCGATCCTCTACGGTCTGCTCAGCGGTGGGCGGTGCGGTCCGCATCCGATCCGACACCGCCGGTTGCCCGTCGTTCGGGCCGGGATGGTGGAGTCCCGGGTCGACCCGTCGGCGGCGGCTCGGCGGTCGTGTGACCCCAACTCATCATCCCGGGTGCGTTGCCGCCCGGCGCGGCTCACTGCGGAGCCGACGACGAGTGGGGCACGCTTACCCCACCGGGAGAGCCCCGTGTTCCTCAGCCCGCACGAGCAGGATCGCCTGCTCGTCCATGTCGCGGCCGATGTCGCCCGCCGCCGCCGTGAGCGCGGCCTGCGTCTCAACTATCCCGAAGCGGTCGCGCTGATCACCGCGTTCCTGCTGGAAGGTGCCCGCGACGGCCAGTCGGTGGTCGACCTCATGTCGACGGGCCGGACCGTGCTCAGCCGGGACGACGTCCAGGACGGCATCCCCGAGCTGCTGAGGGAGGTGCAGGTGGAGGCGACGTTCCCGGACGGCACCAAGCTGGTGACGGTGCACCACCCGATCCCGTGATCCCGGGGGAGATCCTGCCGGCCGCCGACCCGGTGGAGATCAACGTGGGTCGTCCGGTGACCACACTGCTCGTGGTGAACACCGCCGACCGGCCGGTGCAGGTGGGTTCGCACTACCACTTCGCCGAGTGCAACCCGGCGCTGGCGTTCGACCGGGCTGCCGCCTGGGGGCAGCGGCTCGCGGTGCCGGCGGGCACCTCGGTCCGGTTCGAGCCGGGCATCAGCCGCAGCGTCGACCTCGTCCCGTTCGGGGGAGCGCGCATCGTGCCGGGACTGCGCGCGGAGTGCGCCGGGCCGCTGGACCCGCCGTCGGCCGACGGGTCACCGGAGTGAGCGCCGTGCGGCGGGACCGCTACATCGACCTGTACGGGCCGACGACCGGTGACCGGATCCGGCTGGCCGACACCAACCTGCTGATCGAGGTGGAGACCGACCACTGCGTGGGCGGTGACGAGGCGGTCTTCGGCGGCGGGAAGGTGATCCGCGAGTCGATGGGCCAGTCCCGGGCGACCCGCGCCGAGGGGGCGCTGGACACCGTCATCACCGGTGCCGTGGTGCTCGACCACTGGGGTGTGGTCAAGGCCGACGTGGGGCTGCGCGACGGACGGATCGTGGCGCTCGGCCGGGCCGGCAACCCGGACACCATGCCCGGCGTCCACCCCGACCTGGTCATCGGCCCGGCCACCGAGGTGATCGCCGGCAACGGGCGGATCCTCACCGCCGGCGCGGTGGACACCCACGTGCACTTCATCTGCCCGCAGATCGTCACCGAGGCCCTCGCCAGTGGCATCACCACGATGGTCGGCGGCGGCACCGGGCCGGCCGAGGGGACCCGGGCCACCACCGTCACCCCGAACGCCTGGCACCTGGCCCGGATGCACGAGGCCCTGGACACGCTGCCGGTCAACGTGCTGCTGCTCGGCAAGGGCAACACCGTCTCCCCCGAGGCGCTCTGGGAGCAGTTGCGGGCCGGCGCGGGCGGCTTCAAGCTGCACGAGGACTGGGGCACCACCCCGGCGGCGATCGACGCCTGCCTGCGGGTGGCCGACGCGTCCGGGGTCCAGGTGTCGATCCACACCGACACGCTCAACGAGGCCGGTTTCGTCGCCGACACCCTGCGCGCGATCGGCGGCCGGGCCATCCACTCGTACCACACCGAGGGCGCCGGCGGCGGGCACGCACCGGACATCATCACCGTGGCGAGTGAGCCGAACGTGTTGCCGTCGTCGACGAACCCGACCCGGCCGTACACCGCCAACACCCTCGCCGAACACCTGGACATGTTGATGGTCTGCCACCACCTCAACCCGTCCGTGCCGGAGGACCTGGCCTTCGCCGAGAGCCGGATCCGACCGTCCACGATGGCCGCCGAGGACCTGCTGCACGACCTCGGCGCGATCTCCATCATCGGCTCCGACGCGCAGGCGATGGGCCGGGTCGGCGAGGTGATCATGCGGACCTGGCAGAGCGCGCACGTGATGAAGGACCGGGTCGGCGCACTGCCGGGTGACGGGGCCGCCGACAACCACCGGGCCCGACGGTACGTCGCGAAATACACCATCTGCGCCGCCATGGCCAACGGGTTGGAGGACGAGGTCGGCTCGGTCGAGCCGGGCAAGCTCGCCGACCTGGTGCTCTGGGACCCGGCGTTCTTCGGCGTACGACCGCACCTGGTGCTCAAGGGCGGCATGATCGCGTACGCCCAGATGGGTGACGCCAACGCGTCGATCCCCACGCCGCAGCCGATGCTGCCGCGGCCGATGTTCGGGGCGTACGGCGCGGCGGCCGCCGCCACCAGCCTGGCCTTCGTGGCGCCGGCGGCCCTGGACGCGGGGCTCCGCCTCGACGTGCGACGGCGGGTGGTGCCGGTGCGCGACGTGCGGTCGCGGGGCAAGGCCGACCTGCCGGAGAACAACGCGATGCCGCGGATCGAGGTGGATCCGGACACGTTCACGGTACGGATCGACGGGCAGGTGGTGGAGCCGGACCCGGTGACCCGGCTGCCGATGGCCCAGCGGTACTTCCTGTTCTGATGGCGACACCGAGCCTGCTGTTGCTGTTGGCCGACGGACGCTTCCCGGCCGGGGCGCACGCGCACTCCGGGGGTCTGGAGGCGGCCGTCGCCGCGGGCCGGGTCACCGACCTGACCTCGTTGGAGGCGTTCCTGGCCGGGCGGTTGGCCACCGCCGGCCTGGTCGGCGCGGCCTTCGCGGCGGCCGCGCACCGGGCGGCGGTGCCGGGCGAACCCGGCGTGGCCGAGGTCGCCGGGTCGGTCGGACGGTCCGACGTGTCAGCCCGGTCCGCCGCGCGGTTGCACACGCTGGCCCAGCTCGACGTGGAGCTGGACGCGCGTACCGCGTCGCCGACCCTGCGGGCGGTCTCCCGCCGGCAGGGCCGGGCGCTGCTGCGTGCCGGACGGGCCATCTGGCCGGATGCCCCGTTCGGTGACCTGCCCCCGACGCCGGGCGGCGCACACCAACCGCTGGTACTGGGACTGCTCTGCGCCGCGGCCGGGCTGTCCCGTCTCGAAACCGCCACGGTCGCCGCCTACGGGACGCTGACCGGGGCGGCCAGCGCCGGCGTACGCCTGCTCGGCCTCGACCCGTACCAGGTCCAGGCCCTGCTCGTCGGTCTTGCCGACGCCTGCGACGGCACGGCCGCCGAGGCGGCTCGGGCCGCCGACGATTCACCGGAGCGGCTGCCGGCCGCTGCCGCTCCACTCGCCGACATCCATGCCGAAATCCATGCCACCTGGGAGGTGCGTCTCTTTGCGTCCTGAGACTGTTGTGCCGAGCGCTGTGCCCGCCGTCGAGCCGACCACGCCGCCGGCCGACCCGTTCCACGACGAGAGCGTCCCGCACACCCATCCGGAACCGGGGGTCGACCCGCACCCGCCGCTGGCCCGGGCGGGTCGTGCCCTGCGGGTCGGTATCGGCGGCCCGGTCGGGTCCGGCAAGACGGCCCTGGTGGCCGCGCTCTGCCGTGCCTTTGCCGACGAGTTGCGGCTCGGCGTGGTGACGAACGACATCTACACGACCGAGGACGCCGACTTCCTGCGGCGGGCCGGAGTGCTGGATCCGGCGCGGATCCGCGCGGTGGAGACGGGCTGCTGCCCGCACACGGCGATCCGCGACGACATCGGCGCCAACCTGGACGCCGTCGACGAGCTGGCCGATGCGGTCGGCCCGCTGGATCTGGTCCTGGTGGAGAGCGGTGGGGACAACCTGACCGCGACGTTCAGCCGAGGGCTCGTCGACCGGCAGATCTTCGTGGTCGACGTGGCCGGAGGGGACAAGGTGCCCCGCAAGGGCGGACCCGGCGTCACCGCCGCCGACCTCCTCGTGATCAACAAGACCGACCTGGCGCCGATGGTGGGGGCCGACCTGGCCGTGATGGATCGCGACGCGCGAGCTCGACGTGGCGACCTTCCGACCCTCTTCCTGTCCATCGTGGGCGATCCGACGGCGAGTACGGTCGCCGACTGGATTCGGCACGAGTTGGCCCACCACGCCACCGCGCACCCCCTCGCCGTACCGGTCGGCCCGGTCTGATGCGAGCACTCGCCCGGCTGGTCGCCCGGGCCGACGGTCGAGGCGGGACGGTACTTGTGGAGTTGCACGGCGAAACACCACTGCTGCTGCGCCAGACCCCGACCGACGCGGGCTTCGCCACCGTGCACCTCGTCGGCGGGGCGGCCGGCCCGATCGCCGGGGACGATCTGCGGCTGGAGATCGAGGTGGGACCGGGCGCGGCCGTCCGGGTGCACACAGTCGCCGCGTCGATCGCCCTGCCGGGCCGGCCGGGGGCGGTGTCCCGGATGGCGGTGCGGGCGGTGGTGCGTACCGGGGCCACGTTGCACTGGCTCCCCGAACAGTTGGTCGCCGCGGCCGGTTGCGCGCACCTCGCCGAATCCCGGATCGACCTGGCCGCCGGGGCGAGCCTGCACTGGCGCGACGAGCTGATCTGCGGCCGGTACGGCGAGACGCCCGGCGGGGCGGTGGTGCACACCCACGTCGACTACGCGGGCCGGCCGCTGCTGCGGCAGTCCCTGGCCGTGGGACCACAGGCACCCGGCTGGGCCGGGCCCGCCGTGCTCGACGGCGCGCCGGCCACCGGTTCACTGCTGGTGGTCGACCCGTCGCGGCCCGCCGCACCTCCGACGGCCGAGGGCAGTGTCGCTCGGCTGCCGCTGGCCGGGGGGCCGGCGACACTGTGGACCGCCACCGCCCCGGACGCGCACACCCTGCGCACCCACCTCTGTCCGCCATCCATAAGTGGGCGTCCGGAATCCCGGTCCCGACCTACGCCATCGACGACGACACCGCCATGACGGTGGCCGATGGCACAGTGGAGGTCGTCTCCGAAGGAGACTGGCGTCTGATCAACCCCTGACCGAAGGCCGACCCGGCTCCGAGGAGTGGTCGGGCCGGGTCAGCCGTGCGGGCCACCGGACGGGCCGGCGTTGGCGTGGACGCGTTGGCGGGCCGGGTCGAGACGGCTGATCAGGTCGTCGAGCGCGCCGACCAGGTCACCGGCCTGCGGCGCACCCGGCTCGGCGGCCTGCGCGATGCCCAACTCGGCGAGGCTGGCGCGGACCCGCTGGTCGAGGCGGTCGTGCTCGCGGCGGCCCCGGGCGGTCAGATACGCCCGGATCCGCCGCCTGTCGATCGGATCGATCCGGCGGAAGACGAGGTTACGGTCGACCAACTGGTCGACAAGCTTGGTGAGGGTGCCGGGAGGCAGTGACGCCTCGGCGGAAACCTCGCTCATCGGGTGGCCCTGGCCGTCGGCGAGCAGGCAGAGCACCCGCCACGCCTCGATGGTCAGCGCGTCGTCGGCCAGGACGGCGCCCAGCCGGCGGGAGAGCAGCCGTTCGGCGCGGGTGAGCGAGCGCAGCAGGTCAGCTGGCGCCCCGGGCACATCTGACATGAAACTCCCTGGTCCGTGGCTCTGTCATGCTACCGAGTCGTCCCGGTCCGTGGTGAGCTCTGGCCTTCCGTCGTGGGCCGGGCAATCATGTGCACATGTCCGCGCCGGCACCGCCGTGGCTGACCGTCGACCGTGCCGTGGTCAGCATCGCCCTGGTCTACCCGATGCGCGGGCCGGCCGGCATGTTCGGCCCGACCTGCGAGCTGTGTGCGCAACTCGCGGTCGAGGAGATCAACAGGTGTGGCGGGGTGCTGGGCCGAGAGGTGCGGCTGGTGCCGGTCGACGGCGGTGCGCCGCCGGCCGAGGTGGCCGCCGAGGTCGAGGCACTGGTGTCGGTGGGGGCCGTGCAGGGGGTGACGGGGTGGCACATCTCCTCGGTGCGCCAGGCGCTGGCGCCCCGCGTCGCGCATCGGGTGCCGTACGTCTACACCGCACTCTACGAGGGCGGTGAGCGTACCGAGGGGGTCTTCCTGACCAGCGAGACGCCGGACGCCCAACTGTGGCCCGCGATGCGGCTGCTCGCCGGAGAGCAGCGGGTGCGTCGCTGGTTCGTGGTCGGCAACGACTACGTGTGGCCGCGGCGGACGGCGCGGGCCGCCCAGCGCTACGCGCTGCGGTGCGGCGGGCAGGTGGTGGGCCAGCACTTCCTGCCGTTGGACGCGCACGACTTCGACGAGGTGCTGCGCCGCATCGAGCACAGCGACGCCGACGCGGTGGTGATGCTGCTCGTCGGTGCGGACGCGGTGCGGTTCAACCGCGCGTTCGCCCGCTCCGGGCTGGACCAGCGTTGTCTGCGGCTGAGCACCCTGATGGACGAGAACATGCTGCTGGCCAGCGGTGCCGGCGCGACCCGACGGCTGTTCAGCACCGCGGGCTTCTTCGCCGGACTGGTGACCCAGGAGAACCTCGACTTCCACGGCGAGTTCGCCAGTCGGTTCGGGGTCGAGGCGCCGCCGCTGGGCAGCCTGGGGGAGTCCTGTTACGAGGGCGTGATGCTGCTCGCCGCGCTGATCGGCCAGGCCCGCACCCTCGACGTGCGGGCCATCGAGACGGCCGCCGACACCGTGGCGTACCACGGGCCACGCGGGCGGTTGCGGCTGCGCCGGCGGCACGTGCGTCAGCGTATCTACCTCGCCGAGGCCGACGGGCTCGACTTCACCGTGCTCGCCCAGCTCTGATCGGTGGCCGGGTCGACGTGACCCTTGACAGCCGCACCCGCCGCGGCCCTAAGATACTTCCTGCGTGAAGGATCTGCCCCTGCGGGCAGCCGCCACCAATGTGTGTCCCCGATCGGCGAAAGCGTTCGCCGACCATTGTGGTGGCAATTTTCCCCGAGATTTCCAGCGGCCGACACCGTCTTTCCCGGACGGTGTCGGCCGTTTTTTCGCGGTCGTGCCGCGCGGCTGGCGGGAAACACTCAATTAAGGGCCGGGAAACACGTTCGCAATGATGCCGGTCGACGCTTTCCCTGCCCGTATCCGCTGCGGTGCCCCGGTGGCGTCCACCCGTCGACCCCGGCATCGCCCACGTCAGATCCACCGGACCGCACCGACCGTCCATTCGCCACTTGAGCGCACCGCAGGGGAGAATTGATGTCATTATTCCGGGGCCGCCGCATCCTGGCGGGTGCCATGACCCTGGTCGCCGCGGCCGCGATGACCGCGTGCGGCAGCAAGACCACCGACGAGGGAAGCGCCACCGGCGTCACCGCCGACGTCTCCGGCTCCACCGTCAAGGTCGGCCTGCTCAACTCGCTCTCCGGCACCATGGCGATCAGCGAGGTCACCGTCCGCGACTCCATCATGCTCGCCGTTGAGGAGATCAACGCGGCCGGCGGCGTCCTCGGCAAGAAGATCCAGCCGGTCGGTGAGGACGGTGCCTCGGACTGGCCCACCTTCGCCGAGAAGGCGGAGAAGCTCATCTCCGAGGATCGGGTCGCCGCCGTCTTCGGCTGCTGGACCTCGGCCAGCCGTAAGGCGGTCAAGCCGGTTTTCGAGAAGAACAAGGCGTTGCTGTTCTACCCCGTGCAGTACGAGGGACTGGAACAGTCGCCCTACATCTTCTACACCGGCGCGACGACCAACCAGCAGATCGTTCCCGGGCTCGACTACCTCAAGGCACAGGGTGCGAAATCGGTCTATCTGGTCGGCAGTGACTATGTGTTTCCCCGCACGGCCAACAAAATCATCAAGGCGTACGCGGCCGCCAACGGGATGACCGTGTCCGGCGAGGACTACGCGCCGCTCGGGTCCACCGAGTTCGGCACGATCGTCAACAAGGTCAAGTCGTCCGGGGCCGACGCCGTGTTCAACACCCTCAACGGTGACAGCAACGTGGCCTTCTTCAAGGAGTACAAGTCGGCCGGCCTGACCGCCACCGCGATGCCCGTGGTGTCGGTGTCGATCGCCGAGGAGGAGGTCAAGGGCATCGGCACCCA
Source organism: Micromonospora sp. NPDC048935 (assembly GCF_043197875.1). Classification (NCBI taxonomy): domain Bacteria; kingdom Bacillati; phylum Actinomycetota; class Actinomycetes; order Micromonosporales; family Micromonosporaceae; genus Micromonospora; species Micromonospora sp. NPDC048935. The sequence goes on along the minus strand of NZ_JBICTZ010000005.1, from coordinate 362,259 downwards.
ATACCTGGAGGGCCAGCTCACCGCCTGGAACTACTACCAGACCACGCCCGGTGCGGCGAACTCGAAGTTCGTGGCCGCGTACAAGGCCAAGTACGGGGCGGACAAGCCGACGAGCGACCCGATGGAGGCCGCGTACGTGGCGGTGCATCTGTGGAAGGCGATGGTCGAGAAGGCCGGCGCCTTCGACGTGGAGAAGGTCCGCGCCGCGTCCGGGGGAATCACCTTCGACGCGCCGGAGGGCACGGTCACGGTCGACGGGCCGACCCAGCACATCGCCAAGACCGCCCGGATCGGCAAGATCGGCGCGGACGGTCTGATCACCGAGGTGTGGAACTCCGGCAAGCCGGTGCAGCCGGACCCGTACCTCAAGACCTACCCGTGGGCGAGTGGCCTGAGCTGACGATGCCGGCCCGGGCGGGGCGCGTTGCCGCGCGGTCCGCCCGGGCCCCCCGACCAGCAGTACGGAGTACCCACCGTGACAGTCCTCTTCGGTCAACTCTTCACCGGCATCAGCATCGGCGCGGTGCTGCTGCTCATCGCTCTCGGCCTCGCGCTGACCTTCGGCCAGATGAACGTGATCAACATGGCGCACGGTGAGTTCATCATGGCCGGCGCGTACACCACCTATGTCCTGCAACAGAGCATCACCGGGGCCGGCCTGTCACTGGTGGTCGCGCTGCCGGTGGCCTTCGTGGTCGCCGGCACCATGGGCGTGCTGCTGGAGATGCTGCTCATCCGCCGCCTCTACGCCCGGCCACTGGACACCCTGCTGGTCACCTGGGGTGTGTCGCTGATGCTTCAGCAGCTCGCCCGCGACGTCTTCGGCAGCCCGAACGTGCAGACCCGCGCTCCCGACCTGCTGACCGGCAACGTGGCGCTGCCCGGTGGGCTGACCATCGCCAACAACCGGCTGTTCATCCTGGCCCTGGCGCTGGCCGCGGTCGCGGCGCTCACCCTGGCGCTGCGGCTCACCCCGCTCGGACGCCGCATCCGCGCGGTGGTGCAGAACCGCGACCTCGCCGCGGTGTCCGGCATCCCGACCGCCCGGGTCGACCGGACGACCTTCTTCATCGGCTCCGGCCTGGCCGGGCTGGCCGGAGTGGCGCTCACCCTGCTCGGCCCGATCGGCCCCACCATGGGCACCAACCTGATCATCGACGCCTTCCTGGTCGTCGTGGTCGGCGGGATCGGCCAGCTCAAGGGCAGTGTGATCGTCGCCTTCGCCCTCGGCGTGCTCCAGGCCACCGGGGAGTACCTGACCACCCTCAGCGTCGCCAAGGTGATCGTGTTCGTGGCGATCGTCGCGTTCCTCCAGTGGCGGCCACAGGGCCTGTTCACCCTGCGGACCAGGAGCCTCGCATGACCGCCCTCACCCCCGCGCCACCCAGCACCGCCGTCCACCCGGCACCCGCCGGCACCGAACCACCCGGCCCGCCCGCGCGCCGCTCCCAGCTGCGGACAGCGGCCGGCTTCGCGTTCGGCGCGGCCCTGCTGTTCGCCGTGGCACCGCTGGTGCTGTCGGACTTCCGGCTGGCCCTGCTCGCCAAGTACCTCTGCGTCGCCATGGTGGCGGTCGGCATCGGGATCGCCTGGGGCCGGGGCGGGATGCTCACCCTCGGCCAGGGCGTCTTCTTCGGCCTCGGTGGCTACGCGATGGCCATGCACCTCAAGCTCGCCGACGCGGGCCCGGGTGGGATGCCCGACTTCATGCAGCTGTACGGGCAGCTCGACGAACTGCCGCTGTGGTGGCGGCCGTTCGCCAGCCCGTGGTTCGCGCTGCCCGCGACGGTACTGCTGCCGATGGTTGTCGCCTTCGGACTCGGGTCGCTGGTGTTCCGCCGTCGCGTCCGGGGCGCGTACTTCGCGATCCTCAGCCAGGCGCTCGCGGCGGCGATGGTGATCCTGCTGATCGGGCAGCAGGGCACCACGGGTGGCACCAACGGGTTGACCGACATCAAGGGCTTCTTCGGCTACAACCTCGACGACCCGGTCAACCAGCGGATGGTCTACTTCATCATCGCCGGCACACTGCTGGCGTTGCTCGCGCTGACCCGCCAACTCATCCAGAGCCGCTACGGGGAGCTGCTGGTGGCGGTCCGCGACGGTGAGGAGCGGGTCCGTTTCCTCGGCTACGACCCGGCGTCGGTCAAGCTCGTCGCGTACGTCGTCGCGGCCGGCATGGCGGGGCTGGCCGGGGCGCTGTTCGTGCCGGCGGTGGGCATCATCTCGCCGGCGCTGATCGGCATCGTCCCGTCGATCGAGTTCGTCATCGGGGTGGCGGTGGGCGGCCGGGCCACCCTGCTCGGCCCGGTGCTCGGCGCGGTGGCGGTGGCCTGGGCGCGTACCGCGTTGTCGGAACGCTTTCCCGGCACCTGGACGTACCTGCAGGGTCTGCTCTTCGTGGTGGTGGTGGCGTTCCTCCCCGGTGGCCTGGCGTCGCTGTGGGCGTTGGCCCGCCGCCGCGAGGACGGCGTGGCAGCGCGTCGGCGTGGATGGTTACCCACGGGTCGGCGACGCGCCGAGCGGTCGGAGGTGCCGGCGGCATGAGCGACGAGCGGCTGGACGGGTTGTCCGTCCGTGACGTGCGGGTCAGCTTCGACGGGTTCACCGCCGTCGACGGGGTCTCGTTGGAGGTGCCCGCCGGTGACATCCGCTTCCTGATCGGGCCCAACGGCGCCGGCAAGACCACCCTTGTCGACGCGATCACCGGCCTGGTCCGGGCCACCGGCTCGGTCCGCTTCGGCGAGCACGAGCTGCTGGGCCGCCCGGTGCACCGGATCAGCCGGTTGGGCATCGGGCGCACCTTCCAGACCTCGACGGTCTTCGAGGAGCTGTCGGTTTTGCAGAACCTCGACATCGCGGCGGGTGCCCGGCGCAGTTGGGCGACCCTGGCCCGCCGTCGCCGGGGCATCCCGGACGAGGTGGCCTCGGCACTGGAGACCATCGGGCTGACCGGGCGGGCCGGGCACCTCGCCGGGACGCTCGCGCACGGCCAGAAGCAGTGGCTGGAGATCGGCATGCTGCTGGTGCAGGATGTCCGGCTGCTGCTGCTCGACGAGCCGGTCGCCGGGATGAGCCACGAGGAACGCGACGCCACCGGTGCCCTGCTGGAGACGGTGAGCCGGGACCGCACGGTGGTGGTGATCGAGCACGACATGGACTTCCTGCGTCGGTTCGCGCGCACCGTCACCGTGCTGCACGCCGGTCGGGTGCTCAGCGAGGGCACGGTTGCGCAGGTCCAGGCGGACCCGCGCGTGCAGGAGGTCTACCTTGGCCATCCGGTCGACGCCGGGTCGGCCCCCACGGTCCTGGAGGCATGATGCTGACGCTGCGCGGGGTACACGCCGGGTACGGGCGCTCTCGGGTGCTGCACGGGGTGGACCTCACCGTCCCGCCCGACGGGGTGGCCGCCGTGCTCGGCCACAACGGCGCCGGCAAGAGCACCCTGCTGCGGGTCGCGGCCGGGCTGCTGCGCCCGAGTGCCGGCACCATCGAGCTGGACGGCGAGGACGTCACCCGTCTCGGGCCGCACGAGCGGGTGGCGCGGGGCATGGCGTACGTCCCGCAGGGTCAGCAGAGCTTCCCGCACCTGACCGCCGCGGAGAATCTGCGGCTCGTCGCCGACGGGCGGCGCGACGGGGCGGTGGCCACCGCGGAGGTGCTGGACCTGTTTCCGGCCCTGCGCCCGCTGCTGCGGCGGCGGGCCGGACTGCTCTCCGGCGGCCAGCGCCAGCAACTGGCCATCGCCCGGGCACTGATCACCAGGCCGAGGTTGCTGATGCTCGACGAGCCGACCGAGGGCATCCAGCCGTCGGTGGTCGCCGAGATCCAGGAACGGATCGTCGAGCTGACCCGGCAGTCCGGGTTCAGTGTGCTGCTCGTGGAGCAGCACCTGGGCTTCGCGTTGCGGGTGGCGAACCGCTACCACGTGCTGGAGTCCGGCCGGGTCACCTCGCACGGCGACGGGGGTGTCACGGCGGAACGGGAGGTCCGGGCGGCCCTGGCGGTCTGAGTGGCAGGATCTGGACGGTGAGCGGCACCCGGGAGTTCGACATCGGCGGCACCACCCTGCGCCGCACCGCCGGCGCGTCGAACTGGGCGCCGGTGACCCCGACCAGGTGGCAGTTCACCCACGACCAGGTCATCCTCGCCGAGGCCGGCGAGAGCCGGCCGGGGCCGCGCCGGCCCTTCGAGTACGCCGTGCTGACCGCCGGCCCGGCCTGGTCGTCGGCCGAGATCGACGCGTGGGTACGACTGGACACCCCGGTGGAGGTCACCAACCGGGACGTGATCATCGTCTTCGGCTGGCGTTCGGACACCGAGTTCTACTACGCCCACCTCTGCACCGACAACACGATCTACCCGCACAACGGCATCTTCAAGGTCGACAACGCCGACCGGGACCGCATCGACCACCAGTGGAACGGCCGATCCCGTGGCGCGGACCCGGCGATCACCGACGCCGACTGGCACCGCGTGCGGGTGGTGCACCTGCCGGCCACCGGCGAGATCGCCGTCCACCTCGACGGGCATCGGAGCCCGCTGATGACCGCGACGGACACCACGTTCGGCTCCGGGCGGGTGGGGTTCGGCTCGTTCGACAACGTGGGCCGGTTGCGCGACCTGATCGTCACCGGCACACCGGCCTGAACCCCGGTGTGGCCCCTTTGCTCTGCACCCGCGGAAGCGCCGGGAGAGCGGCGCCCGCCGCCGTCCCCACCGGGTCATCCGCCGACCTGGCCCGCCGGTCCCGGTCCGGTTCGTAGAATCCCTGCCATGCCGGAGATCGTCGAGTTGCTGGCCTCGCCCGTGCACCGCTTCCTGGGCCGGCCCGCCGACGGCCCGGCACCGGCTCCACCCGGTGAGCTGGTCGACGCCGTCCGGATCCGGGCTCACCTCGGCATCGTCGGCGACCGGTACTTCGGCCAGCAGGCGCACCGCGACGCCAGCGTCACGGTCATCGCCCAGGAGTCACTGCCGGTCGGCATCGGCCTGGCCGAGGTGCGGCGCAACATCCTCACCACCGGGATCGCCGTGGACGAGCTGATCGGCAGGGTGCTGGTCCTGGACTCCGGAGACGGCCCGGTCAGCCTGCGGGTCAACCGGGCGGCCCGGCCCTGCGCCTGGATGGACGTCACCGTCGGCCCGGGGGCCTGGAAGGCGTTGCGTACCACCGGCGGCATCCGCTGCACGCCACTCACCGACGGGACCCTGCGCGTCGGCTCGATCGACGCCGTGGTGAGCTGAAGCAGCCGTGGTGAGCTGAGGAAACGACTCGACGGGCAGCGCCCCGGGACCGGTGGCGGCCAGGCTGGCCGATTCGGCGAGCTGACGTCGCGGCCCGCCGCTGCGTGGTAGAACCAACACGCATCGGTGTGCGGAGCGGAGGGCAGGTCCAGACCGCACCGGACGGGACCTGGCCCGAACAGAGGTGGTGCATTGATCCCCGAGCTGCGGCAGCTCATCGAGGAGCTGCGGGTGGACCTGGCCGACCAGCCGGCGAGCGTGGCGTTCGCCGAGTTCGGCGAGGGTGCCGCCATCGACGCCGTTCCGGTCGGGTTGCCGGACACCCTGCGGGATCTGCTGCTGGTCGCCGACGGGCTGCGCGCCGGTCGGGTCGAGCTGGCGTCCACGGCGACCCTCGCGGGGGTTCAATACCACCTCGACTACGCGCCGGACTTCTCCTCGATCCCGCAGGACCGGGCGGGCTGGCTGGTGATCGGGACCCGTAGCGACGAGCCGATCTTCATGGACCGGGGCACGGGCGCAATCTGGTATTTCCCACCGACCGGCACCGAGTGGTTCATGTCTGACGCGTTCGAGGAGCTGGCCCCCGACCTCGGGTCCTTCGTGGACTACTACGTGCTCGGCCCGGGTTATGCCGAGCTGACCCCCGCCGACGACAGGTGGTTCGCGTTCCTCGACGAGCAGGGCCTGCTCGACGTCGACGACGGGACCTGACCCGGGTCAGACCGGGCTGGTGTGTGCGGCGAGGACCCGCCAGCCGTGTGGGTCGTCGTGGACCCAGGTCCGGGTGTAGCGCAGGCGCGCCGCGAACGGCGCCCCCTCGAACACACCGGACACCCGGCCCAGGAAGAACGTCACACCGGTCTTGCCGACGACGAGCAGGTCCAGCTCCTCCTCGACCAGTTCCTGCACCACCGAGCGACGGTCCCGGTGGGCGGCCAGGTCATCCTCCTTGGTGTAGGCACGGCCGTCCGGGCCGATGGCGATCAGCTGGTCGACGAGCAACTGGTCGAGGGCGGCCACGTCGCCGGCCCGCTGGGCGTCCTGCAGGGTCCGCTCGGCATCGAGCAACTCCGCCTCGCGTGCGCTGTCCGGCATCGTGCCGTCCTCCCGATCGGTGTCGGCCCGGTGTCACCGTCGGCCCGGGCTGTCCGCATTGTGGCAGCCGGCGTGGCCCGCAGCGGGGAGATCGCCGGCGGTGTTCACAGGCTCAGGCGAATCCGTACGACGGTCTCGCCGGGGCGGGTGAGCACGGCGACCTCGTCGCAGACCTGCTCCACGATCGCCAGCCCGCGCCCTCGTATCGCGTCGGCGGCCGGCATGCCCCGGCCGAACGCCCGCGTCGGCCCCCGGTCGACGACGTCGCAGAACAACTGACCCGACTCGGCCCAGAGCCGGACCCGGCCGCCACCGGTGGTGTGCTGCAACGTGTTGGTGGCCAGCTCGCTGACCGCGAGCGTCAGCAGCTCCACCCGCTCCGCCGACAGACCCCGGGCCAGCGCCCCGACGCTGACGAACGCGCGCAGTGCCCGCACGTCCGTCGCGACCTGGTACGACATGGTGTCCGCGAGGCCGGCGGGGATGCTCTGCTCGGCCATGACCTCCGGTCGCTCGGGCGGCATCAGCCCACCGTCCGCGGGTCGCCGGTGAACCGCACCACGACCGACCCGGGTGCGGTGGACATGCGAGCCGCGAAGTGCGCCATCGGGCAGCAGCAACCCTTCTCGTAGCGACAGCTGTTTGTTCACACATCATGTCACCTGTTGGCTTCATGGCCGTCCCGCCCGTTCGGCGGTCGATCCGGCGACGCACGGACACACCGGCCCGTACCCCGGCCCGGTCGCCGCGTCGGTCGGGGAGCGCGTCGGTCAGGGGGCCGGGTCGAAGGCGATGGACTCGCTCAGCTCGCGCCACCGCGCGTCGGACGCGGCCAGGGCCTCGGCGGCGGCCGTGGCACCCGCCACGGCGTCGGCGCCGAGCAGCAGCCGCAGGGGAGGGTCGTCGACCCGGGTGATCCGGATGATCGCCTGGGCCGCACGGGCCGGGTCGCCCGGCTGGTTGCCGCTGGCCTGGCGCAGCCGCTGCACGGCCGGATCGATGACCGGCCGGTACGGGTCGCTGATCGGCAACATGCTCATCGACGAGCCGGCCCAGTCGGTCCGCAACGCGCCCGGCTCGACGCTGGTGATCCGGATCCCGAACCCCTCGACCTCCCTGGCGAGCACCCCGGAGAAGCCGCTGACCGCCCACTTGGCGGACTGGTACGCGCCCAGGCCGGTGCTGGCGACCCGGCTGCCGACGCTGGAGATCTGCAGGATGTGCCCGTGCCCCTGGTCGCGCATCGCGGGCAGGGCGGCGCGGGAGAGATTGACCACCCCGTAGAAGTTGGCCTCGATCTGGGCCCGGAAGTTGTCCTCCGGCATGTCCTCGATCGCGGCGACGTCGGCGTACCCGGCGTTGTTGACGAGGATGTCCAGGCTGCCGAACGTGTCCACGGTGGTGCCGGCGACGGTGCGGGCGGCCGCGGCGTCGGTGACGTCGAGCGCCACCGTCCTGACCTGGTCGCCGTACCTGTCGCGCAGGGCGTCGAGCTGGGCCGGGTCGCGGGCGGTGGCGACCAGGTGGTCGCCGTCGGCGAGCACGGCCTCGGCGAGCGCCCGACCGAGGCCGCGGGAACACCCGGTGATGAGCCAGACTCGCGGCACGTGGTCTCCTCCTGTCGGGCGGCTCGGCTGCTGCTACGGGCGGATGTCCAGGGCGCCGATCAGGTCGCCGCGCAGGGTGAACCGGTAGCGCAGCTCGATCGGGCTGCCGGGGAAGTCGCCGGACAGCCGGATGCGGACCAGGTACGAGTCGCCGGCCTGCGGTGTGACACCGACCGGCTCGGCCGTGTAGGTGTAGGCATCCATCGCCTTCTGCCGCCAGGCGCGGATGGAGGCCCGTCCGTCGTAGAGCCGGTCCTCGTCGGCGACGCTCGCGGTGTCCGCGAAGCAGGCGACGAAGGCATCCAGGTCCCGGTCGTTGACAGCCCGGAAGTACCTGTCGAGCACGTCGGGTAGGTCCACCGCCATCTGCTCCTCCTGTGGCACGGGCCGCCGTCGGTTTCCCGGTCCGACCTCACCGTACGAGAAGGTGACGGCCCCGCGCGGAGCAACGAACAGAACGACCGGGCGGGCGCGCGACCAGGGCTCGCCGGCCGTGCGCGCCGGTGGGCGTCCGGGTCGGTGGGCGGGGTTTGCCACCGGTCGGCCGGGGTAGGCACGCCTTTCCGAGGTGAAGGGCGGGGGCATGGCCGAGCTGGGGTTCGTCGACAAGGTTGCCGCGCGGGCGGGCATTGCGCCGGAGCAGGCGCGACCACTGACCGAGGCTGTTCTGCGGACCCTCACCGAGCGCCTCAGCGGTGGTGAGGCGGGCGCGCTGGCCCCGCACCTGGCCGACGAGCTGAGCCCGCTGCTGGTCAAGGCCGCGGAGCCGCCCGAGGCGTTCGGCTACGACGAGTTCCTGCGCCGGGTGGCCGACCGCGCCGGGATCGACAGATCCGCCGCCGAGCGGGGTGCCCGGGCCGTCCTGCAGACGATGCACCGGGTGGTCGGGCACCGGGAGTTCGAGGACGCCCTGGCCCAACTCCCGTCGGATCTGCGGGCGCTGGCCCAGCCACTGCCGCACGGCCCCTGACCCACGCGTGTGCCGCCGGACGACCAGGCATCGATGACCGTTCGGTCCCTGGCGTGCCGGGCGCGATGCCGGTTCTACTGTGCGTGACCGTTTGAACGCGCAGTGGTGAGGTCCGGTCGTGCCCGCCCGCGGGCCTTCGCCGCTCCGATGCGAGGAGCGTTCCCTTGGCGTCCGTGCTGTCCCCGCGTTCCCTGCTGACCGTCGCGACGACGACAGTCGTCGCCCTGACCACCCTTGCCCCCGTTCCCGCCGCCGCGTCCCCGCACACCTACCGGGTCGTCGACCTCGGCACGCTGGCCGGGGGAGACGGCGCCGCGACGGCGATGAACGACCGCGGCGACATCGTCGGCTGGAGCACCGTCGCCAGCGGCGCCCGGCACGCGGTGCGCTGGCGCCACGGCGTCATCACCGACCTCGGCGTGCTGCCGGGTGACACGGATTCCACAGCCGTGGACGTCAACGAGTTCGGCGACGTGGCGATCACCTCGTTCGGCGCCGACTACCTGACCCGGGCGGTGCTCTGGCGCAACGGTCACCTCCTCGACCTGGGCACCCTGGGCGGGGAGAACAGCGTGGCGATCGGCGTCAACGACCGGCGGCAGGTGCTCGGCACCAGCGAACCCGCCGGCGACATGCCGCACCGGTTCCTGTGGCGGGACGGCACCTTCACCGACCTGGGCCGGGAGTACTTCTACGAGTTCACCGCCGATGTCAACAACGCCGGTGACGTGGTGGGCGGGTGGAACGTGCCGCCGCAGGACTATCCGTGCACCTGCGTCGGCGGCCGGCTGCGCGACGGGGTGCTAACCCAGATCGGCAGCGAGGCCGTCGGCGTCAACAACCGGGGCCAGGTGGTGGGCGCGGCCAACGGGCGGGCCTTCCGCTGGCAGAACGGGATACTTACCGACCTGGGTACGCTCGGCGGCGACTGGAGTCGGGCCACCGCGATCAACGACCGGGGCGTGGTGGTGGGCCAGAGCACCACCACCGCGCAGTGGCACCCGTTCCTCTGGCGCGACGGGGCGATGACCGACCTGACCACCCGGGGCGTGCGGGAGACCGACGTGATCGAGGACATCAACATCCACGGTCAGTTCGTCGGCGCCCGCGGGAACCGGCCGGTGCTGTTCCGCTGAACGAGCGCGGCCCGACCCGCCGCCCCTCCCGGTGGAGACGACCGCGCCGCTGCTTCCCATCCGCCCTGACCTGAGCCCCAGTCCACCGCCACCTGCCGGTCCGTGTCGGGCCGGGCCGCCGGCCTACCGCCGACCGCGTCGGACCGGACCGCCGGATCGTTTGCCGGGCCGCCGGGCCGGGGTGCCGCCCCTGCCCGCCGGGCCGGCGGGCCGACGGCTCGGCGGGGTGGCTGCGCGCGCGGCGGGTCGACGGCGGGCCGCCACCAGCACGATCGCGGCGACCACGACGACGATCAGGGCCGGGACCAGCCAGGCCGGAAACCCGCCACCGGAGCGCTCCTCGCTGGCGGCGGGCGGAGCCCCGGTCGGGGCCACCGGGCTGTCGGTCGCCGCGGGGGCGGCCGACCCCTCGCCCTCGGCCTGGGCCAGCAGCGCCGGGTCCGGCCCCGCCGTGGGTGCCGTCCAACCGGCCGGCGCCGCCGTGCTGCGTCCCTGGTAGTCGAAGGTGACGCTGCCCCGCACCGCCTCGCCGTCCGAGGCGACGGAGAGGTAGCTGGCGGTGTAGCGGCCCTTCGCCGGCCAGTGCGCGACGGTCACCAGGGCCGGGAAGCCGGTGTGGTAGAGCCGTGGCTCGAACACGCCGTTGACCTTGAAATATTCCGTGACCGGCTTGTCCAGCCGCTTCGGTTCGCCGGAGGACCAGCCGCTGTCCACCCGCGAGCCGTTCGGCCCGACGATGGTGAAGTGCGCGTTCGTGGCCGGCTTCTCGGTGAAGTACAGGGCCAGTTGGGTCAGCGGCTCGCGCACGACCGTGCCGGTCAGCGGGGTGGAGGTCGCCAGCTGACCGTGCGCGGACGCCGGAGCGGTGGGCAGCAGCAGCGACACCACGAGCGTCGCGGCCAACGCCGCCACGGCGCGGCTCAGGGTGTGACGCACAGTGATGAGCCTCGATCGCATTCGTTCATCATGGTCATGTCGCCGTCGCCGAACAAGACGTAGAGTTCTCCTCCCCGACGATCACCCCGCCACCCGTCCCCCTCGCGTCGTTCGGAGCCCGCCCGTGTTCGTCCGTACCCCCACCCTCCGCGCCGCTGCCGCCCGCACCGCCGCTCTCCTCACCGCCCTGCTCATCGCTGGCTGCGGGCACGACGACGACCCGTCCGTGACCACCCCCACCGCGCCGGCCACGTCCGCCGCCCCGCCGAGCGCCGCCACCACCGCGCCGACCCCGACGGCCAGCCCGTCATCCAGCGCACCGGCGGCGGACCACGAGATCGTCGTGACGATCGCCAAGCGGCGGATCAGTCCGCCGACCGGACGGATCACCGTGGGTAAGGGACAGCTGGTCCGGATCACCGTCACCTCGGACGTGTCGGACGAGCTGCACGTGCACGGCTACGACCTGGGCGCTCGGCTGCCGGCCGGTAAGCCCGGCTCGGTGGAGTTCCGGGCCGACAAGACCGGTCTGTTCGAGGTGGAGACGCACGAGACCGAGCTGGTGCTCTTCCAGCTCGTCGTCCGCTGAGCGAGATGAGCGGCCCCGCGACGCTGCTGGCACACGGCGTCGGTGGCCGCCAGGACCTACCGATCACCCTGCCGCAGCTGGTCGTCGCCGCCGCACTGACCCTCGTCGTCACGTTCCTCGCGCTGGGCCTGCTCTGGCGCGAACCCCGACTCGATCGGGACGCGACCGGCGGCCAGCCGGTGCCGCGACGGCTCGCCCGGCTCGTCGACGCACACCCGTTGCGGTGGGCGCTGCGCGGGCTCGGCCTGCTCGCCGCCGCCTGGTTCTGCCTAGGTCTGCTGGGCGGGCCGGACACCGCGGACAATCCGAGCGCCGGCGCGCTCTACGTGCTGCTCTGGGTCGGGCTGGCCCCACTGTCACTGCTGCTCGGACCGGTCTGGCGGGCGCTCAACCCGCTGCGTACGGTGCATCTGCTCGCCGCGCTGGCGACGCGTCGCAACCCGGACCGGGGGCTTCGGGTGCTGCCACCCGGTGTGGGGCTGTGGCCGGGTGCCGTCACGCTGTTCGGGTTCGTCTGGCTGGAACTTGTCGCACCCGAACGGGCCACCCTGCCGGTGATCACCGCCTGGCTCGCCGCGTACGCGGTGGTCATGCTGGTCGGGGCGACCCTGTTCGGGGCCGGCTGGTTCGACCGCGCCGACCCCTTCGAGGTGTACGGCACCCTGATCGGTCAGCTCGCCCCGATCGGCCGTGCCGCCGACGGCGTACTGGTCTGGCGCAATCCGCTCGACGGGATCGCCGGCCTGCGGCCCCGCCCTGGGCTGGTCGCCGTGGTGATCGTGCTGCTCGGCTCGACGATGTACGACAGCCTGTCCAACGCGCCGGGCTGGTTGCGCTTCAGCCAGGAGAACGGCCTGCACCCGGCGGTCACCGGCAGCGGTGGGCTGGTCCTGGTCATCGCCGCCGTCGCGGTGGCGTACCTGCTCGCCACCGCGGCCGCGGCCCGCATCGGGCGAGCCGACCCGGCCGACGCCCGAGCGGTGCCGGGCGAGATCGCCCACTCGATCGTGCCGATCGCGGTGGGCTACGTGGTGGCGCACTACTACTCGTTGCTGATCCTGGAAGGTCAACGCACCGTCGCGCTGCTCTCCGACCCGCTGGGCACGGGCGCCAACTGGCTCGGCACCGCCGACCGGGAGCCGTACACCGGGCTGGTCACGCCCTCCGGGGTGGCCAGCCTCCAGATCACCGTCATCGTCCTCGGACACCTGGTCGGCACGCTGCTCGCCCACGACCGTGCCCTGTACCTGTTTCCCCGGGCCCGTGCGGTGGCCGGTCAGCTACCGCTGCTGGCCCTGATGGTCGCCTACACCGTCGCCGGTCTGCTGCTGCTCTACGCGGGGTAGTTCCGCCCGGCTCCGACCCGTGCGCCATGATGGCCCGTGGACTCCGCTCTCCAGCGCTATCTTGACGACCTGGTCGCCGCCTCCCGGGACGTGCTCGGTGCCGACCTGGTCGGCGCGTACGCGGCCGGCTCGGTGGGGCTCGGCGCGTACCAGGCCGGCCGCAGTGACGTCGACGTGGCGTTGGTCAGCACCGGACCGCTCACCGACACCGTCAAGCGGACGTTGGTGGCGCGGCTACGGCACGAGGCCCTGCCCTGCCCGGCGCGCGGGCTGGAACTCGTCGCGTACCGGCGGGACGTGGCCGCCTCCGCAACCCCCGAGCCGGGCTTCGAGGTCGAGCTGAACACCGGGTCCGGCATGCCGTTCCGGTGCACCCTCGACCCCGCCGACCGACCGGTCGGCGACGGCCGCTTCTGGTACGGGCTGGACCGCAGCATCCTGCACCAGAGTGGGCTGCCGCTGCTCGGCCTGCCGGCGGCGGACGCCTTCGCCGACCTCGCCCCGGCCGACCTGCGTCGCCTGCTCGTCGACGCGCTGTCCTGGTGGCTGGCCCTGCCGACCCCACCGGACGACAGGCCCGCGCCCGGCACCGAGGACGCCGTGCTCGGCGCCTGCCGGTCGCTGGTGCGCCACCGCGACGGCGTCTGGCTGGCCAAGGTCGCCGCCGGTCAGCGGCTGCTCGACGCCGACGAGCCGGCCGAGGTGATCGGCCGGGCGATCGCCGCACGCCACGGCGGGCCCCCGCCCACCGGGGCACAGGCCCGTGCCTTCCAACAACGGGTACGCGACGAGATTGCCGCCGCGTAGTCGTGCCCTGTGGTCCTCAGCGGACCGGCCTCGGGTCGAGGTCACGGACGAGCAGATCCATGGGCGGGCCCCACGGCAGGGCCGACGTGCCGACCTGCCACCACCCGTTGCGCGCGTAGATCTCCCGTGCCCGAGAGCGGGGGTCCGAGGCGAGAGTGGCGTACCGCTCCGGCCGGTCGGCGAGCAGCCGGCGCATCAGCTCCGCGCCGACTCCCTCGCCACGGCGCAGCGGGTGGACGATCCACTCCATCACCGCCAGCTTCGACGCCGCACGGATCCGCGCGGGCGGTTCGGCGTCGGCTCGGGACCACCAGTTCCCGGCCGACATGGTCCACCCGTAGGCCGCACCGACCAGGGAGGGGCCATCGGCGACGGTCACGATGGTGAAACCGGGCCGGGCGGCCTCGCCGGGCAGGTTGTCGCGGAAACGGGACACCTGGTCGGGGCCCTCCTCGTACGGCGGCTCGGCGTAGACACACTCGTACAGGTCGACGAGCGGCCCGAAGAAGCGTGCCGCGTCGTGGCCGTGGCTTGTCGCGTGGGTCAGGGCCATGCCCGGATGCTAGACGCGTACGCGAATCGAGCGCTCCGACGGAAGTCGCGGCCCTCAGCGGACCGGGCGGGGTTTGAGCGAGGCGAAGAGCAGGTTGAGCCCCTCGGTCATGGTCGGGTGGGTGATGACCGCGTCGCGCAGGGCGGTCCACGGCATCCCGGCGAGCATCGCCAACTGTACCGAGGTGATCACCTCGCCGGCCTCGGCGCCGAGCAGCGCCGCGCCGAGGATCCGGTCGGTGGCGGTGTCGATGACCGCCTTCCACATGCCCTGGGTCTGGCGCAGGGTGCGCGCCCGGGGGATCGCGGCGACCGGCAGGTGGGCCACCTCGATGTCGTACCCGGCGCGGCGCGCCTCGGTCTCGGTGAGCCCGACCCGGGCCAGCTCCGGGGTGGTGAAGACGGTGTACGGGATGAGCCGGTCGGCGGTGCTGCGCTGTCCACCCGCGAGGTTCGCCCGGATGATCCGGTAGTCGTCCAGCGAGACGTGGGTGAACTGCGGGCTGCCGGCGACGTCACCGGCCGCCCAGGTCCGCTCGGCGCTGGTGCGCAGGTGCTCGTCGACCTGCACGAAGCCCCGCTCGTTGAGGCGTACGCCGGCCACGTCCAGGCCGAGCCCGTCGGTGACCGGTTCCCGCCCGGCCGCCACCAGCACGTCATCTCCGGTCACCAGGCTGCCGTCGTCAAGCGTCACCCGGAGCGTGCCGTCCACGTCACGGTCGACGCGGGCGACGGCGATGCCGACGCGGACGTCGATGCCGTCGTCGAGGAAGACCCGCAGCACCGCGTCACTCACGTCCGGGTCCTCCCGGGGGAGCAACCGGGGGCCGCCCTCGACAAGCGTCACCGCGCTGCCGAACGACGCGAACATCTGCGCGAACTCCACCCCGACGGTGCCGCCGCCGAGCACCACCAGCCGGGCCGGCAACCGGTCCAGGCGCAGCAGCTCGTCGCTGGTCAGCACCCCGGCCTCGGCCATCCCGGGCACGGAGGGCAGATGTGGACGCGTACCCGTGTTGATCACCACGTCGTCGCCGCGCAGCAACCGCTCACCGCCGTCGGCGAGCGACACCCGTACGGTCCGGGGGCCGACGAACCGGGCCTCGCCGATCACCAGGTGCAGGCCGGAGTCGAGGAACTGCTGCCGGTTGGCGGCCACCATCCCCTCGACGACGTCCTGCTTGTGCGCACGCAACAGGTCCACGTCGACCCGTCCGCCCTGCACGCTCAGGCCGAGCGCGGACGCGTCACGCAGCAGGCGGGCCGCCCGGGCGCTGGTCACCAGGGCCTTCGTCGGGATGCACGCGACGTTGATGCAGCTGCCGCCGATCATGCCGCGTTCGACCATGGCGACCCGCTGCCCGGAGCGGGCGACGTCCATACTCAACGTCTTTCCGGCCTTGCCGCCGCCCACGACGAGCAGGTCGAACTCCTCAGGTCCGTCGGTCACCGGGCGCTCCTCTCGGTCACCGGGCAGGCCGGCGGCCACCGCTGGTGCGCGACGGCCAGCCCAGCCTGCCAGCTCCGGGGAGACCGGCGACCCCGTTCCGGGCAGAATCGCCCCAGGCCAACCGTCGTTGAGAGGGTTGTCCGCAAGGGTCCGGTCGGTGCCGTTCTCGGCATGACCCGAACGAGGCCGGTGGTGGTGGGCATCGGGTCAAGGGATCATCAGTGGATGGCCTCGAAGAGCCATGCGCCTACCCAACCCGGCACCCGGTGCGGCGAGCAAGAGGGCGAGCGCCGACTCACAGGGGCGGTGGCGTCCGGGCACGCGATCTGATCGGGTCGTCGCCGTCGCGGGTTGGCACCCATACCCGGGTCGTCGTCCCGGGCCCGTGCGCTCCGGGCCCGGAACGACAGGTGGCCGTGATCAGTGCCGGGCCGCGCCGTTCTCGCTGACCGGCTGGCCGAAGGCCAGGAACGGCACGGGCGTCGGGGCGTCCGGCCGGGTGAAGATCCGCTCGGGCTCCTGGATGTGCCCGTCCGGGGCGGCCGTCCGGTCGGTGGACGCGGCCACCGGCTCGTCCACAGTGGTCGGCTCGTCGACGCGTTCACGATCGGTTGGCTCGGCACCGGACCGGTCGGCCCTCGGCTGATCAGTAACGGACTGCTCGTCGCCGGACTGGTCGGCGTCGGCCCGCCCCTGACCGGTCCGGTCGACGGCGGGCCGGTCAACGCTCGGCCGGTCGATGCCGGACCGGGTGCCCACCATCGGGTACTCGGCGGTCTCCGGACCACCGGCTGCCGCCGCCATGACCGCGGCGGCGGCGAGGTCGGCGACCCGCTTGGCCTCCCGCTGCACCCGGGCGCGTACCTCCTTGGCGTGCCGTTCGGCGGAGTCCCCGGCACGGCGGGCCTCCTCCAGGCGGGCGCTCTCGGCGGTGAGGTCCCGGCGGACCTCGCCGAGCCGCTGCTGCATCCGCGCCAGCTCGTCCTCCAGCGTCTCGCCCTCCTGCTGGATCTCGGCGAGCTGCTGGCGGGCGGTGTCCAGCTCGGCGTGCAGCTCCCCGGCCTCCTGCCGGCGTTCGGCGATCTCCTGCTGAAGGGCGGTGAGCTGCTCCTGGTGCGTGGCGGCCTGCTCGTCGGCCCGGTTACGCAACTCGGTCACGTGCTGCTGGGCCTCGGCCAGCAGCGCGGCGATCTGCTGCTCGGTGGCGCTGCGCTGCTCGGCGAGCTCCTGTTCGGCGGCGGCCTGCTGCTCGGCGATGTCCTGCTCGGCGGCCGTGCGCCGCTCGTTGACCTCCCGCTCCACGCTGGCCTGCCACTGGGCCATCTCCTGCTGGTTCTTGGCGCGGGCCGACTGGAGCTCCTGCTGGATCTGGGTACGGGCCGACTTCATCAGCGCGTCGGCGGCGACCCGGGTCTGGTTGAGCTGTTGGGCGCTCTGCTCGGTGATCCGTTTCGCCTCGTGCTGCGCGCGCTCGTGTGCGGCCTCACCGTCGGCGCGCAACTGCTCGGCGTGCTCGCGGATCGCGGTCAACTCGGCCTCGGCCAGGGTGCGCCGCTCCTCGTGCGCCTGCTCCTGTTCGGAACGCCGGGTCGCCAACTCCTCGGACAGGTCCTGCCGTGCCTGCGCGGCCCGCTCACGGGTGTCGGCGAGGATCCGCTCCGACTCGCTGCGCAGCTCGTTCGCCCGGTCGGTGGCCGACTCGATGATCATGGCAGCCTGCTTGTCGGCGAGCGTCATGATCTCGGCGACCATCGGGCCCAGGTCGTGGATCGAGGCACGGTCCACCTGCACGGGTTGCTCCCGCATCTCGGCCAGCTCGGCGCGCAACCGCTGCACCTCGGCGGTCAGCTCACGGACCCGGACCGCGGAGCGCCCGTGCTCGCCGCTCAGCATCGCGATCTGACCGTCGAGCTGCTCCAGGTGCCGATCCACCTGGCGTTTGTCATAGCCGCGCAGGGCGAGCTCGAAGCTCGGCCGGGAGGCCGCATCGTCGCGTGCTGCGTGCGGCTCAGCGCCGATGGACATGCACCATCCTCCGTACGATCGGGGGCGTGCGGGTCGGCGGTCGCCTGCCCCGCGGGCCGTCAGTGTGGCGCAACGCTACCGCCGAGCCGATGGCATGCGAAGTCCCGCCCCACCACGTCTCGCAGAGGCCCCCTGTCCCGCGTCGATGATGGAGTTGTGGTGGGTGACATAGGTCGTGGACCACCACCATTCCGGCACCACAACTCCATGATCGACGAGGATCGGGCCGGGCTAGCGGCGGCGGGCCAGTAGGACGGCGTCGTGCAGGGTTATCTGCTCGCCGTCCGGGCTGGTGGCCGGGCGGGGGCGGGCCTCGGCGGCCAACACCTCCCAGTCGGACGGGTTCAGGGTGGCGGCCACGTCCTGCGCGGTGAACATCATGTCCGGCATGTGCATCCGGCGCGCCGACGTCCACAGGTCCGACGGGTGGTGCCCGACGATCAGCAGGACGCCACCGGGTGCCACCGCCTCGGCCAGCCGGGCGAACAACTCGCCCCGCTGCACCGGGGGCAGGTGCATGAACTGCGCGGACACCAGGTCGTACGCCTGCTCGGCGGGCGGCTTGTCGCGCAGGTCGGCGTGGGTGAACTCGATCCGGTCGCCGACGCCGACGGTGTCGGCGTGCGCGCTGGCTCGGCTCAACGCGGTGGTGGAGATGTCCACAGCCGTCACCCGCCAGCCGCGCTCGGCCAACCACACCGCGTCGGCGCCCTCACCGCTGCCCACGTCCAGCGCGCGCCCCGGGGCCAGGTCCGCGACCTCGGCGACAAGTTGTGGGTTCGGCTGGCCACTCCACACCGCGGGCCTGGACCGGTAGCGCTCCTCCCACGCCGGCTCCTCGAACGCGGTGGCCACCACCTGCCGGTACGCGGCCACCGCCGCGCGGGTGTCCTCCGCGATGAGATCGGCGTTGATCGCCGCGCCGGCGGTCAGACCGGCAGCGGCGGACGTGATGACCTGACCGCGGATGTCGGCGACGTTGCCGGCCACCCAGACACCCGGCACACTCGTCGCCCCGGTGGCGTCGGCCGGGATCTGCGCACCGATCACGTGCTCACCCATCGTCACCTCCTGCGGAGCGAGGCCCAGCCCCACCAGCAGACCGGCGCGGGGCGTCAGCCGCGTCCCGACCACGACCGCGTCCAGTGCGACCACCCGCCCGTCGGCGAGCCGTACGCCGGTCAGCACGTCGTCGGTCACCTCCACCGCGGCGATCGGACCCGGCACCACCGCGATGCTGCGGGCGGCGAGCCGCTCGGCGGCCTCCGCATCCGGTGCCGGAGCGTCGTGCAGCAGGAGCAGCACCTCGGAACTCCACTGCCGCCACATCTCGGCCTGGTGCACGGCCAGCGGCCCGGTCGCCAGCACCCCGATCCGCTGGTCCCGGACCTCCCAACCGTGGCAGTACGGGCAGTGCAGCACGTCGCGCCCCCACCGCTGGGCCAGCCCGGGCACGTCGGGCAGCTCGTCGGTCAGCCCGGTCGCCACCAGCAGTCGACGGGCCCGCACCGGAGTGCTGTCGTCGAGGTCGAGCCGGAACCCGTCGTCGTCGCGGGTCACGGCCCGTACCAGCCCGGCGCGGAACTGCCCGCCGTACCCGGCGACCTCGGCCCTCCCGGCCGCGAACAGCTCGCCCGGCGGCGTCCCCTCGCGTCCCAGGTAGTTGTGCACGTGGCCGGCGGGCGCGTTGCGCGGCTCGCCGGCGTCGATCACCAGCACCGACCGTCGCGCCCGGCTCAGCGCCAGGGCCCCGCTGAGCCCCGCTGCACCGCCGCCCACCACCACCACGTCGTATGTCTCGTCCACCGGTTCCCCCTCTTACCTTGTCGGTTGAGCCCACCATCCGTCGTCGCCGGCAGAGTGACAACTATTCTTGCTGTTATGGCAAACGAGGACACCGCCGCGCTGACGGCCGTCGGCCCGCGGCTGCGCGCCCTGCGCCACCAGCGAGGGACCACGCTGGCCCAGCTCGCCGACCTGACCGGCATCTCCGTGAGCACCCTGTCCCGGCTGGAGTCCGGCAGTCGCCGGCCCACCCTGGAACTGCTGCTCCCGCTGGCGAGGGCCTATCAGGTGGCGTTGGACGAGCTGGTGGACGCGCCGGCCACCGGCGACCCCCGGGTACGCCCCAAGCCGATCGTCATCCACGGCGTCACGTTCCTGCCGCTGACCCGCCGACCGGGTGGCCTGCGGGCGTTCAAACAGATCTTCCCGCCGGATCCCACGGCCGGGGAGCGGACCCCGCAGACCCACGAGGGGTACGAGTGGCTCTACGTGCTCTCCGGCCGGTTACGCCTGCTGCTCGGCGACCGCGACCTGACCCTGGCCCCGGGCGAGGTGGCCGAGTTCGACACCCGCGTTCCGCACCTCGTCCTCAACCCCGGGCCCGGCGTCGCCGAGGCTCTCAGCCTCTTCGGCCCGCAGGGGGAGCGGCTGCACGTCCGGGCCCGACCGGCCTGATCAACACCGATCGGTGCAATCGGGGCATCCGGGCTGCCAGGACCCCCGACGTCAGCGATCTCGTGCCGATCAGCAGGGGATCTCAGGCTTCTTGCAAGGTTTGTCCAAGACCCCTGACACACGCTTCTGACGCGGGGCACGCCGGGTGACGCAGAAGCGGGACGTCTGCGGCACCCGGGGGTGCCGGGTGACGAGCACCCACATCCGACTCCCACCGGGGAGGCCGGACGACCGCATCGTCGCAGGGGGTTGGACATGACCGCAGAGACCGCGTGGATCTCGCCCGACGAGCTGATGGTCGGCCATGCCGGCGGCGGCTCCACGTTGTGGAGTGGCTGGCGCAGCGCCGCCGTCGACCAGATTGTGGGGACAGCCGGCCTGACTGCCGGATGTTCGAGTCTGATCTTTTTTGAACGTCTCGGTCCGGTTCCTGGCATCTCTTGATCCGGATGGTATACATATAGATCGATGCGATCAGACGTATCACCTCTGGACACCGCAGGCCGGCGAGTCCGAGGCGTCGCCTGCCACACCTTGACCGGTTGACTGGAGATCTCATGACCAGCCCTCGATCCGCTCCGCCTCGGCAGACTCCGGGAGTAGCCAGCCCGCGCCGTGCCCGGGTCAGGCCCACCGCGCTGAGCATGCTGTCGGTCGTAGCGCTTGCCCTGACGTACGTGGTAGCCATGCCGGTCGCATCCACGCCAGTGGGCCTCACCGTGGAAGCAGCCGCCACCTACGTCAAACTGGGCAACCGGACCACCGGCAAGTTCATCGACGGCATGGGCCGGACCACCAACGGCGCCGCGGTCGGCCAGTATGCCTCGTCGTCGAGCGACAACCAGCAGTGGATGATCGATGCCGTCGGCGACTACGTCCGGATCAAGAATCGGGCCACCGGCCTGTACCTGGACGGGATGGGCCGCACGACGGGCGGATCCATCTGCGGGCAGTGGAGTGACAGCGGCAGCACCAACCAGCAGTGGACCCGGGAGGACTCCGGCGGCTACGTCAAGTTCAGGAACCGGGCCAACGGGCTGTACCTGGATGGCGGGGGCAGCACGTCCGACGGCGCCAACCTCGTCCAGTACGCGAACAGCGGCAGCACCAACCAGCAGTGGATCGTCACTGACGTGTCGACTCCGGGATCGGGCACGATCACGGTGGACGGCAACAACATCCGCGCCGGCAACGTCAACGGCCTGACGTTCAAGGGCTTCGGTGCGCTCAGCGCCAACAGCACCAGCGAGTTGCTGATGGACTACAAGGCCCAGAGCCCGACCGCGTACGCGCAGCTGCTGCGGGTCCTCTTCGGTGGGGAGAGTCCGGTCTTCACCAACGTGAAGATCGAGATGGGCAACGACCGCAACAACTCCACCGGACCGGACCCCTCGACCATGCGTTGGGAGTCCGAGACCCCCAACGTCGAGCGTGCGCAGGGCTTCCAACTCGCGGCCGACGCGAAGAAGGTCAACCCGAACGTCAAGGTGACCCTGCTGCGCTGGAACTCCCCCGGCTGGGTGAACAGCAACGACAAGGTCTACACCTGGTTCAAGAAGACCATCCTGAGCGCGTACCGGACCTACGGGTTCATGGTCGACTACGTCAACCCGGGTCTCAACGAGCGCGGGGCGGACCTGAACTGGACCAAGACCTATGCCAACCGGGTCAGGACCGACAGTGCCGACTTCGCCAACTCGACAGAGCGATCCCGGTACAACCAGCTCAAGGTCGTCATCTCCGACGAGGTCGGTGTCGGGTCGTTCGGCGGCAGCATGATCAGCGACGCCGGCCTGCGTGACGTGGTGGCGGCGGCCGGCTACCACTACAGCCCCGACGACGACAGCGCCGGCAACTTCAAGCGCCTGGCGATGGACTACGACAAGGAGATCTGGAACAGCGAAGCACAGGCGACCTTCGGCAATTCCGCCTTCCGCCCCAACAACAACATGCGGTCCCCGTCGGTGGTCGGAACCGGCATCGGCGGCACCAACAGTGCGCTGGAAATGGGAAACACCATCATCAAGGGGTTCGTCAACTCGCGCCGGACCAACTTCATCTACCAACCGGCCATCGGGTCCTTCTACGAGGGTGGGCAATACTCCTACAAGGAGGTCGTCAGCGCCCGTGATCCCTGGTCGGGCTGGCTGCACTACGACGCCGCCATCGACGTGCTGCGGCACTTCAGCTGGTTCGCCAAGACCGGCTGGGAGAACTCCAGCAACACGGCCGGTATCTGGCGCGCCGTCCCCGAATCCAGCTATACCGGAGCGACCGGGACGAACCCGGTGGTCGGACGCAACGGCACGCCCAGCTATCTCACGCTCGCCGCGCCCGACAGGCGCAACTTCTCCACGGTCTTCATGAACGACAGCGAGTACACCCAGTCGTACCGCCTCCAGCCGGTGAACATGGCCTACTCCGGCGCTCCGGCCCTACAGGTGTGGGAAACCCGCGCGGCCGACCCCGGCCAGGCGTTCAACGCCAACTACCTGAAGCACCTCGGCAGCGTCCCGGCCGATACCGGCGGGGTGTACACCGTGACGGTCAGGCCGAACTCGGTCGTCACCGTGACGACGCTGGCCAACCACACCAAGCCCGAGTACCTGGAACCCCTGCCGGTCGAGGGCCAGCGCACCGTGCTGGACACCGACATCTCCGGCGACGTGCAGAGCACCAGCGACAACATCCTCTACGCCGACGGCTTCGACTACTCCGGCAAGACGGTCCCGGTGATCGGCAGTGGCGGCACCATCACGGGCACGGAGGACTTCATCACTTCGCGTGGCGGCGCCAAGAGCGTCATCCCGCGCTACGCCAGCGACCGCAACGGTGCCTTCGAGGCGTACCAGCCGGACGGATCGACCAATTACGTGCTGCGCCAGCAGCTGGACGGCCCGAGCCAGGGCCTGGGCGGTGCGTGGAACGGGGGGGACGCGGTCACCAGGATCGGTGACAGCCGGTGGCTCAACTACAAGGCCAGTGTCGACGTCTCCTTCGAGAACAGCAGCACCCAGAACGGCGCCAACCACGCCCGACTGGGCATCCGCGAGCAGCACGGTGACAACGGTGCGCCGTACTCGGTGCGGTTCACCTTCGACGGGGGCTGGCAGTTGCTGGTCAACAACAGCGCGGTCGCCAGCGGCAACGTGGTCAGCGGCGCCGGTGGCGTGCGGATCAGTGGGTTCAACACCGCGCACAACGCGTGGCACAACATCGCGCTGAAGGGCGTCGGAAGCACGGTGACCGCCTACCTCGACGGCGTCACACTGGCCACCTACACCGACCCGAATCCCAAGCTGTCCGGCCGGATCACGCTGGGCAGCGGCTACTACTTCACCCGGTTTGACAACCTCCGGGTGGAGACGGTCGACGGAAGCCCAGCGTACTACTCCGAGGTGCTGGACAACCTGGAGATGTCCGACCTGGCCAACCCGCCCGCCAGGAAGCTGGTGTACGGCGGTTCCTGGGCGCACGAAAACGGTAAGGGTATGTACAACGTTCAGCGGAGCCTGTCCACCAGCCAGGGAAGCGGCTCGACGCTGACCTACACGTTCGCCGGCACCGGCCTGGACATCATCGGGCCGAACAACGGCTCGGCCGTCCTGCAGGTCACGGTGGACGGTACGGTGGTCAACTCCGCAGCGCGCACGCTCGCCTCTCCCGAGTTCTATCAGACGTACGCCCTGCGCAACCTCGGCGCCGGCACGCACACCGTGGAGATCATGGTGCGCAGCGGCAGCCTCGTCGTGGATGCCGTCGGGGCCGTCCGGCCGTGATGCCGGTCGCGCCGGACGGCCACCACCACAACCGCCTGCACCCGCCAGTCGAAGAAACTGCGGACGCCCGCACTCGGCTCAAGTGACGTTGGAGTACTGGTACTCCAGCCGCACCTGGTGGAGTTGGAGTCTTCGCTGGTAGTGGGCTGTTTTGGCGCGGTGCTGGTGTCGGCGTCGCCATCGCGACCATCGATGGACGTGGTCGAAGGGTCGGATGGTGGTGATCAGGTGTGCCAGGAGAGGTCGGACCTCGCCGAGGGTGAGCGGAATGAGGTCGTCCTGGTCGGGTTCGGTGCCCCCTTTTTGGCGTGGGTGGCGGTGACGGCGAGGTAGGCGTGGGCGCACAGAACCCACATCCCGGTGTTCCAGTGCAACCAAGTGGACGCTACCGGTTGCTCGCCTGGTCGTTCGGTGGTCTGGTCGCCCATGCGCTCGCGGTCCAGCTGGAGCGGGACGGGCAGCGGGTGGAGCTGCTGGCCGTGCCGGCTGCGTGGCGCCGGTGGCCGAGCCGGCCGACGCCACGCAGCCGGAGGACGACACGCGCGCGCAAGCTCTCGCGGACGAGATCGGCGACGCCAGCCTGTCGGCGGAGACGGTCGCCCGCATATCCGCCACGGTCGAGCACAGCGGCCGGTTGCGTGACCGCTTCACTCCCGACCGGTTCGGCGGCGACCTGCTGCTGTGCACGGCCGGACCGAAGGCACTGGCCGACGAGTCGACTCCTTACGTCGGCGGCCGCATCACGACCCATGAGATCGCCACCACCCATTTCCGGATAATGCGCCCCTCGGCGCTGACTCAGATCGGGCCGGTCCTGGCTGCCGCGCTCGCCGGCGCCAACCGGTAGGTGTCGATGACCGAATGCCCGCTTTCCCTAGAATCGGGGCATGGCTCTGCGACCGGCTCATGTGAACATCAAGGCAGTCGATCCCGTCGCGGTCGGCGAGTTCTGGGCTCAGGCGCTCGGCTGGAACGCGTTCCACCCCGGCGTCACCACGTACGTCGGGCCGCGAGCCGAGTTCGTCTGGCCGGACCCGGACTTCCTGGGCATCGACATCGTCCCGGTCCCCGAGCCGAAGACAGCGACAACGAACCGCATGCGTCTCGAACTCGCCAGCAGCTCGCCCGGACACCGGGCCGAGCTGCTGGCCCGGTTGGAGAGGCTTGGCGCGAAACCCGCCGGCGCCGATCGGCTCGGCGCGTCCTGCGCCCTGCTGGCCGATCCGGAGGGCAACGAGTTCTGCGTACCAGGACCGCAGGAGACCGGCCGGGACACCGGCCCCATTTCCGCGGTGGTCATGGACTGCACCGACCCGCCCGCCATGGCTCGCTTCTGGGGCGCGGCGATCGACTGGCCCGTGGTTGCCGTCACCGGCGAGCGGGCCATCCTGCGGTCCGGCCGCGGCACCGGACCGGACCTCACCTTCGTCCGCGTCCCCGGCACCACGCCTACACTCGACCGGCTGCACCTCGACCTGCGGCCCGACACCGGCGACGACCAGGCCGCCCAGGCCGTTCGCCTGCGCGCGCTCGGTGCCGCCGATCTCGACGTGGGCCAGGGCGGCGACGTCTCCTGGATCTGCCTGACCGACCCTGACGGACATGAGCTCTGCGTCCTCGCCGCTCCCGGGGGCGAGTCCGGCTGATCAGCAGCTCGGCCGGTTTGCCGTCCGGGCGGTTGACACACAGGCCGTTCGGCCGAAACGCCGGCGGTGCACCGGGCACTCCAGCGCGTCGCCCACCAGGCGTGCCCCGACCATGCTGAACGGCTTGTGCGGGCAGAGGGCGTCCATCGCAACGGGATGGCGCGAGCGGGTGCGCCACAGCAGCAGAGTCCGTGACTCGCCGAGGTGGACCGCCTGCCTGGCCACCGGTGTCCGGCCGATCTGCCCGCTCGCCGCCAAGCGGGTCCAGTCCGCCGCCTGCAACTGGTGCGCCCGGTCGGCGGCGCGGGACCGTTCGCCGGGTTCCAGCCAGGGAAGACCGGCCAGGTTTCTGAGCACCTCGGCCATCGGCGTCATCGCGACCGCCCCCGCATCGGCAGCGGGAAGCGGCTGCCATCGGCTCGGCGCCGGTCAGTGGCGCGCGGGCGGCGTACCCAAATCGGGGTTGTGTGGTCGCGACCCGCCGCAACGACGACATGATCACCACCAGCCTGGGAACTGCCCGCGCGACCAGCTCATCGCGAACCTTCCTGCTCGGGCGTGGCGTCGGCTGTCCGCCGGGGCTGGTGCGCACGGGCCTCGGGAGTATTGGTGGGCGCGGGTGCCGGTGCGAATCTGCTGGCAGCCCGGCCGCGCCATTGGCTGCTCGCCCGAGGCAGCATGACCACCGGAGATATCGCCTACCAGGGCCTGTTTCATAAGAACTGGCCGGCCTGCGGCGGGCCCGGACGCCTTGCCGGATCGCCGCCCGGACTCCGCCTCGGCTCGACCGCCCTTGTGAGACAGTCCCTACGCGCGGGTCCTCCGCTGCCGGACGATCATCAGCAACGTGGCACCGAGGAACACCGCCAGCAGGCCGGCGGTCATCCAGCCCCCGATCGGGAACGACCCGCCGGTCACCGGGAGCTTGCCCTTCACCGGGATGGTGATGGTGGACTCGGGGGAGACCGGTGCCGGACCGTCCGGCGGGGTGCCGGTCGCGGTCGCCGTGTTGCGCACCGACCCGTGGTGGTAGTCGGCCTTGCTGATGGTGTAGGTCGCCGAGCAGGTGACGGCCGCGCCCGCCGCCAGGGTCACCGCCCCGTTGGGTGTCCGGTCCGGGCCGCAGGTGATCGGGCCGAGGTTGGTGGGCGCGGCCGGCGCGGTGAGGGTGTCGGTGACCGTCACGTCGGTCAGGGCCACCTGCCCGGTGTTGGTGACCACGAACTGGAACGGCACCTGCTGGCCCGGCCGACCGATCTTGTCGGTGCTGCTGGACTTCACCACGGTGATCGCCGCACCCCGGGTGGCCGTGACCTCGGCGGTGGCCGGATCGGAGCGTACCGGTCCCGGTGGTTCCTGCCCGGGGATGGTCGGCGGCGTGCCGGCGGCGACGGCGGTGTTGGTGATCCGGCCGGCCGCGATGTCGGCCGCCGTGACGGTGTAGGTCGACGTGCAGGTGGTGCTCGCCCCCGCCGTCAGCGTGACGCTGCCGCTGGCCACCGGCGGCGTGCCGCAGGTGATCGCCCCGGGCGTGCCGGTGCCGGAGAACTCGGTCTCGTCGACCGTCACCGCGCTGAGCGAGGTGTTGCCGGTGTTGGTCACCACGAACTGGTACGTGACGGTGTCACCGGCCACGGACACCACGCTGGGGGTGACCGTCTTGGTGATGGCGATCTCCGGGTGCGGGATCGGAATGTCCAGCGACGACGGCGGGGAGACCGGCGGCGACCCGATCGGTGGGGTGCCGGTGGCGGTGGCGACGTTGATCAGCGCCGTGCCGGTGAAGTCCTCCGCGGTCACCGTGTAGGTCGCCCGGCACTGGATGGAGGCACCCGGGGCCAGGGTCACCGCGCCGTTCGGGGTGTTTTGCGGACCGCAGGTGATCGGCCCGAGCACGGCGCGTTCGGACGGCGGCAGCACGGTGTCGTTGACTGTCACACCGGTGAGCGTGAGGCCACCGGTGTTGACGACCAGGAAGGTGAACGGCACCTGCTGCCCGACCGCGGTGATCGCCACGGTCGTGGACGACTTGATCACCTCGATGTCGGCGACGAGCCCCGCCTCGGGGATGGTCAGCGTCGAGGGCGGCGAGTTCACCGGTGTCCCCCCGCCCGGCGGCGTTCCGTGTGCGGTGGCGGTGTCGGTGACCCCGCCGTTGTCGAGGTCGGCCTGCGTGACCGTATACGTGGCGGTGCAGCCGGTGGCCTCGCCGGGGGCGAGTGTGGTCGTCGTGCAGGTGATCGGCCCGAGGTCGGCGTTCGACGACGGTGGTGCCTGCACGTCTGTGACGTTGACGGTGGTCAGGGTCAGGCCGCCGGTGTTGACGACGTGGAACTGGTAGGGCACCTGCTGCCCGACCGCGCCGATCGTGACGGTCTCGGAGACCTTGATCACCGAGATCGCGGCGACCAGTCCGTTCTCCGGGATCGTCAGTGTGGACGGTGGCGAGTCGATGGGTGTGTCACTGCCCGGCGGGTTGCCGTGCGCGGTGGCGACGTCAACGACCGCGTTGTTGTCCAGGTCGGCCTGGGTGACGGTGTAGGTGGCGGTGCAGGCGGTCGCCGCGCCGGGTGCGAGCGTGGTCTGCGGGCAGGTGATCGGGCCGAGGTTCGCGTTCGACGAGGGTGGCGTCTGCGCGTCGGTGACGGTGACGTTTGTCAGCGTGACGCCCCCGTTGTTGACCACGAGGAACTGGTAGGGCACCTGCTGCCCGACTGTCGTGATCGACGTGGTGGTGGACGACTTGACCACCGAGATTGACGGGGTGACGTCGGCTGCCGGAATGGTCAGCACGGACTGGTCCGAGTCGACCGGCTCCTCCGTACCCGTGGGGGTGCCGTGCGCGGTGGCGATGTCGGTCACCTCGTCGTGGTCGAGGTCGGCCTGGGTGACCGTGTAGGTGGCGGTGCACACGGTGGTCTCACCGGGGGCGAGGGTGGTCTGCGGGCAGTTGATCGGCCCGAGGTTCGCGTTGGACGACGGCGGGTCCTGCACGTCGGTGACGTTGACGTTGGTCAGGGTGATGCCGCCGGTGTTGGCCACCAGGAACCGGTAGGGCACCTGCTGACCCACCGCGCTGATGGTCGCGGCGGTGGACGACTTCACCAGCGCGATCGCCGGCGAGACCACGTCGCCCGGGATCGTCAACGTCGACGGCGGCGACTGCACGGGTGGGCGACCGCCGGGTGGGGTGCCCTGCGCGGTCGCGGTGTCGCGTACCGAGCCGAAGTCCAGGTCGGCCTGGGTGACCGTGTACGTGGCGGTGCAGGTGGTCTGCACGCCGGGGGCGAGGGTGGTGACGGGGCAGGTGATCGGGCCGAGGTTGGCGTTCGACGAGGGCGGGCTCTGCACGTCGGTGACGCCGACGTTGGTCAGGGTGAACCCACCCGTGTTGACCACCTGGAACGAGTACGGCACCTGCTGCCCGACGGTGGTGATCGTGGTGGTCGTGGACGTCTTCACCACCGCGATCGAGGGGACCAGGCCGGTCTCCGGCAGGGTCAGCGTCGAGGGCGGCGAGTCCACGGGCGTGCCGCCGCCGGGCGGGGTGCCGTGGGCGACGGCGGTGTTGGTGACGCCGTCGTTGTCGAGGTCGGCCTGGGTGACGGTGTAGGTCGCGGTGCACCCGGTCCGCTCGCCGGGGGCGAGGGTGGTGACGGGGCAGGTGATCGGGCCGAGGTTGGCGTTCGACGACGGCGGCGCCTGGACGTCCGTGACGTTGATGTTGGTCAGCGTGAGCCCGCCGGTGTTGACCACGTGGAACGAGTACGGCACCTGCTGCCCGACCGTGGTGATCGACGCGGCGGTGGAGGTCTTCGTCACCGCGATCGACGGGGTCAGCCCCGCCTCGGGAATGGTCAGTGTCGACGGTGGCGAGGTGACCGGCGTGCCGCTGGGCGGCGTGCCCCGCGCGGTGGCGGTGTCGGTGACCGCGTTGTTGTCGAGGTCGGCCTGGGTGACGGTGTAGGTGGCGGTGCAGGTGGTCGTCTGGCCGGGCGCGAGGGTGGTCACCGGGCAGGTGATCGGGCCGAGGTTCGCGTTCGAGGACGGCGGTGCCTGCACGTCGGTGATGCCGACGTTGGTCAGGGTCAGACCGCCGGTGTTGGCGACCAGGTAGTGGTAGGGCACCTGCTGACCCACCGAGCTGATCGACGCGGTCGTGGACGACTTCACCACGCTGACGGAGGCGGTGAGCCCCTGCGCCGGGAGGGTCAGGGTGCTCGGATCGGAGACGACAGGTGGACCGGTGGGTGGGTTGCCCTGTGCGGTGGCGACGTTGGTGACGCCGTTGTTGTCGAGGTCGGCCTGGGTGACGGTGTAGGTGGCCGTGCAGGTGGTCTGCGCGCCGGGAGCGAGGGTGGTGACCGGGCAGGTGATCGGGCCCAGGTTGGCGTTCGACGACGGCGGTGTCTGCGTGTCGGTGACCGAGATGGTGGTGAGCGGGACGCCGCCGGTGTTGACCACCTGGAACGAGTACGGGACCTGCTGACCGACGCTGGTGATCACCGTGGTGGTCGACGACTTGATCAGGTCGATGTTCGCCGGTGTGCCGCCCGCGCAGGCGAGCGTGGTGCTGAACGGGAAGTAGTGGATCTCGCCGCCGCGGTGGTCCAGCGTACGGGTGATGACGCTGCCCTCGGTGTTGCTGGCCGAGAGGTCGGTGAGGCTGGCGTTGGGGGCGTAGATGGTGCCCTCGACAGTGGCCGCGCCCGGGGTGAGGGTGAGCGCGGTGGCGGTCGGGAAGTTGAACAGGATGTAGCGCGCCTGCGGGCCGCCGATGCCGGAGAAGTTCGGGGCGGTCCAGGCGAAGTCGTTGCCGACGCCGCTGGTGTCCACGTTGACCAGCAGCGGGGTGTCCGTGGTGGGCTGGCTCGCGAAGGTCAGTGTCTGGATGTTGTTCAGATCGCTCGCGCTGAGGTTGAGCACGTTTGTCACACCGGGGGTCAGGGTGACCACGGCGTTGCTGCCCGCCGGGATGGGCCGGGGCAGTACGTCACCGTTCGGCGTACGCAGCACCACCGTGTTGTCGCAGGTGGCCAGCCCGGCGGTGGTGTCGCGGAAGCTCGCGAAGGCACCGGCGAAGTT
The DNA here is from genome assembly GCF_043197875.1 of Micromonospora sp. NPDC048935. Lineage (NCBI taxonomy): Bacteria > Bacillati > Actinomycetota > Actinomycetes > Micromonosporales > Micromonosporaceae > Micromonospora > Micromonospora sp. NPDC048935. The sequence continues at coordinate 331,526 of NZ_JBICTZ010000005.1, read as the reverse complement.
GATCGGGGAGGCGGGTCCGACGCTGGCGACCGGCTGCCGGGTGACCAGCTCGACCCGGGGGGAGGCGTCGTAGTTGTCCGACGGCAGGATCCGGGTGTTGACCTGGGCGCCGTTGTTGTCGGTGTCCCGGACGAACGTGTCGGTCAGGTTGCCGACCTTGGCGTACCCGCTGTTGAGCACCTGGAGCCGGCTGCCGCCGACGCTGCCGGCGAAGTTCACCCGTCCACCCACGACCAGGGCTGTCGGGTTGGCGTCGCCCGGCACGACGAACGAACCGGAGGTCGCCCCGGCCAGCTGGTAGGTGCCGAAGGTGAGGTCGCCACCGACGGCGAGGGTGCCCTCGTTCTCGGCGCTGAACACACCGGCGTCGCCTTCGGTCATCACCCCGAAGCTCAGCGCCTCGGCGACGGGGTTGACCGGCCCGATGGCCTCGGCCGCGACAAGTCGCTGGTTCGGCGGGGGTTCGGCCGGCATCGGGGCCAGCAGACCGTTGATCGCGAGCACGCCCGCCACGGCGACCATGGCCGCCGCCTGTGACCTGCGCCTACCCCACCACGAAATCCTCATCACGCCCCCGTTGGTTCGAATGTGCCAGGGGAGCGTATAGGGGCAAAAAAGCATTTGATGGGCTTTTGTCCGTTTAGCGGGGCTGACTGGCCGCAGGCGAGATCGGGCCGCGCGGGCCGGACCGGTTCACCTCCGGCTCGGCCCGCACGCGTTCGCACCAGCCCAGGTGTCAGCCCTTGTGCTTCTCCTGGCACGGCACGCAGAAGCGGACATGCGGGAGGACTTCGAGGCGTTCGGCCGGGATGCTCTTGCGGCACCTCTCGCAGGCGCCGTAGGTACCATCTGCGATCCGGCCCAGCGCGCCGGTGATCTGCTCGAGGTGGCGGCGGGTGACCACCAGCAGAGCGGCCTGGTTGTGGGCCTCGCCCGGGTCGCCGGTGTCCGCGTTGAGTTCGGTCAGTTCCCGTAGCCGAGCCGTCTGCGTCGCGAACTCGTCCGCCAGGGACGCTCGTAGATCAGCCAACCAGCCGTGCTCGACAGCGCGTTGATCGATGCTCATGGTCTGCCCTTCAGAAGAACGAGGAAAAAGAAAAAGGGCCGAAGCTTGAGTAGCTTCGCCCTGCGGTCGTTTCGGGATGCAACGATTCCGCGGGAGGGCCTCGGCCGGTGCGCGCCAGGCTCGACGCCCCGCGCGTGGGCACGATGTACAGGGCGCCGACGACCGGCACTCCCATGCAGGCCTTGCCGAGCGGAACCGTCACGACGCGGGCAGCACTGCCAGCCGTCACGTCAGTGACGGCTGGCGAGCGGAAGGTCACCCACGGCATGCCCCCACCATAGGGCGGCGGATGCCCTAAAGCCAACGTCCCTTGATCCATGATCGACGCATCGGGACAGGCGACGGCACCCCGGGCGGGATCGGACTTCTGAGCACGCTCGAGGCACGAGACCGGTGACGCGTCACCAGCACGGCGAGCAGCGTCCTCGGCCGATCACCGGAGAACGTCGAACTGTGGACGCGGTACCTCCGTGTTTATGATCGACGACCCCGACCGGGGACGGCCGCGCTGTTCGGCCGGGAGTAAGAGGTGAGGTGCGCGACGGTGATCCGCGAGGCGTACGCCTGCTGGGTGCGCGAGCCCGGCACGGCGGAGATCCGGCCGGTGTCGCTACCGACGCCGGGCCCCGACGAGGTGCTGGTCCGGGCCCGCTACTCCGGGGTCAGCCGGGGCACCGAGACACTTGTCTTCGCCGGCCAGGTGCCCCCCGACCAGTACGCGGCGATGCGCGCGCCGTTCCAGGAGGGTGACTTCCCGGGCCCGGTCAAGTACGGCTACCTCAGCGTCGGCGAGGTCGAGCAGGGCCCGCCGGAGCTGCTCGGGCGCACCGTCTTCTGCCTGCACCCGCACCAGAGCGCGTACGTCGTGCCGGCCACCGCCGTGGTGCCCGTACCGGACGGGGTGCCGCCCGCCCGCGCGGTGCTCGCCGGCACGGTGGAGACCGCGATCAACGCGCTGTGGGACGCCGCGCCGCTGGTCGGCGACCGGGTCACCGTGATCGGCGCGGGCATGGTGGGCTGCTGCGTCGCCGCCCTGCTCGCCCGGTTCCCCGGCGTGCAGGTCGAGTTGGTGGACGTCGATTCCCGCCGGGCGGGGGTGGCCGGCGCGCTCGGCGTCGGGTTCGCCCAGCCGGCCGACGCCAGCGGCGACCGGGACCTGGTCGTGCACGCCAGCGCCACCGGCGCCGGCCTGCAACGCGCACTGGACCTGCTCGCCCCGGAGGGCACGGTCATCGAGCTGAGCTGGTACGGGGACCGCCCGGTGCAGGTGTCGCTGGGCGGGGCGTTCCACTCCGGTCGACTCACCGTACGCAGCAGTCAGGTCGGCATGGTCGCTCCCGCCCGGCGGGGCCGGCGCAGCTACCGCGACCGGCTGGCGCTCGCCCTGGACCTGCTCGACGACCCGGCCTTCGACGCGCTGATCACCGGCGCGTCCCGGTTCGCGGAACTGCCCGACGTGCTCGCCAGACTGAGCACGGGTGACCTGCCCGCGCTCTGCCACCTCATCACCTACGACGACGGGGAGTGACAGTGTTCAGCGTGACAGTTCGGGATCACATGATGATCGCCCACAGTTTCCGGGGCGACGTGTTCGGCCCGGCCCAACGCCTGCACGGGGCGACGTTCGTGGTGGACGCGACGTTCCGCCGTGCCGACCTGGACGCCGACGGCATCGTCGTCGACATCGGTCTGGCCACCGAGCAGCTGCGGGCCGTGCTGGGCGAGCTGACCTACCGCAACCTCGACGACGAGCCGGCCTTCGCCGGGGTGAACACCACCACCGAGGTGCTGGCCCGCACCGTCGCCGACCGGCTGGCCGAGCGCGTGCACGCCGGTGACCTGGGCGCGGGTGCCCGTGAGCTGGCGGGAATCACCGTCACCCTGCACGAGTCGCACGTCGCCTGGGCCAGCTACGAGCGGGCACTGTGATCGAAGCGGGCCGGGCGGCGCCCACCGCCGGCTCGGGTAGCACCGGCCCTGCGGTGCACGTCGTCCTGCCCGGCGACATCGACGACCCGGCCACACCCAGTGGCGGCAACACCTACGACCGGCGCGTCTGCGCGGGCCTCGGCGAGCGTGGCTGGGCGGTGCACGAGCACGCGGTGCCCGGGGCCTGGCCGAGCCCCGAGCCGGCCGACCGGGCGGCACTGGCCGGGGTGCTGGCCGCCGCTCCGGACGACGCCGTGGTGCTGCTCGACGGTCTGCTCGCCTCGACCGTGCCGGACCTGCTCGCCCCGCACGCCGGCCGGCTGCGCCTGGTCGTCCTCGTGCACATGCCGGTGGACGACGAGGCGGAGGGCCGGGCGCTGGCCGCCGCGCGGGCCGTCGTCACCACGAGCGAGTGGACCCGCCGCCACCTGCTGCTGCGCCACCCGCTGCGCCCCGACCGGATCCGGGTCGCGCCGCCGGGCGTGACCGCCGCTCCGCTGGCACCCCCCGGCTCGACCGCCGGGAACCGGCTGCTCTGCGTGGCCGCGGTCACCCGCCACAAGGGACACGACGTGCTCGTCGACGCGTTGACCGTGCTGCCCGAGGTGCCCTGGAAACTTGTCTGCGCCGGCACCCTGACCCGGGAGCCCGAGCTGGTGCACCGGCTACGCGACAGGCTCGTCGGCGCGGGGCTCGCCGACCGGGTGCGGCTGGCCGGCCCGCTGACCGGTGCGGCGCTCGACTCCGCGTACGCCGCCGCCGACCTGCTGGTGCTGCCATCGAGAGCGGAGACGTACGGCATGGTCGTCACCGAGGCGCTGGCCCGCGGCCTGCCGGTGCTGGCCACCGAGGTGGGTGGCCTACCCGAGGCGCTCGGCCGCAGCGCCGACGGCGACCTGCCGGGGCTGCTGGTCCCACCGGACGACCCGGCCGCGCTGGCCGGCGCGCTGAGCTGGTGGTGGGGCGACGACGTGCTGCGGGCCCGGCTGCGGCGGGCGGCGCTCGCCCGGCGCGACACCCTGACCGACTGGACGGTGACCGCCGCGTCGCTGGCCACCGTGCTGGAGGAGGTGGCGCGATGACCGTCGAGGAGACGCTGCCGTTCGCCGACTGGCTGCGGCTGCGGGAGCCGGCCGACGCGGCGGCGCGGGCCGAGGACCTGGTGGACGCCGTCCGCCCCCGGCTCACCGGTGCCGCCCCGACTGTGGTCCACGACCTGGGCAGCGGCACCGGCTCGATGAGCCGCTGGCTGGCCACCCGCCTGCGCGGCCCGCAGCACTGGGTGCTGCACGACCGCGACGCCGACCTGCTCGCCCGCGCCGCCGAGGGCATGACCGGTGTCACCGCCGCCGACGGCGCCCCGGTCACCGTGGACGTGCGCCACGGCGACCTCACCCGGCTCAGCGCCGCCGACCTGGCCGACGCCTCCCTGGTCACCGCGTCCGCGCTGCTGGACATGCTCACCGCCGAGGAGATCGAACGGGTGGTGGCCGCCTGCGTCGGTCGGCCCACCCTGTTCGCCGTCTCGGTGACCGGACGGGTCCGACTCGACCCGGCCGACCCGCTGGACGCCACAGTCGAGGCCGCCTTCAACGACCACCAGCGGCGTACCGTCGACGGCCGACGACTGCTCGGCCCGGACGCCGTCGCCGCCACCGCCGCCGCGTTCGCCCGACACGGTGTCGACGTGCGGGAACGGACCAGCCCGTGGCACCTCGGCCCGGAGCAGGCCGACCTGGCCGCCGAGTGGTTCCGGGGTTGGCTGGGCGCGGCCTGCGCGCAGCGTCCCGACCTGACCGGCCCGGCGCAGGCGTACGCCGAGCGTCGGCTGGCCGAGGCGGCGGCTGGCCGGCTCACCGTGCTTGTCGAGCACAGTGACCTCCTCGCGGGTGGATGAACCGTTCACTGCCTGGGTACGTGGACTAGGGCAAGTGGACGATCTTCAAGGGGAGGGCCGGCGCCGATGTTCTGGGCCTGGGCACGAGTGGTCGGCGGGGTGGGGCTGCTCGCCGTCCTGTTGTGGCAGGTGGGCACCGGCCCGTTCCTCGCCGGGGTGCGGCTGATCGACGCGCCCGCGTTGGTCGCGGCGCTGTCCATCGGAGTGCTCACCACCGTCTGCGCGGCGTGGCGGTGGAGTCTCGTCGCCGGTGGCCTGGGCGTGCGGCTGCCGCTGGCGACCGCCGTGGCGCACTGCTACCGGGCGGTCTTCCTCAACGCCACCCTGCCCGGCGGGGTGCTCGGCGACGTGCACCGGGCGGTCCGCCACGGCCGGGACGCCGGTGACGTCAGCCGGGGCATCCGCGCGGTCGTCTGGGAACGTACCGCCGGGCAGGTGGTGCTTGTCGGCGTCGCGCTTGTGGTGCTCGCGGTCTTCCCGTCGCCGGTGCGGCCGTATCTGCCGCTCGCCGCCGCCTTGCTGGTCGGCAGCGGGCTGGTCGCCGTGCTGCTGGCCCGGGCCGTGCCACATTCCGGCCCGTCGCGCTGGGCGCGGGCGCTGCGCACCGCCGTGGTGGACGTGCGGTCCGGGCTGCTGGCCCGGCGCACCTGGCTGGGCGTGCTGATCGCCTCCGCGGTGATGGTCGCCGGTCACCTGGCCACCTTCCTGGTGGCGGCCCGCACCGCCGGATCGGACGCCCCGCTGGCACGGCTGCTGCCGTTGACGCTGCTCGCCCTGCTCGCCATGGGGCTGCCGCTGAACGTCGCCGGCTTCGGCCCCCGGGAGGGGGTGGCGGCCTGGGTGTTCGGCGCGGCCGGCCTCAGCGCGGCCGAGGGCGTCGCCACCGCCACCGTCTACGGTGCACTGATCCTCGTCGCCAGCCTGCCCGGAGCCGCGGTGCTGCTGGTGCGACGGAACCGAACCCCGGTCGCCGCCCGGGAAGCCGCCCCCGATGGCGGCTGTTGAGTCGGTGGTGAGGAACACGCGTCGCCGCGCGTCGGTGGCGCCGGACAGAGGAGCCCCATGCCCGAAGCATTGCCGGTCGCCACGATCCGTACGCAGGTCACGGTGCCGTTGACGTTTCCCGATGGCTACACCACGACCGTCCGGGTGTTCTCCTTCAAGGGCCTGGTGGACGCCCGGGAGCACCTCGCTCTCGGCCTGGGCGACTGGGCGGGCGCACTGGACCGGCTCGCCGCCGGGGGAGAGCCGCCGCTGGTCCGCCCGCACAGCGAGTGCCTGACCGGCGACGTGTTCGGCAGCCAACGCTGCGACTGCGGGCCGCAGTTGCGCGAGGCGGTGCAGCGGATCGCCGAGGCCGGCGGGTTCCTGCTCTACCTGCGGCAGGAGGGCCGGGGCATCGGCCTGTACGCCAAGCTCGACGCGTACGCGTTGCAGGACGCCGGGCTGGACACCTACCAGGCCAACGTGGCGCTGGGCCGGGGCGAGGACGAGCGGGACTACACCGCCGCCGCGCAGATGCTTGCCACGCTGGGCGTGCCGCGGATCCGACTGCTGAGCAGCAACCCGGACAAGGCCGCGCAGTTGACCCGCCTCGGCGTGGACATCGCCGAACAGGTGCCCACGAGCGTCTTCCTGTTCCCCGCCAACGCCGACTACCTGGCCGCCAAGGCCGCCAAGGCGGCGGAGACCGTCTCGGCCGCGCCCGATCGGCCTGCCGACCGGTGAGCCTCTCGTCGGCGCCGACGCGGCCGTACGTGCTGCTCAGTTGCGCCACCTCGATCGACGGATACATCGACGACGCCTCCGACCAGCGGTTGTTGCTGTCCAACGACGACGACCTGGACCGGGTCGACGCGGTGCGGGCCAGCTGCGACGCGATCCTCGTCGGGGCCGGCACCGTCCGCCGCGACGACCCCCGGTTGCTGGTGCGTTCCGCGAGCCGCCGGGCCGAACGGGTGGCGTGCGGTCGGCCCGCCTCGCCCACCAAGGTCACCCTGACCGCCCACGGTGATCTCGACCCGACCGCCCGCTTCTTCACCGCCGGTGACCCGGCCCGGCTCGTCTACTGCGCCACCGGGGCGCTGGAGAAGGCCCAGGAACGCCTCGGCCGACTGGCTACCGTGGTGGATGCGGGCGAGTCCGTCGACCCCGCCTGGCTGGTGACCGATCTGGCCGCGCGAGGCGTACGCCGGCTGATGGTGGAGGGCGGCGGGACGGTGCACGCCCAGTTCCTCGCCGCCGGTCTCGCCGACGAGCTGCACCTGGTGGTGGCACCGTTGTTCGTCGGCGACAAGCGCGCCCCCCGCTTCGTCGGCGAGGGGAGTTTCCCCTGGCACCCGGGCCGCCGCGCCCGGCTGGCCGAGGCCCGTCAGATCGGCGACGTGGTGCTCCTGCGCTACGCCCTCTCCGACCGCTGCACCGAAACCTGACCCCACCCGTCGTGGTTGATCATGAGGTGGGCGGGTCGCCCCGGGGACCGGCGATCATCCCGATCGGTACGGCGCCGAGGCCCGCCTCAGCGAGCTGACGAAACGCCGGGCACTGGGTGAAGTCGTCCGCCGAGCATTCGAGGGCGTGCTCGATCAGTTCCTTGGCCGCGGCCGTATCCCGGATCCGACGCTCCAACTCGGCGTGGTGCTCGGCCAGCAGCTTCCGTCGCGTCACGCCGTTCGGAGCGGCGAGCACCTCGCGGAGCCGATCCAGGCTGAGCCCGGCGGACTTGCCGCGCAGGATCAGCGTCACCCGGGCGATGTGCTCGTCGTGGTAGAGCCGTCGACCGCTCACCCGGGTCGCTGGCGTGAGCAGCCCCACCGACTCCCAGTGCCGGAGCACGTGGGTGGCCAACCTGAACCTCTCGGCGAGTTGCCCGATGGTCATCATCTTTGGCGTACCACTTGACTTCATGTCGACATGAGATTCCAGAGTAGGAGAGCAGTCAAGCCGAAGCAAAGAACTACCTGCTGTCAGAGGAGGACGCGCTGTGTTCGACGCGATCGTGATCGGTGGCGGGCCGGCGGGCCTGTCAGCCGCGCTCTGCCTCGGGAGAACACACCGGAGCACCCTCGTCCTCGACACCGAGGATGGGCGCAACGCCCCGGCGCAGGAAGTTCACAACTTCTTCACCCAGGACGGCACGCCCCCCACCGAGATCCGGCGCATCGGCGCCGAGCAGCTCGGCCACTACCCGAGCGTGCGGCTACAGGTCGCCAAGGTCTCCAGAGTCGAGCGCGAGGCCCCCGAGGCGTTCGCCGTCGTCCTGGCTGACGGGCAGGTCGAGCACGGACGCCGGCTGCTGCTGGCCACCGGGCTCGCCGACGACCTGCCGGCGATGGAGGGCCTCGCTCCCCTGTGGGGACGTTCGGCGTTCCACTGCCCGTACTGCCACGGATACGAGGTGAGCGGTAGCCCCATCGCCGTGGTCGGAGCCACGCCCGACCGCGTACGACTGGCCGTGCACCTGAGCCGCTTCACCGACGACATCGTCCTCTGCACCGACGGCGAGACCGAGTTTCCGGAGCCGCTCACCGCCGCACTGGGAAAGGCCGGAGTCGAGGTCCGGACCGAACGGGTCACCGCGGTCCGCGCGGACGGCCCGCAGCTGCGCGCCATCCAGTTCGAGACCGGTCCGGAGTTGGAGCGGTCGGGCATGTTCATCAAGACCGGCCTGCGGCAGCGGTCCCCGATCGCCGCGCGGCTCGGCTGTGCCATCTTCCCCGACAACGCGGTCGAGGTGAACGAGTTCGGCCAGACGAGCGTGCCCGGGGTCTACGCGGCCGGCGACATGGCGCGACGCTCCACCGTCCCGATGCCGGTCTCCGCGGTGGTGGTCGCCGCGGCCAGCGGCACGGTCGCCGCCGGCATCATCGACCAGGACCTGCTCAGTGTCGAGTACGACCTGCCCAACCCGTTCGCCAACGCCCGGCGCTGATCATCATGAACCGAGAGGAGACCGCGCCGGCCCCGGGCGCCGCAGCAGAGAACCAGGTCGCCACAGCCGGCCGCAGCAACGTCCCGCTGGCCGTGATCGGCCTCGCGCTCGTGTCGGCCGAGGGTCCCGCTACGGCCGATACGGACGTCCCGGCGCGCAGCTGACCCACCCGGGTCAACCACTGCGCGGCTCAGAGCTGCTTCCCGCCGCGAACCCCCGTTCGCGGCGGGAGGCAGCTCGCCCGTTTCCGCGTCCGGGTCCGGGCGCCCGCCGGCGGCGCGTCGTCCACCGACGGCGGCCACGCGGGAGGGTGCGGCTGATCTGTACGGCCCGCGACGGGGCTCGTCCACCCTGCGTACGATGCGGGGTCGAGTTCCCCTCGTCGCGGCGGAGGTATCGGGTAGATGGCAGGCCAGCACGAGGGTTTCGCCCTCGGCGTCGACCTCGGTACGTCCAACACGGTCGCGGTGCTGCGCTGGCCCGACGGGCGGACCCGCCCGCTGCTGGTGGACGGTCAACCGCTCAGCCCCTCCGCCGTGTACGCCGACCCGGACGGCACCCTGCACACCGGGTGGGACGCCCGGCGGTTGGCGCAGACGGACCCGGCCCGGTTCGAGGCGAACCCGAAGCGCCGGGTGGACGAGCCGACGATCGTGCTCGGTGACCGCTCGTACCCGCCGGCCGACCTGCTCGCCGCGGTGCTGGCGGCGGTCGCGCGGGCCGCGGTGGGCGCCGTCGGCTTTCTGCCCCCGGCCGTGCTCACCTGCCCGGCCGCCTGGGATGCGACGCGGCGGCAGGTGCTCGCCGACGCGCTGCTGCTGGCGGGCTGGCCGCAGGTGGCCGAGCACACCCTCGCCGGGCCGACACCACCGGGCACCCGGCTGCTGCGGGAGCCGGTCGCCGCCGCCCGTTACTACACGCAGGTGCTGCACCGGCCGGTGCCCGTCGGCGACGCGATCGCGGTGTTCGACTTCGGCGGCGGCACGCTCGACGTGGCGGTGCTGCGCAACGAGGGCGCGGACCCGTGGGGTGACTCCGGCTTCAGCGTGGTCGCCGACGGTGGCCTGCCCGACCTCGGCGGCCTGGATCTCGACGCCGGGCTGGTGCGGCGGGTCGGCGAGCTGCTCGGGGAACGGCACGCCGCGCGGTGGGCCCGGCTGATCCGGCCGGAGGACCCGGCGCAGCGCCGCGACCAGGTGCGGCTCTGGGACGAGGTACGAGGTGCGAAGGAGACGCTGTCCCGCTCGACGGTGGCACCGGTCGCGGTGCCGGGGGTGGCCGAAGCCGTCCAGCTCACCCGAGCCGACGTCGAGCGGGTGGCCACTCCGCTGCTACGCCGCGCCGTGGACCGGGCCCGGGAGGTGATCGCCACCGCCGGGCTCAGCCCCGACCAGCTCGCCGGGCTGTTCCTCGTCGGTGGTTCGTCGCGGATCCCACTGGTGGCCCGGATGCTGCACACCGAACTGGGGATAGCGCCGACGGTGCTCGACCAACCGGAGTTGCCGGTGGCCGAGGGCGCGCTGACCGACCTGCCGCTGCGCCGACCGCTGCCGGCGTACGCCGGGCCGCAGCCCGCTCCACCAAATCCGATGAGTCCGCCCGCGTCGCCTGCGCCGGCTGGTCCGGCTGGGCCGGTCGGGGACGTGCCGGCCGTACCGTCGCAGCCCTGGTCGGCCTCGCCCCCGGCGGCGGGTCCGGGTTTCCCGGGTGCCGCGCAGGCGGGTCCGGGTTGGGCGGGTGCTCCGCCGGCGGGTCCGCCCGCGCCGGGTTGGGCGGGTGCCGTGCCGCCGGGTCCGGCGGGCGCGGCGCGCTGGCGGCGGGCGCGCTGGGTGGTGCTGGGCGCGGTGCTGGCCCTGCTCGGGGTGGCCACCGCCGTGACGCTCTACCTGACCCGGGACCGCTATCCCGACCTGGAGTTCGCGTCGCTGCGCGAACTGTCCCGGCCGAAGGCCGGCGGCGAGCGGCCGGCCGGCATGTGGACGGCGGTGCTCGGCGACCGGGCCTACCTCGGGTTCCCGCTGCCGGACGACCGGCTGGAGGTGGTGGCGGTCGACACCGGCACCGGCGGCGAGCTGTGGCGCAGGGCGACCGACGTGCGGGCCGACGACTGGGAGGCGATCGTCGCCGTTCCCGGGGCGGTCGCGGTCCTCGCCGACGCACCGGGCGACAGCACCCCGCGTCCGCTGGCCGTCCTCGACGGTCGTTCGGGCGCGCAACGCTGGCAGCGCGCGGTCCGGGGTGACGACGCGATCTACTTCGCCGACGACACGGCGGTGCTTCTGGACCGCGCCGGAGCCCAACTGGTCGGCCTGCGCCTGAGTGACGGCACCCAGAGGTGGACCCAGGCCAACCCCCGCGACCAGTACGACAGCAGCCGCACCGTGGTCCGGCCGGTGGGCAGCGACGAGGCAGCCGGCGGACCGGCCTTCCTCGACGGGACGCCCCGCAACCCGTGGACGAGCAAGGGGCGGCGACTCGTCCAGGTGGGTGCGGACCGGTCCGTGCGGCTGCTCGACATGGCATCCGGCCGGGTGCTGCGCCAGTGGGGCAGCGTCGCCGACCTCGACGACCTGGTGGTCGCGCACGAGGACCGCCTGTACGTGGCCGCCAACGAGGGCGGGTACCAGTTGCTGGCGTACGACCTGGGGTCCGACGCGGAACCGGTGGTGCTCTACCGCTCCGGGAACGACGAGCAGCGCGCGAAGGCACTTGTGGCGTGCGGTGAGCGGCGGGCCTGCCTGTTGCAGGTGCCGAACAACGACGTCCAGCGCACCGAGGTGGTGGCGGCCACCGAGGGGGAACGCACTCTCCACTGGCCGGCGCCGGGCGTGACCGAGCTGGTGCCGGTGGGGGAGCAGGTGCTCGCCCAGCGGGAGTACCCGGAACCGACAGTCACCCTCTTCGACGCCGCCGGCAAGCCGGTGCTGCGGGACCGGGGTGGGGTGGCGGTCCGGCTGGACGAGGGCAACCTGCTGGTCTTCGCCAAGGCGCCCGGCACCGTCGCGGACAACCGCGTACTGGCCGGTGTGTGGGCCGAGTCCGGCGAGGTCGACGAGTTGGGCGAGCTGAAGGACGTCCGCAGCGCGTCCTGCTCGTGGAACACGCACGTGATCGCCTGCGGCGCGGACGAGGACTTCGTCCTGTACCGCTTCACCAAGGACTGACCCCACCCGCGCGGCGGTCACCTCGTACGATGCTCCGGTGAATCTTCGGGGTACGGTCCGCGCCGATCGTCCGTTGGTGGTACTCGCCGTCGGGGAGGAGGCCCGCTACCTCCCGGCCGAGTTGCCGGTGCTGCTGACCGGCATGGGCAAGGTGAACGCCGCCAGCGCGGTGGCCGCCGTGCTGGCCGCCGGGCCGCGCCCCAGCCTGCTGCTCAACCTGGGTACGGCGGGTGCGTTGCGCCCCGGGTGGGGCGGCATCCACGAGATCGCCACCGTGCTTCAGCACGATCTGGACACCGACCTGCTGCGTACGCTCACCGGGGAGACCTGCGGTGCGCCGCTGACCCTGGCCGCCGAGGGCGCGGTGCTGGCCACCGGCGACACGTTCGTGGCCGACGACGCGGCGCGGGACCGGTTGGCGCAGCGCGCCGACCTGGTCGACATGGAGGGGTACGCGGTGGCGTGGGCGGCCGCGCAGGCGGGTGTGCCGTGCCGGCTGGTCAAGCAGGTCAGCGACGAGGCGGGGGACGGCGCGGTGCGCACCTGGCAGGAGTCGGTGGACGCGTGCGCCCGGGCCCTCGGCGAGTGGGCCGGTCAACACCTCGCCTGACCGTCGAGGGTCATCCGCCGGGTGATCGCGGTTGGAGTCCGTGCCTGGTTTCCCGGCTGCGGCCGCTGGGGAGCAGCACGTGCACGGCCAGCCCGAGGGCCACGATCGCGGTGACCAGCACCGGTGGCCAACGGCCGGCCCAGGGCAGCGTCAGCAGGGGCAGCAGTTGCGAGGCCACGCGACCCCACGGCACGCGGGCGGACAGCAGATAGGCGAACAGGACCCGGCCGAGCACGAACACCAGGGGTCCGCCGATGATCAGGACCAGCCACCGCACCGGTGTCGTTCCGGTGGGTCGGTCGACGACGAGGTCGAAGGAGGCCGCCGTGACGAGCACGCCGATCAGGAGCACCAGATGGGAGTACGGAGCGATCCGGGTGGACCGGCCGGGCGCCGACGAGGCCGCGGTCTCGAGTAACTCGCCGGCCCGATAGACGTAGATCTGCCACAGCAGCAGCATGATGGCGAACGCGCAGAGCAGCGCGGTGATCCTGAGGCGGCCGAAGTCGCTGCGGCTGAGTTCCAGGGTGGGCACCAGGATGATGTCGCCGAGGGCCAGGATGACGAACTGCTGGTACCGCTCGCCCAGGTGCCCGGTGGTCCGGTCGTACTGGTCGAGAGGCACCCGGCCGAGCCACGGTGTGGGGTAGCGCGCCGCCGCGGAGAGCAGGTCGATGGCGATCGCGGTGGTCCAGATCCACCACCGCGCGGTGCCGGCCAGCGACCCGGCGATCCAGAGCACCCCGGACACCACGAACCAGAACAGGAACCGGGTGGCCCGCGCCATCGCCGACGGGTGGTGCTGCCGGTACAGGGCGCTGACCAGGACGATGCCGCGCACCACGTGAGTGCCGACGTAGGCGAGCGCGAAGGCCAGGGACTGCGCTCCGGTGACCATCGGCAGCGATGCCGCCATCCCCACCGATCCGACCATGGCGACCATCAGGATGGCCTGGATGGGGCGCTGCTGAGGGTCGTAGAACTCGGTCGTGGTGGACGTGACCGACCAGGTCCACCAGATCGCCACAAGCAGCAGCCCCACCGACGCGGTCGGTGCCCACGACTTCTGGTCGGCGAGCAGCTTCGAGGTCTGCGCGAGCGCGGCCACGAAGACCACGTCGAAGAGCAGCTCCAGCAGCGTCGCCCGGGTCGACCCGTCCAGACGGCGTACCAACGCCGGGGTGCCTCCGGTGGTCATGCCCGGCCTCCCGCCGTGTCTCTGAGGATTATCGGCGGTGCCGGCGCGGACCGTCCCCGGATCGGGGATTCCCGCCGGTCGGGGAAGAGGACGGACGGAGGTTGCCACGGGTCGGACGCCGGGCGATGCTTGTCGGCATCCATAACTCTCGATCTGCTCGGAGGTTCGGATGCGCCGCTTCCCGCTGGCTGCCCTCGTCCTGACCATCCTGCTGCTCGTCGTGCCCGGCGCGGCGCAGGCCGCCGTCCCGGACCGGGTCGCCGCGCCGGCCGCCGACGCGGCGGCCACGCTGACCGGCGTACGCACCGCGGGCACCGCCTGGGGTCTCGACCCCGCCACCGGCCGGATGACCCTCACCGTCGACGACACCGTGGCCCCGAGCGAGCTGGCCGCACTGCGGACGACAGCCGACCGGGCCGGCGTGCTGCTGCGCCGCGAACCCGGAACGCTGCGCCCCCTGATCGCCGGCGGGCAGGGCATCTACGGCGGTGGTGCGCGCTGCTCGCTCGGCGCGAACGCGCGCAGCGGCAGCACCTACTACGTGATCACCGCCGGGCACTGCACCACCGCCGCCGCCACCTGGTACGCCGACAGTGCGCAGACCACCGTGCTCGGTGCCCGCACCGCCACCAGCTACCCCACCAACGACTACGGGCTGATCCGCTACACCGGGCGGGTCGCCCACCCGAGCGCGGTCTACACGTACCCCGGTCTGCTGACCATCAACGGGCCCGGCACCGCGTACGTCGGTCAGGCGGTCTGTCGCAGTGGCGTCACCACCGGCGTGCGCTGCGGCACCGTCACCGGCCTCAACCAGACCGTCAACTACGCCACCGGCGTGATCTACGGCCTGATCCGCACCAACATCTGCGCCGAGCCGGGCGACAGTGGCGGCCCGCTCTACGTGGCCTCCACCGGCACCATCCTCGGCATCCTCTCCGGCGGCAGCGGCAACTGCACCTCCGGCGGCACCACCTACTACCAGCCGATCGGGGAGGTGCTGGCCGCGTACGGGTTGACGTTGCCGTGAGCGTCGAGGTGTGACGTATGACGGGTTGCCCGTCCCGCGCGGGACACCTAGGCTCGGCGGCGCCCAGGATCCCCGCCGCGAGGACGTGTGCCCCGATGTCGACCGACTCCCCACCCGACGACGCGACCGTCCCGGCGAGCTCCGCGCCGATCGAGGTGGCCGCGGTCGGGGAGACGATGGTGGTGCTCTGTCCCGCGCCGGGTGAGCCGTTGGAACACGCCGACCGGGTCGCCGTCTCGGTCGGCGGCGCGGAATCCAACGTGGCCGGCTACCTGGCGCGGCTGGGGCACCGGGCTGCCTGGGTGAGCCGGGTCGGCGACGACCCCTTCGGCCGGGCCGTCGTCCGGCACGTCGCCGCCACCGGTGTCCGTGTCGACCAGGTCAGCGTGGACCCGGCCGCCCCCACCGGCCTGTACGTCAAGGACCCGGGCCCGGAGGGCACCGCCGTGCACTACTACCGTGCGGGCTCGGCGGCCTCCCGGATGGATCCGGGCACACTCGCCGCGCCGGGTCTGGCCGGTGCCCGTGTGCTGCACCTGTCCGGCATCACGCCGGTGCTCTCCGCCTCCTGCCGGGCGCTTGTCGAGCACGCCGTGGCGGACCGGCCGCTGACGGGGGCACTTGTCAGCTTCGACGTCAACCACCGGGGCCGGTTGTGGCCCGCCGAGCAGGCCGCTGCGGTGCTGCGCGACCTGGCCGACCGCAGCGACCTGGTCTTCGTCGGGCAGGACGAGGCGGAGACGCTGTGGGGCACCGCCGACCCGCTGGCCGTACGCCGGCTGTTGCCCGGGCCGGAGACGGTGGTGGTCAAGGATGGCGCGGTGGGCGCCACCGCACTGTGCCGGGACGCCGAGCCGATCTTCGTTCGGGCGCCCCTGGTGACGGTGGTGGAGCCGGTCGGTGCCGGCGACGCCTTCGCGGCCGGCTACCTGGCCGGGCTGCTGCGCGGCCTCGACCCCGTGCGACGCCTGCGCCTCGGGCACCTCGTCGCGGCACAGGCGTTGACCAGCAGCGGCGACAACGCCCCGATCCCGCCGTGGGCCTGGTTCGAGCGGCTGATCGACGCACCCGTCGAGGTCTGGTCGCCGCTCGACCTGACCGGCGCCCTGGCGACGACCTGAGTCATGCCGTCGCCGGCCGACGGGGCCAGGTCGAAGGGCGGCGGGGCCAGGTCGAAGGGCGATGGGGCCAGGTCGGCGGTCGACCTGGCCAGTAGGCAACAGATTCACCGCGATCTCGGATGGAGTGCACCATGACCACAGCGGACTTCGAGCACATCTTCGGCAAGGCCCGGGTGATGGCGATCCTGCGCGGCCTGCCGGTCGCCGAGACGGTTCGGCTCGCCGAGCGCGCCTGGGACCTCGGCATCGACGTGGTGGAGGTGCCGGTGGCCACCCCGGACGCCGTACCGTCGCTGCGCGCCGCCGTCGAGGCGGGCGCCGCGCGCGGCCGGATCGTGGGTGCGGGCACCGTGCTCGACGTCGAGCAGGTCGCCGCTGCCGCCGACGCGGGTGCCAGGTTCACCGTGGCGCCCGGCCTGGACCTCGCGATCGCCGACGCGGCCGCCGCCCGTGGTCTGCCGCACCTGCCCGGTGTGGCCACTCCCACCGAGGCCCAGCAAGCGTTGCGGCACGGCCTCACCTGGCTCAAGGCGTTCCCCGCGATCTCGCTCGGGCCAGCCTGGTTCAAGGCGATGGCCGGCCCGCTGCCGCAGTTGCGCTTCGTCGCGACCGGCGGCCTGGACGCGGGCAACGCCGCCGCGTTCCTCGATGCCGGCGTACGGGTGGCGGCCGTCGGCTCGGCCCTGTCCGACCCGACCCAACTCGACGCCCTGGCCAAGCTAACCCGCCCCTAACCCCCTAATACGCCAACGTCACTTGGCTTCGGCGTTGGGCGTGGCGCGGGCATGAGGACGGCCACCGCGTTGATCATCGATGGTTTGTGAGGACAACCGAAGATCGTGCGGTGGCCGTGTGCCACAGCGTAGACCCGACCGGGTGGCGGGTCATCCGAGCAGCTCGGCCACCCCGAGGCTGTGCTGGTCACCGAGGAGACCGGCTTCCTGAAGAAGGGCGTGTGCTCGGTCGGGGTGCAGCGGCAGTACACGGGCACCGCCGGCCGGGCCGAGAACAGCCAGGTCGGGGTGTTCCTGGCCTACGTGTCACCGGCGGGGCGGGCGATGATCGATCGCCGGCTCTACCTACCCGAGACATCCTGGTGCGATCGCCCCGACCGTCTCACCGCCGCCGGCGTCCCGGACGACGTCGGGTTCGCTGGCCTTCTACCTGTGCGGGTGACCTCGCCTGGTGCCGCTGCACACCCTCGTGACCGTCGCCGGGATCCGCCGACTCCTCAACGCCTTCGTCCTCGCCCTGCCACCACCCCCAGAGAGCACCCTGTACTGGTCCACCTGGCGACGAACATCCCAAGCCGGAGCCCGGCGATCCCACTACCAGCGCAGACTCGGCCACTTAGCTTGAGACTTACTCGTCTAGGGCTCGAGCGTGGCGGGCATGCTGAAGGCGGCGACGTGACGGGCACCGATGAAGGCGTTGCTTTCTACGATCTTCCCGTTCTCGATCCGGAGTACGTCGACGACCAGCGCCTCGTAGTGCGGGCTGCCGGGCCGGCGGAGATAGTTGATCAGTGCCGGGCGCCCGTTGGCCGAGGTGGGGAAGGTACGCCAGTCGAGCGGTCGGCCGAGGAACTCCGCGGCCGCGTCGATCCCGACGACCGGCGGCTCGGGCGGCATCGTGATCCGTACGTCCTCGGCGAGCAGTGCCCGGACCGTCTCCGGGTCCTTCGCGTTGGCGTAGCGGCGCAGGATCTCTTCGTCCTCGCTGGTGAGCTGCGGGCGGCGCCAGTCCTGTGGGTCCGACGGAGCGCGCCGCCGGAGGGTGTGGCGGGCCCGCTGGAGGAGGCTGTTGACGGCCGCTACGGCGGTGTCGAGCGCGCCGGCGATCTCCTGCGGCGTCCAGCCGTAGACGTCGCGCAGCACGAAGGCCGCCCGCTGCCGCGGCGGCAGGTACATGAGCGCTGCGATCAGGGCCAGTTCGACGGTCTCCCGGGCGGCGAGACCGGTCTGCGGATCGTCGGCCAACAGGGCGTCTGGATAGGGGCCGAGCTCGGTGGACCACTCCAGCGGGTCACCGTACGGAACCGTCCGGTGACCGGCCGCCTTGCGGCTGTCGAGGAAGACGTTCGTGGCGATCCGGTAGAACCAGGTGCGCGCCGACGCCCGACCCTCGAAGCGGTCGCGAGCCCGCCAGGCACGCAGGAATGCCTCCTGCACCAGGTCGTCCGCGTCGGTGACGTTCCCTGCAAGGCGGTAGCAGTGCACGTGTAGCTCGCGCCGGTGCTCGTCGAAGGCGCGCTGCAGCCAGACCGCCTGCTCGTCAGGCGAGTCGGACATGTGATCTCCCCGGGGCTGAGTGGTCCGCACAACCGTACTGACGACCGCGGACCCGATCCGTCATCGGTCACCGATGACGATCGCCGACTCGGTCGTCTGTACCTGTGACCAATCCCCACTCCACGATGGAGACAGCCATGACGGCAACCCCCGCGTCCAGCGCAGCCACGCCCCCGGTCGTCGACCGGGAGACCTGGCTGCGCGAGCGCAACGAACTGCTGGTCCGGGAGAAGGCCCATACCCGCGAAGGAGACGCGATCGCAGCCGCTCGTCGTCAGCTGCCGATGACCTTGATGCCGACGGTGACGGTCCAGGGCCCCGGCGGGGACACCCCGCTGGTGGAGGTTTTCGAGGGCCGCCGGATGCTCATCGCCTACTTCCACATGTGGCACGACGGCAAACCGTACGGGGATCAGTGTGAGGGGTGCACCTTCTCGACCTGTCACATGCAGATGCTGGACTACCTGCATGCCCGGGACGTCACCTACGCCGTGTTCTGCCAGGGCCCCTACGACGAAAGTGCCCCGTTCGCGGAGTTCATGGGCTACCCGTTCCCCTGGTATTCGGCGAAAGACTCCGAACCGGCCCTGGCCGACGGTCGCGACTTCGGGTTCATCGCCTGCTACCTGCGCGACGGCGACCAGGTCTACGAGACCTACTGGACCACCGGGCGGGGCGTGGAGGCGTTGACGACCAGCTACCACGCCCTGGACCTCACCGTGTACGGCCGGCAAGAGAACTGGGAAAACTCGCCTGAAGGCTGGCCGCGGGTCACCGGGCACCCGTGGCGTCTCAACGGCCGCCCCACCGCGCAATGGTCACGCCCCGGCGTCGCACCGCGATGACGTCCTGATGATCGAGGTGATCATGCTCGGGTCGGCCGCGGTGTCGGCCTGCTGCTGCGCCGTGCCGCGGGCGGGAGCGTCCCGCAGGGCCCGGATGCTCGCGGGTGCGATGGTGGCTGTCATGGTCGCGGTGACCCTCGACGCCGCACCGGTTGTGCGGTACGCGGGCGCGCTGCTGCTCCTCGCCCTCGCGGTGGCACTCGTCACCAGCGGTCCGACCGAGCGCGGCCCGGAGGTGGAGTGGCACCGTACGGCCGGGGCCGTGCTCATGGCGCTCGCCGTGCTGATGCATCAACACGGCGGGTCGATGGCTATCCACCACATGGCCGCCGGGCCCCGGATGGACCACGGCATCGTCACCGGCCATGACGCGGCGCTCGTGTTGCTACGCGCCGCCACGGCGGCTTACCTCTGCTGGATGGCGGCCGTACTCGTCCGGCTGCGCAATCGACCGATCACGGACCTGCTCCGTTGGGAGCACCTGGCCATGGGGGCAAGCCTCGCGGCCATGATCTTCTTCATGAGCTAGCCGAGTAAGTCAGCCGGCAGATCAAGTGACGTTGGAGTACTAACCCCCCGCCCCCGCCGATCCTGCACTTACTGTCGCCGATGCGTCCTGATTCGCCACTCTTGCCGCGACACAAAGTGCAAGATCGGCGCGGTGGGGTGGGGTGGGGAGAGGGGAGAGGGGAGAGGGGGAGTGTGGCGGGTTTGTGCCATGGCGTAAGTGCGTCGGGGGTTGGTGGGGGTCGGGGAGTGGGTGTTGCGTCGATGCTGTGCGGCGTACCACTTCTCGACGCAAAGAGGTCATCTTGGCTCTGTCTCGCCGGCGTCGCCGATCCGGGCTGATCGCCCTCGGCACCGCCCTCACCCTGGCGGCCGGGTTCACCCCACCCGCCGCGGGGGCGTCCGCCGCCCCGCCGAACACCCCCGACCGCCCCATCGGCCTTCCCCCGGCTGCCGCCGGACGTGCGTCCACCGTCACGCTGATCACCGGTGACACGGTCACGGTGACCACCGCGGCGGACGGCAGCACCGTGTTGACCGTGCGCCGCCCGGACGGCAGTACGCCGACCTTCCACCGCACCGTGCGCGACGGCGACACGTACGTCTACCCGGACGCCGCGCTGTCGTACGTCACCAGCGGTGTGCTGGACCGGCAACTGTTCAACGTCACCGAGCTGATCGCCGACGGCTACGACGACGCCCACACCGACCGGCTGCCCCTGATCGTCACGATGACCGACGCGGCGGCCCGCGCCCGCACCCGTCCCACTGTGGACGGTGCCGAGCTGGTCCGCCCGCTCGACAGCGTGCAGGGCGCCGCGTTGACGCGCCAGCGTGCCACCGCCGACCGGTTCTGGACCGCCCTCACCGCCGACACCGCCCGGCGTACGGGTGCCGCCCCGACCCTGGCCGACGGCATCGCCAAGGTCTGGTTGGACGGCCGGGTGCACGCCGACCTGGCCCAGTCGACCGCGCAGATCGGCGCCCCGACCGTCTGGGCCGAGGGCAACACCGGCGCCGGTGTCGACGTCGCGGTCCTCGACTCCGGTGCCGACGCCGAGCACCCGGACCTCGCCGGTCAGATCGCCACGTCGAGCAGTTTCGTGCCGCCGGAGCCCGACATCCTCGACTACAAGGGCCACGGTACGCACGTCGCCTCGACGATCGCCGGCACCGGCGCGGCCTCCGGTGGGGCCGAGCGGGGCGTCGCCCCCGGCGCCCGGCTGCACGTCGGCAAGGTGCTCAACAGCGAGGGCAGCGGGCAGGACTCCTGGATCATCGCCGGCATGGAGTGGGCGGCCCGCGAGCGGAAGGCCCGGGTCGTCAGCATGAGCCTGGGCGGCGAGGCCACCGACGGCAGTGACCCGATGAGCCAGGCGGTCGACCGGCTCAGCGCCGAGACCGGCGCGCTGTTCGTGATCGCCGCCGGCAACGGCGGGCCGAACAGCATCGGCAGCCCGGGTGCGGCGAACTCCGCGCTCACGGTGGGCGCCGTCGACTCCACCGACCACCTCGCCGACTTCTCCAGCCAGGGCCCCCGTGCCGGCGACGGCGGGCTCAAGCCCGAGATCACCGCACCCGGCGTGGACATCCTCGCGGCCCGCTCCCACTACGTGCGCGGTGGCTCCGGGGACTACACGCTGATGAGCGGCACGTCGATGGCCACCCCACACGTGGCCGGCGCGGCGGCGCTGGTCGCCGCGGCGCACCCCGACTGGACCGGCCAGCGCATCAAGGAGGCGCTGGTCAGCACGGTCAAGGCCACCGCCGAGTACACCCCGTACCAGGCGGGTGCCGGCCGGGTCGACGCGGTCGCGGCCACGCGGGCGACCGTCTTCGCCACCCCGAGTGCCTACTCCGGATTCCAGGCGTGGCCGCAGCAGCCGGGGATGACAGTCGACCGGACGGTCACCTACACCAACCTCGGCAGCGCGCCGGTCACGCTGAGGCTGGCCCTCGACGCGACCGCCGCGCCGGCCGGCCTCTTCGCTCTCTCCGCCGACCGGGTCACCGTGCCCGCCGGGGGCACCGCCACGGTGACGCTGACCGCCGCGTACGACAAGCTGCCGGCGGAGAAGCAGGTCAGCGGCATGATCATCGCCACTGACGAGGCCGGCGCGATCCGCGGCCGTACCCTGGTCGGCGCCGGCAAGGAGGGCCAGCGGCAGAACCTGACGCTTGTCGCGAAGGACCGTGACGGCAAACCGCTCGCCGGCAAGGTCATCCTCACCACCGACGGGCTGTTCAGTGCCGTGGACCTGCCCGAGAGCGGCACCGCCACGCTTCGGCTGCCGGTGGCGAGTTGGACCGGTTGGATCTCCGCGGACGTGCGCGGCGCGCACGGGCCACGGTCCAAGGGCATGGCGATGCTCAGCTTCACCGACGTCAACCTGGACCGCGACCGCACCGTCATCCTGGACGCGCGGGAGGCCCGACAGGTGCGGGCCGCGGTGCCGCAGGAGGCCACCGCCACCTCGCTGCGAATGGACATCCACCGGTCCACCGCGAACGGCCTCACCGAGAGTCAGGTGCTGCCCAACGACTCGTACGACAGCATGTGGGCCCTGCCGACGAGCCGTAAGGTCACCGACGGCGAGTTCGAGTTCGGTGCCCGGTGGCGGCTGGAACAGCCGGCGTTGACGATCTCGGCCGGCGGCCGCTCGTACGACGATCTGCTGGTCAAGCGGGCGACCCCGGCGCTGCCGGCCGGTCGTCGCCAACTGGAGGCGGTCTACGTAGCCGACACCTCGGCGGCCGGGCTGGCCAGGCGTCCGGTCCGCGACCGGGCGGTGGTCCTCCGGCGCAGCGACACCGTGGACATCGCCACCCAGGCGCGGGCCGTCGCGGCGGCCGGCGCGAAGCTGCTGCTGGTGGTCAACGACGGCGTCGGTCGGCTCGACCCCTGGGACGAGACGCCGTGGAGCCCGGAGAGCCCGGCCCCGGTGACCGTGGCGACGCTCGGCGCCGACGAGGGCGACCAGCTCGTCGCGGCGCTGGAGCGCGGCCCGGTGCGGCTGACCGCCGAGTCGCACCCGGAGACCACCTACCTGTACGACGTGGCACACCACTGGACGGGCACGGTGCCGGCCGACCCCACCTACCGGCCCGCCAAGCGGGAGTTGGCCCGGGTCGACGTGGAGTTCCGCAACTACCGGCAGGGCAAGGCGCTGGAGTTCCGGACCGACGTCTGGAAGGGCATGGCCTCGGGCAACCAGGAGACCGTCCCGGCCCAGGGCCGGCGCACCGACTGGGTGACCGCCGGCGAGCGGTGGGTCGACGACGCGTACATCGTCGGCGAGACGGGCCAGCACCTCATGGAGGTGGCCACCTACCCGGTCGGCCGGCCGAGCGCCGTCGAGTGGTTCGGGCCGATCCAGCGGCCCCGGATGGGCGGGGGTTTCGTCCCGGCGCGTTACCTGGACACCCTCTACCTACCCGCGCCCGGCTGGGGCGACGGGGGTGGCCACATCGGTGAGGCGCGCGCCAACTACGACATGGTCAACCGGACCACCCTCTACCAGGGCGACAAGGAGCTGAACTGGGGCAACGCCGAGTACCTCCAGGTCTCCGGGCTGGCCGCGCAGCGGCTGCCGTACCGGCTGGTGGTGCAGAACGACCGGGCCGCCTGGACCAACCCGTACTCCCGGCAGACCCGCACCGAGTGGGGCTTCAGCTCGGCCGCCACCGGCGCGGAGTCGGCGGAGGTGCTGCCGATGATCCAGCTTGACTACCAGGTGGCCATCGACTCCGCGGGCACGGCGTCACGGCGGGCACCGCTGACCGTGGTCGCCTCCCACCTGCCCGGCGTCCGGGGCACGGTCGGCGCGGTCACCGTCGAGGTGTCCTACGACGACGGGGCGACCTGGCACCGGCAGCGCCTGACCCGGCACGGGGACGGCTGGCGTAGCACGCTTGCGGCACCGGCCCGGGCCGGCTTCGTGAGTCTGCGCACCACCGCGCGCGACGACGCGGGCAACACCGTGAGTCAGAGCATCACGCGGGCGTTCGGCCTGCGCTGACGGTCCGGCCGGCCGTCGGTCGGGGTGCCGCGCGCATCCCGGCCGGCGGCCGGTCCGCGTCGGTCCCCGTTTCCCGGTGTACGCGTCGGAGCGGGCCCGACGTCTGGTCAGGACGCGCGCCAGCGGGTGCAATGGGGCCCATGGGATTCCTGAGTACCGTGAGCCTGTTCGCCGCCACCCTGACCACCGGCCTGACCGCCGGGCTGTTCGCCGCCTTCGCGTACGCGGTCATGCCGGGCCTGGGACGCAGCGACGACCGGACGCTGGTGCTCGCCATGCGGCGGATCAACGAGTCCATCCTCAACGGGTGGTTCGCCGTCTGCTTCGGGGGAGCGTTGCTGTTCACGCTGCTGGCGGCGGTGCTGCATCTGGGCGCCGAACGTCGGTCGGCGTTGCCGTGGATCGGTGCCGCGCTGCTGCTGTACCTGGTGGTGCTCGGCGTCACCGCCGTGGTCAACGTGCCGCTGAACAACACGCTGGCCCGCGCCGGTGACGTCGACCGGGTCACCGACCTCGCGGCCGTACGGCAGCGTTTCGAGACCACCTGGGTACGCGGCAACGTGGTCCGGGCGGTCGCCTCGACCGGTGCCTTCGGGCTGCTGGCCTGGGCGCTGGTCGAGGTGGGTCGGCTGCCCGGCTGAGCCGGTTTCCGGCTCAGCCGGCCGTCTCGGTCGCCTCGGCCGTGCCGGTCGTCTCGGCCGTGCCAGCTCGCTGGAACGCGCGGGCCAGCTTTTCGAGGTCGAAGCCCTCGAAGTGCTGGAGGAACCGGCGGCGTACGGCGGCCAGGTGGCTGGGCCAGGACTCTGCCAGACGGGCGAACCCGCTGTCGGTGAGGACCGCGTTCCAGCCGCGCGCGTCCTCCGCGCAGCGTTCCCGCCGGACCAGGCCCTGGGTCTCCAGCCGGATGATGGTGCGGGTCATGCCGCTGAGGGAGAGGTGGCAGGCCGAGGCAAGCTCGTTCATCCGCATCCGCCGGCCCGGCACCTCCGATAGGTTCATCAGGGCGGTGTACTCGGTGAGCGGTAACTGACGGTCGCCGACCATGTCGGTGTCGATCGCGCGGGGCAGCACGTGCATCACCTGGCCCAGGGCGCGGACCAGGGCCTCCTCGTCGGGGTTGAGGGGTTGCAGCGGTTCTGCGGCGGGGTTGGACATCCTCATATCTTAGTTGCTTGATTGAGCAATTGCTTACGCAGAGTGTGAGCGTAGCCATAGCCGCTTCATTTGCTTGACCAAGCAATCACCGGTTAGCGTCGGCCCGTCAGCCCAAGTCCCTAGGAAAGGCGCCACCATGACCAGGATCGGGATCATCCTCGGAAGCACCCGCCCGGGGCGTAACGGTGAAGCCGTCGCCCGCTGGGTGCTCGAGATCGCCAAGCAGCGCTCCGACGCGGAGTACGAGCTGATCGACCTGCTCGACTACCAGCTGCCGCACCTCGACGAGGCGTACCCGCCCTCGATGGGCCAGTACTCCCAGCCGCACACGCTGCGGTGGGCCGAGACGATCGCCTCGTACGACGGGTTCATCATCGTCACCCCCGAGTACAACCACTCGACCTCGGGTGCCCTGAAGAACGCGATCGACTTCCTGTACGCCGAGTGGAACAACAAGGCCGTCGGCTTCGTCAGCTACGGTTCGGTCGGTGGCGCGCGCGCCGTGGAGCACCTGCGGTTGATCTCCGGTGAGCTGCAGATGGCCGACGTGCGGTCGCAGGTCGCGCTGTCGCTCTTCACCGACTTCGAGAACTTCAGCGTCTTCAAGCCCAACCAGTTCCAGCAGGACGCGCTGACCACCACCCTTGACCAGGTGGTCGCCTGGAGCACCGCGCTCGCGCCGCTGCGCCAGGCCTGATCGTTTCGAGCACGTCCGAAGACGGCCGCGGGAGAGATCCCGCGGCCGTCTCTGTCTGCCGATGTCCCGGTCGGTCAGGCGCGCTGTGCGGCGGCGAGCAGGTCGAGCGAGACCTGCCACAGGCGGGCCGCCGCCGCGGGGTCGGTCGCGTGATCGGCGACACCCCGCAGCGGCGTCTCCGGGCTGTGGCGCTCGGCCTGGTTACAGTCCTCGAAGTAGCGGCCGCCGACGCCCTCCAGCCCCGGCCAGGCGGCGAGCAGCACCGACGTCGCGGCCCCCTGCTCCGGGGTCTTGAAGTCGAATGCCGGAAGCCCCGCGTAGTCCTCCTCGGTGAGGTGCCGCCCCAGATTCGTGGTGACCGCGCCCGGGTTGGCCACGTTGACAGTGATGCCGTCGTCGGCCCAGCGCCGGTGCGCCTCGACCGCGAACAGGGCGGTGGCGGTCTTCGACTCGCCGTAGGCCAGCATTCGGTCAAAGCGGCGTTCGCGGAAGTTGACGTCCTCGAAGACCATCGGCGCCTGCACGTGGGCGATGGAGCTGAGCGACACCACGCGGGCCCGGCCGGCCGCCGCGAGCGCCCGGTGCAGCCCGATGGCGAGCGTGAAGTGGCCGAGATGGTTCGTGGCGAACTGCAACTCCCAGCCCTCGGGCGTACGCGTCTCGGGGGTCGCCGACACCCCGGCGTTGTTGACCAGGATGTGCAGGGGCCCCTCCCAGGCCCTGACGAAGGCCGCGATCGACAGCTGGTCGGACAGGTCCAACGGTGCGACCCGGATCGACAGGTTCGCCACGGTGGCCCCGATGTCCTCAGCCGTCCGCTCGCCGGCCCGCACGTCGCGTACCGCGAGGGTCACCTCGGCGCCCGCGGCCGCGAGGGCCCGGGCCGTCTCCACGCCGATGCCCGACGAGGCGCCGGTGACGATGGCGCGCTGCCCGGTGAGGTCGACACCGGCCACGACGTCACGGGCGGTGGAGCGGGCGTCGAAAGGCGTGGTGAGGCGTGTTGCACTCATGATCGAATTCCTTTCGCGTGTGTCGTTGGGTGGCCGTTACCGGCCCCCGAACGATCGTGCGACCAGGTCTGTCGAGACGGCCAACACACGCTTGCTGACCTGGCTACAGTCTGTCCCTGTGGCGACCCCTGAGCTGCGGCAACTGCGGTACTTCCTGGTCCTCGCGGAGGAGCTGAGCTTCACCCGGGCCTCCGCCCGCCTGATGATCGCCCAGCAGTCGCTGTCCCAGCAGATCACCGCCCTGGAGCGCACACTCGGGGTGCGGCTGTTCGATCGCGACTCCCGGGGCACCACCCTGACCGACATCGGCGCCCTGTTCGTGCCGGAGGCGCGCGCCGTGACGGACCGCGCCGACGAGGCCGTCGCCGTCGTGGGACGGGCCCAGCGGGGTGAGGTCGGCAGGCTCCACCTCGCCTTCCTGACCACCGTCGCCAACCACCTCCTGCCACCGGTGGTCCGCGCCGTGCACCGCCACCTTCCCGATCTCGACCTGGCCACCGAGTCCACCGGCATCGCGTCCCTGGTGCAGGGCGTGCTCGGCGGCCACTACGACGTCGCCTTCACCCGGACCCCGCTGGTCCCCGGCCTGGCCTCCCGGCGGCTGGCCACCGAACCGGTGTGCGCGGTGCTGCCCGAGGGCCACCCGCTCGCCGGCCGCGCCGAGTTGCGGCTCGCCGACCTGGCGGACGAACCGTGGGTGCTGACGCCGCGCAGTTCCTGGGAACCCTGGCACCGCACCTTCGACGAGCAGTTCCGGGAAGCGGGGTTCGTGCCGAACGTCGTCCAGGAGGACGCCAGCGTGCAGAGCCTCCTCGGCCTGGTCGCCGCCGGCGTCGGCGTCACCCGGCTCGCCAGCTCGGCGGCCAGCCTTCGCCGCACCGGCGTGGTGTTCATTCCGCTGACCGGTGCCTACGCCCACACCGAGATGGTGTGGCTGCCGGGCGGCACCGCGCCCGCCCTGCACCGGCTCCTGGACGTGGTCACCGACCTCGCGGCCACGACCGACCTCACCACGACCGGCTGACGGGGGCCGGCCGAGAGATCGATGACAACCGCCACGGCCAGCGTCGGCCGCTCGCGCCGACTACCCTCGTCGCGATGAGCCGAGCTGCCACCGCCGCCCGGTCTCCGCTGTGGCGGGACCGCACCTTCGGCACCTACTGGATCGCGCAGTCGCTCTCCGCGGCCGGTGACTCCTTCGCCTACCTGGCCGTGCCGCTGCTGGTCCTCCAGGCCACCGGGTCGGTGGCGCAGATGGGCCTGCTCACCGCCGTCGCGGGCGCGGCATCCGTCGTCGCCGGGATCTTCGGCGGGGTGCTGGTCGACAGGTACGACCGCCGCACCCTGATGATCGTGGCGGACCTGGCCCGGTTGGTGCTCTACGGCCTGGTGCCACTGGCCTGGCTCGCCGGCCCGCAGGTCTGGCTGCTCTTCGTCGTGCTGCCGATCTGCGAGGCGGCCGGCATGGTGTTCCAGGTCGCGGCGGTGACCGCGGTCCGCAACCTCGTCGACTCCGACCGGATCACCGAGGCCAACGGCCGGTTGCAGGCGACGTACGCGGCGGCTGCCGTCCTCGGGCCGCTGCTCGCCGGCGTGGTGTCGGCCCGCTTCGGCCCGGCGCTCGCCATCGCCGTCAACGCGGCGAGCTTCGCTCTCTCGGCAGCCGGTCTGTGGCTGATCCGACTGCGACCCGCGCGGGCCGACACCGCCGCACCGGCGACCCGGGAGCGGCCGCTTGCCGAGTTCCTGGCCGGGGCGCGGTTCCTGTGGCGGCAGCCCGTGCTCCGCGCGCTGACCGTCCTGTTGTCGGTCTTCATCTTCCTGACCTACGGCTTCACCGACGTGCTGATCTACCACGTCACCCACGATCTCGGCGGCTCCGAGGGCACCGTCGGTACGGTGCTCGGCCTGGCCGCGCTGGGCACGGTCGCCGGCGCGCTGCTGGTGGCCCCGCTGCGCCGCCGACGCGGCTTCGGCGCGACCTGGATCGGCGCGCACACGGTCTGCGGTTTCGCGGTGGCGGGCGTCGGCCTCGCGACGAACGTGCCGGCGGTCACCGCGCTGACCGCGGTGTACCTGTGCTGCCTGAGCATCGGCGGCATCTGTTCGATGTCGCTGCGCCAGGAGATCACCCCCGATCACCTGCTCGGCCGGGTCACCTCGGCGTTCTGGAGCACGCACTACGCCCTCGGGCCGATCGGCGCCGCCACGCTGACCTGGGCCGCCGGCCGGTACGGCGTCCAGGCGGTCACGCTCGCCGCCGGAGCCGGATGCCTGCTGGTCGCGGTCGGCGGCCTCTTCACCCCGGTCCGCCGCGCCGGCTCCGAGGCGCGTCGGCCGCCGGCCGCAGTCGTGCCGGGCACGGCCGTTCAGCCACCGGCGGACCATCCCTCGACGGCGTGAGATGGAGGGCACGGTGACAGGCACCGAACAGCACCCCGGCACCAGCCGCGGTTCGGGCGTCGGCGAGACGGTGCCGGTCAGAACTCCTGGTACATGACGTGCAGACCGACCCGGCCGAGGGTGGGGTGGCGGAACGCGCCGGGCACGGTGCCGACCACCGTGAAACCCTCCCGCCGGTACAACTCCACCGCTGACCTGTTGCTCTCCACCACGGCGTTGAACTGCATGCCGGCGTACCCCTGGTGGCGTGCCCAGGTCAGGGCCTCGCGGCACAGCGCGGTGCCCACGCCCCGACCCCGGGCGTCGGCGGCGACCAGGAAGCTCGCGGTGGACACGTGCGCGCCCGGCCCGGGTCGGTTGGTGCCCATCTTCGCGCTGCCGAGCACCCGCCCGCCGTCGACAGCGACGACGGTCCGGCCCGGCGGTGCCTCCGCCCACATGCCGTACGCCTGCTCGGTGGTCATCGCCGGGTCGTAGGGGAACGTCTCCTGGGCCCGGATCACCTCCTCGACGATCGGCCACACCTGCGACCAGTCCTCCGCCACGAACTCCCGAATCTGCACGCCGAGCAGGCTACGAGCGGCGAGCCGCCCGGACAACGGGAATTCGCTCAGCGCGCGAGCGCGTCGAGCTCCGCGTCCAGCAGCGTCGCGAGCCGGGCGTGCCGCTGCGGATGGCTGCTCGGGGTCATGCCACGGCTGGGCATCTCCACGGTCATCAGCAGGTACAGGTGCAGTCGGTAGAGGCCGAGCCGGCGTCGTGCCGAAGCGTCCAGCACCAGCGGTGCGGCGGTGGCGTCGCGGTAGCCGCGCAGCAGCGGATGCTCCGGCTCGTCCTCGACGCGCCGGAAGAGCAGCGGCGAGACCAGGTCCAGCAGCGGGTCACCGTAGAGGAACCGTTCGCCGTCGACCAGGCCGCACAACCGGAGCCGGCCCCGCGAATCGGGCGCGGCCAACACGTTGCCGTCCCAGCAGTCGAAGTGCAGCAGCGCCGGCCGGTCCACCTCGTCCAGCACGTCGGCGTGCCGTCTGACCAGCCCGTGCAGGCGGTCCGGGGTCACCGGCAGCCGCACGCTCCAGTCGGTCGCGTCGGCGAGCAGCGCGTCGAGCATCGCCGTGAACGCCACCCGCCAGGTCGGCCCGCCGGCCCGGTCGCCGTCGTACCCGAACCGGTCGCCGGTGACCCGGTGCACCGCGGCGAGGGCCACCCCGAGGTCGTAGCGTGCCGGGCCGTCGTCGACCGCGACGCCGCCCGCGGCCAGGTCGGACAGCGACCGGCCGGGCAGCAACGCGGTGACCAACCACTCGCCGTACGCGGGGTCGGTGCCGTGGTGCAACACCGGAGGTACGGGCACCTGCGGGGCGTGTTCCGCGACGAGGCGGAAGTAGCGGGCCTCGGCGGCACAGAGCCCTCGTTCGTAGCGCAGCAGCGGCGTTCCGGCCGGTGGGGCGAGCTTCAGCACCACCCGGCGGTCGTCGTCGAGCCGCACCCACCAGACCGTCGCGTATCCACCGCCGTCCAACGGCCCGGCGTCCCGGACCCGGGTGTGTGGCCCGAACGACGCGTGGACCAGGTACGCCACGTCGTCGCGGGTGAGCGGACGCTGTGTCGGGCTGATGCCGGTCACGAGACGGCGTCACCCCGTCGAGCGCGCGGCGCGAAGCCGGCGGTGGCGCGGGCGGCGGTCGGGACGGGACCGGCGGTGTCCCTGCGGATCAGCTCGGCGGGGAGCACCTCGACCCGGGGGGTCGGCACCTCCGCGGCGAGCACCAGGGACATCGCCCGGACTCCCATGTCGACAAGCGGCAGTCGCACGGTGGTCAGCGCCGGGGTCACGTCCTGGGCGATCGGCATGTCGTCGAAGCCCACCACGGAGATCTGCCGCGGCACCGCCAGCCCACGTGCGCGCAGGGTGGCGAGCGCGCCGATGGCCATCGAGTCGTTGAGCGCCACGATCGCGGTCAGCTCCGGATCGGCGTCGAGCAGTCGGGCGGTCGCCTCCGCGCCGCCGTCGCGGTCGAACTCGGCGTACCGGATGTGCCGTTCCGGCAGGTCCCGGCCCTGCTCGGTGAGGGCCTGGCGGAGGCCGGCCAGCCGGTCGGTGGTGGTGGTCAGGATGCGGGGGCCGGCGATCACGCCGATCGCCCGGTGCCCCAGCCCGCACAGCTCTTGTCCGGCGAGGTAGCCGCCGGCCCGGTTGTCCGGCATCACCGCGTCACCGGAGTGCTCGTGTCGACCGATCACCACCAC
Source organism: Micromonospora sp. NPDC048935 (assembly GCF_043197875.1). Taxonomy (NCBI): domain Bacteria; kingdom Bacillati; phylum Actinomycetota; class Actinomycetes; order Micromonosporales; family Micromonosporaceae; genus Micromonospora; species Micromonospora sp. NPDC048935. The sequence continues at coordinate 300,400 of NZ_JBICTZ010000005.1, read as the reverse complement.
CCGCCCGCCGGTGGCCTCGTACGCGGCGAGCTTCTCGTTGAGCTGCCGGGTGAACGCCTCGTCGTGGTAGCCGGAGCCGGCCAGGATCAGCGCCGCGACCTGGTGGCCGCGCAGCAGCTCCACGTACTCCAACTCGCGGTCCGGGTCCCGGTAGCTGTTGCAGATCATCAGCAGGCGGCCCTGGTCGGTGGCGACGCGTTGCAGCCCACGGGTGATCTCGGCGAAGTACGGGTCGGAGACGTCGTGCACGATCACGCCCACCGCGCTGCGGTGCGAGCGGGCCAGCAGTTGCGCGTGCGCGTTCGGCACGTACTGCAACTCGGCGACGGCGGCGAGCACCCGCTCGCGCAACTCGTCGGTGACCGGCTTGCTGCTGGCGTTGATGACGCGGGAGGCGGTGGCGGGTGAGACGCCCGCCCGGCGGGCCACATCGGACAGAGTCGCCATGGCCCGCCCCCTCGATCTGTTGACGGCGTTTCGTCGTGCCGGCTAGCGTCACGGTACCGCAGAGAAAGCCCTTTCCCGCAGGGAGGCACGACCAGCACGACGGGAGGGAACACCCATGACCCGCAGGTCGATCGGCATCATCGTCAACGGCGTGACCGGACGGATGGGCTACCGGCAGCACCTCGTCCGCTCGCTGCTGGCCATCCGCGAGGCCGGCGGTGTGACAGCGGCCGACGGCACGACCATCTGGCCGGAACCGGTCCTGGTCGGGCGCAACGAGACCAAGCTCCGGGAGATCGCCGATCGGCACGGGCTGACCGACTGGACGACAGACCTGACCTCGGCGCTGGCCCGCGACGACGTCGAGATCTACTTCGATTCCCAGGTCACCCAGCAGCGGGAGAAGGCGATCCGGCGGGCCGTCGAGGCCGGCAAACACGTCTACACCGAGAAGCCCCTCGCCGAGGACACCGCCGCCGCGCTCGACCTGGCCCGGGCCGCCGACGCGGCCGGCCTGCGCACGGGCGTCGTGCAGGACAAACTCTTCCTGCCCGGCCTGCGCAAGCTCAAGCGTCTCGTCGACGGCGGCTTCTTCGGCCGGATCCTCTCGGTGCGTGGCGAGTTCGGCTACTGGGTCTTCGAGGGTGACTGGCAACCCGCCCAACGTCCGTCGTGGAACTACCGGGCCGAGGACGGCGGCGGCATCGTCGTCGACATGTTCCCGCACTGGCACTACGTGTTGGAGGAGCTGTTCGGCCGGGTCGCCGCCGTCTCCTGCGTGACCGCCACCCACGTGCCCGAGCGGGTCGACGAGGCCGGCCAGGTCTATGCGGCCACCGCCGACGACGCCGCGTACGCCGTCTTCGAACTCGACAGCGGCATCATCGCGCAGATCAACTCGTCCTGGGGTGTGCGGGTGTACCGCGACGAGCTGGTGGAGTTCCAGGTCGACGGCACCGAGGGCAGCGCGGTGGCCGGGTTGCGCAACTGCCGGGTGCAGCACCGGGCGGTCACCCCGAAGCCGGTGTGGAACCCGGACCTGCCGGCCACCGAGGACTTCCGGGCGCAGTGGGCCGAGGTGCCCGACAACGAGGAGTTCGACAACGGCTTCAAGGTGCAGTGGGAGGCGTACCTGCGGCACGTCGTGGCCGGCGAGCCGTTCCGGTGGGACTTCCGGGCCGGCGCGCGCGGCGTCCAACTCGCCGAGTTGGGGCTGCGCTCGGCCCGGGAGGGCCGTCGAGTCGAGGTGCCGGAGCTGTTCGGGTGAGGGCCGAGGTCGTGCTGCCGGGCGGGCGACGGCACCGGCTGGCCGGTGGCAGCGGCTTCGCCCGCCCGGCAGCCCCGGCGAGGAGCCGGATCGCGTACGCCGCCGCGCACGTGGTCGCCGACCCGGCCGCGGAGAACGTGCCGGGCGCCCCGGCGGCGGTGGACTGGCACACCACGCTCGCGTTCCGGCGGCACCTCTGGTCGTACGGGCTGGGAGTCGCCGAGGCGATGGACACCGCCCAGCGGGGGATGGGGCTGGACTATCCGGCCACCCGGGAACTGATCCGTCGCAGCGCCGCCGAGGCCCGCGCGGTGGGCGGTCGGATCGTCGCCGGCGTCGGCACGGACCAACTGCCACCCGGCCGGGCCACCCTGGCGGCGGTCACCGCCGCGTACACCGAACAGCTCGGCGACGTCCGCGCGGCCGGCGCCCGGCCGGTGCTGATGTGCAGCCGACACCTGGCCGCCGCCGCCCGCGGGCCCCAGGACTACCTGCGGGTGTACGACGAGCTGCTGAGCGCCGCAGACGGGCCGGTGGTGTTGCACTGGCTGGGCCCGATGTTCGACCCGGCGTTGACCGGCTACTGGGGTGCGGCCGACCTGGACGCCGCAGCCGACACGGTCACCGAGCTGATCAAGGCGCACGAGTCGAAGGTGGACGGCATCAAGGTGTCGCTGCTCGACGCCGGCCGGGAGGTCGCGCTACGCCGCCGGCTGCCGGCCGGGGTGCGCCTCTACACCGGTGACGACTTCCACTACCCGGAGCTGATCCGGGGCGACGAGGTGGGGCACTCCGACGCGCTGCTCGGGGTGTTCGCGGCCATCGCACCGGCCGCCGCCGCCGCGTTGGCCGCCCTGGACCGGGGTGACCTGGCGGCGTACGCCGAGATCTTCGCGCCGACGGTGCCGCTGGCCCGGCACCTGTTCGCGGCACCGACCTGGCACTACAAGACGGGGATCGTCTTCCTGGCCTGGCTGGCCGGGCACCAGGACCATTTCACGATGGTCGGCGGGGCGCAGTCCGGCCGGTCCCCGGCGCACCTGGCGACCCTGCTCGTCCTGGCCGACAGGGCGGGGTTGTTACCGGACGCCGACCTGGCCGCCGCCCGGGCGCGGGCGTTCTTCACGGTGGCGGGGGTGACCCAGTGAGCCTCGCGCGTTTCTCGTTCAACCAGGCCACCGCCCAGCACTGGCCCCTGCCCGACGTGGTGTTCGGCTGCGTCGCCGCCGGGGTGCCGGGCATCGGGCTGTGGCGCGAGCCGGTGGCGGAGTACGGGCTGGCCCGGTCGGCGAAGCTGGTCCGCGAGGCCGGTCTCACGGTCACCTCGCTGTGCCGGGGCGGGTTCTTCTCCGCCGACGACTGGTTGGCGGAGAATCTGCGCGCCATCGAGGAGGCGGCCACCCTCGGTGCCCCCGAGCTGGTGCTGGTCTCCGGAGGGCTGACGCCGGGCAGCCGGGACATCGACGGCGCCCGCCGTCGGGCCGCCGACGCGATCGGCGAGCTGGCACCGCACGCCGAGGCCGCCGGGGTACGGCTGGCCATCGAGCCGCTGCACCCGATGTTCGCCGCCGATCGCTGCGTGATCGCCAGCCTCGGCCAGGCGCTGGACATCGCCGAACGGTTCGACCCGACGGTGGTCGGCGTGGTCGTCGACGCGTACCACGTCTGGTGGGACGACACGGTGTACGCGCAGATCCGGCGGGCCGGGCCACGAATCGCCGCGTTCCAGGTCTGCGACTGGGTGACGCCGCTGCCGGAGGGGGTGCTGCTCGGCCGGGCGCTGCCCGGCGACGGGTGCATCGAGCTGCGCCGGTTGCGCGAGGCGGTGGACGCGGCCGGGTACGACGGCCCGATCGAGGTGGAGGTCTTCTCCGCCGAGGTGTGGGCGCGGCCCGGCGCGGAGGTGCTGGACGCGGCGATCACCGGTTACCTGGGCCACGTCGTCTGAGCCGCACGACAACCGGTGGCCGAAGCAGTCGCCGCTCGGCCGGGCGTCGACCTCTCCACCGCCTACCTCCCGCAGACCTGGCCGACTCGCGGGAGCCGAGGTCGCTGTCGCGCATGTGACGGCGCCCAGCCGACCCAGCCCAGCCGACCCAGCCCAGCCGACCCAGTCGACCCAGCCGAGGCTGATGACCCACTGAGCGGCGTGGCCGGCCCAGAGGAGTGGGCACCCGGCTCGCCGCCTTTGCTCTGCACCCGCGGATGCGACGGCTACGGTCCGTGACTGGCGCATATCGGGGTGCAGAGCAAAGGCAGTCAGGAGCCGTCCTCGGCGATGTGCGCTCGTCTTCGCCCAGGCGCTCGTCTCTGACGCGAAGATCCCGCTGCCCGCTGCCCGCTGCCCGCTGCAGGGTGGACGGTGGACCCGCCCCGTGCCCTGGTTAGGCGACCGAGGCCGCGGCCCGCCGTCGGGATGGCGGCGACGGCGGCGCCGACGGCCAGGGGCAGGCCGTCGCGCACGACTCGACCGGCCTGGATGTCCCGGTCAGGTCGGGGGAGTGTCGGCGAGGACTGACCCAGGGTTCGCCCTGCTCCGGGGGCATCGGGAAAACTTGATCTAGGCGTGGCCGAGAGAACGTGATCTTATACGCACCGGCGATCCGTAACACCGCGCAAACCGTCGATTAACCGTCGGCGGCTTAGGTGGGGGAGCGCTCCCATGAGCGGATCGCGATCGAGGAACAGCTCCACAAGGGAGCCATTGAAAGGAGCCTCGTGGCTACAGGCACGAGCGGAAACAGGCTGCGACGACTGGCGATACCGTCGCTGGTCGTCGCGCTGATCACCGGCACCACCGGCGTTGCGGGACCGGCGTCGGCGGCCCCGGCGGGGCCGGCAGGCAGCGGCACCAGCTACTTCACCGCTGGACACGACAAGAAGGTCACCCTGACCGACGGGGCCGATCGCCGACCCGGCGGCCGCAACGCGGCCAGCCAGCGGGCCGCGGTGGACGAGACCGGTTCGGGCACGTACATCGTCGAGCTGGCCGAGGACCCGCTGACCGCGTACACCGGCGGTGTTGCCGGACTGGCGCGGACCCGTCCGGACGCCGGGAGCCGGCTGGACGCGACGTCGGCACCCGCGCGGGCGTACCGCGGACACCTCGACGCGCAGCGCAAGGCCGTCGCGGACGCCGCCGGCGTCACGGTCAAGGCGGCGTACACCGCCGCCTTCAACGGATTCTCGGCGAAGCTGACCGCACAGCAGGCGACCACCCTGCGGGCGGACAAGCGTGTCCGCGCGGTGACCGCCGCGCGGGCCCTCGGCACCCCGACGCCGCCGCCCACCGCGCCGTCGCCGACCGCCCCGACCACCCCGAGCGCCGGTGCCCCGAGCGCCACCACCTCGGCCGCGCCGGAGCAGGGCCCGGCGGGAGGTCCGCCCGGCAGGCCGGTCAAGCCCGGTCCCGGTACGGGCGCGGGCATGGTGATCGGCGTCCTGGACACCGGCATCTGGCCGGAGAGCGCGTCGTTCGCCAAGAAGATGCCGCCCCCCTCGACCTGGCACGGCACCTGCCAGACCGGTGTCGCCTTCGTGGCCGAGCACTGCAACGGCAAGATCGTCGGAGCCCGGTACTTCGCCGACACGTGGCTCGCGGACGGCGGCTCGGTGCCCGGCGGCGAGGTGCTGTCCCCCCGCGACATGTCCGGGCACGGCACGCACACCGCCTCCACGGCCGCCGGCCTGCCGATTCCGAACGTCACGATCGACGGTCGGCGCTTCGGTCCCGTCTCCGGAGTGGCGCCGGACGCCCAGATCGCCGTCTACAAGGTGCTCTGGGCCGGCATGGGCTTCGACGCCGACATCATCGCCGGCATCGACGCCGCCGTCGCCGACGGCGTGCAGGTCCTGAACTTCTCGATCGGCAGCGATCTGGGCGACTGGGAGGCCAACACCCCGATCGGCATCGCCTTCCTCAACGCCACGTTGGCGGGAGTCTTCGTGGCGGCGTCGGCCGGCAACACCGGCATCGTGAGCGGGGCGATCAGCAACGCGGCACCCTGGGTGACCACTGTCGGCGCGGCGGTGACGAACCTCGACGAGGCCACCATTCAGCTGGGCGACGGCACGAAGCTCGTGGGCGGCTCGCTGGACGCACTGCCCGGCGGCGCCTCGCGGCCGATGGTCTTCGGCGAGCAGGCCGGTACGCCGGATCTGGGTGCGGTCTACTGCGAACCGGGCAGCCTCGACCCCGCCAAGATCAAGGGCAAGGTCGTCGCGTGTGCGCTGTCCGACATGTTCGGTTCCGCCGCCGAGATCAAGGCCAAGGGCGGAGCGGCGATGGTGGTGTTCGACCCGGTCGGCAACTACCGGATCAACTCCATCTTCAACTTCCCGGTCGTCTACCTGCCGACCGAGAAGCAGGCCGGCACGCTGTTCAACTACCTGATGCGCCACCCCACCGACGCGAAGGCGTCCCTACGTAGCGGCGGTGACGGCTCCAGCGTCCCGGGCGTGCCCAGCGTCGCGGACTTCTCCTCCACCGGCCCGGACAGCGTGGCCGTCGGCGTCGTCAAGCCGGACCTGGTCGCACCGGGCTCGGACATCATCGCCGCGGTCTCACCGGCGGGCAACTTCGGGCGGGCGTACGACGCGTACTCCGGCACCTCGATGGCCTCACCGTACGTAGCCGGCGCGGCCGCCGTTCTGCGTGCCACGCATCCGACCTGGTCGCCCGGCCGGGTCGCCTCGGCGCTGCGCACCACCGCCACCGACACGGTCGGCACCAGCAGCCCCCTGGACCAGGGCAGCGGTTTCATCAACCTGGCCGGGGCCACCGATCCCGGGCTGGTCATCGAGCCGACCGCGGCCGACCTTGTCGCCTTCAGCGAGACGGCCGTGCCGGACGGCAAGGAGCTCAACCTGCCGGGCATCTCGCTGCGCGAGTACGACGGGACCCGCCCGGTGACACTCACCCGCACCCTGACCAACGTGGGCAAGGAGCGGGAGACCTACCGCTCGTCGGTGTCCGGCCTGAAGGGCATGAAGGTCACCGTGTCGCCGGCATCGGTGACGGTGGCGCCCGGCAAGTCCGCGACCGTGACCATCACGCTGCGCCGCGGCAGCGCGCCCTGGGACCGGTACGTGACCGGGTCGATCGGCTGGCGCGGCAAGGCCCACAGTGCCCGGATCCCGGTCACCGCCCGTCCGTGGGGCATCATGCCCCGACCGTACGGTGACGACGGGGAGGAGTTCGGCCGGATGACCAGCGGTGCGTCCGGCCTGGTCCAGCCCGGCTTCACCGGACCGCTCACCGGCCGCAGCACCGGTTACACGCCGATGCAGCGTGCGTCGTACTCGATCCCGGCGGGTGTCTACGGCGGCGTGTTCGACCCGAAGGCCGCTGGCGTGAAGAAGTTCGACTTCACGGTGCCGGCGAACACCGCGGGCATCATGGTCGAGACCAACACCGACGACCCGAACACCAACCTGGACCTCTACCTGTACCGGGGCGACAAGCTGATCTACAGCAGTGACAGGTACTGGACCAGCACGGAGCAGGCGTACAAGTTCCTGCCCGAGCCGGGGCGCTACACCGCGTACGTGTTCGCACAGTACCCCGGTGCTCCGGTCGTCGACTTCCAGTTCGGTCACGCCATCATCGGCCGCAACGCGAAGTACACGGGTGCCGCGCTGACGCTTCCCCGCACGGTGGAGCGCGGCTCGTCGCAGCAGTTCACGCTCAAGCCGAACAAGCCGCTGCCCGCTGGCGACTTCTGGGCGTACACCGAGTACAGCAGCACCAACGGAACGGTCATCCCCGGCAACCTCGTCTACACCCAGCAGAGTGCCTGGGAGTAGCGGTTAGCTGACCGTGGGGCGGTGCCGAGCGCACCGCCCCACGGTCCCTTCCCTTCCGCGATCTTGCACTTTCTGCCCCGGCGTAAGGGGGCGTACCGGCGCATACGGGCGACCGAAACTGCAAGATCGACGGGTGGGCATCGCCCGTCGAGAGGGCTTGATCCACCGCCGTGCGTGGTCAAGAATCGGCGCCGTGAAGGACTCGGGCTTCTCGCACGGCTGGGCTCAGATGCTGGGCCACCTTGACCGGCAGGTGTCTTCCGGACTGCTGTCGCCGGACACGGTGGCGCTGCCCGATCTGATGAGCAGCTACCAGGTGCCGGGGGTCAGCATCGCCGTCGGGCATCTGGACGGGCAGGTGTGGGCGGCGGGGTATGGCGTCACCGGAGGCACGACGTCGACGCCGGTGACCGCCGGCACCGCGTTCGCGGCCTGTTCGATCAGCAAACACGTCGCCGCGTTCGGCACACTGCGACTGGTCCAGGACGGTGTGCTGGCTCTGGACACCGACATCCGCGAGTACCTCACCTCGTGGCACCTGCTCGACCGCGAGGGCCGGCAACCGGCGGTCACCGTACGACAGCTGCTGGCGCACACGGCGGGCCTGTCCGACACCTGGTACCGGGGCTATCCCGCGGATCGTGCCCCCTCGCTGTTGCAGGTCCTGGACGGCAGCGGCCCGACGACGACCGCACCGGTACGGTCGACCCTGTTGCCGGGGAGCCGTTTCCGTTACTCGGGCAGCCACTACTGCGTACTCCAGCAGTTGCTGGTGGACGCGACGGGCGTGCCGTTCGAGGACCTGATGCGCACGCTCGTGCTGGACCCGGTGGCGATGGCCGACAGCAGCTTCGACCAGCGGTTTCCGCACCAGCGGCCGCATCGGGTGGCCCGGGGCCACCACGGCGGCGGCACCGCGCTCCCCGGCGGGTGGCGTACGCAACCGGAACTGGCCGCGGCGGGACTGTGGAGCACCCCGACCGACCTGCTCCGGCTCGACCTCGAGATCGCCCGAGCGGTCTCGGGAGACTCGCGGCTGCTCGACCGCGACCTGGCCACCGACATGTGGACACCGCAGATTCCGGGCGGCGCCTACGGGCTCGGCACCGAGGTCGAGGACCGCGCCGGACGCCGGCGGTTCGGGCACACCGGGTTGAACGTCGGCTACACCTGCTTCTCGTACGTGTGGCCGGACAGCGGCATCGCGGTCGCCGCGATGACCAACTCCGAGGACGGCTGGGAGACGCTTGTCAGCATCCGTGCCGCCGTGGACCGTCGGTACGCCACAGCGGTCACCACCGCACCGCCTGGTGACGTGTCGGGCCGCTACGTCCTGCGCGACGACTATCCGATCGACATCGCGGTCACCGACGGTCAAGTGACCTTCTCCGCCGCTGGTCAGCAACCGGTGGTGCTGCGCGCAGAACCGGACGGTCGGCACCTGCACCCGGGACTCGACCTGGAGATCCGGTTCCTGCCGGCCAACGGCCAGCCTGACGCCCTGGAACTGCGGCAGGAAGGAGTGACCCAAACCGCGAAGCGGTCGTGATGGTGACGGACCGCGAATCGATGCCGTTGCCACGCTTCACCATCGCGAACGACAGCCCCATGGTGACCATTGCCCACACGAAACAGCCGATCAGGACGGCCGCGATGAACAGGCGTCTGCGGTTGGACGGTCTGCCACCGGTTCGGGGCTGGCCGAGCCGGGGTCCCGAGCACCGCCCCGTCAGGTGGCTGGCGCCCAGGACGGGCGCCACATCGGCGTCGGGAGCGGGGCCAAGCCTGCGACGTGGTCGATGACCGCCCGCAGGCCCGGGTGCGGGTTCGCCCGGGGGAGGAGGAGCGACAGCGGGTACGCGAGCGTCGGATCCACGATCGGGATACGACGTAGGTCGTGGTTCACCGGCCAGAGGTACCTGTCGCGCGAGCCGACGAGTGTTGCCACGTCGGCGGTGTCGGCGAGGATGTCGAGGAGCACCTCGTCGCCGAAGTGCGGGCCCGCCGCGTCGATGCGCAGGTCGAAGTCGGTCGCGAGCTGGTCGTAGAAGTCCGCCCACTCGCTGCGCGGCGCGATGCCCGGCACCCAGATCCGGTGTCCGCGCAGCCGCTGCGGTGTCAGTGTTCGGGCGGAGGCGAGCGGGTGTCTCGGGCCGACGAGGAGTTCCAGCGGGGAGTCGAACGCGTGGATCATCCGCACGTCGCGTGGCAGCGTGGCCGGGTCGGTGACCGAGCGGAACGAGGCGTCGATGTCGCCGGCCTGGACGGCGGCGGCCGCCTCGCGCGGGTCGTCGACCCGCAGGGTCACCACGTCGAGGTTGGTCTCCGGATATGACCGCCAGTAGTCGTGCAGGACGACGGCCTGCGCGGACCGCAGGCCGAGCACGTCGATCCGCAGGGCCCGCGAGCCCGGCCTGACCGCGGCCACGGCACGGTCGACACCGGCGACGACGTCCCGGGCGTGCGGGAGGAACGCCTGGCCGTCGAGTGTCAGCTCGACCCCTCGGGCGGTACGGGTGAACAACCGGACGTCGAGCTCACGTTCGAGGGCGGCGATCCGTTTCGACACGGCCTGTTGTGTCACGCCGAGCTCGTCGGCAGCCTGCTGCAACTGCCCGAGCTCCGATGCGCGAACGAACGATCGCACCGCCTCGGTATCCACTGACCCATTATGCGCACGCACAACCGATGGTTGTGGCTCGCCCGGAAGCCGGTTGTTTGTCCCCACGGCGGTCGGTGCGCTGGGATGCCCGGATCCGAAAACCGCGTGTCAGGAGGGAGCCGCATGCGCGTCCGGTTGGGGCCCGACTTCGGGTGGCTGTGGTCGGCATACGGGGTCAGCGCGTACGGCACCTGGCTCGCCTTCGGCGCGTTTCCGCTGCTCGCGGTACGATTATTGGACTCGTCGGCATTCGCCGTGTCGCTGCTGGATGCGGCGGGGCTCGCCATCGCGGCGATCGTCGCCGTCTCGCTCGGGCCGTGGGTCGAGCACCGGGCCAAGCGGCCGGTGATGATCGCGATGGACCTGGTCCGGTTCGCGGCGATGGCCAGTGTCCCGGTCGCGTACCTTCTCGGCGTGCTGTCGTACGCCCACCTGTTGGTTGTCTCGGTGGTCTGCGCGACGGCGAGCATCGCGTTCACCGCCGCGTCCGGCGCGTACCTGAGACATCTGGTCCGTGGCGAGCATCTCCTGGTGGCGAACGGGAGGTTCGAGGGCACGACCTGGACGGCGATCGCGGTGGGTCCGCCGCTGGGCGGTGCGCTTGTCGGGTTGCTCGGCCCGGTCGTCACGGTCCTGGCCGACGCTCTCAGTTACCTGCTGTCCGCGCTCGCGGTTTTGCGCATCCGGGGCGGCGACGTCGCGGCGCCCCACGACCGGGTCACCCGGTTGCGCCCGGCCGACCTGCCGCACGGGTGGCGACTCATCCTCGGCGACCGCGTCCTGCGGGGTCTGTTCCTCAACTCGGTGCTGGTCGGCGGCCTCATCATGGCCACCGCCCCGCTCCTGGCCGTTCTCCTGCTGGGCGAATACCACACGCCGGCCTGGCAGTACGGTCTCGCGTTCGGGATCCCCGCGCTCGGCGGGTTCGTGGGTGCCCGCCTGTCCGCGCGTCTCGCGCGCCGCCACGGCCAGCGCCGCGTCATGATCGTCTCCGGCTGGTTGCGATCGGTGTTCCCCCTCGGTCTCGCGTTCGTCCAGCCCGGCATCCCCGGGCTGGTCACCGTGATCGTCGTCGAGAGCCTGCTGATCACCTGCATGGGCGTCTTCAACCCGATCTCCGCGACCGAACGCCTGCGACGGAGCCCGGTGTCGCACACCGTCCAGGTGCTCAGCACCTGGACTGCCAGCAGCAGACTCCTCCAGGCCGTCCTGATGGTGATCTGGGGTGTGCTCGCCAGCCTCACCAGCCCGCTTGTCGCGATCGCCGTCTCCGGCGTACTCCTGCTCGCCACCCCGCTTCTGCTGCCCACGCGCGAAGACTGGTCGGCCCCGGAGCCGGTCCGGCCGGCCGAAGACGCCCGGGTCGCGTGACGCTCCGGATCACCGGTCCTTGCGCAGCAGGGCCGTCACCGCCTCTCCGTCGGCCGTGCCGAAGGTGCCGTCGGTGGGATGCCCCAGCGCGGCGCCGAGGGCGCGCACGTGCAGATCGACCACCGCCTCCACCAGGTCGGCCAGCACGGACACCGTGCTCCGGCCCCGTCGCCAACCCGCCACGCACAGGCCGAGGCCGATGATCGCCGCGGGCCACCACAGCAGGCCGAGCGCCAGATACAGCGATCCCCAGCCCACCCGTCGGGCGGCGGCGGTGAAGTCGGCCTGGGCGAGGGCGAGCGGATCGCGGGTCTCCTCGGGCAGCAGCAGCCACAGTCGGGGCCAGGCGGCGGCCAGGTCCAGGCCGTAGCAGGCCCGCACCCGTACCGCCGTGGCGAGCATGCGGTCACCGATCCAGGTCGGCCGGTCCGGCTCGGTCAACGCGATCCGGTCGCAGGCACGGGCGAGCGCCTGGGTGTCCGGCATCGGCCCGGGAGCGCCGTCGGCGGACCGCAGCCGCCGCGCCTTGTCCCGCAGGGCGTTCTCGTAGCGCTCCACGGCGGCGTGCCACCGGTGCCGCCGCCGGCGGGTCACCGCATCGCCGGCCCGGCCCCAGCCCTGCGTCCACAGGGCCACGACCAGGCGTTCCAGGCTCTGGGCGGCCGTCGCGGCGACGACGCTGGCCAGCACGACACCGAGGACGATCAGCAGCGCGGAGCCGGTGCCCGGGGCCGGTGACCCGAGGGCGAGCCGGTCCACCTCCCGCCCCAGCAGCGGCAGGTCCCACCAGTGGGCGTGGCCGAGCCGCACCGCCACGGCGGCCACCGCCACGAACACCACACCGGGCAGCGCCAGCCCGGCGAGCCACCGTTCCGCCAGCTTGCCGCCGAGCGAGGCGATGACCGCGTTCACCGGTCCATCCGGAAGGTCGGCAGCGGGCAGTCCCACACGGCGCAGCGCGGCGGCGGGCCGGCGTCCGGCCGAGGGATCTCCACCCGGTCGCACAGGTCACCGGGGCACACCAGGACGACCTCCGGGCGGCGGCCGTGAACGCCGGCCAGGGGCAGGTAGTGATGGCCGCGGGCGGCCGTGTCGCCACCGAGCAGCCCGCCGAGGCGCATCAACTCGGTCACCTCGGCTAGCACCGCGTCCACGCCCCGGTCGGACACCGACCGGTCACGCAGCCGCGCCAGGGCCTGGGCCGGTTCCGGCCCGAGCAGGTCGCCCACCTGTGCGATGTCCGCGCAGACCCGGGCCAGCCGGGCCGCCCGGTCGTCGTCGAGTCGCCTGTCCGGCACCGATTGACTCATCGGCTGATTATCTCCTGTCGATGCCGGCGCCCGGCTGGCAGGCTGGGGAGCGACCGCGAGGAGGAGGTGCGCCGGTGGGTCCCTACGCGACGGACGCCGTCGACCGCTGGCGTCGTGCCGCGGCCGGCCAGCCGCGCGGCGACCGGCGATGGGCCCAGGCCCAGGTGGAGCTGGGGGCCGCGCTGCTCGACAGGTACGCCGCGGACCGGGCGCGGGAGGACCTGATCGAGGCCACCGTCGTGCTGGAGGCCGCGATCCGCACGATGGCCGACACCTTTCTGGCTGCGGAGTTGGGTACGGCGCACGGTGTCCGCGCCCTTGCCACGTACACCGATGTGCTGCTGGCCAGGGCCCAGCTCGACGGTGACCCAGAGCTGCTGGACATCGCCGAGCGGTATCTGCAGTTCGCCGACGACACCTCGGCCGACCTCGGTAACAGCGCGTTGCTGATGCTGAAGAACTGCCAGGTCCATCGCGCCCGGCACACCTTCGACGGCTCGGTCGACACGCTCTACCGGCTCACCGGCATCGCCAAGATGGCCGAGCGGTGGATCAGCGAGGAGCATCGGCCCGCGTTGCGGGGCATCCACGCGGAGGCGCTGTTGCGTGCCTACCAGCTCACCGGGGTGGAAGACTACGTCGACGAGGCGATGGAGCTGCTGTCCTCGGTGGACACGACCGGGCCCAACCAGGACCAGATCGTCGTGCTGCGAGCCCGGTGCCTGCTGGCCCGGGCGACCGGGACCACCCACACCGTCGATGTCGAACGGGCCGTCGCGTTGCTGCGCGAGCACACCCCGCAGGGCAACGCGCCGCGTTTCCTGGCCGGGCAGACGTTGCTCACCCTGGCCGACCGCACCGGCCGCGCCGAGTTGCTCGGCCAGGCGTGGGAGGAGTTCCTGGCCGCGCTGAACACCGTCGGAGAGCGGCACCCGGACCATCGGACGGCGCTCGCCAGCCTCGCCAGCGTCGGCCGGAAGGCGTACCAGCTGACCGGCGACATCTCCGCGCTGGAGACGGCTATCGGTCTGCTGCGTCGGGCGCTCGCGCTGTCCGCGCGCGGCGAGGCCAACCACGCGTTGTACCTGGACGGGTTGGGCTACAGCCTCCGGTTGCTCTACGACGCCACCGGGGAGCCCGCCTACCTGGAGGAGGCGATCGTCCTGCTGCGCAGGGCCCTGGACGCCCTGCCCGCGGGCGATCCGCAGCGTGTCGAGACCGGGCTGTCCATCGCCCAGGCGTTGCGGGCGACCTACCTGCGTACCGGTGCGACGGCCCTGCTCACCGAGGCCGCCGAGCGGGCGCGCGCCGCCGGCCGCGTCGACGCCGGCGCCGTGCCGGTCCGGATCCAGTCCTTCGACAAGGCGGCCTACACGCTGACCGCGCTGGGCCGGTGGGAGGAGGCGACGGATGCCTTCGACGAGGCCATCACGCTGCTGCCCCGGTTGGCGTCCCGGGGGCGTACCCGACACGACCAGTACGCCGACCTCGGCTCGACGGCCGGGTTGGCGGCGACCGCCGCCTCCTGCGCGATCGGCGCGGGGCAGCCGGAGCGGGCCCTGGAGCTGCTGGAGCGTGGCCGGGGCCTGCTGCTGCACCAGCGGTTGACGGCCGACGGCGAGTGGGCGGCGCTGCAACGCGCCGACCAGCACCTGGCGGCCGACTTCCAACGGATGCGCCGGGACTTCGAGGCGCCCGTCCCCGAATCGTCGGCGCCCACCACCTTCGGCCGGGACCGGGAGACCGAGTGGAACGTGTTGTTGGCGACGATCCGGGAGCTGCCCGGCCTGGGTGACTTCCTGCGTGCGCCAAGCGCCCGGCAGTTGCTCGACCAGGTCGACGGCACGGTGATCGTGCCGATCGCGAGCGAGTTGCGCTGCGACGCGCTCATCCTGCGACAGCACCGCGTGACGGTGCTGCCCCTGCCGGATCTGTCGCTGGCCGACGCGATGACACACCTGCGCCTGCTCCAGGAGGCCACCACCACGGCCTACGATCCGGCGGCGGACGCGCGGAGCCGGCTGCGCGCCCAGTCGGTGCTCACCGGCGTACTGCAATGGTTGTGGCAGGCCCTCGTCGGGCCGGTGCTGGAGCACGTGGACGCGCCCGGGGCGGCCGGCGAGCTGCCGCGCGTCTGGTGGTGTCCGGTCGGCCCGCTCGCCTTCTTTCCCCTGCACGCCGCCCAGGCCGGCGTCGGCCGGTCCGCCCTCGACCAGGTGGTCTCCTCCTACACCCCGACCGTGACCGCGCTCGCCCGCAAACGCACCGGCCCACGACAGTCCCGCCCCGACGCCCGGTCCTGCGTCGTGGCGATGCGCGCCACCCCCGGCGGCCCGGCCGCGCTGCCCAGCGCCGAACGCGAGGCCGCGTCGGCGGCGCGGGCGCTGCCCGGCGCGTGGCTCGGGCTGGACGCGACGGCCACCCGGCAGCAGGTCCTGGACCGGCTGGCCGGCTCGGCGTACGCGCACTTCGCGTGCCACGCGGTGGCCGATCCGCACGACCCGGCGCAGGGCCGGCTGCTCGTCCACGACCACGAGGACAGCCCCCTCACCGTGGCCGATGTGTCCCAGCTCGACCTGGACGCCGAGTTCGCCTTCCTGTCGTCCTGCGCCACCGCCCAGGCCCCGCCGACCCTCGTCGACGAGTCGCTGCACATCACCGGCGCCTTCCAACTCGCCGGGTTCCGGCACGTCATCGGCACCCTGTGGAAGATCGACGACGCGGTCTCCCTCGCCCTGACCACCGCCTTCTACGAGCACGCCGACGCGACCGGGGCGGCGGCGTACGCGCTGCACTCGGCCGTGCGGGGGCTGCGGGACCGCTACCCGCTGACGCCGACGCTGTGGGCGGCGCACATCCACACCGGCGGCTGACCGTCGCTCACCGGGCCACCGCCCCTCGGTGTCAGCGGGTGCGCCGGACCAACGCCCGGGCCTTCTCCGTGTGTGGATGGGTCGGGCCGTGCACGCGTTCGCACCCGGCCAGCGCGGCCCGCGCCTCCCGACCCGCCCGGGGGTCCCCCTCCTCGACCAGCAGCAGGGCGAAGAGCGTGCGCATCTCCAGGGTCGCCGGATGGTCGGCGCCTCGGCCCCGTTCGCTGTCCGGCAGCGTGTCGTCCAGCAACCGGATCGCCTCGGCCCGCCGGCCCACCCCGTCCAGTGCCCTGGCCAGGGAGTGCTGGGCGTGCAGACGGACACCGTCGGTGTTGCTCAGGGCGCGACCGGCGTCGTCCGCGAGCGTCCGGGCGGCGTCGACCGCCTCGGCCGCCCGGCCGTTGTCGAGCAGGACGACGAGCAGGTTGCTGCGGGCCTGCAGCGACGCCGGGCTGGTGGGCCCCAACGTCCTGGTCATCCGCTTGACCACGTCCCGGAGGGCCCGCTCGGCCTGCTGGCTGCGGCCCTGTAGGTGCTGGATCCCGGCGAGCTTCAGCTGGCAGGTCAGGGTGTCCGCGTCGTCCCGGCCCAGCGTCCTGGCCATGCCGTCGGCGACCTGCCGCAGCAGCGGCTCGGCCTCGTCGAGGCGCCCCAGCTCGATCAGCAACCAGCCGAGGTTGTTGCCGCTGCGCAGCGTCTCGGCATCCTCGTCGCCAAGCACCCGGCGTCGCGCCGCGTAGGCGTCTCGTTGCACCCGCTCCGCCTCGGCGTGTGAGCCGCGCTGCCACAGCGCGAACGCCAGGCTGTGCTTGCTGCGCAGGGTGTCCGGATGCTCCGGCCCCAACGCCGAGCTGCGCAACCCGACGATCTCCTGATAGACGGCCACGGCTTCGGCGACGTCGTTGCCGCGCATCAACTCCTGCGCGTAACGGGAGCCCGCCTCCAACGTGCGCGCGTCGGACGCGCCGTACTGCTGGTGGTAGGCGTGGTATTGCAGCCCGAAGGCCACCGGACCGCCGACCGTCTCGGTGGTCGAGCGGCCGCCCTGGGTGACGGTGATCTCGATGACCGGCCCGGACGACGTCGCCTTACGCGGTGGCTCGTCGTCGCGTTTGCGGCTTCGGTTGAACCATCTGCCCACCGCACGCGCCTCCCGCAGTGTCGACACCCGCACGATCCGTCATCGACAGCAGACTACGTGTCGATGTCAACCGATATCACCGGCGGCGAGGAAGTATTGACGCTCGCACGTCAGGAGGTGGGGAGTGCACGTCAGTCTGGCGACGAGCGCGGGTAGGGCCGACCGGCCGAACGAGGACTTCGTCGGTGCGGTGCCCGGCGCCGTCGTCCTGCTCGACGGCGCGGGCATCCCCGGAGCCGAGTCGCTCTGCCACCACGGAGTCGCCTGGTACACCCACCGCCTCGGCGGCGCGCTGCTCGGCCACCTGTCGCCCGACGACGGGCGCGACCTCGCGGACATCCTCGCCACCGCCATCGACGAGATCGCCACCGAGCACCGCGACACCTGCGACCTGGCGGACCCCAGCAGCCCGCAGGCCACCGTCCTGCTGGCCCGCGCCCACCGGGGCCGCCTGGACTATCTGCTCCTCGCGGACTCCTTCCTCCTCCTCGACCAGGCCCGCGGTGCCCCGCAGGTGATCACCGACGAGCGCGAGGTGCTCGCTCGGCGCGACTGCGCGGCCCCCCTGAGCGACGTTGCCCAGGGAACGCCGGAGTACGACCACGTGCGCGCCTCCTGCGTCGCCGCGCTGCGTGCCCGCCGGAACCGACCGGGCGGGACTCCCCGCCCGGCGCGCGCCGGGCGCGGCGCCCACCCACGTAAGCTCGGCAGGTTCTGGTGCCGAGTGGCCGGCCGAACGACGTACGAGCAGACACGATTAAGGCGGGGTTGGTGGCGGTCCTCCGGGTGACGACTCGCAATGCGCGGTTCCAGCAGTGGGAGGCGCTGTTGGGCAACCGCACCAAGCGCCAGCGCGGCGGCGAGTTCCTCGTGCAGGGCGTGCGGCCCATCACGCTGGCGATCCAACTCGGGTGGCAGGTCCGTCAGCTGCTGTACAACGCGGACGCACACCTGTCGACCTGGGCGCAGGAGACCCTGGACGGGGCCGGCGCGACAAGGGTCGCCGTCGCCGGCGAGTTGATGGTCGAGCTGGGCGGCAAGGTGGAGGGCGCCCCGGAGCTGCTTGCCGTGGTGGCGTTGCCCGAGGACGACCTCGGTCGGATCCCGACCGGCCCCGATCTGCTCGCGGTCGTGTTCGACAGGCCGACCAGCCCCGGAAACATCGGGACGCTGATCCGGTCGGCGGACGCCTTCGGCGCGAGCGGCGTCATCCTCACCGGCCACGCCGCCGACGTCTACGACCCCAAGGCGGTACGCGCCAGCACGGGCTCGCTGTTCTCGATCCCCGTGGTGCGCGTCCCGTCGCACCGGCAGGTCCTCGACTGGGTCGACGCCGTCCGGGCGGACGGCGTCGACGTGCAGGTGGTGGGGACCGACGAGAGCGGTACGGCGGAGGCGGCGGAGTACGACTTCACCCAACCGACACTGATGCTGGTCGGCAACGAGACGTCCGGGCTCAGCTCGGCGTGGCGCGACGCCTGCGACCGCCTGGTCCGGATACCCATGGTGGGCATGGCCAGCTCCCTGAACGCCGCCACCGCCGGGTCCGTCGTCCTGTACGAGGCGGCACGCCAGCGGGCCAGCAGGGAGCGGATCAGGGGATGAGCCGGTCGAGCAGGTCGAACCGCTCGTACGGCTGGTCGTAGTCGCCGAAGTGCCCGTCGTCGCGCACGATCTGGGTGCCGCCGAGCCGCTCGAACATGGCGCGTCCCTGCCGGTCGTCGCAGCCGTACGGATCCCGGAGTGAGTTGACGAAGTAGATGTCGCGCACGTGGGACCGGATCGCGGCCCAGTCGTAGCTCTGCTGGAGGACCGGTTCCTCACTGGTGTTGGGCTGGGTGCTGTAGCCGGCGACCAGGACCGCCTGCGCGACGGTCACCTCGACGTGCTCCAGGAGCGCCAGGAGGAGCGCCGCGCCGCCGGAGTGGCCCACCAGGACCGTGTCCTCGTCGAAGGTGTGCCCGTCCAGCACCTTCGGCAGGAACGTGGCGATCGGCTCGACGTTGATGCCGGGGTGGTGCGGCACCTCGACGGCGTAGCCCCGGGCCTCCAGCCGTGCGGCCAACCACCGATACCACACCACGTCCGGGTTGCCGCCGGTCCCGTGAAAGATGATCGCTCTGCGCCCCACCATGCCCCCCTCGGATCGAGGGTCTGATCAAACCACGCCCCGCCGACACCGTCAGGCCAGCGGGACCTGCGCGGCCGGGTCGCCGTCGCCCCCGGAGTGGACCCCGACGGGCGTGGCGATCGGGGCGGTGACGATGCGGCTGGGCAGCACCGGCGCGTCCCGGCCCGTGCCGCGTCGGTCACCGCCGGAGGACTGCTCGTGGTAGTCCTGCTCGACGTTGACCGTCCAGACGTCGTGCGTACTGCCGGTGGCGATGTTCTCGACGGTGAGCATCGCGGTCAGCATCGAATGGTCCTGGTTGTTGTAGCGGTGCATGCCGTTGCGCCCCACCGGGTGCACGTTCGGCACCGCCTCGGCCAGCCACGCGCGGATCACGTCCACGTTGTGCTGGTAGCGCTCGTCGTACACCGGGTATGCCTTGGGCATCCGCACGACGTAGCCGGCCTCCACCACGCCGGGCCGGGCCAACCCCAACCCCTCCAGCTCCGCGGTGCCCAAAGCCACCAGGTCGGCATCCGGGGTACGCCACATCTCGTCGTCCTCGAACACGAAGTACTCCAGGCCCAGGCAGGTGCGGCCGTCCTTGACCAAATACGGCGACCAGGAACCGAAGTTCTGGATCCGACCCACCCGCACCCCCGGGTCGTGCACGTAGATCCAGTTGTCCGGGAAGGAGAACTCCGCCGGCACCACGAGCGCGACCGTCAGGAAGTCGCGGTAGCGCAGGTCGGCGGCGCAGGCCAGCACCTCCGGTGGCGCCGCCGGACGCAGGACGGACACCAGCTCCGAGATCGGCATCGACGAGATCACGTGGTCGGCCGGTTCGGTACGCTGCCCGCCCGCGCCGTTGACCGTCACGCTGATCGCCCGACGGCGGGCCGGGTCGCGGTGCACGGCGGTGACCCAGCTGCCGGTGGACAGGCGCCCGCCCCGCTCACGGACCCGCTCGGCGCAGCGCTCCCACATCATTCCCGGCCCGTACTTCGGGTACTGGAACTCCTCGATCAGACTTGTCACGTCCGTGCGCCGGCGCCTCGGCAGCAGCGCGTTGCGGATCGCCGTGGCCAGCGACAGGTTCTTGATCCGCTGCGCGGCCCAGTCGGCCTGCAACCGGTCGGCCGGCATCCCCCAGACCTTCTCCGTGTACGTCTTGAAGAAGATCGAATACAGTCGCCAGCCGAACCGGGCCGACACCCAGCCCTCGAAGTGCGACTGGTCCCGAGGGGGCCGCAGCCGGGCGCGGGCGTACGAGCCGAGGCAGCGGGCCGCCTCCGTCAGACCCAGGTTGCGCAGCGCGTTCATCGCGCTGAGCGGGTAGTTGAACAGCGCACCCCGGTAGAGGATCCGGCTCATCCGGGGCCGGGTCAGGAAGTCCTCGTCGGGCAGGATCTCGTGCCAGAACGCCTCCACCCGAGGCACCTTCGTGAAGAACCGGTGCCCGCCGATGTCGAACCGCCACCCGTCGCGTTCCACGGTCCGGCTGATCCCGCCGACCACCTCGTCGGCCTCGAAGACCTGCACCGTCCGGCCGTGCCGGAGCAGCTCGTACGCCGCCGTGAGCCCCGCCGGCCCCGCACCGATGACCACGGTGCCGTGCCGCTCGCTCCCGCTGCCGCGTTCCCCGCTCCCCACCGCCGTCGGAAACGCCCCGCCTACCCGCTCTGCGTCGAATGTCACTGCTGGTCAACGATCGATTCCGCTCCGGAGTGGCGTCTGGCGGCGGACAACCGGTTGGACGACACTCCGGTGCGGCGGGGGTGGACCGGCGGATGGGGGGAGCGGGGACGGATGCACAGCTGGCGGAGCGGCACGGCGACGCTTGCCGTCCGGTTGGCCGCGGCCGGCGGCGCCACGGCGCGCGCGGCCCGTCGGGTGCCGGAGCCCTGGCCGTACGTCATCGGCCTGTTCCTCGGTGCGAAGCTGCTGCTGACCCTGCTCGGCCTGCTGGTCCTGCACGCCTGGGACGGCGTGCCCGGGGCGCCGCCGCCGGACGAGGCGATGATGTGGGCGCAGCAGCGCGAGATCTCCGGGCAGCGGTGGATCTCCCTCTGGTTCGCCTGGGACGGCCTGCTCTACCTGCGGTTGAGCGAGCTGCCCCTGAACCAGCCCTGGAACGACTTCGGCTTTCCGCTGCTCTACCCGTTCCTGGCCCGGCCGGTCGGCGCGCTGCTCGGCGGCGACAACGCGCTGGCCCTGCTGTTGATCAGCAACGTCGCGTTCCTGCTGGCGCTCTGGTACGGCTACCGGCTGGCCGAGCTGCTGCTCGGCGACGCGCCCGCCGCCCGCCGGTTCGTCCGCTATCTCGTGCTGTTGCCGACCGCGTTTCTGTTCCAGGCCGCGCTTACCGAGTCGCTCTTCATCTGTCTCGCGCTGGCCGCGTTCTACCACGCCGAGCGCGGGCGGTGGCTGCTTGTCGGTGTGCTCGGCTACTTCCTGGCGATGAGCCGCTCCGTCGGTCTGCTCGTCGCACTGCCGCTGGCCCTGGTCCTGCTGCGTCAGCACGACTGGCGGCTCGGCCCGCGCGCCCTGCTCGGCTACCTGCGGATCGGCTGGCCGTTGCTGCTGCTGCCCGCCGGGTGGTTCACCTTCATGGCGTTCTGCCGGTGGCGCGGCGGGGACTGGTTCGCCTACCAGCACGCTCAGCGGGTCGGCTGGGGCATCGAGGTGCAGAACCCGGTGCCGGTGCTGCTGAACGGGCTGACCGGGGAGCCGCACGACGCCGCCCGGGCCCTCTTCGCCGTGGCCGTGCTGGCGGTGCTTGTCGCCGGGTTCCGCCGCCGCGACCTGGCCTACCTGGTGTACGGCGTCCTCATGGTGCTGGTGCCGCTGTCGATGGGCCCGGCGGTCTACCGGAGCCTGCTGCGCTACCTGCTCGCCGCGTTCCCGGTGGCCCTGGTGCTGGCCCGGTGGGCCCGGCCCGTCGGCGTCGACGTGTGGCTGACCGCGACGCTCGCCGTGGTGCAGGGCGTGCTGTTCGCGCTCTGGCTCAGCTACTGGACCCACACGATCATCTGATTGGGGTGGCCCTCGGCGGGGCAGGATGAGGCGATGACCGAGCCGCGGGTGCGCCTGGACGACCTGGGGGCCTGGCTGATCAAGGGCAACGCCGAGCTGGTCGACCTGACCGCCCGGTTCGCCCGGGATCCGCGGGTGACCAGCTGGTGTGTACGCCCCGGCTACCGGGCACGGTTGATGGACGCCGGGCAGGCGGTCGTCTTCTGGGCCAGCGGCAGCCGCGGTCGACTGCCCTACGGGGTGTGGGGGATCGGTCGGGTCACCGGGCCGGCCGAGCCGGGGCCGCCGGGGCAGCCCTGGTCGGTGCCGCTGGACCTGCCCATCCTCGCCGAGCAGGACCGGGTGCCCCGGCTGCGGCTACGCGCCGACGAGCGGCTCGCCACCCTGGAGGTGTTCGGCCAACCGCAGGCGGCCAACCCGTCGTACCTGACCGTGGCGCAGTTCGCGGCACTGCGTACCCATCTGCCGACCTGAGCGGTGCCCGGCGCGCGCACCCGACGGGCCTGTGCGAGGCTGCTTCTCCATATCTGACTGGAGGCCCGGTGTTCGCCCTGCCGCTGACCGAGGACGTCGAACTGCGTCCGCTGAACCCGTGGCGGGCCGAGGAGTTCCTCGCCCACCTGGATCGGGCGCGGGAGCACATCCGGCCCTGGGTGTCGCCGTCGTTCGTCGCCACCGACCTGCCGTCGGCCCGCGCGGTGTTGCAGCGCTACGCCGACAGGTGGGCCAGCGACACCGGCGGCATCTGGGGGCTGTGGTGGCGCGGCACGCTCGTCGGCGGCGTCATGTTCGTCTCGTTCGACGTGACCCGGGGCGTCTGCGAGGTGGGCTGCTGGGTGGAGCCGGCCGCGCAGGGCAGGGGAATGGTCGCCCCGGCGATCCGCCGAATCGTCGACTGGGCGGTCCGTGAGCGCGGCATCCAGCGGGTCGAGTGGCGTACCACCGCCGACAACACCCGCAGCAAAGCCCTCGCCAGCCGACTCGGCCTGCGCCTCGACGGCACGCTGCGCCAGGTCAGCCCCGGTCCGCACGGTCGGATCGACGTCGAGGTCTGGTCGGTGCTGGCCGACGAGTGGCCCGCCGCGCACTCACCGTCCACCGACGACCGCGAATAGTTGTCATACCCGCGCGGCACCATGCATTCATGGCCGTCCCCGCGCTCACCCCCCACTCCGACCCGCCGCGTTCCGTGCCGCTGCGTGAGGCGCGCACCCGGTTCAGTCAACTTGTCGCGCTCGCCGAGCTGACCGACACGGTCACCGTCGTCACCCGCGACGGCGATCCCCGCCCGGTCGCCGCGATCGTCCCCGCCGCGGCCGCCCGCAGCGGTGCACAGGCCCGCGCCGACGCCGACCGGCTCGCCACGGTCACCGCCGGCTGGGCACGGCGCCTGGAGGAGCAGCACCGACGCAGCAGCCAGCGGCACGCCGCCGAGCTGGGCGCGATCCGTGCGGCGCTGGCGCAGGCGTGGGCCGAGCTGGATCGCCGGGTCGTCCCGGGCAGCGACCCCACGTTGGCCCGGCTGCGCGCGGCGCACAACGACCTGCTCGCCGGCTGATCAGCCGGTGGCCGGGTAGGCGTGCGTCTCGGCCGCCTTGAGCGCCACCCAGACCCGCTGACCGGGGAGCAGCCGCAGTTGGGCGGCGGCGGCCGGCGTGACGTCGGCGGCCACCCCGATCGGCCCGTCCACCCGCACGCGCACGTTGTCGCCGTGCCGCTGCACGCCGACCACGGTGCCCGCCCAGGTGTTGCGGGGGCTGCCCTGCGGTCGGGTCGGGTGCAGGGCCACCGCCGCCGGGCGGAACGCCACGAACGCCTCGCCGTCGAGCCGGTCGGCGACGGTGAGGGTCAGCTCCGGCGCGACGCGTACCCCGTGCCCCGCAGCCCTTCCCCGATAGAGGTTGAGCCCGACGAGCCGGGCGACGTAGTCGGTGCGCGGGCGGGCGGTGACGCTCGGCCCGTCGCCCTCCTGCACCACCCGGCCACCCTCGACGATGACCAGCCGGTCGGCCAGCGCGAGGGCGTCCAGCGGGTCGTGGGTGACAAGCAGCGTCGCGCCCGGGTGCGCGGACAGGTGGCGGTGCAGCTCCGCGCGGGTGTCCAGCCGGGTGCGCGCGTCCAGTGCGGCGAGCGGCTCGTCCAGCAGCAGCAGTGCCGGTGCCACGGCCAGCGCGCGGGCCAGCGCCACCCGCTGCGCCTGCCCGCCGGAGAGCTGCCGAGGCCGGCGCTGCGCCTGCGCGTCCAACCCCACCCGGGCGAGCCAGTCCCGGGCCGTGGCCCGTGCGGCCCGCCGGTCCACGCCGTGCCGGCGCGGCCCGAAGGCCACGTTGTCCAGGGCGCTGAGGTGCGGAAAGAGCAGATAGTCCTGGAAGACCACGCCGATCGACCGGCGTTCGGTGGGCACCCAGCCGCGCACCGCCGGCCGATCCAGGTCGACGCCGTCGAGTGTGACGTGCCCGGCCGTGAGGGGATGCAGCCCGGCCAACGCGCGCAGCGCGGTGGTCTTGCCGGCGCCGTTCGGGCCGAGCAGCGCGACCACCTCGCCGGGAGCCACCCGCAGCGCGACGTCGAGGCGGAAGGCGCCCCGGTCGACGACGAGCCGGGCGTCGAGCAGCGGAGGCGTCATGCGCCTGTCATCCAGCGGTCCCGCAACGCCACCAGGATGCCCACCGACACGACGAGCAGCACCAGGCTGAGCACGATCGCGGACTCCAGGTCGGTCTCCAGCGCCAGGTAGACGGCGAGCGGCATGGTCTGGGTGCGACCGGGGTAGTTGCCGGCGAAGGTGATGGTCGCCCCGAACTCGCCCAACGCCCGCGCCCAGCAGAGCACCGCCCCGGCGGCCAACCCGGGTGCCACCAGCGGCACCGTGACGTGGGTGAAGGTCGTCCAGCGGCCGGCGCCCAGTGTGGCGGCGGCCTCCTCGTAGCGGTGGTCGGCGGCGCGCAGCGCGCCCTCCACGGCGATGACCAGGAACGGCATGGCGACGAACGACTCGGCCACCACGACACCCGTGGTGGTGAAGGGCAGGGTGACGCCGAACGTGGCGTCCAGCCAGCCGCCGAGCAGCCCCCGCCGGCCGAAGACCAGCAGCAGCGCCACGCCGCCGACCACCGGCGGCAGCACCAGCGGCACGGTGACCAGCGCGCGGACCAGCCGGCGGCCGGGAAACTCCACCCGGGCCAGCACCCAGGCCAGCGGCACCCCGAGCAGTAGGCAGAGCACGGTGGCCAGGGTCGCGGTCTGCACCGACAGCCGCAGCGCGGTCAGCGCCCCCGGCGCGCTGAGCCGCTGCGGCAGGGTCGTCCAGGGCGCCCGGATCACCAGACCAGCCAGCGGCAGGACGAGGAAGAGCAACCCCAGCGCGGCGGGAATCAGCAACGCCGCCGGCACCCGCCCTCGCCGGCGGGGGGTCACCTGGTCGAGGACCCGACTCATGGCGCCTGGAAGCCCGCCTCGGCGAGGATGGCCTGCGCCGGCGCCGAGCGGACGTACGCGACGAAGGCCCGCGCGCCGGCCCGGTTCGGCGCGTCCCGCAACGCGACGATCGGGTAGTCGTTGACCGCCCGCGCCGACTCGGGAAACTCGACGCCTGTCACGTCGGCGCTCGCCGCCCGTGCGTCCGTGCGGTAGACCAGGGCCGCGTCGACCTCGCCGAGCCGCACCTTGGCGAGCGCGCCCCTGACGTCCTGCTCCAAGGTGACCGGCGTCAGCGCGACGCCGGCCGCGTCCAGGGCGGTGCGGGCCGCCGCCCCGCAGGGCACCTGGTGGGCGCAGAGCGCCACCTTCACGCCGGGCCCGCCCAGGTCGGCCAGCCCGGTCACCCGGCCCGGGTTGCCCCGGGGCACCACGATCACCAACTGGTTGCGGGCGAAGACGCTCGGTGTGCCGTCGGCGTTGCCCGCCTCGGTGACGGTGGTCATGTTCGCCGGGGCGGCCGAGGCGAACACGTCCGCCGGTGCACCCTGGTTGATCTGGTTGGCCAGCGCGGAGCTGCCGGCGACGTTGAGAGTCACGGTGCTGCCCGGGTTGGCGGCCTCGAAGTCCTTGCCGATGCGGGTGAACGACTCGGTCAACGAGGCGGCCGCGAAGACCGTCACCGTGCCGGTGACCCGCCCGTCGACGGCACCGCCGGAGGCCCGGTCGCCGCCCGTGCCGCAGCCGGCGACCGCCAGGGCCAGGACCACGGCCACCGCCGTACGCGTCGCCCGCGGCCTCATCCGCCCGACCTTCCGCCGCTCGGGGCGGGTGCGGCCCGCTCCACCACCACCGTGGTCGACTTGATCACCGCGACGGCGACCGAGCCGACCCGCAGGTCCAGTTCGTCGACCGCCTCCCGGCTCATCAGTGACACGACGCGGAACGGGCCGGCCTGGATGTCGACCTGGGCCATCACCGTGTCCTTGCGGACGTCGACGACGATGCCCCGCAGGCGGTTGCGGGCCGAGGAGAACCCGGCGCCCGCGTCCGGGTCGGCGGCCTGGGCGCGGGCGAACGCCGCCAGGTCGACCCCGTCGATCACCCGGTGGCCGTGCTCGTCGCGCCCGGCCGTCAGCCGCCCGGCGTCGACCCAGCGGCGAATCGTGTCGCTGCTGACGCCGAGCAGGTCGGCCGCCGCACCGATCCGGAACATCGTCACCGGCTCACCCTAGCTGCCGCATCTGCGGGCACGGAAGGCCGGATCCTGCCGTGTCTGCGTACTCCCGTGGGTTTTTCCGGCCGCAGGTGCGTAGGGGCGGCTCAGTCGACGTGGTCGTCGTACGTCGCGCGGTTGGCGAGCACGTCGTCCATGTGCGTCTCGGCCCAGCCCTTCAGGCCGCGGACCACCTCGTGCAGGGAGACACCGAGGTCGGTCAGCTCGTAGGTGACGGTGACGGGCACGGTCGGCACCACGGTGCGGGTGATCAGACCGTCGCGTTCCAGGGAGCGCAGCGTCTGGGTCAGCATCTTCTGACTGACCCCGGCCAGGAGGCGCGACAGCTCCGAGTACCGCATCGGCCGGGGCTCGCCGGCACAGCCGGCGCCGAACTGGTGCGAGCCGTCGCTGCGCAGCGCGGCCAGCACCAACGTGACCCACTTGTCCGCGATGCGGTCGAGCAGCTTGCGGCTCGGACACTGCGCCAGGAAGGCGTCGTATTCCACCTTGGCCTGAGCCCTCTTCCGCGCCGTCGTCGTCGTCATCGAACTGCTCCCCCTCCGCCGGGGCGTTACGCACCTTCAGGTGCCTACTTCCCGCAGTGAAGTTACACCCCGATAGTGGAGCGGGTAGGCGATGCACCGGCACGGCCCGGTGCGACACGAAAGCCAGAGGTAAGAACATGGTCTCCACCTCCCTTCCCGGCGGCACCTGGACGCTGGGAGACCTGACGGTCACCCGGTTCGGCTACGGCGCCATGCAACTGGCCGGCCCCTGGGTCATGGGACCGCCGGCCGACCACGCCGGCGCACTCGCCGTCCTCCGTGCGGCCGTCGAGCATGGCATCACCCACATCGACACCTCCCAGGCATACGGGCCGCAGGTCACCAACCAGCTGATCCGGGAAGCGCTGCACCCGTACCCCGATTCGCTGCACATCGTGACCAAGGTCGGCGCGAACCGCGACCAGCGGGGCGGCTGGCCCCCGGCCCGTGACCCGGAAAGCCTGCGCCGGTCCGTGCACGAGAACCTGGAGACCCTCGGTCTCGACGTGCTCGACCTCGTCAACCTCCGGCTCGGCGATGCCGCTGGCCCGCAGGCCGGTTCGGTCGCCGAGGCGTTCTCGACACTTGTCGACCTGCGGCGGGAGGGCCTGATCCGGCACCTCGGAGTGAGCAACGCGACGCCGGAACAGGTCGCCGAGGCGCAGGCCATCGCGCCGATCGTGTGCGTGCAGAACAGGTACAACCTCGCACACCGCCAGGACGACGAGCTGATCGACGCGCTCGCCGAGCAGGGCATCGCCTTCGTGCCGTTCTTCCCTCTCGGCGGCTTCAGCCCCCTGCAGTCCTCGCTGCTCTCGACCGTGGCCGCCCGGCTGGAGGCGGCACCGATGTCGGTCGCCCTGGCCTGGCTGCTGCGGCGTTCGCCGAACATCCTGCTGATTCCGGGCACCTCGTCCACGACACACCTGCACGAGAACATCGCGGGCGCCGCACTGACCCTCACCGACGACGACCTCGCCGAGCTGGACAAGATCGGCCGCTAGCGGCGAGAGGGTGGCCCCGCCGGAGTTTCCAACGGGTCCACCCGGTGTCGTCGGCAGTTGCGAGGAGCGTCCCGGCGCGTCGGGATGTCGGCGCAAGATCGTGCTCGATCCGGGAAGTAGTGGCACCGGCGCGTTGGTGAGGCCACTCCTTCCCGGATCGAGCGCAACCAACGGACACGAGTCACCCCGAACCCGCCTACGGCCCCGCCCGAGCACGGTGCTCGTCATCAAGATCCGCGCAACTACCCCGATGTTGCTGCCTCCCGCGCGGCTGAGGCACCAACATCGGGGATGTTGTGCGGATCTTGGGCGCGGGGCGCGGGGCGCGGGGCGCGGGGCGTGGGGCGGGCGGGCTGTGGGGCTCCCGCCCGCCCCGGGCCCGCCGTCAGCAGTTGCGCAGCTCCGGCGACTGGTTGAGCAGTTGCCCACGGGTCGACACGAAGCGGCGGTAGCGCTCCCCGTCCACGGCCGACGGGCGGAACGCGGCGACCCGGTGGCAGTTCTGGAAGGCCAGGCGTACGCCGAAGTGCCGTTCCAGGCCGGCGCGGATCGCGTCGCTCGCCAGCGCCCGCAGCAGTTGCCCCCGGTCGGCGTCGGTGGGCGGCGGGACGACGTTGTCGGCGAGGTCGGCGTCGCCGGCCTCCAGCTCGGCCACCACCCGGCTGACGGTGGCCCAGGCGTACGGGAGTGAGTCGCGGACGCAGGCGACGAACGCCTCGTCGTCGACGGGGCCGCGTTCGGCGGCGTCGAGCAGGGCGGGCGGGACGGTGAGCGACATGGTTCTCCTCCGCTTAGAAGAATGATTACCGTTTTCAATAACGGTCTCGACTGAGCAGACCACGTCATTGGAGGGACGTCAACGACCCGGGGGCGTGCCGCGTGGAGAAACCGCGATGGAGGGCAGCTCAGGGGCGGCGGGGGTGGCCCTTGAGGTGCCTGCCCAGCTCGCGGGCGATCTCCCGGTTGGCGTCCCGCTCGGCCAGCGTCTGCCGCTTGTCGTAGGAGCGCTTGCCCTTGGCCAGGGCCAACTCGACCTTGGCGAAGCCGTTCTCGAAGTACATCGACAACGGGACCAGGGTCACCCCACCCTCGCGGACCTTGTCCAGGATCCGGTCGATCTCGGCCCGGTGCAGCAGCAGCTTGCGGTTGCGGCGGGGGGCGTGGTTGGTCCACGTCCCGTACGTGTACTCGGCGATGTGCAGGCCGTAGAGCACGATCTCGCCGTCGCGTTCGTGCGCGAACGCGTCGACAAGCGAGGCCCGCCCCTCGCGCAGCGACTTCACCTCGGTGCCGACCAGCACGATGCCCGCCTCGTACGTGCGTAGCACCGTGTACTCGTGCCGGGCCTTCTTGTTCGAGGCGATCAACCGGCGCTCGGGCTTCTTGGACGGTGTCACCCGGCGACGATATCCGGCCGCCGACCCGGTCCGGTCAGTCGACCGCCGGGTGCTCGCGTCGCAGCCGTGCGACCAGATCCCGCACCGCCTGCCCGAACGCCTCCTCGGACTCGCACGGCCAGTGCCCCAGGATCGGCGGGGGGACACTGTCGCTGGGTGGAGGCACCACGTCCTGCGGATCGGTCAACCGACGATCCACCGTCGCTTCCGGCCCGGTCAGTGTCTCGGTCTCGCCGGGCCGGTGGGAGGCGAAGATCCAGCCCCCGATCGGGTCCGTGTCGCGCCACAGGTTGACCCACCGCCAGCCCACCCGCTCGCCGACCTCCCGCAGCGTCGACACGTCGGCGGAGGCGGGAAACAACCGCGAGTACAACCGGCCCAGGGGCGACCCGTAGGTCAGCAGGGCGACCCGGTCGGTGACCCGGGCGGGCAACTGGAGCACCGTGGCGGCGAGCAGCACCGAGCCGTGGCTGTGCCCGGTCAGCAACACCCCCTGCCCCTGTTCCACCAGGTAGGTGATGCGCTTGGCCAACTCCGGCACGGCCCGCTCGGCGTAGCAGGGCGGGGCGAACGGGTGCGCCGCGCGGGGCCAGAAGGTGCCCAGGTCCCACAGGACGCCCACGTACCGGCGAAACCCGGCCGTGCGGTAGGCGAAGAGGCCGCCGATCACGAGTCCGAGAATGATCGCGGCGATCACATAACTGCCCATGCCGATGAAGAAGTTGACGAAGCCGTCCGGTACGCCGAGGAACCGCTGGGTCATGTCGCCGGGATAGATCTGGAACAGTCCGACCGCACTGGTGGCCAGCCCGAGTGCGGCCAGCCCCGCGTACACCACGGTGAGCGGCTCCAGTCGTTCGGTGAACCGGGCCCGTGCCACCGTCCGTACGACCTCGCGCAGTCGGTCGGCCGCCTCCGGGGGCGCGTGCGGAAAGTCCGCGGCCACGATCGCCCGCGCGGCCCGCCACCGACCGCGTCGGGTCAGCACCGTGACCAGGGCGGCCACCAGCAACGCGCTCAACACCGCGAGGAAGAAGCTGAAGATCGCCCACTTGTACGCCAGCGGCGGGCTCGTCGCGATTCCGTCCGCGGTTGTCCCCTCCCGGTCCAGGAGGTCCGCGGTCCGGTAGACCAGCTCGGCGGAGAAGGCCACCGCGAGTCCGGCGGCGATCGTGACGAGGACCGGCGAGCCCAGTGCGCGCAGCCTCGCGGGCCGCGGTCCTCCGACGCGCTGCTGACGGCCCCGCCGCGAGATCACCACGGCGGCGAGGACCGTGATCAGCACGGTCTGGCTGACGAACAGCCCGGCCACGGTGGCGCCGTACCCGGGCAGTGCGCGGCTCTGTGGCCACGGCGCCGGGCTGGCGAGGACGTGCACGATCACCAGGATCGTGATGCCGCAGGTGATCGTGCGCAGTCCACGGGTGAGCCTGTCCACCAGGGGTGCCGGTTCGGGCCGGTCGATGCTCCGCACGGCGCTGAGCAGGACCAGGCAGGCCAGCAGCACCCCGCCGACGGCCACCACCAGCACCACCATCACCCAGGTGCGGTGCTGGCTGGACTCGGCGAGCAGCAGGCTGCCGTCCAGCGTGGCGAAGGCGGCGGCGACGTGCACCGAGCGCAGACGACCGACGAGCGGTGCCCCGTCCCACTGGCCGACCGCGCTCAACCGATGCCGCGACGTCGCCGGCCCGCCGGTGCGGAACGCGTCGAACGAGTGGCTGAGGCGGGTACTCAACCACCAGAGGACACCGACGGCGGCGATGGCCACCAACGCCAGCACACCCAGGCGCAGCCCGATCGGGCGGCCACCGAGCCAGGACAGCCAGCTCCGGCCCGCCAGGCAGGACGGGTCGCCCAGGCAGCGCCAGGCGATCAGGTCCAGCACCACGCCGACGATGGAGAGCACGTAGAGGATGGTGAGGCTGAGGGCGAGCACCCGCCCCACGGCGAGGACGATGTTCTTCGCCGAGTGCGGCACCGGGTGCATCCAGATCGCCACGTTGCAGAGCATGAACGGCAGCAGGAACACCAGGGACAGCGTCCGCACGGCCGTGCCGGACGGCAGGTCACTCCAGCGGTACGCCTCCAGCGTCACCCCGTCGGTCACTTCGGACTCCGGATAGCCGGGCCGGGTGCGGTAGAAGCCGCCGTTGCGGTCCCCGGCGACCTGGTGCACGTACGGCCGGTTCAACACCTGGTCCGCGCCCGCACCGGACACGCCGTGCACCCGCAACTGAACGATTCCACCCGACGTCGTCGGTCCGGTCGGCGACACGTCCGCCATGGGCCCCCCGAGGTGTGCGCGGCAGCGGGGCGTGTCGTCGACGGACGACCACCCACGCGGCTCCCCGGCTTACCCATCCCGAACCCGGTCAACCGTGCCGCGCGGCTCGGGCCAGGTGCGGCCGACCGGCAGGAGGTGATTTCATGGCGCCATGGCGAACCCGATGATCCTGACCGTCGACGACGACCCGGTGGTGTCCCGTGCGGTGGCCCGGGACATCCGCCGCCGCTACGGCGACCGCTACCGGGTGCTGCGGGCGTCCTCCGGGCCGGAGGCGCTGGACGCGCTGCGGGAGGTCAAACTGCGCGGCGAGCAGGTGGCGCTGCTCCTGGCCGACCACCGGATGCCGGAGATGACCGGGGTGGAGTTCCTGGAGGCCGCCATGGACATCTTCCCGGCCGCCCGCCGGGTGCTGCTCACCGCGTACGCGGACACCGACGCCGCGATCGAGGCGATCAACGTCGTCGACCTGGACCACTACCTGCTCAAACCCTGGCATCCGCCGGAGGAGAAGCTGTACCCGGTGGTCGACGGGCTGCTGGAGGCGTGGTCGGTCACCCCGGACGCGGCGAGCGCCGAGATCCGGGTCGTCGGGCACCGCTGGTCGGCGCCGTCGTTCAAGGTCCGTGACTTCCTGGCGCGCAACCTGGTGCCGTACCGGTGGATGCTCTCCGACGACCCGGAGGGCGCCCGACTGCTCGACGCGGCCGGGGCCACCGAGGCGGACGTACCGCTGGTGGTGACGGCCGAGGGCAAGGCGCTTGTCGCCCCCAGCGAGGCCGAGCTGGCCGCGCTCGCCGGGTTGACAGTGGTGCCGGCGAGTGACTTCTACGACCTGGTGGTGATCGGCGGCGGCCCGGCCGGCCTCGGCTCGGCGGTGTACGGCGCGTCGGAGGGGCTGCGCACCGTGCTCGTCGAACGACGGGCGACCGGCGGGCAGGCCGGGCAGAGCAGCCGGATCGAGAACTACCTGGGCTTTCCCGACGGCGTCTCGGGCGCGCAGTTGACCGACCGGGCCCGGCGGCAGGCGGTCAAGTTCGGTGCCGAGCTGCTCAGCGCCCGGGAGGTGGTGGGTCTGAGTGAGGCCGGCGGCGCCCGGCTGTTGCGCTTCGGCGACGGCTCCGAGATCGCGGCGCACACCGTGGTCCTGGCCACCGGGGTGTCGTACCGGGTGCTCGACGCTCCCGGGCTGGCCGACTTCA
This sequence comes from Micromonospora sp. NPDC048935, assembly GCF_043197875.1. Classification (NCBI taxonomy): domain Bacteria; kingdom Bacillati; phylum Actinomycetota; class Actinomycetes; order Micromonosporales; family Micromonosporaceae; genus Micromonospora; species Micromonospora sp. NPDC048935. Next base: position 267,307 of record NZ_JBICTZ010000005.1, on the reverse strand, counting down.
CCGGTCGGGGGGTCTTCTACGGCGCCGCCGCCACCGAGGCGCCGAGCTGCGTGGAGCAGGACGTCTACATCGTCGGCGGGGCCAACTCCGCCGGCCAGGCGGCGGTGCACTTCTCCCGGTACGCGGCGCGGGTGCACCTGCTGATCCGGGGTGCGGACCTGACCGCCTCGATGTCGCGGTACCTGATCGACCAGTTGGAACGGATCGACCGGATCACCGTGCACCCGCACACGGCGGTGGTGGGCGGGGCGGGTGCTGGCCACCTGGAGCGGCTCACCCTGTGCGACACCCGTACCGGGGAGTCCCGCTCGGTCGACACGTCCTGGCTGTTCATCTTCATCGGCGCGGAGCCCCGCACCGACTGGCTGGACGGGGTGCTGGTCCGCGACGGGCGCGGCTTCATCGTCACCGGCCCGGACCTGCTGGCCGGTGGACGCCGGCCGGCCGGCTGGTCGCTGTCGCGCGACCCGTACCACCTGGAGACCAGTGTCCCGGGGGTGTTCGCCGCCGGGGACGTGCGGGCCGAGTCGGTCAAGCGGGTCGCCTCGGCGGTCGGGGAGGGCGCGATGGCCGTCTCGCTCGTGCACCGTTACCTGGAGGCCCAATGACCAGCGGGTCCGATCGACTGACACCGGCGCAGTTGCGCACCCTGTTCCTGTTCGAGGCTCTCGACGACGGGCAGCTCGACTGGCTGGCCGAGCGTGGCCGGGTCGAGCAGCGCGCCGGGGGCACCCTGGTGTACGGCGAGGGTGAGCCCGCGACCTGCTTCTTCGTGCTGGTGCGTGGCGCGGTGGCGCTGAGCCGGCAGGTGCGCGGCGACGACGTCGAGGTCAGCCGCACCGACCAGCGCGGGGTGTACGCCGGCGCCACCCAGGCGTACCTGGGTGACCAGGTCGAGCAGAACTACCTGCACAGCCTGCGCGCGCTTGTCGACTCGGACTTCTTCGTGTTGCCGGCGGAGGATTTCGCGCACGTCCTGCGGTCCTGGTTCCCGATGCCGATGCACCTGTTGGAAGGGCTGTTCTTCGGGATGCGGGACAGCCAGACCATCGTCGGCGAACGGGAGCGGTTGCTGGCCCTCGGCTCACTCTCGGCGGGGCTGACCCACGAGTTGAACAATCCGGCGGCGGCGGCGGTGCGGGCCACCTCGGTGCTGCGCGACCGGGTCGCCGGGATGCGGCACAAACTCGCGATGATCGCCGACGGCCGGCTCGACGGCAGCGCCCTGCACGGCCTCGTCGCGTTGCAGGAGGAGGCGGTGTCCCGGGTGGCCACCGCGCCGAAACTGACGCCGATGGCCACCGCCGACGCCGAGGACACCCTCACCGACTGGCTGGAGGAGCACGGGGTCGGTGGGGCGTGGGACCTGGCGCCGATCCTGGTCGGCGGTGGGCTCGACGCGGCCTGGTTGGCGCAGGTGAAGGCGGCGGTCGGCGCCGCGGACCTGGAGGCGGCGGTGCGCTGGCTGACCTACACCGTCGACACCGAGCTGCTGATGCGCGAGATCGGCGACGCGGTCACCCGGATCTCCGGCCTGGTCGGCGCCGCCAAGCAGTACGCGCAACTGGACCGCGCGCCGTACCGGGTGGTGGACGTGCACGACCTGCTCGACGCGACGCTCGTGATGTTCAAGGGGAAGATCCCCGCCGAGGTCAAGCTGGTCCGCGAGTACGACCGCGACATCCCGCACATCCCGGCGTACGCGGCCGAGCTGAACCAGGTGTGGACCAACCTGATCGACAACGCGTTGGGCGCGATGGGGGAGAAGGGTGTGCTGACCGTGCGGACCGGGCTGGTCGGCGACCTGCTGGCGGTGGAGGTCACCGACACCGGTCCGGGTATCCCGCCCGAGGTGCGTCCGCGCATCTTCGAGCCGTTCTTCACCACCAAGCCGGTCGGCGCGGGCACCGGCCTGGGGCTGGACATCTCGTACCGGATCGTGGTGCACAAGCACCACGGCGACATCCGGGTGGAGACCGAGCCCGGACGGACCACGTTCCGGGTGCTGCTGCCGATCACGGAGGGCTCGCCGGACCTGCCGCGCGACGCGCCGACTACCTAGAGACATCGGGTGGTGGCGGCCAGTAGTCTCGGGCGGCGTTCGTGATCCCCGCCCCGAGGAGGGTCCCGTGGAGTCGATGGCCCGCCAGCGCGCCTCCGTCGAGAACGACGACCAGCCCGACGATCCACCGGGCACGATGCTGCCGGAGTTGGAGGACCGCGACTGGCTGCACCACGCGCAGGAGTTCGCGCACACCAGCTTCTGGGCGGTGGCCCGTCGACTGCCCCGGCTGGTCCGCGAGGCGGTCGGTCTGGCCTGGGCCACCAACCGCCGGGACACGGTCGCCTCCATCGGCCTGAATGTCGCCGCCGGGGTGATGACCACGTTCGGTCTGCTCGCCACGACAAGCGTGCTGCGCGAGTTGTTCGCCGCCGGCCCCACCCCGGACCGGGTCCGCTCGGCCCTGCCGGCGCTGGTCGTGGCCGCGGCGGCGGTGTCGGCGCGCGGCGGCCTGACGATCGCGGCCGGCTGGGCCCAGGCCCGGCTGACTCCGCAGATCAACTATCAGGTGGAGCTGCGGCTGTTCGAGGCCACCACGGCGGTGGACCTCGCCGCGTTCGACGACGCCGGCTTCGCCGAGGAGATGGACCGCGCACGCGACCGGGGGATGGCCGAGGCCGCGTGGATCGTCGACCACACCGTCAACCTGGTCACCGGCGTGGTCGGGATGCTCGCCACCGCCGTCGCGGTGACAGTCATCCAACCGCTGCTGCTGCCCTGCCTGCTGCTCGCCGCGGTGCCGCAGGCGGTCACGGCGGTGCGGATGGCCCGCCGGGAGTACCTGGCGATGCTGGCCCGGATCACCCGGCGACGTCGGATGTGGATGCTGGCCCACCTGATGGCCAACCGGCACACCGCCGCCGAGGTGCGCGCGTACCAGATGCGCGACTTCCTGCTCGCCGAGTACCGCGGGGTGATGGCCGTCGAGACCCGCGCCCAACTGCGGCTGGTCCGCTCGCAGACCGGCACCCGGGTGATCGGTGCCACGGTGGCGGGGTTGGCCACCTTCGGCGTGTACGCGGTCCTCGGTGGCCTGCTGCTGGCCGGGATGGTCGCCCTCGCCGCCGCGGCCACCGCCCTGCTCGCGCTGCAGTCCGCGCGAAGCAGCCTGGGTGTGGCTGTCGTCGCCACCAACTCGCTGTACGAGGATGCCCTCTACTACGAGGACTACCGGGACTTCCTGGCCCGCGCCCACGCCCGGGTGCCGATCGGGGGCAACCGGGTGACCGACGGTGTCGACGTGATCGAGCTGGACGACGTGAGCCTGCGCTACCCCGACACCGACGCCCCGGCGGTGGACCGGGTCAGCCTCACCATCCGACGCGGTGAGGTGATCGCGCTGGTCGGCGAGAACGGCTCCGGCAAGACCACCCTGGCCAAACTGATCGCGGGGCTCTACCAGCCGACCGGCGGGGTGATCCGTTGGGACGGGGTCGACGCCGCCGAGTTGGACCCGCGCGCCCTGGGCGCCCAGGTGGCCGTGATGACCCAGGAGTGGTGGAAGTTCCCGTTCACCGCCGGGCAGAACATCCGCGTCGGGCGGCACGACCGCCCACCGGACCGGTCCGGCCCGAGCGTGCGGGAGGCGGCCGACGCCGCCGCCGCGCACGACATGATCGTGGGCCTGCCGCACGGCTACGACACGCTGCTCGACCGGGAGTTCAAGGATGGCCACGAGCTGTCCGGCGGGCAGTGGCAGCGGCTCGTCGCGGCCCGTGGCCTCTACCGCGACGCCGCCCTGCTCATCTGTGACGAGCCCTCGGCCGCCCTGGACGCGCGTGCCGAACACGCCCTGTTCCAGCACCTGCGCCGTCGCCCCGATCGCGCGGTCGTCCTGATCACCCACCGGCTGGCCAACGTCCGGCACGCCGACCGGATCTTCGTGCTGGAACGCGGTCGACTCGTCCAGCACGGCGGTCACGACGAGCTGATGGCGGCCGGCGGCCTCTACCGCGAACTGTTCGACCTGCAGGCCAGTGGCTACCTCACCGGCGCCAACGACGCCCGGCCCCACTGACGCTCTCCGCCCCCGCGCTGTCCACCCCGCCAAGATCGTGCTCGATCCTCGAAGTAGTGGCCTCGCCGACGTTGGATGCCACGACAACCAGGATCGAGCACGATCTTGGCGGTCGGGTGCGGGCGACGAGGCGGACGGTGGAGGGGCGGCACCGGCGCGGGGCGGCACGGTGGCGGGGCGGCACGGTGGCGGGGCGGCACGGGGGTGGGGGGTCAGTGCCGGCGGTCGGGGGTCAGGAAGTCGGCCAGGACTTGGGTGTGGGTGGAGAAGGCCAACTCGACCGGGTCGGTGAGTACCAGCCACTCGTTCGCCTCCTCGGTGGGCGCCGAGGGCGGCAGGTTCTCGGCTGCCTGTTCGGGCAGCACCCCGAAGACCATCATCGTGCCGCCCGCCGGGGCGCTGTGCACCGCGAACAGTCGGGCATCCTCGGCCGCCGCGACCAGGCCGGTCTCCTCCCGCAGCTCCCGGACGAGCGCCTCGGACCACTCCTCGCCGTACTCGATGAAGCCGCCGGGCAGCGCGAGCAGCCCGCGGGCCGGCTCGATGTCCCGGCGGACCACCACGACGCCCAGGCCGTCGGCGGTGCGGACCGGCAGCACCGCGACCGCCACCGGCAGCGGGTTACGCCAGACGGTCTCGCCGCAGACCGCGCAGACACGCGGCCACCCGGCCGCCGCCGGGTAGGCCGCGCCGCAGTAGGAACAGTGCGAGTACGGCGTGCCGGTCATGCCGCAGCACGTTACTCCGCGCCGCCGCCCCGCTCCCGCCCTGCCGTCGTGCCGCCGCCGCCGCCGTGCCGCCGCCGCCGCCCCGCTCCCGCCCTGCCGTCGTGCCGCCGCCGCCGTGCCGCCGCCGCCGTGCCGCCGCTGCGCCGTCGTCCCGCGCTGCCCGTCGCCCCCCGCGCTGCGCCGCTTGCGCTCAGGCTGCTGGGGAGCCGGTGTAGAAGGCGGTGGTGCGCGCGGCGGCGGCGTTCGCCTCGTCGGGGTCGGTGCCGGCGGCGATGCTCGCCGCACCCCACAGTCGGCTGCTCAGCTCCATGGCCTGTCGGCCCTCGGCGGAGGCGCTCCACTCGGCGCTCTGCTCCGGGGTGACCCCGCTGCCGTCGCCGGCCAGGTGGGAGGCGAGGCCGAGCAGCCCGAGATCCCAACCGACGCCGACGGCGCCCGGCCCGAACTGGGCCCACCGGTCCTGGTCGACGTGCGCGATGTGGTCCAGGTCGAGGCGGGCACGCTCGTCGTCGACCGGGGTGATCCGCACCTCGATCCAGCTCACCTCGTCGCCGTACTCCCAGGTGGCGGTGAAGCGGTGCGGCGGCTCGCAGCTCTCGATGATGCCGTGGGCGTTGCCCTGCAACTCGTACTTGCCGCCCAGCCGCAGGTCGCCGGAGATCGGCAGGAACCAGCGGGGGATGCGCTCGGCGTTGGTGCAGGCGTCCCACAGATCCTCGGCCGTCGCCTGGTAGGTCTGGCTGATCGTGGTCACCCGAGCCTCGCCGGCGGCCAGGGTGCGGCTGCCGACGGTGCGCTGCACGGCGTTGATCTGCTCGGTGGCGTCGAACATCAGGTGTCCCTCTCGTCGGGTGGGTCGGCGGGCTCGCGCAGCCGACGGTCGCGTCGGCCCCGGGCCAGCTCGGTGGCGAGTGCCGCCAGGGGCGGGGTCCAGAACCGGCGGAAGTGCTCCAGCCAGCCGTCGACCTCACGCAGTGGCCGTGGGTCGACCGCGTAGAGCCGCCGGGTGCCCTCCGGCCGCACGGTGGCGAAGCCGTTGTCCCGTAACACCTTGAGGTGCTGGGACACGGCGGGCTGGGAGATGCCGAACTCGTCGCGGATCACCGCGCTTACCGCACCGGCGGTCTGCTCGCCGTCGGCGAGCAGCTCCAGGATGCGGCGCCGGACCGGATCGCCCAGCACGTCGAAGGCGTGCACGACGACAGTTCTATCATCGCCGGCTTATTTAAGCCAGTCCTGATGCTCCGATGAGCTTGTCCAACCGGATCGGCAGGTCCCGGATCCGTACGCCGGTGGCGTGGTGCACCGCGTTGGCGACCGCCGCCGCCGCACCCACGATGCCGATCTCGCCGATGCCCTTCACCCCGGCCGGGTTCAGCTCGTCGTCGCGCTCGTCCAGCCAGTACGCCTCGATCGACTCCACGTCAGCGCAACCGGTGATGTGATAGGTCGCCAGGTCGTGGTTGACCCAGTCGCCGTACCGCTCGTCGAGCAGACCCTCCTCGTGCAGCGCCATCGACAGCCCCATGGTCATGCCGCCGATGAGCTGGCTGCGGGCCGTCGTGGGGTTCACCACCCGCCCGGCCGCGAACACCCCGAGCATCCGGTTCAGCCGTACCTCGCCGGTGTCCGCGTCCACCCGCACCTCGGCGAACTGGGCCCCGTACGCGTACCGGGGCAGGGCGGGCTGCCCGCCCACCTCGTCGGTGGTGTCCGCGGACGCGCTCACCTCCCGATCCGGTGGCACGCCCACGCGCAGTCTCCCGCGCAGCGCCTGACAGGCGCGGATCACCGCCCAGCTCCAACTGGCGGTGCCCATCGAACCCCCGGCCAGCGCCGCGGCCGGCAGGTCGCTGTCACCGATGTGGATCTCCACCCGCTCCGGCGGGACTTCGAGCGCGTCGGCGGCCACCTGCCAGATGGCCGTTCGGGCGCCGGTGCCGATGTCGGTGGCGTTGATCCGGACCAGGAAGCCGCCGTCGGGCCGGGCGGTGGCGGTGGCCGACGACGCCCTGGCCCGCGCCGGGTAGCTCGACCCGGCCACCCCCGTGCCGATCAGCCAACGCCCGTCGCGCCGGGCGCGGGGCGTCGGGTCCCGGTCGCTCCAGCCGAACCGCCGTGCGCCCTCGCGCAGGCAGGCCACCAGGTTGCGGCTGGTGAACGGCCGTCCCTGGTCGGGGTCGACAGGCGCGTCGTTGCGGATGCGCAGCTCCACCGGGTCGATGCCGGCGGCGGTGGCCAGCTCGTCCATCGCCGACTCCAGGGCGTACGCGCCGGGGCACTCGCCGGGGGCGCGCATCCAGAACGGCGTGGGCACGTCGAGGCGGACCAGTCGGTGCGTGGTGCGGCGGTGGGGTGCGGCGTACATGCTGCGGGTGTAGACGGCGGTCTGCTCCGCGAACTCCCGGATGGTCGAGGTCTGGCTGATCGCGTCGTGGCAGATCGCGGTGAGCCGCCCGTCGGCGTCCGCGGCGAGACGGACCCGTTGGATGGTGGGGGTGCGGTACCCGACGGGCCCGAAGAGCTGCTGACGGGTCAACGCCAGCTTGACCGGCCGGTCCACGTGCCGGGCCGCGAGGGCGGCCAGCACCACCGATGCCTTCGCGTACCCCTTGCTGCCGAAGCCGCCACCGACGTGCGCGGCGACGACCCGGACCGACTCCGGGGGCAGCGCGAACAGCTCGGCGAGGGTGGCCCGCACCGGCGACGCGCCCTGGGTGGAGTCGTGCACCAGCAGTCGACCGTCGCGCCACTGGGCCGTCGTGGCGTGTGGCTCCATCGGGTTGTTGTGGTAGGCGGGCGTTCGGTACGAGGCGTCCACCCGGACGGGGGCGGCGGCGTACCCGGCGTCGAAGTCGCCCTCGGCGGTGTCGGTCGGATAGCTCGGGTTGACGTGCTCGGGCCGGTACAGGCCGGGGTGGTCGGCGCTGAGCACGGTGTTGTGCGGCCCGGTGTCGTAGTCGATCCGGACCAGCCGGGCACCCTCGCGGGCCGCCTCCAGGCCGGTGGCCACCACGACGGCGACGAACTGGCCCCGGTGGTGCACCGCCGGCTCCTGCAACAGCCGCAGCTCCGGCGGTCCGTCGGCGGCGAGGCGGGGCGCGTTGCCGTGGTGCAGGACGGCCAGCACGCCCGGCGACGCGAGCGCCTCGGTCGAGTCGACGCGGGTGATCCGGCCCCGGACCACCGCCGACGGCACCGCCCAGCCGTAGGTGACACCGTCCACCGGGTACTCGACCGCGTACCGGGCCGTGCCGGTGACCTTCTCGGGCCCTTCCCGGCGGGGGTACGCGCGGCCGACCGCCCCGGTGCTCACGACGACGCCAGCTCGCTGAGGGCCCGCACGGTGATGGCCCGGGTCAGCGGCACCTTGAAGCCGTTGTGCCGTAGCGGGCGGGCCTCGGCCAGCTCCACGTCGGCGGCCCGCGCGGCCAGCTCCGGGCTGAACGGGCGACCCCGCAGCTCCTCCTCGGCCCGGTACGCCCGCCACGGCCGGTGCGCCACCGCCCCGTACGCCAGCCGCACGTCGCGGACCACGTCGCCGTCCAGCTCCAGCACGGCGGCCACCGACCCGGCGGCGAACGCGAACGAGGCACGGTCACGGACCTTCAGGTACGTCGAGTGGCGCGCGGCCGGCAGCGGCGGCAGCCGGACGGCGGTGATCAGCGTGCCCCGGGCCAGGGTGGTCTCCCGTTCCGGGTGGGTGCCGGGGGAGCGGTAGAGGGTCGCGATCGGAAGCTCCCGTGCGCCCTCGGCCCCGTGCACCTCCACCACCGTGTCGAGCGCGGTCAGCGCCACGGCCAGGTCCGACGGGTGGGTGGCCACGCACTGGTCGGACCAGTCCAGCACCGCCAGGTCGCGGTTCTGTCCGTGCAGGGCGGCACAACCGCTGCCCGGCTCCCGCTTGTTGCACGCCTTGCCGGTGTCCTGAAAGTAGACGCAGCGGGTGCGCTGCAACAGGTTGCCACCGGTGGTGGCCATGTTGCGGAGCTGTCCGGAGGCGGCGGCGAGCAGGGCGCGGGCCAGCACCGGGTAGTCCCGGCGGACCACCGGATGGGCCGCGAGGTCGCTGTTGCGGACTGTCGCGCCGATCCGCAGCCCGCCGTCGGGCAGCTCCTCGACGGTGTCCAGCGGAAGCCCGGTCACGTCCACCAGCACGTCGGGGCGCTGCACCCCGAGTTTCATGAGGTCCACCAGGTTGGTGCCGCCGCCCAGGTAGGCCGCGTGTGGCTCCGCGCCGAGCACGGCGACCGCGTCGGCCACGTCGGCGGGCCGGTGGTAACGGAACGCCCTCATCGCTTCGCCGCCGTCTGACGCACGGCCGCGACGATGTGTGGGTACGCGGCACAGCGGCACAGGTTGCCGGCCATCCGTTCGCGGATCTCCGCGTCGGTCAGGTCGACGGGCGCGCCCAGGTCGGCGGTGACCGCGCTGGGCCAGCCGCGGGCGACCTCGTCGAGCATGCCCCGGGCGGAGCAGAGCTGCCCTGGTGTGCAGTAGCCGCACTGGAACGCGTCGTGCGCGACGAACGCGGCCTGCAACGGGGACAGCCCGTCCGGCTCGGCCAACCCCTCGACGGTGACCACCGACCGGCCGTCGAGGGTGACCGCGAACACCAGACAGCTCTTCACCCGCCGGCCGTCGAGGAGCACCGTGCAGGAGCCGCACTGGCCGTGGTCGCAGCCCTTCTTCGCCCCGGTCAGGCCGAGGTGCTCGCGCAGCGTGTCGAGCAGGGTGGTGCGGTTGTCCAGCGTCACCTCGCGTGCCGCGCCGTTGACCTCGAACGTCACCCGGGACGAGTGCCGCTCGTCGGTCGTCGTCGCGTTCTCGGGTCCGCCCTGCACCGGCCCAGACTAGCTTTGTCGGTATATCTCGGGGCGAATAACGCAAAGACCTTCGCGGGGGGAGGTGACGACGGTGACCGCCGGGCTGCTGTTGGCCGCCGGGGCCGGGCGGCGGTACGGCCGGCCGAAGGCGCTTGTCGAGCTGGCCGGCGAGTCGCTGGTGCGCCGTGGCGTCCGGCTGCTGCGCGACGGCGGCTGCGCGCCCGTGCACGTGGTGCTCGGTGCCGGCGCCGACGAGGTGCCCGACCTGCCCGGCGCGGTGCCGGTGCGGCACGACCGCTGGTCCGAGGGGCTGGGCTCGTCACTGCGCCGGGGCCTGGCCTCGTTGCCGGCCGACGTACCGGCGGCCGTCGTGGTCCTCGTCGACCAGCCGCTGCTGCACCCGGTCGCGGTCCACCGGGTGCGGGCGGCGTACGCCGGCGGTGCGCTCGTCGCGGTCGCCACCTACGCCGGCCGGCCGGGGCACCCGGTCCTGCTGGGGCGGGACACCTGGCCGCTGCTGGACGGTTACGCGATCGGCGACCGGGGCGCCCGCGACCTGCTCCGCGACCGGCCGGACCTGGTGGTCGAGGTGCCCTGCGACGACGTCGGCTCACCGCTGGACGTGGACACCCCCGCCGACCTGCCCCGGCTGGTCAGCGACGGGTGAGCCACCGGGGCAGCCCCTCGCTTGTCACCGCGTGATAGCTGATCATGAAGATGACCGCGAGCAGACCCAGCAGCGGGTTGACGAACCAGCCGAGCAGGCCGCCGAGCCCGTACAGGATCAGGCCGGTGACCGGCCGTAGCCGCTGCCGGCGCGCGTACTCGGGACTGACCCCGCGCCGCAGCAGCGCCGGGTGCCGCCGCAGGTAGCCGAAGAACACCAGCCAGGGGGCCGACATCAGCGCGGCGGACAACGCGTACAGGGCGACGGCCGCGCGCTGGTCGTCGGTGTCGCCCTGGGTGAAGGCCGACGCCAGCACGGCGGTGGGAAACGGAATGATCACCGCGCCGAAGAGCACGCCGAGGTTGATCCAGCTCAGTGCGAGGGTGGTGCCGCGGATCAGCCGCAGCAGCGCGTGGTGGTTGAGCCAGAGCACCCCGATGTAGACGAAGGACACCACGAACGCGAGGTACGAGGCGCCCTCGTCGAGCAGGTCGGTGAGCAACTCGCCCTCGTGGTATTCCGGCACCCGCAGGTCGATGACGAGCAGCGTGATGACGATGGCGAAGACACCGTCGCTGAAGGCCGTCATCCGATCGGTGTCGGAGACGCGCGCCCCGGCGTCGGGTTGCTCGACCTCGTCGGGTGCTGCGGACATTGCCGCAGGTTAGCCACCGGGCGCGGCGGTCGGTGGCGGTTTCGTCCGATCGGGACCGGTTCGGCCGCCCGGGGTCGCCACGACGGCGTTCCCGGGCGGCCGGCCGCACCGCCGGTGATGGTCAGGCCACCGGCGCGGCGGCCCCGGTCGTACGGGCGAGACGCCGGTGGGCGCGGATCAGCTCGGCGTAGCGCAGACCGCTCGCCTTCATCGTCCGGCGCTGCGTCGGGTAGTCCACGTGCACCAGCCCGAAACGCTTGTCGTAGCCGTACGCCCACTCGAAGTTGTCCAGCAGCGACCAGACGAAGTAGCCGTCCAGCGGCACGCCCCGGGCCACCGCCGACGCGCACGCCGCCAGGTGCTGCTCCAGGTGGTCGGTGCGCTCCTTGTCCTCCACCGTGCCGTCCGCGGTGACCTCGTCCGGCCAGGCCGACCCGCTCTCGGTGACGATGATCCGGCCCGGCCGGTACTCCTCGTGCACGTCGACGAGCAGCCGCTCCAGCCCCGCCGGGTACATCTCCCAGCCCATCGCGGTCTCCACCGAGCCGGGCACCGGCACCTGCCGGGCGTACGGCGCCGCGCCGGTCGGGTCGTCCACCACCAGTTGCCGGAAGTAGTAGTTCACCCCGAGGAAGTCGGTGGGCGTGGCGATCACTGTGAGGTCGTCGCCGCGTACCGGCGGCTCGACCCCGTAGGTGGCGATCATGTCGGCCGGGTAGCCGCGCCCGTGGACCGGGTCCAGCCACCACCTGTTGACGTGCCCGTCCGCCCGGCGGGCCGCCGCCACGTCCTCGGGTCGGTCGGTGGCCGCCTCGATCGGGCTGAGGTTGAGCACCAGACCCGCCGACGCCGGCCGGGCGGCGTTGGCGCGGATCGCCTGGGTGGCCAGCCCGTGCCCGAGCAGCACGTGGTGCGAGGCGTGCACCGCCCGGGTCAGGTCCCGCTCGCCGGGGGCCATGTTGCCGTCCAGGTGCCCGATCCAGCACACGCAGAGCGGCTCGTTGACGGTGCACCAGTCGGCCACCCGGTCACCGAGACGGGCGGCGACGACCGCCGCGTACTCGGCGAACGCCTCGGCCGTGGCGCGCTCCGGCCAGCCGCCGGCGTCCTGGAGGGCCTGCGGCAGGTCCCAGTGGTAGAGCGTGACGAACGGCCGGATCCCGTCGGCGAGCAGCGTGTCGACGAGCCGGTCGTAGAAGTCCAGCCCGGCGGGGTTGACCCGACCGACGCCGTCGGGCATCACCCGGGGCCAGGCCACCGAGAAACGGTACGCGTCCACGCCGAGCCGGCGCAGCAGCGCGAAGTCCTCGGGCCACCGGTGGTAGTGGTCGCAGGCCACCGCGCCGGTGTCGCCGTTGTCGACGTTGCCGGGGGTCGCCGAGAAGGTGTCCCAGATGGACGGCGCCCGGCCGTCGACGTCGACGGCCCCCTCGATCTGGTACGCCGCCGTGGCGACGCCCCAGAGGAAGTCGGGTGGCAGCTTGGACAGGTCGGGCACGGGACGGATCTCCTCTGGCATTGACTGACTCACTTGACCGCGCCGGCGGTGAGGCCGGCGACGAAGTAGCGCTGGAGGGCCAGGAACCCGACGACGACCGGGACGCTGACCACCAGCGAGGCCGCCATGATCTGGTTCCAGTAGACGTTGAACTGGGTGGAGTAGCCCTGGAGGCCGACGGCCAGGGTGCGGCTGCCCTCGTCGGTCATCACCGACGCGAAGAGCACCTCACCCCAGGCGGTCATGAACGCGTACACGGTGACCGCCACGACGCCGGGCACGGCGGCCGGCAGGATGACCTGGAACAGGGTGCGCAGCGGCCCGGCCCCGTCGACCTGCGCCGCCTCGTCCAGACCCCGGGGGATCGAGTCGAAGTAACCGACGAGCATCCAGATCGAGAACGGCAGCGAGAAGGTCAGGTACGTGATCACCAGGCCGGTCCGGCTGGCGTACAACTCGATGCCCGTGGCGTTGCCCAGGTTGACGTAGATGAGGAACAACGGCAGCAGGAACAGGATGCCGGGGAACATCTGGGTGGACAGCACGGTCACCGAGAAGAGGCTCCGGCCGCGGAAGCGGTACCTGCTGACCGCGAACGCCGCGAAGATGGCCACCGCCACCGAGCAGACCGCCGCGATGCTCGACACCACCAGGCTGTTCACCAGGTACCGGGCCAGCGGGACGGTGCTCCACATGTCCACGAACGGTTGCAGGGTGGGCCGGCTGGGCCACCAGGTGAAGCCGTTCTGCACGTCCTGCAACGGCTTCGCCGCCGAGGTGACCATCACGTACAGCGGGATGACGACGAAGAGGGTGAGCAGGGTCAGCACGATGCGCCGGCCCCAGCGCTCACCGGCGGTCTCACGCATGGTCGTCCCTCCGACGGTTGGTGATCAGCAGGTACGCGGCCGAGACGATCATCAGGAACAGCAGCAGCGCCACCGACATCGCCGAGCCGGAGCCGAAGTCCCAGGTCTTGAAGGAACTGCGGTAGATGTGGATGGAGATCAGGTCGGCCTGCTCCGGCGCGGAGCCGCCGAACAGCACGAACGGTGTGTTGAAGTCGTTGAACGTCCACAGGAACAGCACCAGCAGCAGCACCAGGTTCACCGGCCGCAGCATGGGCAGGGTGACCGAGCGCAGCCGACGCCAGAACCCGGCGCCGTCGATGGCGGCGGCCTCGTACAGCTCACCCGGCACGTTCTGTAGACCCGCCATCAGGCAGAGGAACGCGAACGGCCAGTTGCGCCAGACCGACACCACCAGCAGCGACCAGAAGCTGTTGTCGCCGATCAGCCAGAACGGCCGTTCGCCCAGCAGCCCGAGCTGGTCGACCAGGACGTGGTTGACCAGGCCGGTGTCCCGTTGCAGCAGGAAACTCCAGGTGATCACCGCGGCGTAGACCGGCAGCGCGTACGGGGTGAGGAAGAGCGCCCGCAGGATCGCCCGCCCACGGAACGGCTTCTGCAGGACGACCGCCGCCGAGATGCCGAGCAGCCAGGCGAACCCGACCGAGAGCACGCTGTAGGCCAGGGTGACCCAGAACGAGTGCAGCAGTTCCTTGCCGGCGGCGCTGTTCAGGTCGAGCGTCGCCCGGTAGTTCTCCAGCCCGACGAAGGGCGCGGTGGACCAGTTGCGAATATGGAACTGGGTCAGCTCCAGCAGGCTCATCCAGACCCCGACCACCATCGGGACCACGTGGATGGCGAGTTCCAGCACGACGGCCGGGGCGAGCAGCAGATAGGGCAGGAGTGAGCGGCGGGGGCCGCGGGGCCGGCGGGCCGGCTCCCGGGCCGGTGACCCGGCCCGGGGTTCGCGCCGGTCGGCGTCCGGCGCGGTGGTGCTGGTTGCCATCGGGGTCCTCTCGGAGGCGGTGGCCGTGGCCGGGCTCAGCACCCGACCACGGCCACCGGTGACGCCTGGGTCAGCGCATCTTCTGCTGCGCGTCGGTCAGCTTCGCCTTCACCGACGCCTCGGTGACCGGCTTGCCGCTTGCCGCGTCCGCGAACAGCTCCTTCATCGCGGTGCCGACCAGGGTCTCGAAGGTGCTCTCCTCGGGCACCTGCGGCAGCGGGGCCGCGGTGGTGACCAGGGTCTCCTGGATGGTCTTCTGCTCGGTGGCGCTGAACGCCGGGTCGGAGCCCGCGGTCTTCACCGCCGGCAGTGAGCCGTACGTCTTGTTGAGCAGCGTCTGCTCCTCGTCGCTGGTCATGAACTTCACGAAGCTCAGCGCGCCGTCCTTGTTCTTGGTGTGCTTGAAGACCGCCATGTTGATGCCGGCCACCATGCTGTTGACCTTCTTGCCGCCGGCCGGCGGGTTGGCCAGGAACGGCACCGGGGCCACCCCGTACGCGTCGGCGGGCATGTTCTGCGTCTTCAGGTTCGAGCCGGCGGACTGCCAGAGCAGCATGGCGGCCTTGCCGTTGGCGAAGTCCGAGACCGACTGGTTCTGCGCGTACTCGGCGTTGCTCGGGTTGGTGATCTTGTCAGCGGCCATGAAGTCGATGTACCGCTTGATCGCCGAGACGTTCTGCGGGGTGTCGAAGGTCGGCTTGCCGGCCGAGTCGAACCACTCGCCGCCGTACTGCTGGCTGAAGGTGAAGGCGTGGTGCGCGTTCTCCGACGGGTTGGCCCCCTCGATGGCCAGGCCCCACTTGCCGCCGGTGCTCAGCTTCTTGCCGTACTCGGCGAGCTGCTCCCAGGTGGTCGGCGGCGCGGTGAGGCCGGCGTCGGCGAACGACTTCTTGTTGTAGTACAGGCTGTACGCCATGCTGTAGAGCGGCACGGCGGCCGGCGGCTTGCCGGGGGCGCCGGCGGCGGCGAGCGCGGCGGGCACGATCCGGTCCTTGCCGCCGACGGCGGTCAGGGTGGCGTCGTCGAACTCGACGAGTGCGCCGGTGGCCTGCAACGACGCCGACCAGGTGTTGCCGATGTTGACCACGTCCGGGCCCTTGCCCGAGGCGGCGGCCGCGAGCAGGCGGTTGAGCAGGTCCGACCACGGGACCACCTCGACGGTGACCTTGATGCCGGTCTGCTTCTCGAACTTGTCCAGCTCCGGCTGGAGGATCGTCTTGTCGGCCTCCAGGCTGGCGCCCTGGTTGCTGGCCCAGTAGGTGAGCGTCTTGGGCGATGCGGCGGAGTCGTCGCCGGAGCCGCCACAGGCCGTCAGCGAGGCGGCGGCCAGTACGGCGGCGGTGAATATCCCGAGGTGTCGTCTCGACACGGGTCTGCCCTTCCGGTGCGTGGTGGGGGTCCACCGACCTCCGTCGTCGATAGGGGTCGAGGGCGACGGTCGGTCGGTTGCGGACAGGGTTCGGGGGTGCGCCGTCGGGGTCCGTCGGCGTTTCCCGGGAGTTACATTACGGCTTAATTTATGTCGTCATTAAAGGTGCTGGCCGGTGGGTCGTCAAGCACGAGGCGGTTACAGTCGCCTCGAACGACCGACGGGAACGAGGTGACGAGTGGAGCTGGCGCGTGCCACCAACCGCAGCGTGCGGCTGCGCAACCGGTCCGCCCTGCTGACCAGGCTCTTCCTCGATGGCCCGCTCACCCGCCAGGACCTGGTGCGCAGCACCGGGCTGAGCCAGCCGGCGGTCAGCAACGTGGTGGCCGACCTGATCGACGAGGGGCTGGTCGCCGAGGCCGGCGCCGCCGAGTCCGACGGCGGGCGGCCCAGCATGCTGCTGCGGACCGCGCCCCGTTTCGCCTTCGTGGTCGGCGTGGACGTCGGCGAGACCCGCGTGCGGGTGGAGCTGTTCGACTTCGCGATGACCCTGCTGGCCAGCATCGAGTACCCGCTCGACCCGGCCCGGACCGAACCGGACCTGGTGGCCGGGCACGTGCTCGCCGGCATCGACGCGGTGACCGGGCAGGCCGGCGTGGCCCCCGGCGACGTGCTCGGCGTCGGCATCGGCGTCTCCGGGGTGGTCGAGCAGGGCGCCGAGGCCGTCGTGCACGCCCAGGCCCTCGGCTGGGACCGGGTGCCGTTGGAACGCCTGATCAGTGCCGGCACCGACCTGCCACTGCACATCGACAACGGCGCGAAGACCCTCGGCCAGGCCGAGATGTGGTTCGGCGCCGGCCGGGGCGCCCGGCACGCCGTCTTCGCGCTCGTCGGCTCCGGCGTCGGCGCGGCGGTGGTGACGAACGGTGCCACCTACCGGGGCGCGTCCAGCAGCGCGGGGGAGTGGGGGCACACCACCCTGGTGTACGGGGGGCGGGCCTGCCGGTGCGGCGCGCGCGGCTGCCTGGAGGCGTACGTGGGCGCGGAGGCGATCATCGACCGCTACCGGGAGGCGCGCCGGGGTCGCGCCGTGCCCGGCGAGGACGAGGAGTCCCAGCTCGCGGCGCTGGTCGCCGCCGCCGACACCTCGGTGACCGCCCGGCGGGTGCTGGACGACACCGCCGGCTACCTCGGCGCGGGCGTGGCCAACCTGATCAACCTGTTCAACCCGGAGCGGGTGGTGCTCGGCGGCTGGGCGGCCATGGCGCTGGGCGACCTGCTGCCGGCCGTCCGCGAGGCCGCCGGCCGGCAGGCACTGCGGCAACCGTTCGAGCAGGCGTCGATCGAGCTGTGCCGCCTCGGCGTGGACGCGGTGGCGCTCGGCGCGGCCACCCTGCCGATCGCCCGCTTCCTCACCGAGGGCGGCGTCCGCCGCTGAGCCGGGACGACGGCAGCGGCGTCGGCGAATTACACAAAAAGAATCCTCGGGATAAATAACGAAGTTATAGATCGATGTCTTGACGTCGCCGCAATGTCGCCGCAACACTCCTACGAGAGCGCTCTCCGGCCCGCGGCGCCGCATCGGCGGCACCATCCACGGCACCACGGGGCGAGCCCGATCCCACCCTCGTCGGCATCCGTAACCCCCTATCGACAGGCGATGTCATGACATCTCGTGCAACATCCGTACGTCCGCGTCCCCGACGGGCCGTCCGACACCTGCTCGTCGGGCTCACCGTGGCGCTTGTCGCGGCGCTCACCCCGACCGGTGCCACCGCCCCCGCGCAGGCCGCGCCCACCCTGCTCTCCCAGGGCCGGACGGCCACCGCCTCGTCCACCGAGAACGCCGGCACCCCCGCCAGCGCCGCCGTGGACGGCAACACCGGCACCCGCTGGGCCAGCGCCTTCAGCGACCCGCAGTGGCTCCAGGTCGACCTGGGTGCCCGGGCCACCATCAGCCAGGTCAACCTGATCTGGGAGGGCGCCTACGGTCGCGCCTTCCAGCTCCAGACCTCCGACGACGGTGCCACCTGGACCACCATCTACTCGACCACCACCGGCACCGGCGGCACGCAGAGCCTCACCGTCACCGGCGCCGGACGTTACGTCCGGATGAACGGCACCGCCCGGGGCACCGGCTACGGCTACTCGCTCTGGGAGTTCCAGGTCTACGGCGAGACCGGCGGCAGCACGCCCACCTGCGGCAGCACCAACGTCGCGCAGGGCGCCCCCGCTACCGCGTCGTCCACCCAGGACGCCGGACTCGCGGCGTCCGCCGCCGTCGACGGCAACCCGGGCACCCGCTGGGCCAGCGCCGCCAGCGACCCGCAGTGGCTGCGCGTCGACCTCGGCAGCACCCGGACGATCTGCCGGGTGGTGCTCACCTGGGAGGCCGCGTACGCCCGGGCCTTCCAGCTCCAGACCTCGGCCGACGGCGCCACCTGGACCACGATCTACTCGACCACCACGGCCACCGGCGGCACGCAGTCGCTGACCGTCAGCGGCAGCGGCCGATACCTGCGGGTGTACGGCACCGCCCGGGGCACCGCCTACGGTTACTCGCTGTGGGAGCTGGCGGCGCACACCACCGGCGGCACCAGCGAGCCGCCGGTCGACGGGACCGACCCGCGCAACCCGAACCTCGGGCCGAACACGTACGTCTTCGACCCGAGCACCCCGACGTCGACGATCCAGAGTCGACTGAACACCCTCTTCACCCAGCAGGAGACCAACCAGTTCGGCCCGCAGCGCTACGCGGTGCTGTTCAAGCCCGGCAGCTACACCGCCGACGTCAACCTCGGCTTCTTCACCCAGGTCGCCGGCCTCGGCCTGAGCCCGGACGACGTCAACCTCAACGGCCACGTCCGCACCGAGGCGTTCTGGATGGGCGGCAACGCCACACAGAACTTCTGGCGGGCCGCCGAGAACCTCTCGGTCACCCTGCCCGCGGGGCAGACCGTGGAACGCTGGGCGGTGTCCCAGGCCGCGCCGTACCGCCGGATGCACCTGCGCGGCGGGCAGAACCAGATCCAACTGTGGAACGGCGGCGACGGCTGGTCCAGCGGTGGCCTGTTGGCCGACACCCGCATCGACGGGCTTGTCGTCTCCGGCTCGCAGCAGCAGTGGTACTCGCGCAACAGTGAGTTCGGCAACGGCTGGACCGGCTCGGTGTGGAACATGGTCTTCCAGGGCGTCACCGGCGCACCGGCGCCGAGTTTCCCCAACCCGTCGCACACCGTCATCGCGCAGACCCCGCAGGTGCGGGAGAAGCCGTTCCTCTACGTCGACGGCACCGGCGAGTACCGGGTCTTCGTGCCGGCGCTGCGCACCAACTCGACGGGTACCAGCTGGTACAACAAGACGCCCGCCGGCTCGTCCATCTCGCTGTCGCAGTTCTTCGTCGTCCAGACCGGCACCAGCGCGGCCACCATCAACGCGGCCCTCGCCCAGGGCAAGCACCTGCTCTTCACCCCGGGCGTGCACCACGTCACCGAGCCGATCCAGGTCAACCGGGCCGACACGGTGGTCCTCGGCCTCGGCCTGGCCACCATCCAGGCCGACAACGGCAGCGTGGGCATGCGGGTGGCCGATGTGGACGGCGTGAAGGTCGCCGGCCTGATGTTCGAGGCCGGCACCACCAACTCGCCGGTGCTGATGGAGGTGGGGCCGACCGGATCGTCGGCGAGCCACGCCAGCAACCCGACCTCGCTGCACGACGTGTTCTTCCGCATCGGAGGGCCGCACGTCGGCAGGGCCACCAACACGTTGACCGTCAACAGCGACAACGTGATCGGTGACCACATGTGGCTGTGGCGGGCCGACCACGCCGCCAGCGGTGTGCCGACCGGGTGGACGCTGAACACCGCCGACACCGGGCTCACCGTCAACGGCGACAACGTCACCATGTACGGCCTGTTCGTCGAGCACTACCAGAAGTACCAGACCATCTGGAACGGCAACGGCGGGCGGACCTACTTCTACCAGAACGAGCTGCCGTACGACGTGCCGAACCAGGCGGCCTGGATGAACGGGTCGACCCGGGGCTACGCCGCGTACAAGGTCGCCGATTCGGTGACCAGCCACCAGGCGTTCGGGCTGGGCAGCTACAGCTACTTCAACGTCAACCCCGCGGTGGTCGAGGAACGGTCCTTCGAGGTGCCCACCAACTCGAACGTGCGGTTCACGAACATGGTGACCGTCTCACTCGGTGGCGTCGGCACCATCAACCGGGTGATCAACAACGCCGGTGGCACCGCGAACGCGGCTAACCAGACGGTGTACCTGACCACCTACCCATGACCGGTGCGCCCGCGCCGGCCCGGTCCGTTGGGGCCGGGGCGGCCGGGTGACACCCAGGGCCGAGGCCGGCCCGGTCCCGCCGAGACCGGGCCGGCCCCGGTCGTACCCTCGTCAACCGCCAGCACCTCGGCCGCCGCCCGCGCACCGCACCCTCCGGCGGCGTCGTCGTCCCCGGCCGTGGTGGCGAGTCACCCGCCGAGCGACCCACCACCGTCGCAGGCGTGACCATCGGCTCCGGTCGCGGCGCTGGCGGACCGTACCCCTGTCCTTCGTCCTTTGCTCTGCACCCGCCGACGCACCACCCGGACCCGCACCGACGTCCACGCCTGCACCGGCGTCTGGGTCTGTACCGGCGTTTGGGTCTGTACCGGCGTTTGGGTCTGTACCGGCGTTTGGGTCTGTACCGGCGTTTGGGCCTGTACCAGCGTTTGGGCCTGTACCGGCGTTTGGGCCTGTACCGGCGTTCGGGCCTGCGTCGGCGTTCGGGCCTGGACCCGGCCCCGGGCCCCGTCGCATCCGCGGGTGCAGAGCAAAGGGCACGCCAACAGCGGGGGCGGGTCGGCCGCGGAGAAGTTTCTGCCGGCCTGTCGATTCGGGCGGCGGCCGATCGTGTGGAGGATGAGAGGTCGGCGACGCGCCGACCGCCCGCGAGGAGGAACGATGACGTTGTACCTGCTCAGCCTTCACCAGCCGCAGGGTGAGCTGCCGCCGGAGCCGGCATTCCTGGCCGAGGTGATGCGCCAGGTCGGCGAGCTGCGCGACGAGTTGGCCGCCGCCGGGTCGTGGGTCTTCGGGCAGGGCCTGCATGGCCCGGAGACGGCCACCGTGTTGCGCCCCCGCGACGGCGACGTCCTGGTCACCGACGGGCCGTTCGTGGAGGGCAAGGAGCACCTGGGCGGCATCACCATCATCGACGTGGCGGACCTGGACGCCGCCCTGCACTGGGGGCGCCGCTACGCGCTGGCCACCACCCTGCCGGTCGAGGTGCGTCCCTTCCAGGGCGGGGCCGGCGACTGACCGTGCCTGAGGTTGAGGCGGTGTTCCGCGCGGAGTACGGGCGCGCGCTCGCCGTCCTGGTCCGTCTCCTCGGCGACATCGACCTCGCCGAGGAGGCCGTCCAGGACGCTTTCGCCGTCGCGGTGGCCCGCTGGCCGACCACCGGCCCGCCGCCCAGTCCGGCTGGTTGGATCATCACCACCGCCCGTAACCGGGCGATCGACCGGCTGCGCCGTGAGGCGTCCCGGGCCGAGCGGCACGCCCAGGCTGCCCTGCTGTTCGCCGCCGACGAACCCGTCGAGGAGGGACCCGTGCACGACGACCAGCTGCGGCTGATCTTCACCTGCTGTCATCCGGCGCTCGCCCCGGCCGCCCGGGTCGCGCTCACCCTGCGGCTGATCGGCGGCCTGAGCACCGCTGAGATTGCCCGAGCCTTCCTGGTGCCCGAGCCGACGATGGCGCAGCGGCTGGTCCGCGCCAAGTCGAAGATCCGCAACGCGCGGATCCCGTACCGGGTGCCCCGCGACGCCGACCTGCCCGACCGACTGCACGGTGTCCTCACGGTGCTCTACCTGATCTTCAACGAGGGGTACACGGCCAGCGCCGGCCCGCACCTGATCCGCGCCGAGCTGTGCGTCGAGGCGATCCGGTTGACCAGGCTGCTGGTGGAGCTGATGCCGGACGAACCGGAGGCGCTCGGCCTGCTCGCCCTGATGCTGCTCACCGAATCCCGCCGGCCGGCGCGAACCACCGCCGACGGTGAGCTGGTGCCGTTGTCCCGGCAGGCCCGA
Source organism: Micromonospora sp. NPDC048935 (assembly GCF_043197875.1). Lineage (NCBI taxonomy): Bacteria > Bacillati > Actinomycetota > Actinomycetes > Micromonosporales > Micromonosporaceae > Micromonospora > Micromonospora sp. NPDC048935. The sequence continues at coordinate 245,545 of NZ_JBICTZ010000005.1, read as the reverse complement.
GAACTGTGGGACACCACGCTGATCGCCGAAGGGCAGGCGCTGGTCCGCCGCTGCCTGCGCCGCGACCGACCGGGCCCGTATCAGATCCAGGCCGCGATCGCCGCCGTGCACAGCACCGCACCGCGAAGCGCCGACACCGACTGGGCTCAGATCCTTGCGCTGTACGACCAGCTGACGGTGCTCGCCGCCGGCCCGGTGGTGGCGCTGAACCGGGCTGTCGCGCTCGCCGAGGTGGCCGGACCGGCGGTGGCGCTGGCCGAGGTGGACCGCCTCGATCTGCTCGGCTACCACGTCTATCACGTGGTCCGCGCCGACCTGCTGGTGCGGCTCGGTCGGGGCGGAGAGGCCGTCGAGGCGTACCGGACGGCCGTCGCCCTGACGGACAACGCGGCCGAACGGGCCTTCCTCACCGCGCGCGCGGCGGCCCTCGCGACGCCCTGAGCCGGCGTTTGCCGCAGGGGCGGCCGGGAACCCGAGGCACCCGGCCGCAGCAGGGGATGGGGAGGGGTCATGGCGTACCGTCCGACCGCCGTCGACACCGTGCCCGACCTGTCCACCCTCACGCTCGGCGTGGAGGAGGAGTTCCTGCTGCTCGACCCGGACAGCGGGCGCAACCTGCCGGTGGCCGACCAGGTGGTGGCCGCGCTGCGCGGACCGGCCCGGGACCAGAGCCGCCAGGAGTTCCGGCACAGCATGGTGGAGATGGTCACGCCGGTCTGCGCCGACCTCGGCGAGCTGCGCGCGCACCTGGTGGCGCTGCGCCGCTGGGCGGCCGAGGCCGCCACCGCCGCCGGTGCCCGGCTGGTGGCGATCGGCGCCACCCCGCTGGCCGAGCCGCACCGGACGGTTCCCGACGAGCCGCGCTACCACGCGATGTCACGCCAGTACGGCCCGGTGGCCCACGATCCGGCGGTGTGCGGCTGTCACGTGCACGTCGGCCTGCCCGACCGGGAGCTGGCCGTGCAGGTCTGCAACCACCTGCGGGCGTGGCTGCCGGTGGTGCAGGCGATCACCACCAACTCGCCCCTGCACGACGGGCGTGACACCGGCCACGCCAGCTGGCGGTCGATGCAGCTGGAACGCTGGCCCAGCATCGGGCCGACGCCCTACTTCGACTCGGCCGCCGACTACGATCGGACCGTCGACGAGCTGATCGCCGCCGGCATCATGCTCGACGCGGGGATGGTCTACTGGTACGCCCGCCCGTCGGCGGCCTACCCGACGGTGGAGGTCCGGGTGGGCGACGTCTGCTCGGCCGTCGACGACACGGTTCTGGTCGCCGCGCTGGTCCGGTCACTCGTCGCCACCCTCGCCGACGACGTCCGCGCCGGGGTGCTGGCCCCGCCCATCCGCGACTGTCTGGTCGCCGCCGCGCACTGGCGGGCCGCGCACGACGGTCTCGACGGCGAGCTGATCGACCTGCGGGGCGGCGGCACCCGACCAGCGTGGACGCTCGTCGACGAGTTGATGGCGGTGATCGCCCCGGCCCTGCTGCGCCACGGCGACCTCGGGTACGCGTTGGCGCAACTGGCCCGACTACGCCGCGACGGCACCGGCGCGACCCGGCAGCGTCGGGTGCTGGAACGCACCGGTGACCTGCGCGCGGTCATCGACGACCTGGTCGCCGGCACCGCGGCGGGCTGACCGCCGCGCGGCCTCAGCGGATGTCGTGGGTCTGTAGCCACAGCTCCAGGAGCCCGAGCTGCCACAGTTTGTTGCTGCCGGCGGCCGCCTCGGCCCGGTCCGGCTCGGCGAGCAGGCGTGCCACGTACTCCGGTCGGAACAGCCCCCGCTCGCGCGCGGCCGACGCCTGCAACGCCTCGGCGACCAGCTCGCGCACCGGGCCGTCCACGTTGCGCAGCGCCGGCACCGGGAAGTAGCCCTTGGGGCGGTCGATCACCTCGGCCGGCAGCACCTCCCGGGCGACCTCCTTGAGCACACCCTTGCCACCCTGGGCGACCTTGTGCTCCGGTGGGCAGTGCGCGGCCAGGGTGACCAGGTCCTGGTCGAGGAAGGGGGTACGCACCTCCAGGCCCCAGGCCATGCTCATGCTGTCCACCCGCTTGACCGGGTCGTCCGGCAGCATCAGGTGGGTGTCCAGGCGCAGCACCGCGTCCAGCGCGCTCTGCGCCCCGGGCGCGGCGAGGTGGTCGGTGAGCAGGTCCCGGCTGGCGTCGTGCTCCAGCGCGTACGCCGGACCGACGATCGCGCGCAGTTCGTCGTGGCCACGGTCGAAGAACGCGGCGGCGAACGTCTCGGCAGCACCGTGCCGGGGCGCCTCGACCAGCGGCTGGTGGTAGCCGTACCCGGCGAACACCTCGTCGGCGCCCTGCCCGGACTGCGCCACCTTCACGTGCCGCGCCACCTGCTCGGACAGCAGATGGAAGGCCACCACGTCGTGGCTGCCCATCGGTTCGGTCATCGCCAGCACGGCCCGGCGTACGGCGGGCACCAGGTCGTCGTCGGCGAGCCGGATCCGGTGGTGGTCGGTGTCGTACGCGCGGGCCACCAGATCCGAGTAGTGGAACTCGTCGCCGGACTCGCCGTCGCGGCTGTCGAAGCCGATGCTGAACGTGCGCAGGTGCTGCTGCCCGGCCTCGGCGAGCAGCGCCACGATGAGGCTGGAGTCCAGTCCACCGGAGAGCAGCACACCGACCGGCACGTCGGCGACCAACCGTCGGCGTACCGCCGTGCGCAGCGCGTCGCCGACGGCGGCCCGCCAGTCGGCGGCGTCCATCCCCGCGTCGGCGGGCTCGCGGACGTAGTCGGGTCGCCAGTAGACCTCCTCGCGGCTGCGCCCGTCCGCCTCGATCACCCGCAGGGTGGCCGGCGGCAGCTTGCGTACCCCGCGCAGCACGGTGCGCGGCGCGGGCACGATGGAGTGCCAGGACAGGTAGTGGTGCAGCGCGACCGGGTCGATGCCGGTGTCCACGTCGCCGGCCCGCAACAGCGCGGGCAGGGTGGAGGCGAACCGGAGCCGCCCGGGTGTCTCGGCGAGGTAGAGCGGTTTGATGCCGAGCCGGTCGCGGGCCAGCACCAGCCGACGCCGGGTCCGGTCGACGAGCCCGATCGCGAACATGCCGACCAAGTGGTCGACGAAACGCTCACCCCAGTGCGCGTACGCGACCAGGATCACCTCGGTGTCGCTGGTGGAGTGGAATTCGTATCCGGCGTTGCGGAGCTCCTCGCGGAGCTCCGGGTAGTTGTAGACGCAGCCGTTGAAGACCAGGGCCAGGCCCAGGTCGTCGCGCACCATCGGTTGGCCGCCGGCGTCGGACAGATCGATGATGGTCAGCCGCCGGTGCCCGAGGGTCACCCAACCGTCAGTCAACAGGCCCTCGTCGTCCGGGCCGCGCGAGCGCATCGCCTCGGTCATCCGGGTGACCGCCGCCGCGTCGGGTGAACGGCCGTCGAAGCGTGCCTCCCCGCTGATCCCGCACATCAGCCGGGGTGGTTGTTCGGGTGTGGCACCAGCGGCACGAGCGTCCTCCTGTCACCTCGTCCCCCCGAGAGGGGTCGCTGGCTACCCGCGCCCGGCGTGGGTAAACCTGTGGTGTCAGGCGCGCAGCGTGCGCAGGATGCGGGCCAACTCGGCGCGGTCGGTGTCGTTGAGGTGGCCGAAGAAGCGGTCGGCCTCGGCTCGGCGGGCGGTCCGGATGGCGGCGCCGACGCGCTTGCCCTCCTCGGTGAGGGCGACCAGGGTCGCCCGTCGGTCGGCCGGGTCTCCTCGGCGTTCGACAAGCCCACGGGCCTGCAGGTCGTCGACGACCTCGGTCGCCGAGCGGGCCGCGATGCGCAGGTGCTCGGCGAGGGTGCCGGGGCGTACCTCACCGTGGCGGCCCAGCACACCGAGGGCTCGGGACTGGCTGGGCGTGATGTCCCAGGGGGTCAACGACTCCTTGGTCTGCCGGCGCAGACGGGACGCCACGGCCCAGAACGCCTCGGCCAGGCTGTCGTCGTCGCCGGCCCCGGTGGTGTCCTCGGTCACCGGAATACCGTAGCAGCAAATGTGGTTGTTCCCTCATGTTGAGGTAACCTCAGCATATCGCCTCCGGAAGGAGTTCCCCTTGGAGCCCACCCCGAAGGGCCGCGACCGCGGCCACCGCACTCTCAGCGCCGAAGAGAAGACGCAGGCCCGCCAGGTGTCGCTGCGCCGCATCGGCCGCCTGTTCACCCCCCACCGGCCCGCCCTGGCCGTGGTCACCATGATCATCGTGCTGTCCTCGATCATCGCGATGGCGACCCCGTTCCTCCTGCGTACCGTGATCGACCGCGCCCTGCCGCAGGGCGACGTGACCCTGCTGGTCTGGCTGGTCCTCGGCATGGTCGCCGTCGCGGCCGTGACCTCCGCCCTGGGCGTCGTGCAGACCTGGATCTCCACCCAGGTCGGGCAGCGGGTCATGCACCGGCTGCGCACCGACGTCTTCAGCCACCTCCAGCGCCAGTCGCTGGGCTTCTTCACCCGCACCCGCACCGGCGAGGTGCAGTCGCGGATCACCAACGACATCGGCGGCATGCAGTCGGTCGTCACCTCCACCGCCACCGCCGTCGCGGCCAACCTCACCACGGTGGTCGCCACCGCCGTCGCCATGGTCGCGCTCTCCTGGCAGCTCTCCCTCGTCTCGCTCGTGGTGCTGCCGCCGGCCATCTGGCTGACCCGCCGGGTCGCCCGGATGCGCCGCGAGATCACCGCCCAGCGGCAAGGCGAACTCGCCGACCTCAACGTCACAGTCGAGGAGGGCCTGTCGATCAGCGGCGTGCAACTCGCCAAGACCCTCGGCACCGGCCCCGCGCTTATCGACAGGTTCACCGCCTCCTCGGAGCGACTCGTCGACCTGGAACTGCGCAGCGAGTTGGCCGGCCGCTGGCGGATGGCCTCGATGAGCATCATCTTCGCCGCCGTACCCGCGGTCATCTACCTCGCCGCCGGCCTGCCCGGCACCGCCGGCACCCTGAGCATCGGCACCCTGGTCGCGTTCACCGCCCTGCAGGGCGGCCTGTTCCGCCCGCTGATGGGCCTGCTCAACGTGGGCGTCTCGCTCACCGCGTCACTGGCGCTCTTCGCCCGGATCTTCGAATACCTCGACCTACCCGTCGACGTGGCCGACCCCGCCGAGCCCGTCCACCTCGACCCCACCCGGGTACGCGGGCACCTGCGCCTGGAGGACGTCACCTTCGGCTACCCGGGCAGCGACACCGCAGCCCTCGCCGGGATCACCCTCGACGTGCCCGCCGGCACCAGCCTCGCCCTGGTCGGCGAGACCGGCTCCGGCAAGAGCACCCTCGCCGGCCTGGTCAGCCGCCTGCACGACCCGACCGCCGGCCGGGTCACCGTCGACGGCGTCGACCTGCGCGACCTGCGCCTGGCCGACCTGGCCGCGATCGTCGGCGTGGTCAGCCAGGAGACGTACCTGCTGCACACCACCGTCCGGGAGAACCTGCGCTACGCCCGGCCGGGAGCCACCGACACCGAGATCGAGGACGCCGCCCGCGCCGCCCGGATCCACGACCTGATCGCCGGGCTGCCCGACGGGTACGACACGATGGTCGGCTCCCGTGGCCACCGCTTCTCCGGCGGCGAGAAACAACGCCTCGCCATCGCTCGCACGCTGCTGCGCGACCCGCGGATCCTGGTCCTCGACGAGGCCACCAGCGCCCTGGACACCGAGACCGAGCGGGCCGTGCAGCGGGCCTTCGACGCGCTCGCCGAGGGGCGTACCACGATCACCATCGCCCACCGGTTGTCCACAGTGCGCGACGCCGACCAGATCGCGGTGCTCGACCACGGCCGGATCGTCGAGTCCGGCACCCACGACAGCCTGCTGAACCGCAACGGACGCTACGCCACGCTGGCGGCCTGAGCCGGCACTGCTCGGAACAAATCAGGGCATAGAGCATTATGAGGGGGTGAATGCCCAGCGGGTCGCCCCGCCACTGACCCGTCACCCGGGTCGGCTGGTGTCCTTCAGCGACGGCGTCTTCGCCATCGCCGTGACACTGCTCGTGCTGGAGATCCAACCGCCGCCGGACTTCGGGCACCTCCTGCGGGGCCTCGGGGCGCTCTGGTCGTCGTACCTGGCCTACTCGCTGAGCTTCCTGCTCATCGGACAGGTGTGGGTCAACCATCACGTCATGTTCGACCGCGTCCGACACGTCGACCGGGGAATCCTGTTCCTCAACACGCTGCTCCTGATGGTCATCGCGTTCCTGCCGTTCTCCACGTCCCTCCTCGCCGGCGCGCTCCGCGCGGAGCACGGCCTGCGGACCGCGGTCCTCGTCTACGGCAGCACACTGTGGATGGCGGCGGCCCTGTTCAACGTCATCTGGTTCTACCTGCGCCGCGTCAAACTACTGGACCCCACCCTCGGCGCCTTCGGCGTCCGGGCCATCGGCCGCCGATTCGCGCTCGCGCTGGTCTGGATCGGCTCCGGCATCCTCGTCGGCGCGTTCGTGCCGATCGCGGGCGTCGCCATCATCGCCGGCTTCCTGCCCGCCTACTACCTACCCATCCGCGGCGAGTACGGCGAGACCAGTCAGACGGCGAGATGACAGGCCCAGCACGTAGACAGACGGGTACCGGACACTCTTGACGGGCATGCACGCGGTTTGTCGGAGGCTGCCATAAGACTGAGGCTTCCGCGAACGGGGAGGTGCCTCGTGCCGTACGTCAGATCACACACCAGGAGGGGTGGAGCCCGGGTTCGGGCCCACTACCGGAGACGGCGCACCGGCAGTGCCCGGCGGCGATCGACGGTCCGCCGCGTGTCCGGAGGCGGCAGGTCGGCCAACGGCTGGTCCCTGCTGCTCTGCGCCGTCGTCGGTCTCGTGCTCCTGCGCATGGTCATCGACTTCGTCCAGCGGCATCCATACTGGACCGCCCTCCTGCTGAGCCTCGTCCTGGCAGGGGCGACCACCGTCGGTCTCATCGCGGCGAAGCAGCGTGCCCGCGAGCGGGCCGACCAGGCTGAGCGGGACATGCTGATCGCGGTGACCGATGCGATGAGCGGGCCCGAGTTCGAGCAGTGGTTCGCGCGGATCCTTGTCGCGTCCGGGTTTCGGAACGTGCAGGTGTGCGGCGGCCCCGGTGACCGGGGAGCAGACGTCACGGCCGTCGCCCCGGACGGCCGACGCGTCGTGGCGCAGTGCAAGCGGCAGAGCATCGGCAACCGGGTGGGCAGCGCCGCCATCCAGCGGTTCGCCGGCACCTGCCGGCACATCCACCGTGGCGAGATCTGCCTGCTCGTGACGAACAGCTTCTTCACCGCGGGTGACGGCATCCAGATCGCCCGACAGCTCGACATCACGCTCGTCGACCGGCACGCACTGGAGATGTGGGCATGGACGGGAAGACCCATGCCGGAGTCCATCCCGGGAGGCGGTTCGCACTGACGCGGGGCGGCGGACAGCGGCGCGACGCCCGACGGCAGGCTGACCGTCGATGACGGCGACTACGACGGTGGTCCGGGCACCGAATGGTGCTGCGTCATTAGCCGGTGATCTGAGGAAAATTGACACCTCATCATCCATTCGGGTGCGAGGCGTACCTTTCCGGGTGAGCGTGTTGGTCCAGTGATGAAGCAGGATACGATGCGTGACCTATCCCGTCTTCTCCGGTCAGCAACAGGTTCCGTCAATGGGCAACGTGCAAGATGGTCGCCGTCCTGGTCGACCCGTGTGGCAGTGGGTGGCCGGCAACCTATTAGTGGTGGCACTGAGTTGCATCCTCGGCGGGTCCGGCTTCGTCTCTGCCGAGGACGAGTCGCCGGTGATCGGCTATGTGGCCGCGTTCTGTATTCTGGGATCGGTCCGGGCCTTCTCCGTCCCCCTGGAATGGTTCCTTGCCCGCCAGTACGCATATCGATCGATCCTCCTCAGCCACATCGTCGGGCTGGGTTTTGGACTCATGATGCTTACTGCGCCACCCACGACCCCGGCCACGGGCGACGCCCCGGTAACCGGTGGAACGGCCCTCGCCGTTTTCGCCGACTTCATGGTGGCGCTGTGTGGACTTGTCGTAGCTGCGGCCATCGCCGGCCTCCGGATCTGGCGGAACGCAGGCAAGCCTGCTCAGGTCGGCGCCCAGCGTGGGTCGCTGGCCGCGCTTCCCGCAATGTTCTGGTTCAACACGGTTCTCCTCGCCGTCGTGGCCATCTTCATGGCCCCCAGCATGGCGGCCCAGGAGGACGCAACGCTGTCGTATGGCTTCTTCGGAGGCTTCCTGGTAGCGGCGTTCCTCCGCCTGCCCGGAAGCCTGGCCGAATGGTGGCTGACGAAAAGAAAACTCCACCGGCTCGTGTACGGCGCCCACATGCTGGCTGGGTTACTCACCGCCCTCGTTGCCGTAGCGATGTTTGTAGGCCCTCCGACGAACTCCACCGCGGACCCACTTGATCCCGTCAGCTCGACGCTGGCGATCTATCTCCTTTTCAGCTCCGTCAACACGGTGTTGATTGTTCCGGTCGCCCTACCCATCAGGGCCTGGCGTCGCCGGCGTTCGGAGCGGCCGGCGATCCATGCCCAGACGACGATGTCTCCTGTCCTGCCGCCCGTCGTGGCTCCGCCCACGGTAGTGCGACCAATCGCACCCTCACCGGTCGTCCAGGTGGACCACGGTTGGCTGCGCCGACCTGCGATCCAACCCGCGCACCCGCTGCCGACGTACCCGATTGCCCCCGTGCTGCCGCACACCCCGTTGCCCCCCACCGCGCCCACGCCGGTGGTTACCGGTGCGAGCCCACCACTTCCCACGCCGCAGCCGGCGGCGGCGGACCCCACGGCAATTCATCGGCCGTCCTCTGAAGGGGGCAACGCCGTGACCAGCGAAGGGCCGGCGACCAAACTTCGGCACGAGATCGCCGTCGCAGTCGGCATTGTCGCTGGCCTCGCGAGTCTCGTTCAGGGATTCGACACCGGGGATCCCTTCCGGACCGCCGTGTTGGCTCTAACCGTTGGGGGCATCGGTCTGGCTGTCATCTACGGAACGACGGTCAAGCGGTGAGGCTTGATGCACGCCCGGCCGCCGATGACGAGGGAGAGGGTGCGCAGTCGAAACGGCGGCAAGCACTGAAAGATCATGGACAGCACATTGACAGTGCAGGAATTACTGTCCCGGCATGGCCCCGTCAATTCCGAGAAGTGTCAGTGCGAAAGACGCTGCCGATACGATGAACGGTCGTACCGGTGAGGGGTCGACGCTGCCCGCGGTGCCGAAAGACCTGGCAAGCCGACAAATGTGCTGCGCCATGCACCTGCATCCGACGTTGGCGGCGGAGGTGTTGCTGGAGTACAGCGTCGACAATCCGAAGGCATGGTGTCCCTCCTTCGGGGTGGACGCGGTGGCGCTGGTCCGGCACGCGCAGGCGGCCGACACCCATTGGCGGAAGCTGTACAGCGCTGTCGCGCTGACGCGTTACGCGGTGCTCGGTGTGGTCGCGCTCAGCATCTTCCTCCTGTGGCGCGGCGGGCTGGTGACGGCACTGTTCTCGCTACCTCTCATCGCCGTGGCGTGCGGATTCGGGTGGCGCGCGACCTTCCTCAGCCTTCAGGAGACCCGCACGGCGGCGATCAGGACCATGGCGGAGGAGGACGAGGAGGCCCTGGCCGCCCAGGTGCCGGAGGTCGGCTTGGACCTGGAAGACGAGCTCGCCGCCCTGCAGGACGCCAACATGATCGTCTTCGAGGTCTCCGCGGGCAGCCCTTTCGTTGGCAGCGGCACCGAGATCGGGCGCTGGGCCCTGCCACCCATCGATGCCGGCCGCCCGAGGGAGAAGAACCGGGACGGTACGCAGCTGCCCGCCTCCTTCTCCATCCGAGAACTGCACGACGACCTGATGCGGCTCGCTCGGTCCCGGCTCGGGCTGAGTGACATCGAGGTCACCAAGCGGATCTACGTGCGGGGGGACGTGCTGCCGGAATGCGAGGGGCTGTTCCATCCGGACGAGACACGCCCACCATCCCGGCTGGACACATCCTGGGTGGATCTGGGCAGCGACGCCCCGGGGGAACAGGCCAGAACCTATGTGTGTCTGGCGAAGAGCCTCGTGGGCGGCCAGATCGTCGTCACCCTCTTCGCCCGTTACACCCTCGACCAGGGCATTCTGTCCTGCGAGTTCGTCGCCTACGTTCTGCCACCCGTCCTTCGCGACTCCGCGCCCGCCACGGGGTTCTACGGCCTGTTCGGGGAGGATCTGAGCCCGCTTCATGGGCGCTCGGCCACCCGGGCCATGGTCATCGCGGCGTGGCGCACTCTCGTTGCCGAGTTTTTCCTGCGCTCGGACCGGGGTGTCGATCTGGCCGAGGCGCACGAGGATCGAACGCAGCGGCACTACGAGGCCCTCCAGGAGGGTCGACGCTACGACTACGGGGCACCTTTCAGCGCTCGAGAACTCGCGGCAGCGTCGAACATCGTGAGCTATTTCGAAATCGCGGATGTGCGTGACTGTCTGGTGCGGATGCAGCGAGGGGTGATCGACTGTTTGGTCGCGTTTCTTGAGGAAAAGGGCATCGATACGTCCGACATTGCCGCCGGAAGGCAGCGGATCATCAACAACATCACCAACATCGGGGAGGTGTCCGGCCGGGGCAACATCTTCGGCAACCACGGACGAATGTCTAATTTCGATCGCGATGACCACGTCGACTGATCGGTTGGTGTCCCGCAGGGCCGACCGGCGGGCGACTCGGGAGGATGAGTCTGTGAGTCAGTTCAACTTTGGCGGCGACATCAGCGGTGAGGCGAACGTTTTCGGTGACCACGCACAGGTGCACAACAGGAGCAACGACCTCAGTCGAGGTTCGGATCTCTCCGGGCTCGTCGCTGCCCTGGTCGACGAGGTTGCGAAGCACCGGACCGAGATTCGCGAGGCCGAACGGCTGACGCAGCTGGCGGGCACTGCTGCCGCCTACGCGGCGGAGCCCCGGCCCAACGTGGAGGGCATCCGCAGCCTGCTGCCGGCCCTGCTGACAGGCGCCGGAACTGTTACCGCCGTCGCCGACGCGGTTCTGCGCGTCTCCCAGGCCGTCAACAGCCTGTGATGGTCCGGCGCTGTGGTGTGGGCGCCGGGGGTGCGGTTGCTGAGCCCGCGGGGTGCTCGGTGTGGCGGAGCAGGAGCTCCGTGACCCAGCGGGCGGCTTCCTTCTGCGCGGTGAGCATCTGGTCGCGGGCGTCGGCCACGTCGCGGTCCTCGGCATGGGCGCCGAGGATCGTCGTCCACTGGCGGCTCAGCTCCTCGGCGTACCGGGCCTTACGGAGCTGCTCGTCGAATTGGTACTCCAGCGTGACCATCCGGTCGACGTGCGCCTGGAGCGCCGGCATGATCCGATCGTCGAGGCGGACGGCGGCGTCGGGGCGGCAGGTGATGACGATGTCACCTCGCTGGTAGGTCCACTCCGGTTCGTCGGCGAGCGCCTGCTGCAACGCCACCTCCAGGTCACCGGCCCGGTGCGGTGGCAGGTCCCGGGCGGCGTCGGCGGCGAGCCGGGTCAGCCGCTGGACCGCCGTCGGCTGGAAATACTGCACGTACCAGCTCAGCACCTCGGACCGCAGGCTCACCGGCGACGACCAGGCGAACGTGGCGCGGATGGAGAACGAGTAGACGTAACCCCGCGCGGGCACCACGATCAGTCGGGGCGCGTCGCGTTGCTCGACGAGCGGGCCGGACGGGGTCGGCGCGGCTGCGGAGTTGACGGGTGCCTCGTCCTGGAGGGCGGCGACCAGCCGATCCCAGCTCCGCGCCCACCACCGCCACCCGCGAACACTCACGTCGCGGGCGACGAACAGCCCGCGGATGCCCCGGTGTCGCCACTGGTCCGCGGGCCTCGGCCTCCCATCGGGGGCGTCCGTCATGGCACCCCTCCATGCTCACGGATCCGCCCGTCACGCTAACAACCGGTGACCGATATGCCCGCCGCCACGCCGATTCTGAATGAGCCGACCGTGCGGTTGCGCCCCGTCGCGTGCCGGTCAGGCGTGGACAACCTCCGGGTTGTCGGAGGTTCACTGAGCATTGGGCCGACGAGGGCTGTCGTTGTCGACAGGCATCGGCGAGACTGGGCCTGATCCGATAGTGACGCGGATCGATGAACTGGATGGTCTGGAGGCAGCCTGTGTCCACCCTCGTGTCCCCGCTGGCCACGCCCGGCGCGATCCGCCGGCGTACCACCACCCTCGCCCTGCTCCTTGCCCTGGTCGCCGCCGCGCTTGTCGGCCCGTCCGTGGTCTCTCCCCGGTTGACCGACTCGGCCTCGGCTGCGGTCTACAGCTCCTGCACCATGAGCCGCTGCGCGGACGCCCGCACCGCCCGCTCGGGCTGGTCGGCCAAGGGGTTCCCGACCAGCCGCGGCTGGTACTCCTGGAGCGGTGGGAAGTCCAATTTCGCCGGCGGGCAGTTCTACAACTACGAGGGTCAACTGCCCACCAACGCGACCTACTACGAGTACGACGTCTACCCGCGCACCCAGGGCGCCGCCCGGGACGCGTACCGGATCGTCGTGAACCGCAGCACCGGGGTCACCTGGTTCTCGCCCAACCACTACACCGACTTCTACCGACTCTGACCCACCCCGGGACCGGCCTGCCGCTCTCGGCCGGCCCCGCGCGGCAGAGTCGTCCGGCCAGCGGAGGAGGCACCTGATGTTCGACGGGGACGATTGTCGACCGCCCAGCTGGCTGATCGTCCGCCGCGATGACGCTCTGAGTGTGCCCGGCGCGGTGGTGCTGACCGGAGCGGCGAGCCGGACCAGGGCCGGGCTGTTCACCGCGCTCGCCGCGGTGCTGTCCCTGCCGGCGTACCTGGGGGACACCTGGGACGCCCTCTCCGACGTGCTCCGGGACCGGCTGGACGCCGGTCCGCTCACGTTGCTGATCGACGACGCCGGTCAGCTGTTGGCCGATGAGCCGGCCGATCAGTACGCCCTGTTGTTCACCGTCCTTGGCGACCTCGCCGCCACCGCCCCGCACCCGTTGCGCGTCGTTCTCGACGAGCCCGCGTCCTCCTGACGCCCGCGGGACGACTGTGGGGGTGCTCAGTTCCCGACAGTCCGGGCCGCGTCCGAGCACGTGGCGGTGGCGGTGACGCTCGGGTGACGGGCCCTCCGCGATCCTCGTGCCGAACCGGGCAGGGCGCACCGGCATGGGCAACGGGGAGGTCGCGCGGTGGGCTTCGTCGCCGGGGTGCTGGTGCGGTTGGCCGATCCCGGCACCGGTGCCTGCTCTAGTTTCGCCTCGCCTCGCCTCGCCTCGCCCGGCCCTCGCCCGGCCCGGCTCGGCCTCAGCCCGGCGACGCCGGCTGTCTCCGCGTCCTTTGCTCTGCACCTGCGGAGGCGCCAGCTACAGACCGTGAGTGTCGCCTCCGCGGGTGCAGAGCAAAGGACCGCACAAGGTGGGACGGGGCGGGGGCTGGGCACGAGGTGGGTTGGGGTTGCGGCAGATGGGTTGGGGTTGGGGCTGCGGCACGGTCCCGGCCCTCGCCGCCGGCAACCTGGTGGTGCTCAAGCCCGCCGAGTTGACCCCGCTTGGGTTGGGGTGGCGGCAAGGTGGGGCGGGGTGGGGTGGGCTATGCACAAGGTGGGTGGGTGGGCGAGGTTGGTGGTGGCCGGCGGCGTGGGTGGTGTCACCCTCGCCGTCGGCCAGCCGGGTCAGTGGGTCGCGGGCGGGATGCTCTGCTCGTACTGGAAGACGTTGTGCGGGTCGTACTTCGCCTTGATCTTGCGCAGCCGTGGGAAGTTGCGCCCCCAGTAGGCTTCCTCCCACTCCGCCATGCCGATGTTCGGCACGTTGACGTAGGCGCCGTCCACATAGGGCCGCAGCGCCAGGCTGAACTCGGCGATCCATGCCTGGGCGATCGGGGTGATGGCGTCGTCGCTGTCCGGCTCGCCGCGAGTGCCCCAGCCCGCGCCGGGCTCGGAGTAGAAGAGCGCGTCGCGGTGCGCGAACGCCGCCCCACCGAAGGGCTCCTGCCGTTGGGCTCCGCGGCCAAAGGCCTGACTGAAGAAGTTGCTGTCCGGCGACGGAGCCTTCTCCATGAACCGGCGGACGATGCTGATCGCCTCTGCCGGGAAGGGCTCCCTGGTGAACTGTGAGTAGAACTTCCACTTTGCCGGGTCGTCGGCGCTCGGGACCTGGAATCCGGCGTACGTCTCGCTCCAGCCGCCGACCTGTACGGTGACCTCGGGGTCGCCGATGGAGAGGAGCGGTTCCAGCAGCCTCCTCGCCTCGGCCTCCGAACCCTCGGCGAGCACCGCGAACAGCAGGATCTTGTCCGGGTGGACCTCGACCTGAGTGCCGAGGCGAGGGTCGGCGAACGGTGCGGTGTGCTGCCAAATGTCGAAGATGTCGTGCAGGTTGTCGAGGCCCGGCCAGGTCGCCTGCAGGTAGGCGACGCTCTCCAGCGGGGCCACCTGGTAGGTCAGGGACGTGACGATCCCGAAGTTGCCGTTTCCGGCGCCGCGCAGCGCCCAGAGCAGGTCCGCGTGGTTCCACGGGTCCACCTGGAGCACCTTGGCGCCGTCGGCCCCCGCCGCGACGACGATCTCCACGCCGATCAGGTTGTCGCAGGCCATGCCGATGTAGCGGGTGAGGAAACCGAGACCGCCCCCGAGAGTCGCACCGGACAGGCCGACGGTCCCCTCGCCTCCGGTCGTCGCCGCCAGGTCGTACTCCCCGAGTGCGGCGACCGCCTCGGACTGGGTGAGCCCCGCGCCGAGCTTCGCCTTGCGGGCGGCCGGGTCGATGTGGACGTCCTTCAGCTCACTGACGTCGATCACAATGCCGTTGTCGACGTTCGACCAGCCTTCCAGGCTGTGCCGACCGCTGCGTACCCGCAGCGCGACGTCGTGCTGCCGAGCCCAGGTGAGGGCGTTGACGACGTCCTGGGTCTCCTGGGCGAAGACGATCACCAGTGGGTAGCGCACGAACAGCTCGTCCCAGCCGAGGCTCGCCTCCGCGTAGTTGGGGCTCTGGGGACGGACGATCCGGCCGGTCAACCTGGCGGGCGGGAACTTCTCACCACCAGTGGACGGGCCGTCCGCCGCCAACGCCGAACTGCCGGCAATCACTGCGGGGAGGGCGACCGCTCCGGCGCCGACGGCCGTCGCCTTGAGCAGGTCGCGACGAGAAAGGTCGCGCATGGTCCGAGTCCTCTCGATCGGGGTTACGTCAGCAACTTCGACCAAGAGGACTTTCGCCTCCCAACTGACGCAAAATCACCGTAATGCCGCAGGCTGCGGCAAAGATCCGAGAACTTGTCACGGAACCCGGTCGGGTGATCCGGAGGCCGGTCAGGTGGAGGTGGAGTGCGCGGGCTGGTCCAGGATGGCGCTGAACCGCTCCTCGGCGAGGTCGAGCTGCCCGAAGATGTGTCGCTTCACCGCCGGCGACAACGGTGTGTCCGGCCGGCCGATCAGGTCCCGGAAGACCGGCACCAGCGGCCGGTACTTCCGGGCCGACGAGACGACCTTCGGCCCGACCGTGTGGATCACCCCGACGCCGTTGTCGGTGAAGTCCGACACCTTGATCACCCGAGCCCAGGGCTCCCGGTCCAGGCTGACCGCCAGGTGCTCCCGGTACTGCGTGTTGCGGTCCCGCTCGGGGTCGTACACCGGGTTGGTGACGGCGGCGACGAGCGTCGCGACGCGCGTGCCGAACCGCGCGGCGAGCGCCGCCAGCGCGGCCGCGGTCGGGTCGGGGCCGGCGTCGCCGTCGGCCAGCTCGGCCGGGTGGTCCTCGACGGCGTCGTGCAGCAGGCCGGCGACGATCACGTCCACGTCGCGCACCTGGTAGTGGTGCATCAACCGGATCGCCACCCGCAACAGGTGGTTGAGGTACGGCTCGCGAACGCGCCGGTCGTCGCGGTGCAACTCGGCGGCCAGGTCGAGCGCGGCGGTCAACCGCTCGCGGGCGGCGTCGTCGAACTGCCGGACCTCCAACCGGAAGCGCTCCAGCAGGCCCGGTTCGCCGTGGATCTCGGTGATCGCGTGCATCGGCATGCTGCCCAGGTGCGGCGGGAAGTCCATGCGTCACTTATAGCCGATCTTCACCACATCGATGAGCCCTTACGTCGCCGACCCGACCGCGAGTGCGGGCGCGCCGCGCCGTCAGATCGGCAACCGGTCGGCGCCGGCGAGCGGGCCCACCAGCAGGGGCACCAGCGGGGCCGGTAGGACGGGTTCGCGGCGCAGGGTGGGCGTCCATCCCGCGTCGGCTCCCAGGTCCGGGTCATGGCTCGCGTTGTACGCCGCCAACAGGTCGACCGGCCGGGCCGGACCATCGCCCCGGCGCACCCAGGAGCCCCGCTCGGTCAGCGTGGTGCCACCCCAGTCGTAGAGCAGGTCGGCCGGGTCGACAAGCGCGTCCAGGGTGAAGAAGTTGTTCTGTGCGTAGATGGCCGACTGGACCCCGACGCCGAGGGCGTACTGGAAGTCGCTCCCGCCGAGCCGGTAGTGGTTGTTGTAGACGTCGACCTGACCGAACCGCACCCGGGGCAGCCGTTGCAGGACGCCATCGAAGAGGTTGTGGTGCAGGGTGACCCGCAGCCGGCCCACGTCCGGGCCGACGGTGTTGGACGAGCCGATCAACAGCAGCTTGTCCCGTCCGGTGAAGCGGTTCCAGGACGCGGTGACCAGGCTGGCGGTGTGCGTGACGTCCAACGACCCGTCGTGCACCTGGTAGGGCCGCCCGAAGTAGACAGGCTGGGCGCTGTCCGGGTTGTCGCCGTCGGTGAAGGTGTTGTGGTCGACCCAGACGTGCTCGCTGCGGCGGACCGAGATCTGGTCGTACTGGCTGTTCCAGTTGCCGGCCTCGCCGTCGGTCGGCGACCAGGCGGGGAAGCAGTCCCGGGCGTCGACGAGGGTCAGATTGCGGACGATGACGTTCGACGCCCGGTCGATCATGAGGGTGAGCCCGGTCAGTCGCGCACCGCGCAGCCCGACGATGGTGGTGTTCGGGCCGACGTTGAGCTGGGTCTGCCGGGTCTGGTTGGTCACCGAGCGCACCCGGGCCTCCTCCAGCGGCCCGGCCGGTGCCACTCGACCCCACACCGCCGGGTCGTACGCGGCCAGGTAGGCGTCCAACCGGTACCCCGGGTCGGCCAGGTCGGCGCAGCTCAGCGACGTGCCGTCCGGCCCTTCGAAGCCGTCGACGGCACCGTCGACGTAGATGAGCTTCGGCGTGGCGTCGGCGGCGTTGCTGGCGTTGTCACCGCCCAGGGCGGCGATCAGCTCGGCCCGGCTGCGCACCACCCGGGTCCGTTCGGGGGTGGCCGTCGAGCCGCCGGTGGTGCCGGCACCCTCGGCGGCCCAGCCGTCCCGCTCGGGCAGGGCCTGCCGGCCGAGGTGACGTGCCGGCCAGGAGAGCCGCTCGGTGGACCGGACGTCGGCGCGGGCGGCGCCCGGTGCGGCGACGAACAGGAGGGCGAGCACCAGCACGCCGAGGAGGGGTCTGCGCATCGCTGTGGTCCCTTCACAGTCTGACGAACTGTCCGATGAGGCCCGCCGGAGTCGGGGCGGACCCCCTATCCCGTCACGTCCGCGCGGTACCCGGCGCTCGCCCACGGCACCGCCAACTCGCTCGGCAGCGCCCCCCGCTCGGCCGACCGACGCAACACGTCGACCACGCCGCGCAGGTGGCGCACCCGTTGCCCGCCCGCCCCGACGTCTGTCACCAGGTCGCCGTCGAGCAGTCGCGGCTCCGGCGCGGACCGCAACGCGTCAAGCAGCGCGGTGAACGGCGCGGTACGGGCCAGCGGGGCGATCAGCGGCACCCCCGTCGGGTCGACCCGGTGCGCGAGCAGGTTCTCCAGCAACCCCTGCCGCCCCGGCACGCGGCGGGTCACCACGTCCCCGGGCAGCCGCAGCCGGTCGGTCGGGTATTCCAGCACCGCCTGGCCCGCCGTGCCGGTCACCACCACCTCGCCCGCCACGAACTCCTCAGCGGCCAGGGTCACCGCCACCAGCACGGGTGGGCCGGCGCGGAACAGGACCCGCAGCACTGCGGTGTCCTCCACCTCGATCGGCCGGACCCGGTAGCGCTCCACCTCGATCACGGCCGGCCAGGGCGTCGCCCCGCCGAGCGCCTCGCCGATCGCCAGGCACTGCATCACCGCGTGCGCGAGCGGGTTGACGAGTGCGCCGTCCAGCACCGGCCGACCGTCCAGGCTTCGTCGACCGGCCCAGGGGGACCGGGCGTAGTAGGCGTCCGGCCGTTGCCAGGCGGCGACACTGGAGATGCCGGTGACCGTACCCAGCCGGCCGGCGGCCAACGCGTCGGTCAGCGCGGTGAGCGCGGCCGAGCCGAGCGCCTGGAAGCCGACCTGGGCGACCCGGCCGGCGGCGGCGAGAGCCCGGGTCAGCTCCTCGTGCTCGGCCAGCGACAACACCGGCGGCTTCTCCAGCAGCAGGTCCGCACCGCTGGTCAGGGCGTCCCGGGCGATCGCCAGGTGGGTGTGCGGCGGCGTGCAGATCACCACCACCTCGGGGCGGGTGGCGGCGAGCATCGCCCGGTGGTCGGTGAACATTTTGACCCCGGGCGGCACCGGCGCCGCCGGATCGTCCTCCACCGGCCGGACGTCGACCAGGGCGACAAGCCGTAACCGGCCGGCGGCGTGCAACGGCGCGAGCACCCGCCGGTGCCAGCGACCGTGCCCGTTCGCCCCGATCACCGCCACCCGGGGCGACGGCGCTGTCGCCCCGCCGGTCACCGCGCACCGACCGGCGGTGGACTCACCGGGCACCGGCCAGGGTGGCCTCGACGCCGTGTCGTCCCAGCGCGGTCAGCCAGGCGGTCACCTCGGCGCGGACCTCGTCGTCGGCGGCCACCTCCTCCGGGACGACCTCACGCAGTGCGAAGACGGCGTCCACCGCGCCGGCCGGGGTCTGCGCGCCGGCGTCCAGGGCGGCCCGGATCGGCCCGGCGAGGGGATCCTGCAACGGCAGCGGGCGGCCGTCGTCGGCGTACCCCAGCGCGAAGCGCAACCAGGACGCCACGACGAGCGCACCCCAGCGCGCGGACCGGCCGGACGCGCGCAGGTCGACGATGGTGTGCAGGATCCGCTGCGGCAGCTTCTGCGAGCCGTCCAACGCCACCTGGAGGGTGCGGTGGTGGATCGCCGGGTTGCCGAACCGGGCGAGGACCTGCTCACCGTAGTCGACCACCCGGACCCCGTCCGGCGGGGTGAAGCTGGCCGCGACGTCCTCGGCGATCAACCGACGCAGCACGTCGGCCAGGTGCGGGATCTCCAGCGCCTCGGCGATCGTCTCCCGACCGGCCAGCGCGCCGAGGTACGCCACGGCCGAGTGCACGCCGTTGAGGGCGCGCAGCTTCAACCGCTCCCACGGGCCGGCGTCGTCGGTCAGCACCGCGCCGGCGTGCTCCCAGCCGGGCCGGCCGCCGGGGAAGTCGTCCTCGATCACCCACTGCGCGTACGGCTCGGCGGCCACCGCGGCCAGATCGGTCACGCCGAGCGCCCGGCGGGCCGTGTCGATCGTCTCCGGGGTGCTGGCCGGCACGATCCGGTCGACCATGGTGCCCGGGCAGGTGACGTTGCCGGCCACCCACTCGACAAGCCCGGCGGGCACCTGAGCGGCCCGGCCGACCGCCTGGTCGAGCATGCCGCGCAGTCGTCGCCCGTTGGCCGGCAGGTTGTCGCAGCTCACCAGGGCCACCGGCCCGGCGTCCGCGGCGGCCCGCGCGGCCAGCCCTCGCAGCAGCAACCCGGGTACGGTGGTCGGCGGTCGGCCGCCGGCCAGGTCGGCCGCGAGCGCCGAGTCCGGGGAAAGCCGCCCGGTCACCGGGTCGAGCTGGTAGGCCTTCTCGGTGACGGTCAACGTCACCACCCGCACGGCCGGATCGGCGAGCAGCGCCACCACGGCGTCCGGGTCGTGCGGGGCGTGCCGTACGCCGCTCAGCGCGCCCACCACCCGGGTCTCGCTGCCGGTGGCGGAGAGGGTGCTGACACTGAAGAGGTTGTCCTGGGCGGCGAGTGCCTCGACCACGGCGGTGCTGCGCGGTGCGACGGCCACGATGCCCCAGTCGCCGCCGGCCGCGCCGACCGCCGCCTCGGTGTAGACGGCCTGGTGTGCCCGGTGGAACGCCCCCAGCCCCAGATGGACGATGCCGGTCGGCACGGTGCCCGGCCGGACCAGGGGACGGGACTCGACGGGCAGGTGGCGCAGCACCCCCAGGCCGAGGCGGGACGCGCCGACGGTCACCGCCATGCCGGACCGTCCGGGAAGCGGAACTCGGCGATCGACGCCGGTTTCATGGTGGCGCTGTAGCCGGGCCGCTCGGGCAGCAGGTAGCGGCCACCGCGGGTGCGGACCGGGTCGACGAAGTGCTCGTGCAGGTGGTCGACGTATTCGATCATCCGTCCGTCCAGGCCGGCGCCCACCCGCAGGTAGTCGAAGATCGCCAGGTGCTGGACGTACTCGCAGAGGCCGACGCCACCGGCGTGCGGGCAGACCGGCACCCCGAACTTCGCCGCCAGCAGCAGCTCGGCGAGGACCTCGTTGACGCCGGCGACCCGACACGCGTCGACCTGCATCACGCCGATCGCCTCGGCCTGCAACAACTGCTTGAAGATCACCCGGTTGGCGGCCACCTCGCCGGTGGCCACCCGGCACCGCCCGCCGGTCAGCTCGTCGACCGCCCGGGCGATCCGGGCGTGGCCCAGGATGTCGTCGGCGTGGGTCGGCTCCTCGATCCAGTACGGGTCCACCTCGGCCAGTGTGGCCATCGCGGTGATCGCCTCGTCCACGCCCCAGACCTGGTTGGCGTCCATCATCAACAGGGCGTCCGGGCCGATCTCCGCCCGGATGATCCGGGCCCGCCGCAGGTCGTCGGCGAGCGGGCCGCCGACCTTCATCTTCATCGCCCGCCAGCCCTCGTCGTACGCCTGCCGGGTCAGCGCGCGCACCTTGTCGTCGGGGTAGCCGAGCCAGCCGACCGAGGTCGTGTACGACGGGAAACCGTCACGTTCGAGCGTGGCCAGCCGGTCGGCCAGGCCGTCGCGTCCCTTGTCCAGGATGGTCGCAGCCTCGTCCGGGGTGAGCGCGTCGCTGATGTGCGTGAAGTCGACGCTGGCCACCAGCTCGTCGGTGGGCAGCTCGGCGAGGAACCGCCACATCGGCTTGCCGGCGAGGGTGGCCCGCAGGTCCCAGACCGCGTTGACGAGCGCGCCGGTCGCCATGTGGATGACGCCCTTCTCGGGCCCCAGCCACCGTAGCTGCGCGTCGGCGCTGAGTGCGCGGCAGAACGCCACCGGCTCGGCCGTGATCTCCTCGATCGTGCGTCCCCGCACGTGGTGGGCCAGGGCGCGGACCGCCGCGCAGGTGATCTCGTTGCCACGACCGTTGGTGAAGGTGAACCCCGCGCCGGTCGCCCCGGCGTCGGTGCCCAACTCCACGTACGTCGCCGAGTAGTCGCCGCGGTTGATCGCGTCGGAGCCGTCGCCCCGGGCGGCGGTCGGGAACCGCACGTCGTGCACCTCGACGGAGGTGATGGTGATGCTCACTTGGTGGTGCCTCCGAAGTTGAAGACCCGTTTGGGCAGCCGGTACGCCAGGTCGACGATGGTCTCGGCGGCCTCGTCCATCGGCAGTCGGTGCTCGGCGACGAGGCGGGCCAGGAAGCCGGCGTCCACCCGACGGGCCACGTCGTGGCGGACCGGGATGGAGCAGAACGCCCGGGTGTCGTCGACGAAACCGGTGGTGTTGTAGAAACCGGCGCTCTCGGTGACCGCCTCCCGGAACCGGCGCAGCACCTCGGGGGAGTCCAGGAACCACCAGGGCGCGCCGAGCAGCACGGCGGCGTACCCGCCCGCGAGGGGCGCCAACTCGCGGGTGAAGGTGTCCTCGTCGAGGGTGTAGAGCACCAGCCGCAGCCGGGGGTCGTTGCCGTAGCGCTCCAGCAGGGGGGCGAGCGCGTGCACGTACTCGGTGGCCTGGGGAATGTCGCCGCCGACGTCGCGGCCGTGCCGGGCGTGCAGCCACCGGTTGTGGTTGCGGACCGCGCCGGGGTGCAGCTGCATGACCAGGCCGTCGTCGAGCGACATCCGGGCGAACTCCATGAGCATGTGCGCCCGGAACGCCTCCGCGTCGGCGGCGTCGGCCGTGCCGCGCCGGCCCCGGTCGTACAGGCGCTCGGCCTCGGCCGGGGTCAGGTCCAGCGTGCGCGCGGTGGGGTGGCCGTGGTCGGAGGACGTGGCGCCGGCGGCGACGAACGCGGCCCGCCGGGCCCGCAGCGCGGCCAGGTAGCCGGCGTACGTGCCGGTGTCCTCGCCGGCCCGCTCGCCGAGCCGGTCCACATTGCTTGCCCAGCCGTCGTACTCCATGTCCACCACGTCGTCCGGGCGGAACGTGGTGACTACCCGGCCGCCCGGCCCGCCCCAGCCGTCGGCGGCGAGCTTGGCGTGCTGGCCCAGGTCGTCGAGTGGCGACTCGGTGGTGGCGAGGACCTCGATGCCGAACCGCTCGAACAGTGCCCGGGGCCGGAAGTCCGGCTCGGCGAGCCGGGCCGCGATCTCGTCGTAGAGGGCGTCGGCGGTGGCCGGGCGAAGCGGCGTGTGCACCCCGAACACGGTGCGGAAGGTCTGCTCCAGCCAGAGCCGCGACGGGGTGCCCCGGAACAGGTGCCAGTGCGCGGCGAAGCGTCGCCAGATCACCCGGCCGTCGGTCTCCACCGGGCTGCCGTCACGGGTGGGCACACCCAGCTCCGCCGGGGGGACGCCCTGACTGAGCAGCATCCGGGTCAGGTAGTGGTCCGGCACGATGAGCAGCCGCGCCGGGTCCGGGAAGGGTTGGTCCTCGGCCAGCAGGGCCGGGTCGACGTGCCCGTGCGGCGAGATGATGGGTTGCTCCGCCGCGAGGGCGTACAGCTCTCGGGCCAGGGCGCGCTGGCCCGGTTCGGAGGGCAGGAGCAGGTCGGTGTGGTCGGACGTCGGCACGGGGATGGGCTCCTCGTCTCCTGGTCAGCGGGGGGTGAGCAGGTCGGCGACCCGGACCGGTTGACCGGTCTCGAAGGACCGGTTGGCCGCCAGGCCGGTGAGCAGGGCCAGAGCGCCGTCGTCGGCGGTCGCGGCGCGGTCCAACGGGTCGGGTCGACCCCCGAGGAGCACCCCGGTCATCCGGGCGTCCGCGCCACCGTGGCCCTGCCGGGTGCGGCCCTCGACGGGGATCCGCCGGGGCGGTGCCCAGAACGGGCGCAGGGTGAGTGTCGCACCGCCGCCCTCGGCCGGCGCCTCGGTGCCGTGCAGGGCGGCACCCTTGACCGCGCCGGCGGTGCCCCGGTCGACGAAGTCGTTCTCGGTCACCTCCAGCTCCAGCCGGCCGCGACTGCCGTTGATCATCACCCGGTAGCCCTCCCAGGGAGCGTAGGCGGTGAGGTGGTAGGTCATCGTGGCACCGGTGGAGTAGCGGGCGAGCACCGCCATGTCGTCCTCGATGGTGACTCCGGGGGCGAACACGTTGCGGTCGCGTTGGTAGCCATCCTCCGCCTCGGCATCGAGGTACAGCTCGCGCAGCCGGGGATGGGCGTCCAACCGCAGCGCGAACGGGTCGTCGGCCGCGTCCGGGGAGCCGTGTGCCCGGTCGTAGTCGCGGGCGTAGCCGTGCCGGCGGCCACCGTCGCCGTAGAAGAAGAGCCGACCGGCCGCGTACACCTGCACGGGGGTGGCCGCCAGCCACCAGTTGACCAGGTCGAAGTGGTGACTGGCCTTGTGCACCATCAGCCCGCCGGAGGTGGCCTTGTCGCGGTGCCAGCGGCGGAAGTAGTCCGCACCGTGGCGCACGTCGAGCAGCCACTCGAAGTGCACCGAGCCGATCTCGCCGACGGCGCCCTCGGCGAGCAGCCGGCGGACCTGCTCGTGCAGCGGGTTGTAGCGGTAGTTGAACGCCACTGTCACCCGACCGCCGGTCTCGGTGACGGCGTCGAGGATGCGCCGGCAGCGCGGCACGTCCACGGTCATCGGCTTCTCGGTGATCACCTCCCGGCCGGCGCGCAGCGCGGCCACCACGTACTCGTCGTGGGTGACGTCCACGCTGGTGACCAGGACGACGTCGACACGCTCGGAGTCCAGCATGGCCGCGAAGTCACCGGCCGGGTAGGTCGGCACCGGGCGGTGGCCCAGCTCGGCGAGCCAGCGGTTGTGCGCGTCCATCCGGGCCTGGTTGACGTCGGCGAAGGCGACCAGCTCGGTGGTGTCGGCGTGGTCGAGCACCAACGCCCGCACGAACATCTCCGCCCGCGCGCCGGTGCCCACGATGGCGTACCGGACCCGCCCGTCGGCTCTCGGTGACATGCGCTCGCCTTCCCGGTGACTCTGCAAAGGTTTGCAGTGAAGTAATCACGATCAATATGATCGCGTCAACGACGATGCTGCGATCGGTGGTAAATATCCGCGTTTGTGGGGCGGAACGTCACGGTGCGAAACGTGGACGTAGCACATCCGCAGACATTGACCGTTGACACTGGCGCAACCGTTTGCATTAATGGGCCACACCCGCGTGACCGCCACCACATCGGACGAAGGGCCCGCCGTGCCAGTCACCATCCGGGACGTCGCCCGGGCGTCCGGCGTGCACATCTCCACCGTGTCCCGCACCTTCTCCGCTCCGCACCTGGTCAACCCGGACACCCGGATCCGGGTGTTGGCGTGCGCGGAGGATCTGGGCTATCGGCCGAACCGGGCCGCCCGCGCACTGATCACCGGGCGTACGCACAACATCGGGCTGATCATCGCCGACATCGCGAACCCGTTCTTCCCACCGCTGATCAAGGCGGCGGAGAGTCAGGCCCGTCAGCGCGACTACCACGTCTTCGTGGCCGACACCAACGAGGACCCGGCCACCGAGGAGGAGTTGGTCCACGCGTTGGCCAAGCAGGTGGACGGTGTGCTGCTGTGCAGCCCGCGGATGAGCAACAGCCTGATCGAGCAGCTCAGCCGTGAGGTGCCACTGGTGGTGGTGAACCGCCAGGTGACCGGCCTGCCCTGCGTGCTGATGGACGTCGGGCAGGGCGCCCGCGCCGCGGTCGAGCACCTGGTCGGCCTGGGCCATCGCCACCTCGCGCTGCTCGGGGGCCCGCGTAGCTCGTGGACCAACCGGGAGATGCGCCGGGCCGCCGGCACCGCCGCCCGGGCCGGTGGCGCGGAGCTGACCGTGCTCGGCCCGAACGCGCCCACCGTGACCGGCGGTTCCGCGGTCGCCGAGCAGGTGCGACGCAGTGGTGTGTCGGCCGTGCTCGCCTACAACGACCTGATGGCGATCGGCCTCATCGAAGGGCTGGACGCGCTCGGGATCCGGGTGCCGCGGGAGGTGAGCGTCGTCGGGGTCGACGACATCACCCTGAGCCGGCTCACCCGCCCCAAACTGACAACGGTGGCCACCCCCACCGCGACCGCTGGCCGGACGGCCGTCGACATGCTGTTGCAACAGGACATCGAGTCACCGCGCGGCCCGCGGGGGCCCGGTGCCGGCACGGCGCTCGGCGTCCGTCGTACCACCGCACAGGTAATGCTCCAGACCGACCTGGTCATCCGCGACTCGACCGGCCCGGGCCCGCACGCCCGACCGGCACGTCCCCCGGCCGCACCGCTCGGCCCGGACCCCGCATCGCCCCGCGGGCCCGAACAATCCCGAGCGTGGCCACCGGTGACGCCGTCGCCTCCCACCGCCGAGGAGTGAGCGCACATGCACCCCACCTCTGACGTGCCCGTCGGGCGCATCGACCGTATCCCGCTGTCTCGGCGGCGTCTGCTGCGCGGCCTGCTCGCCATGACGGTCGCCGCGCCGCTGCTGGCCGGGGCCGCCGCGTGCGGCGACGACGACGGCGGTGCCGCCGACCCGAACGCCCCGGTCAAGCTCTCCGTCTTCTGGTGGGGCGGCGACGCCCGGGCCAAGCTGACCGAGGACGCCCTCGCGCTCTACACCAAGAAGCATCCGAACGTGACCTTCGAGACGACCTGGCAGGCCAACCAGGGCTACTTCGACAAGCTGGCCACCCTCACGGCGGGCGGCAACCCACCGGACCTGTTCCAGATCGACGACAACTACCTGGCCGAGTACGCGGCCCGCAACACCACGCTCGACCTGACCTCCTACCAGAAGTCGGGGAAACTGGACACCTCCAAATTCCCGGAGAGCCTCTGGCAGTACGGCGTGGTCGACGGCAAGCTCGCCGGGCTGGCCGCCGGGGAGAACACCCAGGGCCTGGTCTACAACAAGACGCTGCTGAAGACGCACAACCTGCCCGAGCCGACCACCGGGATGACCTGGGAGCAGCACATCGCCTGGGCCGAGCAGGTCACCGCCACGACGAAGGTGCCCGGCACCCAGGACCCGAGCGCCGACTACAAGGCGTTCTGGGTGTGGCTGCGCCAGCAGGGCAAGGACCTCTACAAGGGTAAGGAGCTGGGTTTCACCGCCGCGGACGTGACCACGTGGTTCGACCTGTGGAAGGGCGCCCGGGACCGTCGGGCCACGCCGACCGCCGACGTCATCCACGAGGGCAACTCCAGCGACGTCACCAAGCAACTGGTGGTCACCGGCAAGGCCGGGACCTCCTGGGTGTGGGCCAACCAGATGCCGGACCTGAAGAAGAACACCAAGGACGAGCTGGGCGTGATCGCGTACCCCGGTGATCCGAGCGCGCAGTGGGCCCGGGCCTCGATGTACTGGTCGGTGTTCAAGGGCAGCAAGAACAGGGACGTCGCCGTCGACGTGATCAACTTTTTGAACAACGACCAGGAGGCGGTCACGCTGCTCGGCACCGACCGGGGCCTGCCGTCCAACCTGGACCTGCGCCGGGTGGTCAGCGAGGGCACCAGCGACCCGGCCATGAAACAGTCGATCGCCGTCGAGGCGGAGCTGACCCAGAAGTTCGGCAAGTCGCCGCAGGTGCCGATCAAGGGGCACAGCAAGGTCAAGTCCGAGCTGATCAAGGCCGCCGAGAACGCGCAGTACGGCCGGGTGAGCACCGCCGAGGCCGCCGCCCAGTTCCTCGCGGCGTGCACGTCCGCCATCGCCTGAGCGCCCACCAGCCGAGGAGAGGAGCCGTTCGTGGCGTTGACCACGGCGCCCGACCCGACCCGACGCGGCCCCGGATCCGCCCGAGCCCGCGCCCAGGGGCCCGGACGCGTCCGGCACGGCGAGGGCCGGGCGGGGTACGCCTTCCTGTCCCCGTGGCTCATCGGCCTGCTGGGTGTCACGGCGGTCCCCATGCTGCTGTCGCTCTACCTGAGCTTCACCAACTACGACATCCTCACCCCGTTGTCCGAGGTGGAGTGGGTGGGGCTGGCCAACTACGAACGGATGTTCACCGCCGACCCGTCGTACTGGCACGCGGTGCGGGTGACAGTGACCTTCGCGCTGATCGCCGTACCGCTGAAGCTGGCCGCGGCGCTCGGCGTGGCGCTGCTGCTCAACCGTGCCTGGCGCGGCGTCGGGCTGTTTCGTGGGCTGTTCTATCTGCCGTCGCTACTCGGCGGCAGCGTCGCGCTGGCCATCGTCTGGGTCAGCATGTTCAACCGCGACGGTGCGTTCAACTCGCTGCTGAGCCTCGTCGGCATCGAGGGCAAACCGTGGGTCAACGACCCGGACTGGGCTCTGGAGACGCTCATGGTGCTGGCCATCTGGCAGTTCGGCGCACCGATGGTGATCTTCCTGGCCGGGCTGAAGCAGGTGCCCGCCGAGCTGTACGAGGCGGCGTCGGTCGACGGCGCCGGCCGGTTCCGCCAGTTTCGCAACGTCACCCTGCCGATGCTGTCCCCGGTCATCTTCTTCAACCTGGTGCTGGAGACGATCAACGGGTTCCAGGGCTTCACCGCGGCGTTCGTGCTCAGCAACGGCACCGGCGGCCCGGTCGACTCCACGCTGATGTACACGCTGAACCTCTACATCACCGGCTTCACCGACCTCGAGATGGGTTACGCCTCGGCGATGGCCTGGGTGTTCCTGCTCGCCATCGCGCTCATCACCGCGATCTTCTTCAGCACCGGACGGTTCTGGGTGCACTACTCCGACGGGGAGGACCGGTGACGGTGACCCAGACGCCGATCGCCCCGCGACGCCCGGCCGGTCGGCCGGTGCTGCGACTGCTGATCCTGGTGGCGATCCTCGCCGTGGTGCTCTACCCGCTGATCTGGATGGTGGGCACCTCGGTGAAATCCCAGGAGGAGATCGTCAACAACGTCGGCCTGCTGCCGGAGCGCTTCTCCCCGGGCAACTACACCGCCGGGTGGTCCAACTTCGACGTGAGCTTCGGCCGGTTCTTCCTCAACAGTGCGATGGTCAGCCTGCTCACCGTCGTCGGCAACGGGCTCTCCTGCCTGCTGGCCGCGTACGCCTTCGCCCGGCTGCGGTTCCGGCTGCGCGGGGTGTGGTTCGCCGTCATGATCGGCACGCTGCTGCTGCCCCAGCACGTGCTGATCGTGCCGCAGTACATCCTGTTCCGGACGCTCGGGCTGGTCGGCGGCGAATGGCCGTACCTGCCGCTGCTCATCCCGCAGTTCCTGGCCACCGAGGCGTTCTTCGTCTTCCTGATGGTGCAGTTCATGCGCGGCATTCCCCGCGAGCTGGACGAGGCGGCCCGGATCGACGGCGCCGGCCCGTACGGCATCTTCCGGCACATCATCCTGCCGCTGAGCCGCCCGGCGTTGGTGACCACCGCGATCTTCTCGTTCATCTGGACGTGGAACGACTTCTTCCGCCAACTGGTCTTCCTGTCCGAACTGGGGGACTACACCGTGCCTGTCGCGTTGACCCTGTTCATCGACTCGACAAGCCAGAGTGCGGTCGGGCCGATGTTCGCCATGTCGGTGCTGTCGCTGCTGCCGGTCTTCCTGTTCTTCGTCGCCTTCCAACGGATGCTCGTCGAGGGGATCAACACCGGTGGCATCAAGGGCTGAACCGGCGGACACCGGCGGCCGGCGGGACTGGCGTGACGTCCTGCGCGACGCCGCCGACCTGGCGTTGCTCGGCATCCTGCTGACCCTCGTCGCGGCACCGCTGCTCACCGCCGCGGCGGCGGCCGGCACGGCGAGCGCGGCGGTGCACGACTGGACCCGTACCGGAGGCTGGCCGTCGGCACGTGTCACCCTGCGCCGGTTCGGCCGCGCGGCGCTGCCCGGCGTGCCGGTGAGCCTGCTGGCGCTCGCCGTGGCCGGGCTGCTCGCCGCCGACCTGGCGGCGTTGGCCACCGGCCGGGTGCCGGGCGGCCCGCCGGCGCTGGTGGTGACCGCGCTGGTCACGGCCGGTCTGACCGGGTACGCCGGGCTGGTCGTCGTCGAGGCGGGCCGCAACGGGGGTGGGCGGTGGCGGGCGGCGGCCCGGTCCGCCGCACGTGCCTGCCTCGACGCGCCCACCCGCTGGGCCGCGTTCGCCGGGGTGACCGCGCTGGCCGGGCTGCTCGCCGTGCTGGTCACCCCGGTCGCGGTGCCGATCCTCGCCGGCTACACCGTGGCCGCCCTGCACGCCGTCGCCGGTCGGCAACCGGTCACCGTCGACCGGGAGTCACAGTGAGCACCGAGGCCGGGTCCCGGCTCCCGGCGGGCGACGGCGGCGAGCAGCCGGCGCGGCTGTTGGTCGCGGGCACGGAGGTGGCCCGGTACGTGGTCGATCCGGCGCTGGACGCGCGGCACGGGCCGCGACCGTACCTGCATCCGGTCCGCACCCTGGGCGGAACTGTGGTCACCGACGCGTTGCCCGCCGACCACGTGTGGCACCTCGGCGCCTCCCTCGCGGTGCAGGACGTCAATGGCAGCAACCTCTGGGGCGGGCGCACCTACGTCCGCGACGTCGGCTACACGTGGCGCGACGACCACGGGCGGATCGCGCACACCGGCTGGTCGCAGCGGTCCGCCGACCGGCTGGCGCACCGACTGGAGTGGCGCGACCCGCATTCGGCGGTGCTGCTCACCGAGGAGCGTCGGCTCAGCGCCGCCCCGGCGGGCGGAAACGTGTCGGCCTGGCGACTGGACGTGGACTACACACTGCGCGCCCCGGACGGGCGGGACGTGCGGCTGGGCAGCCCGGCCACCAACGGCCGCCCCGGCGGCGCCGGCTACGGCGGGTTCTTCTGGCGGGCGGTCTCGGCCGGGCCCGCGTCGGTGTTCAGCGCCTCGGCGACGGGGGAGGAGGCGGTGAACGGTTCCGCCGAGCCGTGGGTCGCCCTTGCCGGCACCGGGCCGGACGGGAGCGCGTACACCCTGGTCTTCAGTGGTCTCGGCGACGGCGACCGGTGGTTCACGCGGACCGCGATGTATCCGGGCGTCGGGGTGGCGTTCGCGTTCGAGCGGCCGGTGACCATCGCGGCCGGCACGGCGCGGCGGGGCCGGCACGCGGTGGTCGTCGCCGACGGCACCCTGGACCGCGCCACCGCCGCCGCCCTGGCCGTGAGATCGGGGCCGGCACCGCCGCGCGGGCGTCCGGTGACCTGACCAGGGGCGCGGGGCTCGCTTTCTCGGCATCCGTGCCCCGGCGGGTCCGTGGCCATCTATCCTCGGGGGATCGCCAACCGTGGGCGGGTGCCGTCCGCACGACGGTGTGCAGGAGGCCGAGATGAGTGGGACGGATCGACCCGAGGGCATCAGCCCGACAGCGGTGCAGGGGGCACCGGGACTGTGGCGCGTCGATCTCCAGAAACACGATCTCAGCATCCCCGGGCGGGAGGTCATCCAGAGTCGGGTGGAGTTCACCCCCGACTCGCCGCCGTTCAAGCACTTCCACCCCGGCGAAGAGATCATCTGCGTTCTGCAGGGCACCCTGGAGTACACCCTCGAGGGACAGCCACCGATCGTGTGCAATGTCGGCGACGCGCTGACCGTCCCCTACGGCGTCCACCACCAGGCCCGCAACGTAGGCGACGGCATAGCGGTAGAGCTGGCCACCTACGTAGTAGAAAAAGGCAAACCCCTCCTAACCAAGGTGGACTAACCCCCACCCCACCCCACCCCACCCCCGCGTGCGTCGATCATGAGGTTATTGCCACGACACGCCGCTCGGGAGGGCAATAACCTCATGATCACCGGGGGCACCGGACGACGACGCCTTCATGATCAACGGCGTGGGTGGGTGGTTGGCAAGGCGGCCGTTACCCGGACGGCCTTCACGATCGCCGGGATCGACCCGATCAGCAGCACCAGCCCCCAGACGATCGCGATCACCGCGAAGACCAGTGCCGCCACGTCGTCGACGATGCTGACCAGGATCACCGGCACCAGGTGGTGCAGGAACTCCAGGACGACGGTGCACAGCAGGGTGGTGAGGATCAGCAGGACGAGGCCCTTGTTCTGTAGGAAGCGCGGCTGGGCCAGCACCAGCAGCCCGGCCCACACCAGCTTGAGCAGCAGCACCAGCCCGAGCAGCAGCGCCGCGTCGCCGACCGGGAAGAACCCCCACAGCGCCAGGTACGCGAGCGTGCCGAACGGGACGGCCAGGAACAGCGACACCATGATCATCAGCTCCACGAACGCGATAACAAGCGCGACCAGCCCGACGATGATCAGGATGATCGAGAAGATCAGGCTGGCGACGCCCTGCACCCGGCCCTGGACCCGCTCGGGCAGCAGCATGCCCAGGCAGAACAGCCCGGTGCTCCAGACCGCCACCGCGTCGATCAACGCCAGGTAGCCGGTGCCCCGGCCGGACGGTTCGCTGACCCCGGACACGTCGTCGAGGTCCACGTCCAGCGATCCGGCGCTGTCCGCGAGGGCCGCGCCGGCGTCGGCACCGCCCAGCAACAACCCGGCACCCATTTCCACGCCGATCGCCAGGACGATGGCGAGCATCGCCAGCAACAGAAACGGCTTACGCAGGTCACCCATGTCGGCACCTTCCCTCCGGTCAGGACGTGGCCACGACGACCGTGCAGCCACCGAGGCCGGGGCAGGTCAGGCCCACCTCGGTGGCCTGGTCGACGGCGACCTTCGCCACCGCCCCGGTGCCGTCGGACGCCGGCTCGACCTCGTCGCGGATGGTGACCTCGGCGTCGCCGGGCGCCGGCGCGACGACCGTGAACCGTGCCGCGCTGCGTAGCACCAGGGTGCGCAGCCCTCCCGGGTCGGCGACCCGCAGCACGCAACTGCCGGAGAACGTCAACCGGCCGTTCCCGTCGGCGCAGTCGGCGTCGACGCCGGCCGGGTCCACCGCCGCACGCTCGCCGGCCAGCGCACCCAACCGGTCGACCAACCCGTGTCGGGCGCCCGGATCACCCCGGTCGTCGCGACCCGCGCCGACCGCGACCACGAACAGCACCACCAGCAGGACGGCGAGCAGCCCCAGCAGCGTCTTCTGCCGACCGCTCATCGCGCCACGGCCGACGTCACGACCTCGGTGAACCGGATCGTGTCCACCCCGGCGAAGTAGGAGTTCGTGCCCTGCGTCTTGCCCACCACCAGCAGCGTGACCTGGTGCGGCCCCTTGGCCAGCCGGATCGTTCCGACGTCCAGGAAGTCGGTCTTCTGCACCTTCGGTGTGAAGCCGAGGAACGTGCCGCCGACCTGGTTGCCGTCAATGGTGAAGACGGTGTTGGCGTAATCGGGGGCGGTGGTCCGTGCCGTGGCGAACCGCCAGGTGCCGTCGGCCGGGATCTGCACCGTCACCGTCACCCTGTCGCCGATGGCCAGCCCCGTGAAGAAGAGCTGCTTGTCCCCGGACCAGGTCACCCCGCAGCAGTTGGGCTGCGCACCCACGGCCGCCGTGCTGTTCTGCGGCGACCTGACCACGACCGCGCCGTCCACCAGGCTCTCCGCCTCCACGGTGACCTCCCGCGGCTCGCCGGGGGCCGGCTCGCCGTCGCGGGTCAGCAACACCACCCCCACGGCCACCACCACCAGCACCAACGCCGCCGCGGCGGCGATCCACAACCAGGGGGTACGCCGTGGCGGCGCGACCGCCCGCACCTCGTACGTGACCCGGCCGCTGGACCGGGAGCTCTCCTCCGGAGCGGTGTTCGCCGAGTACGCGAACCCGGTCATGTCGTAGCGCCTCGGCGGTGTGCCCGCCGGGACGGCGAGCGTGACCAGGAACGACAGCGAGCCCTGGCCGGGGACCACCCGCTGGGGCTCGGCGACGGTGAACCACGCCCGCTGGGAGCCGTCACCGGGCGCCACGTCGAACACCACGGTGTCCGGCGCGGTGCCCGGGTTGGAGACGGTGAAGGTCAGCTCGCCGGCGTTGCGCGGGTCGAGGGTGAACTGCTCGGCGGCGGCGACGACCGCCCATTCGGTGGTCATGACGACTCCTCTTCCGGGACGATCTCGACGGTGGTGGAGGCGGGTTTCTCCGCCTCGACGATGCGGGTGATCACGGCGAGTTGGCCGACGGCGGCAGCCGGGACCCGCACCACGACGTGGAAGGGCCGCTCGGCCGGCTCGTCGATCGCGAAGCCCGGCACCCCGGTGGCCAGCTCCAGGGCCCGCCGCATGCCGTACGGGGTGCCGCGCCACCGGGCCAACAGCGCGGCGTTGGCCACCAGGTCGCGCAGCCGGCCCACCGGCAGCGGCAGGGGCGCGTCCGGCCGGGGCGAGGCCACCACGTGGTCCATCGCCACCCAGCGGGTCAACCGCACGACCAGCCCGTCCGGTGCCCGGTACGGGTCGAAGAGGGCATCCACCTCGGCGAGGATCGCCTCGTCCGGGGCGTGCAGCCCCTCCATCACGTCCAGCAGTGCCCAGAGCACGCTGCCGGGCACGCAGGCCCGCTGGTAGGCGGCGGGCAGCAGCCGTTCAATCGCCGAACGTCGCATCCTGGCGCACCACCTCTATGTCGTGCTCGCCGGAGCAGAGCAGCCAGGTGTCCGGGACGGTCACCACGTCGGCGGTGGCCTGGTTGGCGCTGGGCGTCCAGTCCACGGCGGTGGCGCTGCGGTGCACACCGCGTTCGCCGCCGGCCAGGATCAGCCGCTCCGCCGCGTCGGAGCCGCCGGCCGTGCCCCCGCCGGCCGTGCCCGGCGTGCCGGTGCTGCCTGCCGTGCCGGTGCTCGCCGTGCCGGTGCCGCCGGCCGTGCCACCCGCGCCGCCGCCGGTCGGGCCGCTCACCGCGACGGCGTCGACAGGCACGAACCGGGTCCGGTCCCGCAGCGGCAACCCGCAGTTGACCGACACCGGTTGCCACTGCGGCTGCGCACCCAGGGTGTCCAGCCGCAGCACCCCGCCGCTCTGCGTCGCCGCCACCGCGAGCTGGCCGGCGAACGCCAGGTCGCGGCAGGTGCCGCCGATCCAGCCGGTCTGCACCGGCTGCCACTTCACGTCGGACTCGAACAGCCGGGTGCGGTGGCACCCCTGTCCGGGCTTCTTCGGGTCCGGCTCGCCGGCACCGCTCCACAGCAGCGTCGCCGGGCCGTCGTACTGCACCGCGAGCACCCGGTTGTCCACGTTCGCCAGCCCGACGTGGACGAAGCTGCCCGGACGGCCACCGGCGGTCGACAGGTACACCCCGAAGCTGGCCTGCGCGGCCACCGCCACCCCCGGCGCGCCCCGCTCCGAGACGAACGCGCGCACCGCGTAGAACCTCCGGTCGGCGTCGGACGGGTCGACCAGGATCTGCAACGGCACCGCCCCGGGCAGCAGCGACACCTCGTACAGGCCGGTGTCGGTGGCCACCAACAGCGCGCCCGCGCCGTCCCGGTCCAACCAGGCCACGTCGGAGATCCGCGCATCCAGGTCGGTCAGCAGCGACCACGTCTCGCCCAGGTCGGTGCTCAGGTGCACCCGGGAGCCGCCGGAGGACCGCAGCGTCACCACGGCCACCGACCCGGGGCGCGCGACGATGCCCGGCCGCACCGGCGCCGGCGCGGGCGCCACCCGCAGCACCGTCTCGTCGTCGAAACGGCCGGCCGGCTCCCACCCCGCACCGCCGTTGCTGGAACGGAACAGCACCGGGCCGCGCCCGGCGTACCAGGTACGCGGCTGGTACTGGTCGACGGCGAGCGCGCGTACCTCGGCGTCGGGGGCCTCGTCGACCACGAACCGCACCGACTCGACGTAACGCACCCCCGGCTCGGCCTGCTCCAACAGCCGGTACACGTTGGACGCCCGCAGTGGCTCCCCGAACGGCCACCCGGTCGGGTTCAGCGCGGTCGGCAGCGGGCTCAGCGTCTGGTGCAGCCGGTCGTGGATCCGGCGGCGCACCGCGTCCACGTCCTCCTCCCGGCGGACCACCACCCGGGCCCGCACCGACACCGCCTTGAACCGGGCCCAGGTGGCCCGCGACCGGATGCCGACCATCCGGCGTTCCTCCAGGTCGGCCTCCACCCGCCGGCGCGCCTCGGGCACCTCGTGCTCGCGCAGCACCGCCACCGGCAGCCGGCCACCGGGTCGGGCCTCCGACGGCACGTACGGCACCAGCACCACCTCGACCTCACCCGGCCGGGCGAAGCTGTACACCGCCGCGCGGGTGAACGCCCGGGCCCGCGCCACCGCGCCGGAACTGGTGGCGAGGACCTCGAAGTCGCGGGCGGTGACCGCCCGTTGCTGGGCGAAGAACTCGTACGGGCCGCGCAGCAGCACCGACTCCAACGCCTCCATCTCCCGGCCGCCGGCCGCCGGCGCGGGGTTGTCGACGCGTACCCCGGGCAGTGGGTCGCGCAGGCTGGTCAGCGTGCCCGCCGCCACGTTGCCGGTGGGCCCGCCGCCGGCGCGGTACCAGAGCCGGACCTGCCGCCCGGCCGGCGGCACCGCCGCCACGGTCACCGGGACGGGTGGCGCGGGATCGCCGGGAGCGGCGGCCGGTCGCAGGTCCAGGGCCGGGGCGAAGGTGACGGTCCCCGAACAGCGGTCCACCAGGTACGCCTTGGCCTGCGGGCCGAGCCCGGCGAAGCTGTCCACCGGCCGCCAGATCTCGAACGTGCGGCCGTCGTGCTCGCGGGCGGCCGCGCCCAACTCGACAGTCCCGGGCGGCACCTCCACCCCGAGGAGCAGGTCCAGCGCCTCGGCGGTGTGCGTCAGCGGGGCGTGGGCGGCGCGCAGCACCTGGCCGGGTTGGCCGGTGCCCACGCCGAGCAGCTCCGCGTCGACAGGTTCGCAGTGGTGCATCCGTACCGTCACCGACGCCTCGTCGGCGGGCAACAGCGTCGGCTCGGTGGTGACGAACACCACCGGCCGGGGGTCCGCGCCGCGCGCCGCCGCGACCCGCAGGCCGGCCGGGATCCGGACCGCGGCGCGGTCGGTGCCGCCGCGGGTGAACCGGACGTCCGCCCAGGCCGCGGTGGGTGCGTGCCGGGCGGCCCCGAGCAGGTTCAGAAACGAGACGTACGCCTTGTCCGGCAACTGGTTCAACCGGTAGATCATCACCTCGGTCAGGTGCGCGAACGCCTCCACCAGCGCCATCCCGGGGTCGTGCGCCGACAGGTCGGTCCACGCCGGGCAGGACTGCCGGATCCGTTCCCGGGCCTCGGTGACGAGGTCGAGGAAACCGCGATCGTCCAAATGCGGCACGGGCAGCGTCATGAGGGCCCTCCCTGCGCGGGTTCGTCGGCGGGGAGCAGGTCCACGGAGAACACCAGTTGCCCGGGGGTCAGGCTGGCCCGCACCCGGTAGTCCAACCGGATCACCAGTCGCCACGCGTCGTCCGGGTCCGGCCCGGCGTCGACGTCGATCACCTCGACCCGCGGCTCCCACCGGGCGATGGCCTGCCGGACGTAGTGGATGGCCAGGCCGGCCGTGGTGTCGTCGTTCGGCGCGAAGACGAGCCGGTGCAGCCGGGAGCCGTACCCGGGTCGCATCAGCCGCTCGCCCGGCGTCGTCGACAGGAGCAGGAACAGCGCCTGCCGTACGCTCTCGTCGCCCTCGGTCATCGCCAGGCCGCCGGCCGCGGTGAGCGCCAGACCGCCGCCCCGGCCGGCGTCGAAGCCGGCTCCGACGAACCGGAAGGCCCTCATCGGTCCGCCCCCAGGAAACGTTGGCGGGGGTCGCGCACCGTGTGGTGAACCGCGTTGGGTGGGGTGCCGTTGGTGAACCCCTCCAGGTTGTCGAGCACCACCCGGTGCCCGTCGACCCGTAGCCAGTCGCTGTAACCGACGCGGAGGCTCTCACTCTTCGTGCACGGCTTGACGGTCGGGCCGTAGTTCGGGCAGGCGACAATCGTGCGTCCCTCCGGGTCGTCGTCGACGAGCACGGGCACACCGGTGACGGTCACCCACCGCTGCGAGGGTCGGTTCTCGACCCGGCCGTCGTGATCGCAGGTGATCACCGAGTCACCGTGGATCCAGCGCATCAGCCGCCTCCTTCGTGGTGGGCGCGGGCAAGCGTTCGGGCCTGCCGCGCCGCGGTCGTCGGGTCCTCGGTCGACTCGGCTCGCAGGAAGTCCACGCTGCGGGCGCGGACCACCATGGCCCGGCCGGGTGCGGAGAGCACCAGGTCGGACGCCGCGTGCAGGGTGGCCAGGTCCGGGGTCAGTTCCAGGAAGCTGCCGCCCTCGGTGGCCAGCCGCAGACTGCGCCGCACGTCGTCGACGACGATCGACTGCCCGCCGGCGGTGCGCATCGTCCAGCGGCGGGCCTTTCCGTCGTCCACACCCGTGTCGTACGGCTCGACGGTGCCGAACAGCGAACCGAGCACGATGCCCGAGGCCGGCTCGCCACCGGGCAGCACCACCAGCACGGTGTCGTCCGGATCCGGCAACGCCACCAACCCCTTGCCCCGCCCGGCACCGGGGCAGAGCACGGCGAGCCACCCGGCGTCCAGGTCCCCGTACGCCGGCAGGGTCAGCCGGACCCGGCCCAACCCGTCCGGGTCGGCGACGTCGGTGACGGTGCCGAGGGTGACCACCGCCGCGCCGGGCGGGGCCGCCGGGGTGGGCGGCGGCACCGTCGAGAACCGCGTCAGGTGCCCGTCGCCGTCGACGGTGTGCACCACCTCGGTCAGCACGTACGTCCCGGCGACCGGCTCGGGCACCCCGTTCAGTTCGATCCGGCGGCCCGGCCGCAGTGCCGGATCACCCTC
Source organism: Micromonospora sp. NPDC048935 (assembly GCF_043197875.1). Lineage (NCBI taxonomy): Bacteria > Bacillati > Actinomycetota > Actinomycetes > Micromonosporales > Micromonosporaceae > Micromonospora > Micromonospora sp. NPDC048935. The sequence goes on along the minus strand of NZ_JBICTZ010000005.1, from coordinate 207,621 downwards.
GGCCACCCCCTCGGCCGTGACCAGGGTGGCGGCCCGGGTGTCCAGCCGCGCCTGGGCCAGCGCCGCCAACTCGTCGTCACTGCGACCCGGTTGGTCCACGACGGTGCGGACCCCGTCGGCGCCCACGTCGGCCGGGTCCGGTCGGTCGAACGCCGGCCGGCCACAGCGCGCCTCGTCGACCTGCTGGCTGATCACCTCGGCCCGCTGCGGGTGCCAACCCAACGCCGCGCTGGCACCGCTGGCCTGGTCGGCGTTCGTGGACACGCGCAGGGTGTGCACCCCCGCGCCGAGGGTCAGCGCGACCGGCTCCCCGTAGCCCGCGAGGGTGACCAGCCGGACCCCGTCGCCGTCGGCGGCCAGGTGCAGCCCGGCCCGGCCGGCCACCTCACGCAGCAGCTCCAGATCGCTGTGCCGGTGCTGCGACAGCCGCTCCAACCGTGGCCCGTCGACCTCCGCGCGCACCTCCAGCCCCACCGCACCGCACAGCTCCCGGGCCAGCTCCACGGCGGTCACCGAGGTGAAGACCCGCAGCCCCTGCCGCTTACGCAACCGGTGCAGCAGGTCGTACGCCCGCAGCCGCAGCACCGCCGCCCCGTCGCCGGCGTACTCCACCTCCACGGCGGTGACCTCCCCGCCGAACAGGGCGTCGGCATGATCGGCCAGCCGTACGTCGAGGGTCGTCCCGAGGCGCACCGCCGGGTCGAACGCGCCGACGCCGGCGGCGGTGGCGAGCACCACCTCCGCCTGCGTGGGCTGGTCGAGCCGCGCCGCCACCCGCAGCGAGCGGACACGCGGACGAACGGCGCCGGTCAGCTCGACGCCGTCGAGCAGGACGACCAATGCCCGGGGCGCGACGCTCGTCACGGCGTACCCCCGGGGGCGGGACCGGGGCCGGTCGGGCCCCAGGCGGCGGGCGCGGTGGCGATCGGGGCTCCGACGAACGACGCGCCGGCACCCACCCCGCCGGCCAGCGCCCGCGCGACTCCGGTCACCGCGCCCACCACCGCTCCGCCGCCGCTCGGCGCACCGGGTGGTGGCACGGCGAGAATGGTGCCGGCCGGCACGGCGAGGGGGTCGGTGATCCGGTTGTGTTCGGCCAGCAGACGCCAGCGCAGCGGCGAACCGAGCGCGTCGTTGGCCAGCAGGTCGAACCGCACACCGGAACGACCCGGCTCGGCCGCGCCGTCACCGGCCGCGATCACCGCGCTGCCCGGTGCGGCGGTGGGGGTGTTCGCGGCGGCCAACTCCTCGGCGAAGCCGGCCTCGGCCTGGTCGGCGGTCTCGGCGGCGCGGACCAGCTTCAGCCGCAGCCAGGAACGCCGGGGCGAGCCGGTGCCGGTGAACGCGTCGAACCGTTCCGCCACCGCGACGATCACACCTGGCACGTTCCAGGTTTTCCCCCACACCAACCGGACCAGCGGCGGTCGCAGCCACCCGTGCTCGGCTGTCGAGTTCTCCGCGAGCATCCACAGCGGGCGGGTGAGGACCCGCACGTCCGCCGGACGAAGCTGCGTCTGGACGAAGTCGACGTCGAAGAGCAGGTCGAGCACCAGCTCGGTCCTGCCGCCGCCGGTGAAGACCAGCGGATCGTCGGCCAGCCCGGCCCCGGAGAGCTGCCCGCCGGCGACACCCCGATGACGTACGCCCGCGAGTCGGGTCACCTGCACGGTCTCCGGGTTGAGCAGGCAGTCGACCCGCTCGCCGGAGGAGTCGATGAGGAAGGCGACACGCTCCATCAGTCGCCCGCCTGTTCCCGATCCAGCCGGCTCAGTTGGGCGGCGTCCAACGCCGCACCGGCGACCGACCACAGTGCGGCGTCGTCGGGCGGCGCCGGCCACGGATCGAACGCCGTCGCGCCAGCGGTGCTGTTCGGTCCTCGGCGGCCGCCCGAATCGTGCCCCGGCGAGCCGGGCCAGGACACACCCGCGACCCGCCCTGCCGGACCGTGCTGTCCGACCCCCTCGCCAACCTGCTGCCCCGACCAGGCCCGCTCGTCCGGCAGCACCGGCCACAGTCCGCCGCCGGTCGTTGTCCCGCTGCCTGCTGTTGTCCTGCCGTCTGCTGTTGTCCCGCTGTTGGGCGTTGTCCCGCCGCTGGCCGTCGCCGGACCGCCGGCTGGGCGGCCGCCCCGAGCTGCCGCCCGGCCCGACCTCGCCCCGCCGACGTCGGCGGCGTCAGTTGTGGACCTTGGAAGGAAAGTGCCCCTGGAGGGGCCGAAATCTTCCAAGATCTCGATGGGGAGGGTGCGGTGGGGAAGGTTGTCTGGGGAGGCTGGCGCTCCGAATCGGGAGTGCTCTCTCGTGTCGGCGGCCGCGTTGTCGTCCCGCGCCGGTCCTGTCGCCGCCACCCGTCCGGATGCCGCGCGTAGCCGACGCCAACCGTCCCGCAGCCGGCCCGGCCGACGTCGCCCGGCATCCGCGGCGAGGGGCGCCTCGGCGGTCACCGCGACGTCGGAGGCGTCACTGCCGCCCCGTGGGCTGGTGCCGACCATCCCTGGGCCGCCGGACCGGTCGGCCACCCTCGGCGTGTGCCTCGGCCTCCCGGGTGCGCCCGTCCAGCGCGCCCAGCCCGACCGTCCGACGCCACTCAGCGCCTCCGGCCCGTCGACGCCGTACGCCGCGCCCGCGGTGCCACCGCCATACCTCGTGCCGCCGTCACCCATCGCGCCGCCGTCACCCGTCGTGCCGTTGCCATCCATCGTGCCCGCTGTGGCGGACGCCGGGCGGCCACGCCCGGAGGAGTGCGTGGCGCCGTCGGGGCCGTTCATGCTGGTCGTGCGGCCGGCCCCACTACCCGTGCCGGAGGACCGACGGCCCACCGTGCCCGGGGTGGTACGGCCCACCGTGCCGGGGCCATGCGGGCCCACCCTGTCGGCAGGGATCCCGGCACTCTCCCGGGCGGGCCGAGTTGGCCGGGTCACCGCGGACCACCGGCCCGGCCCGGCCCGGTCGAACCGATCGCCGGAAACGGATCCGGACCCGGTGTCGAAGCCGAGCCCGGTGTCGAAGCCGGACCCGGACCCGGACCCGGTGCCGGTGTCGAAGCTGGTGCTGGTGCTGGTGCTGGTGCTGGTGCTAGGGCCGGAGCCGCTGGCGTGGTCATCGCGCCCCTTGGCCGGGGCGGGAGCGGGGTGATCGAGGTCCAGGTCGTGTAGCAGACCGGGCGCGTGGGCGGCGACCAGGTCCAGCCAGTGCTGCGGGGGTTCCCCGAAGCGGCGCGGTGTCGCACCGGGCGTCTCCGACGGCGGCTGCGGCGCACGGTGTCCGGCGGGCGCACGTCCGGCGGGTGCCCGGTGTTCGGCGGGCTCGACCTGGCCGGCGAGGCGCTGGGCCGCGCCGGCCGCAGCGCGTAGCCGACCGGCCAGCCAGCTACGCGGGTGTCGGCGCGGTGGCACCGCCGGTCTCCAACTCCAGACCCTCGTAGCGCAGGGTCAACGCGGCGATGGCGATCTCGTGGCTGAGGGTGTTGAGGTGCGCGCCGCGCCACCGGGTGGGCCAGGCGTCGATCAGGTTCCACCGCAGCACCTCGGCGGTGCCGACCGAGTCCAGCAGCACCACGGAGACGTTGCGGCGGTTGAGGGTGCCCTGCGCGGTGGCGTTCACCCAGTCCCACAACTCGCGGGAGGCGGTGAGCCCGAAGTGCAGCGTCACCGGCTCGTACTCGGCCTGGCCGGGCACCATCCGCATCCGGCCCAGGCCGTGCTCCCGGTACGGCTGCCCGGGGATGTTCACCTCCAGCCCGGTCATCTCGGTGAAGTGGCCGTTGGTGACACCGTTGATGAGTAGCCGGAAGTGGTACGCCCGGTACGGGTCGACCGGTGCGCCGGGCTGCGGGGTGGCTGTGGTGGGCATGTCAGCCTCCGATCGTCTCGGTCTCGGTGCCGCCGGCCCACTGGCTCAGCTTGAACACCACGAACTCGGCGGGCTTGACGACGGCGATGCCGATGTGGGCGATCACCATGCCGGCGTCGCGGACGTCGACCGGGTTGGTCTCCTCGTCGCACTTGACGAAGAACGCCTCCTCGGGACTGCGCCCGAGCAGTGCGCCGTCGCGCCACACCCGGGTGAGGAACGCCCCGATGTCGCGCCGGATCGAGCGCCAGAGGGTGAAGTCGTTCGGTTCGAAGACCATCCACCGGGTGCCGTTGGCGATGGCCTGTTCGATGGCGATGCTGAGTCGCCGGACGTTGAGGTAGCGCCACTCGCTGGCCTCGGCGGCGAGCGTACGGGCGCCCCAGACGCGGATGCCCTCCCCGGCGAAGTAGCGGATCACGTTGACACCCTTGGGGTTGAGCACGTCGTGCTCCGGTCGGGTGACCAGGTAGGCCAGGTCGACGGCGCCCCGAACGGGCTCGTTGGCCGGTGCCTTGTGTACTCCGCGTAGGGCGTCGGTGCGGGCCCAGATGCCGGCCAGGTGCCCGCTCGGCGGGGTCAGTTCCAGCTCCCCGCTGATCGGGTCGCGGACCCGCAGCCAGGGGTAGTAGAACGCGCCGAACTCGGACTGCCGGGGTCGGTACGCGGCACCCTCGTGCCCACCGGAGCCGCCCGGCTGCGCCGAGCCGCTGCCGGCACCCGCCGAGCCGCTGCCGGCACCCGCCGAGCCGCTGCCGGCACCCGCCGAGCCGCTGCCGGCACCCGCCGAGCCGCCGCCCGTACCCTCGGCGGGTTTGGGGGGTTTGCCGGAGGACGGGGTGGCGACCCGGGTCAACGCGGAGATGTCGTCGATGTCCGGTGCCGGATCGCAGATGGCGACCATGGTGCGGGTGCGCTCGGCCATGCTCAACAGCGCCTCGTGCGACACCACGTCGTGGAAACCGGGCGCGGCGATGATGGAGATCTCGTCGATGGCCTCCAGCAGTTGCAAGCCGCCGCGACGCTGCCCGGTGCCGGTGATCGCGCCGCCCTCGCCGACGTTGACCACCCAGCAGCGGGCGCCCCCGTTGTCCAGGAAGCCGAAGACCGCGCGGGCCAGCGGCGTGCTCTCCACCCGTTCCCCGGCGGCGAAGAGGCGCAGGAACTCCGTCCAGTTGTTGACCGGCACCGCCCTGCCCAGGTGGGCGTCGCGGTCCGGGGCGAGGCCGACGAAGGCGGCGATGCTGGTGCTCGCCGGGCCGATCGGTCGGGCGCCGCTCGGGACCTCCTCGACATAGATGCCGGGGGAGAAGTAGCTGGGCATCGGTCCTCCTGTGCGGGTGGGCGTCAGTGGGTCGGTGGCGCGCAGACGATGACGATGTCGTCCTCGTCCGCGTCGACGTCGGCGGTGAGGACGAGCCCGCGTCCGGTCAGCCGCAACCGGACCGGGTTCGGGTGCTCGGGGTCGTGCGGGACGCCGACGATCCGGAACCGGCCCTGCGGGTCGGTGCGGGTGGCGGACCCGGTGCCGGGAAGCTCGACCCGCATCGCGGCCAGTGGTTGGTCCTCGGGACCGACCACCCGGCCGGCGAGGGTCCGCACCTCAAGTTGCCGCAGTCGCAGCGGGCGGAGCACCGGCGGCGCGGCGGGGGTCGGGTGGTCCACCTGGGCGGCCACGTCGATCAGCAGCGCCGGTCGGGGTGCCGTGCCGAACGCCGTCCACAGTGGTGGGTCACCGGCCTCCAGGACGACCGGGTAGCTGCCGTCGGTGGTCGCGCTGGTGAGCACCCGGTCCAGCCGGGGCAACCCGCCCGGCCCGGTCACGCAGAGCAGGTAGCGGACCGTGAACCGGTACGGCTCGCGGACCGCGCCGCTGGAGCGGGTCTGCCGGGCCGGGCGTAGCTCCAACGGCCAGAGGGTCAGCCCGTCGGCGTCGTCGAACGCCCGGGGTGGGCCGATCGGGACGGGTTCCCCCGCCGCGCTGGTCAGCCAGGCGGCCAGCTCGGCGGTGGCCGTCTCGATCGGCCCACGCCCGTCGGTGCTCATCGCGGCGGCGTCCCCTGGATCCGGTACGCGATGGCCTCGTTCCACACGTGCGGGTAGACGCCGATCTCGAAGTACCTGGTGAACCGGTTGATCGGGGCGTTGGTGTGGTCGTGGTAGAGCAGCCACACCGGGGCGATGGTGAACAGGACGTAGTTCGCCAGCACCAGCGGGATGTAGAGCGGGCCGAGCAGGCGCCCCTGGAAGATGTGGACGTCCTCGTGCCGTTGGATGCCCGAACTGGAGCCGGCGCAGACGGTGCCGATGGTGGTGGCGTAGCGGGGCGAGACCCCCTGCACCACGCTGACCCGGCCGCTGCCGGCCGAGGTGGGCCGGTCCAGCGAGTGCCCGAAGACCAGGTGCACGGTCAGGTAGAGGGCGCCGACGACGGTGTTGAGCAGACTCCAGGTGTGGTCGACGACGAAGAGGAAGATGCCGCGGGCGTCCGGGGCGTAGACCCCGGCGGAGGCCACCGCCCAGCCGAAGACCGCGCCGACCAGCAGGCCCACGACGGTGCCGACGAGGAGCCCGATCGGGCCGCCGGCGAGGAAGCCGAACAGGGCGCCGAGGATGACCTGGACCGCCGCGCTGAGAATTCCGAAGACCATGACGTCACCCCTCAGACCCAGGAACGGAAGACTCGGGGCTCGCGACCGCTCGCGACCTGGGTTGGGGTCGCCTGTCGATTGCCGGGCGGGAACTGGTTGACGCCGAGCGCGGCGGAGAAGATGACGAGCGCGTTGAAGAACGCGATGACCCACTTCTCGCCGCCGGCCTCGTCGGCGAACGCCGCGGTCAGGTAGGACAGCAGCAGCGCGATGGCGATGGCGATCCACTTGCGGAGTTTGTCGCCGCTCGGGCCGATCAGCCCGCCGATGACGTTGGTGGCCAGCAGGGTGGCGGCGCTCGCGCCGGCGATGGTGCCCAGGGCGGCCCAGGTGAAGAGATCGTTCATGGCGATCCCCCTTTTCTGCGATGGTGCGACCGGGATGTGGTGGTGAGGTCCGGTGCTCCCGCGGGGGAGCACCGGGACCGGTCGCCGTCGTCTCCGGGGGGCGGCCGGGGCCGGGCGTGGCCGGCTCAGCCGGCCACCGGGTGGATCAACCGGGCCCCGGGGCGCCGGCGGGCGGCCCCGGCGGTGTCGGACCGGGCGCGGTCGGGCCGGGCGGGGCCGGCGCCGTGGGGTGCCGGCGTCGCAGCAGGAGTACGCCCACCGCGGCGAGCAGCAACAGGAGCAGGAGTACGCCGCCGACGATCAGCGGCCAGCCGATTCCACCGTCGTCCGCGGAGGCGGCGGCCGGCGAGGCGGACGGTCGAGGTGGCGCCTCGGCGACGGCGCGCAGCTCGGTCGGCTTGTCCTGGTTGGAGGTGACCTTCCAGCTGACCGACCGGCCGTTGACGGTGCCATTGCTGTCGATCACCCGGCCGGGAAATGTCACCGAGATCTCGAACGACATCAGCTTGAGAAATGTCTGCTGTTGTTGCGGATTCTGCTGCGCGACCTTCCCGCCGTATTTCGACGGGTCGAGCGGCAACGTGAAACGGTACAAGTCGCCGTCCCGGACCAGTTTCACGCTCTCCGTGTCGAAACCTGCCAGCGGCGCTTTTCGATAACTGATCTGGGAGCCGAAGAGTTTGTCGTCCTCGTACCGGGTCTCTTCCCCCGCAGGCAGGGCGGGAATGTTCTGCCGAAGCTCCGCGAAGGCCACCGGGATGTTCTTGTTGCGCGAGGTCAGCAGGGACTTCTCGGCGGTCAGCAGGAGCTGCCCGTCGACCGTGTCGTCGCTGTTGACGGTGAGCCCCATGTTGAGTTGCATGCAGCCGCCCAACGCGGCGACCAGAAGGAGACACACCGCGACGCGGAGTGCCTTACCGCGGTTGACTCTCCTGTTCATGGGCTCAGTGTGTGTGATCCATTTCACCACGAGCAGTCAGCGATCAGTCACAAAGCAGTCGCCGATTGTACCGACGCACTGTCATATCTGACCGAGGTGGATCGGGGCGCAATTGACTACTCTGGAGCTTTGGGCCAAGAACGGTTTCCCGGTGATGATCCCCTGTGTGGGGGAGGGCGGCCCGGGCCGGGGTGCGGCAGGCTGGACGCACCTGTTCGACCACCCCGAGGACCACGATGACGCCGGCTCAGCGCCACACCCCGAAGATCGAACTGCACGTCCACCTGGAGGGAACGGTCCGCCCGCCGCTGCTCGCCGCGCTGGCCCGCGCCCACCGTCTCCCGGTGCCGGCCGAGTCACCCGGACGGTTCGACGACCTGGACGACTTCATCGCCACCTGGAACGCGATGACGGCGGTGCTGCGGACGCCGCGGGACTACCAGCGGGCGTTGCTGGCCTACGCCGCGGAAGCCGCCCACGACGGGGCCGTCCACCTGGAACCGATCGTGGACGCCGAGGAGCGGCTCGGGTTGCCCGGCTGGGCGAACGTGCTCGCGGCCCTTGTCGACGCGGCGGCCGAGGCCCGCGAGTCGTACGGGGTGTCGATCGGGTTGACCCCGCAGGTCTGCCGGGGGCACGACGTCGACTTCACCGAGGGCGCGGCCCGTGTCGCCACCCGGTTCGCCGGGCGGGGCGTGGTCGGTTTCGGGCTGTCCGGTGCCGAGGGGCGGTACCCGACCACCCCGTACACCCGGATGGTGGAGCTGGCCCGCGACGGCGGCCTGCCGTTCGTGCCGCACGCCGGCGAGGCGGCCGGGCCGGAGGCGGTCCGCGAGGTGCTGGCGATGGGCGCGGTCCGGATCCGGCACGGGGTGCGGGCCGTGCAGGACCCGGAGTTGGTCGCCGAGCTGGCCGGGCGGGGCGTCGTGTTGGACGTGACGCCCACCTCCAACCTGCGCCTCGGCGTGGCCCGAGAGGACCACCCACATCCGTTGACCGTGCTGACCGACGCCGGGGTCGCCTGCTCGGTGTCCACCGACGACCCGGCCATCTTCGACATCACCCTGGCCGACGAGTACGCGTTCGCCGCCCGGCTCGGGGTGGACGCCGCGACCGCCTACGCCGCCGGCCTGCGCGGCATGCTCGCCGACGCCGCCGACCACGCGCGACTGGTGGCGGTGGGGGAGCGGGCGTACCGGGGCGGCACACCCGCCTGAGCCGGGCCGGTGATCGTCGCCGCGGCCGGTTGGCGGGTGAGCAGCGCGGCAACGCCGCGCCGACCGGATCTGTGCGGGACTGTTCGGCACAACTGGAACGCCTTGCCGACGGTGGCCGCTTGGCGCACCCTATCCGCGGTGACAGATTCGCCGCTCTCAACGCCCCGTCCGCGTGAGGCGCAGGTCCCTGGCATTCCGCCTCCACTCACCGCGTCTGCGGCCAGGCGGGTCACCAGGGAACGGGACCCGGCTCCGTGGCCGACGTCGGATCGCGGCTACCGGAACTGGCGGGCGCCCGCCCGCGGGACGGGCGAAGCCCAGCGTCCGGCTGCCGAAGAGCCAGGATGCGGCACCTGCCACCGACGCCGCTGACGAACGAGGGAGGCACAGTTGAGCGAGTTGTACATCGCGGTGCTGGGGCCACTACGGATCCAGGTCGGCCAGGCGACGGTGCGGATCGGGCCCCGGCTCGCGGCGCTGCTGTCGGTGCTGTTGCTTGAGGCGGGCAAGCCCGTCGCGGCGCAGCGCCTGATCGACCTGCTGTGGGACTCATCGCCGTCGGACAGCGCGCCCGTCACGCTGCGCAGCCACGTGTCGCACCTGCGGCGGGCGCTGACGCCACAGCGGCCGCCGAGTGGGGGAGGCGTCCTCGTCACGGTCGGCAGCGGTCGAGGTCTGGCCTACCGACTCGACGTGACGGCCGAACAGGTCGACGTGCACCGCTTCGAGGAGGCCTACGCACAGGGCCGGCGACTGCTCGTGGACGGTGGCCGGGAGCAGGTCGAACGGGCGGCCGGGCTGATCGGCGCGGCCCTGGCCCTGTGGCGCGGACCGGCGTATCCGGAGGTGGCGGACCGGTCGTTCGCGTTGCCCGAGGTGGCCCGGCTGGAGGCACTGCGCCGTTCGGCCCGCAATGGCCACGCCGAGGCCCTGATCGCGCTGGGCCGGTACACGGAGGCCGCCGGAGACCTGACCCGGCTGGTCGAGGAGGAGCCGTACGACGAAGGCGCCCGGCGACTGCTCGCCTCCGTGTTGCATGACCTGCGACGTACGGATGAGGCCGTCCGGGTGTGCCGCACCGGGTTGACGCTGCTGCGGGGCCGGGGCCTGGACGCGCCGACGTTGCAGCAGCTGCTGCGCTCGATTCTGCACGGCGAGGCACTGAGGACAGCCAACGGGAGACCTGCCACCGACGCCGGTCCGGCCCGCGCCGCGCGGGTCGTCTGCCTGCTGCCACCCGATCCGCCGCGGTTTGCCGCCCGGGCCGCCGAGTTGGCGCACGCGGAGCAGGCGATCCGTGCGGGGGACAGCCCCGCCACGATCGTGGTGACCGGGCCGGCTGGGGTGGGCAAGACGACCTTCGCCGTCCGGTTGGGACACGCCCTCGCGGACCGGTTCCCGGCCGGAAACCTCTACGTCGACCTGCGTGGCTTCGACCCGAACGGGCCCGTCATGACCACCGCCGAGGCGTTGCGTCGCTTCCTGGACGCGCTGGGCGTGCCCGTACACCGGCTGCCCGCGACCACCGAAGCGCGAGCCGGACTGTACCGCCGGCTGTTGGCCGACCGGCGCATGCTGGTGGTGCTGGACAACGCCCGGAACGCGGATCACGTCCGGCCGTTGCTGCCCGGCGCGGCCGGCTGCGCGGTGGTGGTGACCAGCCGCGACCAACTGGCCAGCCTGGTCACCGTCGACTGCGCCCGGCCGATCGCCCTGGGAATGCTGTCGGCCGCCGGCTCCCGGGAGCTGATCCGCCGCCGCCTCGGAACGGCGGCGCTCGACGCCGAACCCGAGGCGACCGACGAGATCGTCGCCTCGTGCGGCGGGCTACCGTTGGCGCTGGCCATCGTGGCCGGCCGCGTCGCCGCCAACCCCGACGTCGCGCTGAGTACGCTCGCCCGCCGGTTGCGGGCGGCGCGGGGTGGCCTCACCGAATTCGCCAGCACCGACGCCGCTGCCGACGCACGGTCGGTGTTCTCCTGGTCCTACCGCACGTTGGACACCGGACCAGCGCGGTTGTTCCGCTTGCTCGGACTGCATCCCGGCGCGGGTGTGACCACCCGCGCTGCGGCGAGCCTGGCCGGTCTGCCGCCGGAGGTGGCCACGGAACACCTGGCCGTCCTGGTCCAGGCGCACCTGGTGACCGTGCCCGTGCAAGGCCGCTACCTGGTGCACGACCTGCTGCGCGGTTACGCCGCCGAGCTGGTCGCGGCCGACCTCGCCACACACCGGCGCGCGGCGTTGCGCCGGGTGCTCGACCATTACCTGCACAGCGCCGTCGCCGCCGACCGGCTCCTGGTGCCGGCCCAGGACCCGATCGCGCCGCCCCCGGGCCCGCCGGCCCCCGGGGTGACCGCGGAGCCGCTCGGCGACAACCAGCAGGCCCTGGCCTGGCTCACGGCCGAGCACGCGACGCTCGTCCACGCAAGCGACTGGGCCGGCCGGGCCGGTTTCCACACCCATGCGTGGCAGCTCGCCCGGGCCGTGTCGACCTATCTGGAGGACCAGGGCCACTGGTCCGACTGGGCCACCACCCAACAGTTCGCCCTGGCGGCAGCGCGGCGCTCGGCCGAGCCGGCGGCTGAGGCCGGAGTCCACTACCACCTCGCCCGCGCCTGCCAGCGACTCGGCCGCCATGACGACGCCCACGACCACTACCGGGCCGCGCTGACCGGCTTCGCCGCGGTCGGTAACCGTGTCCACGAGGCGCACACGCACCGGAGCCTGGGCGGGCTGTTCCAGCGGGAAGGTCGCGCCGAGGAGGCGCTGGGCCACGTCCGCCGGGCCCTCGACCTGTACCGCGACGGGGGTCACCAGGCCGGGCAGGGGATGGCGTTGAACAACATCGGGTGGCTGCTCGCCCAGCGGGGTGAGTTTCCGTCGGCCCTGACGTACTGCCGACAGGCTCTCGCCGCGCTGCGAGAGGTCGGTGAGCGCCACGCCGAGGCCGCGACCTGGGACAGCCTCGGCTACATCCAGCACCGGCTGGGTCGGCATCGGGGCTCGATCACCTGCTACCAGCGGGCCCTGGCGCTCTACGAGGACCTCGGTGACCGCTACGGCATGGCCGAGACCGGTCGCGATCTGGGCGACGTCCAGGCCGGTGTCGGAGACCGGGCGGCGGCCATCCGGTCCTGGTCGCAGGCGTGGCGAATCCTCGACGAACTCGGTCACCCCGAGGCCGACGAACTGCGGGCCCGGCTGGACGTAGCGCCGGTGAGCTGAACCCCGGCCCTCGCCGAAGGGCTTCCACCCACTTTCCACGGCGGCGGTCAATCATCACCTCGGGCCGGTCGCTTCCGCCGGTATCGACGTGGCGCAGGGTGGGGGATGCGGTGTTTCGGATACCAGTGAGTTGGGTCGGTAGGGCTGTCGGCACTATCGCGTTGTGCGGTCTGCTGGCCGTGATCGGCGTCGTCCCGCCGGCCGATGCGGCCGGTCCCGTGACGGTGAGCGGGCCGGACGCCACGTTGCCGATGACCGGTGCTCCGTCGACCCCGCTTGTGGTCTCCGGCGCGGCGGACGGGACGGGGCGCATGACGGCAGCCGGTGGTTTCTCGCGATGGAGCTACTTCAACAAGCCGATAAACGACAGTCGATGCAAGTATCAGAGCATGTCGGTCGCCCGTACCCCGAGCGGCAGTCGGCTGGACGTGTTCGTGCATCTCTTCTGCGATATCCCGGACACCCTGCAGACGTACACCTTCCAGGCTGTCCTCATCGGAAACACCTGGAACGGCTGGTACGAGCTGCTGAACCCACCGTACGGCTACCTCGGCACGAGTGGGCCGACCGCCACCTTTGCGACCGACAACCGGCTTGACATCTTCGGTCAGAACACCGAATCGCGTCTGACCCAGTGGTTCTGGGCAAATCCCACCTGGTACGGCTTCTTCGACCAGGGCGCGCCCAAGCCGCCCGGCTACCAGGCGGTGCTCACCAGCGGCCCGTCCGCCACCTGGAGTCGCAACGGCAGCCAGTTGCACGTCTTCGCAAGGGGACCCGACTACAAGCTCCACTACACGAAGTACACCGCTGCCGGTTGGGAAGGCTGGGTGGGGGTCGACGCCAACCTCAACAGCGCACCGAGCGTCGCCGCGCACGCCAACGGGAACCGGATCGACGTGGTCTACCAGGGTGGGGACAACGCGGTGTGGCAGGTGTACCACCTGGAGAACGGCGGTTGGCAGCAGCGGTTCTCCCTCGGCGGAAACATCACCTCCCCGCCGACCGCCACCTGGGTGCCGAACGGCAGCCGGCTCGACGTCTTCGCCCGCGGTACCGACGGTTACCTGTACCAGAAGTTCTGGACGGATGCCGGCGGCTGGAGTGGCTGGTTCAACCTGGGCGGTCAGATGGAGTGGGGCAAGGCGCCCGCCGCGTCCTGGAACAACGACGGGAACCGGTTGGACATGTTCGTCATCACCCCGGACGACCGGCTGGCCAAGAGCAACTGGATCTGCTGCTGACTACGGATCGCGTGCGGGAAGGAGTTGGCGTGCACATCCGTCGTAGTCGCCAGGTGCGGGCGCTCACAGCCCTGGCCGTCGCCACACTGCTCGGCCCGTCGGCCACCCCGGCCCAGGCGCGGCCCGGTGCCGTACCCCCGCCAGCCGGACGGCCGGCCTCCACGCCGAACGTCCCCGAGCGGGACCGGGCCGCGGTGCTGGGCGCCGGATGGCGCGGCTCCACCGACCGCGCCGTGGTCGGCTCCGGCGACGCGGACGGGTTCCACCTCCTCGTCGCCGACGCCGCCCAGGGGTACGGCTGGTCGACGCTGGCCACCCTCTCCGAACCGGGACTGGACACCGACCGGTGGATCGGCAACGTCTGTGTGACCGGCTCCGGCCGGAGCGCGGTGGTCGTCTACGCGCCGCGGACCTTCACCAACCGGGCGGACCTGTTCGACCGGGGCGGGTTCACCGCCGTGGTCGACCTCCACACCGGAGCGGTGCGCAAACTACCTGTCACCTCCAGCCTCGCCTACTTCAATCCTGGCTGCGGGGCGGGGGAGAAGGCCGTCCTCACCCAGGCCGGCGGCGACGAACTGGACCGGACCCGGCTGATCGAGGTCGACACGGTCACCTCCGCGCTCGGCACCCCCGTCGAGGTCCCCGGCGAACTGACGTCGCCGGTACCGACAGCGGGCGGGATCGTCGCCGCCGACGCGGGGGCGGTGGTCCGGGTGGACGGCGCGGGACGTCGCCGGGTGCTGACCGCCGCCACCGGTGTTCCGTTCCGCCTCGCCGCCGACGCGGACGGCGGTGTGGTGTTCATGGAACGCGCCGGTACGGACCGGGTCCTGGTGCGGCGGGCTCCGACCCGTGGGGTGATGGCCGGGCGGGCGGTCGCCGCGACGCTGGCGACCGGCCGCCTCACCGACCTGAACGTGACAAGTGGCCGCGGCGGGCGGGTGTTCGTCGCCGGCGTCGGCAAGCTCGACCGGGGACTGCGGGCCGACACCGGCGTTCCCAGCGTGTCCCTGGTGGACGTGCCGGCCGGCGCCCAGCTCTCCCTCTCCGGCGAACTCGCGATCACCTCGGTGCTGCCGGCCGGTACCGCGAGCGCCGAGGCCGGATCGGCCGGGCAGGCCACGCTGACCCCCGAGACGGATTCGACCCGACCGGGCCACCCACCGGGGCGGCAACCGTTGACGATCGCGGCGACGTCGCTCACCACCGGCCGCGCCGCAGGCTTCCTCGTGTCGCCCCAAGAGCCGGCCGCCGGCCGGACAGCCGACACGGGCCGGCAGCTCAGCCCAGCGGTGCGGACCTCGGCGTCGCCGGCATCCCGACGGTTGGCGGGCGACCCGAACGATCCGGGCGCTCTCGCCGAACGGGTGTGCGCGGTTGCGCGTAACGACCCCGCGAACCAGGCGGTGCAACCGAGGCCCCGGCAGGTGGAGTGGGCCGTCGACCAGGCCGTCCGGCACACGTTGACGGTGCAGCGACAGGCCAACTGGAAGAACCTGGGCATGCCGGCGTACACCCCGCAGGGGCTCTTTCCGCCGGTGCCGCTGGTCGGGGGTGGTTACGTGCCCGCCCAGGTGATGCTCGGGGTGGCGGCGCAGGAGTCCAACCTGTGGCAGGCGCCGCGCTTCGTCGTACCGGGCGTGACGGCGAATCCGCTCATCGGGAACTACTTCGGCGTCGACATCTACAACAGCGACGGCTCCGACGACTGGACGATCAACTGGTCCGAGGCCGACTGCGGCTACGGCGTGACGCAGGTGACCGACGGCATGCGCCTGGCCGGGCGGGAACGACCGGGGGAGACCGCGCTGCCTTATCAGAAGCAGCGGGCGGTGGCGCTCGACTTCGCCGCCAACATCGCGGCCGGGCTGCGAATCCTTCAGGAGAAGTGGAACCAGGTCAGGTCCGCCGGAATGACACTCAACAACGGCGACCCGGCCAAGCTCGAAAACTGGTTCTACGCCGTGTGGGCGTACAACTCGGGCTTCTACCCGGACAAGGGCGACGGGTCGCCCTGGGGGCTCGGCTGGGCGAACAACCCGGCCAACCCGCGCTACCCCGCGAACCGCACCGCGTTCCTGGACGTGTCCTACGCCGACGCCGCGCATCCACAGCACTGGCCGTACCCGGAGAAGATCATGGGCTGGGCCGGTCACCCGGTGGAGGTCCTGGACGCGCCGAACACCCTGGTCTCCGGATTCCGCCCCGCCTGGTGGAACGGCACCGCGACGACCGCCCCGCAGAACCGCACCGCGGTGAAGCCGCCGGTGACCCAGTTCTGTAACGCCTCCAACCAGTGCCAACCCGGGCAGGCGTACCCGCCGGACGCCCCGGACGTCATCGGTGAGCCGGCGGGGCCCTGCGCCCACCGGGACAGCGCCGGACGGATCGACCTGCGCTGCTGGTACCACCAGTCCAGCACCTGGAAGGCCGACTGCTCGTACAGTTGCGGCAACGAACTGCTGCGCTTCGACCCCGGGTACGCGTACCAGGAGGACGGTACGGCCTATCCGCCGAAGTGCACCCTGGACGGGCTGCCGGCGAACGCGCGGATCGTCGACGACGTGCCGGACGGGACACCCGCGGTCCGGCCCAACTGCGGGCGTCCGTGGAACAACGCGGGCACGTTCAGCCTCACCTTTCCGGCGGACGCCGCCGGCCAGTATCCCGGCAAGATAGACACCCATCAGCTCGGCGGCGGATTCGGCGGGCACTTCTGGTTCACCCACACCAGGACCGCCGACGACGAGGACGGCAAGCTCGCCGTCACGGCGAAGTGGCGGCTCAGCACCTCGCACAACGGGCCGATGCGGATCATGGTCGCGTTACCGGACCACGGCGCGCACACCGCCCAGGCGCGGTACACCATCCGGACCGCGCAGGGGAACCGCACCCGGACGCTCAAGCAGCAGGGCAGCGCCAACCGGTGGGTTCCGCTGGGCACCTATCTGTTCAACGGCGTACCCGAGGTGACCCTGAGCTCGGTCACCCCGGACGGCGACGGCAGCGACAACATCGCCTTCGACGCGGTGGCCTTCGTGCCGGTCAGCGGCACCTACCGCGAGGAGTCCATCGAGGCGGTCGCCGTCTTCGACGAGAACCAGAACATCGACGTGTCCGCCCCGGCCTCCTGGATCTCCGGTCCGATGGCGGGCCAACAGGCGCTCTACGACTGGGCGTTGGATCGCAGCGGCGACATCCTGGCCCTGCCGATCTGCTCGACGCCGCCGCACGGACAGTGCGTGACCACGCAACTGCGCCAGTTCGCCCAGAACTGGCGGGACGAGGTGCTGGCGGCCGGGACCGACCCGGTGAACCACCCGCCCGGCAAGAGCGCCGGTGACTGGCTCGGAATCGCCCAGCCGTACACCGATCGGCCGACGAGCAGTCAACGACCTGCCCACTTCGACGACGACGACCGGTTCAAGAATCGGGTGAAGGCGACGGTCTCGTTCGTCGTCGGTCCGGACGGCTTCGTGATCCCGGGCAGCGAGTCCGCGACGTACGAGCATCGCACCGGTAACACTCACCTGCCGCGGTTCGTCAGGGACCTGTTCGAGTCGATGCGGCACAGCTTCGGGATCCAGCCACCTAATCTGCAGTACACGTTGCCGGACCTCAACGCCCATGACGGCGGCCTGACGACGGCGAATCCGGCCGTCGACGGGAAACTGCCCGGCCGGGCCTACGCCTTCGCCGGCCGAGCGCCCGCTCTGGTCGACGCCACCGGCGCGCGCTCGGACACGCAGGCAACCTGCGTCGTCGCCCTCACCATCGGCGGCGGGTCGATCGGCTACCGGCCGATGCTCGGCACGTCCGGGCCTCCGGCGGCGATGGCCGACTGGGTGGGGCAGATCAACGCCCATCCGGTCGCCGCGCAGTCGGTCCGGGACCTCGCCGACGACATCCGGCGACTCTTCTTCGACGCGGGTCTCGCACCGGGCGCCGACGCGAGCAGCTTTGTCCACGCGCCCCCGATCTGGCAGGAACTGCACTTCAAGGCGTGCGCGAACGGCACGATGCAGCGGATCGAAAACCTACCGCTGCTGCGGTCGAGTTGGATGCCGGATCAGTACCTGTACCGCAACGGCTCCGCCATCAACCACAACGGGGAGTACTCGGCCAGCAGCCTTCCGGTCACCCGCGGCAACTTCCAGATGTTCAGCGTGCTTCCCGACCTGCCGGGCAACCCCTGGTCACCCAGCCCGTTCGGCCAGTGCAACGAAATGACCGGCCAGTCCGGGAACCCCTGGGACATGTCCCCGTTCCCGTCTCTGGAGCAGCCGATCCCGGCACCTCCTGCCGCGAACCCGGACCGGGCGCATTTCTGCCTCAACACGACGTTGCCCAGCGATCCCGGGCACAGCAGTTACGGAGGCTGACGGACGGGTTTCGGGGGCCTCTCCGGGAAGCTACCGGCATCCCGAAGAGGCGTGGCGACCCCGGAGCGCTAGTCGGTCGGGGGTCGCCAGTCCGCGTACCGGGCCATGCTCCGCAGCATGGCCCGGGCCGGGATGAGGCGCAACGCGGTGGTGCGCGCCGCGAAGGCGATCGGGTTGTGTAGCTGCTGTCCGAGCCGCCCGGCGACGTGGGAGGCCCGGGCGACGGACTGACTGCGCGCTCGGCGCTGCCTGTCGTACGCGGCCAGGGCGGCGGGCACCCCCTCGGCACCATCGGCGCAGACCGCGCCGAGCACCACCGCGTCCTCGATAGCCTGCCCGGCGCCCTGCCCGAGGTTGGGTGTCATCGGGTGGGCGGCGTCGCCCAGCAGCGCCACCCGTCCCCGTACGTACGAGGGCAGTGGGACGGCCAGGTGGTGGACGTCGTTGCGCAGGACGACGTCGGGTGGGGTCGCCGCGAGGAGCGCCGGGATGGGGGCGTGCCAGTCGCCGAAGTGCTCCCGCAGGACCGCCAGCTCGTCGGGGGCGTGGCCGCCCGGCGGGGCGTTCAGTGCGCCGTACCAGTAGAGCTGGCCGTCGCCGATCGGCACCATGCCGAACTCGGCTCCCGGTCCCCAGGTGATCGCGGCCGGGATCGGGTGCGGGAACGCGATGGCCGCCCGCCACGTCGTCGACCCGGCGTACACCGGGCCGGGGTGTCGCGGCCAGAGCTGGGCGCGGACCCGGCTGCGCAGGCCGTCGGCACCGACCACCAGGTCGGCGTGGAGGGCGTGCGGGCCGTCGGGCCCCCGGTAGCGCACCTCGGCGTGGTCCGGGCCGGACCCGACGTGTTCCACCTCGGCGTTGGTACGCAGCGAGGAGGCCGGCAGGGCCTCGCGCAGGGTGCGGTGCAGCGTGGCCCGGTGCACGCCGAGCGCCGTGGTGCCGAGCTGCCGGATCATCTCCGCGGCGTCCACCCGGGACAGCCACCGCCCGTGCCGGTCACGGATGCCGCCGGGTGCCTCGCCGTGGCCACCCCGGCGCAGCGCCGGGCCGATGCCGAGGGCGTCCAGCCCGCGCACCGCGTTGGCCATCAGGCTCAGGCCGGCACCCACCTCGCGCAGCTCGGCGGCGCGCTCCAGCACGGTGATCCGCCACCCGCGCCGGTGCAGGGCGAGAGCCGCGCTCAACCCGCCGATCCCGCCGCCCACCACGACCGCGTGTGGTTCGTTCATGTCGACCACCCTTCTACATCTGTAGAAGAGCGATACTACCTGCGGACCCAGGGAAGAAGGAGTGCCATGACGGCGCGGGCGAAACGGATCGCGACGCTCACCGACGCGGCCATCGAGTTGATCGCCGACGGCGGCATGCGGGCGCTGACCCACCGTGCGGTCGACGGCCGCGCCGGGATGCCGCCCGGCACCACCTCCGCGTACCTGCGCACCCGACAGGCGTTGATCGAGGCCGTGGTGGGCCGGCTCGCCGAACGGGACCGGGCCGACCTGGCACGGCACGACCTGCCGACCGGCCCGCCACCCCCGACAGCCGCCCCCCGACTCGACGGGAACGATCTCGACGACCTCGCGGCCGGCGTCGCCGAGGTGCTCGACCGCTGGTTGACCACCGGGCGCAGCCGGGCCCTGGCCCGCTACGCCTGCCTGCTGGAGGCGGTGCACCGGCCCGAGCTGCGCGGCATCCTGCAACACGGCACCGGTCTGCGGGTGCAGGCCCGGGACCTGCTCACCCGGGCCGGGGCCGCCGACCCCGATCGGCAGGGCGACCAGTTCGTCGCGTTCGTGGACGGCCTGCTCTTCGACAGGTTGGTCGGCGCGGGCGCGCTCAGTGCCCCGCAGCCCGGAAGCGCGGCCAGCCGTGCCGACCTGGGCGCCGCCGTTCGTACGCTGCTGCGCGCCCTCACCGGGAGCTGACCCGCCGTCCCGGTCGGCGACCGGGCCCCGGCGCCCCAGCACCCGCGACTCCGGCACCTCGGGCGCGACGCGGAGCAGCCCGGTGAGCAGGGCCGTCACGTGATGGGAGACGATCGCCTCCGGGCGCCGTGGGCTGGTGGCACGGGGAGAAGAGGGTGGCGATGGTGCGGTTCAGTGGCCTGCGGACGGCCGGTGGGCGGCTGCGGCACGGTTGGCGGCCGGTGCTGGAGGCGACAGTCGCGGCGACCGTGGCGTGGCTGCTGGCCACCCGGCTGCTCGGGCACCCGCAGCCCTTCTTCGCACCCGCCGCCGCGCTGATCGTTCTCGGTCAGGCTCGCGGTCAACGGATCCGCCGGCCCGTCGAGGTCGTGCTCGGGGTCGCCGCCGGGGTGCTCGTCGCAGACCTGGTGGTGCAGGCACTCGGCCCGGGCAGCACCTGGACGGTCGGCACCGTCATCCTGCTCACCGTCCTCCTCGCGGTGGCCTTCGGCGCCACCGGCGTGACACTGGTACAGGCCGCGGTCTCCGCGCTCTACCTGGTGGTGGTCGCCCCGCCGGACGGGTCGTTGGTGCCGTTCCGCTTCGTCGACGCGCTTGTCGGCGGCGCGGTCGCGCTCGCGGCCAGCCTGCTCGTCGACGCCCGGCACCCCCTCGCGCCGCTGGTCGCCGAGGTGCGGCGGACCTTCGACGACCTCGCCGGGCTGCTGGTCGAGATCGCCGGCGCGCTGGACCAGCGCGACGAGGCCGCCGCGGTCGCCGCGCTGGCGCAGGCCCGGGGAATGGACGCCCGGGTGGACGGCCTGCGCGACGGCGTGTTGGCCGCCGGTGAGGCACTGCGGCTCAACGTACGCCGACGTCGCCACATCGGCCGGCTGCGGTCGGCGGACGAGTCGATCCGACAGATCGACTACGCGGTCCGCAACGTCCGGGTGCTGGCCCGCGCGGGCGTGACGCTCCGCCGGCTGCACACCCCGGCGCCGCCCGAGCTGGGCGCCGCGCTGCGATCGCTGGCCGAGGCCGTCCGCCAGGCCGGTGCCGCCCTCGCCGCCGACCTCGACGGCCAGGACGAGACCGCCGACCGGCACGCCACCCGCGCCGACGAGGCGGCGTTGGCCGCCGTGCACACGGCCGGGCAGCTCTTCGGCTCCACGCAGACCCTCCCCCTAGCGATGATCATCGGTCAGGTCCGGGCCACGGCCATCGACCTGCTGCGGGGTGTCAACCCGGAGGACGACGCCGCCGTCCTCGCCCGCGTCGACGAAGCCCTCGGCCTGCCCGCCGTCTGACGCCGGCACGGGGACGCCCGAAGCGTGGGCCGCAGCGGTGAGCCATCCGGTGGCGCGGTCGCGAACCGGTGCGGGGATCTCGTGGCCGCCGGGGAACTCCTCGTAGGTGACGTCGTAGCCGAGGCCGCGCAGGTGGGGAACGAGACGGCGGCTGCACACGTCGACGGGCAGCACCCGGTCGTCGACACCGTGCGAGACGAACAGCCGTGGTCGGCCGTGGGTGGTCGGGGGCGCGGCGAAACCGGGGGAGAAGGCCACCACCGCCTCGACCAGGTCCCCGTTGGCAAGGCCCAGCGACAGCGCGTAGGAGGCGCCGTCGGAAAAGCCACCGAAAACCACCTCGCGTACCGGGTAGCTGTCGAAGACGGTCGTCAACAGCCCGTCGACACGCGTCACGTCCGCGCCGAAGCCACCGGCGATCAGGTCCCAACTGGCCGCCGACGACTGTGGCGCCACCAGCAGCAGGTGGTGCGCGTCCGCGACGGGCAGCAGCAGGTCCAGGCCCTGCCGCGCCGAGCCGCCCGCACCGTGCAGGAGCAGCACCAGCCGGTACGCGGACCCGTCGGTCGCCGGCCGTGGGGCGTACGCCATCGCGAGCCGTTCGCCGTCGCGGCCGGTCATCGGCACCAGCCCGGTGGGCCCCGACGTCACTGGTGGGTGGGGACGCGCGGTCAACCGCCCGAGCCGGGGATCCCGGCGCGGCTGCGCGGAGTCGGACACGGCCTGCGCTCCTCGCGGTCGGCGGAAGGTCCGACGCGGTTACCCGGCCCGCCGGGGGTTAACCGTCGGGGCTCAGGTGCTGGACCGGGCCACCAGGGTGGACGGGAAGAGGGCCACCGGGTTGGCCGGACGCCCGTCCAGCAGGGCGGTGGCCGCGGCGGCGGCGATCCGCCCCACCGGATGGCTCGCGGTGGTCAGCGCCGGTGCGGTCATCCCGGCCAGCGGAATGTCGTCGAAGCCGGCCACCGCCACGTCGCCCGGCACCTGCACACCGGCGTCACGCAGGCCGGCGATCACCCCGAGGGCACTGTCATCGTTGATCGCGTAGATCGCGTCGACGTCCGGCCACTGCCGCAGCGCCACGCCGGCCGCCGCCCGACCGCGCGCCGCCGTGAAGTCCCCGGGCAACACCCGCTCCGGCAGGCCCGCCTGGTGCATGAGTCGGCGGTACGTCTGCACGGGGCGCTGCGCGCAGGGCAGCCACCGAGGACCGGTCAGCATGGCGATCCGGCGGCGACCCGTGGCGTACAGGTGGCGCAGCACCGCCTCGGAGCCGGCGGCGTTGTCGACGTCGAACGCCGGCACGGTCGCCGAGCCGACGCCGATCGAGACCACCCGACCGCGCAGCGACGCCGGCACCGCCGCCAGCAGGTCCTCGGTGGTGTTGACCAGGATCACCCCGCAGACGGTGCGATCCTCGCCGAGTTGGTGCAGGCCACGGGTGTCGCCCAGCGGCAGCCAGTGCAACGCCACCCCGACGCCGGCGGGCGTGCACACCCGGGCGGCCGACCCGACCACCTGATGCAGGTACGGATCGTCCAGCACCGCCGCGCTGGTGCCCGTGACGGCCACGACCAGACGGACGCCGCCGCCGCGGACCAGCGCCCGGGCGGCCGGGTTCGGCACGTAGCCGAGCTTGTCGACGGCGGCCGCGACCTGTTCCCGGGCGGCCGGCGACGCGAACCCGCTGCCGGCGATCACCCGCGACGCGGTGGACCGCGAGACCCCGGCGATCCGGGCGACGTCCTCCAGCGTGGCCGGTCGCTGTGCCGCTGTCGTCATCGTCGCCTCCCCGCGCCGGCCCGTCCGGTCGGACAAACGCCTGCTCACATCATGCCCCGGGCGGTCCACCGCCGGTAAGGGGCGGTGCCCGGTTGCGGTGGTAGCGCTCTCAGGTGTGCGATCGTGCCAGGAGATCACCCTGAGGAAGAGGACCTGACCCCGTGAGCGCCCCCACCAGCAGACCCGTATCCCCGGACACCGCACCGCCCTCGCGGGCGGTGCTGATCGCCCGCAACGGTGTCGCCGTCACCTTCACTCTCAACGGGCTGGCCGTCGGTAGCTGGTTCTCCCGCGTGCCGGCGGTCCGTGAGGCGCTGGACCTCTCCGCCGGCCGGCTCGGGCTGCTGCTGCTGGCGATGAGCGTCGGCGCGCTGCTCGCCATGCCCACCTCCGGCCTGCTCGCCCAGCGACTCGGCGCGGCCCGCACCGTGACCCTGGCCACCGTGCTGGTCGCGGTCGGCCTGACCGTGGCCGGGCTGGGTGCCACGCTGGCCGGGTCGTTCGTCGTCGTCGCCGTGGGTCTGGCCGCCCTCGGCTACGGCTCCGGCGCCTGCGACGTGGCGATGAACATCGAGGGCGCGGCGGTGGAACGACGACTCGGGCGCACGATCATGCCCCGTTTCCACGCCGGGTGGAGCCTCGGTTCGGTGGCCGGAGCGGGGCTCGGTGCCGGCGCGGCCCGCTTCGACGTGTCGGTCGGCGTACACCTCGCCGCCGTCGCGGTGGTCGTGTTGACCGGCACCGCGCTCGCCGCCCGGACGTTCCTGCCCGCCGCCGGCGACCACTCCGGCGACCCGGCGGACGCCACCCCGGCCGGCCGCCGCCGGGCGCAGCTCGCCGCCTGGCGGGAGCCGCGCACCCTGCTGATCGGGCTGTTCGTGCTGGTGGCGGCGTTCACCGAGGGCGCGGCCAACGACTGGCTCGCCGTCGCGTTCGTGGATGGACGGGACCTGAGCGAGGCGGCCGGCGCCGCGGTCTTCGGTGTCTTCGTCGTGGGCATGACCGCCGGGCGCACGGCGGGTACCGTCGCGTTGGACCGGTGGGGTCGGGTCCCGGTGCTCAGCGCCACCATCGGGCTCGCCGTGGTCGGTGCCGGCCTGGCCGTGCTGGCCGGGCCGGGGCCGCTGGCCATCGTCGGCGTCGCGCTGTGGGGCCTCGGTGCGTCGCTGGGCTTCCCGGTCGGGATGAGCGCGGCCGCCGACGAGGAGGCCCACGCGGCGGTGCGGGTGAGTGTGGTCGCGGTGATCGGCTACACCGCGTTCCTGGGCGGGCCGCCGCTGCTGGGGCTGCTCGGCGACCAGGTCGGCACGCTGCGCGCGCTGCTGGTGGTGCCGTTGCTGCTGCTGCCGACCCTGCTGCTGGTGCCGGTGCTGCGTGCCCCGCACACCGCCGGGCAGGCTCCGCCAGTACACAAAAACTAGCCCACCACGCCGGCGGGCGGTATCGGGTGCGCGGCCGACTGCGCCGCGTACCCGCGCTGGTTAGGGTCGCCGGATGCCAATCGACGAGATCACCGCCGCCGCCGCGGGCAGCTGGACCCTTGGTGACCGCACCGTGCGCCGGATGGGCTTCGGCTCCATGCGGATCACCGCCAACCCCGACCCGGACCAGGCCGTGGCCCTGCTGCGCCGCGCCGTGGAGTTGGGCGTCGACCACATCGACACGGCCGCGTTCTACGTCTCGCCCGGCGGAACCCTGCGGGTCGGCACCGGCCCGGCCCGCTACGCCACCGAGCTGATCCGCGCGGCGCTCGCCCCGTACCCGGACGACCTGGTGATCGCCACCAAGGTCGGCTTCGGGTACGACCCGGAGGCCGGCTTCACCGAGGCGCTCACCCCTGCGCAGTTGCGCGAACAGGTCGAGGAGAACCTGCGTCGACTCGGCCGCGACCAGCTCGACGTGGTGAACCTTCGCCTCGGCCGGGGCCCCGGCGCGGTGCCGCTCGTCGACCGGTTCGGTGCCCTGGCCGAGTTGCGCGCCGCCGGGCTGATCCGACACCTCGGGCTCTCCAACGCCCGGCCCGGGCAACTGGACGAGGTGGCCGGCATCGCGCCGGTGGTCTGCGTGCAGAACAACTACGGGGTGGACGCCTACCGGGAGCAGGACGAGTTCGTCCGGCTCTGCGGTGCGCGGGGGATCGCCTACGTGCCGTTCTTCGCGGTGGCCGGCACCGGTCGGGAGAAGGGCGCGAGCGCCGCGCAGAGCGAGGCCGTGGAGGCCGTCGCCCGCGCCCACGGCGTCACACCGCAGCAGGTACGCCTGGCCTGGACGCTGCACCAGGGCCCGCACGTGCTCGCCATCCCCGGCACCGCGAACCCGGACCACCTGGCGCAGAACGTGGCGGCCGGAGCGCTCCGCCTGACCCCGCAGGACCTGGCCCAGCTCGGTTGAGCGCCCACCGTGCCGAGGCGCACGGTGGGCATCCGACCTCCCACCCGGTCAGGCCCGCACGACGTGCACGACGATCTCCTGGCCGTCGCCCACGGTGCCGGCGAACCCCTCCGACAACGCGCTGACCACCGTCAGCGTGCGCGCGAGGGTCTCGTGTGCGATGAGCACCTGATGCGTGGCGATCGCCGCCGCGACGTCGGTGGGCGCGGCGATCGCCACCGTGATCCGGTCGGCGACCTCGAAGTCGGCGTCGCGGCGGGCCTGCTGGACGAGGCGTACGACGTCGCGTGCGACGCCCTCGGCCGCCAGCTCGGGGGTGATCTCGGTGTCCAGCGCGATCGTCACCCCGCGCTGGGACTCCACGACCCAACCGGTGCGCGGCACCTCCGTGACCAGGATGTCGTCCAGGCCCACCTCGACCTGGGCACCGTCGACCGACAGCGGGAACGTCCCGTTCGCCCGGACACCGTCGACCAACTCCCGGGGGGCCATGGCGGCGACGGCCTTCGCGACGTGCTGGGTGCGGTTGCCGAACCGGCGGCCCAGGGTCCGGAAGTTCGGTTTCACCTGCACGTCGACGACCCCGCTCTGGGGATCGAGTGGCTGGAGGACCTTGACGTTCAACTCGTCGCCGATGTCGTCGAGCAACGCCTGCGGGAGCACGGTGCCGGCCGGCAGTCCCACAAGCGCCCGGCTCAACGGCTGACGGATCCGCAGACTGCTCGTCTTACGCGCCGACCGGCCCGCTTCGGCCACCGCCCGCGCCGTGGCCACCTGGGCCGACAACTCCGTGTCGATCAGGCTGGCGTCGGGTGTGGGCCAGGTCGCCAGGTGCACCGACTCCGGCGCCGAGGCGTTACCGCGCCGGACGACCTGCTGCCACACCTCCTCCGTGACGAAGGGAACGAACGGCGCGAGCAGCCGGGTGAGGACGTCGAGGCACTCGTACAGAGTGGCCAGCGCGTCGGGGTCGCCCTCCCAGAAACGCTGCCGCGACCGCCGGACGTACCAGTTCGACAGGTCGTCGATGACGTCGGCGAGCAGGCGGCCGGCGCGGGCCGTGTCGTAGTTGCGCATCCGGTCGTCCACGGCGGCGGCGAGGGCGTGGACCTCGCCGACGATCCACCGGTCCAGCACCGGTCGTCGGGCGACCGGCTGCCCCAGGTGCGGTGCCCACGTGGAGTTCGTCGCGTAGAGGGAGAAGAACGCCGCGGTGTTCCAGTAGGTCATCAACACCTTGCGGACGATCTCGTCGAGTGGGCCGGGCCCGATCCGGCGCGGCGACCACGGCGAGCCGGAGCAGGCCATGAACCAGCGCACCGCGTCGGCGCCGTGCGTGTCCATCAACGGGATGGGCAGCAGGATGTTGCCCAGGTGCTTGCTCATCTTGCGGCCGTCCTCGGCCAGGATGTGCCCGAGGCAGACGACGTTCTCGTACGGGGACCTGTCGAAGACCAGGGTGCCCACCGCCATCAGCGTGTAGAACCAGCCCCGGGTCTGGTCGATCGCCTCGCAGATGTACTGGGCCGGGTAGCTGCGCTCGAAGACCTCCCCGCTGCCCGGCACGTGGGGGTAGCCCAACGACGCGAACGGCATCGCCCCGGAGTCGTACCAGGCGTCGATCACCTCGGGGACCCGGGTCGCGACCTTGCCGCAGTCCGGGCAGGCGAAGGTGATCTCGTCGACGTACGGGCGGTGTGGATCCAACTCGGACAGGTCGGCGCCGGCCAGCTCGCCGAGCTCACGGCGGGAGCCGACGGCTGTCACGTGGTTGTCCGGGCAGCGCCACAGCGGCAGCGGGGTGCCCCAGTACCGGGAGCGGGACACCGCCCAGTCGATGTTGTTCTTCAGCCAGTCGCCGTAGCGGCCGTGTTTGATGTGCTCCGGGAACCAGGTCGTGTTCTCGTTCTCCCGGGTCAGCTCGTCGCGTACGGCGGTGGTCCGGATGTACCAGGACGGCTGCGCGTAGTACATCAGCGGGGTGTGGCACCGCCAGCAGTGCGGGTAGGGGTGCTCGAACGGCTCGTGCCGGAACAACCGACCGGAGGTCCGGAGTCGGTCGATGAGCAACGCGTCGGCGTCCTTGAAGAACACCCCTCCGACCAGGTCGATGCCGTCGTCGAACCGCCCGTTGGGGGCGACCGGGTTGACCAGCGGCAACCCGTAGGCGCGGCAGACGGCGAGGTCGTCCGCGCCGAAGGCCGGTGCCTGGTGTACCAGGCCGGTGCCGTCCTCGGTCGTGACGTAGTCCGCGAGGACCACCCGGTGCGCGTCCGGGATGTCCACCAGGTCGAACGGCCGCTCGTAGCGCAACCCCTCCAGGGCCGACCCCGGCACCGTGGCCAGGATCTCCGCCTCGTCACCGAGGACCCGCCGGGTCAGCGGTTCGGCGACGACGAACGTGCCCCGCCCGGTGCGGGCCAGGGTGTACGTCACCGTGGGATGGACGGCGACGGCGGTGTTGGACACCAGGGTCCACGGGGTGGTGGTCCAGATCAGCAGCTCGACACCGGTGTGGCCGGCGACCGCACCCCGCACCGGGAAACGCACGTACACCGACGGGTCGGTGACCGTCTCGTACCCCTGGGCCACCTCGTGGTCGGACAGGGTCGTGCCGTCGCGGGTGCAGTACGGCGCGACCCGGAAATCCTCCACCAGGCGCCCGCTGTCGTGGATCCGCTTCAGTGACCACCAGACACTGTCCACGTACTCCGGTGACATCGTCTGGTACGGGTGCTCCAGGTCGATCCAGTAACCCATCCGCTCGCTGAGCTGGACGAACTCGTCCACGTGCCGCAGCACCGAGGCGCGGCACCGGGCGTTGAACTCGGCGACGCCCATCCTCTCGATGTCGGGTTTGCCGCCGAGCCCCAGCTCCTTCTCCACCGCGAGCTCGACCGGCAGGCCGTGACAGTCCCACCCGGCGCGGCGGGGCACCGAGAAGCCCCGCATCGTCCGGTAGCGGGGAAAGAGGTCCTTGAAGACCCGTGCCTCGATGTGGTGGGTGCCGGGTGTGCCGTTGGCGGTCGGCGGTCCCTCGTAGAACACCCACGGCGTGCCGTCGGCGGTCTGCTCCAGGCTCCGGTTGAACACGTCGTTGGCCTGCCACCACTCGATGACCCTACGGTCCAGCGCACCAAAGTCGATCTTGGTGGGCAGTGGCACGAATGGTGACCTCGATGGGCCGTCCGTCATCGACGCTCTCCCTGCACTCCACATCCGCTGGCGCGGGCATCAACGCACTGCCCACGCGGGGACGAAGTGTCGGGCGTATGGCCAGGACTCCGCGGTACCACCCCGCTTGCGCCCCGATGGTGCGGGCGCCGCTCCATTTCCACGACGTGACGTGCCGCGACGTCCGGTTCTACCGGGGCGGTCGAGCTGCCCGTTCTTCCGGAGGCTCCCCGGTGATGGCCGGATCGGTGCCGATGTCGTCCAGCATAGCCGTCCGTGCGCGGAGCCCGTGGCCGAGGACTAGGCGTGCAGCCAGACGCGCAGCGGGCCGGTGGTGGTGAAGCCGGCGGCGAGGGCCGGCGCCAGGTCCGGGATGGTTTCGTAGCCGACAAGCGGCGCGCCGGGCACGGTGGCGCACACCGCGCGCCAGATGTCGCGGGCGCGGTCGGTGCGGGAGAACAGGTTGGAGACGCCGTACGGACCGCCGCCGCTGAGCACCGCACCGCCGGTGAGCACACCCCGATCGTCGTGGCGGGCGAGCACCCGGACCCGGGGGTCGGCCAGCAGCGTGGGGCGGAACAGCTCCCCGCCGCCGTGGGCCGCCGCCCAGGCCGCCAGGTCGTCGGGGGTGGTGACCGGGGTGAGCGGTTCGCCGGCCACCGGCGGAACCGGTGACCGGTGAATCCACCGCGCGTCGAAGAGCACCCGGAACCCGTACCCGGACAGGTCGACGTCGGCGAAGCTGTCCTTCACCGACGCGCCAGGCCCGGCGTCGATCCGGGCCAGCAGGGCCTCGGCGTCGACGCCCGGCCGCAGGGTGACCGCGTCCGGGTACCACGGCGGCGAGCGGTGGGGGACCGACCAGGCGTCGGCATCGGTACGACCGGCCAGCCCGTGGCTGCCGCAGACGATGTCGCACCACTCGGCGTTGTTGCGGGCCGCGGCCGCCCGCGCGTCCTCGTGCACGCCCGGCAGCCCAGGGTGCGCGGTCACGGGGCGTAGACCAGGTCGATCGTGTCGGTGTGCCCGGACCAGCGCAGGTCGAGATGCCAGCACCCGGCCCGCGGCATGTCGATGATCGACGGACCGGGACCGCCGGCGACCTCCCGGGTCACCCTGGTGTCGGTGCCGTCCAGCGTCGCGGTGATCACCAGGGTCGCCGGTGCCGACGGATCGGGCGAGGTCGTGGCGGCGCGGGCCACCCACAGGATCTTGTTGTTCGACCCGTCCTCGCGGACCTGGCGCAGTGGATGGGCGAACAGCACCGCCACGATGTCACCGGTCTTGCCGAAGACGTGCGGGACCTGGCTGCCCCCGTGGAACCCGGCGTCCGCCCAGTCGGGCAGCGACGTCGTCTCGACCGGCGAATGACAGCCCGTCGCGGCGCTCGTGCTCGTCGTGCTCGTCGCGCTCGCGGCGCTCGTCGCGCTGGCGCTCGGCGCGGCCGATCCGCCGCTGGCCGTGGTCGTGCACCCCGCCAGCAGAACCACAGAGGCCGCCAGCAGCGACCTGCCCCATGAACCCATCTCGACCCCTCCGGAACGCGTCGACGACTCGTATCTTCAGGACACCTGTCGCGCCCGTCCGGTTCCTAGTGCAGTGAACGGGCGATCTCGATCGCCTCGGCCTGGGTGAGGGCGCCCTCGATCCGGTAGCTCACGTCGGCGTCCTGCCAGATCAGGGTCGAGGCGGCCAGCCGGGCGCTCTCCTGGCGGACATTCCCCGCCCGGTCCACGTACGACAGGATGTGCGGGCCGTCGACCCACACGGCGAAGTCGCCGTTGACCTCGACCCACTCCGCTCCCGGCGGGGTGACCTCCTTGTGGAAGGACAGGTTGAGGCGACCGTCGAACGCGTCCACGCGCAACGCGCCGCCGTCGTAGAGCAACGTCGCCACCCGGCAGGTGCCCGTGGCGTCGGGGTCGGCGACCAGCACCCGTTCGGGCGGCCCCAGCTTCGCCGGCAGGCGGATCGGGAACCGCACCGCCCGCTGTGCCTCCTCCAGGCCGGCGGCGTGCTGCCCCGGCAACGGCGGGGCAGCACCGCTGGGCAGCGTCGTCGCGGGCGAGGTGGCGATGCTGACGCCGGCGAAGCGCAGCAGCCCCGTGACGGCGTCGGCGACGGCGGCCCGGGTCGGCGGCAACACCGCCACGACCAGCGCGGCGAGCGCCGCCGCGGCGAACGGGCGCCACCGGCGCACGGGCCGGTGCAGCCGTACGCGGACGCGGGCGCGCACGTCGGGCGGCTCGGGCGTGTCCAGCCAGGCGGACAGGTCGCGCAGCTCCCGTTCGAGGTCACCCATGCCGGACCTCCTCCCGGTCGAGCAGGCCGCGAAGCTTCGCCAGCGCCCGGGACGTGCGCGACTTCACCGTGCCCCGGGGCCAGCCCAGCGTCGCCACCGTCTCCTCCTCGCTGAGGTCGAGGAAGAACCGGCAGACGATCACCTCGCGGTCGCGTACCGGCAGTTGACGCAGGGCCTGCACCAGCGCGGCGCGGCGCTCCCCGGCGAGGACCGCGCCGACCGCCCCGTCCTCGGTGATCTCCGACATCGGGTCCGCTGCCGCCGCCCGCAGGACGAGTCCGTCCCGCCGGCCCCGGGAGCGGTGCAGGTTGCGGGTCTCGTTGGCGACGATCGCGAGCAGCCACGACCGGAAGGACGACTCGCCCCGATAACGCGACAGCTTGCGGTACGCCTTCACAAACGCCTCCTGGATGACGTCCTCGGAGTCCGAGCCCGCGCCGAGCAGCACCGCCGTCCGGTACGCGGACGCGGTGTGCCGGGCGACCAGGAGGTCGTACGCCTCCAGGTCACCGGAGCGGGCGCGGGTGACGAGCGCGTCGTCGTCCAGGGGAACCTCCGTTCGGATCACACTCATGACACCGCCCACGCTCGGCGGGTTCCAGCCCTCGGTGGGTCAGTTGTCTCCCATCCGGCGTGCAGCGTATTGCCAGGAATCGGTGCTGCACTGGAGGGCGTCGAGGGAAGGGGTTGGCATGAGCTGGTTCAGTCGCCGGTCACGGGGTGCCGAGGCGACCCCGACGAAGCTGGACCGGGAGGCGACCCGGGACGATCTCGCCGCGCTGGAGGCGTTCGTCACGAGTCGGCGCGGGGTGGAGTTCTACCTGGAGCCGGAGACCACCGCGACGGACACGACAGTCGTGGCGATCGCCCACGACGGCGAGTGGATCCGTCGCCGTACCGGCACGCCCCGCGCGGCCGGGGCGATCGCCCGCAAGCACGCGGTGCCGCTGTACGAGGCGGGCCGCACCGGCTACCCGGAACGGATGCGGGTGTGGAACCGGGCCCATCCGGAGCGCCACGCCCGCTGACGCTCAGCCTCAGCCAACGGGGTCGATCATGGAGTCGTGGTGCCCAATTTAGCCACGGATGGTTGCTTTGTCGCCCACCACAACTCCATGATCGACGAGGCGCGACCATGCGAACGGGGCTTCAACCCTGGTCGGGTTCCGTGCGTTCGAGTGATCGCTGGACGAGCGTGAGGATGGACGGTAGGAGCAGGTCGTTGCCACCGATCGTGGCGACGGCGTGCACGCTGTGGGGGGTGCCGTCGAGGTCGACGACCAGGGCGCCCGCCTCGCGGGCGACCGCGACGCCCGCGACGGTGTCCCAGGGCTTGTTGCTGAGCATGATGAACGCGTCGATCCTGCCGTGAGCCAACCAGGCGAGGTCGATCGCGGCAGACCCGTGCATGCGGATCCGTTGGACGTGCCGGGTGAGCTGCTCGGTGATGGCGAGTCGTTCGGTGTTCTTCCCGCTGGCCCCGGTGCCGACCGCGTAGTCGCCGATGGCGACGACGGCATCCCTGAGGTCGGTGACCCGGCTGGCGTGGATGCGTCGATTGTTGGCGTAGGCCCCGTGTCCCTTGGCGGCGTGGTAGCGGGTGCCGAGGAACGGCAGGTCGATGACGCCGAGGACGGCGTCTGCGCCGTGCATGAGGCCGAGGGAGATCGCGCACAGGGGTGAGCCGTGGACGAAGTTGACAGTTCCGTCGACGGGATCGAGTGCCCAGGTCAGTGCGGTGGCGTCGCCACTGTCGCCGTACTCCTCGCCGAGGAAACCGATGTCGGGCGCCTTGGCGGCCAGATGCGCGCGGACCGCCCTCTCGATGGCGTAGTCCACCTCGGAAGCCATGTCGCGGTCACCCTTGAAGGTCAGCGCACCGGGCTGGAGCGTCCGCATCAGGTCGCGCGCCAGGTCGACGGCCTCCTGCGCGAGGGGGAGGAGGCGGGCGTAGTCGGTCATAGCTGGCGGCTGCGATCCCAGAGTGAGGTGAACATCTCGTCGAATATCGGGTAGAGGCCGGCGGGGCCCGCGCTGCGTTCGATGACCATCGTCGGACAGTCGACGCCCCGCATCCGCGGTAGGTAGTGCTGGACGACGCAGAGTCGGTCATCGATCAGGAGTACGTTGGCGCGAATGGACTCGTCGTAGACGCCGATGGACGGGTGGTCTCGGGCACCTGCGGGGAGCCTGTCACGAATGCGGCGGGCCAGATTCTGGATGTTGAGTTCGGTGAGCGCGCTGAGGTGGCCGTCCGGATAGTCGTCCTCACGCTCCTGCCGCCTGATCGCCTCGCCGGCGGGATCCAGGAAAAGGCAACGGAGGTGGGTGCCGGCGGCGAGGAGCTTCAGAAGGCGGTTGTCGGCGTACTGCTGGCAAATGAGGTTGAGTGACAGGCCGGACGCCCGGATGTCCCTGGCATGGTCGAAGAGGACGTGCGGCGGCAACTCCGCCACGAAATCTGACCGGCTGGAATAGATCGCGGTGACATCGGCGCACCGGTCCCGCGCCGCCCTCGCGACCTTCGGGCCACTGACGTTGCGTTCGGTCGGGTTTTGGTCGCGTTCGCCGAGCAGGAGCGTCATGCGTGCGTGACGTGGCATGGACAGGCCGGCGCAGATGCGGGTGAGGACGTCGATGCTGCTGACCCGGCGGGCGCCGCTGGTGATCTCGCTGACCTGCGCCTGACTGAGCCCGGTGGCGATGCCGAGGGTGGTTTGACTGGCGTGGGTTGTTCGCTGGACGAGGCGGAACACCTGAGCGATGTCCCGAGTGGCAAGGGCGTCGAGCATGTCGGAGGAATCCCACAGCAGGTCGGGAACGGTAAACGCTCCAGTCGTTCGGACGCTCACGCGCCGCTCCCTTCCCGCACCGGGGATGTGGGTCAGCATAGCCAGCGAACTGATGGCGGTGCCGGGACGACATCCGGAGGGTGGATGGAAGTTATCCGCCGAGGGATCACCCACTGTGATGGATGGCTGCGGTTAGGGTGAGCAGGGTCGTGGTGTGAGTCTTCGCTCCCGTCCGCACCTGCCCATGCGCCCCACCTGGCTGTGCCGCAACTGCGCCGCCGCGTGGCCGTGCTCCCGCGCGCAACTCGATCTCGTCGCCGAGTTCTATGGCCACTCGCTGGCGCTGGCCCTCTACCTGACGTCCTGCATGAACGAGGCGATCCACGACCTGTTCAGTCTTGGCGGTCGCCCCGACCTTGCCAAGATGCACACCCGTTTCCTCGGCTGGCTGTCGCTGACCCGCCGGCCGCGTCGCTTCGAGCACGAGTAACCCAGGGCTGACCGCGTGGGTGCTGAACCGTCTACGACATCAGCTCCAATCAGCTCGCCGTCTCGTGTGTCAGGCAACCCCGCGCGCCTATATTTTCCCAGGTCAATGTGATGAGCGCGGCCGGGCGACGCCGGGGCCGGCGTTGACCGGCGGCGGAGGGGTGTGGCAGCATTCGCGGCCTGACGGCAGTGAAGGAAGTCGGTGCGATTCCGACGCGGTCCCGCCACTGTCACCGGGGAGCGATCCCCCCTCGTGAGTCACGGCCGTGTGTCTGCGGCTGGAAGGCCGGGGGAGAGCGTCGATCCGGAAGCCAGGATACTTCGGCCGTCGGGACGTACCCCAGGGCGTGGACACCCGAGGAGGACCCGATGACGCACGGCGTCTCATTCATCGACGAGCATCGTCATGACCCGCATCGCGGGCGACACCCCGCACCCGCAACCGGCCGCGCCCGCACGTCTGGCGCCGGTTGCCTCGACGCGCGCCAGGCCGCTGGCTTCCGGTACCGCTGAGCCGAGCGCCCGCCGCTGACCGACTCCGACGCCCGCGTCGACGAGTCCGGCAGCGCCGTCGTACCGGCTGACGCCGCACCCATCCGCTTCGTCCAGGTCGCCTCCGCAGCGGCCAGGGCGTCACTCTCCGGAGCCCGCCGTGCGCATCCTGCTGCTGTCCACCGCCGACACCGACCTGCTGGCCGCCCGCGCCAGCGGCGCCGACTACCGGCTCGCCAACCCCGCGCGGGTCGCCGCCGACGAGGTGCCCGCCCTGCTCGACGGGGTCGCCCTCGTCGTCGTACGCCTGCTCGGCGGCCGACAGGCGTGGCCGGACGGCCTCGCCGTGCTGCTCGGCACCGGAGTGCCGACGGTCGTGCTCGGCGGCGAGGCGCTGCCCGACGCGGAGCTGATGGCCATCTCCACAGTGCCGTCCGGGGTCGTCACCCAGTCGCTGGCGTACCTGGTGGAGGGCGGGCCGGACAACCTCGGGCAGTTGGCCCGGTTCCTCTCCGACACGGTCCTGCTCACCGGCGAGGGGTTCGCCCCGCCCACACCCACCCCGGCGTACGGCGTGCACGGCGAACACCCCGCCGACCCGGATCGGCCCACGGTGGGGATCGTCTTCTACCGGGCGCACGCCCTCGCCGGCAACACCGACTTCGTCGACGTGCTCGCGGACGCGGTCCACCAGGCCGGCGGCAACCCGCTGCCGATCTTCTGCGGTTCGCTGCGCGGGTTGACCACGGGCGCCGGCCCGCTCGGGCTGTTCGCCCGCTGCGACGCGCTGCTGGTCACCGTGCTCGCCGCCGGCGGTGCGGTCGCCGCGGACGCCTCCGGAGGTGGCGACGAGGACGCCTGGGACGTCGGCGCCCTGGCCGCCCTGGACGTGCCGGTCATCCAGGCGCTCTGCCTGACCAGCACCCGGGCGCAGTGGGAGGCCAGCGACGCCGGGCTGTCCCCGTTGGACGCGGCGATGCAGGTGGCCATCCCCGAGTTCGACGGTCGGATCGTCACCGTGCCGTTCTCGTTCAAGCAGATCGACGCCGACGGCCTGTCCGTCTACGCCGCCGACCCCGAGCGGGCCGCCCGGGTCGCCGGGATCGCGGTGCGCCACGCCCGGCTGCGCTACGTGCCCAACGCCGACAAGCGGGTCGCCGTGGTACTCAGCTCGTACCCCACCAAGCACTCCCGGGTCGGCAACGCCGTCGGGCTGGACACCCCGGTCTCGGCGGTCCGGCTGTTCGCCGCGCTCGCCGAGGCTGGCTACGACCTGGGCGACGCGCCGGTGCCCGACGACGGCGACGCGCTGATCCACGCGCTGATCGCCGCCGGAGGCCACGACGTGGAGTGGCTCACCCCGGAGCAGTTGGCCGCCGCCGAGGCCCGGATACCGGGGTCAACCTACCGGCGGTGGTTCGACCAGATCCCGGCCGAGCTGCGCGAGCGGATGCGGGAGCACTGGGGTGAGCCGCCCGGCCAGCTGTACACCGAGGGCGGCGACATCGTCCTCGCCGGGCTGCGCTTCGGCAACGTGGTGCTGCTGATCCAGCCGCCGCGCGGCTTCGGGGAGAACCCGATCGCCATCTACCACGACCCGGACCTCCCGCCGAGTCACCACTACCTGGCCGCGTACCGCTGGTTGACCGCGCCGCCCGCAGACGGCGGCTTCGGCGCGGACGCCGTGGTGCACCTGGGCAAGCACGGCACCCTGGAGTGGCTGCCCGGCAAGGGCCTCGGCCTGGCCGCCGACTGCGCGCCCGACGCGGTCCTCGGTGACCTGCCGCTGGTCTACCCGTTCATCGTCAACGACCCCGGCGAGGGCACCCAGGCCAAGCGGCGGGCGCACGCCGTGGTCATCGACCACCTGGTGCCGCCGATGGCCCGCGCCGAGACCTACGGCGACCTGGCCAAACTGGAGCAACTGCTGGACGAGTACGCGACGGTGCAGGCCCTCGACCCGGCGAAGGTGCCCACCGTGCGGGCGCAGATCTGGGACCTGGTGCGCGCCGCCGAGCTGCACCACGACCTGCACGCCGAGGCGATGCCCGACGCGGACGACTTCGACGACTTCGTGCTGCACCTCGACGGGTACCTGTGCGAGGTCAAGGACGTGCAGATCCGTGACGGGCTGCACATCCTCGCCGACGCGCCCACCGGTGAGCCCCGGGTCAACCTGGTCCTCGCCGTGCTGCGCGCCCCCCAGATCTGGGGCGGCGCCCGCGCCCTGCCCGGCCTGCGGCAGGCCCTCGCCGTCGCGTACTCCCTCGACGAGCAGGAGTTGCTCGCGGCACCTGGCGAACGACTGGCGCTGCCCACGGCGCTGACCGACGTGGTGGACGGGCCGGCCGGCACCGCCGCCGACGCCATCGACCTGATCGAGGCCCTGGCCCGGCGGCTGGTCCTCGGCATGGAGACCCTGGACTGGGCCGTGGACGCGGTCGACGCGGTGGTGACGGAGGTGACCGGCCGGCCGATCCCGGACGTCGCCGCCGTGCTGCACTTCGCCGCCACCGAACTGGTGCCCCGGCTCGGCCGGACCACCGACGAGCTGAGGAACACCCTCGGCGCGCTCGACGGCCGCTTCGTGCCGCCCGGCCCGTCCGGCTCACCCACCCGGGGCCTGGTCAACGTGCTGCCCACCGGGCGCAACTTCTACTCCGTCGACCCGAAGGCCATTCCCAGCCGCAACGCCTGGGACGTCGGGGTGGCCCTCGCCGACTCGCTGCTGGCTCGGCACCTCGCCGACACCGGGGCGTACCCCCGCTCGGTGGGGTTGACCGTGTGGGGCACCAGCGCGATGCGCACCCAGGGCGACGACATCGCCGAGATCCTCGCGCTGCTGGGCTGCCGGCCGGTCTGGGACGAGCGGTCCCGGCGGGTCACCGGCATCGAGGTGGTGCCGACCGCCGAGCTGGGCCGGCCCCGCGTCGACGTGACGGTGCGCATCTCCGGGTTCTTCCGCGACGCGTTCCCGCACGTGGTGGCCTTGCTCGACGACGCAGTCCGGCAGGTCGCCGCCCTGGACGAGCCGGACGACGACAACTACCTGCGGGCGCACGTCGCCGCCGACCTCGCCGAGCACGGCGACGAGCGGCGGGCCACCGCCCGGATCTTCGGCTCCAAGCCCGGGGCGTACGGCGCGGGCCTGCTGCCCCTGATCGACGCCCGGACCTGGCGCGGCGACGCCGACCTGGCCGAGGTGTACGCGGTGTGGGGCGGCTACGCCTACGGACGGGGCCTGGACGGGCGGGAGGCGCGCGCCGACATGGAACGCTCCTTCGCCCGGATCGCGGTGGCGGTGAAGAACCAGGACACCCGCGAGCACGACATCGTCGACTCCGACGACTACTTCCAGTACCACGGCGGGATGGTGGCGATGGTCCGCCACCTCACCGGCACGTCACCGCAGGCGTACGTGGGTGACTCGGCGATGCCGCACGACGTGCGCACCCGCACCCTGGGCGAGGAGACCCGGCGGGTGTTCCGGGCCCGGGTGGTCAACCCGAAGTGGATCGCGGCCATGCGCCGGCACGGCTACAAGGGCGCGTTCGAGCTGGCGGCCACCGTGGACTACCTGTTCGGCTACGACGCCACCGCCGGTGTGGTCGACGACTGGATGTACGAGCACCTGGCCGCCGCCTACCTCTTCGACGACACCACCCGGGAGTTCCTGGAGAAGTCCAACCCGTGGGCGTTGCGCGGCATCACCGAACGCCTGTTGGAGGCCGCCGACCGGGGGCTGTGGGCCAAACCCGAGCCGGCCACCCTGGACCGGCTGCGCGACACGTACCTGGCCAGCGAGGGCGACCTGGAGGACCGGGCATGAGCGTCACCTATCCCTTCAGCGCCGTGCTCGGCATGGCCGACATGCGGTTGGCGCTGCTGCTCAACGCGGTATCCCCGGCGATCGGCGGTGTGTTGGTCCGGGGTGAGAAGGGCACCGCCAAGTCCACCGCCGTACGGGCGCTCGCGGCGCTGCTGCCGCCGGTGCGCCGCGTCGCCGGCTGCCGCTTCGGCTGCGACCCGGCCGAGCCCGACCCGGCCTGCCCGGACGGCCCACACCCCGCCGACGCCGCCGCCGAGACGCGTCCCGCCCGGCTCGTCGAGCTGCCGGTCGGGGCCGCCGAGGACCGGGTGGTCGGCTCACTGGACCTGGAGAAGGCCCTCGGCGAGGGGGTACGCGCCTTCGAGCCGGGCCTGCTCGCCGCCGCCCATCGGGGTGTCCTCTACGTCGACGAGGTCAACCTGCTGCACGACCACCTCGTGGACCTGCTGCTGGACGCGGCGGCGATGGGTCGCAGCCACGTCGAGCGGGAGGGTGTCTCGGTCAGCCACGCGGCCCGGTTCCTGCTGGTCGGCACGATGAACCCGGAGGAGGGGGAGCTGCGCCCGCAGTTGCTCGACCGGTTCGGGCTCACCGTGGAGGTGGGTGCCAGCCGGGACCCGGCGGTCCGGGTCGAGGTGGTCCGCCGCCGGCTGGCCGCCGACGCCGACCCGGCCGGGTTCGCCGCCCGCTGGGCCGACGCCGACGCGGAGATCGCCGCCCAGGTGGCCGCCGCCCGCCGCCGGCTTCCCGGGGTACGCCTGCCGGACGCCGCGCTGCGGCAGATCGCCGAGGT
Organism: Micromonospora sp. NPDC048935; assembly: GCF_043197875.1. Classification (NCBI taxonomy): domain Bacteria; kingdom Bacillati; phylum Actinomycetota; class Actinomycetes; order Micromonosporales; family Micromonosporaceae; genus Micromonospora; species Micromonospora sp. NPDC048935. The sequence goes on along the minus strand of NZ_JBICTZ010000005.1, from coordinate 168,503 downwards.
GTGCGCGGCGTTCGACGTGGACGGGATGCGCGCCGACATCGTCACGGCCCGTACCGCCCTCGCCCACGCCGCCTGGCACGGCCGGGAGCGGGTCACCATCGACGACGTCCGGGTGGCCGCCCGGCTGGCCCTGCCGCACCGCCGCCGCCGCGACCCGTTCGACACACCCGGGCTGGACGAGAAGCGCCTCGACGAGGCATTGCAACGGGCCCAGGACGCCCACCCCGACGACCCGGACGACAGCGGCCCGGAGGACAGCGGTCCGGCCGGTGGTGGCCCGAACGGTGGTGGTGGCCCGGACGGTGGCGGCCCGCGGGGCGGTGGCGGCGGGGGCGATGGGGCCGACCCGGGTGCACCCGGGGCCGCCGGGCGCTCGCCGGCACGGGACGGCGCCAGCCCGGACGGGCGCGCCGACGGGCCGGACGGCTGGCCGCAGGGTTCGGCGGACGACCGGGGTGCCGACGGCGGGCCGCAGGGTTCGGGGGACGACCGGGGCGACGGCGGCGGGCCGCAGGGTTCGGGGGACGACCGGGGCGACGACGGCTGGCCGCAGGGTTCGGCTCAGGACCGGGGTGGTGAGGGTCGGAACGCGCGCCCGCGCGGTGGCCGGGAATCGGCGGCCGGTGACGACGATCCGGCCCGGGGCGGGAAGTCGCAGCCGGTGGCCGTACCCCGGGGTGGGTTGCGGGCGCGGGTGCTCACCGCGCCCGGCGTGGGTGACGGGGTGCCCGGCCGGCGTTCGCGGGCCCGCACCGGACGGGGGCGCACCACCGGGGCCCGGGTGCCGACGGGTCGGGTCGGGGCGCTGCACCTGCCGGCGACGGTCCGTGCCGCCGCGCCGCACCAGGCCGCGCGGGGACGGTCGACCGGTCCGCTGCGGTTGCGCCCGGACGACGTACGCGAGGCGGTGCGGGAGGGGCGGGAGGGCAACCTGGTGCTGTTCGTGGTGGACGCCAGCGGCTCGATGGGTGCCCGGCAGCGGATGACCGCCGTGAAGGACGCGGTGCTCGCCCTGCTCACCGACGCGTACCAGCGGCGGGACAAGGTCGCGGTGATCGCGTTCCGGGGTGCCGGCGCCCGGACTCTGCTGCCGGCGACGTCGTCGGTGCTGGCCGCGTCGACCCGGCTGGCCGAGTTGCCCACCGGTGGGCGTACGCCGTTGGCCGAGGGGCTGCTCGCCGCCGCCGACCTGCTGCGGCTGGAGCGCCTGCGCGACCCGAAGCGCCGCCCGCTGGTCCTCATCGTCACCGACGGCAGAGCCACCGCGGGTCAACGTCCGCTCGACCGCGCGGCAGCAGCGGCAGCGGCCCTGGCGGCAACCGGCGCCCCCTGCGTGGTCGTCGACTGCGAGGCCGGCCCGGTCCGCCTAAACCTGGCCAATCGCCTGGCAACCCAGCTGCAAGCCCCCCGCCACGAACTGAACGACGTGGCCCAGACCCGAGGAGATCTTGGAAGGAAATGGCCCCTGGAAGGGCGGATCCCTTCCAAGATCTCGACCGGCACCACCATCACGCCAGCCAGGGGAGATCGCTGATGCCGCAGGGACAGCCGAGTCACGTGCCTACTGACGGGTTGACCACCCGGCAGCGGCGGCACCGACCACTGCTGATCGTCCACACCGGACAGATGAAGGGGAAGTCGACCGCCGCCTTCGGGCTGGCGTTGCGGGCCTGGACGGCCGGTCTGCCGGTGGGCGTGTTCCAGTTCGTCAAGAGCGCCAAGTGGCGGGTGGGGGAGGAGAACGCCTTCCGGGCCCTCGGCGAGGTGCACGAACGCACCGGCCAGGGCGCACCGGTGGCCTGGCACAAGATGGGCGAGGGCTGGTCCTGGATCCAGCGCGGCGGCGACGCCGACCACGCCGCCGACGCCCTGGAGGGCTGGCGGCAGATCCAGCGTGACCTGGCCGCCGAGCGCTACGGGCTGTACGTGCTGGACGAGTTCACCTACCCGATGAAGTGGGGCTGGGTGGACGTCGACGAGGTGGTGGCCACCCTGGCCGACCGGCCCGGCTTCCAACACGTCGTGATCACCGGCCGGGACGCCGACCCCCGCCTGGTCGCCGCCGCCGACCTGGTGGCCGAGCTGACCAAGGTCAAGCACCCGATGGACGCCGGCCAGAAGGGCCAGAAGGGCATCGAGTGGTGAGCACACAGTGGGCGCTGCCCCGGCTGGTGGTCGCCGCGCCGGCCAGCGGCCACGGCAAGACCACGGTGGCCACCGGGCTGCTCGCCGCGCTGCGCCAACGGGGCCTGACCGTCAGCCCGCACAAGGTCGGCCCGGACTACATCGACCCCGGCTACCACGCCCTCGCCGCCGGGCGACCGGGACGCAACCTCGACCCGTTCCTGGTCGGGGCCGACCGGATCGCCGCGCTGCTGCGCCACGGCGCGAGCGTCCCCACACCCGCCGACATCGCCGTGGTGGAGGGCGTCATGGGCCTGCACGACGGCGCGGTGGGCCGCCGCGACTACGCCTCCACCGCGCACGTCGCCCGGCTGATCGACGCACCCGTGCTGCTGGTGCTGGACACCACCGCGCAGGGCCGCTCCGCCGCCGCGCTGACCCTCGGCATGGCCGCGTTCGACCCGGCGGTACGCATCGGCGGGGTGATCCTCAACCGGGTCGGCTCACCCCGACACGAGACGCTGCTGCGCGACGCCCTCGCCGAGGTGGGCGTACCGGTGCTCGGTGCCGTCACCCGCGCCGCCGAGGTGGCCGCGCCGGCCCGACACCTCGGCCTCGTCCCGGTCGCCGAACGGGCCCCCGAGTCCCTGGCGATCGTCACCGCCCTCGCCGAGCTGGTCGAGGCCACCGTGGACCTCGACGCCGTGCTGGACCTGGCCCGCACCGCCGGGCCGCTGACCACCCCGGCGTGGGACCCGGTCACCGCCGTCGGCGGCCCGGCCGGCGTCGAGCGGCCACGAGTCGCCCTCGCCGGTGGTCCGGCCTTCACCTTCTCGTACGCGGAGACCGCCGAACTCCTCACCGCCGCCGGCGCGGACGTGGTCACCGTCGACCCGTTACGCGACCCGGCGCTGCCCGCCGGCACCCGCGCGGTGGTGATCGGCGGCGGGTTCCCCGAGGCGTACGCCCAGGCGCTGGCCGACAACACCGCGCTGCGCGCCGAGCTGGCCGATTTCGACGGGCCGATCGTGGCCGAGTGCGCCGGGCTGCTCTACCTCGGACGGTCCCTGGACGGTGTGCCGATGTGCGGCCGGCTGGACCTGACCGCCCGGATGACCGGCCGACTCACCCTCGGCTACCGCGAGGCCCTGGCCGTCACCGACTCACCGATCGCCGGTGCCGGCGAGCCGGTACGCGGCCACGAGTTCCACCGCACCACCACCGACCCGGGGCACGGCGACCGGCCGGCGTGGCGCTGGGACGACACCGCGCACGGCTTCGTCACCGGTCGGGTGCACGCCTCCTACCTGCACACCCACTGGGCCGGTCACCCCGCCGCGGCCCGCCGCCTGGTGGAGGACTGCCGATGACCGCCGACGACAGTCGGGCCGGCGGATCGGCCGACGCCACGCTGACCGGGGTCGGTGTCGGCCCGGGTGACCCGGAACTGCTCACCGTCAAGGCGGTGCGGTTACTGCGCGAGGCCGACCTGGTCTTCGTACCCGTGATGGCGGACCGGGCCGAGCCCACCGCGACCGCCGGTGCGACGCCGGCGGGTGCGGACGCCGGGCGGGCCGAGGCGACGGTACGCTCCCACGTCGCGGCGGACCGGCTACGCCGGCTGCCGTTCGCCCTGGACGACCGGGGTGGGGTGACCGCCCGCCGGGCGGCGGCCTGGGACGACGCGGCCCGGGTGGTGGTCGACGCGATCGACGCGGGCGCACGGTCCCTGGCGTTCGCCACCATCGGCGACCCGAACGTCTACTCCACCTTCGGCTACCTGGCGCAGAGCGTCCGGGCAATACGCCCGGCGGTGCGGGTGGCGACGGTGCCCGGCATCACCGCCATGCAGGAGCTGGCCGCGCGCAGCGGCACCCCGCTGTGCGAGGGACGCGAGCCGCTGACCCTGCTGCCGGCCACCGCCGGCCTGGCGCTGTTCGCCGACGCCCTCGCCGGGCCGGGCACCGTGGTCGCCTACAAGGGCTGGCGGCGGCACCCGGAGCTGCTGGCCGAGCTGCGCCGGCAGGGCCGCCTCGCCGACGCGGTGCTCGGGCGCAACCTGGGCCTGCCCGGCGAACACGTCGGCCCGGTCGACGACACCGCGCACGACCTGCCGTACCTGTCGACGCTGCTGGTCCCGGCCCGCCGCGAGCACCGAGGAGGAAAACTGTGACAAGCGACGGCAAGGTGTGGTTCGTCGGCGCCGGCCCCGGCGCGGCGGACCTGCTGACCCTGCGGGCCGCCCGGGTCATCGCCGAGGCGGACATCGTGATCTGGGCGGCCAGCCTGGTGCACGCCGACGTGCTCGGCCACGCCCGTGCGGGCGCGGAGATCGTCGACTCGTCGCAGCTGCCCATCGAGGGTGTGCTGCCGCTCTACCAGCGGGCCGCCGAGCAGGGGCTGACCGTGGCCCGGATCCACTCCGGCGACCCGGCGCTGTGGGGTGCCGTGCAGGAGCAACTGGACCTGTGCCGGGCGCTCGACCTGGCCGTCGAGATCGTGCCCGGGGTCTCCTCGTTCACCGCCGTCGCGGCGATCGTCGGGCGGGAGCTGACCGTGCCCGAGGTGGCCCAGTCGGTGATCCTCACCCGCCTCGAAGGCGGCAAGACCCCGATGCCGCCCGGCGAACGGGTCCGCGACTTCGCCCGGCACGGCACCACCATGGCCCTGTTCCTTTCCGCCGCCCGTTCCGGGCAGGTGCAGGCCGAGTTGCTGGCCGGCGGCTACCCGCAGGACACCCCGGCCGTGGTGGCGTACCAGGCGACCTGGCCGGACGAGCTGGTGGTGCGCTGCACGGTCGGCACCCTGGAGGCGACGGTCAAGCAGCACAGGCTGTGGAAGCACACCCTGTTCCTGGTCGGGCCGGCGCTGGCCGCCGAGGGCACCCGCTCGCACCTGTACCACCCCGGGCACTTCCACACCTTCCGCCGGGCCGAGCCGGCCGCCCGCGCCGAGTTGCGCCGCCAGTCCGGCGCCCGCACCGGGGGGACAGCCACACCGGGGCACACACCGTGACGTACGCCGAGCCGCCGCTGCGCGAGCCGGACCTGCCGCGTACCGCGAAGGTCCGGCCCACCGCGCTGCGTACCGGCTGGACCACCGGCGCCTGCGCGACGGCGGCGGCCAAGGCGGCGGTCACCGCCCTGGTCACCGGGGAGATCCAGCCGGACGTGGAGATCGGCCTGCCCGCCGGACGGCGGGTGCGCTTCGGAGTGGAACGCTGCGAGCTGACCGGCGACCCGCCCATCCGCGCCGAGGCGGTCGTCGTCAAGGACGCCGGCGACGACCCGGACGTCACCCACGGGGCCGAGCTGACCGCGACAGTGGACTGGACCGACGTCCCCGGTCTGCGGCTCGCCGGCGGCGCGGGCGTCGGCACGGTCACCAAACCCGGCCTCGGGCTCGCCGTCGGCGGCCCGGCGATCAACGACACCCCCCGCCGGATGATCGGCGAGGCGGTGGCCGAGGTGGTCGACCTCAGCGAGGTCGGCGTGCGGGTGGTGATCAGCGTGCCCCGGGGGGAGATCATGGCCCGCAAGACCACCAACCGGCGACTCGGCATCCTCGGCGGCATCTCGATCCTCGGCACCACCGGGATCGTCCGCCCCTTCTCCACCGCCTCCTGGCGGGCCAGCGTCGTCCAGGCCGTGCACGTGATGGCCGCCCAGGGCGAGCCGACGGTGGTGCTGTGCACCGGCGGGCGTACCGAACGGGCTGCCCGCGCGCTGCTGCCCGACCTGCCCGAGGTGTGCTTCGTCGAGGTCGGCGACTTCACCGGGGCCGCGGTGACCGCCGCCGTGGGCGACGAGATGACCGGGGTCGTGTTCGTTGGCATGGCCGGCAAGCTCGCCAAACTCGCCGCCGGCATCCTGATGACCCACTACACCCGCTCCAGGGTGGACCTCTCCCTGCTCGGCGCGGTGACCGCCGAGGCCGGTGGCGCCCCGGCGCTCGTCGCCGCGGTGACCGAGGCGAACACCGGACGGCACGCGTACGAGCTGTGGGAGGCCGCCGGGCTACTCGGCCCGGCCGGCGACCTGCTCTGCCAACGGGTCCGCGAGGTGCTGCGACGGTTCGCCGGGCCCACGGTCACCGTGGACGTGGCGATGGTCGACTTCGCCGGAGCGCACGTGGTCGCCTCGTCGGGTCGGTGGCCCCGATGAGCCGGACGTCCCCGGACCCGCTGGTGACCGCGGCCGGCCCGGACCCGCTGGCGACTGCGGCCGGCCCGGACGCGCTGGTGACCGTGGTCGGGCTGGACGCGGCCGGGGCGCCACCGCACCCCGCCCTCGCGCCCGCGCTGGCCGGGGCCGGGCTGGTCGTCGGGGCGGCCCGGCACCTGGCCGCCGTTCCCGTGCCGGCCGGCGCGGACACCGTCGCCCTCGGGCCGCTCGCCCCGGCCGTCGGGCGGCTGGGCGTCGCCGTCGCCGCCGGGGTACCGGCCGTGGTGCTGGCCAGCGGGGACCCCGGCCTGTTCGGCATCGTCCGGCGGCTGCGCGCGGCCGGGCTGCCGCTGCGGGTGGTGCCGGCGGTGTCCAGTGTGGCCGCCGCGTTCGCCCGCGCCGGGCTGCCCTGGGACGGTGCCGCAGTCGTCACCGCGCACGGGCGGGACCCCCGACCGGCCCTGAACGCCTGCCGGGCGCTGCCGTTGGTGGCGGTGCTCACCGCACCCGGCGCCGGTGCCGCCGAGCTGGGCGCGGGTCTGATCGGCTGGCCCCGCCGCCTGTTTGTCGCCGAGCACCTGGGCACCACCGCCGAACGGATCCGCACGGTGACTCCCGAGCAGGCCGCCACCGAGACCTGGTCCGACCCACACGTCCTGCTCAGCCTCGCCACACCCGACCCCGCGCCCGCCGCCCCCGGCGACGCGGCCTTCGGCCCCGGCGACCCGGCCGCCGCCCCCGGCGACGCCGACCCGGGCGGCTCGGTCTTCGGCCCCGACTCCGCGAGCGATCTGTTCGCGTTCGGTGGGATGCGCGCCGACAACCAGCCGGCCGCCGCGCCGGCCGGCGGGTGGGCGCTGCCGGAGAGCCGGTACGCCCACCGCGACTCCATGATCACCAAGTCGGAGGTGCGTGCCCTCGTCGTCGCCCGGCTGCGCCCCCGACTGGGTCGGCTGGTGTGGGACGTCGGCGCGGGCAGCGGTTCGGTCGGCATCGAGTGCGCCCTGCTCGGCGCTGCCGTACTCGCCGTCGAACAGGACCCCGGAGCCGGCGCGACCATCCGGGCCAACGCGACAGCGCACGCGGTCGACGTCCGGCTCGTCACCGGGCGGGCGCCGCAGGCGCTGACCGGCCTGCCCGATCCGGACGCGGTCTTCGTCGGCGGCGGAGGTGTCGACGTGCTCGCCGCCGTGGTGACCCGCCAACCCGAGCGGGTGGTGCTCACCCTTGCCGCACTGGACCGGGTCGCACCGGCCGTGGGTCTGCTGCGCGCCGCCGGCTACACGGTGCAGGGCTGTCAGCTCTCCGCCGCCCGCCTCGCCGACCTGCCCGGCGGGTCGATCCGCCTCGCGGCCACCAACCCGGTGGTCGTCCTCACCGGGGAGCGCCAGTGACCGACCAGAACCCGCCCGCTCGCATCGGTCTGGTGGCGGCCACGGCCGCCGGCCGACGGCACGCGCACACCATCGCCGCCGCCTGGCCGCACGCCCGCGTGGTCGAGGGGGAGACCGTCGCCGACGCGCTGCGGACCGCCTGGGCCGAATGCGACGCGGTCATCGCGTTCCTGGCCACCGGCGCGGTGGTGCGGATCCTCGCGCCGCTGCTCGCCGACAAGCACGGCGACCCGGCCGTGGTGGTCGTCGACGAGGCCGCCCGCCACGCGGTGGCACTGCTCGGCGGGCACGCCGGCGGCAACGACCTCGCCGAGCGGGTCGCCGCGCTGCTGGACGCCCGACCGGTGATCACCACCGCCACCGACGCGGTCGACCTGCCAGGGCTGGACACCCTCGGTTGGCCCGTGCAGGGCGCGGTAGCCGCGGTGTCCCGGGCCATCCTGGACGGCGAGCCGGTCCGGCTGATCGCCGACGCCCACTGGCCGTTGCCCGCCCTGCCCCCGAACGTCCACGCCCAACCCGCCCCCGCACACTCCGGGGCCGCCGCCGACAACGAGGCCGCCGCCACCGACGCCGGCTACCGGCTGTTGGTCACCGACCGGGTGGTGCCGCTCGACGGGCGGACGGCCGTGCTCCGGCCGCCGTCGCTTGTCGCCGGTGTGGGCGCGAGTCGGGGCGTACCCGCCGCCGAGGTGGCGGAGCTGCTGCACCGGGCGCTGGCCGAGGCCGGCCTGGACCCGGCGAGCCTGCGTTGCCTGGCCACCGCCGACATCAAAGCCGACGAGGCGGGCATCCGCAGCACCGCCGACGCGCTCGGCGTACCCCTGGTGACCTGGCCGGCGACGCGGCTGGCGGCGGTCGACGTGCCGCACCCCAGCGAGGTGGTCCGGGCCGCGGTCGGCACGCCGAGCGTGGCGGAGGCCGCGGCCCTGCTCGGCCCGGACGGCCGGGCCGACGACGCGACGCTGCTGGTGGGCAAGACCGCGACGGCGATGGCCACCGTCGCGGTGGCCCGGCACGCGCCCCGCGGCCGGCTGGCCGTCGTCGGCCTCGGGCCGGGCGCCGCCGACCTGCGCACCCCCCGCGCGGTGGCCGAGCTGCGTCGCGCCGCCGTGGTGATCGGCCTCGACCAGTACCTCGACCAGGTCCGCGACGTGCTCCGACCCGGCACCCGGGTGCTCGCCAGCGGGCTGGGCGCGGAGGAGGCGCGGGCCCGCGCCGCCGTCGCCGAGGCCGTCGCCGGCCGGGCGGTCGCGCTGATCGGCTCCGGCGACGCCGGGGTGTACGCGATGGCCAGCCCCGCCCTGGAGTACGCCGACGAACGCATCGACGTGGTTGGTGTGCCCGGGGTGACCGCCGCGCTCGCCGCCGGGGCGCTGCTCGGTGCGCCGCTCGGCCACGACCACGCCTATGTCAGCCTGTCCGACCTGCACACCCCGTGGGAGGTCATCGAGCGGCGGGTGACCGCGGCCGCCGAGGGTGACTTCGTGACGCTGTTCTACAACCCGCGCAGCCGGGCCCGCGACTGGCAGCTCGGCAAGGCGCTCGGCATCCTCGCCGGCCACCGCCCACCGGACACCCCGGTCGGTGTGGTGCGCAACGCCAGCCGCCCCGGCGAGCGGCTGCACCTGGCGACCCTGGCCACCCTCGACCCGGCCGTGGTCGACATGTACAGCGTCGTGGTGGTCGGCAACAGCGACACGAGGGTGGTCGCCGGCCGGATGGTCACGCCCCGGGGGTACCGGTGGCGATCGTGACGATCGACGCCTGCCAGGGCTGCGGCGCCTGCCTGCTCACCTGCCCCACCCACGCGATCCGACCGGTCCCGGGCGGCCTGACGGTCCGCGCCGACCGGTGCACCGGCTGCCTGGAGTGCCTGGAGATCTGCCCCGTCGACGCCATCCGCGTCGTTTCCGACACTGGTGAAGGAGCCCGATGAGCCGGATGGTGCACCCGATCGAAGTCGAGTCGTACCGCATCCTGCGCGAGCGGGTCGACCTGTCGCACCTGCCGCCGCTGAGCCGCGCGGTGACCGAGCGGGTGGTGCACGCCAGCGCCGACCTCGCGTACGTCGACGACCTGGTCTGCGACGAGGCCGCCCTGGAGTCGGGGCTGGCGGCGCTGCGCGCCGGGGCGCCGGTGGTCACCGACGTGGCGATGGTCGCCGCCGGCATCACCCGGGCCGGCCTGGAGTTGGTCTGCCCGGTCGCCGAGCCGGCCGCCGCCGAGCTGGGCCGCGCGGCCGGGATCACCCGCTCGGCGGCGGCCGTGCGGATAGCCCTGGGCCGGGTTGGGCCGGGCGCGGTCTGGGTCGTCGGCTGCGCACCCACCGCACTTGTCGAACTACTCACCCTGGACGCCGCACCGGCGCTCGTCGTCGGCCTGCCGGTCGGCTTCGTCGGCGCCGCCGAGTCGAAGGCGGCGCTGCGGGCCAGCGGCCTGCCCGCCGTGTCCAACGTGGGGGAGAAGGGTGGCTCGGCGGTCGCCGCCGCCGCCCTCAACGCCCTGCTCTACATCGAGGAGAAGCCATGACCGGGTTGGTCATCGTCGGGCACGGTACGCGCAGCGCGACCGGTGTCGAACAGTTCGCCGCTCTCGTCGAGCGGGTCCGTCGTCGCGGTGACATCGGTGACGTCGAGGGCGGCTTCATCGAGCTGTCCCGCCCACCGCTGACCGACGCGGTCGGCGCTCTCGTCGCCCGGGGGCACCGGGCCCTCGTCGCGCTGCCGCTGGTGCTCACCGGCGCCGGGCACGGCAAGGGCGACATCCCCGCCGCGATGGCCCGGGAGCAGCAGCGCCACCCCGGCCTGACCTACCGCTACGGCCGCCCGCTCGGCCCCCACCCGCTGCTGCACGAAGCCCTCGAACAGCGCATCGACGCCGCACTGGCCGATGCCGACCGGGCCGGCACGGAGCTGGCCGATGCCGACCGGGCCGACACGGTGATGGCTGGTGCCGGCCGGGCCGGCACGGAGTTGGCTGGTGCCGGCCGGGCCGGCACGGTGCTGGCTGGTGCCGGCCGGGCCGGCACGTGGGTGGCGTTGATCGCGCGGGGGTCCACCGACCCGGACGCCAACGCCGAGGTCGCCAAGGTTGCCCGGCTGCTCTGGGAGGGACGCGGCTACGCGGGCGTGGAACCGGGGTTCATCTCCCTGGCGCAGCCGTCGGTGCCGGCCGTGCTGGAGCGGCTGCGCCGCCTCGGCGCGCGGCGGATCGTCGTCGCCCCGTACTTCCTGTTCGCCGGGGTGCTGCCGGACCGGATCGTGGCCCAGTCGGCGGAGTTCGCCGCCGCCCACCCCGACCTGGACGTCCGGGTCGCCGAGGTGATCGGTGACTGTGACGCCCTCGCCGACCTGGTGCGGGAACGCCACACCGAGGCGCTGGGCGGGGACATCCGGATGAACTGCGACACCTGCGCGTACCGGGTGTTGATGCCCGGCTTCGCGGACAAGGTGGGTCGCCCGCAACGCCCGCACGACCACCCCGACGACCCGGTCGGCCACCACCATCACCACCACGGGCACGACCACGACCACGGCTCGCACGACCACGGATCGGTCGCGGTGGTCGGCGGCGGGCCGGGGCCCGACGACCTGATCACGGTACGCGGAAAGGCGCTGCTCGACACGGCGGACGTCGTCGTGGTCGACCGACTCGCCCCGCAGGGGCTGCTCGCCGGGCTGCGCCCCGACGTGCTGGTGGTCGACGCCGCGAAGGTGCCCCGTGGCCCGTCGATGGCCCAGGACGCGATCAACGAGGCCCTGGTGTCGCACGCCCGCGCCGGTCGCCGGGTGGTCCGGCTCAAGGGCGGCGACCCGTACGTCTTCGGACGCGGCCACGAGGAGGTGCAGGCCTGCGCGGCGGCCGGCGTGCCGGTGACCGTGGTCCCCGGGGTGAGCAGCGCGCTCGCCGCACCGGCCCTCGCTGGCGTGCCGGTCACGCACCGGGGCGTGGCGCACGACGTCACAGTCGTCTCCGGGCACCTGCCGCCCGGGCACCCCGACTCGCTTGTCGACTGGGCGGCGCTGGCCCGCACCCGGGGCACCGTCGTGCTGTTGATGGCCGTCGACACCATCGCGAAGATCGCGGCGGTGCTGATCGAGCACGGCCGCGCCCCGGAGACCCCGGTGCTCGCCGTGCAGGACGCCGGTCTGCCCGACCAGCGGTCGGTGCCCGCCCGGCTGGACGAGATCGGCGCGGTCGCCGCCCGGGAGGGCATCGGGCCGCCCGCCGTCTTCGTGCTCGGCCCGGTGGTCGCTCTCGCGGCCACCGGGCCGAGCGCCTGACGGCTACTCGCTGCGGGCGGTCTCCGGCCCGGTGACGCGTTCCAGCAGCGGCATCGTGGAGGCGATGACGCCGAGGCAGGCGGCCAGTCCGACGACGACGATCACGTAGAAGCGCGGCTGGGGCGCGATAAGCGTGTAGTGCATCTGCGCCCGCAGGAACAGGTGCCCGGCGAGCAGGCCCATCCCGATGGCGACGGCGGCGACGGCGAGCATCGGTACGGCGCTCTCCAACGCCACCACGCGACGAAGGACCCGCACCGGTGCGCCGCTGAGGCGCAGCAGGCTGAACGGACGGCGGCGTTCGGTCAGGCCACCGATGACGCTGACCGCGAGGCTGCACCCGCCGAGCGCGAGGCTGGCGATGATGATGACGTTGGCCAGTTGTTCCCAGCCGCGCAGCGTGTCGGCGAAGTCCGACTCGAAGTCGCCTGGCACGTTCGGTCCCACCCAGAAGGTCGGGAAGGCGACCTCCAGCACGGTGCGGACGCGCTCGACGGCGGCGGCGGAGCCGTCCGTGCCGACGACCATCGCCCCGACCGGTAGCCGCTGGAGTTCGTCGAGGGTGAGCGACGCGGCGGGCCAGACCGTCGCGGACGACGCCGACTCCCGCCAGCGGCTGAGGCCCAACGGCACCTCGATGACGCTCGCGCCGTCGGCGCACCGGCCGTACGCGCTCGGGAGGTCGGCGCACGCGATCACCCCGACCTCGCCGGAGTCGGTGGGCGCCGGGTTCTCCCGGATGGCGGTCGCCGACCGCACGCCGGTGATCGCGTGCAGGTCGGCGAAGAGCGTGTCGGGCACCGACGCTGTCTGCTCGTCGAAGACGGTGGTCACCGTGCCTGCATCGGTCGAGCCGATGGGCGCCGGGCCGCGGTTGGCGACGATCGTGGTGATCACGCCGACGGCCACGCTCGTCACGAACAGCGCGAGCATGATGCCGCTGATCGCCCGGAAGCCGGCCTTGGGGTTGTCGGCGAGACGCCGCGCGGCGATGAGCGTGGCCGGACGGTTGGCGTACCGGGCCATCACCCGCGCGCCGACCATCGTCAGCCACGGGCCGGCGAGGACCAGGCCGGCCATGACGAGCAGCAGGCCGGGCAGGAACACCGCCGCCTGGCCGTCGGACGTCTCGGGTCGGAAGCCGATGGCGAAGAACAGCACGGCGACACCGAGCAGCATCGGGATCAGCCGGTACGCGCGTGGCGCCCGGGGGGTGACCCGGCGGGTGACGCCCAGCGGCGAGATCCGCACCCGGCGCAGCGAGACCTGGGCGGCCAGCGCCGCGCCGGCCGGGACGCCGAGCGCCACCAGCAGGACGTCCAGCACGCCCAGGGACATGTCGCCGGGGAAGAACGGCATGCCGGTGAACGGGATGCCCGCGAGCGGGTCGCGGAAGGCGTAGAACAGGCCGAAGCCGACGGCGGTGCCGGCGACGGCGGCGGCCGCTGCCTCCACCGCGGCGACTGTCGAGATCTGCCGGGGTGTCGCGCCGACCAGGCGCATCGCGGCGAAGCGTTGCTCCCGGCGGGCGGCGCTGAGCCGGGTGGCGGTGCCGATGAAGATCAGCACCGGGAACAGCAACCCACCGGCGACCACGCCCAGGATGAGGTCCACAGTGGTCTCGGGGAGGGCGGGGGTGTCGCCGACGCTGGTGACCTGCTTGGCAGCGGGCAGAGCGGCGACCTGGTCGGGGGTGCCGCCTGCGATGATGAGCAGGGTGTCCGGCGAGGTCAGCGCGGCCGGACCCACCGTGCCGAGGCCACGCCCCGGGTAGCGGTCGCCCAGTTCGGCGGCCGGGTGGGCGGCCAGCAGATCGCGGAACGCGGGCGAGGCGTAGAACTCCCCGGGGCCGGGGATGGTCGGGACGCCGACCGGGGTGGGCGACGTCGAGCCGGTCACGGCGACGTCGATGCGGATGATCTGCTTGCCGCGGAAGTAGTCCTGACGGGTCGACCACCACAGCGGGTCGACGTCGCCGGCCGAGGCGTTGGGATACATCGAGGCATATCGGGTGAGCTGGGCGTTGACGGCGTTGACCCCGGCCAGGGTGGTCAACAGCAGACCGCTGCCGATCGCGACGGCGGCGGCGATGACGAGCAGGCGGGTGAGTGCCTCCCGGCCGCCGGCCACGGCGAGACGGAGCCCGAAGCGGATCACGAGGCGATCCGGTCCGGCGCGTTGACGCGCCCGTCGCGGACCATGACCTCACGGTCGGCGTACGCGGCGATCCTGGCCTCGTGGGTCACCAGGATGACCGTGGTGCCCTGCTCGCGGGCCGCGCTGACCAGCAGATCCATGACGTGCTCGCCGGTGAGCGAGTCGAGCGCGCCGGTCGGCTCGTCGGCGAAGAGCACCTGCGGCTCGGCGACCAGGCCCCGGGCCAGGGCGACGCGTTGCGCCTGCCCGCCGGAGAGCTCACCCGAGCGCCGCTGCTCCAGGCCGTCCAGGCCGAGGCGCGCGAACCAGGCGTACGCCTTGGGCAGCGCCTGCTTGCGGTGTACGCCGTTGAGCAGCAGCGGCAGCGCGACGTTCTCCACCGCGGTCAGCTCGGGGACGAGTTGACCGAACTGGAACACGAAGCCGAACCGGTCCCGGCGCAGACTGCTGCGCCGGGTCTCGGGCATGGCGTCGACCCGTGCCCCGTCGAAGACGATCTCGCCGGAGTCGGGCACCAGGATGCCGGCCAGGCAGTGCAGCAGGGTGGACTTGCCCGAGCCGCTGGGACCCATGACGGCGAGGATCTCGCCCGCATCCACGGCGACGCTCGCGCCGCGCAGGGCGGGTGTCTGGCCGAAGGAGAACGTCACGTCACGCGCTTCGAGCACCACGCTCATGGCCGCACCTCCTTGCGCAGGGCGTCCAGGCGGGCGCCGGTCATCTCGATCCACCGGAGGTCCGCCTCCAGGTGGTAAAGGCCGTGGTCGGCGAGCAGCGCGTCGACCAGGCTGCCGGCGCGCTTGATCTCGGTCAGCTCACGCATCCGGTGCAGGTGCGCGCTGCGCTGGGTGTCGAGGTACTCGGCGGCCGGGCGGTCCAGCATCAGCGCGAGCACGACCTTGGCGAAGAGCACCGTCTGTAGGTGTGGCTCGGGGGCGACCGGCTGGGTCAGCCAGTGCTCGACCTCGGTCGCGCCGACGTCGGTGATGACGTAGCGCTTGCGGTCGGGGCCGGAGCCGGGGGCGACGTCGCTGATCACCACCTTTCCGTCGCGGGCGAGGCGGCTGAGGGTGGAGTAGACCTGGCCGAACGGCAGTGGCTTGCCGCGGCCGAAGAAGGCGTCGTAGTCGCGCTTCAGGTCGTATCCGTGGCTGGGCTCCCGTTCGAGGAGGCCGAGGAGGGTCAGTGGCACGCTCATCCCGAGAGACTACACCGAGGGTATAACTCGCGGATATACCCTCGGTGTGTTCAGATCGGCCCTGGTCCAGGCGTTCGTGGGGACGCAGGCGGGCGCCGAGCGGCTGGCGTGCGGTCAGCCGGTCAGGGCGCGGGCCGCGGCGTAGCCGGCGGTGGCCGCGGCGAGCCCGGCGGCCACGCTGCCGAGCACGTTGGCCAGCGCGAGGAATCGATGACCGCCGCGCGCCAGCCGCAACGTCTCGTAGCTGAAGGTGGAGTAGGTGGTCAGCGCCCCACAGAACCCGGTGCCGAGCAGCGCGGCGACCGCCGACCCGGTTGGCCACCCGACGAGGACGCCGAGCAGCAGCGAGCCGACCACGTTGACGGTGAGCGTGCCCCACGGAAACGCCGACTGGTGCCGGGACTGCACGGCCCGGTCGGTGAGGTAGCGCAACGGCGCGCCGACGGCCGCCCCCAGGGCGATGAGCAGGACTGTCATCCGGCCACCCGCCGCCGCAGCAGCGCGGCGGTCACGGCGTCGCCCAGCCCGACCGCGACAAGTGCCCCGAGCACCGTGCCGGCCAGGTACGCCAGCGCGGTGCCTGGTGCGCCCGCGACAAGTGCCTGCTGGACGTCCACCGCGTAGGTGGAGAACGTGGTGAACCCGCCGAGCACCCCCACGCCGAGGAACGGGCGGGCCAGCGGATGCCCACCGCCGAGGTGGGCGAGGACCGCCATCAGCACACCGATCAGCAGGCACCCGGACAGGTTGACGGCGAACGTCGCCCACGGGAAACCCGCCGCCGCGTGGGGGGCGGCGTGTTGCAGGGCGGCGCGGGCCAGCGCGCCGACCACCCCGCCGGCCGCGATGCTGACGAGGACCGTCGCGGGACGAGTGGCCAGCTCGCCCCGGTCGGCGTCGACGCGGAGGTCGACGTCGGGGTCGGTGCGCTGGTCCGGCGGCTCTGACACGGCTCCTTAGCGTAGTGGTGCGACTGAGCGTGGTGCCGCGACGGCGGCGGTCAGCGCACCACCGTGCGGGCGACGGTGCGCGCCACGGCCGCGAGGGTGACGGTCAGCGCCACGGCGGCGGTCAGCGCACCGCCGCGACGGCGGCGTCCGGGCCGCCGCGCCACACCGTGCCGACCTCGGTGAAACCGGCCGCGGTGAGCGCGGCCAGGTGCCACGAGGCCGGCGGATTCCACTCCGGGCTGTGTCCGGTCGGGTAGATGGTCTGCCGCCGGGCGACGAGCGGGGCGAGCGCCGGATCGGCGGCGGCCCGCTCCCACCAGTCCGACCAGGACAGCACCGAGCCGGCCGCGTACCGGGCGTCGCGCCGGTCCCGGGCCCGGTCCATCAGTCGCTTGGTCAGCTCCGGCAGGGCGTCGTCGGGCATGTGGTCGGCGTTGACGAGGACGCCGCCCGGTCGCAGCACGTCGCGCAGTTCGGCGTAGAGCTGCCCGAGCCGGTCGGCCGGCAGCCAGTGCAGGGCGGTGGCGGTGAGCACGGCGTCGTAGTCGCGGTGGGGGAGCGCGGCGCGCCACTCGGGGGTGCCGAGGTCGGCCGTGACGATGGTGGCCCGGTCGGCCAGCGAGGCGTCGGCGATGGCGAGCAGTGCCGGGTCGAGGTCCACCAGGGTCACCTCCGCGCCGGGGAAGCGCGACAGCGTCCGCAGCGAGATGGTGCCGGTGCCGCCGGCCAGGTCGAGCACGCGCGGCGGCCGACCGTCGAGCACCGCGTCGACGGTGTCCAGCATGGCGGCGAACCGGTGTTCCCGGTCCGGCATGAATGCCTCCTGCTGGCGGTCCCAGCTCTCCTGCCAGGACCAGGGCATCGAAATGTAAGGACTCATAGTGAGCAGGCTAGTTACGGCACCGGCGCGGTGTCCAGACCTTGTTGCACATCTTTTGCAATTGCAGGATGATGGCAGGGCGATGATCAGAGCGACGCCGGGTCGGGCAGCCGCCCGGCCCGGCGTCCTTCTCAGCGGCGGGGTCGCGCCGCCGATCCAGGCACCTCACGCGTTGCCGAGGTGGGCCGCCGCGATGGTCGCCCGGACGCCCGAGTCGGCGCCCGGCGACGGCGGGCGTACCGTACCCGCAGCCCTCACCGGGACCTTCGCGCCAAGGAGGCAGCCGATGCAGGACCGCACCCCTCGTGCGGAGGAGCTGGAGCCGATCGAGCGCGCCGGCGTCGACGAGCTGCGCGCCCTGCAACGCGAACGACTGCGCTGGTCGTTGCGGCACGCGTACGACAACGTGCCGCACTACCGCCGGGCGTTCGACGCGGTCGGGGTGCATCCCGACGACTGCCGGGGCCTCGACGACCTGGCCCGCTTCCCGTTCACCGGCAAGGCGGAGCTGCGCGACAACTACCCGTTCGGCATGTTCGCCGTCCCCCGGGAGCGGGTCGCCCGGCTGCACGCCTCCTCGGGCACCACCGGCCGGCCGACAGTCGTCGGCTACACCCGCGACGACCTGCGCACCTGGGCGCGCCTGATGGCCCGCTCGATCCGCGCCTCCGGTGGCCGCCCCGGCGACCGGGTGCACGTCGCGTACGGCTACGGGCTCTTCACCGGTGGCCTGGGCGCGCACTACGGCGCCGAGGAACTGGGCTGCACGGTCATCCCGGTCTCCGGGGGCATGACCGAGCGTCAGGTGCTGCTGATCCGCGACTTCGAACCCGAGGTCATCATGGTCACGCCCAGCTATCTGCTCGCGATCGTGGACGAGATGCGCCGCCAGGGCGTCGACCCCCGGGCCACCTCCCTGCGGGTGGGCATCTTCGGCGCCGAGCCGTGGACCGAGGACATGCGCCGGGAGATAGAGCAGCAGCTCGACATCCACGCGGTCGACATCTACGGGCTGTCCGAGGTGATGGGCCCCGGCGTGGCCACCGAGTGCGTCGAGACCAAGGACGGGCTGCACCTCTGGGAGGACCACTTCTACCCGGAGATCATCGACCCGGTGACCGGGGCGGTGCTGCCCGACGGCGAGCGGGGCGAGCTGGTGTTGACCTCGCTGACCAAGGAGGCGGTGCCGGTGGTGCGCTACCGCACCCGCGACCTGACCCGGCTGCTGCCCGGCACCGCCCGCCCGATGCGCCGGATCGAGAAGATCACCGGCCGGACGGACGACATGATGATCGTGCGTGGGGTGAACATCTTCCCCACCCAGATCGAGGAGCTGATCCTGCGTACCCCGCAGCTGTCGCCGCACTTCCAGTGCGTCCTCGATCGGCGGGGCCGGTTGGACACCCTGACGGTCCGGGTGGAGCGACGGCCCGGGGTCGCGGCGGACGCCGCCGAGCGGGCCGGTGCGACGCTCGTCGAGCTGGTGAAGAACACCGTCGGCGTGAGCGTGGCGGTCGACGTCCTCGCCCCGGACGCGGTGGAGCGGTCGGCGGGCAAGATGCGCCGCATCGTCGACAGGCGACAACCTCCGCGGACGGCGGTGTGAGCGGGCATTCGACGATGGCGGCGCGGCGGGTTGCCCGCCGGTACGACGGGGGGTGTTGAGCGGCGGCAGTCCGGGCGGCTGCTACGGCAGGACACCACGTGCCGACGTGGCACGGCGGCTCATCCCGGCGGCTCATCCCTGGCGGCCACGCACGACGGGTACACCGCGATCGTGGGCTGCCACGTCGGTCTGGCTGCCGGGCTCGTCGAGTTCCGGCGTCGGCCCGTGGACGCGGCCGCCCCAGACGTAGACAGCCGGTGACCACCTCGCGGCAGGCGGAGGCGGGAACCGCGCGTCGGAGGAACCCGCTGTGGCGGTGGGTCGTCGACCACCTGCCGCAGGTCGGCGGCACGGGCAGGCGGACACGCCGAACGCGCAGTCGAGGTGCTCCGGTCGCGCCGCCGACCTACGATCCTGCTCATGCGCGTGCTGGTGGTCTCCGCCCCGCTGGTCGGGCACGTCTTCCCGCTGGTGCCGCTCGCGGTCGCGCTGCGCGACGCCGGCCACGACGTGCTGCTGGCCACCGGCGGCGGTGGCCTGGCCGCCGCCGGGGCCGATCTGCCGGTGCACGACATCGCGCCGGGCTTCGACTTCGGCCGGATCGCGCGGCGGCTCTTCCCCCGCCACCCGCTGATCGCCCGCGCCGAGTTGGCCGGCACCGCCGGCACCCGGGGCGCCGGCCTGCTCTTCGGCGCGCTCAACGACCAGCTCACCGACCCGGTCGTCACGGTGGCCACCGACTGGCAGCCGGATCTGGTGCTGCACGAGCCGTTCGCGGTGGCCGGCGCGGTGGCCGCCGCCCGGCTGGGCGTACCGGCGGTTCGGCAGGAGAACTCCCTCTTCGACGGTCGGGAGCTGGTCCGCGCCAGTGCCGCCCGGCTCGGTCCCGCGCTGCGGCGGCACGGCCTGACCGGGCTGCCGCCCCCGGCCGCCGCACTGGCCGTGGCCCCGCCCAGCGTGGCGAGGCAGGATGGCTGGCCGATGCGCTACGACTCCTATGTCGGCGGCGGCCAGCTACCGGCCTGGCTGCGGACGCCGGGTGAACGACCGCGCATCCTGGTCACCCGCAGCACGTTGACCGGCCCCGGCGACCGGGGGCCGATGCCCGCCGTGGTCGCGGCCGCCGCCGAGGTGGACGCCGAGATCGTGCTGGTCCGGCCCGACGAGCGGTCGGCCCGGTCGCTGCCCGGCAACGTGCGGGTGGTCGACTGGATCCCGCTCGACGCGGCGTTGCCGTCGAGTGCGGCGCTGGTGCACCACGGTGGGGCGGGCAGCATCTTCGGTGCCCTCGCCGCCGGCCTGCCGCAGCTCGCCACGACGGGTCCGGGGGACCGGCGGCACAACGCCGAGCTGGTGGCCCGCCGGGGCGCCGGTCTGGCGCTGCGCCCCCGGGACATCACCGCGCGGGCGCTGACCCAGCTACTCACCGACGAGCGCCTGCGTGCCGCCGCCGGGCAGGTCAGCCAGGAGATCGCCGCGATGCCGCCACCGGCCGACCTGGTCGCGCGGCTGGCGGCACTGGTCTGACGGTCACCCCGCGTGGCCGCGCCGGGAGCGCGGTCCGCTGCGGCAGGATGACGTGATGCGACACGTCGTGCTGTTCCACTCCGTGTACGGGCTGCGGCCCGCCGTGCGCACCGCCGCCGACCGGTTGCGCGCCGCCGGGCATCAGGTCAGCACCCCCGACCTGTACGGCGTACCGGCCACCGACTCCGTCGAGGACGGCTTCGCGCTGCTCGACAAGATCGGCCACGAGGTGGTGCTCGACCGGGCCCGGGCAGCGCTGCGTGACCTGCCACCGGAGACGGTGCTCGCCGGCTTCTCGATGGGCGCCGGTGTGGCCGGGGCGCTGGTGGCCGAGCGCCCCCACACCGCCGGCCTGCTCCTGCTGCACGGCACCGGCGGCGCACCCGACGCGGTCCGCCCCGGGTTGCCGGTGCAGTTGCACCTCGCCGACCCCGACCCGTTCGACGCGCCGGACGAGGTCGACGAGTGGCAGCAGGCGCTCACCGACGCCGGCGCCGCCCTGACGGTTTTCCGCTATCCCGGCGTGGGCCACCTGTTCACCGACCCGGACCTCGCCGAGCACTCCCCGGACGCCACCGCGGCGGCCTGGCCGCGCGTGCTGTCCTTCCTAGCTGCCTCCTGAGGATCGAGGGCCGCCGAGCAGCAACGACAGTCGATGGTTGCGACGCTGGCCTAGCGTGAGGACAGGCTCCCCTCATCGAAGGGCACGGGCATGAACGAGACAGTCCTGAGCGTCGTCGGTCTGGTGCTGGTCGCGATATCGCTGTGCTTCTCCGCGCTACAGACCCGGGAGGTGGCGAGGCAGAGCCGTATCAACAACGGCATCGGTTCGGCTACCGCGCTTGTCGAGGTCAACAACCTCATTCGCTCCTGGCATGAACGTTTGCTCCACGACCCGTCGGCGCGGCCGTACTTCTTTGACGGGAAGCCCTGCCCGCCGGACGATGCGGAGCGGCCGAAGGTGTTGACCTTCGCGGAACTGCTCGGAGACGTGCTCGAGTGCAATCTTCAGATGGCCTCGCTGCTGCCCGCCTTCCACTTCGCCCACTCGTGGCATCACTGGCCGGCGGAGATGCTGCAGCACAGCCCGATCCTCAACGAGGTGGTGGAGAGTCACCCCGCGTGGTGGCCAACGCTCCACCTGCTCCAGCAGCAGATCCGCGCCGGCGTGCCGCTGACCCACCCGCTCAGCAAGGGACACAAAACCCGACGGCGGTCGTCCCACTCCGACCTCGGCGGAGGCGTGCGCCCGAGGCACGACACCGACGCCGGTACGGCGATTCCGGGGGGCGACAAGGCCGCGATCCGTTTGCAACGATGAGGCCGCAGGCCCGTTCCCTGCGGGTTGCGCGACCGCGCCGGCCCCGGCGGCGCGGTCGACGTTGGCAATCCCAGAGCTCAGCGCAATCTGGTCGGTCGGTTGCGAATCTCGCTCAGCGAGCGCCGGCACCGATGCGCGGGGGAGTCGCGGTGCCGTGCACCCGCCTGGCGTGCGCGGCGAAGAGCCGGGGGCCGATGATCGGCATGAGGAGCCGGGCCGGCAGCGGCGCGTGCGCCAGCACCGCCTTGATCACCTCGGGGTCGCCCTCGTACATGGCCAGGCCGAAGGCCAGCGGCAGCCGCTTCTTCGGGGTCTGAGCCATCCCGTGCTCGCCGAGTTGCATCCACTCCGCGGCGGTGACGTGCCGTTCGGCCAACGGCAGGATCTCGGCCTCCTCCATGGCCATGTGCTCGATCAGTGCGACCCGCAGCCGCTCCAGCTCCTCCGCGAGTCGCGCACCGCCGTGCCCGGTACGCCGCCACTGCGGCAGCAGCGCGACCACCGCCGCGTGGCCGTCCTCGATGGCGTGGTGCTGCGCCTCCATGGTGGGGACGATGGCGGCTGCCGCCGCGCCGCCGCGTTCCACCAGCCGGGGCCACAGCAGCAGGTCCTCGCCCTCGTGGTGCAGGTGCAGGGTGTGGCAGAGCATCTCGGCGTGGGCGCCGACGACCTCCGCGCGGCTGACGTCGCCCGGCGTGACGTCGCGGACGAGCTGCGGGAGGAGGCTGAACTCGCGACGGAACACGGCGTGCGCCATGTACATGTCGCGGACGTCGGCCATGGCTTCGGAGTGGTTCTTGTTCACGGTGCCCTTTCCGAGGGATCAACTGACACAGGTCTGTTGATCATGCGCGGGGGCACTTGGAATCGGCTTGGAATCCACCAACCGGGGGATCAGGCGCCCAGCGCGGCCGTCGCCTCGGCCAGCCAGTGCGGCGACTCCCACCGGCGGGCCACCTCGGCCGCCAGCGTGAAGTGCCGGGCGGCATCGTCGGTGCGGCCCAGCAACCGGAACAGCTCGCCCAACGTCAGCGCGACCGGGCGCACCACGGCCGCCGTGGTGGAGAAACCGGCCAGTTGGTCGCGTACCGGGAGTAGGGCGTCAATCACGGACTGGGCCAGGTCCCGGCGGCCCAGCGCCACGATGACCATCGCGCGCACGCTGAGCAGCGCCGACTCGAAGTAGTCCGGGCGGTAGGTGTGCCGTGCGATCGGCAGGGCCCGCGCCTCGTCCACCCGTCCGCTCTCGATCAGTGCCAGCGCCAGCAGGTCGTCCACGATCGGACCCAGCGACCCGCGTATCCGCCGGGTCGCCTCCAGATGCTCGCCGAAGCGTCCCTGGCTGATCAACAGGGTCCCCACCGAGAAGAAGTGGAAGGCCGCGGCGTGCAGTGAGCCCTGCCGTCGCATCTGCTCGGCGACCTCGTCGTAGTGCCGTCGCGCCGCGACGAAGTCGCCGGTGACGTGCGCGAGGGCGGCCAGTGCGCACCTGTGGATCGTCTGCGCCTCGTTGAGCTGGTACGTCTCGGCCAGCAACCCGTGCCGGGCGACACTGCGGCGCAGCTCGTCCGGCTCGTTGAGCGCGGCGGCACTGTGACCGAGCGCCTGCTCGGCGACCGAGCGGTAGGTCACCAGAGCGTGCTCGGCGGCGAGGTCGCGCAGTTCCAGGGCCAACTCCCGACGTGCCGGGGCCTCCCGCTCGTAGCTCATGGTGCGCATTCGCGCGGCCAGCCCGAGGGCCCGCAACTCGGGGTCGTCCAACCGCCGGCCGAGGGCCAGCGCCTCCCGCCCGGCCGCCACGCCCCGGGGATCGGCCTCGCCGTCCAGCTCCGTGGCCAGCGCCTCCAGCAGCCGGCAACGGGCGACCGGGTCCAGGTCGTCGGCACGCAGCAGCCGGGTGAGCAACTCGACGACGCGATGGTCCACCACGCCGTACTCGTGGGTCAGCCACGGGGTGGGGACGGTCCACGCGGTGAAGGCCGCGACCAGCAGCTCATGCCGGTCGGACGCGGTGGCGACGTCGACGGCTCGGGCGCGGGTCCGCCGGGCGGCCGCCACCGCGCCGGCCCGAGCCTGGGCGCGCAGCAGCCGGCCGAGCAGGTCGACCCGCAGCGCGTCGTGATCCCCGCTGACCGACCCGGCGGCGTCCACGGCGTTGGTGAGCACCTCGATCGCCGCGTCGTACGCGTACCGCCGCTCGGCGAGTTCGGCGGCGCGGATGGCGTACTCGACGGCGAGCGGCGCGGTGTCGGCCGACGCCGCCCGGGCGTAGTGGTGGGCCAGGGCCGGATAGTCGTCGGGTGTCAGCCGGCGGGTGGCGGCGGCGATCCGGGCGTGCAGCCGGGTGCGGCGCAGCTGAGGCAGGTCGGTGTAGATGGTGTCGCGGACCAGCCCGTGCACGAAGCGCACCCGTCCCGGCGCCGGTTCGGTGAGCAGCCCGGCGGCCAGTCCGACCTCCAGCGCTTCGAGGGCGGAGGTCTCGTCGCTGCCGGCGGCGTCGACGAGTGTGCGCACCTCGGCCTCCCGCCCGGCGACCGCGGTGAGGCGCAGCGCCGAGACGGCCGCCGACGGCAGGCGGGAGAGTCGTCGGCGCAGCACGTCGCGTACGCCCTCCGGCACGTCGCAGGTGGCGACGAGCGTGCCCTCGGTGGCCAGCAGCCGGGCCGACTCCCGCACGTAGAACGGGTTGCCGCCGGTCCGCTCGGCCAGCGCGGCGACCGTGTCCGGGTCGACGGTGGTCCGTGCCAGCGCGCCGAGCAGCAGTCGCACCTCGGGTGGCGTCAGACCGGCCAACGGGATCCGCAGGGGTGATCGGCGGGCCAGGACGGCCATCGTGTCGGCGAGCCGCTCGCGGTGCTCGGCCGGGCGCAACGCCGCGACGAACAGGACGGCCCCGGTGGTCAACTCGACGACGCTGTTCAGCAGGAGCAGCGTCTCGGCGTCGGCGGCGTGCAGGTCGTCGAGGACGACGGCGACCGGTCGGGTGGCCGCGGCGCCGTCCAGCCAGGCGGCGACGGCACGGTGCAGCCGGAACCGGCCGGCGGTGACGTCGCCGCCGGAGTCCCCGTCGCCGTCGCCGAGCAGCGGGGCGAGGGCCGGTGCGAGATCACCCGGCGGCGCCTGCCCGGCGAGTTGCCGCAACGCCTCGACCCAGGCCCAGGCCGGCGGGGCGCCCTCGACCTCGGGGCAGCGGCCCACGGTGACCAGCCAGCCGTGGGCGGCGAGCCCTTCGCGGAATCGGGTGAGCAGACTTGTCTTGCCGGCCCCGGCCTCCCCGCTGAGCAGCGCGACGCGTGGCCCGTCGGCCACCGCCTCGGCCGCTGCCTGCCGCAGAGCCGCCAGCTCGGCCTCCCGTCCGACGAACACCTCCTCCGACACCTGTCGCTCGGCGTCGACGCGTACCGTCGTCGCGACCACCGGGGGCAGCAGGTCCAGGCGCTGGCCCAGGATCGCGGACTCCACCTCGACCAACGCCGGCCCCGGGTCGAGGCCGAGCTGGTCCGCGAAGGTCGCCCGCGCCCGGCGCAGCGCGGCGAGCGCGTCGCCCTGCCGACCGGCACGCCACAGCGCCAACGCCAGCAGTCGCCAACACTCCTCCCGCAGCGGCGCCTGCCGGGTCAGCACCTCCGCCTGCGACACCGCCTCGGCCGCGTCGCCGAAGCGCACCGTCACGTCGAGCAGCAGCTCCCGGGCACCGAGACGCAACTCCTCCAGCCGCAGCACCTCGGCCTGCGCCCACGGCTCCCCGGCGAATTCGGCGTACGCCCGACCGCGCCACAGGTCGAGCCCCGTGCCCAGTAGGTGACGTGCCCGGCCCGGGTCGGTGGAGCTGACCGCCCGCGCCTGCACGAGCAGCCGCTCGAACCGGCCGGCGTCGACCGCGTCGGGGTGCACCCGGATCGCGTAGCCGGGCGGGGCGGTGACCAGGACCCGCGCCGGCGCACGGCGCTCGCGGGACGGCTCCAACAGGCGGCGCAGGTGCGAGACGTACGCCTGGAGGGAGGCGATCGCCCGTGGCGGCGGCTCACCCCGCCACAGATCCTCGATCATCTGACCGACGGAGACGACCTCGCCCCGGGCCGCCAGCAGCAGCGCGAGCACGGCGCGTTGGCGGGGGCCGCCGAGGTCGGCCGGTGCGCCCGTGTCGACCTCGACCTCAAGCGGCCCGAGCACCCGTAGCAGCATGACCGGGCCAATCCTAGTCACGCGCCGGGTGGCCGTCCCGATCTACCGTGCAACGGCCGGCCCGGTCAACGGTGGTGCGGCTCGGCCATTCTTGACCAATCGATCTGGATACGGTTAGGGTCGAGCCGTGGCACGGACCAAGGAGTTCGATCCGGATGCGGCACTGCGGGCGGCCCTCGACCTGTTCTGGGAGCGGGGATACGAGGCGACCTCGATGGCCGACCTGGTCGAGCGTCTGGGTGTCGCGCGAGCGAGCATCTATGCGACGTTCGGCAACAAGCACGATCTCTATCTCAAGGCGCTCGACCGCTACGGCGACCTGGTCGACCCCATCCTGCTGCGTGATCTGTCGCAGCCGGGTCCGGCGCTGCCGGCCGTACGAGCCCTCGTCGAGCGATACGCGTGCGAGGCCGGCGACGACGGCGGACGGCGTGGCTGCTTCATCGTCAACACGGCCGTGGAGGTCGCGCCACATGATCGGCAGGCGGCACGCCGCGTGGCGGCGAGCTGGGACTACCTGGAAACCGCGATGACCTCTGCGTTGATCCGGGCGCAGGCCCAGGGCGAACTCGCCCCGGGCAGGGACCCCCGAGCGCTGGCCCGGCTTCTGCTCGTGCTGATGCAGGGCATCCGGGTGGTCGGCAAGGTGTCGGCCGACCCGCGGCGGCTGCGGGACGCCGCCGCCCAGGCGCTGTCCCTGCTCGACTGACGGCGGGCCGCCGAAGCGCGCCGCTGATCGCGCGACGGCTCGCCCCGGCGCGGATCTGAGCCCGTCGGCTCGGTGTCGGTGTTCCTTTCGCGACCGTGCGACGTCGGCCCTGCGCCGAATCTAGAACGAGCGTTCCCGAACTCTGGAGGGTGGGTGACGATGGCGACAGCGGTCCCCGACGTACCGCCGGGCAGGCTCGGTGCGGTGGCGCGCAGTCGTGGCCGGTGGCCGCGACCCGGTTCCGACGGTCAGGACGGCGGTCCGGGAAGACCGGCGGTCGGCCCTGCCTTCGCGCTGCTCGGCACGGTACAGACGACGCTGATCTTCACCGTCACCGTCACCGTCATCTCCGTACCGCTGCCGGTGATCGGCCGAGAGTGGCGGCTTGGCCAGTCCAGCCTGGTCCTCCTCAGCGCCGCCTACGGGTTGTCCTTCAGCGGCCTGCTGCTCTTCGGCGGTCGGCTCACCGACCGGTACGGCGGACGCCGGATGTTCACCGCCGGTCTCGTTGTCTTCGCCGCCGCCTCGATGGCGGCGACACTCGCTCCCGGAAGTGCGGCCCTCACCGCCGCACGCTTCGCCCAGGGGGTGGGCGCGGCCCTTGTCGCGCCGGCAGCCGTGGCGGTGTTGCGACGGGTGTTTCCGGATCCCGTCAGCTCCGCCCGGGCGATGGCGACCTGGGGCGGGTTGTCGGTACTCGGCGCGACGTTGGGAAGTCTCCTCTCCGGGATCGTCGCCACCTGGTTGTCGTGGCGGTGGATGGTGGCGGTTCCGCTGGTGGTCGCCACGGTGGCGGCGGTGGTGAGTCCGCGGACGCTGCCCGCGGACACCACGTACGGGCGGGCCACGCTCGACCTGCCGGGAGCGTTGCTCGCCACCACGGGAATCACGCTGCTCAGCTTTGGCCTGGTGGTGACCGGCGACCACGGGTGGACCTCGGCGCTGGTGCTGGCCCCGCTGGCCTCGGGCCTGGCACTGCTCGGCGCCTTCGTCGCTGTCGAACTGTCCAGCGCCGATCCGCTCCTGCCGATGTCCTTCCTGGCTGACCTCCGGCGGGCGACCGCGCTGCTCGTGATCGCCCTGTCCGCGGCCGGAACCGCACTTGTCTTCCTCCTCCTGGTCCTGTACCTCCAACAGGTCCGAAACTGGACGCCGCTGCGGACCTCCATGGCGTTCCTCCCGTACGCGGCGGTCCTCGTCGTCGCCGGGCGGCTGTCCGGACGACTCATCGTCCGCTGGGGAGCCCAACGCGTCACCTCCGCGGGGCTCGCGCTGGCGGCCGGTGGCCTGCTCCTGCTGGCCGGTGTGCACCCGCACACCGGGTACGGCCTCGGTCTGCTGCCTGGCCTTGCTCTCCTGCCGGCCGGTGTCGCGTTGTCCTTCTCCGCCGGGTCGGTGCTCGCGCTGTCCGACGTGCGACCACGGCAAGCGGGGCTCGCCGGAGGCGTGCTGAACACGGCGATGGAGGTGGGACCAACGGCAGGACTCGCCCTGCTGACCGCGCTCGCCACGGCGCGCTCCACGCACCTCGAGACCGGCGGTGCCGGCCTACCCGACGCCACCACCGGTGGGTACGCCTGGGCGTTCGGCGCCGCGGGGTGCGCGTTCGCCGCGCTGGCCGCTGTCGCCGCACTGACCGGGCGCACCCACCGCCACCGGTCCGGCTGACGGGGCACGGCAATCTCGGCCGACGGCGCTCCCCGGAGAGCGAACCCACCACCACAACCGATCCGACACCCAGAAGGAGTCACCACAGTGACCGCACGATTCACCAGCAAGGTCGCCCTCGTCACCGGCGGCGGCTCCGGAATCGGCCAAGCAGTCGCACGGGCGTTCGCTCGCGAGGGGGCGGCCGTCGTCGTGGCGGGTCGCACCCCCGGCTCGCTCGACGCCACCGTCAAGCTCATCGAGGACGAGGGCGGCCGGGCTTCGGCCGTCACCGCCGACGTCACCCACTCGGCCGACCTGGCCCGGATGGTGGACGAGACCACCAGCCGGTACGGCGGGCTCGACATCGCGGTCAACAGCGCCGGCATCCTGGCCGCGGTCGGCCCGCTCGGCGATGTCGACGAGGAGCAGTGGCACCACCTCGTCGCGGTGAACCTCACCGGCACCCTGCTGTCCATGAAGCACGAAATCACCCACATGCGGGCCCACGGTGGCGGCGTCATCGTCAACATCGCCTCGAACCTCGGTGCTCACGCGCGGCGCCCGGGGCTCGGCGCGTACGTCGCGACAAAGGCCGCGGTGAGCGCGCTGACCCGCAACGCCGCCCTGGACCACATCCGAGAGGGGATTCGGATCAACAGCGTCAGCCCCGGACCCATGGACACCGCGATGTCTCTCCGGCCCGGGGAGAGCCCCGCCGACCGCGCCGGACGGATGGCCGCACAGCTGCCGGTCGGCCGCGTCGGCACCCTCGACGAGATCGCCGCGGCGGTGCTGTACCTGGCCTCACCCGACGCCGGCTTCGCCGTCGGCACCGACCTGGTGTTCGACGGGGGAGCCGCCGCCTAGCCGCCCGCGCCGGCCGATCCAAGGGCCTGCGCGGGCGGTGCACCCGGCCGACCTCCCACCTGACGCTCGACCCGGTGCCACGAGGCTGACCACACATGTCATTCGATATCGTGGCGCCACCACCGACATCCCGGAGCGGGGGCGGGCAGTGCCGAGGACGGCTTTCGACGCGCACGAGCGGTCGCGCTGGGCCGGGCGCGCGCTGGCGTTCGACAGCAGCTTCGCCGCCCTCTGTGCCCATCCTGCACCGGCGTTGCTGGACGCCGCCCACGTCGCCACGGGCACACGGGTGCTCGACGCGGGCACCGGCTCCGGGACCGTGGCCGGGCTGGCCGTCGCTCGGGGCGCCGCCGTCGTGGCCGTCGACGCCGAGCCCAGCATGGTCGAGCTGGTGCGCAGCCGTCTCCCGTCCGCCGCGGAGGTCCGCCTCGCGGCCCTGCCGCATCTTCCGTTCGCCTCGCGGTCGTTCGACGCGGCCGTGGCGAACTTCGTGATCAACCACGTCGGCGACCCGCTGGCCGCGATCAGTGAGCTGCGTCGGGTCGTCCGGCCGGCCTGTCGCATCGCGGTGACGGTCTGGCCCGACCCGCCGCCCGAGGCGCAGCGGCTGTGGGGCGCGGTCTTCGACGCCGCCGGGGTCGACCGTCAGACCTCCGTGCCGACCGTGGACGCGGAGCGGGACTTTGCGCGTACCCCCGAGGGTTTCGCGGGTTTGCTCGACGCCGCCGGCCTCACCGACGTGCGCTGCGACGCGATCACCTGGGTGCACCGCACCGACCCCGAGGCATGGTGGGGAGCGGCCCGGCCAACGGCATCAGCAGGGCGGGCCTGGTGCTGGCGGCCCAGCCGCCGGACGTGCTCACCCGGATTCGTAGCGCCTACGACGAGCTGACCGCCGCCTACCGGGACGGCGACGGCCTGCTCGCACTGCCGACCGCGGCGCTGCTGGCCTCGGCGTCCGTGCCGTAGCCGCCCGGCGCGACCCGGTTCGGCTGGCTCTGTCCTGTCCGGCTGCCTCCCCTGACTCCTGGACATCGAACGATCATCGGGCGAGCCACGCCGGCGAGGTGCGCCGAGGGCGTGCGGGGTGGCCCAGGGCCGCTGTCGGACCGTCAGGCGGAGGCGGGCAGGCCGTCCGCTCGGCGGATCAACGGCGGGAGGGGGATGGCGCGGACCGTGCCCGGCGCGGTGCCGGCGGGCGCCCGGTTCACCGCCGACCTCGCCGGCGGCGGCCGGAGCGACGTCGGGGGGCGGGCGTCGTCCCGGGCCGAGGGGCCGTCCGCACCGCTCGGGGGCAGGGACGCCGTCGTGGCCGGGGTCGCCGTCACGTCGTCGGCCGACGCGACGGCACGCAGCGGACGGAGGCCGGCCACCCGGTCGGTCCCGGGACTCGACACGGCGGGACGGGTGGCCATCGTCGGGGTAGGGTTGCGTCGGGGCAGCGCTGTCGGGCCCACGGCACCGCCCTGCGCCGCCGCGAAGACGGCGTCGAGACGGCCGGACCGGGCGCCCACGGTGTCGAGGCGCACGATCTCGGCGCTCCTTGCCGCCGAGCCGCTGACCGCGCCACCGCGGGCGGCCTCGGAGCGGTTGGTGACAGCCCCACGGTCGGGCAGGTCGGTGTCGTGGCGGGGTGCGCCGGCGGCCCGGCGGGTGAAGACGGCCCGCAGCGCGCGGGGCAGCCGCTCGGCGGCGACCTGGCGCAGCGCGGGCGCGGCGAACGCGTACCCGTCGGTGTGGTGGGGGAGCAGCAGCCCGGCGGCGACCAGCCGGCGCAGTGCCGGCGCGGACCGGCCGGGCGCCCAGCCGAGCGCCCGGTCGACCGCCGCACCGGTGATCACGCCGCCGAGGACGCCGGCGGCCATCAGGACCGCCCGCCGCTCACCGTCGAGGTGGTCCAGCTCGGCGCCGACGGCTCGGCGTACCGCCTCGGGCAGCGGGAGCGCCACCGGGTCGGCCCCGTCCAGGATCGACGCGACGTAGGCCGCCGCGTGTCCGGGCCGGCCGCCGACCAGCGGCAGCAGCCGGTCCACCAGGGCCACCGGCTGGCCGGCCCGGGTCAGGAGCTGGCGCAGCAGCCGTCCGGACTGCACCGTGGCCAGTGGTCGGATCGTCACCCGGCGGGCCGGGCCGGGCCGGGTGTCGGCCCACTGTGGTTGGTGCAGGGTGACCACGGCCAGTGGCAGCCCACGTGCCGTCGCCGCGCTGAACAGCCCGTGCAGGAACCTGCTCACCGCGGGCGCCGCGCGGTCCACGTCGTCCACGGCGACGATCAGTGGCCCCCGGTCGGCCAGGCGCAGCAGGATGTCCTGGCAGGCCGCCGCGCCGGCCAACGCCGCCGACGAGCCGTCCGGGGCGGTCAGCATCCGGTGCAGAGCCGGGACCGCCGCGGCGACGCGAGCCGGGGGGAACAGCGCGCTCAGGGCGGCGACGAGCCGATCGTGGACCGCCGCCGGGCCGTCGCCGCGACGCACCCCGGCCAGACCGCGCAGCAACTCCGCGACCGGTGCCAGGACCTCATCGGGGTACGGCTGGCAGGTCGCCACACACCAGCGCACCGGCACCCCGTCCACCGTGGTCAGCCCACGGGTCAACTCGTGCAGCAGCCGGCTGCGGCCACTGCCGGTGGGCCCGACCAGGGAGACCCAGCGGGGATTCCGCTCCCGGATGGCCACGGTCAACTGGTCGCGGACGGTGGCCAGCTCGCGGCGGCGGCCGATCAACGGGCCGTCGTGTCGGTCCGGTCCGGGCCGCACCGGACCGACGGCGTGCCAGACCGGCACCGGCGGCACCCGGCCGGCGACCGGGACCGGCGTCAACTGACGCTGGGTGATCAGCCCCGCGGTGGCTCGTGCGGTCGCCGCGCAGAGCGCGACGGCGCCGGGTGGCGCGTACTCCTGCAGGCGGGCCGCGGTGGTGATCACCGCGCCGCTGGCCACGCCGTGCCCGCCGCTGACCGCGCCGCCCAGGTCGACCACGACCTCGCCGGTGGCGACACCGACGCGAACCCGCAGTCGGATGTTGTCCACCATCGGCCGGCGGTCCAGCGCGGCCTGGATCTCCAGTCCGGCGCGCACCGCCCGGTACGCGTCGAAGCCGTCGGAGTGCCGGGCACCGAACAGCGCCATCACCGCGTCGCCGACGTACTTCTCGACCACTCCCTGCCAGCGGTGCAGCACGCCCGCGACGGTGTCGAAGTAGGCCCGTTGCACCGCGCGGACGTCCTCCGGGTCGAGTCGGTCCACCAATGCCGTGGAGCCGACGATGTCGGCGAAGAGCACGGTGACGGTGCGTCTCTCCTCCGCTACCGGCCAGAGCGATGTCACGCCGCGCCGCGCGTCGCCGAGGATGATCCTGGTGGTGGTGGTCATGGTCGCGCACCAACCCTTCTGCCTGCTGATGCCTGATGACCTCCGGAGATTGACATCCCTGGGCCGACGGGGGATCTGCAGAACGACGTATGTCGGCCACCCGCAACCTTTAGTCGCAAAGTCGACGCGAGGAGTACCACATGCGGCAGATGGCCGTAGAACGGTTCGGGGACCTGTGATTAGGCTGCGTGCCATGGCCAGCGATGTGGACACCGCACCGCTCGTGGGCCGGACCGAGCTGGTGCAGACGGTTCGGTCCGCGTTGCTCGGTGACGCCGCGCACGGGCAGACCGCCGCCGTCTTCCTGACCGGCGAGAGCGGTGTGGGCAAGACCCGGCTGTTGGGTGAGATCGGGGTGCGGCTGCGGGAGCAGGGCGCCGTGGTGCTCACCGGCAGCTGCCTGGACATCGGCGACGCCTCCCCGCTGCACCCGCTGTTGCAGGCGTTGCGCCGCTTCGACGCCGACGTGGCCAGCACGCACGCGCGCACCTCCTCGGCGGTGCGGGGGCTGTTGCAGATGTTCGCCGACGAGACCGCCGGCCCGGACGGGGCGGGCGCCCTGCTGGAGCGGGTCAGCCGCGGGCTGCACCTGATCGCCGAGGGCCGGCCACTGGTGTTGATCCTCGACGACCTGCAGTGGGTCGACCGCAGCACCCGGCAGTTGCTGCTCTACCTGTTGGCCGGCCTCGGCGACCTCCAGCTCTCCGTGCTGGCGGCGGTGCGCGCCGAGTCGTTGCAGGGCGCGCACCCGCTGCGTCGGGTGCTCACCGAGCTGCGGCGACTGCGGACGGTGCGGGTGCTCGACCTGGCACCGCTGGACCGGGCCGACACCGAGAAGCTCGCCGCCGCGGTGGTGGGTCGGACGCTCTCCGCCGACGCGGCCGAGCAGGTGTGGCAGCGCAGCGGTGGCAACCCGTTCGTGATCGAGGAGTTGGCCCGCGACCTGCGCGACGGCCGCGACGGTCTGTCCGAGACGCTACGGGAGATCTTCCTCGACCGGGTCGACGCGCTGCCCCAGCACGCGCACGCGGTGGTGCACGCGGTGGCCGCCGGCGTCGAACCGGTGCAGCACTGGCTGTTGGCGCGGGTGCTGCGGATGCCCGAGGACGAGCTGATCGACGCGGCCCGCGCCGCGGTGGCACACCGGCTGCTGGTCGGTGCCGACGACGGCTACCGGCTGCGGCACCGCCTGGTCGCCGAGGTGCTCGCGCACGAGTTGCTGCCGGCCGAGCGGTCCGGGCTGCACCGCCGCTACGCCGAGGCGCTGACCGCCGCGCCGGGCGAGCTGCACCAGGCCCGGCTGGCGCACCACTGGCGGTTGGCCGGTGAGCCGGCCCGCGCGTTGCCGGCGGCGGTGGCGGCCGCGCAGGAGGCCGAGCGGCTGCACGGTTACGCCGAGGCGCACCGGCACTGGTCGGCGGCGTTGCAACTGGCCGGTGACCCGGGCCCGCTGACGGTGGACCGTGTCGAGCTGCTGGAGAACGCCGCCGAGGCGGCCCACCACAGTGGTGAGCACGCCCGCGCGCTGGCCCTGCTGGAAGAGGTGGCCGCGTTGCGCGGCGGCGAGCCGAGCTGCGCGTTGCACATCCGGCGGGCCCGCTACCTGGCCGCCGCCGGTCGCTCGGCGCTGGCCGAGGAGGAATACCAGCGGGCGTTGACGGCGGCGGACTGCTCCCCGCGCGACCGGGCCAACGCCGCCGCCCGCCTGGCCGAGCTGCTCCTGCACCTGGGTCGTTACGCCGACGCCGGCCGGCGGGCCCGGGAGGCGCTGGCGTTGGCCGCCGACGTGGAGGGCTCCGTCACCGAGGTGGTGCTGGCCAGCTCCGCGCTCGGTTTCAGCGACGCCTACCTGGAGGACCCGGACGCCGGCCTCGCGGTGATGCGCGACGCCCTCGACACCGCCGAGCGCGCCGGCCAGCCCGAGGACGTGGCCTGCGCCTACCTGCACCTGGCGGAGCTGCTGACCGGGCCGCTCAACATCCTGGAGGAGGGTGTGGTGGTGGCCCGGCGCGGTGCCGAGCGGGTCGCCGAGCTGGGGCTGGGCCGCACCTGGGAGACCCGGCTGCTGGCCGTCGCCATCAACGGGCTGTTCCGGGTGGGCCAGTGGGCCGAGGCGGAGAAGGTGGTCGCCGCCGCCCTGCGGCACCGACCGTCCGGTGCGGACGCCGTCGAGTTGCTGTTGGCCCGGTGCCGGCTGTCGGTGGGCTACGGTGACATCGACGCCGCCAGCCGCGACCTCGACGCGGTGGCGACCCTGCTCGCCGGCGGCGGTGCGCGGCACGTCATTCCGCTGCTCACGCTGCGCGCCGGGTTGGCCATGTGGGAGGGCCGGCACGAGGTGGCGCGGTTGGCGGTGCAACGGGGCCTCACCGAGAGCCGATCCGACGACGTGACGATCCTGTCGGCGCTGATCTGGCACGGCCTGCGTGCCGAGGCCGAGGCGCACGCCAGCCGCACCGTGACCGTGGACCCGACCGTGGTACGCCGGTTGCGCGACGTGGCGGATCGGGTGGCCCGCAAGAGCGTGGGCGCGGCTCGTCCGGTGCGGTCGGTGGTGGAGGGGTTCCTGGCCCTCTGCGCCGCGGAGGTGAGCCGCCTGGACAGCAGCGACCCGGAGTTGTGGGCCGCGTCGGTCGCCGAGTGGGATCGGCGGCACCACCCCTACCCGGCGGCGTACTCGCGGCTGCGGCAGGCCGAGGCGCTGCTGGCCCGCCGCAGCCGGTTGGCCACCGCCGGCAAGCTGTTGCGGGAGGCGTACCGGGTGGCGCAGGGGTTGGGCGCGGCGCCGTTGACCTCGGAGATCCGCGAGCTGGCCGGGCGGGCCCGGGTGTCGCTGGAGGAGCGCGAGGCCGTCACCGGCACGCGGGACGCGCCGGCCGAGGCGTCCGACGACGAGCTGGCGGCGCTCACCGCACGGGAGCGGGAGGTGCTCGCGCTCGTCGCGGAGGGGCTGACCAACAAGGAGATCGGGCAGCGGCTGTTCATCAGCGAGCGGACCATCGGTGTGCACGTGTCGCACATCTTCGACAAGCTCCAGGTCCGTACCCGCGTGCAGGCCAGCGCGATCCAGTTGCGAAACGTCCGGGGCTGACGTACGTACGCATCGCGTGTGCGCGCCGGGATACGTCGTTCTACTGATCCGGTGGGTGGGTGTCGGCTGAAAGGCTGGGCCGCGTCGACGACGGCACGGGGGATGCCGCCGACCACAATGGAGGAGAAATGACCGAACCGGTCTGGGGGCCCGTGCACCGGGACATCGTCGACCTGCTCGCCGACCATCCCGCGGACGTGCCAGCCGTTGTCGATCACCTCACCAAGCTGCAGGACATGCTGGTGCGGCTGCCTCCGTTGGAGGCCAGTTGCCCCCTCGCCGACTTCAACAGGCTCTACCTGACGATCACCAGTAGCGTGTTGGACGGGTTGTACGACGATCGCTTCGTCGACCCGGCCTTCCTCTCCCGGCTCGACGTGGAGTTCGCCGCGCGCTACTTCGACGCGATGCGCCTGTGGACCGACTCGAGTCCGGGCACTCCGAAGGCGTGGTCGTGCCTGTTCGAGCGGATGCGGGGGCCGGACGCCCGGCCACTGCCGTCGGCGGCGGCCGGCGTCAACGCGCACATCAACTTCGACCTGCCCTTCGCGCTGGTGACGACGTTCGACCACCTGGAGTCGGAGCCGGTCGACGGCAGTGACCAGCACCACGACTACCTGGAGATCAACAAGATCTTCGCGGACAAGATCCCCGGCCTGCGCCGGGGCTATCTGGAGCGGTGGCAGCTGCTCATCGACATGCTCAACGGCGACATCGACGACTGGTACCAGGGGGAACTGGTCGAGTACACCCGCGATGTCGCCTGGCGCAACGCACAGAAGATCTGGCGGTGCCGGCACGATCCGGACGCCCGCGAGTGCGAGCGCACGCGGTTGGACGACAACGCCGCGGCGCTCGGCCGGCTACTGCTCTCGCCCCTCGGGGCGTTCCTGCAGTAGTCGGGACGGGGGGTCCCCGCGCTCTGCCCCGTGGGGGGTGGCGGAGCGCGGGGACGCGTCCCACCAGATCCACCCACCCGTGGGGCCAGCCGACGCCCGGTCGGCCCGCGGGGGACAGCCGGTCGGCCCCGGGGGGGTGTCGACCGTCTGCCACCGTCGGCCGGCCCGGGGGGTGCCGGCCGGCGGTGGGGGAGGGCGGTGGGCTGGTCCCGCCGGTGGCGGATATCCACGGGTGTCGGCCGGCTCGTACCGGGTACGCCCGCGCCATGACCGTCCTGGCCCGGCGCCGCCCCGCCGCCCGTCCCCGGCCCGCGCGGCCCGGCCCGCTACGGCCGGGCGGCCCGGTGCCGCGACCCACCGCCCGACCCGGTGCGCGATGACCGGTGCCGCCACGCGGTTCGCGTTCCGCTTCGATCCGCTGTTCCGCCCGGTGCTGGCGCTGCTGGGGGTCCGCCCGGCGACCGCCTGGGTCGCCGTCACCGACCGGGACCTGGCGATCCGGTACGGCCCGTGGCGGCTGCGGACCGACCGGGACAACGTGACAGCCGTCGAGCTGAGCGGCCCGTACCGCTGGTGGCGGGTGATCGGGCCGCACCTGTCGCTTGCCGACGGGGGTGCGAGCTTCGGCAGCAGCACGGCCGGCGGGATCTGCCTGCGCTTCGGCAGCCCGGTGCCGGCGGTGGTGCCGGGCGGGCGGCCACGACACCCGGCGGCCACGGTGACCATCGACGATCCGCCCGCACTGGCCCGCCTGCTCGCCGTTTCGGACCTGTCCTGAGCTGGCCAGCCACGTGCCCGGTTCCGCCGGTCGGGCCCCGATCTTCCGCCTACCGTCGGAGCAGGACCTGTGAGGGCGGGGCGGGTGATGGCTGACGAGCACCGGGCGAAACCACGACGCTGGAACGGACGCCGCCACGCGCCGACCGGGCCGGACCCGGCACTGCGGGCGGCCCGTGACCCGGCCCGCCCGCACCGGGGCGGCCGCCCGGGTGTCGTGGTGCCCGAACGCGTGGCGACCGCGGCGCGGACCGGACCGCCGGCCAGCCCACTGCGTCGGTGGCTCTTCGAGCACCAGGTGCAGCCGCCCGGCCCGGAGTCGGGCGAGGGGCAGAACCGCCGGCACGCCTGGTGGCAGGTGATGTGCCTGACCGGCGTCGACTACTTCTCCACGCTGTCGTACCTGCCGGGCATCGCGGCGGTGGCGGCCGGTGCGCTCTCCCCGCTGGCGACCCTGCTGATCGTCGCGCTCACCCTGTTCGGCATGCTGCCGATGTACCGGCGGGTGGCCCAGGAGAGCCCGCACGGGCAGGGGTCGGTGGCGATGCTGGAGCGACTGCTGCCGTTCTGGCGGGGCAAGATCTTCGTACTCGTGCTGCTCGGCTTCGTGGCCACCTCCTGGATCATCACGATCACCCTCTCCTCGGCGGACGCCACCGTGCACCTGCTGGAGAACCCGTACCTGCCCGACGCGCCGCACGGCTCCGTCGTCCCGGTCGTGGTCACCGTGGTGCTGCTGCTCATCCTCGGCGGGGTGTTCCTACTCGGCTTCCGCGAGGCGGTCGTGGTGGCCATCCCGCTTGTCGCCGTCTTCCTGGCGCTCAACGCGGTGATCGTGGTGGTCGCGGTGGCCCGGCTCGTGGGGGACCCGGGCATCGTGTCGGACTGGACGGCCGCGCTGACGAGGACCGGCGGCGGGCCGGGCGGCGTGCTGCTCACCGCCGTGCTGGCGTTCCCGCTGCTGGTGCTGGGGCTGTCCGGTTTCGAGACCGGGGTGAGCATGATGCCGCTGGTGCGGGCCGACGGGGCGGACGGCCCGGCCCGGCTCGCCGCCCGGATCCGCAACACCCGCCGGCTGCTCACCACCGCCGCGCTGATCATGTCGGTGTACCTGGTCTCGACGACCTTCGTCACCACGGCGCTCATCCCGAAGGAGGAGTTTCGGCCCGGAGGCCCCGCGAACGGGCGGGCTCTGGCGTTTTTGGCGCACGCCCAACTGGGTGAGGTGTTCGGCACCGTCTACGACGTGAGCAGCGTGCTCATCCTCTGGTTCGCCGGCGCCTCGGCGATGGCGGGGCTGATCAACATCGTCCCGCGCTACCTGCCCTCGTACGGGATGGCGCCGGAGTGGGCGCGGGCGGTGCGTCCGGTGGTGATCGTCTACACCGTCGTCAGCGTCGCCATCACCGTCGCCTTCCGGGCCGACGTCAACGCCCAGGCCGGGGCGTACGCGACAGGCATCCTGGCGATGATGGTCTCCGGCGCGGTGGCGGTGACCATCTCCGCGGCCCGCCACCGCCACCGCCAGCGCGCCGTCGCCGCCGGCTTCACCGTGCTGACCCTGGTGCTGCTGTACGCGTTGCTGGAGAACGTCATCGAGCAGCCGGACGGGATCACCATCTCCGCGTTGTTCATCCTCGGCATCATCGTTGTCTCGTTGGTCTCCCGGGTCACCCGGACCACCGAGCTGCGCGCCGAGCGGATCGAGTTCGACGAGCCGGCGCGTCGGTTCGTCACCGAGTCGCTGGCCCACGACGGGCAACTGCACCTGATCGCGAACAAGAGGCAGAGCGGGTCGGTGAAGGAGTACACGGTCAAGGAGCGGGCGCAGCGGGGGATGAATCCGGTGCCCGGGGCGGCGGACGTGCTGTTCCTGGAGATCGACGTGGTCGACCCGTCGGAGTTCAGTCAGGTGCTGCGGGTGCACGGGACCGAGGTGGGCGGCTTCCGGGTGTTGCGGGCCAGCAGCCCGGCGGCGCCGAACGCGATCGCCGCGATCCTGTTGGCCCTGCGCGACGCCACCGGGGTGCGGCCGCACGCGCACTTCGAGTGGTCGGAGGGCAGCCCGATCGCGCACCTGGCGCGCTATCTCATCCTCGGTCGGGGAGACACCCCGCCGGTGGTACGCGAGATCATCCGGCGGACCGAGCGGGACCCGCTGCGTCGTCCCGGCATCCA
Organism: Micromonospora sp. NPDC048935; assembly: GCF_043197875.1. Classification (NCBI taxonomy): domain Bacteria; kingdom Bacillati; phylum Actinomycetota; class Actinomycetes; order Micromonosporales; family Micromonosporaceae; genus Micromonospora; species Micromonospora sp. NPDC048935. Next base: position 129,170 of record NZ_JBICTZ010000005.1, on the reverse strand, counting down.
CGTCGGCGGCTGACCGGTCGACCCTTTGGCCGGGTTCAAAGATGAATAGGGGCACTATTCACGTTCACGCCTTCCTGTCCGTATTGCGGACCTATCGTGACGTTTGGTGGTCGACGCTACGTCGAGCCCCCCGCGCCCGGATCGGCGCGCGGTCACGTCTTGCAGGCAGGAAGGCAGGCACCTTTGATGTCCACGTACCACGGGGGAGACCGCGAGATCCGACCCAGACGCCGGTCCCGATGGTTCTTGGCCAGCGGGTTACTGGCGGGAAGCCTGGTCGTGGGAGCAGCCGGCGTGGCCGGTGTGGCCGCCGCGGCCGACCGTGGCCTCGCCCTCCCCGGTCTGGGCCGGCTGGGCACGGCGTCCGCGAGTGACGACGACCGCCGTGCCGGCGATCACGGCGAGGCGCCGCGCGACCGGGACGCCGGCGAGCGGGGTCGCGCGCCCAGCCCGGGCACCGGCAAGCGGGGCGTGGTGTCGGTGCCCTGCGACGCCGCGAAGCTGGTGGCGGCGCTGGTGACGGCGAACGCCGAGGGCGGCGGGGAACTACGGCTCGCGCCCAAGTGCCGCTACCTGCTCACCGAGGCGTTCCACGAGACCGACCAGTACGACGGGGGGATCCGTGACGCCCGGGAGGCGGCCGACGCCGCGGAGACCCCCGGCGACGCCGACGCCCCGCCGCACAATCCGGCCGACGACACCGCCGGCCTGCCGGTGATCTACCAGAGCATCACGATCGACGGTGCCGGCGCCACCATCGCCCGCGACGCCCAGGCCGCGCCGTTCCGCTTCTTCACCGTCCGCGACGGTGGCGAGTTGACCCTGCGCGACATGGAACTGCACAACGGCCGTTCGAACATCGAGGGCGGCAGCGTGCACGTGGTGCACGGGGCGACCGCCGTGGTGGAGCGGGTCACCGTCTCGCAGAGCACCTCGCTGTCCCCCGAGGGCGGCGGCGGTGGGATCTTCAACGACGGCAACATGGTGGTCACCGACTGCACCTTCGTCGGCAACAGCGCCTCCGGCGCCGCGGGCAAGGGCGGGGGCCTGCTCAACGGCGGTGTGCTGACGCTGAAGCGCTCGGAGTTCCACAGCAACAGCGCCAACGGCTACGGCGGTGGGCTGGGCAACTACCGTGGTGCGGCCGACGTGGAGAGCGTCTCGTTCACCCAGAACAGCGCGGGCCAGGGCGGCGGTCTGGCCAGCTTCTCGGCCCGGACGAAGGTCTCCGACACCGAGTTGCTGAACAACACCGCGCAGGTCGGCGGCGGTGCCGCGAACTCCGACGCGGTGCTGGTGATGCGCACGATGACCATCCGGGGCAACACGTCCACCGTCAACGGTGGCGGCATCTCGACGGTGAAGGGCCTGACGCCGATCGACGACAGCGTTGTCGACGGCAACACCACCCACGGCGTCGGCGCCGGCATCTACGCCGAGAAGTCGAACCTGCTGGTCCGTGGCAGTGACGTGACCCGCAACGAGGCGGTCGGCGCGGCGTCCACCGGAGGTGGCATCTACGCCTCCGCGGGTTCGGTGGCGATCTACACCAGCAAGGTCACCCACAATGCCTCCACGGTGAAGCCCGGTGGCATCTCCGCCATGCACGCCCAGGTCAAGATCGACGACGAGAGCGTGGTCGTCGAGAACGAGCCGACGAACTGCGAGGGCAGCCCCGTGCCGATCGCGCACTGCTTCCGCTGAGTGTTTCCGCGCGCCATCCAAAACGCCCAGCCGGCCGCCCGGACGATCATCGCGATCGTCGGGGCGGCCGGCCCCTGTCCCGCCGGACCGTCGTGAACATGGCGGCCGGGGCGGCCGTCCCCTGTCGCGATCGTGCCGAGCGAGCTGGAAGGGCCGGTCCCACAGGGACGTGGCGGGCCTGCCGGTCGAGGCCGGTGGTGGGCTCGTCGAGGGGCAGGATGTCGTGGCGGCCGGCCGGGCGATCGACGTGCCGGTGGTGTCAGGACAGGGCGCGCAGCCGCGCGGAGAGCGTGCCGGCGAAGAAGTCGAGGAAGCCGTCCGGGTCGGGGCCGGCGTTCTGCAGGACGATGTGGTCGAAGCCGGCCTCGACGTACGACCGGACCTTGGCCACGTGCGGCTCCGGGTCGGGGCCGACGGCGAAGAGCTGACGGATGTGCTGCTCCTGCACGTGCGCGCTGGCCGCGTCGAAGTTGACCGGGTTCGGCAGTTCGCTCATCACCTTCCAGCCGGTGACCATCCACCGGCTGGTCTGCATCACCGCACGTACCGCCTGCTGCTCGTCGCTGGCCCACGCCAGTGGAACCTCGGCGTAGCGCGGGCCGGCGCCGCGGGCCTGTCGGTAGTGCGCGACGATCGAGGCGTCCGGCTCGGTGGCGAACAACCCGTCGCCCAACTCGGCGGCGAGGTTTGCCGACGCCTCCCCACTGGCCGCCACCGCGATCACCGGCGGGGTGTCCGGCAGGTCGAACAGCCGGGCGTCCTCCAGGTGCAGGTGCCGACCCTCGTAGGACTGGTAGCCACCCTGCCAGAGCAGTCGGATGATCTCCAGAGCCTCGCGCAGCCGCTCGTGCCGGCCTCGGACGCTGGGGAAGCCCTGCCCGACCACGTGCTCGTTGAGTCGTTCGCCGGCGCCCACCCCGAGGGTGAACCGACCGTCGGAGACCAACGCCATGGTCGCCGCGGCCTGCGCGATGATCGCCGGGTGGTAGCGGACGGTCGGGCAGGTGACGCCGGTGGCCAGACCCAGGGTGCTGGTCTTGGCGGCGATGGCGCCGAGCACACTCCAGGCGAACGACGAGTGGCCCTGCTCCTCCAGCCAGGGGTGGAAGTGGTCGCTCATCTCGACGAAGTCGAAACCAGCCCGTTCGGCCATGACGGCCTGCCGGATGATCTCCTGTGGGCCGTATCCCTCCGCGGCCAGCTTGTACCCGATCCGCATGCCACGCTCCCGATTCCGTCCGCCGAGTGACGCCGGGTCGGTTCCCGTCGTCGGCGCCGACAAACACCGCCGACGACGGCAAACCAGCCTCCTAGGACGCCGTACGGGGTGTGCCGCGACCCCGGGCGGACAGCAAAACAGCCCGCGCCCGGGGGAGGGGCGCGGGCCGGCGGTGTCAGGTCCTACTTGGACGGCTCGGGCAGCTTGCAGTCGACCTTGGGGTTGGCACCGATGTAGTTCAACGGACCGGCCACGATGGTGACCAGGATGGTGCCGGCCTCGGCGCAGTTGGTGTCGTCGCCGCTGTAGTAGCCACGCTGGCCGGCGGCGATCGCGCCGATCACCAGCCAGATCACGACGATGACTCCGAGTATCGAGCTGCCGCGCATCGCTGCCTCCTGAGGATATGTGGTGGAGCTGAGGTGTAGCCGTTGTACCCAATCGGGTCGTTCGGCTAACGGATACCGGCTCCGGAGCACCGGATCCTCCGTCCGGCCGATTCGGTTCGCCGTTGCGTACCGCCCGGGATCGGCCGCCCGCACCGGGTACCGCGTGTCGGCTATCGGATCGGCGACCGACCCGGCCGGCACCCGCTCCGGCGGACGTAGAACTGCCTCACGGCCCCGCCGAGGAGGACTCATGGACGCCCCGACACCGCCCCTGTACATCGACCGTCCCGACGACGTCGCGGTCGCGGCCCGCGCGTTGGCTGGCGGCGCGGTCGTCGCGGCGGCGTTCGCCAACTTCTACGTCCTCGTCACCCGCCCCGACGCGGCCACCGTACGCCAGCTCAACCTGGCCAAGGGTCGCCCCGCGCAGCAGGTCGGCAGCATCACCACCGCGGTCGGCCGGATCCCGGGCATGTTCGACTGGACGCGGATCTCACCGCGGCTGCCGGTCGGCCGCGTGCGGGCACTCATGGACGCCCTGTACGGCGCCGGGCCGTTCGGCTTCCGGGGGCCGGCGGCGGAGCGGCTCCCCGAGCACCTCACCCAGGTCGACCAGGGGATGCGGACCACCCAGGTGATCGCACCCGGCCTGACCTGCCCGTCCAACGCCTTCTTCGAGCGGGCGCTCGCCGAGACCGGGTCGGACCACCTCTACATCACCTCGGCGAACCGGTCCCGGCACCTCACCGGGGCGGCCGAGGAACCGGCGCACTGGAAGATCGGTGCCCTCGCCGCCGACTTCGCCCACCTCGACGACCTGGTGGTGCTCGCCCACCGGGACGAGGCGGCGGCCCGCGCCGCGTACCCGGGCTACCTCACCACCTCGGTCACCCTGCTCTCGTTCCACGCCCCGGAGGGCGAGCTGGAGGAGCCTCCGGTGCTCACCGTGGACCGGCACGGGTCGCTGCACCTGGACGACGTCCGCCGCGCCGCCGCGCCACTCGGCCTCCAGGTGCGTCTGGGCGGCACCGCCGTGCGGCGATTGCGGGCCCGGGCGTACGCCGGGGCGCTGGTGTGAGCGACCATCGCATCGGCCTGGTGGTGCCCAGTTCGAACACCACGATGGAGACCGAGATCCCGGCGATGCTGCGTCGCCGCGAGAGCGTCGACGCGACGGTCCGTTTCACCACGCACGCCAGCCGGGTACGACTGCGTCAGGTGAACCCCGACGAGTTGGCCCGGATGAACCGCTCCGCCCCGCGCTGCGCCGCCGAGCTGGCCGACGCCCGCTGCGACGTGCTCGCGTACGCCTGCCTGGTGGCGGTGATGTGCGAGGGCCCGGGCGCGCACGAGCGGGCCGAGCGGCGGTTGGGCCGGGCGTCCCGCCGCGCCGGGCACGACATGCCGGTGGTGACGAGTGCGGGCGCGCTGGTCGCCGGTCTGCGGGCGCTGGACGCCCGCCGGGTGGCCCTGATCGCGCCCTACCTGCCGCCAATGACCGCGACCGTCGCCGCCTACCTGGCCGCGCACGGCGTGCGGGTGACCGAGGCGGTGAGCCTGAGCGAGCCGGACAACGTGGCGGTGGGGCGCATCCCCACGTCCCGCCTGGCCGGGCTGGCACAGCGACTGGACGTGACCGGCGTGGACGCGGTGGTCCTCTCCGCCTGCGTACAGCTGCCGTCGTTGGCGGCGGTGCCGTGGGTGGAGGCCCGACTCGGCCGCCCGGTGCTCACCGCGGCCACCGCCACCGTGCACCAACTGCTCACCACGGTGGGCGTCGATCCGTACGTGCCGGACGCCGGCCGGCTGCTCGCCGGGTCGACCGCACCCTGAGCGGCCGGTCGGTTCAGTGCGGTGGGGACGGGGCCTCGGGTGGTTTGCCGTAGCTGCGCCGGAAGTCCGCGTAGGCCACGCCGATCAGCACCAGGAGGGCGCCGAGGGAGGCGAACACCGGCGACACGTACAGCACGGCGGGCGCGATGATCAGCAGCGCCAGCACGCCGCCGGGGCGGGACCAGGACACTCGGCTGAACACCTCGTACTCGAAGGAGGCCCGACCGGCCAGGAAGAGCGCCGGGCCGCCGAGGATCACCGCCGCCCAGGCCGGCGGCGTCCGTCCGTTCGGTTCGTGCAGCACGAGGTCGAACCCGGTCGCCGTGGTCACCACCCCGGCGACCATCACCAGATGGGTGTACGGCGCGGTGAACAGGAACTTGCTCGGTGACCCCGACCCCTTGATGGCGGTCGGCAGCAGCTGACCGGACTTGTGCACGTAGATCCGCCAGAGCATCAGGGTGGTCAGGAACGCCACCGCGAACATGCCGATGTTCTTCGCCTCGCTGTGCGCGGCGCTGAACATGGTGCCGATGGTCAGGATGGCGTCGCCGAGGGCGATGATGAAGAACTGCTGGTAGCGCTCGGAGAGGTGCTCCGCCGTGACGTTGCGCTGGGGCTCCGGCACCACCCCGAGCCCCGGCACCGGGTACGCGAGCCGGAAACCGACGTAGTCGATGGAGAGCGCGATGGCCCAGCACGCCAGGCGGGCGTCCTCGCCGACGAACGCGCCGATGATCCACGGGATCGCGGACACCGCGAACCAGATGAAGATGCGTGCCGCGCGGCGCTGGGTCTGCGGTTCGCGGCGGACGGCCGGCATCAGGAACAGTCCGCGCCCGAGGTGGATCGCCACGTAGGTGCCGGCGAACACCAGCCCACGAGCGTTGAACGCCTCCGGGATCGCCGTGGTCATCAGCAGCGCGCCGAACATCACGGCGCTGATCAGCAGCTTGATCTCGGCGCGTTCCGGGTTGTACAGGTCGGTGACCAGGGTGGTGATCACCCACGTCCACCAGACGGCGGCCAGCATGATCAGTGCCTCTCCGGCCCGGTGCCAGTCGAGCTGGTTGACCATGCCCCGGGAGATGAGTGCCAGGGCGACCACGTAGACCAGGTCGAAGAAGAGTTCGAGGAGGGTCACCCGGCGCGGGGCCTCCGGGTCACGCACCGGGGGACGGCGGGACCGCTGGGACCCGGGCTCCGGCGCGGGGAGGTGCACGGGTTACTCCTGCGGAACCGGTCGACTCGACGGACCCGTCCGGCCCACCTGAACAGACGGTAACGACCGGTCCACGGCCCGGCCGCGAATTCGCCGCGCCTTCCCCCAACCGAGGTGATCGACTCGGCTTTCTGCAGGTCGGGGTGTCCGGGCGTCGGGGTGGCGGGCGGGTTGGCGTGATCGACTCGGCTTTCTGGATGTCGCGGTGTCCGGGCGGGTCGGATGGCCCGGTTTCCTGAAGTCCGAGTTGATCACCCCGGCGGTCGGGTCCTCGGATGGTGCGGCCCCGACGGCCGAACCCCCGGCCTACCGTCGCGTAAGACGGTGGACCGGGGGCTCGATGTCGCGCGTCAGGACGGGTTGCCGCCCGGCAGCACGGCGGCCATCGCGTCGCCGGCACCGGCGAGCACGCGGGCCTGCTGTGGCCAGGTGGCCAGCCCGGGTGCGGCGCGCAGGCCGGCGGCCCGGATCAGGTCGCGCAGCGCCGCCTCGTCCAGCGCACCAAGCTGGACGTACGTGCGTACACCGGCGTCCTGCAACGCCGCCGCCATCTTCGGCCCGATTCCCTGGATCCGGCGGAAGTCGTCGGCCGGGCCCGTGGGATCGGCGTCCGTGCCGCTGGCAGCGGTCGTGACGACCGGAGGGGTCGCGGCCACGGGCGGTACGACCACAGGCGCGGCCACCGCGGACGGCACCGACTCCGGCTCAGCGTCCGCGTCCGTCAGCGCTGCTTCCACGCCGTTGGTGTCCGTCGGGTCGGCGTGCAACACGTCGGTGCTGACCGGCGCCTCCGCCGCCACCGCGGCCCCGGTCGCCACCTCGTCGGCCGGGGTGACCGCGGTCGGCTCGTCGATCGGGGTGACCGCGGTCGGCTCGTCGGCCGGGGTGGCGGCGGTCGGCTCGTCGGCGGGGCTGGCCTTGGTCGCCGCATCGTCGGCCTGGTCGCCGGTCGGGACCGGCTCGTCGGCCGGGGTGGTGTCGAGCGGCGCGGTGTCGAGCGGAAGGTCGTCTGCGGGCTCGCGGGGGGCGATCACGGCCGCCGGGGCGGGCTGCTCGTCGACCGCGACCGGCTCGGGGGTCGACTCCACAACGGGCTCCGACGGAAGGTCAGGCGCGTCGGACGGTGCCGACGGCGGGGCCTCGGTCAGGGCCATGTCGGCCGGATCGACGGTGCTCGGGGCGTCCGCCGGAACCTCCACCGGCGTGGGCGCACTGTCCGGTCCAATGACGGCGGCGGGCGCGCTGACCGTGTCCACCGGCACCGGTTCGTCGGCGACCGCGACGGGGGCCGGGTCGATGGTGGCCGCGGGCCGGGCCTCGTCGGTGGTGGCCGGCGGCGTCGGCGTGGAGATCACCGCCAGGCCGGCTACCGGATCTCCGTCCACTATCGAATTGCCCTGCACGCCCCGCCGGCCGCGCAGCAGCCACCCGGCGGCCAGGCCCAGCACCAGTGCCAGAACCACTATCAGCGAGTGTCCGATAGACCACGCCACGGCGAACCTCCCTCTCAACTCGTTGGAAAAGGCACGAGAAAAACTCGCCGCAGCTTCGCACACGCGTGTTGCCGGCAAGTGAGAGGATCGGCCGCGGGCGTCCCGGTGGGGACGACCACCTCGGGCGGTGCCCGCCGGGTGACGCAGCGTCGCACCGAACAAGCGTCGTCGAACAATCAGCGTCGCCACCGGACAAGCAACGTCACCCCAGGACGACACGAAGACCCGCCACGACGAGAGCCGGCACGACGAACGCCGGCACGACGACACCCGGCACGACGAGACCCGGGCCCGGCGGGGGACGCCGAGCCCGGGTCGCCGGGCCGATGTCTGACTCAGTCCTGGTCGCCCTCGTAGGTGTGGAAGTCGTCGACGAACCGGCGACGCAGCCGGGGCACCCGACTTGTCACTCCGAAGTAGCCGCGCGCGCCGAGCAACGCGAGTCGACCCACGACCGGCCGGTACATCCGGTCGTCGCCGTTGGTGCCGCTGCGATTGAGCGATTCGGCGACCCGCGCGAAGCCGTACGGCACCATCGCGGCCTCGTAGTCCGCGACCGCCTGCACCAGCGTCTTGTCGCCGGTGGCGGCGCGGCCGAGCTGCTCGCAGAGCAGTCGGGCGTCGCGCAGGGCGGTGTTCGCGCCCACCCCGCGACCCGGGGTCATGGTGTGGATGGCGTCGCCGAGCATGGTGACGGTGCTGCTCTTCCACGGCGGCACCGGCTCGGACGTGGACACTCGGATCGGTAGGGCACTGGACGGGTCCGCGCGGGTCAGCAACTCCCGCAGGTTCGAGTGCCAGTTCGAGGTGAGGTCCAGGGCGACGCGTACCAGGTCCTCGCCGCGGCGTTCCATGACGTCGGCCGGGAATCGGCGACCCGTGCTCCAGATGATCAGGTTGATGTTGTCGGTGGTGGTGTCGTGCGACAGGCCGGGCCAGTTTCGCAGCAGCGCGGCGTCGGCGTCGCTGACGCCGGGTTTGATCGCCCGGCGGGCGTCCCACTTGAACTCCATGACGTGCAGGACGCCCATCATCCCGCCGACGCCGAAGATCAGCGAGATGCCCTGGCGGACCCGCTCCGGGACGAGGCCGCGGGTGTGCGCGGTGAGCGGGATGCGGGTGGCGATGTTGATGGTGCCGGCGTCGCGGGTGACGGCGTGCGGCAGGTACTGCCGGCGTACCGCCGAGTGGGTGCCGTCCGCCGCCACCAGCAGGTTGCCGGTGGCGCTCGTGCCGTCGGCGAAGTACGCGGTGACCGTGCCGTCGTCGCGTTGCTCGTAGTGGGTGAAGGTCTTGTCGAAGTGCACCACGTCGTCCAGGCCGGTCAGCAGCACCTGGCGCAGCACCATCCGGGCCACCGAGTGTTCCGTTTGTACCGGGTCGGCGCTGGGTCGCAGGGGGAAGGACGCGGTCTGGCGGAGCCCCTGGGTGACCACGTTGAAGTAGTGCGGCGGCCGCGCGCAGGTGGCCAGGAAGGTGGCGAACAGCTCCGGGGGTAGGCACTCCCGCAGCGCCCGGCTACCGGTGGGGCCGATGCCGACCCGGTAGCCGAGCAGACCTTCGGCGCGGTCGCGGTGCCGCTCGTAGACGGCGACGCTGATCCCGGCCCGGCGCAGGCCGTGCGCCAGGCACAACCCGCCCGTGCCGGCGCCGATGACCAGGACGTGCGGCCCGGCGGCGGACATCTCAACCGGCCGGTCGCGCCGCGGGCACGTCGGTGCCGGCCGGTCGCGTTGCGGGCACGTCGGGGACGGCCGGGGGCGCGTCCCACCGGTAGAAGCAGCCGGCGATGGCGTCCCGGGGGGAGCGCCAGGTCGGCAGGTACGGCGACGTGTGCGCGGAGAGCCGTTCGTTGACCTGTTGGAACAGCGGGTGGTTGCGGGCCGCCGCGAGGGCGTCCGGGTCGATGTCGTCCGAGGTCTCCAGCAGGTGTACGCACAGGTCGTGCAGGCAGTACAGGGACCGGTGCGTGACACCGGTCAGACCGGGCAGGTCGGTGGCGTCGGATTCGGCGAAGATCTGCGCGACCCGCCCCTCCGCGCCCGGGATGATCCGGCTGACGATCAGTAGACGACTCATGGGACCCCTTCCGCCGGTGGCCTCCCGACCCTCGGATCGGCGCCACGTGCTCTGTGCGCCTACCGTGCCGCAGCGTCTGTCACATCTCCGTCACGTACGCCGGCCCGCCGGTGACGGGCGGTCGGTGACGGCATGGCGGGTGGCCTGCCGGATCGGGGCGAGCGTGTCGTCGAGCAGGGCGCTCATCGCGGGGCTCGGCTCCAGGCTCAGCTCCCTGCGCAGCAGGTCCCGGTAGACGTAGAAGGCGTGGACGGCCTCGAAGGCGTTGCCCTCGGCCAGGTGGATGCGGACCACCAGCCGGTGCGGTGTCTCCCGTAACGGCTCGGCGGCCATCGCCTCCAGCGCGGCTTCCAGGGCCTCGCCGTGCCGTCCGGCGGTGAGGTGCTGCCCGGCGACCTGTTCCAGCATGTGCAGGCGCAGTTGGCGCAGTCTCTCCCGGTCCAGCAGCACCCAGTCGTCGTACCAGCCGGGCAGGAGGTCGTGTCGGCCGGCGGCGAGTGCTCCCGCCGCGATGCGCGGGTCGTCGCCGTCGCGGACCCGGGCCGCGGTGCCGACCAGGTCGTCCACGTCGAGCCGGACCGTCGGGTCGAGCCGTACGGTGTCGCTGGCCACGGTCATCGGGCAGCACGGGTCCTGCCGGAGTCGCCACAGCGCGGTGCGCAGTGACGACAGCGCCCGTTCCTCCGACGCGTCGGGCCAGAGCAGGCCGGCGAGTTGGCTGCGGGTGGCGCCCGGGCGCAGCCCGATCAGCGCGATCACCCGTTGCAGCCCGCGGGGCACCACGACCGGCGCCGCCTCGCGCAACAGTCGGAAGCCGCCGAGCAGGTGCAGTGCGACGCCCTCGCCGGGCGGATCTCCGGCGGTCGGCACGGACGGGTCAGCGGTCACGGCGGCACCCCCTGCGGAACGCTCGTCCCGACTGTCTGCTGTGGCCCGGATCGGTTGCCCGTGACGCCACTGTCGGCCCCACCGGTGCAGGCGCGGCCCTCGGCTGCCGGGCGCGGCCCCGCCCGCCGAGGCGGCCGGGCTGACCACGATGAAGATTATCAATAGCAGTCACGTTGAGTCAACGCCGTTGTGGGTCGTGTATTGGCGACAGTCAACCTGAGATCGGTTCTGAACTGGGCAAACACTGTCTATGGGATACAGCGCTCGCATAGCTGATACACAGGATGCGTCAACGCAGCGTCACCGGCGCGCGTTGCTGACCGGTGCGGTCCGGTGACGCCGCCGTGACGAGGACTGCCGCATCGTGTCGGCAGTAGTCCAGCGCGTCCGGGGGCCACCCGTCGCCGGCCGGACGCCGTGGGGGGAGGCCCAGCATGGACCGATCGCTGATCGTCGCGAAGGTGGATCCGACCGCCGAGGAGCGGGTCGCCGAGATCTTCGCCGAGTCGGACGCGACGGAACTGCCGCGTCTGGTCGGTGTCCGGCACCGCTCGCTGTACCGGCTGCACGACCTCTATGTGCACCTGCTCGAGACCGAGCATCCAGCGGAGAGCGCGGTGGAGGGCGCCCGGGGCCACCCGGAGTTCATCCGGGTCAGCGACCGGCTGCGCCCGTACGTGTCGCCGTACCTGTCCACCTGGCGTTCGCCGCGCGACGCGATGGCGCGGTGCTTCTACCGGTTCGACCCCCCGGACAACCGGCGGCGGTCGTGACAGCGACCGCGCCCCGCGAGGAGCAGCTCTGGTCCCGCTGCGCCGGCTGCGCCAGCCTGCTCTACCGCAAACGGCTGCGCCGCAACCTGGACGTCTGCCCGGAGTGCGGCGAGCACGCCCGACTCGGCGCTCCGGAACGCCTGCGCCAACTTGTCGACCCGGGGTCGCTGCGCCTGCTGCCCGACCAGCTTCCCGAGGCGGACCCGATCGACTTCGTCGACGTGCTGCCGTACCCCCACCGGCTCAGCGCCGCCCGGGCCAGCACCGGCCTCTCCGAGGCGGTCGTCTGCGCCACCGCCACCATCGGTGGTCACCCGGCCACGTTGGCGGTGATGGACTTCCGCTTCCTCGGCGGCAGCCTGGGCTGCGCGGTGGGCGAGTTGATCACCCGGGCCGCCGAGCGGGCGCTGGACGACCGTGTCCCGCTCATCCTGGTCACCGCGTCCGGCGGGGCACGGATGCAGGAGGGCGTGCTGTCCCTGATGCAGATGGCCACCGTCAGCCAGGCCATCGCCGCGCTGCGCGAGGCGGGCCTGGTCACCGTGAGCGTCCTGACCGACCCGACCTACGGCGGGGTGGCCGCGTCGTTCGCCACCAACACCGACCTGGTGCTCGCGGAGAGCGGCGCGCGGATGGGCTTCGCCGGCCCCCGGGTGATCCGTCAGGTCACCGGCCGGGCGCTGCCGGAGGGTTTCCAGACCGCCGACGTCCTGCTCCGGCACGGGCAGGTCGACATGGTGGTGCAGCGCCGGTCCCTGCGCCCCCGGCTGGCGGCGTTGCTCGCCGCCACTCGCGCCACCCGAGCGAGTCGTCCGCCCGTACCCCGGCAGGAGCCGGCGCCGCGTCGCGAGCGCCTGGCCGACACCGGCGCGACACCCGCGCGCCCGGCCGACCCGACGGCCGTCGGGGCCGCGCCGACCACCCCGGCGGTACGCGACGCGTGGGACACCGTCCGGATGGCCCGACACCCCGGTCGACCCACCACACTGGACTATCTCGACTCGGTCTTCGACGGGTTCCTGGAGCTGCACGGCGACCGGCTGGGCGCGGACTGCCCGGCCATCGTGGGCGGTGTGGCACGGCTGGCCGACCGGCACGTCATGGTCATCGGCCACCAGAAGGGGCACACCACCGCCGAGCTGGTGGCCCGCAACTTCGGCATGGCCAGCCCGGCCGGGCATCGCAAGGCGCTGCGGCTGATGCGCCTCGCCGCCCGCCTGGGCCTGCCCGTGGTCACGCTCGTGGACACCCCCGGCGCCGACCCCGGGGTGAGCGCCGAGGAACAGGGCCAGGCGGCGGCCATCGCGGAGAACATCCTCACCCTCACCGTGCTGCCCACCCCCGTGCTCGCGGTGATCACCGGAGAGGGCGGCAGCGGCGGTGCCCTGGCCCTCGCCGTCGCCGACCGGGTGCTGATGCTGGAGAACGCCGTCTACTCGGTGATCAGCCCCGAGGGCTGTGCCGCGATCCTCTGGCCGGACCGGTCCGCCGCACCGCAGGCCGCCCGCGCGCTCCGACTGACCGCGCCGGACCTGTACCGGCTCGGCGTGATCGACGAGGTCGTACCGGAGCCGTCCAGCGCCGCCCACGACGACCCCGCGGAGACCGCCCGCCGGCTGCGCGCCGCCCTGCTGACCAATCTGCTGCCGCTGCTGGACGTGCCGCCCGCCATGCTGGTGCGCCTGCGCCGACAGCGCTTCCGACGCTTCGGCACGACACGTGCCGGTGCCCGGGCGGGTGCCCGGTGACCGCCGGCGACGCGACGGTGTCGACAGTCGAGACACCCCACGACGCCGCGATGGGTGACGAGGAGGCCCTTGCCGGACTGCGCCGGCAGGCCCACCACCTGATCGCCGAACTCGCCGGGCCGGTGCGCCGGATCCGGCTGCGCAGCGGCCCGGCGGTGCTGGAGGTCGAGTGGCACCCGGAGGAGCCGACCCGTGCCGACGTACCCGCGGGGTCTGCCGAGTCGGCGGCCCCGGCCGCCGGCCGGTCCACGGCACCGAACCGGCCGCCGGCGACCGCCGCGGTGCGGGCACCGCTGGTCGGCACCTTCTACCGGGCGCCGGAACCCGGTGCCAAGCCCTTCGTCGCGGTGGGCGACCTGGTCCGCCCGGGCCAGCCGGTCGCCATCGTCGAGGCGATGAAGCTGATGAACGAGGTCACCGCCGACCGCGCCGGCCGGGTGGTCGCGATCCTCGTCGAGGACGGCCACCCGGTGGAGTACGACCAGCCGCTTGTCGAGGTGGACCCGGCATGACCGCGCAGGGTGGTTGACCATGTTCGAGACCGTGCTGATCGCCAATCGGGGCGAGATCGCGCTGCGGGTGCTGCGCGCCTGCAAGGAGCTGGGTGTGCGCACGGCGGTGGTCTACTCCGCCGCGGACGCCGACTCGGCCGCGGTCCGCCTCGCCGACCAGGCCGTCCGGATCGGGCCGGCGTCGAGCCGGCGCAGCTACCTCAACGCCGCCGCGATCGTGGAGGCGGCCCGACAGGTGGGCGCGCAGGCCGTCCATCCCGGCTACGGATTCCTCTCCGAGGACGCCGACTTCGCCGAGATCTGCGCGGACAACGGCCTGATCTTCATCGGCCCGCCACCCGCGGTGATGGCCGCGCTGGCCGACAAGTCCTCGGCGCGGGCGCTGCTGAGCCGCGCCGGCCTGCCCCTGTCGCCGGGCAGCGTCGCACCGGTGCCGACCGCCGCCGCGGCCGCCGAGGTGGCCGGGGCCATCGGCTACCCGGTGATCGTGAAGGCCGCCGCCGGGGGAGGGGGCCGGGGGATGACGGTGGTACGCACCCCGGGCGAGCTGCACCGGGCGTACGCCCGCACCCGGGCCGCCGCGCAGGCCGCCTTCGGCGACGACCGGGTGTACGTCGAGCGGTACCTCACCGAGGCGCGCCACGTCGAGGTGCAGGTGCTCTGCGACTCCCACGGCAACGGTGTGCACCTGGGCACCCGGGACTGCTCGGTGCAGCGCCGGCACCAGAAACTGGTCGAGGAGGCACCCGCCCCGGCGTTGTCCGCCGCAGTGCTCGACACCATCGCCGAGGCCGCCCTCCGTGCTGCGCTGCGGGTCGGTTTCGTCGGCGCCGGCACGCTGGAGTTCCTGGTCGACGCCGAGGAACAGTTCCACTTCCTGGAAATCAACTGCCGGATCCAGGTGGAGCATCCGGTCACCGAGATGGTCACCGGGATCGACCTGGTGCACGAGCAACTGCACATCGCCGCCGGGGTGCCGCTGCGCCTGCGGCAGGAGGAGATCCGCCTGCACGGCGTCGCGATCGAGTGCCGGGTCAACACCGAGGACCCGGCCCGGGACTTCGCACCGACCCCCGGCCGGTTGGAGCGTTTCACCCCGCCCGGCGGCCCGTTCACCCGGGTGGACACCCACGCCAGCGCCGGCTACCTGGTCGGCCCCTGGTACGACTCGCTCCTGGCCAAGGTGATCGTCTGGGCGCCGGACCGGGAGTCGGCGCTCAACCGGCTGGAGCGGGCCCTGGACGAGTTCGACATCGCCGGGCCGGGCGTGCACACCACCATCCCGTTCGTCCGGCGGGTGCTCGACGACGCCGCATTCCGCAAGGGCCGCTACACCACCGGCCTGGTCGACCGTCTGCTCGGCGCGTCCGCGCAGCGGCCCACGGCCACCCCCGCACCGCGCCCCGCGTCCGCCGCGGAGCCCGACGTAACCCTCAGGAGGACCCGATGACCGTCACTCATGGTCGCCCGATGACCGCCGAGATCACCGACATCCTGGTGGCGCACTGTGGGCTGGACCCCGACGCGGCGGCCCGGGCGCCGGCCGCCTCGCTGGAAGAGTTGGGGATGGACTCCCTCGCCCTGCTGGAACTCTCCGCGGTCGTCGCCGACCGGTGGCAGGTGAGCATCCCCGAGCAGGCCGCGGAGCTGAGCATCCCGGCGGTGGCCGACCTGATCGCCCGCCGCGCCGACCCACCCGGGCACACCGAGAACACAGTGCTCATCGACGCGCCGCTCGCGCTGGTCTGGGACGTCACCAACGACGTGGCGAACTGGACCGAACTGTTCACCGAGTACGCCGTGGTGGAGATTCTGCACCGCGAGGGGTACACGGTGCGGTTCCGACTCACCATGTACCCCGACGAGAACGGGGTGGCCTGGAGCTGGGTCAGCGAGCGCACCTCCGACCCGGTGAGCAGGCAGGTCCGGGCGCACCGGGTGGAGACCGGGCCGTTCGAGTACATGCGGATCCACTGGCGCTACACCGAGGAGGCCGGCGGCACCCGGATGACCTGGACGCAGGACTTCGCGATGAAGCCGACCGCGCCGCTGGACAACGCCGGGATGACCGAGCGGATCAACACCAACAGCGTCATCCAGCTCGCGGTGATCAAGGACCGGGTGGAGCGGATCGCCCGACAGCGCGCCGACCAGGACGCCCCGGCGGCCGGCGCCGACCCGACGGAGGCCGACGATGAGTGACCTGAGCACCCGGCCGATCGCCGCCGGGGACGTACCCGCCGACCGGCGACGCGGCGGTGAGCTACGGGTGTTGCTCGGCCCCCGCACCGTCGGCAGCACCTCCGGCTTCCTCGGGGTCGCCGCCCTCGCGCCGGGTGAGCGGATCGCCGAGCACTACCACCCGTACAGCGAGGAGTTCCTGTACGTGGTGCGCGGCGCGATCACCGTCGACCTGGACGACCAGCCGACCCTGCTGGCCGCCGGTGAGGCGCTGTTCGTCCCGGTGAACGTGCGCCACCGACTGCGCAACACCGGTGTCGAACCGGCCGAGGTGGTCTTCCACCTGGGCCCGCTCGCCCCCCGCCCGGAGTTGGGGCACGTCGACACCGAGCTGGCCGAACAGCGTGGTGGGTCGTGAGCGCGAGGAACGCGCCGGGGCTGCGGGCCCGGCAGTCGCGAACCGGGGTGCCGTCGTGAGCGGACGCCGCACGGTGGTGACCGGGATCGGGGTGGTCGCCCCCGGGGGCGCCAGCCGGGACCGGTTCTGGAAGACCATCACGGAGGGGCGGACCGCCACCCGGCGGATCAGCTTCTTCGACCCGTCGGCGTTCCGGTCGCAGATCGCCGCCGAGTGCGACTTCGACCCCGTCGCCGCGGGGCTCACCGACGCCGAACGACGCCGGGCCGACCGGTACGTGCAGTTCGCGCTTGCCTGCTCCGCGGAGGCCGTCGCCGATGCCGGGTTGGTGCTCGGCGACGCCGAGCGGGACCGGGCCGGGGTGGTGCTCGGCACCGCCGTGGGCGGCACGATGGCGCTGGAGCAGGAGTACGTCACCGTCAGCGAGCACGGCAGCCGCTGGCTTGTCGACGCGACGCGCGGTGGCCCGTACCTCTACCAGGCGTTGGTGCCCAGCAGCCTCGCCGCCGACGTGGCCTGCCGGCACGGGCTGCACGGCCCGGCGCAGGTGGTGTCCACCGGCTGCACCTCCGGCATCGACGCCATCGGCTACGCCCACCAGATGATCGTGGACGGTGAGGCGGACGTGATGCTGGCCGGCGCGGCGGACTCACCCATCTCGCCGGTCACCGTCGCCTCCTTCGACGCGATCAAGGCGACCAGCCCGGACAACGACGACCCGGCGCACGCCTCCCGCCCGTTCGACGCCGACCGGCACGGGTTCGTGCTGGCCGAGGGTGCGGCGGTGCTGGTGTTGGAGGAGGTCGGGCATGCCCGCCGGCGGGGCGCGCACATCTACTGCGAGGTGGCCGGCTACGCCAGCCGCAGCAACGGCTACCACATGACCGGGCTGCGTCCGGACGGCCTGGAGATGAGCCTCGCCGTCACCGACGCGCTGAAGCAGGGGCGGATTCTCCCCGAGCAGGTGTCCTACATCAGCGCACACGGCTCGGGTACCAAGCAGAACGACAGGCACGAGACCGCCGCGTTCAAACGGGCGTTGGGTCAGGCCGCGTACCGGGTGCCGATCAGCTCGATCAAGTCGATGGTCGGGCACTCGCTCGGCGCGATCGGGTCGATCGAGATGGCGGCGTGCGCCCTCGCGATCGAGTTCGGCGTGGTGCCACCCACGGCAAACTGGAGCACCCGGGACCCGGAGTGCGACCTGGACTACGTACCGAACGAGGCCCGGGAGGTCCCGGTCGACGTGGCGCTGTCGGTGGGCAGCGGGTTCGGCGGCTTCCAGTCGGCGATGGTGTTCCGCCGGCTGCGCGGCCCGGCGGCGGCGTCCGGCCCGGTGGCGGCGTGAGCGCCGCCCGGCCCGGCGGCGGAGTGAGCGCCGCCCGGGCGGTGGTGACCGGCATCGGTGTGGTCGCGCCGAGTGGCATCGGCGCGGACGCCCACTGGCGAACGGTGCTGGCCGGCACCCGCCGGACCGGGCCGATCACCCTGTTCGACCCGGCCGGCTATCCGACCCGCCTCGGCGGGGAGGTGCCCGGCTTCACCGCCGACTCCTACGCCGACAGTCGACAGGTGGTGCAGACCGACAGGTGGACGCACCTCGGCTTCGCCGCGACCCGGCTGGCGTTGGCCGACGCCGGGCTGCCCGACCGGGCCCCCGACCCGTACGGCTACGCGGTGACCCTGGCCAGCTCGTCCGGGGGCAACCTGTTCGGCCAGCGGGAGCTGCAACGGCTCTGGGGCGGCACGTCCCGCACGGTCGGGGCGTACCAGTCGATCGCCTGGTTCTACGCGGCGAGCGTCGGGCAGCTCTCCATCCACCACCAGTTCAAGGGCCCGAGCGGGGTGCTGGTCGCGGAGGCCGCCGGTGGGCTGGACAGCCTCGCGCACGCCGCCCGCGCGGTACGCCGGGGCACCCCGGTGGTGATCGCCGGGGCCACCGAGTGCCCGCTCAGCCCGTACGCGTTGGCCTGTCAACTGCGCTCCGGGCTGCTCAGTGACGTCTCCGACCCGCAGCGGGCGTACCGGCCGTTCGACGCCTCGGCCAGCGGCTACCTACCGGCCGAGGGGGGTGCGGTGTTCGTGGTGGAGGAGTTGGGCCATGCCCTCGCCCGGGGCGCCCGGGTCTACGGCGAGGTGAGCGGGTGGGGCTCCACCCACGACGCCGCGCACACCACGGCGGACAGCGCCGGCGACCCGGTCCAGTACGCGCGGGCGATGCGGCTGGCCCTGGACCGGGCCGGCGTCGCGGCGGCCGGAATCGACGTGGTGCTGCCCGACGCCCTCGGCGTGCCCCGCTACGACCGCAGCGAGGCCGAGGCGCTGCGCGCCGTGTTCGCCGACCGGCCGGTGCCGGTGACGACGCAGAAGCCGCTGACCGGGCGGGCGTACCAGGGCGGGTCGGCGTTGGACGTGGCCACCGCCCTGCTCGCCTTCGCGCACGACACACTGCCCGCGTCGGCCGGCCCGCAGGAGGTCGCCGAGGGGTGCGAGCTGGACTTCCTGCGCGAGCACCGCCAGCCGCGCAGCCGGCTCGCGCTGGTCTGCGCGCGGGGCTTCGACGGGTTCAACAGTGCGCTGGTCCTGCGCGGGGCGGTGCCGATGAGGGGAGAGACGCCGTGAGCGAACAGCGGGCGCGGGTGGTGTTCCTGGTGCGGGTGCCGGTGCCACGCACCGAGGAGTTCCTCGCCGCCTACGAGCAGGTACGCCACCTGGTGGCCGACGGGGTGCCGGGACACCTGGTCGACCAGGTGTGCCGCTCGTCGACCGACCCGGAACAGTGGCTCATCACCAGCGAGTGGGCGAGCCTCGCCGACTTCGAGGCATGGGAGCGCAGCCCCGAGCACCGGGATCTGGTGCGCCCGATGCGGGAGTGCTTCACCGACGCCCGCTCGCTGCGCTTCCAGATCCACGCCCAGACCCCCGCGCTGACCTGACGCCCACCCCACCCCACCGCGCTGCCCCCTGTCGAGCATCGAGTTGTGGTGGGCGACAAAGTGCCCGAATGGCACCAAGCTAGGCACCACAACTCCATGATCGACGGACCCTCCCCGCGATCTTGCACTTACTGTCGCGAAATCGGGGGCACTTCACGCATCTCGACGACCGAAAATGCAAGATCGGGCGTGGCGGGACGACGCCTTGGCTGCGCCGCGCGGGGTCGACATCGGGTCGCGAGCGCGTAGGGTTCTGTAGCCATGAAGGTGCTGATCTCGGTGGACCTCGAAGGCGGCGCGGGGATCGTGCATCCCACCGAGACGAATCCGGATCGGTACGACTACGAGCGCGGCCGGGCGTTGATGACGGCCGAGGCGAACGCGGTGATCGCCGGTGTTCTCGATGCCGAACCCGACGCCGTGGTGTGGGTCGCCGACGCACACGGAACGTTCCGGAACCTCCTGCCGGAGGACCTCGACCGCCGTGCCCACCTCGTGCGGGGCAAACCCCGCCCGCTGGGCATGCTCGCCGGGCTGGACGAGCACACCGATGCCGTTCTGCTCGTCGGCTATCACGCTCGGGCCGGTGCCGGGCCTGCCGTGCTGGCACACACGATGAGTGACGCCATCCTCGACGTGCGGGTGGTCGGACGATCGGTGGGCGAGATCGGCCTCAACGTCGCCATGGCCGGGCACCTGGACGTGCCCGTCGTCCTGCTCAGCGGGGACGACACCGCCTGCGCGGAATTCAGTGAGCTGGTGCCTTCGGCAGTCACCGTCGCCGTCAAGCAGACCCTGGGTCAGGCCGCCGCGGTCACTCTGCATCCGCAGGAGGCACGGGAGCGGCTGCGCCACGCTGCCGCCGACGCCATCGCCCGGCGTGCCTCGATTCGCCCGGCGAAGATGGCCGGGCCGGTGGACGTCGAGGTCGACCTGTACGGCCCGTACATGGTCGACCTGGCAGTCCTGGTGCCGGGTGTGACCCGTGTCGGTGGCGGCCGTACGGTCGCCTTCCACGCCGCCGACATCGCCGAGGCGTACCGGCTGATTCAGCTACTCGTTCAGCTCGCCGGCATCAAACCCAGCTAGCGCGCGCGAACCGCTCAAGGCCCGAGCCGCTGCTCAGGAGGCGATGAGGTCTCGGGCGTCCTGACAGAAGCGGCGGACAGCGGGAGTGCGCCTGTACGGAGTCAGCGCGCCAACCAGGTTGCGGACGTGCTTGATGCATCTGGTGGAGGTGACCTGCCCGGTCAGGGTCTGCACGGCCTGGTCGCCGAGGGCGAGCGCCTTGTCCAACTCGGGGTGCTTCTGTTGGACGTACGTGGTGGCAAGCAACGCGTTACGCAGTGCGCCCTCGCGGGTGTACTCGTTGCTCTGTAGCCGCAGCGCTGCCCGCAGGTGGTCGCGAGCGCGCGTCCAGTCTTCGAGCTTGACGAAACAGTAGCCGGCTTGAGCGTGGGCCTGCGCCTCGTTGATCCAGTAGGACCAGTCGGGGTCCCCGTGCTCCGGGCGGCTGTCGGTGAACTTGCCGAATGCCTTGTCGAGCGCCCGGCGGGTGTCGGTTACCGACCGGTTGTTGGCATACGCCTCGGCGGCCCGCAGGTCGAGGATCGTCCCCACCTTGGGGCTCGTAGCCGGGTAGCTGGCTCGCGCGGTCTCCGCGAGGGTCACGGCCTGACGGAGCTGACCGAGATCTTTGGCCTGGCAGGACATGAAGCCGAGGATGTTCGCGCCGAGCCCGCGATCACCGGCTGCGTTGGCCTGATAGAGGCCCGCGATCCAGAACCGTTGCGCCTGGGTGTGGTGGCCGTCGTCGAAGGAGAGCCAACCGGCGAGGCGTAACAGCTCGCCGGCGGCGCCGTGTAGGCGTCGGCCGACTGTGTCGGTATAGCTGCGTTCGCGCAGCACCTCGACCACCGTGCTCAGGTGTTGGCGGACCAGACCCAGAGTCTGGCCGCTCCCGAGGTGGTCGTCCATCCGTCGCAGACTGGCGGTCACCGCGTCCAGGTGATCTACGACGTCGCCGGACACGGGGCGGCCGGCGGTCGATGCGAGGTCCTGCGGTGGTTGGGCGATCAGCCACTCGTGCGCCGGTGATGTCAGTGCGGAACCGAGCAGAGTGAGGAACATCCGTCGGTGCGTCATCCCCTCAGGTTCGTTTACCACCTCGCCCGCCCGCAAGGCCCCGCCTGCGGACCAGGGCAGATCAAGACCGGCTGAGGCGGGAACGGCCTCGAACCCATCGCTTGGCCAACCCAGCTCATCGAGACCAACCGTCCGCTGTAGCTGCTCGGACAGCAGCGCCGTGGTCAACGACGGCCACGGCGTCCGGGGAGTGTCACCCTTCTTCCACTTGTACGGCGTCTTCAGATGCAGCCGTCGTGCCCGCCGACGAGGTGGGCCGGCACGTCACGCACGCCTGGCTCAGCTACCAGCACGCCCACTACGCCCACCTCCTGAGGGTGTTGCCCGCCCTGCTCGACGCCGCCCACACCAGCGCGGGCCTGCTGGTGCCCGCGTACCGGATCACCGCCTCGGTGCTCGTCAAGCTCGGCGAGCCCGACCTCGCCTGGCTGGCGGCCGACCGGGCCGTGGCCGCCGCCACCGGTGACCCCATCCGCACCGGCACCGCCACGATCGCCGTGGCGCAGGCGCTGCGCGCCCTGGGCCGCGACCGCCTCGCCCTCACCGCGTCCGTCGCCGCCGTGGGCACGGCGGCTGACGACGGGGTACGCGGAACGCTGCTGCTCCAGGCCGCCATGGCCGCTGCCGGCTGTGGCGACGGCCGCCGCGCCGACGACCTGACCGACCATGCCGCCGCGTTGGCCGACCGGTGTACGAGCACCGACGACCCGCACCACACCGCGTTCGGCCCCATCACCGTGCGACTGGCCCGTTGTGTCAGCGCCCTGTACCTGGGCGACGCCGCCCAGGCGGTGTACCGCCACGAGAAGGTCATCCGCGGCGACGACTGGCGTCGACTCCCCGCCGAGCATCGGGCCGCCCACCTTCTCGACGCCGCCCGCGCCTACCTCGACGTCGGCGACCTCGCCGCCGCCGGGCGCACCCTGGTCGACGCCGACACCGTCGCGCCCGACGAGGTCCGCCACCGGCCTGCCGCCCGTACCCTCGTCGCCGAGATCGCCCACAGTGGCCGCGCGGCCGCCAGCGTGGCACGGCTCGCCACCCTCGTCGGGCTCAGCCGGTGACCGCGACGCCATCGGCCGTCCGGCTGGGGCCGCGCGACGGTTGTACGAGGCGTCATGCCTCGGTGACGTTCTGCCGAATCGCCTGCCCGATCCTGCCCGCCGAACGGGCTGTCGGCAATCCGGCTGGCCGCTTCTTTTGATCCATCCATTCGCATCTGGCAATGGGGTGGTGGGAGTCGTATGGTTCCCCGCAACACCCCGACAAGCGTTTGTGATGGGCGGTTTCGCCCTTTTTGATGCTGGGCGGTGATCAGCGGTGACGGCAGAAGATCCTACGGCGACAGACCCAGGCTGGGTGGACGAAATCCTGTTCACAGGCCAGCCCACCGACGTTTGTCTCCGTCTGCCCGAGCCTGTCGACCGGGCCACCCTGCACCGGTTGGTCACCGCCGCGCAGGAGCGGCTCACCGCCGCCGGACTGCGCCCCGGTGGCGCGGTGGCGCTGCGGCTGCCGCCGTCCCTGGCGTACGTGGTGAACCTGCTGGCCACCTGGCGGGCCGGGGCGCAGGCGATCCTGCTCGATCACCGGCTGACCGATCACGAGGTGGACCGCGCGTTGCTCCGGTTGACCCCGCAGGTGGTGGTCGCCCCGGTGCGGACCGGTGGCGGCGCGCTGAGGATCTTCGTCGACGTCACCGAGGGCGTCACCCGGTACGCCGACCGTCCGGCGGTCAGCGGCCACGCCGTGGTCCAGCTCAGCTCCGGCTCCACCGGCCCGTCCAAGGTGATCGGTCGCACCGCGGCGGACCTGGTCGCCGAGGTGCACCGCTACACCCGGATCGACGGGGTGGCGTTGCCCGGCGAGCGGATCATCCTGCTGCCCTCGATGGTGCACGTGCTCGGCCTGGTCGGCGGCCTGCTCTACGGGTTGCACGCCGGGGTCGAGCTGGTCCCGCCCCAGCGGCTCAGCGGCGACGCCGTGCTGGCCGCGATCAGCGCCGACACCACACCGGCCACCGTGCTGGGTGTGCCGTTCCACATCGGACTGCTGGCCTCCACGCGACCGGCCGGGCCACTGCCGCAGCTACGACGGATGACCACCGGGGGCGAGCTGGTGCCGGCCGCCGTCGCCCGGGCGTTCACCGACCGGTACGGGGTGCCGCTGGGCAACATGTACGGGATGACCGAGGTCGGGGTGATCGGCACCGACCTGTACGGCGTACACCGACCGTCGATCGCCCCGGCGCCCGGCATCGAGGTCCGCGAGGTCGGCGGTGAGCTGTGGGTCTCCTGCCCGGCGTCGCCGTACGTCGGACTGAGCGACCCGACCCGGTGGTCCGACGGGTGGCTGCACACCCGTGACGCCGGCACCGTCGACGAGGACACCGGCCTGGTCACGGTGCGCGGTCGGCTCGACTCGCAGGTCTCCGTCGGCGGGATGAAGGTCGACCTGACCGAGGTGGAGGCCACCGTCGCCGAGCTGACCGGGGTGGCGGCGGCCGTGGTGGTCTGGGACGGCGGCATCACCGCCTACGTCCAGCCGGACGGCCCGCTGTCGGAGGAGACGCTGGACAAGCTCCTCGCGGAGCGGTTGGCTGGCTACAAGCGGCCCCGCGTCCTGCACCTGGTCGATCAGTTGCCCCGCACCACCACCGGCAAGCTGGTGCGCTCGACCGACGCGCTGCGCTCGGCGGTCACCCCGTGACCGGGCCGCTGCACGATCTCGACGTCGATCTGCCCGGTCGCCTGCGCGGCGAGCGCCAGGACGAGCCCTGGGCCCAGCTGCGGATGGCCGACCCGCAGGGCCCCGGCGTCGGGCACCGTTCGCAACGGCAGCCCCGGCGGCGGCATCAACCGACGCAGGCCACCGTCGCGCAACCCCCGCCCCAGCGCCTTACCGACCGCCTCCTTGGCGGTCCACAGGCGCAGGAAGTCCACCGTCCGGCCAGCCTCGGGCCGATCGCCCAACCAGGCCAACTCGGCGGGTGGGAACCAGCGGCGGGCCAGCGCGAGCGCCGGCAGGTCCCGGATGCGTTCCACGTCCACGCCGACCGCGCCGGCCCGGCGGGCGGCGACCACCACCAGCCCTGGGGTGCGGCTGACGCTGACCGCCAACTCGGCCGCGTCGACCCGGACGACCGGCCGTCCAGCGCGGTCGTGCGTCAGCACCACGGCGGTCTCCGCGCGACCGAGCAGCAGGGCACCCGCCCGCCGCAGCAGCACCGGGGCCGGATCCGGCTGACCGCCGGTGTCCCGGCCGACCCACACGTAGGCGGTGTCCCGACCGGGCGCCGTCAGCTGACCCACGCAGAGAGGGTATCCATGAGAGCCGAGGTTCGCGCCTTCGTCGTCGAGCAGCTCGCCGACATGAACTACGACGTCGAGGGGCTCGACGACGACACCACCCTCGGCCCGTCCGGCGTCGACCTGGAGTCTCTCGCCCTGGCCGACCTGTCCGTCCGGGTCGAGGACCGGTACGGCCTGACGTTCGCCGACGACGAGTCGGAGCAACTGGCCCTGATGACGGTCGGTGAGTTCACCACCATGGTCGCCAGTCGCGTCACCGAGGCGACGAGCGACGTCACCGAGGCGACGAGCGACAAAGCCTGATGAGCGGTCAGCCCGAGCTGGGGCGAGCTGACCTGATGACCATGCTCGCCGAACTCACCGCGAAACCGGCTGCCGAGGTGTCCGACCGGATCGGCTCGATGGAGCTTGCCTGGCTGGTGCACCTCGTCGAGCAGCGCTACGAGTGCCGGCTCGACCTCACCGACGACGAACTGGCCGGCATCCGTACCGTCGACGACGCCCTGGCGGTGTTCCGGGCGTCACTGACCGCCTCCGCAGATGGTTGAGGCGCGCGTCGCCCAGCTCACCGGCGTGTACGCGGTCAGCGCCCTGGGACGGGGCGCCGACGCGCAGCTCGCCGGTGCGCTGGCCGGGGTGCCGGCGTTCGGCCCGGTGGGCCGGTTCGACACCGCCGCCCGCCGGGTCACCGTGGCGGCCACCGGGCCCGAGGTCGGCACGCTCCTCGACGAGCTGGCCGCCGCGGTCGACGCGGCCTGCCGGGCGGCCGGCCTGGATCGCGCGCGGCGCACGGGGTGTGCCCTGCTGCTCGCCGTGCACGGCGGCCCGGCCCCCGGTGCGGGCCCGTCCCCGGACGTGCTCGCCGGTCGGCTCGCCGCCCGCTGTGGACTCTCCGGGCACACCCGGGTCTACACCAGCGCCTGTGTGTCGGCGAGCACGGCGGTGGCCGACGCCGCCGCCCGGATCACCCGCGGTGACGTCGAGCGGGTGGTGGTCGCGGCCGGCTACCTGGTGGAGCCGGACCAGTTCGCGCTCTTCGACGCCGGTCGCACCCTCGCGGTCGACGGGGCGGTCCGCCCGTTCAGCGCCGGCCGCCAGGGGCTGCTGCTGGGCGACGGCGTGGCCGCGGTCGTGCTGGAATCGAGCACCGGCCGGCGGCGCGGCGTCGATCCGGTGGCCACGGTGGCCGGCTGGGGACGGGCCGGCGACGCGTTCCATCCCTGCCAGCCGGAGCCCGGCGGCACCGGGCTGGCCCGCGCGGTCGACGCCGCGCTGCGCCGGGCCGGGCTGCCACCGGAGGCCGTCGGCTACGTCAACGCCAACGCCACAGGTACCGCGCAGAGCGACGCCGCCGAAGCGGCGGCCCTGCGTCGGGCCCTCGGCGCGCACGGCAGCCGCGTCCCGGTCAGCTCCACCAAGTCGGTGCACGGGCACGCGTTGGAGGCGTCCGGGCTGCTCGAACTGGTGGTCACCGCGCTCGCGCTGCGACACGGCGAGCTGCCGGTCAACGCCGGCTGGCTGGCCCCCGACGAGGCCTGCCCGCTCAACGTGATCACGGACCGTCCCCGGAAGACGGAAGCCACCCACGCCCTGACCCTGAATGCCGCCTTCGGCGGCGCGAACACCGCTCTCCTGGTCGGCGTCGGATGACTGCCCCCCACTCCCCGCGGTCCCGCACGCTCCGCACCGACGAACCCGAACCCGCGGGTTCACCGGGGGTGTTGGCGCGGGCACGCTGGCCCGAGGGTGGGGACGGGGCGGCCGCGCCGGGGGTGCCGGGGTTCGTGCACTCGGACTTCGCGCCGGTGGTGGTGGCCGTCGCCGAGCGGTGTCTGCGGCGGGGGTACGGGTCGGCGGGAGTGCCCGCCGGGGTGCGGACGGCGATCGTGCTGGTCAGCGCCAGCGGTGATCTCGCCAGCGCCCAGCACGTACGGGCGACCGTCGAGGCCGGCGGGCGGGTCGGCCCGCTGTTCTTCTTCCAGTCCGTGCCGAACAGCGTCGCCGGGCACCTCGCGGCCCGCTGGGACCTGCGCGGCCCGGTGGTCTGCCTCAGCCCGACCGGCGACCCGTACACCGACGGTGTCGCCGAGGCCGACCTGCTGCGCGACGACGGCGACGCCGACGAGGTGTTGCTGATCCTGATCGAACAGGCACCCGACCGGCCGACCGAGGCGGTCGCGGTGCTGCTGGGGGGAGGAGCACGACCATGAGGACACGGGGACTGCGCGGCGCACTGGCCGCCGACACCGAGGTGGGCGCGGGCAACGTCCTGGCCCGGGTGCTTGCGCATGGCGCGGACCCGGACGGGCCGGGCCTCACCTTCGACACCGCCGTCGACGGGCACCCCGCCGAGACACCCCTGACGCTGGGGCAGCTCGACGAACGGGTCGCCGCCCGCGCCGCCTGGCTGCACGAACAGGGGGTACGCCCCCGCGACCCGGTCGCCGTCTGGGCCACCGCCGCCGCCGACATGGTGCTGAGCTTCCTGGCGCTGGCCCGGCTCGGGGCGATCCCGGCGCTGATGAACGGCAGACTCCGCCCGGAGATCGCCGCCGAGTACATCCGCCGCCTGCGGGGCGTCGGTGTGCTGGCCGACGACGCGCACACCGCGCTGCTGGCCGGGCACGACCTGGGCGTACCGCTGCTCGGCACCCCCGCGCAAGCCGGCGCGGGCGACCCGGCGGCGGCCCCGGCACACTACCGGCACCACCCGGACGACCCGATCGTGATCACCCACACCTCCGGGACGACCGGGGTGCCCAAGGCGGTGCTGCACTCGCACGCCAGCCTGTTCGCGGCCACCCGGCACCTGCTCACCATGCCGCAGGCGCAGGGCACCAGCCGGATCCTCAACGCGCTGCCCGCCCCGCACACCGCCACGGTGCTGATGGTCAACCAGGCGCTGGGCAACCGCGCCCAGATGTTCCTGCTCTCCGAGCAGGGCGGCGAACGGGTGCTGGACGCCATCCAACGCTGGCGCCCCGACGGGGTGTTCGGTTTCTCGGTCACCTGGGCGGAGCTGGCCCGCTTCGACCTGTCCGGGTACGACCTGGACTCGGTGCGGCTGTGGTTCAACACCGGCGACGCCTCGCACGAGCCGCACATCCGCCGTCTCGTCGCGGTCGGCTGGCACGACACGGTCACCCGCGACGGGGTGGCGAGGGTGCCCGGCTCGGTCTTCATCGACGGGCTGGGCTCCAGCGAGATGGGGCACTCGATGTTCCACATCACCCACCGCGCCGACACCGACCGGTACGGCCGCTGCATCGGTCGCCCGTACCAGTTCACCAGGGTCGCGGTGCTCGACGCCGACGGCGAGCCGGTGCCGGTCGGCGAGGTGGGTTTCCTGGGCATCGACTCGCCGTCACTGTTCCGGGGCTACTGGAACGACTCGATCACCACCTACCGCTTCCGCCAGCGCGGCTGGTACCTGACCGGTGACCTGGTGCGCGTCGACGCCGAGGGCCGCTACTACCACGTCGACCGGGCGGTGGACTCGGTCGACGCCGGTGACGGGCGGCGCTTCTACACCGCGCTGTCCGAGGAACGGATCCTCGCCGCCTGCCCGGACGTCACCGACTGCACGGTGGTGATCGTCGCCGAGGCCGGCGGGGTGGTCACCGACGTGCTGCTGGAGTTGGCCGCCGGCGCCGACGAGGCAGAGGACCGCACCGAGCGGATCCGCGCCGCCCTCGGCCCGGACGTCGGCGCCACGCTGCGCCGGGTGGTGCCGGTGGCCTCCGCCGACATTCCGGTCACCGTGACCGGCAAGGTCCGCAAGGTGGTCCTGCGCGAGCGCTACCTCACCGAGGCCACGTCATGAGCGAGCGAATCAGGCAGCTCAGCCGCGTGGAGTGTCACGCCGGCGCGCAGCGAAGCGGAGTGGCGGCGTGACCGCCCTGATCACCGGGATGGGTCTGTTCACCCCGGTCGGGCGGGGCGTCGAGGAGACCTTCGACGCGCTGACCACCGGTCGGTCCGGGCTGACCCGTCCACCGCAGGGGCACCCGGCGAGCGGGTCGCTGGACGTCGCCGGCCTGCTGCCCGACATCGACCCGCGCACCGTCGCGTCCGGGCCGGAGACCCGGGTGCTGGACCGGATCGTCGTCCTCGCCCTGCTCGCCGCCGCCGACGCCCTCGCCGACGCCGGCATCGTGGTGGGCCGCGACGTCGACCCCGACCGGATCGGTGTGATCGTCGGTGGGGTCGGCGGGATGGCCACCCTGGAGTCGCAGGTGCTGGCCCGGGCGGCCCGGGGTCGGGCGGCGGTCAGCCCGTACCTGCTCACCGGGATCCTGCCGAACATGCCGGCGGCGCGGATCGCCATCGCGCACGGCATCCGGGGCTACAGCTCGTCGGTCGGCACCGCCTGCGCCTCCGGCGCGCAGGCGGTCGCCGACGGTGTCCGGCTCATCGCGACCGGGGAGGCCGACGTGGTGCTCTGCGGGGCCAGCGAGGCGCCGCTCTTCCCGACCTTCGCCGACACCTTCGGCAACGCGCGGGCGTTGGCGCGCGCCGGCACCGACCCGAGCCGGGCGAGCCGGCCGTTCGACACCTCCCGCACCGGGTTCGTCCTGTCCGAGGGCGCCGCGCTGCTGGTTCTGGAGAACGCCGAGCACGCCGCGGCCCGCGGCGTCGCCGGGTACGCCGAGGTGGCCGGGCACGGCGCGACGACCGACGCGTACCACCCGACCGCGCCCCGCCCGGACGGTGCCGGCGCGGCGGCGTGCATCCGCCGGGCGCTGCGCAGCGCCGGTGTGCCGGCGGCGGCGGTCGGTTACGTCAACGCGCACGGCACCGGCACGAAACTCGGTGACATCGCGGAGACCACCGCCCTCACGGACGTCTTCGGCGTCGGTGGTGTGCCGGTCAGCTCCACCAAGGCGCTCACCGGTCACCTGCTCGGCGCCTCCGGGGTGCTGGAGGCGGCGGCCACCGCGTTGGCGCTCGGTCGGGGGCTGCTGCCGCCGACGTACCACCTCGACGATCCGGATCCGGCCTGCCCGGCGGACCACATCCGTGGCACGCCCCGCAAGACCGACCCGGAGTACGCGGTCACCAACTCGTTCGGGTTCGGCGGCCAGAACGTGAGCCTGCTGCTGGCGCGCGTCGCCGAGCCGAGGGGGTGATCGACGCGGCATCCCGGGCGGGGCGCGTCCGGACGGCAACACGGGGGGAACCGGGTGGGAAGGGCTTCAGGGGACATGGACATCCGTGGTATCGACCACATCGAACTCTACGTGGGGGACGCCCGACAGGCGGCCTTCTACTTCAGCACCGCCGTCGGCTTCGAGATCTGTGGCCAGGGCGGCCCGGAGACCGGGCTGGTCGGGCAGCGCTCGCTGCTGCTCTGCCACGGCGACATCCGGTTGCTGCTCACCTCCGGGTTGAGCGCCGAGCATCCGGCGGCACGGTACGTGCAGCGCCACGGTGACGGCATCGCGGTCGTCGCGGTCGAGGTCGACGACGTGCCGTCCGCGTACGCCGAGCTGGTGGGCCGGGGTGCCACCGGCGTGACGCCGCCGACGACCCGCACCGGCGCGGACGCCGAGGTGGTCATCGCCGAGGTGGACGGCTTCGCCGACGTGCGGCACCGGCTGGTGCAGCGCCGGGGCGAGGGGGGCGAGTTCCTGCCCGGCGCGATCACTCCGGTGGCGGCCACGAAGGACGACCACCCGCCGGTTCTCGCCGAGATCGACCACCTGGCGGTCTGCGTGCCGCCCGGGCAGCTCGACGAGACGGTCCGGCACTTCGAGGCGCTGTTCGACTTCGCACAGATCTTCGAGGAGCACATCGAGGTCGACGGGCAGGCGATGAACTCCAAGGTGGTGCAGAGCCCGTCCGGGCGGGTCACCGTGGTCCTGCTCGAACCGGACCGCACGCGGCGGCCGGGGCAGATCGACGCGTTCCTCGACCAGCACGCCGGTGGGGGCGTGCAGCACCTGGGGCTGCGCACCGACGACATCGTCGCCGCGGTGGAGGCGTTGGGCCGGCGCGGGGTGCGGTTCGCCGGCACCCCGGCCAGCTACTACGACGCCCTGGAGGCGCGGGTCGGTCGGGTGGACGCCCCGCTGGACCGGTTGCGCGCGTTGGGTGTGCTCGTCGACTCCGACCACGACGGCCAGCTGTTGCAGATCTTCGCCGAGTCGATGCACGTGCGTCGCACGCTCTTCCTGGAGCTGATCGAGCGGCGCGGCGCACGGGGCTTCGGCAGCGGCAACATCAAGGCGCTCTACGAGGCCAAGGAACGGGAACTGGCCGCCGTGGCGGCCACACCACAGGGGGTGGGCGCATGAGCTTGACCGCCGAGGAGCAGGCGCTGCTCCCGTCCGACGACGACGTGCGGCACTACGCCGAGCACGGCTGGTACCTGTCGGGAAAGGTGTTCACCGACGACGAGGTGGACGCCCTCGCCGCCGCCACGCAGCGCTACTACGACGGTGAGCGGGACCGCCGGCTGCCGGTACGCCCACCGAGGCTTGCCTACTGGGACCCGTCCAAGGGCCCGGTGCAGCGGCACAACGACTACGTCCACCACGAGCACGACGGGCTCGGCGCGATCCTGCGCAAGCCGCTGCTCGGCGCGGTAGCCGCCCGCCTCGCCCAGGCCGACGAGATCCGGGTCTTCCAGTCCACGCTGATCTACAAACCGCCGATCTCCGGTGAGCCGAGCAACATCGTGCCCTGGCACTTCGACAAGCACTACTGGGCGTCCTCGTCGTCGGAGAAGATGCTCACCGCGTTCATCCCCTTCCACGACTGCGGGGAGGAGATGGGCACCATCACCATGGTCGACGGTTCGCACCGGTGGAAGGAGATCGGCGCGGACGACACCGTGGTACGCCACTTCGCCGACCGGGACCGCGGCCAGCTGGAGGAGATGCTGGCCGAGAACGCCGCGTACAACGGCGCGGAGATCCGCAAAATCCCCATGGTGATCCCCAAGGGACACGTGAGTTTCCACCACTGCCGCACCTACCACGGCAGTGGCCCCAACGTCAGCGGTCGCCCCCGACAGGCGATCTCGCTGCACCTACAGGACGGCGACAACGCCTGGCGGGAGTATCCGCTCTCCGACGGCTCGCTCGCCGCGTACAACCACGACGTGCTGGTCCGCCGCACCTCCGAGGGGCGGCCGGACTACGCGGACCCCGAATACTGCCCGGTCATCTGGCGCCACCAGCAGGAAGGCTGACGTGACAGACGCCGACCCGGTCCGGCTCTACCGCACGGTCCGGCTGATCCGCCGGTTCGAACAACGGGCGGTGGAGCTGGTCCACGGCGGGCAGATCGTCGGCGGCATCCACCCGTACCTCGGTCAGGAGGGCATCGCCGCCGGCGTCTGCGCGGCGCTGGGCGCCGACGACGTGCTCGCCGGCACTCACCGTGGGCACGGGCACGTCCTGGCCCGGGGCGCCGATCCGGCGCGAATGATGGCCGAGCTGTGCGGTCGGGTCACCGGCCTCAACGCCGGCCGGGGCGGTTCGATGCACGCCGCCGACCTGAGCATCGGCGTGCTCGGCGCGAACGCGATCGTCGGCGCCTCCGGGGCGATCATCACCGGCGCGGTCTGGGCGCACCGCCGCCGGGGCCGCGACACCGTCGGGGTGAGCTTCTTCGGTGACGGCGCGGTCAACGAGGGGATGCTGCTGGAGGCGTTCAACCTGGCCGCGCTCTGGCGGGTGCCGGTGCTGTTCGTCTGCGAGAACAACGGCTACGCCACCACCATGCCGGTGGCCGGCGCGGTGGCCGGCAGCATCGCCGGCCGGGCCGCCGCGTTCGGCATCCCGGCCGTCGGAGTCGACGGCCAGGACCCCGAGAGGGTACGCGCCGCCGCGGCCGACGCCGTCGACCGGATGCGCTCCGGCGGAGGCCCCGAGCTGATCGAGGCCCGGACCTACCGCTTCGACGCCCATCACACCTTCGAACACGCGGTACGCCTCGACTACCGCCCGCCCGACGAGGTGACCCGGGGTCGGGCCCGGGACCCGGTCCGCATCCAGGGCGAGCGCCTCCGCGACGTCGACCGTGCCGCAGTGGACGCCGAGGTGGAGGCGACCCTCGACGCGGCCGTGCGGTTCGCCCTGGACAGCCCCGAACCCGACCCGGCCGACGCGTTGGCCTACCTGTACGCCAGCGGCCTGACCGCCCGCACCGGAGGTGGCTGAATGACCCCGCGCACCGGAGGTGGCTGAGGTGCCCCGACTGTCGTACCGCCGGGCGCTGACCCGGGCCCTCGCCGACGAGTTGGCCCGCGACGAGGCGGTGTTCCTGCTCGGCGAGGACGTCCAGGTCGGGGCGTCGCTGGTGACCACCGGGCTGGCCAGACGGTTCGGCACCGATCGGGTCCGCGACACCCCCCTGTCGGAGCAGGCGTTCACCAGCTTCGCCACCGGGGCGGCGCTGGCCGGGCTGCGGCCGGTGATCGAGTTCCAGATCCCGTCGCTTCTGTTCCTGGTCTTCGAGCAGATCGTCAACCACGCGCACAAGTTCCCGCTGATGACCGGCGGGCAGTGCAGCGTCCCCGTCACCTACCTGGTGCCCGGCTCCGGCTCGCGTACCGGGTGGGCCGGGCAGCACTCCGACCACCCGTACAGCCTCTTCGCCCACGTCGGCGTGGTCACCGTCGTGCCGGCCACCCCGGCCGACGCGTACGGGCTGCTGGTCACCGCGATCCGCCACGACGACCCGGTGGTGGTGTTCGCGCCGGCCGGTGCGATGGACGTGCGCGACGACGTCGAGGACCCGGCACCGGTGCCGCTGGGCCGGGGCCGGATCCACCGCTTCGGCGACGACGTGACGGTGGTCGCGATCGGGCACCTGGTGCACGACGCGCTCGCGGTCGCCGCGGAGCTGGCCGACCAGGTGTCGGTGGAGGTGTTCGACCCCCGCACCCTGTACCCGTTCGACATCGACGGCCTCACCGAGTCGGTCGCCCGCACCGGGCGACTCGTGGTGCTCGACGACGCCAACCGCTCCTGCGGAATGGCCGCCGAGATCATCGCCTCGGTGGTGGAGCGGGTCCGGCTGCTCGCCCCACCCCGCCGGGTCACCCGACCGGACGGGGCGGTGCTCCCGTTCGCCCCGGCACTGGACCGGGCCGTCCAGCCCGGCCGGGACCAGCTCGCCACCGCCATCCACCTGACCATGAAGGACGGATCATGATCGACCCGAACTACGCGTGGCCGACGGCCGACCGGGCCTGGACCGCCCTGCCGGAGCCGGCCCGCTCGGCCATGGTGGCCGCTGGGGCGGCAGCCTGGGAGCAGGTCTTCCACGGCCGGGCCACCTACAACAAGCAGTGGCGGTTGGCCCGCCCCCCGGTGCTCACCGCCGACGCCTGGCGGGAGCTCAACGAGGTCTGCGACCGGCTCGCCCAGCTCATCCTCGACGCCTGCCGTCGGCGGGCCGGCACCGCCGGTGACCTGCGCCGGCTGCTCGGCGTGCCGGCGGGGGAGACCCGCCTGCTGGACGAGGCCGAGCCGCTGACCGAGTCGCTGCTCGCCGCGTACCGCCCAGATGTGATCTTCTCCGCCGGGGTGCCGAAGTTCGTCGAGTACAACATCGACAGCAGCCTCGGCGGCGGGTTCGACGCCGACACCGTCATCCAGCGGTTCGCGCGCCTGTACCGGGAGCGGGGCATCCTCGACGACCTGCCGGTGCGTGCCGCGCCGTCGCTGCTCGACCAGCGGTTCGTGGCGATCCGCGAGGAGTTGCGGCTGCCCGAGGGCGCCCGGGTGGCGCTGCTGATGGACTTCGACGCCGACTATCCGGGCCTCGACGACCCGCAGACGTTCATCCGGATCCTCGACCCCCTCGCCGTACGGGCCCGGGACTTCGGCATCGACCTGGTCATCGCGCCCGTGTCCAGCGCCACCCTGGACGCCTCCGCGCGCTTGGTGGTCGACGGCGCGCCGGTCGACGCGCTGTTCCGGTTGTTCGTGCCCAACCGGGTCACCCCGACCGCCGGCCTGGACGCGGTGGCCGGGGCCCTCGCCGCCGGCACCCTCCCGATGTTCGTGTCGGCGGCGGCGTGGCTGCTCGGCAACAAGACCACCTTCGCCTGGCTGTGGGAGGACGTCGACGGGCTACCCGCCGACGACCAGGCGCTGATCCGCCGGCACGTGCCGTACACGGTGCCGTTGACCGCCGCGGTGCTCGACCGGGCCATCGCCGAACAGGCCGAGCTGGTGGCGAAACCGGCCGACGGCTCCGCCGGCCACGGCGTGCTGCTCGGCCCGGAGTTGAGCGCCGCGGACTGGGCCGAGGGTGTGCGGGCCGCCGTCGATCGGGGCGGCGCGATCCTGCAGAAGTACCTGCCGACCGACCGGGTGCCGATGGACTTCGTCCAGATCGAGACCGGCGAGACGGTCACCGCCGACGTCCCGTTCTCCCTGGCCCCGTACCTTTTCGGCCGCCACGCCTCCGGCGGCCTGGCGAGGGTCGGCTACCCCGGCTGCGACGGAGTCCTCAACCTGGCCCACGGGGTCCTCCTAACCGGAATCCTCCTCACCGACTGACCCCCCGGACCTCTCTCGCCCGGTTGATCATGGGGTTAGCGGGGCCCTGGGCCGCTTGCGGCCCCGCCAACCTCATGATCACCGGGGCTGGGGGCCGGGGCC
The DNA here is from genome assembly GCF_043197875.1 of Micromonospora sp. NPDC048935. Classification (NCBI taxonomy): domain Bacteria; kingdom Bacillati; phylum Actinomycetota; class Actinomycetes; order Micromonosporales; family Micromonosporaceae; genus Micromonospora; species Micromonospora sp. NPDC048935. The sequence continues at coordinate 93,697 of NZ_JBICTZ010000005.1, read as the reverse complement.
GGGGCGGGGGCGGGGGCGGGGGCGGGGAAGCGGCGGGAGAGGGCGCGGAGGGTTTGGGCTGTTGCTATGGCGTCGCTGCGGGCGCTGCCGTGGCGGCCGTCGGTGCTGTAGAGGGTGGGGTCGGCCGTCAACGGGTGGTCGGTGAGGTGCACGTGGACGGTGTTCAGACGGTCGGCCAGGCTCGCCGTGTGTGCCGACAGGCGGCGCATTCGTTCGCCCAGGCCCTGCCGGAGGTGCTCGGGCACCGCAGGGCTGTGCGAGACGTCGAACATGCCCACGGTGATCACGTCGGCCCCCACGGCGCGCAGCGCGGTGATCATCGCGGTCAGCTCGGCGTCCACCGCCTCCGCGTCGTACGCCGGGTGGAAGGCGTCGTTGCCCCCGCAGACCACCAGCGCCAGGTCCGGTGCGAAGGCCAGCGCCGGGGCGAGCTGGGAGGCCCGCACCTGGTGCGCGCGCAGCCCGCGTCGACCCAGATTCCGGTACGCCAAACCGGGGTGCACGGCGGTCAGCTCGGCGGCGACCCGGTCGACCCACTGCACGTCGGGGTAGCCCGGCGTCGGCTCACACATGCCCTCCACGACGCTGTCGCCGAGCGCCACGAACCGCCGCCACGGGTGCCCACGCAGCAGTTCGGCTGCCTCCCCGGGGCGCAGGCAGTACGGGTCCGTCGATTCGTTGGGCGTCGATGGCATGCCGGCACGCTAGCCGACCGCCGGGCTGCCGGCCAGGCTCAGCCGGTCACGCTGGCCTCGGCCAGGCAGTCGCTCTGCTCGACGAGGAGTGGAGTTCGGCATCGTCTGTCACTGGGACGCCTGGCGGCGGTGGGGCGCTCATCCGTGCCCGCCTGCGGCAGCCGGGCACGACCCGCAACCGGTTTGCCGGACGTCCGGAGGTGCGAGCAGGAGTGGCACAGGTCGGGTCAAATGGAGGTCGTGTTGACCATCCGCGCTCGACTAGCCGCCGTCCGCGCCGCCTGGCGTGCCGGCACCCCCACCGCGGCCCCCGGCCGCCCGACGCGGGAGAGACGGCCTCGGCCGGCCACCGTCGCGTCGCGCGCCCTACGCCCTGGCCGACCGTCGACAACCCGGCTGGAGCTGGCCCCGAGCGCCCCCCTGGAACTCAGACCAGACCCCTGGCAACGATTGCTCGGCCTGGGGAGCATCCTGTCGGTGATCGTCCTCGCCGTCGGGCTGTACGTCACCAACGCCGCCAACCGCGCGCAACAGGAGGCTGACCGCGAGCAGCAACGCCTCACCGCGCAGGGGCAGATCACCGACCGCTTCACCGCGTCGATCGAACAGTTGGGGCAGCCGGGCGCCGAGAAGGTGGACGTACGCCTGGGCGCCATCCACGCCCTGCGACGGATCATGCGTGATTCTGCGGCCGATCGTCCTGCCGTGGTGGAGATCCTGTCGGCGTTCGTCCGCGTCCACTCCGTCGGCGGGGCAGCCGCTCGCGCCGACCAGGCCGCGGGGGCAACCTCGGTCAAGGGCGCCCGGCTACCGCCCCCGGTAGACATCCACGCCGCTTTGGCCGCGCTCGGCGACAGCGACTCGCTCGGTGGCCGGCCGGATCTGACCCGCGTCGACCTGTCCCGCACCGACCTGCGGCGGATGGACCTGGCCGGCATGGATCTGGGGCTGGCGAATCTGGAAGGGGCGAACCTCTCCGATGCCGACCTGACCGACGCGGACCTGACGGGCGCCAACCTGACCGACGTCGAACTGTTCGACACGCAGCTGCGCGGCGCCAACCTCGGCGGGGCGGACCTGCAGCGCGCGCAACTGGACCGGGCGGGGCTGGACCACGCTACCCTCGTCGGCGCGAGCCTGGTCGGCGCGAGCCTGCGTTTCGCCGTGCTGACCGACGTGGACCTGTCCAGCACCGATCTGACCGACGCCGACCTGGCGGGTGCGGACCTGAGCGACGCGCAGCTGTTCGGCGCCGAGATGTTCGGCGTCGATCTGTACGGGGAGGACCTCGAAGGGTTCGCGAGTGAGGCCCTGCGCTGCGCGTTCGTGGACGCCCTGACGAGCCTGCCGGCCGGCGTGATCCGGCCGGTGGCCGGCGCGAACATCAACGACCCCGAGTGCCGGGCCCGCCGGGCACAGGTGCGGTAGGACCCCGCGAGGCGGGGGCCGGTCAGGGGGTGGTGACGGGGGCGGGCCGGGCCGGTGTCTCCGGTCCGGACGTCCTGCTCAGCAGCGGGTACGCGGTGATCACCAGGCACGCCGCCGCCATGGTCAGCAGGGCCGGGGTGAGCCCCAGGGCGTCCACCGACCAGCCGCCGAGCAGCGCGCCGACCGGCAGACCGACGAAGGCCAACGAACCGGCGATGCCGATCACCCGGGTCTGCAACTCCGGCGGTATCCGCTCGTAGAGCGCCACCCCGAGCAGCGGGTTGACCGCCGCGATGCCGATTCCGGACAGGAACGTCACCACCAGCACCACCGGCAGTTCGTCGCTGATCGCCAGTGCCACCAGCCGGGGTGTGCCGGCGACCAGCGCGCCGAGCAGGAACGTCAGCCGCCGGGGGAGCCGGGGCCCGAGCATGGTGAACACCAGGTTGCCCAGCAGCGCGCCCGCCGAGAACGCCGCCAGCACCAGACCGAGGCCGCTCGGGCCGTGCAACTCCCGGGCGACCCAGACCGGGATGTAGACGGCCACGCTGGCGTTGGCCACCATGTTCAGCGCCGAGACGACGGCGAGCATGCCGAGCAGCGGCCGGTCCCGACCCAGGTAGCTGAAACCGCCCCGCAGCGCGCGCAGGTAACTCTCCGGCTGGGCGGGTTGCGCCGGGGCGACCGGCGGGCGGACCAGGACGCCGATCAGCAGCGCGCAGACGCCGAAACTGGCCGCGTCGACGAGGAGCGCCTCGGTCACCCCGAACGCGGCGATCAGCAGGCCGCCGACGGCGGCGCCGAACAGGGTCACCACCCGGCTGAGCCCGTCGTACGCGGAGGTCAGCCGGATCAGCGGCACTCCGGCGGCCTGCGCGACCGGGCGGAACATCACGTGCTTCACCCGGTCCCCGATGCCTCGCAGCGCGCCGGCCACGGCGACGAGCGCCACCAGCGGGGCGAAGCCCATCCACGGGGTCAGCGCGACGACGACCATCGCCACGGCGCTGCCCGCGTCGCAGAGGATCGAGGTGCGGCGCAGGCCGATCCGGTCCGCCCAGGGCGTGCCCAACGCGCTGGACAGCAGGTACGGCAGGGTCTCGGCGAACGCGACCAGGCCCATCTTGGTGGGGCTGCCGGTGGTGACCAGCACCAGCCACGGGATGGTCACCACCGAGATGCGGGTGCCCAGGTTGGAGATCAGGTCCGCGCTGACCAGGATGACCAGTTGCCGGCGGGGAGTCACGCCCCGACCGCCGCCGCCCGACGCGCCGCGTACCGCGCGCGCAGCGCCCGCTTGTCCACCTTCATCGACCGGTTCACCGGCAGCCGGTCGACGAACTCCACGGCGGCCGGCGCCCACATCTCGTTCAGCTCGGCGGTCACCAGGTCGATCAGCTCCGCCCCGGCGACCGTCGCGCCCGGGGCGAGCACCACGTACGCGTACGGGACCTCACCGGCCGTCTCGTCCGGTACGCCGATCACGGCGGCGGCCCGGACCCGCGGATGCCCGGCCAGCACGTCCTCGATGGGGCGGCAGAAGATCGGCCAGCTCCGTCGTTGCGTGAGGATCGCGTCGTCTGCCCGGTCGACCAGGTAGAGGTAGCCGTCGTCGTCGAGGTGACCGATGTCGCGGGTGCGCACCCAGCCGTCCACGAGCGTCTGCGCGGTCAGCTCCGGCTGGCCGTGGTAGCCGGCGAAGCGCAGCCGGGTGTGCACCCACACCACGCCGTCGCGGCCGGTCGGCAGCACGGTGCCGTCGTCGCCGCGGATCTCGATGCGGACGTCGCCGTAGGGCCGTCCGCAGGAGCCCAACCGCTCCGGGTGCTCCGGATCGTCGGTCAGGCCGGGTAGCGCGGTGATCACGACGGCCTCGCTGAGGCCGTACACGATGCGCAGCACCGGACCGAACCGCGCGATGGCCTGGCGCAGCCGGGCGGGCGCGGCGGGCCCGGCGCCCACGTTGAACATGAACATGGCGGAGAAGTCCGCGTCGACAACTGCCGGGTGGTCCAACACCTCGTAGAGCATCGGCGGGGTGACGAAGGTCGAGTTGATCCGTTCCCGCTGCACGGTGTCCACGAAGGCCACCGGGTCCCAGTCGTCGCGCAGGAACAGCACCCCGCCGGTGAACAGGTTGAACAGTGTGGTGATCTGCCCGCTGGCCAGCCACATCGGCGAGTGCGACAGGTGCCGCAGCAGCGGGAACCCGGCGGCGCGGAAGTCGGCGGCCAGGGCGAGGATCTGGGCGTAGAAGCTCTCCCGGTGGTGCACCAGCTTGGGGCGTCCGGTGGTGCCGCTGGTCTGCAGGAACGACTCGGGCGTCGGCACGACCGCCGGCAGGTTCGTCACGTCGGCGTCGGCGTCGGCGGTGAGGTCGGGGCCGGCGCCGCCCGCGCCCAGACAGCACACCGGTGTGCCGGGCAGCGCGGCGGCCAGCTCCGGGCCCAGGCTGGCCCGGTCCCGAGCGTCGTAGACCAGGGCGTCCGGGCGGGCCAACCGGATGAACTCGTCGACCTCCCGGCGCGCGGTCACCGGGGCGACCCACATCGTCCGGCAGCCCAGCAGATGCAGGGCGAGTTGCAGCAGCGGACCCTCGACCGCGTTCGCGACGGTCACCAGCACCGCCGACCCGGGCCGTACGCCGTGCCGGGTCACCGTCGCGGCCATCGCCCGGACCCGCGCGGCGGCGTCGGTGTAGGTGAGGCGGCGACCGGCGCCGACAAGCGCCTCCCGGTCGCCGAACTCGGCGAAGAGGTCCAACACCCTGTGCACGTAGCTGGTGTCGTGCCCGGGTCCGTCAGTCATCCGGCAGCCCCCATCCCCAGAAAGCGGCGGTCCCGGGCAGCTCCCGGTGACGACGCGACGGTGGCGCGCTCGGGCGACCGCACCGCCGCCGCCTGGAAGCCTAGGCGCGAAACGGCTGGTCGGAACCGTGCCGACGGGCGATCCGAGGGGCCCGCCGGACATTTCATCGCGTCGATCAGGTTGATTGACGCCCGTCAGCGGCGGCGGCTAGGTTTCTGGACCATCGTCCAGGCGGGCGCCGTCAGCGGACGGCCCTGGGCTGCCACACGATGGAGGTTCCATGGCAACGGCAACCCCGAAGAGATGGCCTGTCATCGCCGCCGCGGCCGCGCTGTTGGTCGTCGGCGCACCCGCCGTCGTCGCCAGCGCCGGTCCGTCCGGCACCGCCGCCGGCCGACCCGACCGCGCCGAGTGGGCGGGCAGTTGGGCCACCGCGGTCACCCGGGGCAACTCGGTCGGACTGACCAACACCGGCCTCAACGACCAGAGCGTCCGGATGATCGTGCACGTGTCGGTGGGCGGGCCGGCGCTGCGGGTACGCCTCAGCAACCTGTACGGCGAGCAGGCGGTCAGGGTTGGCCGCGCCACCGTCGCCCGGCCGAACACCGCCACCCCCGACGACCTCTCCGACATCGACGCGCCCTCGGTGCGCCCGCTGACCTTCACCGGCGCCACCACGGCGACCATGAACCGGGGCGCCGAACTCCTCAGCGACCCGCTGACCTTCCCGGTCGCGGACGACAGCGACCTGGTGGTCACCCTGCACTTCCCGACGCCGACCGGCCCGACCACGTTCCACGGGCAGTCCCAGCAGGCCAACTTCATCGGCGCCGGGGATCTGACCGGGGTGGCCGAGGGCACCGGGTTCACCACCCGTCCCACCTGCTGCTGGTTCTTCCTCTCCGGCATCGACGTGCAGCGCAGGGGCAGCCCCGGTGCGCTCGTCGTGCTCAGCGACTCCATCGGTGACGGCAACGGCAGCACCGTCAACGCCAACCGGCGCTGGCCCGACCTGCTCGCCGACCGGCTGCTCGCCGACCGGCCGGACAGGCGCACCCCCGGCGTGCTCAACCTGAGCCTGGCCGGCAACCGGCTCAACCACGAGGGCACCGAGCCGGGCGACGGGAACTACCCGGGCTACTACCAGCTCGGCCCGAACGCGGCCGCCCGGCTCAACGAGGACGTCTTCGGCCAGACCGGGGTGCGGACCGTCGTCACCCACCTGGGCATCAACGACATCTGGATGTCGAACGACGCACCCGAGGCGATCATCGCCACCCTGCGGCAGATCAACCAGCAGCTCCAGCAACGCGGGCTGACCAGCCTGGTGGCCACCCTGACCCCGTACGAGGGGCACGGCGCGCCGGGCGTGTGGACGCCGCAGAAGGAGGCCACCCGCCAGGCGGTGAACGCGTACCTGCGCGGCAGCCGGGAGTTCGACGGTCTGCTCGACTTCGACCGCGTGGTGCGCGACCCGGCCCGACCCAGCCAACTGCTGCCCGCGTACGACTCGGGCGACCACATCCACCCGAACGACGCCGGCAACCAGGCCCTCGCTGCCGCCGTGCCGCTGCGGCTGCTCGATCTGTGACCCGGGCCCGGGGGCGGCGGGTGATCCCGCTGTCCCCGGCCACCGACATCGGCGGGAAGGAGTTGGCCGTGGGCGTGGAGGAGATACTCACCGGCCTGTACAGCGAACAGGGCAGACAGGATCCCTACCCGTGGTACGCCGACCTGCACCGGCTCGGCCCGATCAGCGCGGTGCCGGCCCGCGCCGAGCACCGGACGGTGGCCGCCGTCGCGGTCGGCTACGACCTCGTCGACGGGTTGCTGCGCGATCCGGAGTGGACGAAACAGCCGCCGCCGGGGTGGGAGGAGCAGGACATCCTGCGTACCTTCCAGACCTCGATGATGTTCGTCAACCCGCCCGACCACACCCGGATGCGGCACGTCTTCTCCCGCACCTTCACGCCGCGCCGGCTCGGCGCCCTGGAACCGGTGATCCTGCGGGTGGTCGACGAACTGCTGGACCGGATGGCGGACGCCGCCGACGGCGTGGTCGACTTCGTGGCCGACTTCGCGTACCCGATTCCGGCCCTGGTGATGGCCGAGTTCATCGGTATCCCGACCGCGGAGTTGCCGTGGTACCGCGAGCGGGTGGAGTGGATCGACGAGTTCCTGGATGTGGCGGGGAAGACCCCGGAGCGGCTGGCCGCGGCCAACACCGCCGCGCGGGATCTGCGGGCCTTCTACCGGGAGCTGCTCGGGCAGCGCCGCCGGGTGCCCGGGGAAGACCTGCTCAGCGGGCTGGTCGAGGCGCTCGACTCCGGTGAGGTGGAGCTGACCGAGGACGAGCTGATCAGCAACCTGATCGTGCTGTTCAACGCCAGCTTCGTCACCACCGTCTACATGTTCGGCAACGGGCTGCCGTTGCTGTTGGCCCAGCCGGAGACGGTCGCGGCGCTGCCCACCGACGCCACGCTGGCACAGGGCTGCGTGGACGAGGTGCTGCGGATGGCGAGCCCGGTGCACTTCCTGGCCCGAGCCGCACCGGCCGACACCGTGCTGAACGGCGTGCCGGTCGCCGCGGACGACAACGTGCTGATCCTGATCGGGGCGGCCAACCGGGACCCGTCCCGCTTCCCGGCCCCGGACACCTTCGACCCGACCCGTCCCGGCCCTCCGTCGCTGGCCTTCGGGGCGGGTCTGCACTTCTGCCTCGGCGCGGCGGTGTCGCGGTTGGAGGGACGTCTCGCGCTACCCCGGCTGTTCGCCCGGTTCCCCGCGCTGACGGTCACCGAGACGCCGACGTACAGCGGCAGCCTGTTCCTGCGCGGCATCGACAAGCTGCTGGTCAGCACCGGCGGATAGGAGCGACATGGCCCTGCACCCGGAGGTGGCCGCGTACCGGGCGGCTCGTGCCGCGGCCGGCGCCCCGCCGCTGTACGCGCAGACCCTCGTCGAGGCGCGCGCCGCGGACCTGGCCGCGATCCGCGCCGGCACCGGCGCGGTCGAGCCGGTGACCGAGGTACGCGACGAGCGGATCCCCGGCCCCGCCGGGGAACTGCCGCTGCGGGTGTACCGGCCGGCCGGGTCGGGTCCGCTGCCCACCCTCTTGTACTTCTTCGGCGGCGGCTGGACGCTCGGCAGCATCGACACCGCCGACGGCATCTGCCGTCGCCTGGCCAATGCCGTGCCCTGCCAGGTGATCACCGTCGGCTACCGCCTCGCCCCGGAGCACCCGTTCCCGGCGGCGGTGCACGACTGCCACGCCGCGACCTCGTGGGTCGCCCGGCACGCCGAGGAGCTGGGTGTGGACCCGACCCGGCTGGCGGTGGGCGGGGACAGCGCCGGCGGGAACCTGGCCGCCGCGGTCACCCTGCTCAGCCGTACGGACGGGCCCCCGCTCGCGGCGCAGCTGCTGGTCTACCCGAACACCGACTCCAGCGGCGAACCGGCCGGGGACGACGACCCGACGCTGTTCAACCGCCGATCGGTCGCCTGGTACCGGACGCACTACCTGGCCGACCCGGCGCACGCCCGGGATCCGCTGGCCTCACCGCTGCTCGCCGACGACCTGTCCGGGTTGCCGCCGGCGCTGGTGATCACCGCCGAACTGGACCCCCTGCGCGCCGAGGGGCAGCGGTACGCCGAGCGGCTGCGCGACGCCGGCGTGTCCACCCGGACGGAGCACTACCCCGGCATGATCCACGGGTTCTTCGCCATGCCGGGAACCTTCACCGACGGACGGCGGGCACAGGGGAGCGCGGCGGCGTTCCTCCGCGAGCGCTTCGGCCTGTCGGACGGGCCCGCCGGGTTCGACGTGGCCGCCGCGCCAACGGACACGGCGGCGGGCGATGGGTGAGCGGGTGCCCGCCGACCCGCCGGCCGTGTCGCTCGCCGACTACGCCGAGCGGGCCCGGGCCGTGCTGCCACCGGACGTGTGGGACTACGTGGCCGGCGGCAGCGCCTCCGAGGTGACCCTCGCCGCGAACCGTCGCGCGCTGGACCGGGTCGCGGTGCTGCCCCGGGTACTGCGCGGGGTGGACACCGTCGACCTCGGCGCCCATTTGCTCGGCCGTCGGTACGCCATGCCGGTCGGGGTGGCGCCGATGGCGTACCAGCGGCTGCTGCACCCGGACGGGGAACTGGGGCTGGCGGCGGCGGCCGGTGCGGCCGGCATCCCGTACCTGGCGAGCACGCTGGGCAGCACACCCATCGAACAGGTCACCCGGGCGGGCGCGGAGGTCTGGTTCCAGCTCTACTGGCTGCGCGACCGGGCTCTCGTCCGGGACCTGCTGGACCGGGTCGTCGCGGCCGGGTGCCGGGCGCTGGTGGTCACCGTGGACGTGCCGGTGCTCGGCAGACGTCCCCGGGACCTGCGCAACGCGTTCCGGCTGCCGGCCGAGGTGGTCGCCGCGAACCTCCCCGACGGGCGGGACACGCTGGCGCACTCCGGTGCGCCCGGGGTGTCCGCGATCGCCGCGCACACCGCCGCGTCGTTCGCGCCGGCGCTGCGCTGGGCGGACCTGGCGTGGCTGCGCGAGCAGGTCGACCTGCCGCTGGTGGTCAAGGGGCTGTTGGACCCGCGCGACGCGACCGAGGCGGTACGCGTCGGCGCGGACGCGGTGGTCGTCTCCAACCACGGCGGGCGGCAACTGGACGGCTCGCCGGCGAGCGTCACCGTGCTGCCGGAGGTCGTCGACGCGGTCGGGGACGACTGCCAGGTGCTGCTGGACAGCGGCATCCGGTGCGGCACCGACGTGCTGCGGGCGCTGGCGTTGGGCGCGGCCGGTGTGCTCGTCGGCCGGCCGCTGCTGTGGGCCCTCGCCGCCGGTGGCGAACCGGCTGCCCGGCACGCGTTGGCGCTGCTGGCCACCGAGCTGACCGACGCGCTCACCCTGGCCGGCTGTGCCGACGTGGCGGCGGCCGGCGAGCTGCGCACCCTCGGGGTGGGCTGAGGAGTGGCCGCCGCCGAACCGGTCGACCTGACCATCGCCGACCTGCACCCCGCGCTGGGTGATCCGGCGTTGACGTCGATGAACTTCCTCAACGAGGTGTCCGAGCGCTACCCGGCGGCGGTATCCCTCGCGGCCGGACGGCCGTACGAGGAGTTCTTCGACCTGGCGGCGGTGCACCGGCACCTGGACACCTTCCACCGGCACCTCGTCGACGACCTCGGGCACCGACCGGAGCAGGCCCGGCGACTGCTGTTGCAGTACGGCCGGACCAAGGGCATCGTGCACCACCTGATCGCCCGCAACCTCGCCGTCGACGAGGGGATCACCGTCGACCCGGAGGACGTCGTGGTGACGGTCGGCTGCCAGGAGGCCATGTTCCTGGTGCTGCGGGCGTTGCGGGCCGGGCCGACGGATGTGCTGCTCGCGGTCGCCCCGACCTACGTCGGGCTGACCGGGGCGGCCCGGCTGGTGGACCTGCCGGTGTGGCCGGTCGCCGGTGGGTCGTCCGGGGTCGATCTGGCCGACCTGGCCGCCCAGGCACGCCGCGCACGGGCGGCCGGGCTGCGGCCGCGCGCCTGCTACCTGATGCCGGACTTCGCCAACCCCTCCGGGGTCAGCATCGACACCGCCCACCGGCGGCGGCTGCTGGACCTGGCCGCCGAGGAGGACCTGCTGCTGTTGGAGGACAACCCGTACGGGCTCTTCCACCTCGACGACGGGCCGCGCCCGCCCACCCTCAAGGCGTTGGACACCGGCCGGCGGGTCGTCTACCTCGGCTCGTTCGCCAAGACCGTGCTTCCCGGCGCGCGGGTCGGGTACGTGGTCGCCGACCAGCGGGTGGCTGGTCCGGGTGGGCGGGTCGGCCCGCTCGCCGACCAGCTCGCCATGATCAAGAGCATGGTCACGGTGAACACGTCGCCGATCGCGCAGGCGGTGATCGGCGGCCGGCTGCTGGAGCACGGATGCAGCCTGGTCGCCGCGAACATTCGGGAGCGGGCCGCGTACACCCGGAATCTGCGTCACCTGGTGGCCGGTCTGACCCGGCGTTTTCCGGCCGTGCCGGACCGGCCGGCGGCGGTGCGCTGGACGGTGCCGGCGGGAGGGTTCTTCGTGGTGGTGACCGTGCCGTTCCCGGTCGACGACGCGTTGCTGGGCCGCTCGGCGCGCGACTACGGGGTGCTGTGGACGCCGATGGCGCACTTCTACGACGACACCGCGCCGGTCCGCGCGTTGCGGTTGTCGGTCAGCGCGGTGACACCCGAGCAGATCGACGTCGGGCTGGATCGCCTCGCGCGGCTGATCACCGACGAGTTGGCCCGTCGAGCGGGTTGACCCACCGCGTTCACCGGATGGCAATGCGCGACGGCCGGTTCACCGCCGTCCTCGGTGGACGGTCATAATGGCCGCATGGTTGCCTGGGAGTACGCCCTGCTCGTCCGCCGCTATCAGGGACAGGGCCGCAATTTTCATGTCTCGTTCGTCTGGTACGCCCCGGACGGGTCCCGCAAGGACATCACCGCCTTCGGTGACACCGCCATCGCGCACCTCAACCGCGCCGGCCGGGAGGGGTGGGAGCTCGTCTCCGCGGCCGAAGACGTGAACAACGTCCAGGGCAGCACCGAGGTGCACCGCTACCACCTGAAGCGCCCCCTGGCCTGACCCCCCGCGTCCGGACGCGGACCCGGTCGGGTCCGCGTCCGGGACCGGACCGGTTCAGGTCAGGTCGATCGCCGGGTAGAGCGGGTGCGGGGCCAGCAGGTCGGTCGCCTGCTGGGCGATCTTGTCGGCCAGGTCGGCGTCGAGAACGTACTTCGCCTTGGACGGGGTGCCGTCGGCGTTGGCGCCGGCCGTGGTCTGGGCCAGCACGGTGTGGATCAGCTCCGCGGTCTGGTCCATCTCGGCGGTGCCCAGGCCCCGGGTGGTCAGCGCCGGGGTGCCGATCCGGATGCCGGACGTGTACCAGGCCCCGTTCGGGTCCTGCGGGACGGAGTTGCGGTTGGTGACGATGCCGGAGTCGAGCAGCGCCTGCTCGGCCTGCCGGCCGGTGAGCCCGTAGCCGGACACGTCGATCAGCACCAGGTGGTTGTCGGTGCCGCCGGTGACCAGCTTCGCCCCCCGGCGCAGCAGCCCCTCGGCGAGCGCCTGCGCGTTGTCCACGATCCGCTGGGCGTAGTCGGCGAAGTCGGGCCGGCGGGCCTCGGCGAGGGCGACGGCCTTGGCGGCCATCACGTGCGGCAGCGGACCACCGAGCACCATCGGGCAGCCCCGGTCCACCTGGTCGGCCAGCTCCGGCTGGCAGAGCACCATGCCACCGCGCGGGCCACGCAGCGACTTGTGGGTGGTGGTGGTGACGATGTGCGCGTGCGGCACCGGGTCGAAGTCGCCGGTGAACACCTTGCCGGCCACCAGGCCGGCGAAGTGCGCCATGTCGACCATGAAGGTGGCGCCGACCGAGTCGGCGATCTCCCGCAGGATCCGGAAGTTCACCTTCCGGGGGTACGCCGAGTAGCCGCCGACCAGGATCAGCGGCTTGAACTCGCGGGCCGCCTCGGCGACCCGGTCGTAGTCGATCAGGCCGGTCGCCGGGTCGGTGCCGTAGCTGCGCTGGTCGAACATCTTGCCGGAGATGTTCGGCCGGAAGCCGTGGGTGAGGTGGCCGCCGGCGTCCAGCGACATGCCGAGCATCCGCTGGTTGCCCAGCTCGCGGCGCAGCGCGAACCAGTCGGCCTCGGTGAGGTCGTTGACCTGGCGGACCTGCGCCTTCTTCAGCGCGGGGGACTCCACCCGGTCGGCCAGCACCGCCCAGAACGCGACCAGGTTGGCGTCGATGCCCGAGTGCGGCTGCACGTAGGCGTGCGGGGCGCCGAACAGCTCCCGGGCGTGCTCGGCGGCGAGCGCCTCGACGGTGTCCACGTTCTGGCAGCCGGCGTAGAAACGGCGGCCCACGGTGCCCTCGGCGTACTTGTCGCTGAACCAGTTGCCCATCGCCAGCAGGGTCGCCGGGGAGGCGTAGTTCTCGCTGGCGATGAGCTTGAGCGACTCCCGCTGGTCGGTCAGCTCGGCGCCGATGGCGTCGGCCACCCGCGGCTCGACAGCCCGGATCACCTCAAGGGCACTACGGAATGCGGTGGACTCGGCGTTGTGCGACATGCGACCTCCAACAGACGTGCGGGAAGGCCCAGGCGCTCGGCAAACGTCCTTGTGACGGGGCCGCTCCCCGATGGTTGTCCATCCCCACGCGCCAGTAACGGCCCGCGCCGATCCTACCGGGCCGCCCGGGGCCGTCCCGGGCGACCTCCGTACGTCGCGCGTCGGAAGGGTTGGACTTCGAGGCGCTGATGCGGGGTGACCAGACGATCACCGCCGGCTCGCTGTTGAACAAGGTGCAGACGGCGGCCGGCAGGATCATCCCGGACAGGCTCAAGTCCGAGCAGCACCGGCACATGGCCGAGCCGGGCTCGGGCGACTGACCCCGGTGCACGACGAGGGGCCCGGCATCGTGCCGGGCCCCTCGGTGTACGCGACCGGCTCAGGCCGTCATCGCGTCCATCGCCTTCTTGATCGCCTTCGGCGCGGTGGGGGTACGCGGCGCGTCGGCCCGCAGCGCGATCATCTTCTCGCCGATCTCCTGCAACTGCTTACGACCCAGGGCGTCGCGGACCTTGGGGAACCACTCCTCCTCTTCCTCCTCGACGTGGTGGGTGACGTTCTCGATCAGCACCGTCGTCTTGGCGTTGAAGCGTTCGTCGTCGGCGTCCATGCTGGCCAGCTCGGCGCAGAGCACGTCGGCCACGTGGTGCTCCTCGTACGACTCGAGGATGTCGTCCTCCAGGTCGGGCAGCAGGCGGCGCACCTCCGGGTACATCACCTCGTTCTCGAGGTACGTGTGCACGGTGAGGGCCTCCAGGATCTCCTCCACCAGCTTCTGCCGCTTGCTGGCCGGGCCCTCCTCGGCATCCTGGAAGGCTTTGAACAGGCGGCGCATCTCCTTGTGGTCCTCTTTGAGCAGGACGATGGCATCTGTCGACACGGGTATGACCTCCCTGGATCTCGTCTGGTGGGGTCATCGGTACCCAGGTGGCCGACGCGGAAACAGTGGATATGGGTGGATCAGACCATCGCCAACGTGCGGGGGATCTCGTCGAGCAACTCCCGGGCCAGGAAGCCGATCCGGCCGTACCGGGGGATCAGCCGTTGGCCGCTCACCGCGTGTGCGAACGAACCCCAGCAGGCGGCCTGCGCCGGGTCGGCGCCCCGCGACAGCAGGCCCGCCAGCAACCCGGCGAGCACATCCCCGCTGCCGGAGGTGCCCAACCCGGCGTCGCCGCTCTCCTCCCGCCACCCGCGACCGTCAGGTGCGGCCACGTGCCCGTAGAGCGAGACGACCGCCTCGTACCGGTCGGCCAACTCGGCCGCCTCGGCGTCCAGGTCGTCGCTCGGGTCCCGCCCGAGCAGGTGCCTGGCCTCGGTGAGGTTCGGGGTGAGCACCACCGGCCGACCCGAGCCGACCAGCAGGTCCGGTGCGTGACTGAGCGCACCGAGGGCGTACGCGTCGAGCACCAGCGACGTCTGCGGCCGGGCGGCCTCCAGGACCAGACCCAGCAACCTGTTGGTCTCGTCGATCGCTTTCAGCCCCGGCCCGAGGGCCACCACGTCGGCCTGGGCGACCAACTCGTCGAGCTGCCCGTCCCGGTCGGCGGCGACCGCACCGTCGGAGGTCTCCGGCAGCCCGACCACCAGCGCCTCGGGCACCTGGATGCTCAGCGTGGCGGCGGTGGACTCGGCGGCGGCGAGCTGGAGCACCCCGGCGCCGGCGCGCAGCGCGGCCACCCCGGCGAGCAGCACCGCACCGGGGGTGAAGCGGGACCCGCCGACGACCAGCACGGTGCCACGGCTCTCCTTGCCACCGACCGGCACCGGTAGCGCCCAGTCCCGCAGCAACGCCGGCGTGATCACCTTCACCTCAGACCGGTTCGGCATGGACCTCGTCCTCCCTGGTCGGCTGGGCGCCCTGCCGGTGCAGGTGTCCGACCTCGTTGAAGCCGCCCAGGACCAGCCGGTCCCGCGCGTCGGCGGACCAGTCGGTGACCGAGCAGTTGGCGATCACGTGTTCGCGGGTCAGCGCCATCAGGTCCGCCTCGGTCAGCCCCTCCACCAGGTAGCGCAGCAGGAAGACGAGCGCGTCGTGGCCGAAGAGCAGGACCCGCTGGCCCTCGTGGTCTCGGCGCAGGTCGCCGAGCAGCGTGCGCAGCCGTAGCGCCACGTCGGTCCAGGACTCCCCGCCGGGCGGACGGTAGTAGAACTTGCCGAGCCGGGCCCGCCGCTCGGCCTCGTCGGGGTAGCGCCGGCGGACCCCGTGCCCGGTCAGGCCGTCGAGGATGCCCAGCTCCCGGTCGCGCAGCCGCTCGTCGCGGCTCACCGGCACCCCGGTGCCGTCCAGCGCCAACTCGGCGGTGGAGACCGCCCGCAGGTAGGGCGAGACCACCGCGACGTCCGGCCGGCGGTCCGCGGGCAGCCCGGCCAGCCAGCGGCCGGTGGCCCGCGCCTGCTCCTCGCCGGTGGGGGACAGCGGCACGTCGGCGTCGCGGTGACTGAGCCCGATCAGCTCCTCGCCGGACGCCTCGGCGTGCGTCGCCGCCACGTTCGCGGTGCTCTCACCGTGCCGGATGATCCAGAGCGTTGCCAGTTCCGCCATGTCGACCCCCTACCCGGGTGCCGGCGGCGGTAATCGCGCCGGGTCAGCCGCGCCGTTGCAGCAGGGCGACGGTCATCCCGGTCACGTGGGTCAGCTGGGCCAGTTGGTACCGCTCGCCGAGGAGGGCGGCCGCCTCCTTCGACAGTCCGGTCAGCGGTTCGTCGGTGACCGTCGGCAGCACCATCCACAGCCGTGGCTCGTCCCGCAGGCAGCTCGCCGGGTCGCCGCAGTCCGCGGCGAACAGCTCGTCGCGCTGGGCGGCGGTCCGCGCCTGGAACACGTTGCGCGGGGAGATGTCCGCCGGGAGGTAGTACCGCACTCCGGGTTCGGTCATCCACCACCAGACGCCACCCACGACGAGGCCGTCACCGGGCTCGTAGCCCGCCTCGATGACCCGTGCCGCCTGGGAGTAGGACAGTGGCTCGAACGCCCTCGCCTGGGGGTAGGTGTACCAGCCGTGCGCGTACTCCCCGCGCATCGCGAGCTGACCGGGCACGGCCAGCGCGGCCACGACCACCGGGCCGGCGGCCACCAACGGGGTACGGCGCAGCACCGCGAGCCCCGAACCGGCCAGGACCGCCCAGGCCGGCAGCAGGAACAGCAGGTACTTGGAGAAGAAGTAGTTGATCTCGCCGGTCGAGGCCACCAGGATCACCGGCACCGGCAGCACGGCGACGAGCGTCGCGCTCACCGTCCGGGCCACGGCGTCCCGGCGCAGGTGGGTCAGCAGGCCGATCGTGGCCAGCGCGGTCACCGCGGCGGCGAGCAGCGTCGAGCCGTACGCCTGCTCCCAGACCGTCCAGGGCGAGCTGTCCGGGATCCAGCTGATCTGCCGCCCCGCCTGTTTCATCCCCCGCAGGATCACCGGCGCGGCGAGCGCCACCCCACCGAGGGCGGCGAGCGGGAACCAGGCGAGCGACCACCAGGCGCGTGTGCGCCAGCAGTGGATCAGAACGGCGGTGCCGTGCCCGACCAGCAGGGTCAGCGCCACCACGTTGACCACGCCGATGCCGGCCACCGCGAGGACGTACGCCGCCCAGCGCAGCCACCCGGGCCGCTCCAACGCGCGGAGCAGGAACAGGGTGGCCGCCGCCGCGGCGAGGACGACGAAGGCGTACGAGCGGGTCTCCTGCCCGAACCGGGTGACCGTGGGCACCAGGGCGAAGACGAACCCGGCGGCGACACCCGTCCGGTGGTCGAAGAGCCGCCGCCCCGCCAGCGCCACGCAGGCGGTGGCCAGGGTCATCGCCAGCGCCGACGGCAGACGCACCGCGATCGGGCCGGTGCCGAACACCGTCGTCCAGGCGTGCATGAACAGGTAGTAGGCCCCGTGCACGGCGTCGACGTTGGCCAGCATGCCCCGGATCTGCCCGGTGGAGCGGGTCGCCACGTCGACGGTGACCAGCTCGTCGTGCCACATCTCCGGGCTGCCCAGCCGCCACCCGACGGCGACCGCGGCGAACGCCGTCGGCCAGAACCAGACGCTGAGCGCCAGCCGGCGGGCGAGCGGGACCGGCCGGCGGTCCGGCCCGGTGGGCGGGGGAGGACTCCCCGCATCGGTCTGCGCGGGCTGCGCGTCCGTGGCGAGGGCGCGGTTCGACATCGGCGTCCGATCCGGGGGGCGGGGTTACGGGGCGCGACGATGATAGCGCCCGCGGGGGCCGGCCCCCGCGCGTGATCGGCCCGATCCGGGTGCGCGCCCGCTCGGTTCGGCGATGGCCGATCGCGGAGACGGGCCTGATAATGTGGCCGCGCCCGTCGAGCATTTCCACCACGCACAGTGAGGCCAACGGACCCAATGATTGTCGACATTATGCTGCCGTACTACGGAAGCGTGCCCCTCATGCAGGCGGCGGTGCGCAGCGTGATGGCGCAGAGTGACCCGGGTTGGCGTCTCACCGTGGTCGACGACGGCACCGAGCCGGGCGTGCCGGAGTGGTTCGCGGGCATCGACGACGAGCGGGTCCGCTACCAGCGCAACGAGCGCAATCTCGGGATCACCGCCAACTACCGCAAGTGCGTCGGTCTCGCCGAACACGAGTACCTGGTGATGATGGGCACGGACGACATTATGCACCCCAACTACGTCGCCACCGTGCGGTCGGTGATCGAGCAGTACCCGGGCGTCGGCATGGTCCAGCCGGGGGTCGAGATCATCGACGCCGACGGCGCGGTGGTCAACACCATCGTCGACGAGGCGAAGCGGCGGATCTACGCCCCCCGCATCGACTCCCGCGAGCTGATGGGAGGTGAGGACCTGGCGGCCAGCCTGCTGCGCGGCTGCTGGTTCTACTTCCCGTCGATCTGCTGGCGGACCGACGCGCTCAAGGCCGTCGACTTCCGCGAGGAGTTCCAGGTCATCCAGGACCTGGCCCTGGTGATCGACCTGATCCAGCGCGGTGAGCAGATGGCCGTCGACAACACCCTCTGCTTCCAGTACCGGCGGCACGCGGTCAGCAAGTCCGCCGCCGACGCGGTCAACGGCACCCGGTTCACCGAGGCGCGGGCGTTCTTCCTCGACGTCGCCCGCCGGATGGACGAGCAGGGCTGGCCGCGCGCGGCCCGCGCGGCCCGCAGCTACACCTCGTCTCGCCTACACGCCATCACCCTGCTGCCGACGGCCGTCCTCTCGGGCAAGATGGCCGGCGTGCGCAGCCTGTCCCGGCACGCGTTCGGGCCGGGCCGATGACCGACGACAGCCAGGGGGACGCCATGACCGTCAGACCACGACACCCGGCGGAGGACGCGGCACAGCAGCCGCTGCGGGTGGTGGTGCTCGGCGGCACCGGCTTTCTCGGCCGCCCGATCTGCCGCGCGCTGGCCGACCAGGGCCACGCCGTGGTCGCCGTCGCGCGTACCCCCAAGACGATCGGCCCGGGTGTCGAGGTCCGTGCACTGGACCTGGCCGCCGCCGACGTCGACGAGATCACCGCGGTGCTGCGCGACCTCGACCCGGCCGTGGTGATCAACGCGGCGGGCGGGATGTGGGGCCTGTCCGAGGCCCAGATGCTCGCGGTCAACGTCACCCTCGTCGAGCGGCTGGTGCAGGCCGCGGGCCGACTGCCCGGGCGGGTCCGGGTGGTCCAGATGGGCAGCGTGCACGAGTACGGGCTGGTCCCGGTGGACACGTCGATGCCCGAGCAGCTGACCCCCGCGCCGGTGATGCCGTACGGCGAGTTCAAGCTGCGCTGCACCGAGGCGATCACCGCGGCGGACCGGCAGGGCCTGATCGAGGGCGTCACGCTGCGGGTCGGCAACGTCATCGGCGCCGGCCAGCCCGGGCACAGCCTGCTCGGGGTGGTGGCGGGCCGGCTGCGCGACGCCCAGCGGGCCGGTACGCGGGCCCGGCTGGAGCTCGCTCCGCTCGGCTCCCGGCGGGACTTCATCGGCCTCAGCGACGTGGTCGCCGCCGTACTGCTGGCCGCGACCCGCCCCGACGCGCCCGGCCGCGTGATCAACATTGGTCGGGGGGTGGCGGCCAGCGCGCGTGATATGGTCCGGCTCCTCATCGACGTGAGTGAGGTGCCGACCGACCTGGTCGAGGCCGAGCAGACCGGCCCCGCCGAGACCAGCTGGCAGCGACTGGACGTCGGGTTGGCCGCCGAGGTGCTCGGCTGGTCGCCGAGCGACGACCTGCACACCGAGATGAAGCAATTGTGGGAGCACGCCGGCGCCGAGGTGCCCGCCTGATGCCGAGAGGTTTCCTGACCGTATGACAACCCCCGCCCTCATTCGGTCCCGTGGCACGTTGGCCGACCTGCTTTCCGGCCGGAGCAACGGCATCGGGCTGATCCGGCTCTGCCTCGCCGTCGGCGTCGTCCTGTCGCACTCCAAGCCGCTCGGCTTCGGTGCCGCCGACCTCGGCTACAGCCTGACCGGTCGGCAGACCAACGTCGGCACCATGGCCGTGTACGGCTTCTTCGTGCTCTCCGGCCTGCTGATCACCCGCAGCGCCAGGCGTACCGGCCTGATCCGCTACGCCTGGCACCGGGCCCTGCGGATCCTGCCCGGTCTCTGGGTCTGCCTGCTGATCACCGCGCTGGTGATCGCCCCGCTCGTCGCGTTGCGCGAGCACGGCACCACCGACGGCTACTTCGACAATCCCGGGGAGCCGGGCGGCCCGCTGGCCTACCTGCGCGGCAACTGGTGGACCGGTGTCGAGCAGTACGGCATCCACGACCTGTTCATCCAGTCCACCCCGTGGGGTCGCAAGACCAGCACCAGCGTCTTCAACGGCGCGCTGTGGTCACTGAAGTACGAGATGTTCTGTTACGTCGTGGTGGGCGTGCTGGCGGCGACCGCCGTGCTGCGCCACGCCCGCCGGTTCGTGCTGGTCCTGACCGTCGCTCTCTACCTGAGCATCCTGCAGGACTGGGTGGCCACCGGGCAGATCAGCGGCCCGGCGTCGACGGCGGGCTGGACCTTCGACGCGCCACTGGTCGGCCCGATGAGCTTCCACTACATCGTCTACCTGGGCTTCCTCTTCGCCCTCGGCGCGACCTTCGACCTCTACCGGGAGCGGGTGCCGATCAGCGACGTGCTGGGCATCGGCGCGGCGGTGGCGCTCGGGTTGTCCCTGCTCGTCGGCGGGTTCTTCGTCATCGGGCTGCCCGCGTTCGCCTACCTGCTGGTGTGGCTGTCGGTGCGGCTGCCGCGTCAGGTGCACTGGGTGGGCCGCAAGAACGACTACTCGTACGGCATCTACATCTACGGGTTCATCTTCCAGCAGCTGATGGCCAGCCTCGGCTGGAACCGTTGGGGTTACGTGCCGTTCGCGGCCATGTCGGTCGCGGTCGCCTTCGTCGCCGCGTTCCTGTCCTGGAAGCTTGTCGAGCAGCCCGCGCTGCGGTTGAAGGACTGGACGCCGGGCTTCGTGGCCCGCCGGTCGGCGCAGCGGGTGCCCGTCGAGCAGCAGACCGCGGTGGCCGAGGAGCCGCCCGCGTCGCCGCCGGTGCAGGTCGGCGGTCCGACCGAGGAGTTGCCGCAGCAATCCGCCACGCTGGTTCCCGGCCGCTGAACCCGCCGGCACGCCCCCGAGCCGTACGCTCGGGGGCGTGGCCACGGCGGCGGAGGAGATCCAGGTGGGGGAGCGGCTGGTCCGCGTCTCCAGCCCCGACAAGCCGTACTTCCCGGAGCTCGGGCTCACCAAGCTGGACGTGGTGCGCTACTTCCTCTCGGTGGGTGACGGGGTCCTGCGCGCGTTGCGGGACCGGCCGACGATGCTGGAACGCTGGCCGCGTGGCGTCTTCGAGGGCGCGACGATCGCCACCCGGCAGACCAACCGGGGCGACGCGTTCTACCAGAAGCGGCTGCCGGCGGGCGCGCCCGAGTGGGTGCGCACCGCACACATCACCTTCCCCAGTGGCCGGACCGCCGACGAGGTCGCGCCCAGCGAGTTGGCCGTGGTGATCTGGGCGGCCAACCTGGGCACCCTGCGGTTTCACCCCTGGCCGGTCACCGCGGCCGACGTGGAACGCCCCGACCAGTTGCGCATCGACCTCGACCCGGTGCCCGGCGTCGATTTCGCGCAGGTGGTGCCGGTGGCCCGGGAGGTGCGGGCGTTCCTGGCCGAGTTGGGCATGACCGGCTACCCGAAGACCACGGGTGGGCGGGGCCTGCACGTCTACCTGTCGATCGAGCCGCGGTGGAGCTTCGGCGAGTGCCGTCGGGCGGTGCTCGCGTTGGGCCGGGAGATGCAGCGCCGGCTGCCGGAGCTGGTCACCACCACCTGGTGGCGGGAGCAGCGGGACCGGCCGGTCTTCGTCGACTACAACCAGATGTCGCGGGACCACACGATGGCCTCGGCGTACTCGATTCGACCGACGCCCCGGGCCCTGGTGTCGACACCGCTGACCTGGGCGGAGCTGGACGACGCCCGACCGGAGGACTTCGACGTGCTCACCGTGCCAACCCGCTTCGCCGAGCGCGGCGACCCGCACGCCGGCCTGGACGGCGACCGGCACTCGCTGGAGCCGCTGCTGGAGTTGGCCGACCGGGAAGGGCTGGAAGCCCCGCCCGAACGATGAGATCCGGGCCGGCCCGGCGGGTCACAGGTCGGCCAACACGGGCTTGAGCGCGGCGCCCACCTGGGGTGCGAGCGTCGTCGAGTAGGTGGCGCTCAGGTGGTGCGCGTCGCGCCACACGAGCACACCGCCGATGACGGGGGCGCACCGGTCCGCGGGGCAGATCCAGTCGTTCAGGTCGACCAGGTGGGCACCGGCGAGCCCGTCGGCCGCCTCCTCCTGCGCCGGACCGCCCCCGCGGCCCAGTGCCTCGGCCCGGGGATTGGCGCACCTGGTCAGGCGGTCCGGGTTCTTCGACACGCACTCGGCGACGTCCTCCAGGTGCAGCGGAGTGTCCCGCAGCACCACCACCGGAATCTTCTCCGCGATCATGCCGCTCCAGGTCCTGCGCAGCTCGCGGGCCAGCGCGGACCGCCACTGCGAGCGCGGCTCGCCACTGACCGGGTACTCGGCGTTGGTCACGACCAGCAGATCGGGACGACCCGCGCCGAGCAGTGTCTCCCGTACCTTCCTGTTCCACTCCGTGCAGGAGGTGTAGGGCCTGTCGTTCAGGGAGATCTCCGCCGTCAGGAACGGGCAGCCGCCCTTGGTGTAGGTGGCCAGGCGCCACCCGTTGGTCTCCGCCGCCAACCGCATGGCGGGAACCCACTGGTCGGCGTGGGAGTCACCGGCGAGCGCGATCGTGATCGCCGAATTCATCTTCCCGTAGACGCACACCTCCGGCGTCGCGGATTCCAACGACACGTGGCAACTCTTCTGCGCCTGCAACAGCGGCGCGTCCTGGGCCGCCCGCACCGGGTCGGGCGTGATCGAGTCGACCTTGTCGACGGGCACCCCGGCCCGGCTGGTGCGGGGGGATCCACCGAGCGCCGCGGCACCCGGCGCCGCCGGTGGCGCCGCCTGCGCCGAGCCGCCGGGCACCTGGCCCATGATGACCGACGGCGGTGGCGTCGTACCCGCCGTCGACGGAATGCCCAGTTGGAAGGCGAGGCCGGCCAGCGCCGCCGCACCGGTGCAGACGGCCCCGATGCGCAGGGCGGAGGTCGGCCGGTCGGCGAGGACCGGTGACCGGCGCACCGGGTTCTCGATGAAGTGGTACGTGAGCGCGGCGGGGATCACCGAGGCGGCCACGACGGCGAGCGCGGGGCCGATGCCGAGGTCACCGAACTGCGCCTGCGCGGCGACCAGCACCGGCCAGTGCCACAGGTACAGCGAGTAGGAGATCCCGCCGACGTAGCGCAGCGGCTGCCGGCCCAGCAGCAGGACGGGCCCGGCGCGGCCGGCGGCCGGCCCGAACGCGATCACCGTGGCCGTACCGAGGGTGGGGCCGAGCGCGGCGTAGCCGGGGAAACCGGCCTCGGTGGTGATCAGCGCGGCCGAGGCGCCGACGGCGATCAGCCCGGCCCAGGCCAACGGCACGGCCACCAGGCGCGGCGACCGGCTCCACCAGATCGCCGTGACGGCGACGGCGCCGCCGAGGGCCAGTTCCCACATCCGGGTGGTGGTGACGAAGTACGCCGATGGGTCGGTCGGTGAGACGTACAGCGCCCAGGCGAACGAGGGGACCGCGATCAGCGCCAACCCGAGCAGGTAGAGGCCGCGGCCACCATGCCCCCGGCGGCGGACGAACCACCCGAGGGCGATCAGCAGCAGGGGCCACACCAGGTAGAACTGCTCCTCGACGGCGAGAGACCAGAAGTGCTGGGCGATGCTCGCGGCGTCGTTGGCGGCCACGTAGTCGGCGGACTGCTCGGCCAACCGCCAGTTCATGGCGTAGCAGGCGCTGGCGATGACGTCCCAGGCGGTGGCCGACCAGCGGCCACGGGGCAGGAAGAAGTAGGTGAGCACCAGGGTCGCGAGGAGGACTGTCGCGGCGGCCGGGAGCAGACGCTTCGCTCGTCGGGCGTAGAAGTCGGTGAGCGAGAGCCGTCCACGCTGGTCGAGTTCCTCGACCAGCAGACCGGTGATGAGGAAGCCGGAGATCACGAAGAACACGTCGACACCGACGAAACCGCCGGGAAGGTACGGCACTCCGGCGTGACCGAGGAGCACCAGCAGCACGGCCACCGCCCGCAGGCCCTCGATGTCAGCGCGGAAGGACCGCGCGCCCGTCGACGGGGGCCGTGTCGACGTCGGCCTGGTCGGTGGCGGGGCGGCTACCCTGGCCTGCGCCCACAACTCATTTGATATAGCCACGTCGCGGATAGTAACGGCGTTCTGCGGTGGTTCGGCTGTTTCGTCATCGTGCTAATGATTTCGTGTTATGACCTCTATTGCCAGGGGCTCCGCGTTCCGCCGAACTCCTCGAAGACGAGCCAGGACCGCGTCGACAACACCCCGGCGATGCGCTGCACCCGGTCCAGCACCACATCCCGCAGGGCGGCGTTGTCCGGGGCCCGGACCAGGGCCAGCACGTCGTGTTCGCCGCTGAGCAACGCCACGTGCTCGACATAGCGCACCCGGGCCAGCTCGGCCGACACCTCCCGCCAGGTGTTCTGCTCGATCGTCAACGCCATGTACGCCGAGGTGCCCAGCCCGGCCGCCTCGGGCGCCACCTGGGCGTGGAACCCGGTGATCACCCCGTCGCGCAGCAACCGCTCCACCCGCGCGTACGCGTTGGTGCGGGAGATGTGGATCCGTTCGGCGAGGGTACGCACCGACGTCCGCCCGTCCCGGACCAGCTCGTCGAGGATCCGCCGGTCCACCTCGTCGAGGGCTCGAACCGATCGTCCCGATCCCGCCGCCCGGTCTGCTTCGTCGCCGGTCTCCTGGCTCACTGGTGGTCCCTCCGCATGCCAACCGTCCCGCCTTCTGCGTGGATCTTGAGTCAATCATCCGACAGGCGGAAGCATAGGCTCACCACACGTCCCAGGAGGTTCCGCCGTGACGACCACTCCCCAGGCGGTCCGCAGGGTATCCCCGCGTACGCGTCGGGCGGCCACCCCGCCCGACCCGGCGCGCCCGCTGCTGCCGAACACCGAACCCGTCCGTCTGCTCGACCCGACCGGCACGCCGCTGCCCGCCCGCGGCGACTATCCGGAGCCACCCGTCGAGGTGCTGCGCGAGCTGTACCGCCGCATGGTGCTCGGCCGCCGGTTCGACACCCAGGCGACCGCGCTGACCAAGCAGGGCCGGCTGGCCGTCTACCCGTCCTCGCGGGGCCAGGAGGCGTGCCAGGTCGGCGCGACGCTCGCGGTGCGCGACACCGACTGGGTCTTCCCCACCTACCGTGAGTCGATGGCGCTGGTTGCCCGGGGCATCGACCCGGTCGAGGTGCTCACGCTGCTGCGCGGCGACTGGCACTGCGGCTACGACCCGACCGAGGTACGCACCGCGCCGCAGTGCACCCCACTCGCCACCCAGTGCGTGCACGCCGCCGGTCTCGCGCACGGCGAGGCGTACCAGGGGCGCGACACCGTGGCGCTGGCCTTCATCGGCGACGGTGCCACGAGCGAGGGCGACTTCCACGAGGGGATCAACTTCGCCGCCGTGTTCAAGGCGCCGGTCGTCTACTTCGTGCAGAACAACCGCTACGCCATCAGTGTCCCGTTGTCCCGGCAGACCGCCGCGCCGTCACTGGCCTACAAGGGCGTCGGCTACGGCGTACCCAGTGAGCAGGTCGACGGCAACGACCCGGTGGCGGTGCTCGCCGTGCTCACCCGCGCGGTCGCGCACGCCCGCGCCGGCAACGGACCGTTCCTCGTCGAGGCGCACACGTACCGGATGGAGCCGCACACCAACGCCGACGACGCCAGCCGCTACCGCGACGGCGCCGAGGTCGACGCCTGGCGCGACCGCGACCCGATCGCCCGGTTGGAGACCTACCTGCGGGCCCGCGGGGTGCTCGACGACGCGGCGGTCGCCGAGGTCGCCGAGCAGGCCGAGGCGTACGCGGCGGACCTGCGCACCCGGATGAACGAGCAGCCGAGCGTCGACCCGTTGAGCCTGTTCGAGCACGTCTACGCCGAGCCCACCCCGCAACTCGTCGAACAGCGTGAGCTGGTCCGCGCCGAGCTGGCCGCCGCTCGCGACGAGGAGGGGGACGCCTGATGGCCACCACCATGGCGAAGGCGCTCAACACCGCGCTCGCCGACGCCCTCGCCGCCGACGACCGGGTCGTCGTCTTCGGTGAGGACGTCGGCGCGCTCGGCGGTGTCTTCCGGATCACCGACGGCCTCCAGGCCCGCTTCGGTGAGGACCGCTGCTTCGACACCCCGCTCGCCGAGGCCGGCATCGTCGGGTTCGCCGTCGGCCTGGCCATGTCCGGTCTGCGGCCGGTGGTCGAGATGCAGTTCGACGCGTTCGCGTACCCGGCGTTCGAGCAGATCGCGTCGCACGTGGCGAAGCTGCGCAACCGGACCCGGGGCGCGCTGAGCGTGCCGATCGTGATCCGGGTGCCGTACGCGGGCGGCATCGGCGGGGTCGAGCACCACTGCGACTCGTCCGAGGCGTACTACGCGCACACCCCCGGTCTGAAGGTCATCACCCCGGCGACCGTCGAGGACGCGTACTCGCTGCTGCGTGAGGCGATCGACGACCCCGACCCGGTGGTCTTCATGGAGCCCAAGAAGCTCTACTTCGGCAGCGCCGACGCGGCCCTGCCGACGCGGACCGAGCCCTTCGGCCGGGCCGTGGTGCGCCGTCCGGGACGCGACGCCACCCTGGTGGCGTACGGGCCGGCGGTGCCCGTCGCGTTGGAGGCCGCCGAGGCCGCCCGCGAGGAGGGGTGGGACCTGGAGGTGGTGGACGTGCGCACCATCGTGCCGTTCGACGACGACACCATCGCCGCCTCGGTCCGCCGCACCGGCCGCTGCGTGGTGATCCAGGAGGCGCAGGGCTTCGCGGGGGTCGGCGCGGAGATCGCCGCCCGGGTGCAGGAGCGCTGCTTCCACGCGCTGCACGCCCCGGTGCTGCGGGTCGCCGGGCTGGACATCCCCTACCCGGCGCCGATGCTGGAGCACACCCACCTGCCCGGGGTGGACCGGGTGCTCGACGCGGTGGCCCGACTCCAGTGGGACGACCAGCCGGACGCGCGTTGGGCGGCGGCATGACCACCGTCGAACGGACGCAGGTCTTCCTCCTGCCCGACCTGGGTGAGGGGCTGAGCGAAGCCGAGATCGTCGAGTGGCGGGTCGCCGTGGGCGACGTGGTCACGGTCGACCAGAGCGTGGTCGAGGTGGAGACCGCGAAGGCGGTCGTGGACGTGCCCTGCCCGTACGCCGGACGGGTCGTCACCCTGCACGGCGCGGCCGGTGAGGTACGCCCGGTCGGCCAGCCGCTGATCACCATCGCACCGCTGGGCGGCGGCGACGAGCCCGCCGGGCACGCCACCTACCGCGAGGAGGAACGGGCCGGCTCCGGCAACGTGTTGATCGGCTACGGCACCGGCCACGGCGGTGCCACCCGCCGCCGCCGTCGACCCCGCCTGACGCTCGCCCCCGAACCGGCCGACACCGCGCCGACCGCTGGTACCGCCCCGACCGGCGGCGTTGCCCCGTCCGGTGGTGGTGCCCCGACCGGTGGTGCTGCCCCGACCGGTGGCGTTGCCCCGGCCGGTGGTGCTGCCGCCGGCGACGCGCCCGGCCACCCGGGGCGACCGACCGCCCTGGTCATCTCGCCGATCGTGCGGCGGCTGGCCCGGGAGCGTGGCGTCGACCTGAACGCGGTGCGGGGCTCCGGGCACGGCGGGGTGATCCGCCGTGCCGACGTGGAGGCGGCGCTGACCGTGCCCGCCGCCCGGCTCGCCGCCGCGCCGGACGCGCCCGTCGCGCCGGTGCCGTCCGGGGACGACGACGTCATCGTCCCGCTCACCGGCATCCGCAAGGTGATCGCCGACAAGCTCTCCCGCAGCCGGCGGGAGATCCCCGAGGTGACCATCTGGGTCGACGTGGACGCCACCGGGCTGCTGGAGACCCGGGCCGCGATCAACGCGGCGACGCCCGACGCGCCGGTGAGCATCCTGGCCCTGCTGGCCCGGATCTGCCTCAGCGGGCTACGCCGGTTCCCGCAGCTCAACGCCCGGGTCGACACCGAGGCGCAGCGGATCGTCCAGTCCGCCGGGGTGCACCTCGGCATCGCCGCGCAGACCGACCGGGGTCTGCTGGTGCCGGTGCTGCGCGACGCCCAGCGACTCACCACCGCCGAGCTGGCCGCCGAACTGGCGGCGACCACCGCCGCCGCGCGGGCGGGCACCCTGCCACCGGCCCGGCTGACCGGCGGTACGTTCACCCTCAACAACTACGGGGTGTTCGGCGTCGACGGCTCCACACCGATCATCAACCACCCCGAGGCGGCGCTGCTCGGGATCGGGCGGATCGTGGACAAGCCCTGGGTGGTCGACGGGCAACTCGCGGTGCGCAAGGTGACCCAGCTCAGCCTCACCTTCGACCACCGGGTCTGTGACGGTGGGGTGGCCGGTGGCTTCCTGCGGCACGTCGCCGACTGCGTGGAGCGCCCGGCGCTGCTGATCGCCGCCGTCTGAGACGCGTACCCGGCCCCGGCGCTGCCCCCTGCGGCGCCGGGGCCGGCGCGCGTGCCGGGCGCTGCCGGCGGCGTCGTCGTGCCGGGCGCTGCCGGCGGTGTCACCGAGCCGGGCTCTCCCGGCGGTGTCACCGTGCCGGGGTTTCCCGGCGGTGTCGCGGTGCCGGGGTTTCCCGGCGGTGTCGCGGTGCCGGGGTTTCCCGGCGGTGTGATCGGGAAGTCGGCCCCGCCGGAGCGCACCGAACGCGTCGAAGGGAGCCGGCCTGTGGCCGTGGCGAACGAGCTGCTACTGAACTCGGTCCGGGTACGGCGGCCCGCCTCGGCCGGCGCGCCCCTCTACTGCGACGCGCTGGAGTACGGGCTGACCGGCGACGGCGCGACGAACGACCAGCCGGCTCTGGCCGCCCTCGTGGACCGGCTGGGCGCCGGGTACGCCTCGGACGGGCGCGCCCGGGTCATCTACTGCCCGCCGGGCATCTACTCGATCCGGGACGCGGGCACGGTGTGGCGCAGCGGCGTGTCGCTGGTCGGGGCCGGCCCGGCGGCGACCCGGTTCATGCTCAGCAACGAGGGCAACCGGGCCGATCCGACGCCGTTGGCCTTCTGGACCACCGTGCAGCACGGTGCCGACCGGGACCGGCACATCGCCGACTGCACCTTCTCCGACTTCCAGATCGACGGCTCCGGCGTGGCGATGGCCGAGTACAACTACCTGGCCAAGGGCCTCGGTCTCCAGTACGTGGTGCGGGGGGTGTTCCGCAACCTCTACATCCACCACACGGCGGCCACCGGGCTGGGCTGCGACTTCCTCCAGGACTCCCTGATCGACGGCGTGGTGGTGGTCGGCTGCGGCCGACTGGACAACGGCGAGCAGATGGGCGGCGCCGGCATCGGGGTCGGCATCGGCGGCTGGGGCACGGTGGAGCGGCTGACCATCGCCAACTGCACCACGCTGGCCAACGGCACCAACGGAATCTTCCTGGAGTTGCAGAAGGACTACTGGGCGCCGCCGCGCGGCTACCGCATCATCGGCTGTCACAGCCAGGGCAACCGGTTCGGCATCTCCGACTGGGGTGCCGACGGTCTGATCGTCTCCGCCTGCACCATGACCGGCAACCTGGAGACCGGCTTCGACGTGTCGGCGCAGGGAACCTCGTCGGTGGCCGGCCGGGGTGGGCTGCTCACCGACTGTGTCATCGACGGCAACATGCGCGACGGGGTCAGCATCGGCAACAGCCCCGGCCCGTACACCGTGCGGGGCAAC
Source organism: Micromonospora sp. NPDC048935 (assembly GCF_043197875.1). Lineage (NCBI taxonomy): Bacteria > Bacillati > Actinomycetota > Actinomycetes > Micromonosporales > Micromonosporaceae > Micromonospora > Micromonospora sp. NPDC048935. Next base: position 64,343 of record NZ_JBICTZ010000005.1, on the reverse strand, counting down.
CGGATCAGCGGCAACGGGCGACACGGCTACCACGCGCACGACCTCGGACGCGGCTACCAGGGCCCGATCCGGGACGTCGTCATCGAGAGCAACGAGTTCTGGGGCAACGGCCTGGACGCGGTCCGGATCGACCACCAGATGACCGACGCGGTGCTGCTCAACAACCGGATCCGCAACAACGGGCGGCAGTGTGCCCAGGGCGCCGGAGGCACCGGGGACGCCGTCCGCTACAGCGAACGGTGCCTGGTGGACCGGTCGGCCAACTGGCCGCACGACGGGCACCGGGGCAAGGTCCTGCGGGTCGGGCGCGCCGTGGCCATGGTCGCCTCCAACACCGGCGACGAGCTCACCCTCGCCCCGGTACGCCCCGACGGGTTCACCGCGTGGAGCGGGGACGTGCCGCCGCCCGGCTGCGGATACGAACTGTCTCCCGCACCCGAGCGGCGGGCCGGGATCACGATCGACGCGGCGTTCGACTCGGCCACGGTCCGCGGTAACCGGATCTGGGACAACCACGACGACCAGACCCAGACGCACGGGCTGTGGATCACCGAGCGCGGCAGTTGTGTGGGCTGCCGGGTCGAGGACAACGACCTGGCCGGCAACGTCGGCGACGGGATGCTGCTGGAGACCCCGCCGGTGGGCGGACGCTGGCGGGACAACCACGTCGACAGCGACTGGGGCTGAGCGGCGACCGGAGGTCCGCCCGCACCGGCGCCGGTCCGTGCCCCCCCGCCGGTCGGAGGACCGTCCGCCCGTTGCGCCGGAGCGTGCCCCGCGCCGGCAGGAGGAGAAACGACGAGCGGCGGCGACCGGAGTGCTCCGGTCGCCGCCGCCGTCATCCTGGGTTGGTCAGCCGGCCAGACCGGCCACCGGGGTCGGGTCCAGCACGACCGTGGCCGAGCCCGACTGCGCCGGAGAGCCCGCGTCGGTGTACTCCGCGACGAACACGGCGGTCAGGTTGTCCGCACCGCTGTGCCCACTGTCGAGGAAGGTGGGAATGCTCCCGGAGCAGCCCGTCGAGGTGGACAGCGGGTGCCCGTGCTCGTCGTGCCCGAGCACGTAGGTGACCTTCACCTTGGAGCAGTCCACCGGCAGGTCGTCGGTGACCTTCACCTCGTACGCGACGGTCTGCCCGAACTGGAAGGGCTGCCCGGCCTCCGGGGTGACGAACTCGACGACCGGCGCGGTCGGCCCGACCACCAGCGGCAGGCTCGCCGAGGCGGACCGTCCGGTGCGGTCGGCCACCTTCAGCGTCGGGGTGTACGAGCCGTTCTCCGGGAACGTCCAGGTCGCGTTCGCAGCGGTGCTGTCCACCGAACCGTCGGCGTTGAAGTCCCACGCGTAGCTGAGCTTGTCACCGTCCGGGTCGGTGGTGCCGGCGCTGGAGAACGCGACGGTCAGCGGGGCCTGCCCGACGGTCGGCGTGCCGCTGATCTTCGGGATCGGCGTCCGGTTGCCCCGGACGAAGTCGATCCGGGACAGCTGGGCGTCCGGGTTCTCGGCGAAGTAGCCGTCACCGTACTCCAGCACGTAGAGCGCGCCGTCCGGGCCGAACTCCATGTCCATCGGGTTGTCCACCACGAGCGACGGCGCCACCGGACGGATGTCCGTGACATCGCCGTCGGCGTCGAGGCGGAACTCCTTGATGTAGTCGCGGGACCACTCGTAGAACAGCGGCACCCCGTCGTAGTACGCCGGCCAGCGGGTACGCGACGTGCTCGTCCCGTCGTAGTCGTACGCCGGGCCGCCCATCGGAGAGATGCCGCCGGTGCCCAGCTGCGGGAACTCGGCGGACGGGGCCGCCGCGTACCAGACCTGCGGCTGCTCGACCGGTGGCAGCACGCGCTTGCCGGTGTTGTGCGGTGAGTCGTTGACCGGGCGCTTGCAGTTGAACTTGGCGCCGGACTCGCCGGTGGCGAAGTCGTAGTCGCGGTAGGCGATCGTCGGCGTCACGCAGTACGGCCAGCCGTAGTTCGCCGGCTTGTCGATGACCATCCACCGACCGTGCCCGGCCGGGCCACGCTCCGGGTTCGGGGTGGAGGCGTCCGGGGAGTAGTCGCCCACGTACACGTTGTCGGTACGCCTGTCGACGGAGAACCGGAACGCGTTGCGCAGCCCCATCGCGTAGATCTCCGGGCGGGTCTGTGCCGTGCCCGGCTTGAACAGGTTGCCGGCCGGCACGGTGTAACCGCCACCGTTCTTCACCTTGATGCGCAGCAGCTTGCCGCGCAGGTCGTTGGTGTTGGCCGCCGAACGCTGGGCGTCGAACGCCGGGTGGCGGTCGGCCCGCTCGTCGATCGGAATGTAGCCGTCGGAGGCGAACGGGTTGGTGTCGTCACCTGTCGACAGGTACAGGTTGCCCAAGCTGTCGAAGTCGATCTGGCCGCCGACGTGGCAGCAGATGCCCCGGTCGGTGGGCACGTCGATGATCTGCTGCTCGCTGGCGAGGTTGAGCTTCATCCCGTCCAGCTTGAACCGGGACAGCCGCAGTGCGCCCTTGAACGGCTGCCAGTCGGCCTCGGTGCCGGTCTCCGGTGCGTCCCCCTCGTTGACGCCGGGGGTCGCCGGGTCGTCCACCGGCGTATCCATCGGCGGCGAGTAGTAGAGGTAGACCCACTTGTTCTGGGCGAAGTTCGGGTCGATGGCGACCCCCTGCAACCCCTCCTCGTCGTGCTCGTACACCGGGATGTCCGCGGCGAGGGTGTTCAGCCCGGTGCGCGGGTCGTGGATGCGGACCTCGCCGGTGCGGGAGGTGTGCAGCACCCGCAGGTCGGGCAGGACGGCGAGGCTCATCGGCTCGCCCGGGAAGTCGTTCAGTGTCACTTTCTGGAAGCTGCTGTCCGGCGGCGCGGCCGGCGCCGCGGCCGCCGCCGACGGTGGTACGGCCAGACCGGCCGTCACCAGCAGCAGGGCGGACACGAATGCGGTCCTGTTCATCAATTGTCCCCCGAGGTGTTTCAGTACCGAAGTGAGGCGAGATAGTCGAAGCCGACGCGAGCGGTGTCCAGGGCGTCGGCGGGGGAGCGTGGCGTGGTGCCCGCGTCGTCGCGCTCCACGATGTACTCCTCGATGCCGGCCTCCCGCTCGTGGGCGAAGATGCGGCCGAAGTCGATGAGGCCGTCGCCGAGGTCGGCGAAACCGCCCTCGACGTCGAGGTCCTTGACGTGCACCTGGCGGATCCGGCCGCGGTTGGCCCGGATCACGTCGACCGGGTCGTGCGCGCCCCGCCACGTCCAGTAGAGGTCGAGTTCGAAGTGGACCAGGCGCGGGTCGGTCTGCCCGGTGAGGATTTCGAAGCCGGTCGAGCCGTCGGTCAACGGCGTGAACTCCAGTTGGTGGTTGTGGTAGCCGAAGTCGAGCCCGGCGCGTTCGGCCAACCGGCCGGCCTTGTTCAGGTCGCGCGCCAGGGCCCGGTAGACGTTGGGGTCCCGGATCGCCTGACCGTTGGCGTCCCGACCGAAGTACGGGTGGACGATCTTCTTGCAGCCCACGACGTTGGCGTCGGCGAGGGACTGCTCCCAGGCGGCGGCGTCGAAGGGCTGCGGGATGGCGGTGTGCCCGGAGGTGGACCGCAGCCCGGCCTCGTCGAGCGCCGCCCGGAACTGCGCGGCGGTGCGTCCGACGAATCCGGCGTGCTCCACCCGCCGGTAGCCGATCCGGCGCAGCGCGTCCAGGGTGCCCGGCAGGTCGGCGGCGAGCTGGTCGCGCAGCGTGTAGAGCTGGATGCTGATCCGGTCGACAGGCACCCGACGTCGGCCCTGGGACTGCCCGGCGGGCGCGGCGGTGGCCGGGCCGGCGAGCAGACCGGCGGCGCCGACGGCGGCGGCGGAGACGGTCGCGGCGCGCAGCACTCCGCGCCGGCTGATCGACTCGGATGCCGATATCGGACGGTTGAGCTCTTGATCCATGGTGGTGGTCCCTTCCTGACGGCAGGTACGCCGTCGGCGGCGGTCGACCTGGCTGCCGTCACCCGGGCACGCCGAACCGGCCGGAGGCGGGCTCCGGCTGGACGGTGAGGACGGCGCGCCGGTGCGGCCCAGCCCTCCATGGGGGCGGAACACAGCGAACCCGGCAGGGGCGGCGGCAAGCTGATCGACTAATGGGCAACCCTCTATCTGGAAGGTGACCTTACCCTTGCCCCCGGACGAAGGCAAAGCTTCGTCGCGTTCGGCAGAAGTTTCACTTCAGGTGACAAAAGTCCAGCCTCGACGTGCGCCACCCGCCGTCACCTTCTAGTTCCCGCGCCGGTCGGGCGGGGTGGGCGGAGCGCCCCGGACCTGCGCGTATCCGTGCCGTCCCGATGACCCTGCGTCACCGAAGCCGGGCCGCGCACGAAGTGGGCCGGGACGGACCGGGTGCGACCGGTCGCACGCCCCGTTCGCGTCGCATCCCCCGCAGACACCGTCATCCGGACAGCCGGTCCGGGGTCGCGCAAGCAGGGCAAAGGGCCCGACAGGGGCCGGTTGAGCCGCTGTTCCAACAAGCGGAACATTGCCGGAAAATGCGTCGGTAAATGCGCCGTCGATTATTTCCGAATGCCGTGGACGGCCCTGTCGAGCGGGCGAGAATGTGGCGGAGGGAAGTCGAAAACGGGGGGACTGAACATGACGTCTAGGCGGCGATTGACGCTGTTGGCGGTAACCATCGCAGCCGCACCGCTCGTCCTGGGTGGGTGCACCGCCGACCGGGACACGGCGAACGGTTCGGCCAAGCACCACGTCGCCGGGCCGGACCTCGCCGTGACGCCGGGGGACAAGGCCCGGGACGTTCCGGTCAGCGCCGAGGTGGGCACCGTGGTCAAGGGTGGACGGGTCACCGGCGTACGCCTCACCGACGACAAGGGCAAGGTGGTCGACGCCGAGCCGCGTGAGGACGGCTCGGGTTGGGTGCCGAAGGGGCCGCTGCAACCACGGCGGACGTACACGGCCGAGGTGACCGCCACCGGGGACTCCGGTGCCACCACCACCCGCACCACCACGTTCACCACCATGGCCAAATCGACCAAACCGCAGATCACCAGCACCCTCTATTTTGTGGGTAATCGGACGTACGGCACGGCGATGCCGGTAACCGTCGCGTTCGACCCGGCAATTCCGAAAGAGGCCAGAGCGGATGTCCAGCGACGGTTGTTCGTCAAGACGAATCCGCCGCAGCCGGGCACCTGGTCGTGGCTTGAGGATGGCAGTCAGGTCTATTACCGGGCGCCCGACTTCTGGAAACCGGGGACCTCGATCAGTGTCCGGGCCGGCCTGGAGGGCCTGCCGATCGGCAAGGACCGGGTCGGTGACGCCGAGCGGACCGCGACCTCCAAGATCGGACGCCAGCTCGCGCTGGAGATCGACAACGCCACCAAGCAGATGACGGTGCTGCGCGACGGCAAACAGATCCGTCGCATCCCGGTCAGCCTGGGCAAGCCGAGCACACCGAGTTCCAGCGGCAAGATGGTGATCATGGAGAAGCACGAGCGGACCACCTTCGACACCCGGGGTGAGCCGAACGGCGGCTATGTGGTCGACGTCGACGACGCCCAGCGCTACACCTGGGGTGGCGAGTTCATCCACTCCGCGCCCTGGTCGGAGGGAGAGCAGGGCAACACCAACACCTCGCACGGCTGCGCGAACGTCTCCGCCACGGCCGCCGACTGGCTGATGGGGGTGACCCAGGTCGGCGACCTGGTCACCGTCAAGGGCACCGAGGTGGAGTTGCAGCCGGGCAACGGCTGGACGGCGTGGAATGTGAGCTGGGACGAGTTCGTCCGGGGCAGCGCCCTGCCGGTGCCACCCGGGCTCAGGCCCGCGCCGGTCGCCCCGGCGCACCCGGGCGCGGTGGCCGGTGGTTCGCCCGCCCCGGCGCCCTCGGTCAGCGGCCGCTGAGACACCGGCACCGGCACCCGGGGCCGGCCCGCCACCACGGCGGGCCGGCCCGGGCGTGTCAATTCCAGGGGTACGCGGGCAGGTCGGCGAGCACCCCGCGCCATCGGGGCCGACCACCGCCCATGATCGACACGGTGTCCGTGCTGTCGCGGCGTAGCGCTGCTGCGGATACCCGGCAGGGCACGGCCCGGCGCTCGGGGTGCACGCTGCGGCGCTGGGCCCCGGCCCCTACCCCGAGGGGGACGAGGGGCACCTCGGGGTAAGACCCTGGGCGTACCCGGAATCACTCCCGCGGAGGCCGAAACTGTCGGTGGGGGAGGCTAGATTTCTCGGCATGGGAGAACGGATCGACCGGCTCGACGTGCAGGTCAGCGTGGGTGACCAGGTGGTCCTCGTGCGGGTGGCCGGTGAGGTCGACATCGCCACGGTGGCCGCGTTCCGGTCCGCGCTGTGGTCGGTGCCGGCCCGTCCGGTGATCCAGGTGGAGCTGTCCGGGGTGCGGCTGCTCTCCGCCGCAGGCGTCCGCACGCTGCTCGCCGCGCACCTGCGGGTCCGGGCGTGTGGTGGTGAGCTGGTCCTGGTCGACCCGAGCCCGGTCGTGGCCCGAGTGTTGCGCGCCACCGGCCTGCACCGGGTGATGCCGATTCTGGAGCCGGCCCGGGTCGTCGAGGCCGCCCGCCGCCCGGCGGTCGAGCCGGCCGACCTGCGACTGGCCGCCTGACCCCGGGCCCGCGAGCCCCGTCGCTGTTCGACGGCCGCCGCGGGGCCGCCGGCACGCGCCGACGACCCCCGAGCGTCGGTCAGCGCACGTCGAGCAGGTCGACGACGAAGACGAGCGTCTCACCCGGCTTGATGACGCCGCCCGCACCGCGGTCGCCGTACCCCAGGTGTGGCGGGATGGTGAGACGGCGACGGCCGCCGACGCGCATGCCGACGACGCCCCGGTCCCAGCCGGCGATGACCTGACCGCCGCCGAGCGGAAACTCGAACGCCTCGCCCCGGTTCCAGGACGAGTCGAACTCGGCGCCGGTGGAGTGCGACACGCCCACGTAGTGCACGCTGGCCAACTGGCCCGACTGGGCCTCGGCCCCCTCGCCCACGGTGATGTCCTCGATCACGAGGTCGGCCGGCGGCGCACCCTCGATCGGACCCACCTCGGGCTTGCCGGATCGGGCGCCTGCTGCCTGGTTCATGCGGGAATCTCCTGCCGTGTCGATTGATGTGCCCGGTCACCCTCGATCCTGCCGGATCACCCCCCACCAATGCCCGGCAGACCCACCCCCGCCCCACCCCCACCCCACCCATGCGTCGATCTTGCACTTTCGGTCGCCGGTGTGTCCCGTTTCGCGCCTTTGGTCGGGGCAGAAAGTGCAAGATCGGCGGGCGGAACGGACTTTGTCGGAGCGGCGGTGGCGGCGGGGGGACTCGCCTAGGGTCGGAGGCGGTCCGCTGTTGGGCAGCGGCGATGCGGAGGGCGTCGGTGGCTGAGGCGACGGTCGCGGTGCCGCTCTGGGCCTGGGCGGCCGCGGGCGCGGGGATCGCCGTACTGCTCGCCGTCGACGTGCTCCTGCACCGGGACAACCACGTCATCGGGCTACGCGAGGCGCTGCTGTGGAGCGCCGTCTGGGTCGGCGCGGGTCTGCTGTTCGGGTTGGTCCTGTGGTGGGGCCTCGGCGGTGACCCGGCCATCGCGTACTTCTCCGGCTACCTGTTGGAGAAGGCGCTCTCGGTGGACAACGTGTTCGTCTTCGCCCTGCTCTTCGGCTACTTCCAGGTGCCGTCGGGCTATCAGCACAAGGTGCTGTTCTGGGGAGTCGTCGGGGCGCTCGCCTTCCGCCTGCTGTTCATCTTCGCCGGCGCGCAGCTACTGGAGCGGCTCACCTGGGCCGGGTTCGCGCTGGGCGCCTTCCTGATCTGGACGGGCTGGCGGCTGGCCGTACGCGGGAAGCCGGACGTCGACCCGGAACGCAACGTCGTGGTCCGGCTGTTCCGGAAGCTGGTGCCCACCGACGCCCGATACCACGACGACCGGTTCACCGCCCGGGTCGCCGGGCGGCGCGTGGCGACACTGCTGGTGGTGGCACTCGTCGCCATCGAGGCCACCGACGTGCTCTTCGCCATCGACTCGGTGGCGGCGATCCTCGCCATCACCACCAACACCTTCCTGGTCTGGACGGCTACCGCGTTCGCCGTCCTGGGGTTGCGCAGCCTCTACTTCTGTCTCGCCGGCCTGCTGCGACAGTTCGGCTACCTGCGCTACGGGCTGGCGCTGCTGCTCGGCTTCGCCGGCCTGAAGCTCGTCCTAGCCGAGACGCCGGTGGGCAAGCTGCCGGTCTGGTCGACCCTGGCGGTGGTGGTGCTGACCCTGGTGGTCTCCATCGGGGCCAGCGTCGTGGCCGCGCGCCGCCCGGGTGTCCACGGCTGAGCCGCCGACCGGCCCGCGTCAGTCGCTCAGCACCGGTCGGGACAGCTGCTCGGCCAGGAGCGCGGGCGCCTCGGCCAGGGACGGGCCGTACCAGGTCAGGTGTCGGCCGGAGAGCAGAGCGCAGGGTACGCCGGGAAACGCCTCCGGCCCGTCCTCGACGGTGAACCGGTACGGCTCGTCGGGGAGCACCACCAGGTCGGGCTCCCGTTCGCGCAGCTCGGCGAGGGGCGGGCGGGGATAGCGCTCGGGGTGCTCGTCGTAGACGTTGACCACGCCGAGCCGGCGCAGCACGTCGCCGGCGAACGTGTCGCTGCCGAGCACCACCCACGGCCGACGCCAGACCGGCACCACCGCCCGGCGGGGTGGGACCAGCCGGGGTGGCGCGGCCCACGACCGTCGAGCGGCCCGCAACCAGTCCGGCTCGGCCGGCGCGCCCAACTCGGCCAGCAGGTCGCCAAGCTCGGTCAACGCGCCCGCGACGGTACGCGGGTAGGTGACCCGCACCGGCACGCCGGCTGACCGCAGCGCGTCGGCGTCGGCCCGGCTGTTCTCCTCGACGTTCAGCAGCACCAGATCCGGCCGCAACGCGCGGACCCGGTCCAGGTCGGGATACTTGCTGCCGCCGACGCGGGCGACGTCCAGCCCGGCCGGGTGGCTGCACCAGTCGGTGGCCCCGACCAGCAGCCCCGGCAGGGTCAGCGCCACCGCCTCGGTCAGCGACGGTACCAGTGACACCACCCGCACCCGCGCACCTCCGTCCGCCACCCGTCCCGACACCGATCATGCCCGCCGGGCCGACACGCCACGGCCACGGCCACGCCACGCCACGGCACGGCCACGGCACGGCACGCCACGGCCTGACCCGGTTCGCGGCACCGATCATGCCCGCCTGGCCGGCGGCCTGATCCGGCTCGCGGCACCGATCATGACTACCGGGTCGCCGCGGCGCGCGCCGGGGGCCGTCGCGGTTGGCGGTGCGGCACGGGTCCGGCCCGACCCGCCTCGCGGCGCGGGTCAGGGCTGGCCTGGCTCGATGCGGGCGGTCACGTCGAGGTGTGCCGGCTGGCAGTCGGTCGTCGCCGCGAACCGGCGGACCGCGGCGCGGACGTGTTCGCGTACACCGGCGGTCGCCGCGTCGGCCGTCAGGTCCACCCGGATCCACACGTCGGGGCGCGGCGGTTCGCCGGTGAGCACCACGCGGGCCCGGCGTACCTCGGGGTTGGCGGTCAGGTCGCGCACCAGCGCGTCGGTGAGGACGTCGGTGGCCAGCCGAGTGCGGCCCGGTCGTCGCCCGGGGTGGCTCAGGGTGCCGCGCAGCGAACCGGCGGGTCGCCGCACCTCCCGGGCCAGGAGGCGGTGCCCGGCCAGGGCGAGCAGTACCCCGCCGACCGCCGCCGCCAGGGTGCTCCACGGCGTGGCCGTCCGCCAGCGGTCCAACAGCCCGGCGTTGAGCAACGCCGCCTGTGGATCGGCGCCGGGCAGGGTGCCGTTGCCGGCCGCCAGCGCCGCCGCGCCGCCCGCCACCAGCAGCAGCGCGACGATCGTCCACAGCAGGCGGTGGCCGGCGTTGGTCATGCCGGGCGCCGGTGGGGCTGTAGGCGGATGTCGATGCGTCCGGGGCGGGGCGCGGTGAGCCGGTGCAGCTCCTGGTGCACCGCGTACTCGATCTCCGCCCGGGCCGCCGGGTCACCCGTCGCGCGCACCCGGGGCCGCCACTGGCCGGCGCGGCGTCGGACCCGGACCCGGGCGCGGCGTACGCCCGGCACCGCGCGGGCCGCGTCGGAGAGCCGCCGCTCCACACTGCGACGGTGCAGGTGCCAGCCGTCGTGGTCGTCGGTGCGCAACCGCACCGGCGCCCAGGGGCGCAACTGGGCGACCAGGATGACGAGGCCCAGCAGTACGGCGCCGCCGGCCACCGCCCGGACCGTCGGGTCGCGCCACCGGGTGCCGCTCAGGGCGTCGAACCAGCCGGTGGTGTCCAGCGGCGCCGGTCGGTCCAGGGCGAGCAGGAGTGCCTGGACGGCTGCCAGTGCCCCGCCGACGAGCAGGGCGGTGGCCAGCAGCAGCGAGGCGACCCGGTTGACGGTGCGCATCTCAGCCGCCCCAGGTCGCGGGGGCCGCGGAGACGTCGACGCCCGGGACGAGCAGGTCGTCCACGGTGACCGTCACCGCCGCCACGCGGAGGCCGGTGGTGGCGCCCACCCGGTCGGCGACCACCGCCCGGACCGTTTCGGCGATGGTGGGCACACTGTGCCCGTACCAGGTGATCACATGCAGATCGAGTCCGACGGACCGGTCGTCGAGGCGGACCGCCGCCGGACGGACGACGGAGACGCCCGGCACCAGGCCGGCGGCCTGGACCGCGATCCGCGCGACGTCCGCGGCGTCGCACGGGCGGCCGGTCATCGGCGTCGCCGTGGCGCGGTGCGGCGGTCGCCGAGGCCGGTCACCGTGAGGTCACCGTCGAGGACCCGGACCACCAGCCAGCCGAGCAGGCCGGCGAGCACGGCGACGGCGGTCACGCCGACGCCGGCGAGTGCCCAGACCGCCACGGCGAGGAAACCGGCGAGGAAGCCGAACTGCTGACGCGACATGGTCACCTCCGGCCGGTCCGGTACCGGCGGTCGCTGGATACACCTGCCGGCCGCCCCTGGAACGTCACCAGCCTGTGATCCCGGTCACATCCGAAGTCGGTGTTCCATGATCGAGCACCTAGACTCGGCCCGGCTCGACCGACCGGCGGATGGATCAGGCAGATGACGAGCATCGGCAGCGACGACCGCGGCTGGCTGCGGGCGCTGCCCGCCGACGGTGGGCGCGAGACGACGCTCAGCCGCGCCGGCCTCCGGGTCCATCCGGCCCGCCGGCTCAGCGATCTGGTCCAGGGTCGCCCGCCCGGGGTCACCGGCAGCCAGTGGAGTTCGGCCAGCCGTGCCAGCTTCGACTTCGTGGTCTGCGCCGCCGACACCGGCCGAGCGGTCGTCGCCGTGGAGATCGGCCCGGTCGCGTCCGCCGGCTCCGCGCAGCAGCGCATCGAGCGGCTCAAGGACGCGGTGAGCGCGGCGGTCGGGCTGCCCGTCCTGCGGATCGGATCGCCGACGTTGCGCGCCGCCGAGCACGGCCGACGCCTGGTGGAGTACGTGATCGACGCGCGCGCCTACGCGGCCGGCGCGGCCGGGGTGACCGCCGTCGGCGACGAACCGACCCCGGTGGGTTTCCGGGACATCCTCGGCCGGTTGCCGGACGGCCGTACCGGGCCGGTCAACGACCTCGGCGCGCTGACCCGGGCGGCGGCGGTCGAGGCGTACGTGGCGGGTCGGGTGGCCGACCCGATCGTGCGCGGGCTGCACGTGCGCTGGGCCGACGGGCCGGCGCAGGGGTGGAGTTGGGTGCAGGTCCGCCCCGACGCCTGCCTCGTCGAGGAGGTCTCGGTGACCGAGCAACGCTTCTCGTGCGGCATCGACGCGGCCCGGCTGGCCGAGGATCTCGCCACCGTCGCGGTGGGGGACCGGCTGCGGGCGGACGCCGGCACGGACCTGCTGCCGCGTGCCGAACTGACCGCGCGGATCGCCGCGCTGAGTCGGCGCCGCCACGAACTCGTCGGCGGATTCGCCTTCGACCACCTCTGCGCCGACTGACCGGCGCCCGTTCTACCTGCTGATTCCTGCCCCGGATCGGGCTCCGTCTCCGGTCCCGGCAATTTCCTGCGCGACGGTTGAACCTTCCCGGTTGCCGGGCCGTACTCCTGCGCGAATGAACAGGATCTCCCCAACCGCGTCCACGGACGCGGGAGACGGTGCGGAAAGGGCATCGTCGGCCATCGACGCATTACCGGGTAGGTCACGGTGCTCGCCACCGTGGCGTGCCATCTCACATCCGTCGGTCCGCCGAGGGCAGGAATCCACTACCGGATCGAGAAGGAGAGCAATTCGATGCGCAGGTCCACACGGGCGCGCCGGTCATCCGGCAACGCGCGGAGCAAGCGTCTGCTGGCCGTTGTCGGCACGCTCGTGGTCTTCGGCGGAGTCGTCGCCGTGACCCAGATTTCGTCGGCCCAGGACCGGCGGACAAATAAGCCTCGTCCGGTTGCCGGGCAGTGCGTGGAGCCGAGCCCCGGTTCGACCGCGCCGGCTGGCGGCGCCTCGACCAGCCGGACCTGGCAGAACGGCCGCTGGGTGCGTAACCACTGGGGTGACGGGCAGCAGTCGGTCCCCGAGTGTGAGGACGGCAAGGACGGCACGGTGGGCACCGGCACGGCCATCGCCTGTCCGGACGTGACGGCGAAGTTGCCGCAGGTGCCGGCCCAGGCCCGGGCCGAGGTGGACCGTGGCCTCGCCCAGTTGCAGGCCCAGATCGCCGAGGCGGACCGCCGGTTGGCCGCCGAGGGAAACAGGGGTGAGGCTTTCATCCGCAACGCGATCCTGCAGCCGCTGGCCGGCAAGCGGCGCGCGGTACTGGACCGGATCACGACCGCGATCGACCGGGTCGGGCCTCGACCGCAGGGCCTGGCGCAGCTCGCCGACTGCCAGGTGCAGCCGACCGGCAATACCGGCGGCAATAACGGCGGCGGAAATAGCGGCGGCGGCAACAACAACGGTGGTGGCAATAACGGCGGCGGGAACAACAACGGTGGCAATGCCCCCGGTGCCGGGCTCGGCGTGCTGGCCAACGACTGCGACGAGAGCCGACTCCAGCCGCACGACGGTTTCCAGATCGGCAACCGCTGCGTCAGCACCGAGTTCGGTGAGGTCGGCGCCGCCGCCAACAACCCGTCCCTGCTGATCACCCAGTTCCCCGACCAGGTCGGCCGCAACCAGGCGTTCACCCTGCGGGTGAGTACCCGCAACCTGGTCCGCGACCGCTTCCTGGCCGCCGGTCAGGGTGGCTACTACGTGGAGAGCTCGCTGCTCAACGCCCAGGGCCTGGTCCGGGGTCACTTCCACACCGCGTGCCGGATGCTGGACAGTCTGACCACCCCGCCGGAGCCGCAGGAGGTGCCCGCCTTCTTCGTCGCGACCGAGGACGGCCGCGGTGGTGCCCAGCCCGACGAGGTGACGATCCAGATCCCGGGCCTGCCGGAGTCGGGCACCGCGCAGTGCTCCGTCTGGGCCGGTGACGGCTCGCACCGGCTGCCGATGATGGAGCGGGCCAACCAGACGCCCGCGTTCGACTCGGTACGCATCGACGTCAACTGACCCAGCACGACCGACGGTGGCCGGTCACCCGGGGTGACAACCCCTGGGTGACCGGCCACCGTCATGCCGCGCCGAGACAATCCGACGGGGTCTCGCCGTGTCCAGCGCAACCCCGTCGGCGACCTGCGCGTCAGCGCGCCTTGTACGCCTCGACGACCTCAACCGGGATCCGGCCCCGCTCGGAAATCTTGTAGCCGTTGTTGACGGCCCATTCCCGGATGGCCCGGTTCTGCTCCCGATCCATTCCGGCGCCGGTGGGTCGCCCCGGCCTCCGGATCGATCGGGCGCTCTCCACCGGGCCGCGGCCGATCCGCCGACCCGCATTGATGTACGGATCCAGTGCCTTACGCAAGACGCCGGCATTTTCGTCCGAGACGTCGATCGTGTAGGCCACGCCGTCGAGACTGAACTCGACCGTCCGGTCGGCCTTGCCGCCGTCGAGGTCGTCGGTCAGGACCGTGATTACTTTTCTCGCCATTGCCGATTACTCCCTGTGTGCGGCGGGATGTGTCCAAAGTCTGACCTATCAGCCCGGTATTCCGCAACAATATGCGCCCCATTCGGCGCGTCGTGATTCCGTTCGTTACCGAGAAAAGCCGGGAATCGGTGGGGGCCGCAATCGTCGAGGAGGCCGGTGTGCCCGGCCACGGCGGCCGCCTCCGCCCGGTTGGACACCCGCAGCCGGCGCAGCAACGCGGCGGTCATCCGTTTCACCGTCCGTTCCGAGACGTGCAGTTCTTCGGCGATGTCGACGGTCCTGCGGCCGGCGGCGATCGCCCGCAGCAGCCGCCGTTCCTCGCCGTCCAGGTCGACGGATCTGGCGTGCGTGGGCCGCAGCAGGGCACGCAGCACCTGGGCCGGAAGCACCGCCCAGCCGTCGAGAACGGCCAGCAACGGGGGCAGAAGTTGTGCCGGTTCACCGGTCTTCGGCAGGAACCCCTCGGCGCCGGCCCGCAGTGCCTCCAACGCCGGGGCGGGGTCGACGGAACCGGACATCGCGATCACCCGTACCCGCGGGGTGGCCCGCCGGATCGCGGCGACCGCCCGGACCCCGCCGGGTGCCGGCAGGTGCAGGTCGACCAGGACCAGGTCGGGTCGGCAGCTGCTGGTCAGCGCGGCCGCGGCGGCGGCGTCGCCGGTCGAGGCGACCACCTCGACGCGACCGTCGGTGGTGAGCGGGAGCAGCGACTCCAGCCCGTGGACGAAGAGGGCGTGATCGTCCACGACGACGAGTCGGATGGTGGAGGCTCCCGGCATGTCTGCGCCGTTCCCCGGTGGGTACCGATCATGCCGGTACGCACCGAACGAGGGGAATTGGGGGGATCACTTCATCGGAGTGGCCTGGGTCACAAGCCGGAACAAGGGGAACGCTTTGTTACTTGAGTGAGACACGCTCAACTCAACGCGATAGCAGGTGTTCGATGGCAACTCTTCCGGTACTTCCCCTGACCGACGCCGTGCTGCTGCCCGGCATGGTCATCCCGGTGACCCTCGACCCGACCACCCAGGCCGCGATCGACGCGGCGCGGGCGACCGGCGACCGCAAGCTGCTGGCCGTGCCGCGCATCGACGGCGAGTACGGCCCGGTCGGCGTCGTCGCCACCATCGAGAAGGTCGGCCGGCTCCCCGAGGGTGAGCCCGCCGCCGTCATCCGTGGCCTGTCCCGGGCCCGGATCGGCTCCGGCGTGCCCGGCCCCGGCGCCGCACTCTGGGTCGAGGCGACCGAACTCGACGAACCCGCTCCCGCCGGCCGCGCCCGGGAACTCGCCCGCGAGTACCGCGCCCTGGTGACCTCCGTGCTCCAGCAGCGGGGCGCCTGGCAGGTCATCGACGCGGTGGAGCGGATGACCGACCTGTCCGAGCTGGCCGACTCGGCCGGCTACGCGCCCTGGTTGACCCTGGAGCAGAAGAACGAACTGCTCGCCGCAGCGGACGTCACCGCCCGGTTGGAGCTGCTGGTCGGCTGGGTGAAGGACTACCTGGCCGAGCAGGAGGTCACCGAGCAGATCAACAGTGACGTCCGGGAGGGGCTGGAGAAGTCCCAGCGGGAGTTCCTGCTGCGTCAGCAGCTCGCCGCGATCCGCAAGGAGCTGGGCGAGGACGAGCCGGACGGCTCCGCCGACTACCGGTCCCGCGTCGAGTCCGCCGAGCTGCCGGAGAAGGTCCGCGAGGCGGCCATGCGCGAGGTCGGCAAGCTGGAGCGGGCCAGCGACGCCTCCCCGGAGGCGGGCTGGATCCGCACCTGGCTCGACACGGTGCTGGAGATGCCGTGGGGCACGCGTACCGAGGACAACACCGACCTGGCCGCGGCCCGGGCGGTGCTCAACGCCGACCACGCCGGCCTGGCCGACGTGAAGGACCGCATCCTGGAGTACCTGGCGGTGCGCAACCGGCGGGCCGAGCGCAACCTCGGCGTGGTCGGCGGTCGCGGCTCCGGCGCGGTCCTCGCCCTCGCCGGTCCGCCCGGGGTCGGCAAGACCAGCCTCGGCGAGTCCGTGGCGCGGGCGCTCGGACGCAACTTCGTCCGGGTGTCCCTCGGCGGTGTCCGCGACGAGGCGGAGATCCGCGGTCACCGGCGCACCTACGTGGGCGCGCTGCCCGGCCGGATCGTCCGCGCGCTGCGCGAGGCCGGCTCGATGAACCCGGTCGTGCTCCTCGACGAGGTGGACAAGGTCTCCGCCGGCTACGCCGGCGACCCGGCCGCCGCCCTGCTGGAGGTCCTCGACCCGGCGCAGAACCACACCTTCCGGGACCACTACCTGGAGGTCGACCTGGACCTGTCCGACGTGCTGTTCCTGGCCACCGCCAACGTGGTGGAGTCCATCCCCGGCCCGCTGCTGGACCGGATGGAACTGGTCACGCTGGACGGCTACACCGAGGACGAGAAGGTCGCCATCGCCCGCGACCACCTGCTGCCCCGGCAGCGGGACCGGGCCGGGCTGACCGCCGACGAGGTCGGCGTCGCCGACGAGGCGCTCGCGCTGATCGCGGGGGAGTACACCCGGGAGGCCGGTGTCCGGCAACTCGAGCGTGCCCTGGCCAAGATCCTGCGCAAGGTGGCGGTGACGCTGGCGACCGACCCGACCCCGGTACGCGTCGACACCGACAACCTCACCGGCTACCTGGGCCGGCCGAAGTTCACCCCGGAGTCGGCCGAGCGCACCGCGGTGCCCGGTGTGGCGACCGGCCTCGCCGTCACCGGTGCCGGTGGGGACGTGCTCTTCATCGAGGCGACGAGCATGGAGGGCGAGCCAGGGCTGACCCTGACCGGCCAGCTCGGCGACGTGATGAAGGAGTCGGCGCACATCGCGCTGTCGTACCTGCGCTCCAACGGGCGCCGGCTCGGCATCGACCCGAACGCCCTGGCGGGACGGCGGATCCACCTGCACGTCCCGGCGGGCGCGGTGCCCAAGGACGGCCCGAGCGCCGGCATCACCATGGTCACCGCCCTGGCGTCGCTGGTCACCGGCCGCCCGGTCCGCCCCGAGTTCGGGATGACCGGCGAGGTGACGCTCTCCGGTCGGGTGCTGCCGATCGGTGGGGTGAAGCAGAAGCTGCTCGCCGCGCACCGGGCCGGCCTCACCGAGGTCATCATCCCGGCGCGCAACGAGCCCGACCTGGACGACCTGCCGACCGAGGTGCGTGAGGCGCTGACCGTGCACACCCTGGCCGACGTGGCCGACGTGCTCGCCCTGGCGCTGCGCCCGGCCGAGGTCGAGACGCTGGACGGTCCGGCGCTCTTCACGGTCTGACGCCGCAACCCCAAAGGACCCCCGCCGTCATCGGAGACGGCGGGGGTCCTTTGGTACGCGCAAAGAGGTCTACTGTGCCGCGTGAACCCTCAACTGCCTCTCCGCCGCGAGGCGGTCCCCTGGAGGAACCCCCGTGAACCTGGTGCTCTGGATCATCCAGATCCTGCTCGCCGCCGTCTTCGTCGGCGCCGGCTTCGCCAAGCTGACCCAACCCAAGGACAAGCTGCGGGAGCTGATGCGGTGGGTGGACCCGGTCCCACCGACCCAGGTCAAGGCACTCGGCGCGGTCGAGCTGTTGGCCGCCGTCGGGCTGGTGCTGCCCCCGCTCGCCGGCATCGCCACCGTGCTCACCCCGCTCGCCGCCGTCGGGCTGGTCATCGTCATGGTCGGCGGCATCTCCGTGCACCTGCGCGACCGCAAGCAGCGCGACACGGCGGCCGAGCGTCGCACGGAGATCCAGGGCGCGATCACCTGTGCGGTGCTGCTCGTGCTCGCCACCGTGGTGGCCTGGGGCCGCTTCGGCCCGTACTCCTTCTGAGCCGCACGCCGCCGACGACCGTCGTACCCGGCGGTCGCCGGCGGCGTGCGCAGACCGGCGGCGGGATCAGCGTTCGTCGCCCCCGCGGTCGCGGCGCACGGTGGCCTTGCGGCCCTTGATGGTGCTCTGCCGCAACCCGGAGATCACCTCGTCGGCCACCCCCTGCGGCACCTCCACCAGCGAGAACCGGTCGGCGATCTCGATCGAGCCGATGTCGCGGCCACGGATCCCGGTCTCCCCGGTGATCGCGCCCACCAGATCCTGCGGGCGCACCCCGGCCCGTCGGCCCAGGCCGACGAAGACCTGGACGGTGTTGCCGCCGCCCGAGCGCGGCCGGCCCCCGCCCCGCCGGTCGCCGCCCCGGCCGCCGGTCTCCGGTCGACCCTCGCGGGGAGCGCGCACCGGCACCTGCGGGATCTCCTCCTCGTCGTCGGCGCCCGGCGAGGTCACCTCGTGGGCCAGCTTCACGGCGGCGAGGGCGACCTCCATCAGGTCGAACTCGTCGGTCAGCGTCTCCACGATCACCCGGTACGGGTCGAGGTCGTCCTCCAGCAGGCTCTCCCGCAGCGCCGCCTGGGTCAGCTCCAACCGGCGGGTGCGCATGTCGGCCACGGTGGGGATCTTGTCGATGGTGATCCGCTGACCGGTCACCCGCTCGATGGTCTTGAGCATCCGGTGCTCACGCGGCTCGGCGAGGGTGATCGCCACACCCTCGCGGCCGGCACGCCCGACCCGACCGATCCGGTGCACGTACGACTCCGGCGCGGACGGAACGTCGTAGTTGACCACGTGGGTGAGCTGCTCGACGTCCAGCCCTCGGGCCGCCACGTCGGTGGCGACCAGGAGGTCGGCGGTGCCCGCCCGCAGCCGGCCCATCACCCGGTCGCGCTGCTCCTGGCTCATCCCGCCGTGCAGCGCCTCGGAGCGGTAACCCCGGCCGTTCATCGTCTCGGTCAGCCGGTCCACCTCCTCGCGGCTGCGGCAGAACACGATCGCCGCGGTGGGCGACTCCACGTCCAGCACCCGGCCCAGCGCCGCCGGTTTGTGGGCCCGCGTCACGATGTACGCGCTCTGTCGCACCCGGGGCGCCTCACCGGCGACGGTCTGCTCCCGGCCGATCTCGATCCGGACCGGCTCGCGCAGGTGCTGGCGGGCCATCCCGTCGATGCGCGACGGCATGGTGGCCGAGAAGAGCACCGTCTGACGCTGGGCCGGAGCGTGCTCCAGGATCGCCTCGATGTCCTCGGCGAAGCCCATGTCGAGCATCTCGTCGGCCTCGTCGAGCACCACCGTCGCCAGCCCGCCCAGGCGCAGCGTGCCCCGGGCGATGTGGTCCAGCGCCCGACCCGGGGTGGCCACCACCACGTCCACGCCGCTGTCCAGTGCCCGCAACTGCCGCCCGATCGGCTGGCCACCGTAGATCGGCAGCACCCGCGCGCCGAGGTCCTTGCCGTAGCGGTGGAACGCCTCGGAGACCTGCACCGCCAACTCCCGGGTCGGCACCAGCACCAGCGCCACCGGGTCGCCGTCGCGGCGATGCGGCGTCATCAGGTTCAGCAGCGGCAGCGCGAACGCCGCCGTCTTGCCGGTGCCGGTGGCCGCCTGACCCAGCAGATCTCGGCCATCCAGCAGCGGCGGGATCGCCTCCCGCTGGATGGGGGTCGGCTCCTCGTACCCGAGGGCGGCGAGCGCGCCCAGCAACTCGGCGCGCAGCCCGAGCTCGGTGAAGGCGCTCACCTCGTCGGTGCCGCCGGGGCTGGCGTCAATCGGTGCGTCGGTCGGTGCGTCGTGCTGTGCAGGTGCGGAACTCATGTGCCAAGCCTTTCATTACGCCGTCCGGGCCGCTGCGCCGACCGGCACAACCCCGCGACCGCGTCCCGCGAGCCGCCCCGACGTTGTCTGGATCACGAGCGGGTGGGGAGGCGGCGGTCAGGCGTCGGTGGACAGGATCGCCAGCACCATCACCGCGGCGACGGCCACGTCGAGCACCAGGCAGAACTCGGCGTAGCCGCGTGGCACCACCCGGCGGTTGCGGTGGTGCACCACGTCCCAGCCGGCGTGCGTCAACCACCCGATCGCCACGAGCCAGTCGGCGGTCCGCCCGCCGGCCGTCGCCGCGACCAGGATCAGGGCGGCCCAGACGGCCAGACCGACGAGTTGGGTGGCGAGCACGCCCCGCCCGCCCAGCGTGCGACGGGCCATGCCGATCACCAGGTAGCCGCCGGGCAACACCAGCATCGTCCACGGGCTGAGCACGCTCGGATCGACCCACATGTCCACGGTCAGCAGCAGCGCCAACCCGGCCGGCCAGCGGTGGGCGAGCGCCACCACGACCCGGTTTCGGCGTACCGGCGCCGGCGCCTCGTGGCGGTGTCGGACCGCCACCAGCACCATCGCGGGAACCATCAGCAGGTGACCGCCGAGCAGCAGCGCCTCGGCGTCGATCAGACCGGCCCGAAACGGCACGATCAGCAGCAGGAACGGGACGTACATCGCGGCGGCCATCTCGCCGACCCCGCGCCAGTGGTGCGCCCGGTAGCGCATCCACACCGTCATCCCGACTGTCATGTTCGTCGCCATCACCAGTGCGGCGACGTCCGGGCGGCGCAACGCACCGGCGAGACCCGAGACGGCGCCGGCCGCGTCCCACAGTGAATCGAGCAGCAGCATCCCGGCGAGCATCGCCAGCGCCATCTCGCCCAGATGCCACAGCAGCCGCCGCGCACCGG
This sequence comes from Micromonospora sp. NPDC048935, assembly GCF_043197875.1. NCBI lineage: Bacteria > Bacillati > Actinomycetota > Actinomycetes > Micromonosporales > Micromonosporaceae > Micromonospora > Micromonospora sp. NPDC048935. The sequence goes on along the minus strand of NZ_JBICTZ010000005.1, from coordinate 43,828 downwards.
CGGCCGGCGCCGCGTCCGGGAGCGCCGCGTCCGAGGCTGTCGGCTCGGCGGTGGGTGCCGTCGCGGGCGGGGGTACGGCGGCGACGGTGTCCGCGTACAACTCTGTCTTTTCCATGCCCCTGACCCTGCCGGCGTCGCGGCGCGGTGGGCAGAACCGTTCGTCATCGGAAAACCGTGCGGGACGCACGGTTCAACCGTGACGGTCGCGGGGGTGGGCCGGGCGTCGGGCGGCCCTAGGATCGACGCGTGGCGAGCGAGGCGGTGACTCCCCGGGCGGACCGCCGGCTGCACCGGGCCCGGCAGGCGACGCTGTTGTCGTTGGTCACCGGCGTCTGGGCGAGCGTCCTGCTCCCGGCCGTCGGGCTGACCCGCGAGCCGGCCCCGGGCCGGGTGGCGCTCGGCGCGGTCGGCATCCTCGCCTTCGTGACCGCCCAGACCGTCGTGCTGTACGCGGCCGTCACGCCGTGGCTCGACCCGCGCTGGCGGCGGCGCGCCCAGGTGAGCCTGGCGGCGACGGCGGTGCTGACGGTTCCGCTGGTGGGCCCGGTGGACGCCGGCGGGTGGCCGACCTGGGCCTGGCTGGGTGCGGCACTGATCGGCATGGCCCCGCTGCTGCTGCGACTGCGGGCCGCGCTCGTGATGGCCGCCGGCGTCCTGCTGGTGGCGGTGGCGGTCGCCGTGTGGACCGGGGGGTCCATCGCGCGTCACCTGGCCGTGACCGGCGGGATCGGGGCCTCCGTGGCGGCCGTCAACGGGTTGCAGATCTGGTTCTGGGGCCTGCTCGTGGACGCCCGGCAGGGCCAGGCCGCACAGGTGCGGCTGGCCGCTGCCGAGGAGCGGCTGCGCTTCGCCCGTGACGTGCACGACGTACTGGGGCACCATCTCACCGTCATCGCGCTGAAGGCCGAACTCGCCGCCCGGCTCGCGCCGGTCGACCCGGAACGGGCCGGTCGGGAAGCCGCCGAGGCGCAACGGCTCGCCGTGTCCGCGTTGACCGAGGTCCGCGAGACCGTGCACGGCTACCGGGCGGTCGATCTCGGTGAGCAGTTGGCCGCCGTGGCGGAGATCCTGCGCTCCTGCGGGGTGCGCTGCACGGTGTCGCCGCCGCCGGTCGACCTGCCCCAGGCGGCCGCCGCCGAACTGGCGGCGGTGCTGCGCGAGGCGGGTACGAACGTGCTGCGGCACAGCCGGGCCGAGTGGTGCCGGATCCACATCGACCGGGACGAGAACGGGGCCAGGATGACCATCGCCAACGACGGTGCCGACGACAGCGGCCCGGACGCGCACAGCCATGGCCTGCGCGGTCTGGCCGACCGGCTGGCCGTGGTCGGGGGAGAGGTGCGGGTCCGCCGGGAGGACCGCGTGTTCACCCTCGCGGTGACAGTGCCGGTGGCGTCGTGATCCGCGTCCTGCTCGCCGACGACGAGGACCTGATGCGGGTCGCGGTCGCCGCGCTGCTCGGCCTCGAACCGGACATCGACGTGGTGGCCCAGGCCGCCGACGGTCCCACGGCGGTGACCGCGGCGCTCGCGCACCGCCCGGACGTGGCCGTGGTGGACCTGGAGATGCCCGGTCTGGACGGCATCGGGGTGGCCGCCGAGCTGACCCGGGTCCGCCCCGAGTGCGCGGTGATCGTGCTGACCGGGCACGGCCGCCCGGGGCACCTGCGGCAGGCGCTGACCGCCGGTGCCCGTGGGTTCCTGCCCAAGGGCTCGCCCGGTGGTGCGCTCGCCGACGTGATCCGCCGGGTGCACGTCGGCGGCCGGTACGTCGACCCGTCGCTGGCCGCCGACGCGTTGACCCTGCCCGCGTGCCCGCTGACGCCCCGCGAGCTGGAGACGTTGCGGCTGGCCGAGTTCGGCGCACCGGTCGCGGTGATCGCCCGCCGGGTGCACCTGTCCACCGGCACCGTCCGCAACCACCTGTGCGCCGCCGTGCAGAAGCTCGGCGCGGCCGACCGGGCCGACGCGGTGCGCACCGCCCGCGACAACGGCTGGCTCTGACCACGTCGCGCTTCCCAGCGGGAGCGTGCTCGGTCCCCATCCCGTGGATGGTGCCGGCCGTCGGGTTAGCGTGGGCGCGTGCGTACCGTGGAACTGGTCTGCTCGCCCGGGTTGGACGTCGCGGTCCGGGCGGTCTGGGGTCGGTTGGCGGCGGCGGGGTTGCCCAGCCTGGCCCGCAACATCCACCCGACCAACCGGCCGCACCTCACGCTCGCGGCGGTGGACGACTTCCCGCCCGGCGTCGCGCACCGTCTGGCCGAGCTGTTCGACGCCGCGCTACCGGTGCCGGTCACCCTCGAACGTGTCGTCGTCCTCGACGGCAGTGCCCCGCTGGTCTGGCTCGTGCGACAGACGCCCGCCCTGACCACGCTGCACGCGGCCGTCTGGGACGTGCTCGCCGAGGCCGACGGGCAGCGGCCGTGGCACGCACCGGGGGAGTGGGTGCCACACCTGAGCCTGGCCCTGCGGTTCCGCGACGCGGACCTGCGCCGGGCCCGCGCCGTGAGCGGTGGGCAGCGCCCGGGGGGCGACTTCGTCGGCGCGCGCAGCTATGACGGTACGGATCGGACGGTGACCCCGTTGACCAGGCTCGGCTGAGGTCGTCGCGGGACCGGGCCCCGGATCGCCGCGACGGTCACCGGCCCGAGCCCGCCCGGGTGCGGCTACCCACCAGGGCCGCTCGACGACCGCGGTGGGGACGGCGGTGTGCCCAGCGCGCGTACCGCCGTCGAGGACACCGCGGCCAGGTCGGGCCGTGCGGGCAGGAACACCGTGGCGACGCCCAGCGACTGCTTCATCGCGGCGAGCTTGTACTCGGCCCGCAGGTCGGTGGTGTTACGCAGGCCGCGGACGATCACCGCTATCTCGTGGCGACGGCAGTAGGCGTGTCGACGAACTCGTGCTAGTTGCTGCCCCCGCCGTCGCCACCGCCACTGAACTCGCCGCCACCCACCCCACCTGAGCTGCCGGCGTAGCCGTGGCGGCCGTCCAGGAAGGGCAGATCGCCACGGATGCCGCGGGGTTTGGGTCGTTTGCCCGGCCCGCCGAGGTGTTGCAGGCAGACCCGTTCGGCAACCGGGAAACATTCGCCACGGCCGCCGCAGTCGGCCAGGTAGCGCTTGCCGTCGGGGACGCGAAGCTCCTGGTCGACCCGGAACAACAGGGGAAGGCTGGTCGGGTCGCCACCCTCGTCCCGGCGGGCGTGACTCAGCGTGGCGAGCAGCAGCGAGCCGCGCTCGGCGTTGGGTGGGTCGCCGCCGGTCGCGGGCCCCGGTTGGTGGTGCAGGAGGCGCCCGAACGCGGCGTCGCAGAAGGTGGCGTAGTCCCGCGTGTGCAGGGTCAGTGCCTGCCACAGGTCGTCCACGACCATCGACGGCACGGACAGCTTCGCACCGGGGTGGCGGACGACGAGCCGGAACCACTGCCGGGTCGCGGTCTCGACGAGGACGATGTCGTCGGCACTGAGATGGGGGTACCGATTTCGGAGGCGCTCCCGCCCGCTGGCCGGGAACTGCAGATCGGAGACGGCGCGGATTCGGCGAGGGGTTCTGTCGCTTCTGAACTTCGGCCAGTTCATGCGGCTACTTCTATCCGCCCGGGCTGCGGGCGCTCGTGCCTCGACTTGCCGAAGTGGCGCCGTGGCTCCTTCAGAGTAGGGGCGGCAGGCAAGCGCGGCACCGGACGCGCCGGTCCGCTGTCGACCGCGCGGGGGCGCGCGGGGGGTTCAGGCCGGGGCGGGACGCCACAGGCCGATCTCGAAGGCTTCGCACAGCCCTCGTTCGCGGCCCGCCACCTGCGCCCACCAGCGGCTCTTGACCCGCAGGTACTCCTCGCTCATGTAGTCGCGGTCGAGGATCTGCCGATACGCGGCGAGCGCCTCGATCTTGGTGTACCAGACGTCCGTGACGTCGACGAAGAAGGTCGGGCGGAAGTCGGTCGTGGCGAAGGTCGGGTGGCCGAGGAGGAGCATCGTCGGATGACGGCTGCGGCTGACGGTGATCCGTACGGCGTGACAGATCGCGTTGTGGTCCTGGTTCTGCCCGGCACCGGGGCCGTGGGTGATCACGACATCCGGGCGGCGGGCGTCGATCAACGCATCCGTGATGGTGACCAGATCCCCGTCGATGCGCAGGTCGTTGGACTCCAGGTCGCCGACCTCGCCGGTTGCCCCGAGGATCTCGCAGCAGGCGTCGAACGCCTTGTCCCTGCCCTGACTCCCGCGTGACAGGGAGGCGACGTGGACGTCCATCCCGGCCTGGGCCATCCGGGCGATGGTGCCGCCGCAGAGGAGGGCCTCGTCGTCCGGGTGCGCGACGATCACCAGAGCGGTCCGCAGTGCGGTCGTCGCGAAGGGACTCGCTCCGCCGCCCGGATCGTTCGCCGCCATCGAGGCAGAAGCCGCCCCCGCCCACCGTGTCGTCGCGATGTCGTCAGCCATTCACGAAGTATGGCGGCAATCCGTCATCGTCTGATCACGCGCTGGTACGACCTCGTTCCGTCGTTCGGCGCAAAGCTGAGCGCGGCGTCCGGCTCTTTCCGGGGTGAATCGGAGGATTGTTCGATCTGGTCCGGTCCGGCTGATTACGGTGTGTTCAGGGCGATCCACCCAGTGCCAGAAGGGACCCCCGTCATGCGAGTGCCCAGCCGTAGTCCGGGTCAGCAACCTGGATCGCCCGTCTCGCCCACCGCGCCGGCCCGCCGCCGCCCCTCCGGCACGACCCCCCGCCGCCGGTCCGCCGCCGAGCCCGACCTGGCGGCCTACCGGGCCGCTGTCGCCGAACTGCTCGTCGAGGTCGGCGCACTGGCCGACGCGACGAGCACCCGGGCCCGCCAGGTGCTCGTCGATGAGCGCCTGCGGGAGCCGGCGCTCGCCGCCGTCCTCGACGCCACCCCCCAGGGGCTGCTCGGGGCGCGCGAGACGCTGCTGCTGGAGATGGCCCGCTACCAGCCCAACGAGCGCACCTCGGCGCGCGACCTCAGCGCGCTGGTACGGATCTACCTGCTGTCCCGCATCGACGTGCTGTGGTGGCAGGACGCCCCGACGTTCCGCACCGACGACCAGGTCAACGGCAGCGCGGAGTTGGTCGACCTGGAGTGGCTGCGTCGCCGCGACCTGCTGCGGTTCCGCTACCAGGAACAGCCCGCCACCCTGCTGGGCCGTGCCGCCCGCGGGTTGCGCCGACGGCTGCGCCCGGACGCCGCCCCGCAGACCGCCGGCCTGCTGTTCCGGCGCGCCCGCCGGGAGGTCGTGGCGCTGCTCAACGACCTGGCGCGGGAGTTCGCCGCCGCCGCGCCGCCGCACACCCCGCCGCTGTGGGTGACCAGCCTGGTCCGCAGCACCGAGCACCAGTACCGGCTGCGGCGCCTCGGCTACGCCGCGATGCTGCCCAGCGGGCACTGCCTCGGCTACTCCGTCGACGTCGAGCTGAGCTGGTTCGAGCGGTTCGGTGCGCGCCAGGCCCTCGCGGAGTTGCTGCTGGCCCGGCAGGAGGCCGGCGAGGTCAACGTGATCGACGAGGGGCAGGCGTGGCACCTGTGCCTCGCGCCCGCCGCCCGACGCCGCCTCCGCCAGGCGTACGAGGCCGAGATGGGGGTCTGAGCCGGTGTGCGGCATCGCCCTGAGCATCGGCCCCGAGGCCGACCCGACGACCTTCCGGCGGATGCTTGCCGTCCTGGCCCCACGCGGTGAGGTCACCGAGACCCGTTGCGAGAGCGGGCTGCTCGCCGGCACCCGCCGCCTGCGCGTCGTCGACCGGGACCGGGCGGTGCAGCCGTGGACGTCGACCGACGAGGGCTGGCTGCTCTGCTTCAACGGCGAGATCTTCAACCACCGGGAGCTGCGGGCGCAGTTGACCCGACTCGGTCAGGCGTTCCGCACCGAGAGCGACACCGAGGTGCTGCTCGCCGCGTTCCAGCAGTGGGGCGAGGCGGCGGTGACCCGGCTGCGCGGCGAGTACGCGTTCGCCATCGTGCAGCGGGCCACCGGCCGGGCCTACCTGGCCCGCGACCCGCTCGGGGTCAAACCGTTGTACTGGTCGCGCCGGCCCGGCTGTCTGCACCTCGCCTCCGAGGTCAAGGCGCTCGTCGGGCACGGCGCCCCGATCGTCGAGGTGCCACCCGGGCACCACGGCTGGGCCGAGGCCGACGGGCACGTGCGACTGGACCCGTACGTCGACCTGCTCACCATCGGCGCGGGCCTGCCGGTCGTCGACGACCCGGACGAGGCCCGCCTGCTCGTTCGTGCCGCGCTCAGCGACGCCATCCGGATGCGGGTGGAGACCGACCTGACCGTCGGGGTGGTGCTCTCCGGTGGGCTGGACAGCTCGCTGATCCTGCGCCAGGTGCGCGACATCCACCCGGACTGCGTCGCGGTGACGGTGGGCGTCGCGGACAGCCCCGACGTCGCGTACGCGCGGCGGCTCGCCGCTGATCTCGACGTGCCGCACGTCGTGGTCGAGCTGCGCCCACGCGACATCCGGCTCGCCGACGTGCGCGAGGCGATCCGGATCTCCGAGTTGACCGAGTACGGCGACATCATCAACGCGGTCGTCTCGGTGCCGATCTTCCGTCGCCTGCGTGACCTGGGGATCAAGGTGGTGCTGACCGGCGACGGCTCCGACGAGCTGTTCGGTGGGTATCCGATGTACCGCCAGGTCGGCCCGGCCGCGGCGCGCCGGCTGTTCCTGCACCGGATCCGCAACCTGTGTCGGACCGAGTTGCAGCGGGTCGACCGGGCCGCCATGGCGCACGGGGTGGAGGCGCGGGTGCCGTTTCTCGACCTCAGCGTGGTGGAGCTGGCGATGCGGCTGCCGCTGAGCCTGAAGGTGCGCGACGGGCAGGAGAAGTGGATCGTCCGGCGGGCGTTCGCCGACGTGCTGCCCGACTACGTCCTGCGCCGGCCGAAGAACCCGATGTCGTACTCGTCGGGTCTGCACGAGCGGGTCCGGCTGTACAAGCCGCTCTTCGCCCGGCTGCACCGCTCCTTCGGCTACGACCTGCAACAGCCGGTGCGCCGCGACTTCGACACCGTGCTGAGCCGGTGTGGCAACGACCTCGACCGGGCCATCGCCGACGGGCTCGACCGGCCCGACTACACCGTGCTGGAGCACGCCCGCGACCTGGTCGGTGCCGCCAGGTGGAACGCCGCGCCGATGGTCCGCCGGCTGGTCGGGCCGCGCCCGGCCCGCCGCTCGTCGACCGGTTGACCCGACGCTTGACTCTGACACCGTGTCAGGGACGAGCGTGAGGGGACCATGTTCACCATCGGAGACTTCGCCCGACTGGGCCGGGTGTCGGTGCGGATGCTGCGCCACTACGACAGCATCGGGCTGCTCCGGCCGGCCGCCGTCGACAGGCACACCGGATACCGGTTCTACCGCGCGGACCAACTGCGCCGGCTCAACCGGGTGATCGCCCTGAAGGAGCTGGGCCTCACCCTGGAGCAGGTGCGGGTCATCGTCGACGACGCCGTCGACGTGGTCGAGCTGCGCGGCATGCTGCGGCTGCGTCGTACCCAGTTGGAAGAGCAACTGGCCGCGGACGCCGCCCGGCTGGCGGCGGTCGAGGCGAGGCTCCGGATGATCGAGTCGGAGGGCACGATGAGTACGCAGGACGTCGTTCTGAAGGACATCGCACCGGTGCGGGTCGCGGAACTGACCGCTGTCGCGGCGAGTTACCAGAGCCAGGACATCAGCCCGGTGATCGGGCCGCTGTACCCGGAGTTGTTCCGCCGGCTGGCCGAGGCCGGGATCACCCCGACGGGGCCGGCCATCGCCTGGTACGAGCCGGCCACGGAGGGCGACGGCGACGCGGTGCTGGTGCACGCCGGGGTGACCGTCGCGGTCGGGCCGACGGCAGGTGGCGATGTCGAGGTACGCGACCTGCCCGCGCTGGGCGTCGCCGCGACGATCGTCCATCATGGCGCGATGGACGACGCCGACCAGAGCATGCAGGTGCTCGCCCGCTGGATCGACGACAACGGCTACCGCGCCGACGGCTTCGCCCGCGAGGTGTACCTGGACTACTGCCCGGACCAGCCGGAGCAGGGCGTCACCGAGCTTCAGCTCGCGGTGCGCCGGGACTGACACGGCCCTGCCGTCGCGTCCGCCGCGGGAAGGACGCGACGGCAGTCGGAATTCGGACAACCTCCGCCCATGGCTGGACACTTTCCCCACCCGAATATGGCCTGACCTGGGAAAACTGGTAGGAGTGGATAGAGATCCGTCACTCAACACGTGAAAGCCATTCCGTGCGTGACGGTCGGTTTTCCGCCAGTCGCCCTGCGGCCGGGGGCAGCAGGCGCGTGGCCCGCCGAGGACCATCAGCCGGCCGCCTGCCTCCTTCCCCCGCCCGCGGTGGCCCTCATCCCCGGGAGAGGGAGAAACCATTCATGTCCCCAGTGCTCCGTGCCCGTCCACGGGCCGTCACGGCATGCGCCGCAATCCTGGCGCTGATCGTCAGTCTGCTCGTCGCCCCCACGGCGGCCTCGGCTCGCGCCCCGAGTCGCACCCCCACACCGGCAGTGGCGCCGGTGACAGCGCCGGCCGCCGCCACGCAGCGGATCGCCGAGCTGGCCGCCCCGGCGCAGCCACCGGCCGCGCCGGCCCGGCCCACCGCGTCCTGGCGTGCCGGCACGGCAACGGTGAACTGGAAGGCGCCGGCTGACGGCGGCTCGGCCCTCAGCGGGTACGTGGTCACCGCGTACCGCAACGGCAAGAAGGCGAAGACCGTCACCTTCGACGAGTCGACGACCACCCGGAAGGTCGAGGGTCTGACCGCCAGGGCCACCTACACCTTCACCGTCGCCGCGAAGAACGCCGAGGGCGTCGGCCCGGCCAGCAAGCCCTCCGCGGGCGCCAAGATCATGGCGCTGCCCGGTGCGCCGACCATCATCGCGGTCACCGCCGACACCGCCACCGCCCTGCTGAGCTGGACGCCCGGCCCCAACGGTGGGTCACCGATCCTCAACTACATCGTCACGCCCTGGGTGAACGGCGTGCGTCAGCCCGCCCAGACCTTCGGGCCGTCCACCACCAACACCGTGACCGGGCTGGTCCCCACCACCCCCTACCGGTTCACGGTGGCCGCCCGTACCGCCGAGGGCACCGGTCCCGAGTCGCCCCTGTCCGATCAGGTGATCGCGAACCTGTCGCCGACGCTGCTGTTCGACCACCCGGACGAGGCGACCGTCGGGATCGCGTACGTCGCCACCCTGAACGTCACCCACGGGGTGCCGCCGTACACCTGGAGCGTCGACTCGGGCACACTGCCGCCGGGCCTCACGCTCAACCCCGTCACCAACGGCATCTCGGGTGTGCCAACCACCGCCGGTACCTACCCGGTGGTCGTCCGGGTGAACGACTCGAACGGGCAGACCGGCACCCGCCTGATCAACCTGGTGGTCAACAAGGCACCCGTCCTGAGCTTCCCGCCGCCGCCGCTGGGCGAGGTCAACGCTCCGTACGCCGAGCAGCTCAACGTGATCGGCGGCACCGCGCCGTTCACCTGGTCGCTGGCCAACGGCTCGCTGCCGCCCGGATTGGCCCTCGACCCGGTCAGCGGCCTGCTGTCCGGCCGGCCGACCCAGGCGGGCGCCTACCCGGCGACGGTCCGGGTGGCCGATGCCAACGGCCAGAGCGCCACGCGGGCGGTCCGCATCCTGATCCAGGCGGCCAGTGTGGCCACCCTGACCGCGTCGACGAACTCCACCACCTTCGGCACGCCTGTGCACTTCGAGGTCATCGTCGGCCCAGGGGTCGCGGAGGGGAGCGTCACCCTGATCGACGAGCAGCCCAACGGGGTGGAGACCCCGCTCGGCACCTTCCCGGTCGTGCTCAACACGGCATCCTTCGACATCTACGTGCCGGCGTTCGGGCACAACCAGTTCCGGGCGCAGTACGACGGCACCGCTCCGTTGGGCGAGGCGGTGTCCAACGAGGTCACGATCGAGGTCTCGGCGGCGCCCCGGCAGGTGGTCATCGACCAGTTCGCGCAGTCCGGCATCAACGGCCTCACCGACCAGTTCGTCTCGATCGTCAACGGCACCGCGATCAACCTGCCGATCGCCGGTTTCAAGGTCGAGGCCCCGGGCGGGGTGTCCGTCACCATTCCCGGCACCGCCCGACCGCTGCCCCCCCGACGGGGTTACCTGATCGCGGCAACCGGCTACTCCCTGTGGAACATCCAGCCCGACCTCGTCGTCGCCAACCTCGGCCAGGGCGGGTTCCGGCTGGTCGCCCCGGATGCCGCCGGGACGGTCACCGACCGGGCGGGTTCCACACCGGGCTTCTCCGAAGGGCCACCACTGCCCGCCTTCACCAGCCCGCCGTTCGTCCACCACTCCTGGAACCGGCTGAGGATCGCCGGCAATCTGCGGGACACCGCCAACAACGTGGCCGACTTCCGGTTGACGGCCACCATCCTCGGCCCGATCAACGGGGTGCCGTCCACACTCGGCAGTCCGTCCCCGCAGAACACCCTGGGCACCTACCAGCAGAACGCCGCTGTCCAGTCGACGCTGTTCGACCCGAACGTGGCCGCGTCGGTCGCGCCCAACCGGGTCCGCACCGCGAACAGCCTGGTCATCCGGCGGACGCTGACCAACCGGTCGACCGCACCGATCACCCAGGCGCGGATCCGGATCACGTCGTTGAGCGCGGAGAACGGCGCACCGTACCCCGGCGGGTCGTCGCCGCAGGTGCACTCCAACCTGCGGTTGGTCAACCCGGCCAACGCCACCACCTCGATCACCATCAGCGATGGTCGGACGTTGCTGGTGCGCAACCTGTCCATGGACGCGCCGGCGACCAACCCGCCGGGTGGAGGGCTGGGCACCACCCTGACGATCCCCATCGACCTGGGTGGCCTGGCGCCGGGTGCGTCGATCAACATCGCGTTGAGCTTCGCGGTGGACACACCCGGACCGTTCTGGGTGGCGTACGACGTCGACGCGATCGGCGGGGGAGCGGTCCCGAGGATCGCGCCCTCGGCGAAGGGCGCCACGGCGACCAAGCAGCGCGCGGCGGACGCCAAGCGACTGAAGGAATCGCAGGAGTTGACAGTCATCAGGGGAACCCTGCGCTGACGCTCGTCGAGTGAGGATGCGGGTGGCGTGTCACCACGAGCGCCACCCGCATCGCGTCACCGTCCAGGACCGTTGAGCAGACGATGAGCGGGGGGATCATGCCGACATCCGGACGCGGCGTGTACGGGCTGCGGGTGCACGGCCTGGACGAGGCGTCCGAGTTGCCGCCGGCCGAGGGCGCGGCCCTCGGGTGGCCCGCCGTGCGGGTCGGCCAGGTGGCCACACCGCCTCCACCGCCGGTGCCGTTGGACGGCCGGCGGGGCACCCGGGTCCTCGCCGACGGGCGGACCCTCGCCGTCGACCGGCCGGGCGGCACCGCCACCTTCTACGGGCCACCGCTCGCTGCGGACGTGCTGGCCCATCCGTACCTCGCGCCGGTGGCCACCACCGTCAACAGGTGGGCCGGTCGGGAGGCGTTCCACAGTGGCGCGTTCGTGCTCGCCGGCCGGGCCTGGGCGGTGCTCGGCCCGCGTACCGCCGGCAAGAGCAGCCTGCTCGCGGCCCTGGCCGCCCGGGGGGTGTCGATCCTGACCGACGACATCCTGGTCGTCGACGGCGTCGACGCCTTCGCCGGCCCGCGCTGTGTCGACCTGCGGCGGCCGGTGCCGGGGGTGGCGCTGCCCACCCGGCCGGTCCGGGCCGGCGACCTGCTGCGGGTGGGGCTGCCGCCGATCGCGCCGCACGTCCCCCTGGGTGGCTGGCTGTTCCTGCGCTGGGGCGGCGCGGTCGGCCTGGCCCGGGTGCCCGGCGCCACAGTGCTGGCTCGCCTCGCCAGCCGGCGGTCGTTCGGGCAGTTGCCCTCCGATCCGGCTGCGCTGCTGTCGCTCGCCGCCCTGCCGGCGTGGGAGCTGACCCGGCCGCGCGACTGGGCGGCCCTCGACGACACCCACCGGCTGGTGGTCGACGCCGTGGGAGCGACCCGGTGACCGACCTGCCGTCGGCGGTCCGCTGTCTGAGCCTCGACACGGCCGCGGTCCGGGTCACCGAGGCGCTGGCCGCCCGGGGCGTGGTGGCCATCCTGCTCAAGGGGGCGGGGCTGGCCCGCCGGCTGGGCCAGGAGCGGCACCGGCTCTACACCGACGTCGATCTGCTGGTCGCCCCCGCCTCGTTCGACCTCGCGCAGACCACGCTTACCGACCTCGGCTGCCACAGCGCGCTCCCGGAGGGTCGCCCCGACCATCGGTCGCACTGGTACGAACGGCCGTGGCGGATGCCCGGCCCGCTGTCGCTCACCATCGACCTGCACCGCGGTTTCCACGGGGTGGCCGATCCCGAGGCACTGTGGGCCGGGTTGTCCACCTCGGCGCAACGGATCGGGTTGGCCGACGGCCTGGTCGCCGTGCCGGACGAGGCGGGCGCCGCCCTGCTGGTGGCCCTGCACGCCGCCGCGCCGGGCCGCTCCGACCGGCCGGGTGCCGACCTGCGGCGGGCGCTTGCGGTCTTTCCCGTCGCCACCTGGCGATCGGCGGCCGACCTCGCCACGCGGACCGGCGCGCTGCCGTCGTTCGCGCTCGGGCTGCGCCTCACACCGGCGGGCGCGGCGCTGGCCACCACGTTGGCCCTGCCCCGACAGGGCACGCCGGCGCTGTGGCTGCGGGCCCACCGCTCCTCACCGGCAGCCCTGACGATCGCGCAGCTCGCCGAGCTGCCCGGTGTGGTCGACCGGCTGCGCCACCTCGGCCCACGGCTGTTTCCGACACCGGCGTCCATGCGGCACGCCAGCCCGCTGGCCCGCCGGGGCCCGGTCGGTCTGCTACTGGCGCACCTGGCCCGGCTGGCCCGCAACACCGGGCGGCTCCCGGCCGCACTCAACGAGGTACGTGCGGCGCGGCGCGACGATCACGGCTGACCGCTGGCGGGTGCTGCCCTACCCGCCCGGCGTGACCTGTCGTCGTGTCCGAGTGACCGGGCCGGTCAGGGGCGTTGGACCAGCAGCCCGTGCCCGCGCAGGTCCGCCAGGAACGCGGCCACGTCGGCGCGGGCCCGCTCCCGGTCCACCGGGGCGGCCTGCACGAGTGCCGTGACCAGCTCGGTGCTGGTGGCGCCGGTCACCAGTCGCTGCCACAGCAGCGCGCCGGTGGCGTCCAACCCGAAGTAGACCGAGTTGCTGGTGTCCAGCACGACGACCTCCTCGCCGGCGACCCGCCAGGCCACCCGGTCCGGGTCGACCCGGTGCACGATCTCCTGCTCTGTCACGGCGTGACCTCCATGTCGATCTCGGAACGCTCCGGCCGGCCGGCGGAGTCGGGCGGGTTGGCGGCCAGCCAGAGCTGTTGGACCAGGCTGGCGGTGCCGCCGGGGATCGGCCAGTGCGACCAGATCTCCCGCAGGGCCTCCGGGTCGACCAACTCCTCGTCGGCTCCGGAGCCGTCCCAGGAGCTGACGAACTCCCGGGTCGGCGTCCGGAAGAACACCTCAAGGAAGCGGGCCTTGCGGCGGGGCGCGGTGACCTCGGCCGGTAGGGCTCCCCGGACGATCTCCGCGAGCAGCCGGTCCCGGCCGATCCTCCGGTGGCCGCCGAACCGCAGCGCCAACGCGGCCAGAAAGCCCTCGTCGAGCAGCGGCTGGATCGCGGTCGCCCGGTGCTCGGCGGCCAACGCGGCAAGCGCCGAGCAGGTCGTCCGCAGGTCCCGCCGTCGGGTGTGCCAGGCGATCCGCTGCCGCAGGCGGCGCGGTTCGGCCCGTTGCTCGGCGCGTTGCGCGCGGTGCGCCGCCCGGGCGACCTCCGCGCGCAGCCACGGAAACGCCTCCGCCGGGCCCTGCCGGGTACGCGCGGCGTGCCGCAGCCACCACAGTCGGGCGCGCAGCGAGGCCGCCGGTGGACGACGCCACCCGGCCAGGACCTGGTCGCCGCCGGCACCGGTGAGCAGTGCGCCGCCGGTGGCCAACTCGGCGATGGGCAGGTGCAGGTGCAGGTTGACCGGATGGACCACGCCGTGGCGGTGCAGCAGCCGGCGGGCCACCGGCCCGATGAGGTCCAGCTCGTCGGCGGCCCGCAGGATCTGCCACGAACCGCCGAGCCCCAGCGCCGTGATCACCCGGTGCTGCCAGTCCGACTCGTCGGCCCGGGGGGCGTCGGTGAACCGCCAGGTGACCGGGACCGGGTCGGGCAGCCCTTCCCGGCGGGCGGCCCGGACGGCCACCGCCAGGATCAGCGACGAGTCCAACCCGCCGGAGAAACTGACCACGCACGGTGGGCGGGTCAGGCCGGCCAGCACGGCGGCGTCGAGCGCGCCCAACGGGTCCGGTCCGCCGGCCGGAACGGGCCGACGTGGTGGTGGCGCGGCGACACCGAGCAGCGTGCCGCTGGCGATGTCGAACGGTGTCGGACGGAGCATGTCGTACCTCAATCGCGTTTCAGGGCGCCGCGGCGGGCGGCGACCCGCAGCGCCCCCGCGAAGGCCCAGCTCGACACCGGCAGCAGGAGCGCGGTGGCACCGAGCAGCGTGCCGGCCGACCAGGCCCAGTCGCCGCCGGCCAGCGCGGCGCGCAGGCCGTCCAGGGCGATCCGGCTGGGCAGCACCGCGGTCAGCTCCGGCAGCGGGCCGGGGAGTTCGGAGACCGGAAAGTACGTGCCGGACAGGAAGGTGAGCGCGACGACGAAGAGTCGGGCGGCGGCGTCGCCGTGCCCGACGGCCACGCTGAACGCCGCGAGCGCGATGCCGATGCCCAGCACCGACGCGGTGCCGGCGATCAGCAGCACCGCGACTCCCCACCAGTCGGCACGGTCGGTGTGCAGGCCGAGCACGGTGCCGAGGATCGCCAGGTAGACGCAGGAACGCAGCAGGGCGAACAGGAACGGGTAGCCGGCGGTCCCGACGGTCAGCGCGATGACCGGCATCGGCTGGGCGGCCAGCAACTCCAGTGTCCCGCTGCGCTGTTCCCGGATCACCCGACCGGTCAGTTGCGTGGTGGCGGCCTGGAGGACGAGCAGGAAGGTGATGCCGACCGCCACGAAGTCGAAGTAGCTGGCCGAGTGGGCGAGGTCGGTGCCCGCCGACGGGGTGAGCACCCGGGAGATGAACAGGAAGACGGCCAGGTTCACCACCCCGAAGGCGAGGTCCAGCAGCAGCGGCAGCCGGAACTGCCGCGGGTCGCCGAGATCGCGGCGGACCAGGGCGAGGATCATCGCGGGCGCCCTGGCCCCGGCGGCCCGGCTGGTGGTCGCGGCCGAACTGGTCGAGGTCACGACGCGACCGCGGTCGTCGTCGGCGGCTGCCCGGTGAGGGTCAGGGCGGACTCGCACCGGGCGCGGTCGTCGGCGAGGTGCGACGCGATCACGCAGGTCAGCTCGGGCCGTCGGTCGAGCGCCTGCCACAACAGCTCCCGCGACGTCTCGTCGAGGGAGCGGCCCGGCTCGTCGAGCAGCAGCAGCGCGGGATCGGCGACGAGAGCCCGCGCGATGCTGACCCGGGCGCGCATCCCCGCCGAGCACCGCTGCACCGGGACTGTCGCGTAGCCGGCCAGGTCCAGTTCGGCTTCGACCCGGGCGACGGCCGCGCGGACGGCTCGCCGGGGCAGTCGGAGTCGGGCGACGAGGGACACGTTCTCCCGTGCCGACAGCGTCTCGTAGAGGCCCTGTTCCGGGGCGAGACACACGCTGGTCAGGTGTCGGGCGGGAAGTGAGCCGACCGGGTGGCCGCCGACGGTGGCCTGTCCGGCGCTGAGGGTCAGCGTGCCGGACAGGCACCGCAGCAGTGTGGTCTTGCCGGATCCGTTGCTGCCGCCCAGGAACACTCGGGCACCCACCGGGACGTCGAGGTCCAGGTCGGCGAAGATCACCCGGCGACCGAACCGACGCTGTGCCCGGCGGATCGTGAGCAACGGCGGTGCTCCCACGCTGTCGGGCGGCGGCGGGTCAGAGCGAACCGTCGCCGCCGCCGCCCAGGCCGTCGTCCGGACCCACGGTGCCGCCCTTGGTCAGCTCGGCGAGGGTGCCCAGGCGCTGGATCGTCGGTGGCCGGTAGTCGGGAACGGCCGTATCGGGCGTGTCCAGTTCGCGGTGCGATGTCATCGGTTCTCCTACTCGAATCGGTGTCGACCCAGCATAAACGGTCATCTCGCGCTTCAGGTAGATAACACGACGTGGGTGGCCATACGTCGCAACCGGGCGAGAACCATTCAATGGTGGTTAGAGCGGGCTCAGCTCGTGAGCAGTAACGCGCCGACCGCCGCGACCGTGCCGGTGACCGCGAGCAGGGTGCTGGTCAGCACGAACCGTCGCATCGGCACCGCCACCCCGGCCGCCCGGCAGCGTTCGAACCACAGCAGGGTGGCCAGCGACGCCCACGGGACGGCCAGCGGGCCGATGTTGGTGCCGATGAGCAGCGCCAGCAGGCGGGTGTGGTCGTCGGGTGGCAGCACCGACTCACCGGCCAGGTAGGCCGGTAGGTTGTTGACGACGTTGGCCAGCAGCGCACCGGTGCCGCCCGTGCGCAGTTCGCCGAGCGTTCCGCCCTGGGTGCCGAGCAGGCCGGCGACCAGGTCGTCCAGCCCGTGCTGGCCGAGGGTCTGCACCACCAGGAACAGGCCGGTGACGAAGAGCAGCAGCCGCAGCGGCACCAACCCCGGGCGCAGTGTGGCGGGGGAGCGTACGACGAACCCGACGAGCACCAGCGCGAGCGCGACGGTGGAGGCGAGACCGATCTCCACGCCGGCGAGGATGCCGGCGACGAAGAGCAGACAACCGGCGAGCGCGACGCGGTGCAGCACCGGATCCGCCGGTACGTGCCGCTCGGGCGGAACGAATCGCCCGCCGGCCGGCGCGTCCCGCCGCCACCAGCAGTACCAGAGCAGCGCCATGGTCACCGTCACCGCGGCGGCCTGCGGCAGTGCCATCCGGGCCGCGTACGCCAGCGGTGCCAGACCGATCCGGTCGGCGGCCAGCAGGTTTGTCAGGTTCGACACCGGCAGCAGCAGGCTTGCGGTGTTCGCCAGCCAGACGGTGGTGACCGCGAGCGGGGCGGCCGGGACGCGCAGGTTGCGGGCCAGCGCGAGCAGCACCGGGGTGAGCAGCACGGCGGTGGTGTCGAGATTGAGCACGAGGGTGGTCAGCGTGGCCAGCCCACCACAGAGCAGGAACAGCGCCGCCCACCTGCCCCGGGAGGCGATGGCCAGCCGGCTGGCCAGCACGTCGAAGACGCCGGCCACGGCGGTCAGCTCGGCGAGCACGATCACGGTGCCGAGGAACAGCAGCAGCGGCAGGATCCGGTGCAGGGTGGCGGTGGTCTCCGCCGGTGACAGCAGCCCGCTCAGCGCGCAGCCCGCGCCGGCCACCGCCAGGACGACAGCCACGAGGTCGAGCGGGTGCGGGCGCCAGCGCACGGACGGCTCGGGCGGGGCTGTGGGTTTCACGTCTGCTCACGGTGGCACAGCTGCTGAGCGGTGGCTCGGCAACCCCCGTCGAGGTGACGGGTCCCACCCGCGCGACCGGGCCCGGCCTCCCGCGGATCGGGGGACCGGGCCCGGTGTTTGCCGTGCGGTGCCTACCAGCCCAGGTAGCTGGGCTGGGTCTGCACGTTGAGCTCGTTGTAGCGGGTCAGCTTCGCCGACCAGGTGCGCCAGTCGTTCAGCTCCAGGACGTCGAGGCCCTTGACCATGTCGTTGGAGTAGATGTGGCCGTTGTAGTAATACGCCGACCAGGTGCCACCGCCGACGAACGTGTCCGCCGAGAGCGGGCCGCGCTCCCAGAAGGCGATCTCCTTCGGGTGGGCCGAGTCGGTGAAGTCCCACACCGAGATGCCACCCTGATACCACGCCTGGACCATGATGTCGCGGCCGAGCACCGGCACCAGCGAGCCGTTGTGTGCCACGCAGTTCTCGGTGTCCGCGTTGACGCGCGGGATCTTGTAGTAGCTGCGGAACGTCATCGTCCGGGCGTTGCCGCGGCCGGTGATGTCGTAGATGGCGTCCGCACCCCGCTCGGGGCCGATGGCCTCGTTGCAGGTCGCCGCCCCGCCACCACCCAGCTCGTCGGTGAAGACCACCTTGGTGCCGGAGTTGTTGAAGGTGGCCGAGTGCCAGAACGCGAAGTTGACCGTGTCCCGGACCCGGTTGATGACCCGGGGCGCCTCCCGGTTCTTGATGTCGAGCAGGATGCCGTCGCCCATGCAGGCGCCGGCGGCCAGGTCCTTCGACGGGTAGGCGGTGATGTCGTGGCAACCGGTCGTCGCCGAGCCGGTCTCGCTGCCGGGGAAGCCGCCGTCCGGGAAGAGGTTCGGTGTGGCGACCACTGCCGCGTCGGTGGGCTTCTTCAGCGGCACCTTGACGATCGAGATGGAGTCGTGCGGGGGCTGGCAGTCCGGGTACTCGGCCCGCGGGCTGTACGACGACACGTACAGGTAGACGGCCTTGCGGTCCTTGCCCGGCACCAGGGTGTGGGTGTGCGAGCCGCAGGCCGTCTCGACGGACTTGATGTAGCGCGGGTTGGCCTTGTCCCTGATGTCGAAGACCTTGATGCCCTCCCAGGATGCCTTCACGTTCGCCCCCTGCGTGGTGCTGGTGCAGGAGTCGTCGCTGCGCGACGAGTCGGTGGAGAGGAAGAGCAGGTCGCCGTGGACGGAGATGTCGTTCTGCGACCCCGGGCAGAGCACCCGGGCCGTGACCGTCGGCGCGCTGGGCCGCGAGATGTCGTAGATGACGAAACCGTTGTAGTTGCCGGCGAACGCGTACCTGCCCTGGAAGGCGATGTCGCTGTTCGTCGCGTCCAGTGGGGCGACCTTGGGCACGTTGGCGATCTGCCGCAGGTTGGGGCTGCTGACGATCTCGTCGACGCCGGGGATCGCGTTGGCGGTGGGGGCCGACGGGGGCGCCACCTGGGCGTTGCTCGCCGGGGCGACGAGCGCGCTGGCGACGAGGAGGCCGGTCGTGGCGAGCGCCACGGTGCGCAGGTGGCGTGGCCGTGGCATGTGAGGTCTGATCATCGGCGAGGCCCTTCGCAAGGGGAAGATGATTGTCGACACCCTACCGCCCGACGATGAACGTCGATGTGACCCGGGTCACATCAAAGGGCCTGCGTCAATGGATAGCATCGCGGTGACCTCGACTTCAGGGAGTGGCCCATGACCGATCGGCGCGCACGAACCCTGGCGATCGTCACACTGGCGCTCGTGCTCACTCTCGTCGCTGTCGTCGTGCACCGCTCCGGCGGCGACACCGAGAACGGTGCCGTGCCGGCCACCTCCGCGTCACCCACGCCGACCGTCAGCCCGGTCCCCACCGACCTGACCGTCATCGCGCCCGGCCGCCCCGGTGAGGTGGCGGCCACCCGCGCCGCCCACGAGGTCCGCGACGCCGGCCCCGCGCCGCACAACTCGTTGGACGTCTGGTTCGTCCGGATGATGATCCCGCACCACGCGCAGGCCCTCGCCATGGCCGAGCTCGCCGGCGACCGCGCGGCCGAGCCCGACGTGCGCGCCCTCGCCGAGCGCATCCGGGCCAGCCAGGGGCCCGAGATGGGCATGATGCGGGGCTGGTTGCAGACTCGCGGCCTCCCGGCGCAGGCCGAGGGGCACGACCACGGCACCATGCGCGGCATGCAGTCACCCGAGGCGATGCGGCGACTCGCCGCCACCACGGGCCCGGACTTCGACAGGCTGTTCGTCCGGATGATGACCGAGCACCACGAGGGTGCCATCGAGATGGCCACCAACCTGCTCACCGTCGGCTCCGACCTGACGCTCAACGAGTTCGCCACCTCGCTCGCCACCGAGCAGACCGTCGAGATCGACCGGATGCGCGAGGTCCTCGCCCGCTGAGCCGCGCCAGCCGGGAGCGAGCGACCCGGCCGAGGCGCGGTGCCCCGCCCCACGGCACGTACGCTGGGTGACCGTGAGACGCACGATGGTCGGTCGCCCGCTGCGCAGCGTCGCCTTCGACGTGGCCGTCTCCGCGGCGGTGGCGCTCATCGGCCTGGCCGGTGCGGCGAACCTGGCGGGCGGTTGGGCGGCCGCGCTGGTCTGTGTCGGGATGGCCGTGGCGCTGCTGTTCCGCCGTGCGCGCCCGGGCGCGGTGACCGTGGTGATCGCGGCGCTCGGCCTGGTGCAGGTCATCGCCCGGTGGGGTCCGCTGCCCTTCGACGTCGCCGTCCTGATCGCGCTCTACAGCGTGGTGAAGTACGGCGAGCGGCTGCGCGCCGCGGTGCTCGCCGGTGCGGCCGCCGCCGTGGGCGTGGTGCTCGCCGCCGTGCAGACCCCGGGCGTCATCAGTTGGTGGGTCACCGCGCTGTGGTACGCGTTGGTCACCGGCGCGGTGTGGTTGGTCGCGCTGAACGTGCGGACCCGCCGGCTCTACGTGCTCAGCCTGGAGGAGCGGGCCGCCACCCTGGAACGCGAACGGGAGGCCGAGTCCCGGGCGGCGGTGGCCGAGGAGCGCACCCGGATCGCTCGCGAGCTGCACGACGTGGTCGCCCACAGCCTGGCGGTGATGATCGTCCAGGCGGACGGCGCCCGGTTCATGCTCGACCGTGACCCCGCCCAGGCCCGCACCGCCGTGAAGGTGGTCGCGGACACCGGCCGGGCGGCGCTGGAGGAGATGCGTCGGCTGGTCGGCGTCCTGCGCGACGCCGGCCCGGCCGGCGGCGACGAGCTCGCGGTGGCCGCCGACCCGGAGCACCGTCGTCTGGCGCTTGCCGAGTTGCCCGACCTGCTGGCCCGGTTCGGTGACGCCGGCCTGCACATCCGCAGCACCGTGACCGGCGACCAGCCGCCCCTGCCGCCGGGCCTGGAGCTGACCGTCTACCGGGTGGTGCAGGAGGCGCTGACCAACGCCCTCAAACACGCGGGCGTCGGTGCCGTCGTCGAGGTCGCCCTCACGTACACCGCCGACGCCGTCGTGGTCCGGGTACGCGACGACGGTCGGGGCCGCCCGCTGGTCAGCCCGGCGCCGTCCGGCGGTCACGGTCTGCTCGGGATGCGGGAGCGGGTGACGGTGTACGACGGCAGCCTCACCGCCGGTCGTCGACCGGCCGGGGGTTGGCAGCTCGAGGTCCGGCTACCGCTACCGTCGGACCCGGCGACGGAGGTGATCGCGGCATGACGGTCCGGGTGGTGATCGTGGACGACCAGGCGCTGGTGCGCGCCGGGTTCCGGATGGTGCTGGGCTCCCAGCCCGACCTGGAGGTGGTCGGGGAGGCGATCGACGGTGCCGACGCCCTGCGGGTGCTCGCCCGCACCGAGGCCGACGTGGTCGTGATGGACATCCGGATGCCCACCATGGACGGGGTGGAGGCGACCCGGCGGCTCTGCGCCGACCGGCCCGCCGGCGGGCCCCGGGTGCTGGTGCTGACCACCTTCGACACCGAGGCGGACGCGTTCGCCGCCCTCCAGGCCGGGGCGAGCGGGTTCCTGCTCAAGAACGTTCCGCCGGAGGAGCTGCTGGCCGCGATCCGGGTGGTGGCCCAGGGCGACTCGGTGGTGGCACCGTCGATCACCCGGCGGCTGCTGGACCGGTTCGCCGGGCAACTCGGCGCCGCCCCGAGCGCCGACCCGCGCCTCGCGCAACTCACCGACCGGGAACGGGAGGTGCTGCTGCTCGTCGCACAGGGCCTGTCCAACGCGGAGATCGCCGCCCGGGTGCACGTGGCCGAGGCGACGGTGAAGACCCACGTCGGTCGGATCCTGGCGAAGCTCCAACTGCGCGACCGGGTTCAGGCGGTGGTCCTGGCGTACGAGAGCGGGCTGGTGACACCCGGCGGATGACGCCGCGTACGACCTGGGTCGTAGCCGGTGGCGGGCGCACCCCGACCCGGGACGCACGCAGGTCGAGCATTCCGGTGGAGATCAACCGACCGGCTCCGGCCATAGCGTCGGAGGGGTCCGATCCGCCACCTGCACCGGGAGCCCCGCATGATCCGCCTGACCCTGCGCTCGTTGCGTGCCGAGGCGCTGCGCATGCTGCTCTCCGCACTGGCCGTCGTGCTGGGGGTCGCGTTCGTGGCCGGCACGATGATCTTCGTCGACGGGATGCGCGCCGGGGCGTACGAGCGGGCCGGCACCTTCGACCGGCACACCGACCTGGGCGTCTACGCGACAGGCGCGGAGGTGTTGTCCCCGGCCCTCGTCGACCGGGTGCGTGCGGTCGACGGGGTGGCCGCCGCCGACGGCGAGCTGACCAACACCGGCGGGCTCCTCGGCTCCGACGGTCGTCCGGTGCTCGGCTTCACCATGCTCGTGGCCATCCCCACCGAGCAGGCCGTGCGCTCGTACGACGTGGTCGCCGGTCGGCTGCCCGACCGGTCCGGAGAGGTGGTGCTGGACGCGCCGACGGTCGCCGAGGAGGGCTTCACGCTCGGCACCGAGGTCCGCGTCGGCGGCAGCAGCGGTGCGGCCCGCCCGTACACCCTGGTGGGGACCGTCGACGTGGCGGGCACCGTCCGCGACGTCGGCGGCCCGTTCGTCGGCCTGGTCGGGCCGGACGCGTTGGCGCTGACCGGCCAGCGGGGCTACGGCCGCATCCTGGTGGCGGCCCGCCCGGGTGCCTCCGTCGCGGCGGTGACCGAACGGGTGCGTGCCGTGGCCGGCGGCGACGCCACCGTGAAGAGTCGCCAGCGGATCCTCGACGAGGCCGTCGAGGAGGCGGTCCGCAACGCGGACCAGTTCCGGATGCTGCTGTTGATCTTCGTGGGGGTCGCGGTGGTGGTGGCCGGCTTCGTGATCGCCAACACCTTCGCGATCGTGCTGGCCCAGCGCACCCGGCGCACCGCGCTGCTGCGCCTGATCGGCGCCACCCGGGGTCAGGTCTTCCGGGCCGCCCTGGTGGAGTCGGCGGTGCTCGGGTTGGTCGCCTCCGCGCTCGGGGTGCTGCTCGGGGTCGGCCTCGCCGGTGGGCTGCGACTGCTGATGTCGCACCTGGACGTGCCGGGCACCAGTGGCCTGGCCGTGACCGGTTCGACAGTGCTGACCGGCCTGCTGCTGGGCACCGCGCTCACGGTCTGCGCCGCCCTGCTCCCGGCCTGGCGGGGCACCCGGATCGCGCCGGTGGCCGCGCTGACCGACGCCGCGGTGCAGCCGAGCCGGAGCGCCGGTCGGGTGCGGTTGGCCTTCGGCGCGGTACTGCTGGCCGTCGGTGTCGCCGCGCTGGCCGGTGCCGCGAGCGCCGGCCAGTTGGTGCTGGTGGCGGCCGGTGGGGTGCTGACCTTCTTCGGGATCGTGCTGTTCGGGCCGGTGCTCGTTCCGGCGCTGGCCCGGGTGTTCGGCTGGCCGGCCCGCCGCGTCCTCGGGGCGACCGGCGCGCTGGCGGTGGCCAACACGGTCCGCAACCCGCGGCGGGTCGCCGCGACCGCAACCGCCCTGGTGATCGGGATCGGACTGGTGTCGGCCTTCATGGTCGGCGCGCGCAGCACCAAGGACGGCATCGAACGCAGCGTGGACGCCCAGATCGGGACGGACTTCGTGGTCAGCGGAATCGGCCAGAACCTTCCCGCCGCCCTCACCGGTGAGCTGGCCGCCCGCCCCGAGCTGGGTGTGGTGCACGAGCAGCGCCACACCGTCGTCGCCGACGTCGAGATCCGGGCGGCCCACCCGGCGCTCGTCGGCCGGACGCTGGGCGGGGTGTTGGCCGGCGACCCCACCGGGGTCGGGCCCGGGCAGGTGCTCGTGCACCGGGAGCTGGCGCAGGCCCGCGGCCTGCGGGTCGGCTCCCCGGTGACCGTCGCAGGCCGGTCGTTCCAGGTGGCGGCCGTGGTCACCGACGACACGTCCGCCGACGGCGCGCCCGCGGGCAACGTCATCGACATGTTCGACGCGGACTTCGCCGCGCTCTTCCCCGCCCAGCGGGGCTTCCTGACCGAGATCGACCCCGCCGCCGGGGTGAGCGCCGAGCGGGCCCGGGACGCGATCGAGGCGGTGCTGGGCAGCTACCCGACGGTGAACCTGATGGACCAGGGCGCGTACAAGAAGTCGCTCACCGGCACGGTGGACATGGTGCTCGCCTTCGTCACGGCACTGCTCGGTCTGGCCGTGGTGATCGCCCTGGTCGGCGTGGCCAACACGCTGAGCCTGTCGGTGGTCGAGCGGACCAGGGAGAACGCCGTGCTGCGGGCGGTCGGGCTCACCCGGGGCCGGATGCGGGCGGTGCTCGCCGTCGAGGCGGTGCTGATGGCGTTGGTCGGCGCGGTGCTCGGCGTCGGGCTGGGCACCGGCGTCAGCGCCTCCGCGATGGCCCTGCTCACCCGTCTCGGCGGTGACTTCCACCTGGTGCTGCCGCTCGGCCAGCTCGGACTGATCCTCGGCGTCGCGGTGCTGGCCGCCCTGCTCGCCTCGGTCCTGCCGGCCCGCCGGGCGCTGTCCCGCCCGGTCGTCGAGGCGCTCGCCGACCAGTGACCGGCCCTGCCGCCGGCCGGAGCGGCCCTGCCGCCGCCGGCCGGAGCGGCCCTGCCGCCGCCTGGCGCGGCCGGCCAGGTCCGCCGCCGGGGTCGCCGCCCCGGGGGTGCGAACGGACATCCGCCGGCCGGTCCCGCCGTCTTTCCCGGCGGCGGGACCGGCCAGCGGTGCCGGGTCTACAGGCGCTCGACCTTCGGGCCGACGCACCGGTTGCGGGTGTCGAAGACGTAGCGTGCGTGCCGGACCACCAGGTCGTAGTCGAAGCTGTCGTGGTCGGTGACCACCACCACCGCGTCCGCGGCGCGGACCTCCTGCTCGGTGAGCCCGACCACGGTGACGCCGTCCGGGATGTGGTGCGCCTCGGCGTACGGCTCGACCGCGTGCACCTCGGCACCCATGGCCCGCAGCCGGCGGGCCACGTCGACCGCGGGGGAGTCCCGCATGTCGCCGGTGTTCTTCTTGTACGCCAGGCCGAGCAGCAGCAGCCGGGCACCGCTGACGGCCCGGCCGTCCCGGTTCAGGCCCGCCATGATCCGCTGCGCGACGTGCTCGGGCATCTCGTGGTTGATGTCGTTGGCCAACTCGATGAACCGGAACTGGCGGCCGAGGCGTCGCTTGACCTGCCAGGACAGATAGCACGGGTCGATCGGCAGGCAGTGCCCGCCGACACCGGGCCCGGGCCGGAACGGCAGGAAGCCGAACGGTTTGGTCTCGGCGGCGTCGATCGCCTGCCAGACGTCGATGTCGAGGTGGTGCGAGAGTATGGTCAGCTCGTTGATCAGCGCGATGTTGACCTGGCGGAAGGTGTTCTCGATCAGCTTGGTCAGCTCGGCCACCTGGGTCGAGCCCACCGGCACGGTGTGTTCCACGAGGCGCCTGTAGAACTCGTCCACCCGGGCCAGCGACGTCGCGTCCACGCCGGAGACCACCTTCGGCGTGTTCTCCAGGCGCCACGTCGGGTTGCCCGGGTCGATGCGCTCCGGGCTGTAGCCGAGGTGGAAGTCGCCGGGGCTGCGCAGTCCGCTGGCCGACTCCAACAGTGGGCGCAGCAGCTCCTCGGTGGTGCCCGGGTATGTCGTCGACTCCAGGATCACCGTGCATCCCGGGCGCACGTACGGGCCGATGCCGACGCCTGCCTGTTCGACGAAGCTCAGGTCGGGGGTGCCGTCGCGCAGCGGTGTCGGCACGGTGATGACGCAGATGTCGAAACCCTCGGCGTCGGTGTACTCCGTGCTGGGGTTGTACCGGCCGCTGCCCAACGCGCGCCCCAGCCGGTCGGTGGGGATGTCCTCGACGAACGACTCCCCGGAGGCCAGACGCTTCACCCGGTCGGCGTCGACGTCGAGGCCGACCACGTCCAGCCCGGCCTCGACGGCGCGCATGGCCAGCGGCAGCCCGACGTATCCCTGACCGATCACGACCAGCTTTTCAGCGCTCACCCAGGCTCCCGGGGCAGATGGAGGATATGGCCTGCCGAGAGCCTAGAGGGGTGTTCGTCGCCCCACGTCCGTTTTGGGGATATCGGTGCTGGTGGGAATATCCGCGGTGGACGAAACCGACGGTCAGTTGGCCGCCGGTCCCTCCGGAACGGTCGGCGCGCTCTCCGTCGCGGTCGGCGGGGGCACCGATGGCGGTGTCGTCGGGACGCCCGTCGGACCGTTGGTCGGCCCCGTCGTCGCCGTCGGCGTCACCACCGGCGTCGACGGGCTCGTCGTCTGGCTGGGCCGCGTGCTCGGTGTGGCGGAGATCGACGTCGACGGGGAGACGCCGGGCGACGCCGACCGGTCGGGCCTGGTCGGGCCACCGGTGGCGACCTGCTCGTTGCCCGCCGGCAGGTCCAACGGGCCGCTCGGCGCCGCCGTCGGCGAGGTGCTCGGCAGCTTGACCGCCGGGTTTTCGCTGGTCTTGTGCGTCGTGGCCAGCGCCACCCCGAGCCCGACCAGCGCGACGAGCACGGCCACCGCCGCGCCGACAAGGGGGGCCCGCCGTCGCTCACGCCCGACCGGGGCCCCACCCGCCACCGCCGCGCCGGCCGCCACCTCGGTACGGCCGCCCGGCCCGCCGTCGCGCAGCGGAACGGCTGCCGCCATCGCGGTGGGCGGCTCGCCGCCGGTCACCGCGGTCCGGGCGGCCTCGGCCATCGCGGCACCGCTGCTGAAGCGATCCTGCGGGTCCTTGGCCAGGGCCCGGGACACCAGGGCGCGAACCGCCTCGGGAATCTCGTGCGGCAGCTCCGGCGGCTCGTCGTCGAGGTGTCGGACGGCGACCTGGAGCGGGTTGTCGCCGGTGAACGGCGGATTGCCGGTGAGGCAGCAGTAGGTGACCGCGCCCAGCGCGTAGATGTCTGTCGCACCGCTGACCGGTCGCCCGGCGGCCTGCTCGGGGGCCATGTAGAGGGCGGTGCCGGGCACCGCGTTGGTGCTGGTGATGCTGGTGATGTCGAGCGAACGCGCCACGCCGAAGTCCACCAGGACGACCGAGCCGTCCTCCAGCACGAGCAGGTTGCTGGGCTTGACGTCGCGGTGCACGATGCCGCCGCGGTGCGCCGCGTTCAGCGCGGAGGCGGCCTGGGCCACGATCGACATCGTCTCGGCCACGTCGAGGCGGCCGGCCGTCTCGATCCGCTTGGACAACGGCTCGCCGGCGACGAACTCCATCACCAGGTAGTCGGCCCGACCTGCGTCGTCGGGCAGGTCCTCGGCACCGCAGTCGAAGACCTGCACGATGCCGGGGTGCCGCAGCGCCGCCATGATCCGGGCCTCGGCCCGGAACCGGGCGATGAAGTCGGGGTCGGAGACCAGTGTCGGCAGCAGCACCTTGACCGCGACCTGCCGGCCGAGGATCAGGTCCACGCCACGCCAGACGTCGCCCATACCGCCGGTAGCGACACGTTCGTCCAGGCGGTACCGACCGCTGAGCACGACCTCCGATGACAACACCGCAATACCGTACCCAGAGTCGCGCGCGGGGGCGTGACACGGGCTGTCAGCCGAACGGGTGCCCCGCACCGGTGTACCGGGCTGACCTGTGTGGACGCTGCGTCTCTGTGACGGTGCGGCGACGTGCCGTGACGAAAGCCGACATATTTCGATGCGCGGGCGCGCGACGGTGGACGAAAGGCGAGTCGAGGGCTGGTTTGCACCCTCTGGGTCACGGGCAGTGACGGCGACACGCCCGAATGTCGGGTTGATAATTGTCACTCTTCCGTGACGAGGTCCCGACTTGTCGCGTCGTTGGCCCCCGTCCTAGCGTTAGCGCGGCTCGGGCCGCCCCGGCGATCTCAAGGGTCGGCGCACGGAGAGGGTCGGCGCACCGAGCCGACGACCCTGGCGTTGGCCCACCAGAAACCCCGGCCCGACGACCTCGGTCACGGGTGGGACCAGATTGGCGGAGGGCGGGGCGGGTGCTGGTCGGGCGGACGATTCGTACCGCGTGCTCTGCCGTGCCGCCGCGGGCCAGGCCGGCGCGATCCATGGGCCGCGGATGACCGGCGAGTTGACGGAGGCGGTCAGCGCGGCGCAGGCCGGGGACGAGGACGCGTTCCGCCTGCTCTACCGCAGCCTCCAGCCGGGCCTGCTGCGCTATCTGACCGCCCTGGTCGGCGCGGACGCGGAGGACGTCGCATCGGAGACCTGGCTACAGATCTCCCGCGACCTGCCCAGCTTCACCGGCGGCGAGTTCCGCGCCTGGACCGTCACGATCGCCCGCAACCGGGCGATGGATCACCTGCGCAGGCTGCGCCGCCGGCCGTCGTTGCCGGTCCCGGTGCACGCGCTCGTCGACCTGGCCAGCGAGGCGGACACCGCCGAGGGTGCCAGCGAGACGATCGGCACCGAAGCCGCCCTGGCGCTGATCGCCACCCTGCCTCCCCGCGAGGCCGAAGCGGTCCTGCTGCGGGCCGTGATCGGGCTGGACGCGGGATCCGCGGGCCGGGTGCTGGGCCGCCGGGCCGGTGCCGTTCGAACCGCCGCGCACCGCGGTCTGCGACGGCTCGCAGCCCTGTTGGAGCGGCAGAACGCGGTCGAGTCGTCCGTCCGACTCGACGGTGGGTCGCCGCCCCGGGCGGGCGGCGGCCCATCCCTGCGGGCACCGCACGCCGAGCCGGCGGACGGCTGACGTGAGGGGATTCTGGATGAACCCGTTCCGGCGGGGCGACCACGCCGAGACCGAACGGCTGCTCGACTCGGTCCGCGCCGACCTGGACGCCACGTCGGACCGGGCCGGTCGGGGAGGGGACGCGGCCTCGCCGCAGGCCCGCGTACCCGCGTCGCCCGGGCCCTCGGCGGACCGGGTGGCGGGTCTGCTCGCCGCGGCCGCCGGTCCGGCCCGGCCCGGCGAGTTGGCCGGCGAGGAGGCCGCGCTGGCCGCGTTCCGGGCCGCGCGGGCCGATCCGGCGCCGTCCGTGCCACCTCGGCCGCACCGCCGCCGCCTCACCACCGGAGCGGTGGCCTGGATCGGCGCGGTGGCGGCCACCGCCACGGCCGGGGCCGCCTTCGCCGCGGTCACCCGCGACCGGGCCCCGGACCCGGTCGCACCGCAGCCGTCCCGGACGTCGCCGAGCCCGCAGGGGAGCGCACCCCCGTCCGGCGAGCCGAGTCGATCGGCGCCGCCCGGCCCGCCGCCGCCCGGCCGCCCGTCGTCGGGCCCACCGTCTCCAGGCGTTCCGTCGGCGGGCACGCCGCCGACCCCGGGCGCGCCCGCCGGGGACCTGGACGGCCTGTGCCGCGCCTGGCAGGCCAAGAAGCCCGAGGAGCGGGAGAGGGCGTTGCGGACGCCGGCCTTCGAGAGGCTCGTCGCCGCCGCCGGCGGCCCCGCCGGGGTCGAGGCGTACTGCCAGCGGTTGGGGCCCGAGCGTAGGCCGTCCGAACCGGCGAAGCCCCAGCCGCCATCTCCGCCGACGGGCCCCCTCACCCGTCGGTAACCGGCCCGTGCCGACGCGTTTCCGTTCCGCCCTGCACGGGAAATTCGTCTGTTAGACAGAGGTTGGTGCTGCCGTGCACGCCAACGACGGTGTCGGTGGGTGGGTCTACGGTGGCACCGTGTCCGGAGTCGGCACACGGAGAGGGGATCCCGACCATTGGTGACGTCACCCGAGTTGGACCGCGGGGCCATCCTGCGCGAGTCCGCAGCCGCAGTCCGGCACCTCGCCCGGATCTGCTTCAAGACCGGCCCACCCACCCTCACCGGCGTCGAACTGGAATGGACCGTGCACGACGCCGCCGATCCCGCCCGACCCGTCGACCCGACGCGGCTCCGGGCGGCGCTGGGGCGGCACAGCCCCACCACGCTGGATGCCACCAGCCCGGCCGAGCCGCTGCGACACGGCGGCATGGTGACCCTCGAGCCGGGTGGCCAGGTGGAGATCTCCACCCCGCCCCGCCCCTCGGTCACCGCGTTGATCGAGGCCACCGAGGCCGACATCGCCCAGGTCACCGACCTGCTGGCCGCCGCCGGGTTGATCCTCGGCCGCAGCGGCATCGACCCACACCGACGGCCCCGCCCGGTGCTGGAAACTCCCCGCTACCGCGCGATGCGCGCCGCCTTCGACAGGCGTGGTCCGGCCGGCCGCACGATGATGTACAGCACCGCCGGCCTGCAGGTCTGCCTCGACGCCGGTGAGCCGGATCAGGTCGCGGCACGCTGGGCGGCCGCCCACGCGGTCGGGCCGCCGCTGCTCGCGGTGTTCGCGTCGGCCGACCGGCACGCCGGGCGGCGCACCGGATGGGTTTCCGCGCGGATGGCCGCCTGGCTGGCCATCGACCCGGCCCGCACCCGCCCGGTCTGGACGCCGGGTCGCGTCGACGAGGACCCGACGGCGACCTGGATGCGGTACGTGCTGGCCGCGCCGCTGCTCTGCCTGCGTCGGCACGGCACGGACTGGGCCGCGCCACCGGGCGTGACATTCGCCGACTGGCTCGACGGCGCGTTGCCGCGACCGCCCACCACCGACGACCTCGACTACCACGTCAGCACCCTCTTCCCGCCGGTGCGGCCACGCGGCTACCTGGAGCTGCGCTACCTGGACACCCAGCCCGGCCGGGACTGGCGGCTCCCGCTGGCGGTGCTGAGTGCCCTCTTCACCGATGCGGGCACGGTGGGCGTGGCGCACACGATCGCCGCGCCGGTGGCGGACCGCTGGTCGGTCGCCGCCAAGCAGGGCCTGGCCGATCCGGCGCTGGCCACCGCCGCGGCGGCGCTGCTCGACCTGGCGCTGCGCACCCTGCCCCGGCTGGACCTGCCGGCGGCTGTCCACGACGAGATCGAACGCGGAGTACGACGGCGGCTCGCCGCCGCGACGGAAGGACGGGACAGATGAGCGTGAGCACGACGGGGCACACCGACGGTGAACTTTTGCGCGACCGGATCGCGGCGGAGCTGGCCCGGGCCCGCGCCCGCACGACGCTGCTGACCGAGGTGGTCGACGACGGAGATCTGCTGCGCCAACACTCACCGCTGATGTCGCCACTGGTCTGGGACCTCGCCCACGTGGGTAACCAGGAGGAGCTCTGGCTGGTCCGCGACGTCGGGGGCCGCGAGCCGGTCCGCCGCGACATCGACGAGTTGTACGACGCGTTCAAGCAGCCGCGCCGGGACCGCCCGGCGCTTCCGCTGCTGCCGCCCGCCGAGGCGCGCGCCTACCTGGCCACCGTCCGGGACAAGGTGTACGACCTGCTCGACTCGGTGGCGTTCACGCAGCGGCCGTTGGTCGCCAACGGGTTCGCCTTCGGCATGATGGTGCAGCACGAGCAGCAGCACGACGAGACCATGCTCGCCACCCACCAGTTGCGGTCGGGGCCGGCGGTGCTGCACGCCCCGCCGCCGCCCGAGCCGTCCGCCCGGGTCGCCGGGGAGGTGCTGGTGCCGGCCGGGGAGTTCACCATGGGCACCGACACCGACCCGTGGGCTCTGGACAACGAGCGCCCGGCGCACCGCGTCGACCTGCCGGCGTACGTCATCGACGCGGCTCCGGTCACCAACGGCCAGTACGCGGCCTTCATCGCCGACGGTGGCTACACCGATCAGCGCTGGTGGAGCGCGGCCGGCTGGGCCCACCGGGTGCGGGAGCGGCTCAGCGCGCCGATGCACTGGCGTCGCGACGGCGACGACTGGTTCTATCAGCGCTTCGGCCGGTGGAGTCGGGTGCGCGCCGACGAGCCGGTGGTGCACGTGTGCTTCCACGAGGCGCAGGCGTACGCGGCGTGGGCCGGCAAGCGGCTGCCGACCGAGGCGGAGTGGGAGAAGGCGGCCCGGTGGGACCCGGCGAGCGGGCGGTCCCGCCGCTATCCGTGGGGCGATGACGACCCGACCGAGGCGCACGCCAACCTCGACCAACGTCATCTGCGGCCGGCGCCGGTGGGCGCGTACCCGGCGGGCGCCTCGCCGTTGGGTGTGCACCAGCTCATCGGCGACGTCTGGGAGTGGACCTCGACCACGTTCACCGGGCATCCCGGCTTCACGGCGTTCCCCTACCGCGAATACTCGGAGGTGTTCTTCGGCGACGACTACCGGGTGCTGCGTGGTGGTTCGTTCGGCACCGACCGTTCGGCCTGTCGGGGCACCTTCCGCAACTGGGACTACCCGATCCGGCGGCAGATCTTCAGCGGTTTCCGCTGCGCCCGCGACGTCCGGCCGGACGAGTCGTACCGGTGATCCACCGCCCGATCGGCGGCCCGGCGGGGACGGTCTGCTGATGTGTCGTCACCTGGCCTACCTGGGGCCGCCGGTCACCCTGGCCGAGGTGCTGTTCGACCCGGCGCACTCGCTGGTGCGCCAGTCCTGGGCGCCCCGCGACATGCGCGGCGGCGGCACCATCAACGCCGACGGGTTCGGGGTCGGCTGGTATCCGGGCGACGGCGAGCCGGTGCGTTACCGGCGGGCGCAGCCGATCTGGAGCGATCCGACAATCGCCCAGCTCGCGGCGGTGACCCGCACCGGCGCGCTGCTCGCGGCCGTGCGCTCGGCCACCGTGGGAATGGCGGTGCTCGACGGCGCCGCCGCGCCGTTCGCCGAGGGGCGGTGGCTGTTCAGCCACAACGGCGTGGTCCGCGGCTGGCCGGACGCGGTGGTGCCGCTCGCCGCCGGGCTGCCGGTGCGCGACCTGCTCACCCTGGACGCCGCCACCGACTCGGCGTTGCTCTGGGCGCTGGTGCGGCATCGGCTGCGCGCCGGCGAGGACCCGGCGGAGGCGGTCGGGCGGACGGTGGCGGACGTGGCCGCGGCGGCCCCGGGGTCGCGGCTCAACCTGCTGCTCACCGACGGGCGACGGGCGGTCGCCAGCGTGGCCGGGCACGCGTTGTCGGTGCGCGAGACGCCGGGTTCGGTGCTGCTGGCCTCCGAGCCGCACGACGACGATCCGGGGTGGCGGGCGGTGCCGGAGGGGCACCTGGTCGTGGCCACGCCGGGGGAGGTCCGGGTATGTCCGCTGCCGGTCCGGTGAGCACCACCGGTCGGGGCACCACCTGTTTTGTTCGAACAGAGAGGCGAATCGATGACCGCGGAACCGTTGGAGATCTACCTCGAAGAGCACGACCTGGAGCGCGGCCTGCGCGACGACGTTCGGGCCGGGCTGAGCGCCGGGCAGAAGTGGCTGCCACCGAAGTGGTTCTACGACGCTCGGGGCAGCGAGTTGTTCGAGGAGATCACCCGCTTACCCGAGTACTACCCGACCCGGGCCGAGCGGGCCGTGCTGGCCGAACGTGCTCCCGCCATCGCGGCGCTGACCGGGGCCAAGACCCTTATCGAGTTGGGTTCCGGCTCGTCGGAGAAGACCCGACTCCTGCTGGACGCCTTCACCCGGCGGGGCGGCCTGGGCACGTTCGTCCCGCTCGACGTGTCGGTCAGCGCGCTGCGCGGGTCCACCGCCCAGATCGCCGCCGACTATCCGGGCCTGCGGGTCCGGGGCATCGTCGGCGACTTCACCCGGCAACTGGACCGGCTGCCCACCGGCGGCCGTCGGCTGGTGGTGTTCCTCGGCGGCACCATCGGCAACCTGCTGCCCGCCGAGCGGGCCGAGTTCCTGACGGCGATGCGCGGCGCGCTGGAGGTCGGCGACTGGCTGTTGCTCGGCACCGACCTGGTGAAGGACCCGTCGGTGATGGTGCCCGCGTACGACGACGCCGCCGGGGTCACCGCCGAGTTCAACCGCAACGTGTTGCGGGTGGTCAATCGGGAGTTGGGCGCCGACTTCGACCCGGGGGCGTTCGCGCACGTGGCCCTCTGGGATCCGACCCACGAGTGGATCGAGATGCGGTTGCGGGCGACCCGACCGATGCGGGTCCGGGTGTTGGACCTGACCGTGGACTTCGCCGCGGGGGAGGAGCTGCGCACCGAGGTGTCGGCGAAGTTCCGCCCGGAGGGGGTCGCCGGAGAGCTGGCCTCCGCGGGCTTCGCCGCGACGGAGTTCTGGACCGACCCGGACGGGCTCTTCGGGGTCACGCTGGCCCGGGCAGGCTGAGCCGGTTCACCCACCACGGCCCGGCCCGGTGGTGATCCGCTAGGCTGGGTCCGCGAAGGGGAGTAGCCCCCAATGTCGTGGTCGACATACTGGTGCGTTCCGCACCCGGCCACGCGGCCCCGGTTCGTCCGGGGCGGGCGAGACCTTCGACTCAGGCTGTTGCAGCCGGGTCGAGGGCGCCCCTGTCACCTCCTCCCGGCGTGAACGGGAAGGATGTCATGGAGGGATTTTTCGCCGCGCTGGTCATCAGCTTCGGCGTCATCTTCGTCGCCGAGCTGGGAGACAAGTCCCAGTTGATGGCGTTGACCTTCGCCACGCGGTTCAAGCCGATCCCGGTGCTGATCGGCATCACTGTCGCCACGGCGGTGGTGCACCTGGCGTCGGTGGCCATCGGCGTGGGTCTCGGGGCGGTGTTGCCGACCGACTGGATCTCCCTGGTGGCCGGTGTGGCGTTCCTCGGCTTCGGTGCGTGGACGCTGCGCGGTGACAAGCTCACCGAGGAGGAGAAGCGCAAGGCGGAGAAGACCAGCAAGACCGCGATCGTGGCGGTGTCGGTGGCGTTCTTCCTGGCCGAGCTGGGCGACAAGACGATGCTCGCGACGATCACGTTGGCCACCAAGTACGGCTGGTTCGGCACCTGGCTCGGCTCCACCATCGGCATGGTGGCCGCGGACGCGCTGGCCATCCTGGTCGGGCGGATGCTCGGTCGCCGGCTGCCGGAGAAGACGATCAGGTACGGCGCCGCGGTCCTGTTCGCCATCTCCGGCCTCTGGCTGATCCTGGAGGCGGTCAACGAGCTGACCTGAGGGTCGACTAGCTGGCCCGTGGACGGGTAACGGCCTCCGGTGGAGCCGGCCGAGTTGTTGCGCCAGGGCGACCAGGTGCTGGTTGCCGTGGTGGAGGTGGCCGGCGCGCTCGTCATCTTCGTCGGGGCGGTCTGGGCGGCGGTGCGGTTCGTGGTCGAAGGGCTGCGACACCGCTCCGCCGCCCGCTTCACGCCGATCCGGCTGTCGCTGGGTCGGTTCCTGACCCTCGGCCTCGAATTCCAGTTGGCGGCCGACGTGCTGCGCACGGCGGTGTCCCCGTCGTTCGACCAGATCGGCCAACTGGCGGCGATCGCGACGATCCGAACGGCGCTGAACTACTTCCTGGGTCGGGAGATCCGTCAGGAGCAACGGCAGGTCGCCGAGGGGGAGCGTCGGCCGTGATGGGGGCCCTGGTCACGGCGGTCACCGCGTTGGCGCTTGTCGCCGGGGTGATCGCCACGCTCGGCACCGGCGGCCTGCGAAGCGGTGTCCGGGTCCTGCTGGACCTGCTCACCGCGGCCGGCCTGCTCCGGCTGGTGGGCGAGCCGGGTTGGAACGGCCTGGCCGGCGCGGTGGCGATCATCGCCCTGCGTCAGCTGCTCGGGGCGGCGCTGAGCGGCTCACCGCCGTGGTCCGGGCGACAATCCCCGGGGCGCTGCGCAGGCCACGATCAGCACCTACCGTTGGCGGTGAGACGCGAAACCGGGGACAGCGGGAGGATGACCACATGAGCCGGCACGACGAACCGAACGAGTACGGCTTCGCCGGCGGCGGCACCGCACCCGAGCCGCCGGCCGGGGGCAGGCCGGACGAGCAGGATCGTGCCGAGGAGGTGGCGGTGCCGGGCGACGACCTCACCGCACCGGCAGCGGAGGCGCTGGTCGAGGAGACCGAGGAGCCGCCGCCCGCCGAGCGTCGCCGCTGACGCGCGGCCACCGCTCACCTGTCGGCGGGCCGCTGGTAGACGTCGGGCACGGCGCCGCCGCCGGCCCGGCGGCGGGCGAGCACCGGCACCGTGAAGCCGAGCAGCACGCCGGCCACCGTGGCGTGCACACCGGAGGCGTGCACGAGGGCCCAGGCCGCGGCCGCGAGCGGGGTCAGCGCCCACCACCAGGTAAGGCCGCGTCGCACCAGCACCGCGAAGAGCCCGATCGGCGCCAGCGCCGCGAGTAGCGGCACAGGGTGGAAGTCGGCGGTGTAGAAGACCGCGATGATGGTGATGGCGAACAGGTCGTCGACCACGGCGAGGGTGAGAGCGCCGGCAGCAGCATGCCACCACGGGCAGCGCGGCCCGACGAGGATCGCGCAGGGGCGACGAACTCTCGCTTGAGTTCCAGGCCCACCACGAAGAAGAAGACGGCCAGCAGGCCGTCCGCCGCCCAGGTGGCCACGTCCAGGTCGAGGTGCCAGGGCGCGCCGCCGGGCCCAGGGCACCCAGTCGCCGAGCGGGGTACGAGTCGGACCAGGACGAGTTAGCCCGAACCAGGGCCGTCACGGCACCGAGCAGCAGCAAGGCGCCACCGACTTCCCGGCACACCGCTGTCGGCCCGGTCCGGGCTCGTGCGCGCCGTCGGCCACAGGGGTCGTTCGGCCGGCCGTCGACTTTTCCCCGCGTCTCGCCGCAGCCGAATGCGCCTCTGTCCGGTTGGTTATGCGGGCGCATGGGTCAGAGTGAGAACCACCTAACTCCGGACATAAGCCGCATGAGCCGCTTTAATGGTTTCACGAGTTTACAAACGACCTTGGGGGTTTTCGTGAAGTTTCTTGGCGTAACCGGACCGACGCGGAGGCGCTCCTGATGGACCTGCTCCGCCAATTGCGCCACGTGCGTCGGCACTGGTGGGTCGTGCTGGTCACGGTCATGGTGGCCCTCGGCGCCTCGGCGTTCCTGACCGTACGGGCACAACCCCGGTACGTCGCCTCGGTGACCTTCTTCGTCACCACCCCCAACTCCGGCGTCAGTGATGCCTACCAGGGTGGGCTCTTCCTCCAACAGCGCGTCAAGTCGTACGCCGATCTGCTCACCAGCGACAGGCTGGCGCAGAGCGTGGTGGCCGACACCCCGGTGGGCCTCACCGCGGACGAGGTGCGCAGCCGGGTGACCACCTCCACCGAGACCGGCACCGTGCTGCTGCGCGCCTCGGTCAACGACACCGACCAGACCCGGGCGCTGCGGGTGACCGAGTCGCTCGCCGCGAAGTTCGTCGACCTGGTGCAGAAGGTCGAGACGACATCGGAGGGCAAGGCACCGATCAAGATCGAGGTGGTCAGTGGCCCACGGGTCAGCGCCAATCCGGTCTCACCGCAGCCGACGCGCAACCTCACCCTCGGCGGGCTGATCGGCCTGATGCTCGGCGTCGGCCTGGCGATCCTGCGCGGCGTCGCCGACGTCCGACTGCGCGACTCCGCCGGCCTGCAACGTGCCACCGGCAGCCCGCTGCTCGGTGAGATCCCCTATGAGAGCAGCGCCCGCACCGAGCCGCTCATCATCGGCGACGCGGCGACCTCGGCCCGCGCCGAGGCGGTCCGCAAGCTGCGGACGAACCTGCGCTTCGTGGACGTGCACGAGCCGGCCCGGGTCATCGCCGTGACCAGCGCGTTGCAGGGCGAGGGCAAGACCACGCTCTCCTGCAACCTGGCCATCGCGCTGGCCGAGGCGGGCTGGCGGGTGCTGCTTGTCGACGCGGACCTGCGCCGGCCGAAGGTCGACGAGTACCTGGGACTGGACGCCGGGGTCGGCCTCACCGACGTGCTCGTCGGCGACGTGAAGGTCGGCGACGTCGTCCAGCGCTGGGGCGACAAGTCGATGCTGGTGCTGCCCAGCGGTTCCGCGCCGCCGAACCCGAGCGAGCTGCTCGGATCCAAGGCGATGTCGGATCTGCTGCTGGCGCTGCGAGAGTCCGCGGACATCGTGATCATCGACACGGCTCCGCTGCTCGCGGTGACCGACGGCGTGGTCGTGGCCGTGCAGGCCGACGGCGCGCTGCTGGTGAGCCAGCAGGGCCGTACCTCGCGGACCCAGGTGGCCGCGGCGGCCCGCGCACTGCACTCGGTCTCGGTCCGCCTGCTCGGCTGCGTGCTGAACATGGCCAAGGTGGCCAAGGCCGAGGCGTACCAGTACGAGGCCTACCGCGTGGTCGCCTCGATCCCTCCGGCGTCGGTTCCGGCAGATCGGGTGATGTCCGGCCGGCACAGCGAGGCCACCAACGGGGTCAACGGCGTCGCCGACCACACCCAGGAGCTCACCCGGCTGCCCCGATGAGCGCGGCGAGGGGTCGCAGCGACCGCTCGATCTCCTCGGCACAGCGTCGGAAGTCGGCGGAGGTGCCGCCGATCGGGTCCCGAAGATCGTCCGCGTCCGGGGCGGCGGGTTGCAGCCGTCCCCGGGCCCGGGCGACGGCGGCGATAGCCGCCCGCAACGGGTCGTCGGCCGGCTCGGCGGGCGGCTCGGCCGCCGCCGCCAGCCGGCCGAACTGGCGCAGGGTGAACGTCCGGTGCAGGGCGCTCGGCGCCAGCGCGGTGCAGATCGAGCGCTGGCGCCGGGTGGCGGTCAGCACCAGCGTCGCGTCCACCAGGTATTCGGGCCGCAGACCGCGGGTCCGGAACGCCGCGGCGTCCGCGCCGCTCTCCGTCGCGACCTCCAGGGCGTACGGATGCATGGACAGCCCGTCGACCGCGTCGGTGCCGGCGCTCGCCACGGTGACGGGCCGGTCGGCCAGCAGCCGGCGGGCCAGATGCTCGGCCATCGGTGACCGGCACAGGTTGGCGTGGCAGACGAACAACACACGATCAGTCATCGGTGCCCCTCTCGTCGGTGCGGACGCGGGCGGCCACACCGCGAGGACGGTGTGTCGGTGCCGGCGGCCGCGCAGGGAGGGGTTGTCGGCATCGTACGCGGGCCGTCCACCCGCCGGCCGGGGTGCCGCGCCGGCTGGCGCCGATTCGCAGCGGATGGGGGTTCGGCAGTGAAGATCGGCATCCTGTCCTACCACTTCCCGCCCGAGCCCGCGTTCATCCCCGGCAGCCTCGCCGAGGAGTTGGCCGCCCGGGGGCACGAGGTCCGGGTGCTCACCGGGTTTCCGGACTACCCCGGCGGCCACGTCTATCCCGGCTGGCGACAGCGGTGGCACCACGAGACGCACAGCGAACGGCTGACCGTACGGAGGGTGCCCCGCTACCCGGGAGGCGCCACGTCCACCGGCGCCCGGATGGCCAGCTACCTCTCCTTCGCCGGCAGCGCGACGCTGGCCGCGCGCCGCTACCTCGGTGACGTGGACGCGCTGTACGTCTTCCAGCTCCCGGCCACGACGTTCGCCGCCGCGGGGGTGCTCCGGCTGCTCGGGCAGGTGCCCGCGGTGCTGCACGTCCAGGACGTCTGGACCCGCGACGGCGTCGACGAGGCGGGCCAGGGGCGCTGGGTGGCGCGGATGGGCAGCGCGATGACCCGGATCTACCGGTCCGCCGCGCGGATCGCGGTCGCGGCGCCGTCGATGCGGGATCTGGTCGTCGCGGCCGGCGCCGAACCGGACCGGGTCCGGTTGGTCCTCAACTGGACCGACGAGCGGATCTTCTATCCGGCGACGCCCGGTGTGGCGGCCCGCCAGTTGGTCCGCCGAGACGGTCGGTGCGTGGTGATGCACGCCGGCACGATCGGCGAACGGCAGGGGCTGGAGACCGCCGTCCGGGCGGCCGCGGCGCTGGACCGGACGATGGACCTGGTCCTGGTCGGTTCGGGCTCGGCCGAGCGCAAGGTCCGGGGGCTCGCCGCCGAGTTGGGCGCGGCCAACGTCCGCTTCGTGCAGCGACGGTCGCCCGTCGACATGCCCGAGTTGTACGCCGCCGCCGACTATCAGCTGGTCATGCTGCGCGACCTTCCGGAACTGCGCGGCACGGTGCCGGGCAAGCTCCAGGCGGCGCTCTCCTGTGCCGCCCCGGTGATCGCGTCGGCCGGCGGCGACACCGCGGAGCTGGTCGAGCGTGTCCGGGCCGGGCTGTCCTGCCCCCCGGAGGACTGGGCCGCGTTGGCCGACCGGTTCTGGTTGGCCGCCACCATCCCGCCGCCGACACGTACCGAGATGGGTCGCCGGGGGCGCACGGCGTACCTGCGGGAGATGTCGCTGCCCGCCGGCGTGGACCGGATCGAGCGGCTGCTGCACGAGGCGGCGGGACGGGCCACCGAGCCGACCGGCGATCTGCGAAGGAAATTCGCTTAAAGGGCGAAGACCTCAATAATGGTACGAAGTTCCCCAGCGCGTGCTAAGAACGTCGGGGAACGGACCATCTGTCCGGTTCCGTGAACGGGAGTGTGGTGTGACGGAAAGTGAACGGCCGACCCGGCGGCGGAGCCGGTCCCGGCGCCGTCGGCGTGCCCGGCTGCGACGTGCGCTCCTCGGTGCCCTGGTCGTCGGCTCGCTGCTGCTGGCGACCGGCGGGTGGATCGGCTTCCGTGGCTGGCAGGCGCGGGCACACCTGCTCAACGCCGCCGGCCTGGCCCGGGAGTTGAGCGCCCAGGTGGTGGGTGGGGACACCGACCGGGCCCTGCGGACACTCGCCGCCCTACAGGAGCAGTCCGGCGCTGCCCGGGCGGCGACGGCCGACCCGAGTTGGCGACTGGCTCGCCGCACGCCGGTCGCGGGTGACGATCTCGACGCCGTCCGGCGGATCGCCATCGCCATCGACGAGCTGGCCCGGGAGGCGTTCCCGACCCTGCTGCGGACGGACCTGACCAGGTTGGTGCCGACCGGCGGACGGTTGGACCTCGCTCGGCTCACCGCTGTCTCCATCGAGCTGACCGGCGTCAACGAGTCGGTGCAG
Source organism: Micromonospora sp. NPDC048935 (assembly GCF_043197875.1). Taxonomy (NCBI): domain Bacteria; kingdom Bacillati; phylum Actinomycetota; class Actinomycetes; order Micromonosporales; family Micromonosporaceae; genus Micromonospora; species Micromonospora sp. NPDC048935. The sequence goes on along the minus strand of NZ_JBICTZ010000005.1, from coordinate 3,350 downwards.
CGGACGCGCCGCGATCTGGGCGCGGTGCCGACCGACAGGCTGGTCAGCCAGATCCGGCAGGCCCTGACGGACCTCCGCGACGAGATCGACCGGCTGGCCAGCCTCACCACGGCCGCCGACCAGGGCGCCCGCCTGCTGCCGCCGCTGCTTGGCGCGAACGGGCCGCGACGGTACCTGCTGGTCTCGCAGAACCTCGCCGAGTTGCGCGCCACCGGCGGCATGTTCGGCGCGTACGCGATGATCGAGGCGGAGAACGGCGCGGTGAAGATGGGCAGGCAGGGCAGTAGTGCCTCGCTCGGCCGGTTCACCCCGGCGCTGAAGGTGCCCGCCGAGACCCGGGCCCTCTGGACCGATCTGCCCGGCATCTATCCCGCCGACGTCAATCTGTCCCCGCACTTCCCGACCGCCGCCACGCTGTACCGCGAGATGTTCCGGCGCTCGACCGGCACCACTGTCGACGGTGTGCTCGCCGTCGACCCGGTGGTGCTGTCGTACCTGCTCAAGGCGACAGGCCCGGTGCTGGTGCCCGGTGGGGTCCCGCTCGCCAGCGAGAAGGTCGTGCAGACGCTGCTCAACGACAGCTACCAGCGGCTGAACGTCCGCCAGCAGGATGAGTTCTTCGCGGCGTCGGCGGCTTCGGTCTTCGACGCCTTCTTCAAGAAGAATGTCAACCCACGTGTGTTGTTGTCCGCATTTGACCGTGCTATCACTGAACGACGGATATTGTTCTGGAGTGCCCGACCTGAGGAACAGCGGACATTCGGTGCGAGCCGGATGGCCGGGACGCTTCCGGAGCAGGACACCGTGCCGACCGTCGGCGTCTTTCTCAACGACGGCAGCGGCGCGAAGCTCGGCTACTACCTGCGGCCGACGGCGAACCTCACGGTCGGCGAATGCCGGCCCGACGGCCGCCGCGAGCTTCGGCTGCGGGTGACCCTGCGCTCGACCGCGCCGAAGTCCGGACTCAGCGATTCCGTTCTCGGGCTTGGTCTGGCTGGCGACCCGTACACCGCTCGCACGTTGGTGTCGATCTTCAGCCCGGCTGGCGGCGCGGTGCTCGAGGCCCGGCTCGACGGGGCCGAGACGGCGCTTGGCAGTGGCACGGAACGCCGCCGCCAGGTGGCGACCGCCAGCGTCGACGTCGGCCCCGGCGCCGAGAAGGTGCTGGAGGTCAGCGTGCTGACGGCCAAGACCGGCGTCGGGCAGGCCGAGCTGTGGCTGACCCCCACCGCCAGCCCATGGACCACCCAAGTTCATTCCGCACCAAGCTGTGACCAGTAGGAGGGAACCAATCATGCGGCTATCCCGCATCATCATGGCGCTCACGGTCGGCCTGGCCGTGGTGGCCGTGCCGACGGCAGCGGGGGCGGCACAGCCGCAGCCGACGCCCAGCGCGACCACCGACCCGCCGCAACCGCCGCCGTACCCGCCAGCCGCAGCGTCACTGACCGTCAACCGGCCGACGATCTTCCTCGGCGAGACGGTCGTGCTGACCGGCACCGGCTTCGGCCCGAACGAGACCGTCGACATCGCGGTGACGGTGGCTCCGCTGGCCGCTCCGGCCGGCGGTCAGGCTCCGGCTCGCCGCAGCGACGGCAGCACCGTGGCGATGGCCGCGGTGGCCTACCAGGCGAGCGCGCCGCTGAACTTCACGGCGTACACCAACGCCCAGGGAAGCTTCAGCAAGAGCTACACCCCTTCGGTGACGGGTCTGCTGACCTTCACCGCCACGGGTCGGGAGTCCGGCCGTACCGCCAGCACCGAGCTGCGGGTGCTGCACAAGAAGCAGCCGCTGCCGGTCACCGGTGACAGCATCGGCACGCCCATGAAGCTCGGCGGCGGCCTGGTCGGCGCCGGAGCGGTCATGCTGCTGCTGACCCTGGCCTGGCGTCGCCGCCAGCGCCTCGGTGGTGCCGCGCACTGATCCGCACACCACCGGGCCGTGCCCGGATCGCACCTGAAGCTGGCGCCCGTCGGAACACTCCGACGGGCGCCAGCGTCCGTCCGCCCCGGGTGGTCGGGTCCCGCAGGTGTCCGGGCCTGTGGTGGGCGGGGGTGGGCCTGGCGGTGGGGTGTGGCCGGCTGGGGGTGGGCTTCCCGGGTGGTCCGGTCCCGCAGGTGTCCGGGCCTGTGGTGGGCGGGGGTGGGCCTGGTGGTGGGGTGTGGCCGGCTGGGGGTGGGCTTCCCGGGTGGTCCGGTCCCGCAGGTGTCCGGGCCTGTGGTCGGCCGGGGGTGGGCCTGACTGTGAGGCGTGGCCGGCAGGGGGTGGGCTTTGGTGGTGGGTGTGGTCGGCCCGGGGTGGGCCCTGACTGTGGGGATGGTCGGCTTTGGGCGCGCCTGCCGCTGGGGTGGCAGGCGCTGGTTGTGTCCGGGTTTTGGGCACGCCCGGGCGTAGGATGTCCGACTTTGGGCGTGCCCGGCGCTGGGTGAACGGCCTTGGCTGTCCTCGGCTCCGAGCGGTGGGCGCGGGATGGGTCGACCCGGTTCATCCGGCCGCGGAGGTGCCCAGATCAGCGCCGGTCGACCAACCGGGCCGACACGTGAGCCCACCTGCGACCTTTGTCCGTTCCGTGACCCTCCGGCCGTGGATGATCCGCCTTGATCGACTCGGGTTTGCGGAAATCGGGGTGTCCGGGCGTCCGGGATGCCCCGATTTTCATGAACGCGAGTGGATCATGCCCGGTGGGGGTGGTTCGGGGACGCCGGTGCGGGGGTTATGGGTGGTTTGTTCGCCCGAGGGCTCTGCGGCCTGTGACCGGTCGCACCCGTGGGCCGGAATCGTGGCCGGGCCGGGGTCGTTACACACCCTGACGATCGCAGCACGACCTGCCGCGCGCCCGACCCGCAGGGGTTTGGGAGGCTGGTCCCGCAGGTCGGAATGCCTACCCGGGGCCGGTCGTTACAGTCCCGAGGAGCGACCGTCGGTACCGCCTTGACGAGGGTGCCGTGCGATGGGCCGACCCGGAATGTCCCCCGCCCCCCGGTCGTTGCAGTCGCGACGAGCGACCGTCGGTACCGCCTTGACGAGGGTGCCGTGCGATGGGCCGACCCGGAATGACCCCCGGCCCCCGGTCGTTACAGTCCCCACGAACGACCGCAGGCACCGCCACGATGAGGGTGCCGGCAGGTGGGCCACCCCCGGAATGACCTCGGCCCCCCCGGTCGTTACACAGGGACCCGGTGCCCCGAGCCCTCGCTCGCAGGCCGCCCGGCCCCGACGCCGACACAGCGTCACCCCCCCAATCTTTCCCCCCCTTGTTTGTGCAGCGCCGGACGAGGTGCTCACACCCTGCCGCCGCCCCCCTTTGGCGGTCGGGTGTCCTACCCCCGAAGGAGCTACCCCCATGAAC
>NZ_JBICTZ010000004.1:512982-521615 GCF_043197875.1 Micromonospora sp. NPDC048935 | reverse complement strand
TTGGGCGGGGGCCCCCCCAACACCCCGCCCCACCACTTCTATAAGTTCCACCACCCACAATCCACCCTCCCCCGCCCCCCCCCCCCCCCTCGGGGGGGGGGGGGGGGGGCCCCCCCCCCCCCCCCCCCCGACCGCTCACCTCAGACCTCTTCGACCGAGCTCGGCTCGCGCCGGGACAGGTCGATGCCCAGCTCCTCAGCGGCCCGGAACACCTCGTCGTCGGTCTCGCGCATTTCCAGGGCCACACCGTCGCTGGACAGCACCTCAACGTTGAGGCACAGCGACTGCAGCTCCTTGAGCAGCACCTTGAACGACTCCGGGATGCCCGGCTCCGGGATGTTCTCGCCCTTGACGATGGCCTCGTAGACCTTCACCCGGCCGAGCACGTCGTCGGACTTGATCGTGAGCAGCTCCTGCAGGGCGTACGCGGCGCCGTACGCCTGCATCGCCCAGCACTCCATCTCACCGAAACGCTGACCACCGAACTGCGCCTTACCACCCAGCGGCTGCTGCGTGATCATCGAGTACGGGCCGGTCGAACGAGCGTGGATCTTGTCGTCGACCAGGTGGTTGAGCTTCAGGATGTAGACGTAGCCGACCGCGATCGGGTCGGGCAGCGGCTCGCCGGAACGCCCGTCGAACAGCTGCGCCTTACCGGTACGGCCGATCAGCTGCTTGCCGTCCCGGTTGGGCAGGGTCGACTCGAGCAGACCGGAGATCTCCTCTTCGCGGGCACCGTCGAAGACCGGGGTGGCCACGTTGGTGTCCCCCTCGGACTCGTGCGCGTCGATCGAGCGGAGCTGACGCTTCCAGTCGGCGTCGTCGCCCTCGACCTTCCAACCGGTCTTGGCGACCCAACCGAGGTGGGTCTCCAGGACCTGGCCGATGTTCATCCGGCTCGGCACACCGAGCGGGTTGAGCACGATGTCGACCGGGGTGCCGTCCTCAAGGAACGGCATGTCCTCGATCGGCAGGATCTTCGAGATGACACCCTTGTTGCCGTGCCGGCCGGCGAGCTTGTCGCCGTCCTGGATCTTGCGCTTCTGGGCGACGTAGACCCGGACCAGCTCGTTGACACCCGGCGGCAACTCGTCGCCGTCCTCGCGGGAGAACGTGCGCACACCGATGACCGTGCCGGTCTCGCCGTGCGGCACCTTCAGCGAGGTGTCCCGGACCTCACGCGCCTTCTCACCGAAGATCGCGCGGAGCAGACGCTCCTCCGGGGTCAGCTCGGTCTCGCCCTTGGGCGTGACCTTGCCGACCAGGATGTCGCCGGGGACGACCTCGGCACCGATCCGGATGATGCCGCGCTCGTCGAGGTCGGCGAGCATTTCCTCGCTGACGTTCGGGATGTCGCGGGTGATCTCCTCCGGGCCGAGCTTGGTGTCCCGGGCGTCGACCTCGTGCTCCTCGATGTGGATCGAGGTGAGCACGTCCTGCTGCACGAGGCGCTGCGACAGGATGATCGCGTCCTCGTAGTTGTGACCCTCCCAGCACATGAACGCCACCAGCAGGTTGCGTCCGAGTGCCATCTCGCCCTCGTCGGTGCACGGCCCGTCGGCGATGACCTGACCGGCCTCGACGCGGTCGCCCTCGAAGACGACCGGCTTCTGGTTGACGCAGGAGCCGGCGTTGGAGCGGCGGAACTTGTGCAGCAGGTACGTCCGGCGGTGGCCGTCATCCTGGTGGATGGTGACGTAGTCGGCGCAGAGATCCTCGATCACACCGCCGACCTCGGCGACGACCACGTCGCCAGCGTCGACCGCGGCCCGGTATTCCATGCCCGTGCCCACCAGCGGCGCCTCGGCCTTGACCAGCGGCACCGCCTGGCGCTGCATGTTCGCGCCCATCAGTGCCCGGTTGGCGTCGTCGTGCTCGAGGAACGGGATCATGGCGGTCGCGACCGAGGTCATCTGCCGGGGCGAGACGTCCATGTAGTCGACGGCACCGGGGAGGACGTCCTCGGTCTCGCCGCCCTTACGACGGCAGAGCACCCGCTCCTCGGCGAACGTGCCGTCCGCCTTCAGGCGCGCGTTTGCCTGCGCCTTGACGAACCGGTCCTCCTCGTCCGCGGTCAGGTAGTCGATCTGGTCGGTGACCCGACCCTCGACGACCTTCCGGTACGGCGTCTCGATGAAGCCGAACGGGTTGACCCGGGCGAAGGTGGACAGCGCGCCGATCAGACCGATGTTCGGGCCTTCCGGCGTCTCGATCGGGCACATCCGGCCGTAGTGGGACGGGTGCACGTCGCGGACCTCGAAGCCGGCCCGCTCCCGGGACAGACCACCCGGGCCGAGCGCGCTCAGCCGGCGCCGGTGGGTGAGACCCGCCAGCGGGTTGGTCTGGTCCATGAACTGGGACAGCTGCGACGTCCCGAAGAACTCCTTGATCGCCGCCACCACCGGGCGGATGTTGATCAGGGTCTGCGGGGTGATCGCCTCGACGTCCTGCGTGGTCATCCGCTCGCGGACGACCCGCTCCATCCGGGACAGGCCGACCCGGACCTGGTTCTGGATCAGCTCACCCACGGTACGCAGGCGCCGGTTGCCGAAGTGGTCGATGTCGTCGGCCTCGTAGCCGTCCTCACCGGCGTGCAGCCGGCACAGGTATTCCACGGTGGCGACGATGTCGTCCTCGGTCAGCGTGCCGGTGGTGATCGGCACGTCGACTTCGAGCTTCTTGTTGAACTTGTAGCGCCCGACCTTCGCGACGTCGTACCTCTTCGGGTTGAAGAAGAGGTTGTCGAGCAGGGTCTGGGCGTTCTCGCGCGTCGGCGGCTCGCCAGGGCGCAGCTTGCGGTAGATGTCTAGCAGGGCCTCGTCCTGGCCGGCGATGTGGTCCTTCTCGAGCGTGGTCATCAGCAGCTCGGACCAGCCGAACCGCTCGCGGATCCGCTCGGCCGACCAGCCGATGGCCTTGAGCAGGACCGTGACGGCCTGCCGACGCTTACGGTCGATGCGTACGCCGACCGTGTCGCGCTTGTCGATGTCAAACTCCAGCCAGGCACCCCGACTCGGGATGACCTTGACGCTGGAGAGGTCGCGGTCGGAGGTCTTGTCCGGCTGCTTGTCGAAGTACACGCCCGGAGACCGGACGAGCTGGCTGACCACGACGCGCTCGGTGCCGTTGATGACGAAGGTGCCCTTGGGCGTCATCATCGGGAAGTCACCCATGAACACCGTCTGGCTCTTGATCTCGCCAGTGGTGTTGTTGGTGAACTCCGCGGTCACGAAGAGCGGAGCGCAGTAGGTCAGGTCCTTCTCCTTGCACTCCTCGATCGAGGCCTTGACCTCGTCGAAGCGCGGCGCCGAGAAGGAGAGCGACATGGTGCCGGAGAAGTCCTCAATGGGACTGATCTCTTCAAGGATCTCCGCGAGACCCGAGCGTGCGTGCGGGTCGTCCGCCGACCGGCCCTGCCAAGCCTCGTTGCCGACGAGCCAGTCGAAGGACTCGTTTTGAATGGCAAGGAGGTTGGGGACCTCGAGGTGTTCGGTGATCCTGCCGAATGAAACTCGGCGGGGAGCGAATGCGCTCGACGTACGACTGGTCTTCGCAGGGCGGGAAGCTGCCAAGATGCGTCCTTCCGAGGACCGGTGCTGCAGAACGGCTGGTACGCGTGCACTCCAATGACCCCACCAGAAATATCCGTAAACGGACATTTCCGAGCAGGGGTCAAGTCGGAAGGCAGCGCAAACTAGCAGTGTAGCCGAGAGGCTAACCGCTGTCCAGCCCACCCCGCAGGTCGTTCGCGGAACGCGCCTCGGCCCCCGTAAACCGGGGTCTGCCGGGCCGCTCAGAACGCAACGTCCCCACTGGGCCGCTCAGGTCGACGCGGCCGATGGTGCCGCCGCTGTCATACCCACGTCGTGGCCGTCGCAAGCGCGGTGTCTTGCTGGTGTCAGCGTGCCTGGCAGCCCGGGGCCGCGTCAAGGGCCGGTATCCGGGTCGACGGTTCTTTCCCACTGGAGGGCGACCCGCCGCGCTCGCTCGGATCGACGGCGGCAGCCGTCCGAGGCCAGCTCAGAGCGGGTCGGCACCGGGCTTACAGACACGGCGGGCGGCGATCCGTGTCGGATCACCGCCCGCCGCGACGCGATAGTGTCCCGGCTCACGAGCCAGGTACGCGCCTGTGGAACGTCAGGTCACTTGAGGGTGACCTTGGCGCCCTCACCCTCGAGCTTGGCCTTCGCCTTGTCGGCGGTCTCCTTGTTGACCTTCTCCAGGATGGCCTTCGGCGCGGACTCGACCGCGTCCTTGGCCTCCTTGAGGCCCAGGCCGGTCAGCTCACGCACGACCTTGATGACCTGGATCTTCTTGCCGCCGTCAGCCTCGAGGATGACGTCGAACTCGTCCTTCTCCTCCTCGACCGGAGCAGCGGCGCCGCCGCCACCGCCACCCGGGCCCGCGATGGCGACCGGAGCGGCTGCGGTGACCTCGAAGGTCTCCTCGAACTGCTTCACGAACTCAGAGAGCTCGATCAGCGTCATCTCCTTGAACGCGTCGAGCAGCTCGACGGTGCTGAGCTTCGCCATATCTGGCGTCCTTTCCTGATTCTGTTAAGTAAGAACTGGTGCGCCGTGGGGCCCTCAGGCCGCCTCGGCGCCCTCCTTCTCGCGCTTGTCCTGCAGTGCGGCCGCCAGACGGGCGGTCTTCGACAGCGGGGCCTGGAACAGGGCCGCGGCCTTGCTCAGGTTGCCCTTCATCGCGCCGGCCAGCTTGGCCAGCAGCACCTCGCGGGACTCCAGGTCGGCGAGCTTCGTGACCTCGGCCGCGGAAATGGCCTTGCCCTCGAAGACACCGCCCTTGATGACGAGCTTCGGGTTGGCCTTCGCGAAGTCGCGAAGCCCCTTCGCCGCCTCGACGACGTCGCCCGAAACGAAAGTCAGCGCGGTAGGACCGGTGAACAGCTCGTCGAGGCCGGTGATGCCCGCGTCCGTCGCAGCACGCTTCGCCAGCGTGTTCTTCGCGACCGTGTAGCTGGTCTCGGCGCCGAGGGAGCGCCGAAGCTGGGTGAGCTGGGAAACCGTCAGACCGCGGTACTCGGTCAGCACGGTGGCGCCCGAGCTGCGGAAGCTCTCGGTCAGCTCAGCGACGGCCGTGGCCTTGTCGGCCCGGATCGGCTTGTCCGCCATGTCCCTCCTCTCTCGTTACTCGAGGCTGGTCCCCGTCACAGCCGAAGCCGGAACGGGAGCGGAGGCAGCACGACAACGAAAAAGCCCCGGCGCAGGGCGCACGGGGCGAGGGCCAGCAGATCGACACAGTCGGCGGACCATGTGCACTGCCGAGTTACGCTTGCCGCCCTACGCGGGTCGCCCGTCGTCGCGGGACCTTCGACCGTGCCGGAGCACGGTGACCAGCGGTCTTTGGGTCGTTCCTCATCCATGAGAGCACGGATGACGACTGAAGACTACGCGCCCCGGCCACCAGCACCAAATCGCGCCGGGTGAGCCACGTCACCGACGCCGACACCGCTCAGCCGTGCGCCCGCCGCCGCCACAGATAGCCGCCGACGACCACGGCGCTCCAGGCCAGGGCCCACCCGCTCAGCGCCAGCAGGGTGAGCGCCGTGGCGTGGCCCGCGGTGGTGCGGGCCGCGGCCATGATCGGCGGTGCCAACCAGGGCGCCACCGACCCGCTCAGGCCGAGCACCACCGCGCCGACACCGCCGAGGGCCAGCACCGCGACGCCGTACGCGGCACCGCCCACCGACGCGCGGCTGGCCAGCGCACCGAGGGCGACAGCGGCGGGTACGGCGAGCAGGTGCGCCCACAACCCCAGCGCGACCCCGACCGGGATCGACAGGTCCCCCGGCTCGACCGGGCCGGTGACCCCGCCGACCAGCCACGGGAAGAGCAGCGCGACGGCCACCGTCGCCAGCGCCGCCACACCGGCGGCGAGGAGCCCGGCGAGCCGCTCGCGGGCCACCCCGACGCTCACCTGGGCCAGCCGGCGCTGCACGTCCGGCTCGACGTCCAGCAGGATCTTGGTCTGCCAGGCGATCACCGGGAAGAGCACCACGGCCGAGACGCCGTACGCCTCCGCGGGCTGGGATCGGCCGCCGCCGTAGAGCGTGCCGAGCACGACGAGGCCGGCGAGCAGCGGCGCCAGCGCCCGACCGGTCCGCAGGAAGCCGGTCAACCGCATCCGCACCAGGGCGATCACCGGGTCTCCCCCGCTGCCTGCTCGACCACCGCGTCGGTGGCGTCCGGCTGCTCCGCTGTCGGCTGCCCGGCCACCGTCAGCGGCGGCTCGGCGGGTCGGGCGGCACCGGCCACCTGCGACGGCTCGGCGGGTCGAGCCTGCGGTGCGGTGGTGGAGGCGTCGGCGCGTACCCGAAGAATGTGGTGGCCCTCGGCGCGCAACCGGGCGACGGTGCCGGCGACCCGCGCGGTCGGCACCGCGACCTCGACCACCGAGAAGGTCTCCTCCGCCGACGACGTCTCCTCGGTCAGCGACCCGTCGGCCACCAACCAGCGGCGCGCGGCCGGAAGCCGGACCGTCTCGCCACGGTGGTCGCTGACCAGCACGGCACCATCGGCGGCGAGCACCTCGGAGATCAGCTCGGGAACCAGCTCGCGGGTGGCGGCGTCCAGCCCCTCCCAGGGCTCGTCGAGCACCAGCAGGCCCGGCGGGCACAGCATCGCCTGGGCGAGGCCCACCTTCTGGGCGGTGCCCTTGGACAGCTCGGGCAACCGGACCGAGCGGAAGGCGGACAACCCGAGCCGGTCGGTCCAGGAGGCCACCGCCTCGTCGGCCGCCGCCGCGCCCAGCCCCGCCACGCGGGCCATACCGGTCAGATAGCGGGTCACGGTGAACGGCTGGTCGGCGGGGAACCGCTCCGGCACCCAGCCCACCCGTGCCGGACGGTCGGTGACCCGGCCCCGGCCCGGTCGGAGCACCCCCGCGGCCACCTGGAGCAGTGTCGACTTACCCACCCCGTTGCGACCCAGAACGACCGCCACCTCGCCCGGACCGATCCGCACGTCCACGCCGCGCAGCACCCACGGCCCACGCCTGTGGTACCGCAACCAGACGTTCTCCAGCCACATAGGGATAGAGGGTGCCACACCGCAGACGCGCCGGGGCGCCGCCACGGTCGTGGCGGCGCCCCGGCGGAGCGGATCTGTCGGCTCAGGCCTCGGCGGCGTCCCCGGTGAGGTTCTTCACCAGGTTCGGGTCGACCGGAACACCCGGGCCCATCGTGGAGGTCACGATGACCTTGCGCAGGTACTTGCCCTTGGCCGCGGACGGCTTGGCACGCAGCACCTCGTCGAGCACCGCGGCGTAGTTCTCCACAAGCTGGCCCTCCGTGAAGGAGGCCTTGCCGATGATCAGGTGCAGGTTGGAGTGCTTGTCCACCCGGAAGGTGATCTTGCCACCCTTGATGTCCTGCACCGCCTTGGTGACGTCCATGGTCACCGTGCCGGTCTTCGGGTTCGGCATGAGACCGCGCGGGCCCAGGATCCGCGCGATCCGGCCGATCTTGGCCATCTGGTCCGGCGTGGCGATAGCCGCGTCGAAGTCGAGCCAACCACCCTGGATCCGGGCGACCAGCTCGTCGGTGCCCACCTCGTCGGCACCCGCGGCGACGGCCTCTTCGGCCTTCGCGCCACTGGCGAACACGATCACGCGGGCGGTCTTACCGGTGCCGTGCGGCAGGTTGACCGTGCCGCGGACCATCTGGTCCGCCTTGCGGGGGTCGACGCCGAGGCGCATCGCGACCTCGACCGTGGCGTCGAACTTGACGTTGGTGGTCTCCTTGGCCAGCTTCACGGCCTCGGCGGGGGTGTAGAGCTTGGACCGGTCGATGACATCGGCGGCCTTGCGGTAGCTCTTGCTGCGCTGCATTGCTGATTACTCCTGTGGTCTCTGGCGGGCCGCTCGGCGCGGGCCCTCCCACGGTCGGGTCGACGGCCTGGGCCGACGTCAGTCGTTGACGGTGATGCCCATCGACCGGGCGGTGCCGGCGATGATCTTCTCGGCCTGGGCGATGTCGTTGGCGTTGAGGTCGGCCATCTTCTTCTCGGCGATCTCACGCAGCTGGGCGCGACTGACCGAGCCGACCTTCTCGCTCTGCGGAACGCCCGAACCCTTCTGCACACCGGCGGCCTTGATCAGCAGCCGGGCGGCGGGCGGGGTCTTCAGCACGAACGTGAAGGACCGGTCCTCGTACACGCTGATCTCGGCGGGGACGATGTCGCCCCGCTGGGACTCGGTCTGCGAGTTGTAGGACTTGCAGAACTCCATGATGTTGACGCCGTGCTGGCCGAGCGCGGGGCCGACCGGCGGCGCCGGCGTGGCCTGGCCCGCCGGCAGCTGAAGCGTGAACGTCTTGACGAGCTTCTTCTTCGGAGGCATGTCACTTCCTGGGGCTTGGAGCTGGGAAAATGCGGCTGTCGCCGCCCTCGGAGCGCGCACGGTCAGCGCGGTGCGACAGCGGCGACATTCAAGAGTAGCGCAGGCCGCAGCCCACTCGTCCGCCGAGGTCGAGCGGGAGGGCATACGCCGACGTCGGGGGGGGGGGGGGGGCCCCCCCCCCCGCCCGGCCCCCCCCGCCCCCCCGGGTGTAGTTGTGGAGCCCCCGGGGGTCGCCGCCCCACAAAGAAACCACCACCGAGAGCGTCATGTGGTCG
>NZ_JBICTZ010000004.1:483768-512972 GCF_043197875.1 Micromonospora sp. NPDC048935 | reverse complement strand
GCCCGGGGGGTGCTACTGGGGGGAAATTAAAGTGTCGCGCAGGCCGCAGCCCAGTGGACCGCGGTGGTCTCGGGGGTGGTAAACCCCCTACTTGGGGGGCGGGCCGGGCCCGCCGCCGACGACCAGTCAGATCTTGGCGACCTGGTTGAAGTTGAGCTCCACCGGGGTCTCGCGACCGAAGATCGACACCAGCACCTTGAGCTTCTGCTGGTCGGCGTTGATCTCGCTGATCGTGGCCGGCAGCGACGCGAACGCGCCGTCGGTGACGGTGACCGAGTCGCCCACCTCGAAGTCGAGGACCTTGATCTCCGGCTTCGACTTCTTCTGCTCGGTCTCGACGGCCGGCGCCAGCCACTTCAGCACCTCGTCGAGGGAGAGCGGGGCGGGCCGGTCGGCCCGGTCGGTCGCGCCGACGAAGCCCGTCACACCCGGGGTGTTCCGCACACACGAGTAGGACTCGGCGGTCAGCTCCATCCGAACCAGGATGTAGCCCGGGAAGACCTTGGCCTGGATCTGGGAACGCTTACCGTTCTTGACCTCGACCTCTTCCCGGGTCGGCACCTCGACCTGGTAGATGAAGTCCTCCATGTCGAGGCTCGTGATCCGGGTCTCGAGGTTGGTCTTGACCTTGTTCTCGTAGCCGGCGTACGAGTGCACCACATACCAGTCACCCGGCGCGTAGCGCAGCTTCTGCCTCAGCTCGGCGACCGGGTCGTACTCCTCGTCCGGCGCGGGCTCAGTCGTTGGGAACTCCGGCTCGCTGGCGGCCTCAACCGACTCGTCACCAGCCGCCGTCGCGACCGTGGACTGCTCGTCCGCGGGTCCGGCGGTCTCGTCGTACTCAGGCACGCTCGCTCACTTCCGTCACTATCGGCTGGAGGCAGCCGGTCAGTCCGAGTTGCCGAAGACAAACAGCACGACCTTGGCGAAGCCGAGGTCGAGCAGGCCAACGATCGTCAGCATCACCGCGACGAACGTCACCACCACGGCGGTGTAGGTCAGCAACTCCTTACGCGTCGGCCAGATGACCTTACGCAGCTCGGCTACGACCTCGCGGAAGAACCGGGCGATGCGGCCGAACACGCCCACCCGACCGGTCTCCGACCGGGTGGTGGGCCGGCTGTCCGCCGACTCCGCCCGGGCACGGGACCGGGTGGCGGTGCCTCCCCGGGAGACCGGCTCGTCCGCGCCGGAGGCGTCGTCGTCGGCAACCTCGTCGACGACCTCGTCGTCCAGACGATCGTCGCCGGCGTCCTCGCCGTGCCGCTTGTTGTCGGCCACTTCGCCCTCCGTCGCGGAATCTCGGGTCGCACGCCGAGTGGCGTACGCGGCGCTGGTCACGCCGGCCGGGCCCAACCGTCCCGCGACGGGCCGCGGCCGGTGGATCACCCGGAGGGCCCCGATTGCCTCGGAACCACCCCGCCGATGCCACCACCACGGGCCGGACGCCGCCAAGCTGGCGGCGCGACCCACGGGAACGGTCAGGCCTGAGGCGCAGGGGTGACAGGACTTGAACCTGCAGCCTGCGGTTTTGGAGACCGCTGCTCTGCCAATTGAGCTACACCCCTGTGCGGCAACACTCGCCCCACGCGGTCACATTCGACCGAGCAGGGGTCACTTGCCCCACGGCGGACCAGTGTACGGGTAGCCGCCCGACTTTCCCAACCGGTCTCTCCGCCCCGCGTGGCGGGCCTGCCTCAGCGCGTCGTCCGGATGGTCGCGCGGGCCTGCGAGAGCACCTTCTCGCCCCCGCAGGTCGCCGTCACGTCGAGTCGGGTGAGCCCGTCCTCGGTCACCTCACGGACCCGCGCGGTGACCTCGATCTCGGCCCCCTGGTCATCGTCGGGGACCACCACCGGCCGGGTGAACCGCACGCCGTACTCGACCACCGCGTCCGGCGACCCGGCCCACTCGGTGATCGCCCGGCCGACCAGCGCCATCGTGAACATGCCGTGGGCGATCACCCCGGGCAGACCCACGCCGGTGGCGAAGCTGTCGCTCCAGTGGATCGGGTTGAAGTCACCCGACGCGCCGGCGTAGCGGACCAGGTCCGCGCGGGTCACCTGGAACGTCTTGGCGGACAACTCCATCTCAGGCCTCCCCGCGTACGACGATCTTCGACCAGACGGCGACCACCGGTTCCCCGGCGACGGTGTGCACGTCGGTGCGCGTGGTCAGGAAGCCGTGCCCGCCCCGGTTGCTGACGTCCTCGATGGTGTTGACGCAGACCAGCTCGTCGCCGGCGACCACCGGCCGGGTGTACGCGAACCGCTGGTCACCGTGCACCACGCGGCTGTAGTCCATGCCCAGGGCCGGGTCCTCGATGATCTGACGGCTCGCGGCCATGGTGACGACCACCGGGAAGGTCGGCGGAGCCACCACGTCCGGGTGGCCGAGCGCCTGCGCGGCCTCCGGGTCGTGGTGGGCCGGGTCGGTGGCGCCGATGGCGGTGGCGAACTCGCGGATCTTTTCTCGGCCCACCTGGTAGGGGGCGGTCGGCGGATAGGTCCGGCCGACGAAGGAAGGGTCCAGGGACATGCCGCGAACCTACACGGAACGCACAATCGCCGATCTGCTCGGCAGGCTGCGGCGGAGCCGCACCACACCGGTCAGATCGGCGATTGGAAAGCTTTGACACCGGCCGGCACGGGGCCGGCCACGGGTCAGCGGGTCTCGCGGTGGACCGTGTGCCGACCGTCGCGCGGGCAGAACTTCTTCAGCTCGATGCGGTCGGGGTCGTTGCGCCGGTTCTTGCGCGTGATGTAGTTGCGCTCCTTGCACTCCACACACGCCAAAGTGATCTTCGGCCGGACATCGGTAGCCTTCGCCACGGCGGAGTGCCTTCCTCGCTAACGGAAACAACTACGACGCGCCAGCCTAGACGCTGACAGCGCGGACATGCAAAGTGGGCGCCAGAAGCGCCCATTTTCCTACGACCACCGGCGACGAGCCCGGAAGACGAGAGTAGCGGTGGCCGGACTTGAACCGGCGACACAGCGATTATGAGCCGCTTGCTCTACCATCTGAGCTACACCGCTGCGATGGGTCCAGCTGAACCCTCGAGCCCCCTTACGGAATCGAACCGTAGACCTTCTCCTTACCATGGAGACGCTCTGCCGACTGAGCTAAGGGGGCCTGCGCGATCTCCCCGTGGGGCGCGCAGAAGTAAGAGTACACGGCCCGGCTCGACAGGTGAAATCGGATCCCCGGTGATCGTCTACGCCCTGCTCAGGGCACGACGCGAAGGCGCGGCAGCTCTCCGTTGGAGATCGATTCCGGCTCGACCTGGGCACCGAACCAGGCGGCCAGCCGCTCGTACGGCAGCGGCCGGCTGAACAGGAAGCCCTGCCCGATCTCACAGCCGATGTCCTGGAGAAGCTCCAGGGTCAGCTCACTCTCCACGCCCTCGGCGACCACCGCCAGGCCGAACTGCTGGGACAGGGTCACCACGGCGTTGACGATGGCCAGGTCCCCCGGGTCGGTCGCCATGCCCTGCACAAAGGTGCGGTCGACCTTCACCTCGTGCACCGGCAGCCGGCGCAGGTGCGCCAGCGACGAGTCGCCCGTGCCGAAGTCGTCCACCGACAGCCGGACACCCAGGTCACGCAGCCGTCGCAGGGTCGGGATGGGCCGGTCGGTGCCGTCCAGCACCCCCGCCTCGGTGATCTCCAGGGTCAGTCGCTGCGCCGGCACCCCGTACTCGGTCAGCAACTCCTGGACCCGGTCCGGAAAGTGCTGGTCGGTGAGCGTACGGGCCGAGATGTTGACCGCGATGGGCAACGGCTGATCGGCTAGCGCCCAGTCCCGACTGCGACGTAGCCCCTCGCGGAGCACCACCTCGGTGAGGCGGCTCAGCTGGCCGGTGTGCTCGGCCACCGCCACGAAGTCCTCGGGGGCGACAGTGCCGTGCGTCGGGTCCTCCCACCGGGCCAGGCACTCGACACCGACCAGGCGCCGGTCCCGCAGAGTCACCTTGGGCTGGAAGTAGACCTCCAACTCGCCCTGGTCCAAGGCGTGGCGCAGATCGCCAGCCAGACCCAGCCGGCGCAACGACCGGGACTCCAGTGCGGGGTTGAACAGCTGCACGCTGCCCGGCACCGACTTGGCCGCCGTGGCGGCCAGGTCGACCCTGAGCAGCAGGGTCGCCGCGTCGCTGCCGTGATCGGGGTGCACGGCCACCCCGACGGCAGTGTTCACATCGAGGGTGAGCGCGTCGAAAACCATCTCGTCACGGATCTGGTCGCGTAGTTGGGCGGCCAACTCAAGCGCCGCCTCCGCGCTTTCCAACCGCAACGTCACCAGGAACTCGTCCCCGCCGGCACGGCCGACCAGGGCCGACGACGGCGCGCTGGCCCGCAGCCGGCTGGCGACCTCGGCGAGGACCTTGTCCCCCGCCGCGTGACCGAGGGACTCGTTGACCTGACGCAACCCGTCGACGTCGAAGAGCAGCAGTGCCACCACCTCGCCGGGGGCAGCGATCGTGAAGGACTCGGCGAGCGCGCCGGTGATCCGCCGACGGTTGGGCAGCCTGGTCAGCGCGTCGTGGTAGGCGTCATGCCGGAGCCGGTCGACCAACCGCGAATTTTCCAGGGCGACGGCGGCGTGCGCCGCCACGGTCTCGAAGATGGGGAGGTCCGCCGGGGCGAAGTGGCCCACGTCGCTGAGCCGGTTGGCCACCTCCAACGTGCCGATCACCGCCTGCCCCGAACGCAGGGGCACCGCGATGACGTCCTTGACCTTGGAGTCGGCGAGCGCGGACCGCAGCGTCGGGTCACCGCCGAAGGCCCGACCGAGCGCGACCGTCCGACCCGTCTCACGGGTCTTCTCCCGGATCACCGCCGGGGTCGGGGCGACGTCGAGCAGACCTCGGTCGTCCAGGCGTGCGGTCAGCAGGACCTCCGGGTGCCGACCCTGGGCGGGAAGCCACAGCGTGGCGTATTCCGCCTGCATGAGGGAACGGAGCCGGCCGAGCAGCGCGTCCGTCAGGTTGCCGTCCTGACCCGCCTCGCTCATCGCCCGGGTCAGCTCGTACATGTCGCCCAGGGTGCGGTGCTGCCGAATGAACTGCGAGTAGGAGCGGTAGAGCAGGACGCCGGCCACCGCCAGGGCCAGCAGAAGGAGAATCGACCAGAGGGTCGTCGCCAGCGCGATCAGGATGATCATCCCAACCGCGACGTTCAGTGCTGTGGTCAGCAGGACCTGGATGGCCGTGCTCGTCGTCTCCCGGGTGCCCTGCCAGCCCTGCAGGAGAGTGATCACGCCAACCACGGCCACGAGGCTGATCAGCGCGTTGGCGGCGACGGCGGCGAAGACCGCGCTCCACGTGGACGGGCCAACCCCCTCATGGGGTGGCATGGCGGCCAACACCAGCCCCGCGACGGAGAATCCGGCGGCCGCCCGGGCGACGTTGAACCAGAACTTCGGCGGCGCGTAACCGCGGTGAATCTGGGTGAAGAGCTCGGCTGCCGTAGCGACGACGACCATGAGCAGCGGCGACAGCCAAAACAGGGCGAGCACGAGCGGGATCTCAAGGAGGGTCACCACCACCGCTTGACGGCGGACGACGAAGCTGAGCGTTGGAATCCCGGCAGCAGCCATCACCACCAGCAACACAACAGCGGCCGGCCAATCCTCGAAACGGATCGGCACCGTTAACGCGAGAACCAGCGATCCCACCAGGGCAATCCCGGCAAGGGGAGCCGTGATCAGCCAGGCGTGCTCGGTCGTACGACGTCGGACAGCCTTAGGTGACACCGCACCGCCCTGTCATCGGACACGTCGCCGCCGCACCGGGGTCACCGAGCGACGCTTGACGCTCCACTCGAAACCGAAACGCTGTGGCCGGCGGGGGCACCCCACTCGATCAGCGTGGACTGGAAACCACTGCCAAGTTGAGCGCCAAGGACACCAACGGCCAGCGCGGCGAGGACGATCGACGCCGTGCGCAGCCGGCCAAACTTTCGACCAGACATTTGGAACTCCTGTCGGCAGGGGGCGGTGCGGGGATGGAGATTCCACGATGGTGCCACAGCGACGTCCGCCAGGAAAGTTCCCCGCCCGCGATCAGGCCAACCGACCCGCGAGCCAACCCGCTCGGCTGGGCAGGCACAACGTCCGGCCAGACCATCTGCTGATCAGCCCACGATGGCGTGCCCAAGAAACGACCTAGCAGAGGAAAGCACGCCTACTAGACGTAACAGTTGATTTGAACTGCGCCCCCTCCGTCCCGGGTACGCACACTACTCGCCGCTACCCCGCGGCAACAGGTCACTGTCTATCTGGTGACCGCCGGCAGGGGCCGGCGGGGCGCTGCTGCACGCCGGTCCGCGAGATGCCGAAAGTCCGGCCGGAGAGTCACCACCACACCGTCGACGCGGTGCCGACCCAGGGTTACCGCAGCGGCCGGAACACCGCCCGCACCTCCGCGGAGAACAACTCCGGCTCCTCCCACGCGGCGAAGTGGCCGCCGCGGTCGGCCTCGTTGAAGTACGCGAGGCCGGGGTAGACCATCTCGACCCAACTGCGCGGGGCGGCCCAGATCTCGCCGGGGAACGTCGTGAAGCCGACCGGAACCGAGACCGGCGGAGGAGTCTGGCCGGCCGCGGCGGCCGCGGCCAGGAACCGTTGGAACTCCCAGTACCACCGCGCGGACGAGGCGCCGGTGCCGGTCAGCCAGTACAACGTGACGTTGTCGACGATCGAGTCCCGGGTCAGCCCGCCCACGGGCTCGCCGTCGACGAGCGCCCGGGAGATCTTGTAGTAGCTGTCGGTGTCGTGGTCGAACATCCAGGCCGCCAGCCCGACGGGTGAGTCCAGTAGGGAGTAGCCGATCGTCTGTGGCCGGGTCGACTGCTCCAGGAAGTAGCCGAAGCCATCCATCGTGAACAGGTCGAGCGCGTCGTGCGCGGCGCGTTCCTGCGCGGAATCCGCCGGTAGCTGGTCCTTGATACCGATCGCACCGGCCAGCAGGTTGACGTGGATGCCGAGCAGCCCCTGGGGTGCCTGGCGGCCCATGGCGTCCGTGACGGCGGCACCCACGTCGCCTCCCTGGGCGACATAGCGCGGGTAGTCGAGGCGATGCATCAGCTCCACCCACGCTCGTGCGATCCGGCCGTTCTCCCAGCCGAGCTCGGCCGGTTCGCCCGAGAAGCCGTAGCCAGGCAGTGACGGCAGAACAAGATGGAAGGCGTCCTCGGCCCGTCCGCCGTGCGCGGTCGGGTCGGTGAGCGGGCCGATGACCCCGAGCAACTCCACCACCGAGCCGGGCCAGCCATGCGTCATGATCAGCGGCAGGGCGTCCTCGTGCCGCGACCGTACGTGGATGAAGTGGATCTCGACGCCGTCGATGTAGGTGGTGTACTGCGGCAGGGCGTTCAGCTTCGTCTCACAGGCGCGCCAGTCGTAATCCGTCGCCCAGTAGCGGGCCAACGCCTGGACCGTCGCCAGCTGCACACCCTGGGACCGATCATTGGCCAACTCCCGGGTCGGCCAGCGGGTGGCCGCGATCCGGCGACGCAGGTCGTCGATCGCCTCTTCGGGCGTGTCGAGCCGGAAGGGACGGATCTCGTTGTCGTTGGACATGTTCTCCACCTACCGGGTCGGGACGATGACTGCCGGAGCGCCGGAGGAACTGGCACGCACCCAGTCTCACAATGGCCCGACGGCGAGGGGACCGAAACGAGAATCCAGGTGGTACGGGAACGCCCATGCGCCGGTACCGGGTCGGGCCGGCAGCCAAGGTCTGGGCCTTGCACAGTCCCGAACGGGTTCTCCGAGACGGCGGGCTGCATCTCAAGGTCAAGGACACTCGCTGAGCTGGCGTCTCGTCACCGGAGCATGTCCAGCTCACCCGTCACTGGGTCCACTGCCAAACCGAGCTTGCGCCAGCCCCCGAGCCTCGGCGTCAGCCTGCGGTACAAAGTCGACGACAAGGTACGGCCTGTTACCCCTGAGCCCCCGCCGAGGGTGGTCGGAGCCGCCATCGTCCCACCCCACCGCGAGTCGAATGCGGTGGTCTCGGGCGCTGGCCCGCCGGTACCGTCCGGGCTCACCCAGAATCCGAGCGGCGAGGTCGACATGAACAGCGATGACGGTACGACGGTGCTGTGGCGCCCGACCGGGCCGGAAGAGCTGGCTCTCGTCCGCGAGTCCGGATGGCGGGTATGGCCGCCGCGACTGCCGGATCAGCCGATCTTCTACCCGGTCCTGAACGAGGACTACGCGGTCAAGATCGCCCGGGACTGGAACGTACCCGCGTCCGGCGTCGGCTACGTGACCCGCTTCCGGATGGAGTCAGAGTTCCTGAGCCGGTACCCCGTTCGCCAGGCAGGTGGAGAGACCATTCTGGAGCTGTGGGTGCCGGCCGAGGAGCTGGACGAATTCAACGCTCACATCGTTGGTCTGATCGAGGTCGTGCACGAGTTCCGGTAACCGCCGCCCGGCGGGGAGGGTGGCAACGCCCGCGGTCAGTCGCCGCAGCCGCCCATGTGCCGGTCGACGACCTCTCGCACCTGACGGCGGAGGTTCGTGCGGCTCATGTCGCCCATCCCCTCGGCCTCGAAGAACGCGACGGTGAAGGCATCGACGTCACCCGGAGGTGACTCGTCCAACTCCTCCGGCGGCAGGCAGAAACCCAGCTCGTACAGGAGTCGCCGAACATCTGAATCCTGGTCAATGCGTCGGCCCACCTGGTCACCGTGCCGATGAACCTCCGGGCTCAGCAACCCGGACAGAACGGCACTTGCATTTCCAGACCTCATCCGACGGCCTTGCCGATCTTGTCGTTCATGGTGTCGTCGCCGCCGTCGACGCAGTTGGCGTAGACGCGGAGTGGGACGGCAACGCCGTGGCCCAGGCGGCGGGAAGACCCGCGTGCAGTCGGGCAGACGAGGCATGACGACGCGCACGGAGCTTGTAGGCGAGATGTCTCACTCTCACCTGCCGCCCCCACGTGTCGCCCCCCACGCTGCTGCCGATTTCCTCTGTCTTGTATTAAGTGCGCCGCTGCGCGGCCAGCGCACGGGCGGTGGACCGCCCGGCGGCAAGCCGCCCCGGACCGCTACGCGGCCGGGACGGGAAGCCACCGAATACCGCCGGGCCAGCCGCCCCCGCGCCGAGGTGGGGCAGTCGATCCGCCGACTACGGGCGTGAAGCGTCTTCCCTGTCCTGACTGACCGCGAGGCAGGCGACGAGGCGGGAGGCGTCGGGTGCGAGGAAGAGTTGGTAAAGCCAGGCCGTCCCGGCGTCGCCGACCTGACCTATCAGCAACTCTCCCAGTTCTTCGGCCGAGACCAGCCGTTCCACAGCCTGGACGAATCCGAGCGTCCGGATGCCGCGCGTACGGGTGTGACGCTCTCGACGCCGGTAGGTGGTGACCAGGGCCCCAACCGGTATCTCCCCGTCGAAGACCTTGAAGTCGTAGCCCGCCCGCAGAGCCTCGCGACATGACTCGTAAACGCCGCCGGCTTCAGCGCCGAGAAGGACGATCAGGGTGTCTCGCTCCACCGGGCCATCCTGCCGGTCCGTTGACGTCCCATGCCCCTGAGGGGATCAGACTCCGAAGCCGCGAGCTCGACCACCGCAAAGCAGTACGAAAGCCGACGCCGCTGGCCGCCGTCGAGGTCTGGGCTTCCGACTGCCGCACCAGTCCAAGAAACGGAATTGGCTTGCCCCCGAGCGTCCCGCTGCCGGCCCGCACCGCCACGCCTATCTACCAAGACCGCCCCGCGCCGGTACGACGTCGAGAGGCGCCCAGGACCGATCTGCCCGAGTCCAGGAACCCGCGCTCGGCCGCTCGGCGTCGGCGCGGCGGGAGCAAAATCGACCTGCCCACAACCAGTCGTCAACGGCCGGACTCAGCCAGACTCGGCTAGATCAACGACAACGGCCCCCGATCAGCATCTCTGCTGGTCAGGGGCCGTGTCTGCACCTGGTGGCGGGTAGAGGATTCGAACCTCTGAAGCTTTCGCGACGGATTTACAGTCCGCTCCCATTGGCCGCTCGGGCAACCCGCCAGGGCACCCCACCGCGTCGCAACGCGGCGGCGGAAGCAAGGATAGCGGCTCCCCCCGGTGCCGGCGCAACCGGGTACGGTCAGGGGGTCGTGCCGCTGGTCGGCGGCCGACTGCAGGCCCAGACCGCCGGACAGCAGGAGCAGATACATGGCAGCGAACCCGTCGTTCGACATCGTGAGCAAGGTTGACCGTCAAGAGGTCGACAACGCCCTCCGGCAGGCGGTTAAGGAGCTCGCGACTCGGTTCGACTTCCGCGGCACCGGGGCGGAGATCTCCTGGTCCGGCGAGGAGGCGATCGGCCTTCAGGCGGAGACCGAGGAGCGTGTGCGTGCCGCACTTGACGTGTTCAAGGAGAAGCTCGTCAAGCGGAACATCTCGCTGAAGGCACTGGACGCCGGTGAGCCGCGCCCGTCCGGCAAGATTTTCAAGATCGACTGCAAGGTTGTCCAGGGCATCGAGGCGGACAAGGCCAAGGCCATCAGCAAGAAGATCCGCGACGAGGGCCCGAAGGGCGTGCAGGCGCAGATCCAGGGCGACCAGCTGCGGGTCACCGGCAAGAAGAGGGACGACCTCCAGGCGGTCATCTCGCTGCTCAAGGGCGAGGATTTCGGCGTCGCCCTGCAGTTCGACAACTACCGGTAGAGGCTGCTAGCCGCCGCGCACGGGTTGAGATCCACTCGGGTTTCTTGATGTCGGGGCATTTTCACGCCGGCGATAGCCCGACTTCAAGGAACCCGAGTGGATCAAGCCGACCGGGCCAAGCCCCACCGGAAGCCAGGCCCAATCGGAGGCCAGGCTCCACCGGAAGCCAGGCCCCACCGGAGGCCAAGCCCCACCGGAAGCCAGCCCAACCGGAGGCCAGCCCAACCGGAGGAGGCCGGGCCGACCGCGCAGGCCAGCCGGACAGGTCAGGCGGGGATGAGGTCTTCGGCGCGTACCGCTGTGGTTTCCGCACGGGCGATGGGCCCGGCGGGTAGGGCCGCGACCGCGGCCCCGACGGCGATCGCCGCCCCGGCGAACAGGAACGCCCACCGGACGCCGCCGGCGTGGTCCACGATCAGGCCGGCCACCGCGCCGCCTGCGGCGCTCGCCGCTACCGCGACGGTGACCACCCAGGTGTACGCCTCGTTCAGCATGCCGGTTGGGGCGATCCGGCCGACCAGGGTGTTCTCCAGGGTCAGCGCGGGCGCGATGGTGGCCCCACCGAAGACCAGGGCGACGCCCAGCGCCAGCGGGGTGGGCATCACCGCGAACACGGCGAAGGTGCCGGCCAACGCGCCGAGTAGGAGGGCGAACTGTCGGGTCATGTTCGTCGCCGGCCTGCGGACGCCGAACCAGAACCCGCCGATGGCGCTGCCGATCCCCCAGACTGCCAGGAGAAGGCCGGCCATGCTTTCCGGGTCTTCGGTGGTGTGGCCGCTCGCGAACGCCGGGACGGTCACCCCGGCGGCGCCGAAGGCGATGCCCAGGCCGGCCACGCAGACCAGCAGGGCCGGGAAGCCGGCGACCCGCAGTGGGCCGAGACCTCGGGCGTGGTGTTCGCGCGGGTGTGGACGCCAGCCCCGCATGACAAGGCCGAGGGCGACCGCGGTGGTGCCGACCAGGGTGACCACCGCCGCGCCGATCAGCGCGGCTGCCGCGTCGGCGACCAGGACGAACGCGGCGACGAGCAGTGGGCCGAGCACGAAGACGATTTCGAAGAGCGAGGTCTCGGCGGCGAGCGCGGTGTTGCGCAGTGCGTACCGGCCGGAGGCGGGGTCGGTCAGCTCGTTCCAGGCGCCACGGATGGCGGCAGTGAGAGGCGGGTACGTGGCGCCGGCCACGCCTGCGGTGAGGTAGATGACGGCGAGCGCGTCGTCACCTGAACGGCTGGCCAGCAGTAGGCCGATGAGCGCCAGCGGGTGGGCCACGGCGGTGACCAGCAGGACGGGGCTCGGGCCGACCCGGTCGGCGATCCGCCCGGCCACCGGGCTGAGGGCGGCACCGGCGACGGCGTAGATGCCGCCCGCGATGGCGGCCAGCGCGTAGCGCCCGGTCACCTGCTCGACCACCAGGAGCAGCGCCAGCGGGGTCATGCCGATGCCGAGCCGCCCGATGATGCCGGTGATCAGCAGCATGGGCGCGCCGGGGATCCGCCAGACACCCAGGTACTGACGCAGCGCGGTCACCGTGAACCTCCCGAAGGTGTAATGAGCGTGAGCCGTTATGACCCTAACGCCACCGCCGTGCCGGCAGACAACCGAAATACAGCGCTCCGCCCGTACCGTGCGGGTACGGGCGGAGCGGTGATTCAGCGGGTCAGCGCTGGAACTGCACAGGCCCCGAGTTGCGGGCCATCTGCTCCAGCCGGGCGACGCGGTCCTCCATCTTCGGGTGGGTGGAGAAGAGCGCGGCCATGCCGCCGCCCCGGAACGGGTTGGCGATCATGAGGTGGGCGGTGCTGGTGAGCTGGCCCTGAGCCGGAAGCGGCCGGCGGCTGGCCACCGCGTCGATCTTGCGCAGTGCGCTGGCCAGGGCCAGCGGGTCACGGCTCAACTCCGCGCCCGAGGCGTCCGCCTGGAACTCGCGGCTCCGGCTGATCGCCAACTGGATCACGGTCGCCGCGATCGGGCCGAGGATCAGGGTGAGCAGCAGCACGGCCGGGTTCGGCCGGTCCTCGTCGTCCCCACCGCCCAGCGGAATGAAGAAGGCGAGGTTCGCCAGCAGGGTGATGATGCTGGCCAGGCCGGCCGCCACGCTGGAGATCAGGATGTCCCGGTTGTAGACGTGCGACAGCTCGTGCCCGATGACGCCGCGCAGCTCGCGGTAGTCGAGGATCTCGGTGATGCCCTGGGTGACGCAGACCGCCGCGTGCTGCGGGTTACGACCCGTGGCGAACGCGTTGGGCTGCGCGGTCGGACTCACGTAGAGCCTCGGCATCGGCTGCCGGGCGTCGGTCGCCAACTCCCGCACCATCCGGTACAGCTCGGGGAACTGTGCCTCGGTGACCGGTTGCGCACCCATTGAGCGCAGTGCGAGCTTGTCGGAGTAGAAGTAGGTGACGCCGTTCATGACGAGCGAGATGAGGACGGCGATGACCAGGCCGCCACTGCCACCGAACCCGTAGCCCACCGCGAGGATCAGCGCGGAGAGCAGGCCGAGCAGTGCGGCGGTCTTCAGACGGTTGTGGTGCACGATCTCTCCTTCGGTGCACGGATCGCCGGGATCCGCTGACCGGTGCAACAACCCGGTACCCGCCAACCATCCGTCTCAACGCTGAGAGTTCACTGAGACTGGAACTCGCAGGTCAGCGCCCGGCCAGGTCGAGCACCAACTGCGGGGCGAGGCCGAGGACCACGGCGGCCACCGTCGCCACCGCCAGCACCACGGCCACCACACCCACCAGGGGTACGGCAGCCGCACCGTCACGGTTCGGGGCGGCGAGGGGCGTCGGCGCCCACAGCGCGGCGGTCACCCGCAGGTAGTACGCCAGCCCGATCACCGCGTTCAGCGCCACCACCAGGGCCAGCCAGGCCGCCCCGCCGTCCAGCAACGCCCGCACCACTGTCACCTTGGCGAACAGGCCGGCCAGCCCCGGCGGCAGGCCGGCCAGGCCCACCAACGCGAGACCGAGCGCCGCACCCCGCCACGGGTGCCGGCGGGCCGCCCCGCGCAGGTCGTCAAGCGTGCCGCCGTCGGCACCGGCCGGGCGCAGCGCGGTCACCCCGGCGAACGCGGCCAACTCCAACACCACGAAGAAGACGGCGTACGCCACGGCGGCGGCGTACGCGGCGGAGCGTGCCTCGTCGGTGCGGCCGGCGGCCAGCGCCAACGCGCCCAGCGGGGCGAGGATGTAGCCGGCCTGCGCCACGGACGACCAGGCCAGCAGCCGGACGGTCCGTCGCTGTCGCAGCGCGACCAGGTTGCCGACGGTCATGGTGAGCACCGCGAGCAGGGCGAGCACCGGGCCGGTCTGCTCGGCCGGCAGCGTCCGTTGCACCACGACGAGCAACGCGACCAGGCCACCCAACTTCGACGCCGTGGACAGGTACGCGGCCACCGGCAGCGGCGCCCCGTCGTAGGTGGCCGGCGCCCAGGCGTGGAACGGCACCGCCGCCACCTTGAAGGCCAGCCCGACGAGCAGCAGCGCGACCGCGGCAGTGGTCAGCGGAAGGTCGCGCAGCTCCGAGCGTTCGGCGAGCAGTGCGCCGAGCCGGTCCAGGTGCAGCCCGCCGGTCACCGCGTACAGCAGCGCCGCGCCGAGCAGCGTGATGGTGGTCGCGACCACACTGACCACGAAGAAGGTGAGTGCCGCCTCGGCACTGGCGAGGCTGCCCCGGCGTAGGCCGACAAGCACGTACAGCGGCAGGGTCAACGTCTCCAGGGCGACGATCAGCGTGATGAGGTCGCCGGCCGCGCCGAGCACCACGCCACCTGTCATCGAGCAGGCCAACAGGAAGCAGTACTCCCCCACCGGCGACCGCCCGGCCCGAAGCGCCGGCACGGACAGCCCGAGCACACCCAGGGTGAGCAGCGCCACCACCGCGCCGACGAGCGCGGCCCGGCCGCCGAAGATCCAGGAGCAGTCCGCGCCGACACAGAACGTCCGCCGCTCACCGGCCGCGCCGACCAGGACGGCACCGACGGCGGTGCCGAGCGCGCCCAGCGCCGCCACCGCGATGGTGGCCCGGGGCCGGGCCACCAGCAGGTCGGTGACGAGCACGAGTACGGCGGTGCCGGCGGCCAGGTAGGCCGGCAGCAGCGCGACGCTGTCCACGCTCTGCACGACGTTCATGGCTTGACCACCCCGATCAGGGCGTCGACGGGGGCCTCGGCGACGCCGAGGACCAGCGCCGGCGCCAGCCCGATGGCCAACGCGAGCAGCACCAACGGCACCCACGCGGTCAGCTCCGCACCGGCCAGGCCAGGGCCGACCCGACCGACGGCGGGACT
This sequence comes from Micromonospora sp. NPDC048935, assembly GCF_043197875.1. Classification (NCBI taxonomy): domain Bacteria; kingdom Bacillati; phylum Actinomycetota; class Actinomycetes; order Micromonosporales; family Micromonosporaceae; genus Micromonospora; species Micromonospora sp. NPDC048935. The sequence continues at coordinate 498,027 of NZ_JBICTZ010000004.1, read as the reverse complement.
CGGCCGTTGGTGGGTGACCTGGCGCAGAAGCCGCAGGAAGTACGCGGCGGTGAGCGCGCCGCCGACCGCCGCCAGCACCCCGAGGGTGGTCCAGAGCGGGCCGCCCACCTGCACGGCGGCGATCACCGCGAACGCCTCACCCCAGAAGCCGGCCAACCCGGGCAGACCTAGCGACGCGATCGCCGCGAACGCCAACAGGCCGGCCAACCGGGGCGCGGTCTCCCGCAGCCCGGACAGCTCGGCCAGCGTGCCCGTGCCGGTACGGTCCTTCACCGCCCCGGCCAGGAAGAACAGCAGAGCGGTGATCACCCCGTGCGCGATGTTGCCGATCAACGCCGCCTGGATGCCGACGGTGGTCAGCGTGGCGACGCCCAGCAACACGAAGCCCATGTGCCCCACGCTGGAGTACGCGATCAGCCGCTTCACGTCGCCCTGCGCCAGACAGACAAGCGCACCGACCAGGATCGCGGCGACGGCCAGCACACCGAGCACCGGCGCCGCCCACCGGGCACCCTCCGGCGCGACCCCCACCGCCACCCGGATCAGCCCGTACGTGCCCATCTTCAACAGCACCCCGGCCAGCACCACACTGCCCACCGTGGGAGCCTGGGTGTGCGCGTCGGGCAGCCAGGAGTGCAACGGCCACAGCGGGCTCTTCACCGCGAACGCCAGCGCCAGCAGGGTGAACGCCGCCAACTGGGTGCCCCTGGACATCCCCGCGCCGCCGGTCAACGCCACCACGTCGGCGGTGCCGGTGGCCGCGACCACCACGTACACGCCGACCAGCAGCAACACCGAGCCGAACAGGGTGTAGAGCGCGAACTTGCGGGCCGCCCGACGCCGGTCCGCGCCGCCCCAGCCGGCGATGATCGCGTACATCGGCAGCAGGACGACCTCGAAGAAGAGGAAGAACAGCACCAGGTCCAGGGCGAGGAAGGTGCCCAGGATGCCCACCTCGACCACCAACAGCAGCGCCACCAACGCCCGGCCGCTGCCGCCGTCGGGCACCCGCCACAGCGTGTACGCGCAACAGAGCAGCGTGAGCAGCGCGGTCAACACCACGAGCGGCCACGAGATGCCGTCAACACCGAGATGGAAGCGCAACTCCAGACCCGGCACCCAGGGCAGGTCCAGTTGGTGCCACGGACGCACCGCCGGCCCGTCCGCCGACCAGGCGAACCAGCCCCGCCCACCGAACACCAGCGGCACCGCCGCCAGCAGGGTCAGTGCCGCCGCCACGGTGCCGACCAGCCGGGCCGCCCGATCCCGGGGTGTCGCCACCACCGCGACCGCACCCAGCGCCGGCACCGCCAGCACGGCAACCAACAACACCTGCCCAACGCTCACCGGACCGCCCTCGATCGCGACTGCGGGGCTCGCAAACCCAGCTCACTCCACGCGCTCACCGGACCACCCCGATCACCGCGGCCGCCAGCCCGATCAGCAGGGCGCCGGCCAACACACCGGCGGCGGCCCGGGGCAGCGCCGCCCGGTGCAGCGCGGCCAGCCCCGCACCCAGACCGGTCGCGGCCCGCCCGCTGCCCTCGACGACACCGTCCACCACCACCTCGTCACCGGCGCGCACGACACGGGCGAGTGCACGGACGGGGCGTACCACAAGGGTGTGCTGGACGTCGTCGAGCCGGAACGCGCGGGCGAAGACCGGCCGCAGCGGACCCAGCGCTTCCGCCGGGTCGGCGGCCTGGTCCCGACGCCAGCCCAGCGTGACCAGCCCCGCGCCGACCAGCAGCAACGCGAGCGGCAGCAGCACACCCGGGCCCACGTGGACCAGGCCGTCCTCGGAACCGGCCACCGGCACCGTCGGGAACCGCAGGCGGTCGGCGAACGCCCCGACGAACCCGGCCAGACCGAGCAGCGCGGCCGGCACGGTCAGCAGCAGCACCGGCCAGCGCAGCACCGCGGGCGGGTCGTGCGGTCGGACCAGTGGCAGGCGTGGTGTGCCGAAGAAGGCGCGCAGGAGCAGCCGGCCCGCGTACCAGGCGGTGATCGCCACACCGAGCAGGCCGGCGACCCAGACGATCCAGCCCACCCACGACGGTGCCGGGCCGGTGCCCTCCAACGCGGCGGCCTCGGCCACCGTGAGGACGCCGTCCTTGCTCCAGAAGCCGGCGAGCGGTGGCACCCCGACCAGCGCGCCCAGGCCCACCACCGTGCACCAGAACGTCACGGGCATGCTGCGCCGCAGCCCGCCCATCTCCGACATCAGGGTGGTGCCCACGGCGTGGATCACCGCGCCGGCGGCGAGGAACAGCAACGCCTTGAACGCGGCGTGGGTGAGCAGGTGGAACAGCGCCGCCGAGGGCGAGCCGACCGCCAACGCGCCGGTCATGTAGCCCAGTTGGGACACCGTCGACCAGGCCAGCACCCGCTTGATGTCGTCCTGAGCGGTGGCGGCGAGCGCGCCGAGCAACAGCGTGATCGCGCCGAGCACCCCGAGCACGGTCAGCGTGACCGGCGCGGCCGTGAACAGCGGGTAGAGGCGGGCCACGGCGTACACCCCGGCGGCGACCATCGTCGCGGCGTGGATCAGCGCGGAGATCGGCGTCGGGCCGGCCATCGCGTCCGGCAGCCAGGTGTGCAGCGGGAACTGCGCGCTCTTACCGGCGACCCCGGCGAGCAACAGCAGGCCGGCGGCGGTCAACGTCGCGGTGGAGTGGTCGTGGGCGAGCACGTCTTCGATCCGGAAACTGCCCGTCGACACGCCCAGCAGCGCGATACCGAGCAGGAACCCGACGTCACCGACCCGGGTCACCAGGAACGCCTTCATCGCGGCGGCCGGCGCGCCGGGCAGTCGGCGGTCGTGGGCGATGAGCAGGTACGAGCAGAGGCCCATCACCTCCCAGCCGACCAACAGCATGAGCAGGTCACCGGAGACCACCACCAGCAGCATGGCGCCGGTGAAGAGGCTGATCTGCGCGGCGTACGGCGGATAGCGGTGGTCGACGTCGACATCGTCGTGCGGACCGCGCCGCAGGTAGCCGATCGAGTAGACCTGCACGGCCAGGGCGACAGCCGTGACCGCCACCGCGACAAGCGCGGTGGCACCGTCGAGCCGGACGCCGAGCGTCACCGCCAACCCGCCGACGTCGACCCAGGTGCGCGACGTCTCGGTCGGCCCGTCGACGGTGAGCAGCAGCGCGACGGCCAACGCCAGCGCGACGGCCGCACCGGTGACGCCGAGCGTCGTGGCGATCGTCCGGGCCCGGTCGCCGCCGGGCGCACTGGTGCGCCGAGGAGCCGGCGGCAGCAGCAGGCCGGTCAGGCCGGCGACAAGTGGTACGGCGGGCAGCAGCGCCCCGAGCAACCCGGTCACCGGCCAGCCTCCGTGTGGTGGACGGTCGGCTCTCGCCCGCCGACGGGGTGCGCCGCCTCGCTCAGCGGCACGTCGTCCACCGCCACGGTGGCCCGCAGCCGGTAGAGCTGGAGGACGATCGCCAGCCCCACCCCGATCTCGGCGGCGGCGAGGACGATCACGAACAGCGCGAAGACCTGCCCCGAGTGCGGCAGCACGGCGCGGGCGGTGGTGTCCGCGGTGACCAGGATCAGGTTTACCGCGTTGAGCATCAACTCGACGGACATCAGCACCAGCACCGCGTTGCGCCGCCGCAGCACGCCGTACACGCCGAGGCCGAACAGCAGCGCGGCGGTGACGTACGGGATGACCGGCCTCACCGGCGCCCCCCGGCGCTGATGTCGGCCCCGGGCCGATCGGTGGTGGGAGCCGCGCCGGGGCCAGCTCGGCCGATGTCCGGCCGGGACAGCACGATCGCGCCCACCAGGGCGGACAGCAGCAGCACCGAGAGCACCTCGAACGGCAGCACCCAGGACTGGAAGATCTGCTCACCCAGCCGCTCGGCGGTGCCCGCGGCCGGCAGCGTGACGGTGCCCCAGCGGTACGCGTCGACGAGCAGGACGGTCAGCCCCAGCCCGGCGCCGCCACCGATCAGGGCGGCCGGCCAGCCCGGCCGGTCCAGGTCGTCGGAGGCACCGATCGGGGCCCGGGTCAGCATCACCGCGAACAGCAGCAGGACCACCACCGCGCCCACGTAGATCAGCACCTGCACCCAGGCCACCAGCTCGGCACTGAGCACCAGGAAGTCACCGGCCAGCGCGCCCAGGCACACCACCAGGTAGAGACCCGCCCGGACCAGGTGTTTCGTGGTCACCACCAGCACGCCAGCACCGACCGCCACCGCGCCGAGGGCGAGCAGCAGCACGTCCGCGCCGGTCACCGGGCGGCCTCGCCGAACCGGGCGGCCTCTCCGGGCCGGGTCGTTTCTCCGGCTCGGGCGGTCACGACGTGGGGTCCTGGTCGGCGTCGGAGCGTACCGCCGGAGGAGCCGGACGCGCGGCGGCGGCCTTGCGGGCGGCGGCGGTCTCCTCCTTCGCCGGCTCCCCGTTCGGGTCGTGCGCGGGTGGCGCCGGGACGGTGGCCATCCACTGGCCGAGGTGGTCCTTGTCGTGCAGCAGGTCCTTGATGTCGTACTCGGCGTACTCGAACTCCGGGGACCAGTAGAGCGCGTCGAACGGGCAGACCTCGATGCAGATGCCGCAGTACATGCAGAGCGAGAAGTCGATGTCGAACTTGTCGAGCACGTTGCGCTGCCGGGGGCGGGCGGCGCCGGGCACCACCACCTCCTCCTTGTGCGAGTCGATGTAGATGCACCAGTCCGGACACTCCCGGGCACAGAGCATGCAGACCGTGCAGTTCTCCTCCGACAGCGCGATCACGCCACGCGAGCGGGGCGGCAGGTCGGGGGCCACGTCCGGGTACTGCTGGGTGGTGGAGCGGCTGGTCATCGTCTTGAGGGTGACCGCCAGCCCCTTCACCAGGCCCGCACCGGGCAGGCCCCCGCGTTCGCTGGCGCCGCCGTGCTCGCTGGGGTCGCTCATGTCGACCATCCTGCCCTGTGGCCCCGGCGCGCGCGACCACCACCCACAGGTCGACGGCGGTAGCGCGGTCGCGGGGAGAACGAACACGCTGGAAAGGACCCGTCGATGACCGCCGGGGTGCACGACGACGACGCGATGAAACAGGTCTACGTCGAGCAGGCCCGGACGACCGACGGCATCCTCGTGCCGGAGCCGTGGGAGATGGACATCCCGTCGGAGCGGTTCACCTTCCGGGCCCGCTGACAGCGGTCGGTGGGAGCATCTCGACGCCGAGTTGTTGCAGCAACTGGAACAGCTCGTTGCAGCTCCACACCTCGACGATCCGGCCCGCCGCGTCGAAACGCAGGAACGTCGCCCCGGAGTAGCTGACCACCTGCCCGGTCGGCGGCACCGCCCCGAACTGTCCGGCGTGTGTGCCGGCGGCCCGCCAGTGCACGGCCACCCGCTCGCCGGCCGCCACCACGTCCACGATCTTGTAACGCAGGTCCGGGAAGGCCGCCCGTCGCTCCCGGTGCCAGGCCAGCGTCGCCTCCGGGCCGGTGCCGCCCAGCCCCGGGCGCTCCTCGGCGATCAACTCGTACGCCGACTCCTCCCGGCGGGCGTTCCACACGTCGGCGACGAACCGCCGTGCCGCCGCCTCCACATCCGTCATCCCGGCAGGGTAACCGGCGTCGCTGAGCAGTAGATCCGCAAGGATGGGGTAGAGACACTGACGGGACCGGGAGGGTGACGTGGGCGAGGAAACAGGCGGGAAGTACGTCGAGCCGGGTGGCGAGTTCACCCGCGACCAGCGGTACATCGCCACCCGGATCACCAAGGACGGGCGCGACGGGTACCCGGTGGAGCCGGGCCGGTACCGGCTGGCGGTCAGTCGCGCCTGCCCGTGGGCCAACCGCCTGATCATCGTGCGCCGACTGCTCGGCCTGGAGGACGCCCTCTCGATGGCGGTGGCCGGCCCGACCCACGACGCCCGGAGCTGGACCTTCGACCTCGACCCGGGCGGGCGGGACCCGGTGCTCGGCATCGAGCGCATCCAGGAGGCGTACTTCAAGCGCTTCCCCGGCTACGAGCGCGGCATCACCGTCCCGGCGATCGTCGACGTGCCGACCGGGCAGGTGGTGACCAACGACTACGCGCAGATGAGTCTGGACCTGTCCACGCAGTGGGGGGCGTACCACCGCGACGGTGCCCCGCAGCTCTACCCCGAGCACCTGCGGGAGCAGATCGACGAGGTCAACGACGTGGTCTTCCGGGACGTCAACAACGGCGTCTACCGGTGCGGGTTCGCCGGCAGCCAGGAGGCGTACGACAAGGCGTACCACCGGCTCTTCGACCGGCTGGACTGGTTGACCGAGCGGCTGACCGACCAGCGTTACCTGGTCGGTGACACCATCACCGAGGCCGACGTGCGGCTGTTCACCACGCTGGTCCGCTTCGACCCGGTCTATCACGGCCACTTCAAGTGCAACCGGCAGAAGTTGAGTGAGATGCCGGTGCTGTGGGCGTACGCCCGGGACCTGTTCCAGACCCCCGGCTTCGGCGACACCATCGACTTCGACCACATCAAGCGGCACTACTACGAGGTGCACCGCGACATCAACCCCACCGGGATCGTGCCGCTCGGCCCGGACCTGTCCAACTGGCTCACCCCGCACGGTCGGGAGGCCCTGGGTGGCCGCCCCTTCGGCGACGGCACCCCACCCCCGCCGCCAGCCGAGCCCGTCGACCCCGCGCACACCCCGCTCCGCTAGGCAGGCCCCGCACGCGGTTCCTCCTCGCGCCCCTCCAACTCCCGCCGATCTTGCACTTTCTGTCGCCCAAATGCCCCATTCACCCATATTCGTCGGGGCAGAAAGTGCAAGATCGCCGCGAGAGGGGGGTGGGGGGTTATAGGGCTACTCGGACCGCTGCCGTCAGGACCAACTGGGCCAGGGAGGCGGGCACCAGCACCAGCCAGCAGAGGCGTTGGAGCTGGTCCTCGCGGAGCCGGGGGTAGGACACCCGCAGCCAGATGATCACGAAGGACACCGCGAAGATCTTGAGCAGCGTCCAGAGCCAGCCCAACTGGTCGTCGGCGAACGGGCCCTGCCACCCACCGAGGAACAGCACAGTGGTCAGCGCGGCGATCACCACGATGCCGACGTACTCGGCGAGCAGGAAGAACGCGAAACGCAGACCGGTGTATTCGGTCATGTAGCCGAAGACCAACTCCGAGTCGGCCACCGGCATGTCGAACGGTGGCCGGCGGATCTCGGCCAGCCCGGCGACGAAGAAGACGATCATCGCGGGTGCCTGCCAGAGCAGCCACCACGGCTGCCACGCCTCCACGATGCCGGAGAGGCTGAGTGTGCCCGCCGCCATCGCCACCGACGCGGCGGCCAGCACCAGCGGCAGCTCGTAACCGAGCAACTGGGCGGCCCCCCGCAGCCCTCCGAGCAGGCTGTACTTGTTGGCCGACGCCCACGCCGACATGAGCACCGCCACCACACCGACACCGACCACGGCCAGCACGAAGAACAGGCCGATGTCCAACGGTTGCCCGACCAGGTCGTTCGGGCCGAGCGGGATGACCAGCAGCACCAGCAGGTAGGGCACCAGGGCCACCGCCGGGGCCAGCCGGAACACCGCCCGGTCGGCCTCGCGCGGGGTCACGTCCTCCTTCTGCACGAACTTGACCCCGTCCGCGACCAACTGGGCCCAGCCGTGGAAACCGCCCGCGTACATCGGACCGAGCCGGCCCTGCATGTGCGCCATCACCTTGTGCTCGGCCTGGCCGACAAGCAACGGCAGGGTGAGGAACGCGACAAGCACGCCACCCACCCGCAGCACCAGCTCCACCCAGAGCGGCATCAGGTCGTACCCCCGTCGTGCTCGCTCCGACCAGCGCGGCCCGGCGGGCCCGCGATCGGCTCGCCACCCGAAACGGCCGGGCCGCCGCCAGTCGTACCCGACGCGGCCGCACCGGGCGCAGACTCGGTCGGACCGGCGTCGGGTGTGGGCTCGGCCGGACCGGCGCCGGGTGTGGGCTGGTCGGCGGGAGCCGGGCCGTCGGCGGTGCCGGCCGACCGGGGAGTACGCGCCGGACGGGCCCCCGGGGCAGGCCGCGCCGGACGTTCACCGGCCGGTCGGGCCGGGGTGCCGCCGCGCGGGCCCTCCCCCACGCCGCCGGCGCCGGCCGGGGTGGGCGTGGTCCCCCACTCGCCGGGAGCGGGAACGCCCGGTGGGCGGATCGGCCGGCGTCCACCACCGGCCTCGGACTCGCCCGGCTCCTTCGCACCCGGCCAGGGCTTCGCCACCCGGGAGGCGAGCACGAACTCCTTGCGCAGCGGGTGGCCCTCGAACTCCGGTGGCAGCAACAGCGGCAGCAACTCCCCGTGGCCGGCGAAGTCGATGCCGAACATCTCGTGTGTCTCCCGCTCGTGCCAGGCGGCACCCGGGTAGACGTCGGTCACCGAGGCGACAGTGGGCGCGCCGCGCGACAGCCTGGTCCGCAGCAGCACCCCGTGCCGCAGTCGCGTCGACCAGAGGTGCGCCACCACGTCGAAACCGTCGGTCAACTCGTCGACCGCGGAGAGCCAGTCGAAGAAGTCGCAGGCCAGCTCGGTGTCGTCGCGGGCGGCGCGAACGGCGGTCAGCCAGCTCTCCGGCGGCACATCGACTGTGGCGCGGGCGAACCGTTGCCCGCCGGAGACCGACGGGGTCACCGCGACCGGCGCGAGCAGCGCGACCAGCCGAGCGCCGACCTCTTCGGGAGTCATGCCGCTGATCTTAGGGCCTGTTCCAGAGGAACTGGCCGGCCTGCGGCGGGCCCGGACGACGACCGGCGGCGTTGCGGTTTGCCGGATCACCGCCCGGCTCGACCGCCCTGATGAAACAAGCCCAGTGCCGGCCGGGCCCCCGCCCGGCCGCCGAGCCGCCAGATGATCTGCCGGCTTTGGGCGCGGCGCGGCCCCTGGGGAGGAAAGATGAGGGCGTGCGCGCTGTGACTGTGAAACCCGGGGTCGCCAACTCGCTGAGCCTCGTCGAGGATCGGCCGGAGCCGCCCGCCGAGGAGGGCTCGGTCCTGGTCGAGGCGCTGGCCGTCGGCATCTGCGGCACGGACCACGAGATCATCGCCGGGGAGTACGGCGAGGCGCCGCCGGGTGCGGACCGCCTGGTCATCGGGCACGAGTCGCTGGGTCGGGTGATCGAGGACGCCAGCGGCACCCTGCAACCCGGCGACCTGGTGGCCGGGATCGTCCGGCATCCCGACCCGGTCCCCTGCTCGAACTGCGCGGTCGGCGAGTGGGACATGTGCCGCAACGGTCGGTACACCGAACACGGCATCAAGGGGCTGCCCGGGTTCGCCCGGGACCGCTGGCGGATCGAGCCGCAGTTCGCGGTCAAGCTCGACCCGGCGCTGGCCCAGGTCGGCGTGCTGCTGGAGCCGACGAGCGTGGTCGCGAAGGCCTGGGACCACATCGAGCGGATCGGGCACCGGGCCGAGTGGCAGCCGCAGACCGTCCTGGTGACCGGGGCCGGGCCGATCGGTCTGCTGGCCGCGTTGCTCGGCACCCAGCGCGGGCTCACCGTGCACGTGCTGGACCGGGCCACCGACGGGCCGAAGCCGGAGCTGGTCGCCGGGCTCGGCGCCACCTACCACGCGGTGCCGGTCAACGACCTGCCGTTCGAGCCGGACGTGGTGATCGAGTGCACCGGCGCGCCCACCGTGGTCCTCGACGTCATGTGTAAGGCGGCCCCGACCGGGATCGTCTGCCTGGCCGGGGTGTCCAGCGGTGGTCGGAGCATCGACTTCGACGCTGGTGCGCTCAACCGGGCGTTGGTGTTGGAGAACAACGTGGTGTTCGGCTCGGTGAACGCCAACCGGCGGCACTGGGACATGGCCGCGCAGGCGCTCGCCCGCGCGGACCAGGTCTGGCTCGAATCGCTGATCACCCGTCGGGTGCCGGTGAACCGGTACGCCGACGCGTACACCCCCGGGCCGGACGACATCAAGGTGGTGCTGGAGTTCGCGTCCTGAGCGACGCCGCGCCCGATCAGATGCCGGGCAGCCGGCCGTTGCGGAACAGGTCGACGAAGAGCTGGTGGTCCTGCCGGGCGCGCACCCCGTACGCGTGCGCGAAGTCCACCAGGTGGGTGACGAAGCCCGGCTCGTCGTCGTGCACCGCGGCCACGATCGCCTCCTCGGTGGAGTAGTCCACCAGGTCGTGACTGGACTCGTCGTCGGCGACCGAGTGCATCCGGGCCACCGCCCGGCCCAGGTCGACGAGCACTCCGGACAACTCCTCCGGCTCGTTCACGTCCGACCAGTCCAGGTCCGCCGCGTACGGGGAGACCTCGGCGACGAGCTGACCGGCCCCGTCCAGCTCGGTGAAGCCCAGCCACGGGTCGGCGTGCGCCTGCAACGCCCGCTGCGACTCGGCGGTCCGGTGTCCCTGGTGCTGGAAGTAACCGCGGACCGACTCGTCTGTGACGTACCGCGCCACGGCCGGCACCTGCGCCTGCTTCATGTAGATGACGACGTCGTTCTCCAGGGCCTGGGTGTGCCCCTCCAGCAGCAGGTTGTACGACGGCAGCCCGGCCGAGCCGATGCCCACACCCTTGCGCAGCACCACGTCCTTGATCCGCGCCGCCACCGGCCGGAGCTGCGTCGAGGCGGTCGGCAGGGTGCCCAGGTAGTCCTGGAAGGCGGCGCGGACCCTGTCCCGGGTGGTGTCGTCGATCTCGAAGACCCCGTCACCGATGGAGAAGCGCCGCTCGTAGTTGTCGATGGTGGTCTGCGCGGCCAGCAGGTCGACGCGGGTGTTGAGCCGGGCCTGCTGGAGCACCCGTCGCAGTACGCCGTCGGCGTTCTCCAGGGTGATCGAGCCGATCGCGTCGTCGCCGCCGGCGGCGATGGCCCGCAGCTCGGTCAGGTACGACCGGGCGAAGCCGGCGACCAGGTCCCCGATCGCCGTGTCGGACAGGGCCTTGCCGTAGCCGAGCAACGCCACGCTTGCCGCGAGCCGGCGCAGGTCCCAGGTGAACGGCCCGACGTACGCCTCGTCGAAGTCGTTGACGTTGAACACGAGTTGCCCGGACGCGTTCATGTAGGTGCCGAAGTTCTCCGCGTGCAGGTCCCCGTGGATCCACACCCGGCTGGTCCGCTCGTCGAGGAACCGGTCGTCGGCGAAGTCGCCGAGTTGGTCGGCGTAGAACAGGGCGGCGCTACCCCGGTAGAAGGCGAACGGCGAGGCGGCCATCTTGCGGAACTTACGGCGGAAGGCGGCCGGGTCGATCGCCATGGACGCACCGAACTCCTCGGTGAGCACGTCGACGATGTGGGCGGACCGCTGATCCACTGAGCTGCTCATGATGGGCAGGCTAGCCCTGCCCGGCCACCCCGTACGTCGGACGACCGCTCTGCCCCCGCGGCCGACGGGTCGACCCGGGCGACGAGGGGGCATCGCATCGCCGATTCTTGGTCAACGCGAATTGACGGTCGGGCACGGGCAACCAAACCGTGGGTTCGCCGACGTCTATGGGGTAGCGGGTGCGTTCGGCTCCGATTGCCCTCACGGGAGGACCAGATTGTCATGCTCGAGAAGACGGGCCGACCGGCACGAGACGCCGGACGCCGAGCGACAACACCGCGGCCGACCTCCGACCGGCTTCTCCCGGGTGGCGGCAGGCCGCCGTCAGGTCGCGGTCGGTGGGCGTACCGGTGGGGCGGTGAGGGAGTCGACCGAACGCGGGGCGGCGGCCTCGCGGGGCGGGGCGTCCAGCGGGGCGGCCAGCAGATCCCGCTGCGGCACACCGCCCAGGCCGGACTGCTCGGCGGCGATCTTCTCCTGGAGGCGCAGGATGCCGTGCAGCAGAGCCTCCGGCCGGGGTGGGCAGCCGGGCACGTAGACGTCGACCGGGATGAGCTGGTCGACGCCCTTGGTCACCGAGTACGAGTCCCAGTAGGGGCCGCCGCAGTTGGAGCAGGCTCCGAACGAGATGACGTACTTCGGCTCGGGCATCTGGTCGTAGAGCCGCTTGATCGCCGGAGCCATCTTGTCGGTCACCGTGCCGGACACCACCATCAGGTCGGCCTGGCGGGGGCCGTGGGCGAACGGGATCACACCGAGCCGGATGAAGTCGTGCCGACCCATGCTGGTGGCGATGAACTCGATCGCGCAGCAGGCCAGACCGAAGTTGAACACCCAGAGCGAGTAGCGGCGGCCCCAGTTCAGCACGAACCGGATCGGCTCACCGAGCACTCCCGGTAGCTGCACGAGCGCCCCCTCTCCTCATCGACAGTGAATCACAGGCGACGTCCTCGCGGTCCGGCGGTGACCAGCCCGAGCGCGCGGCCCGCTGTCCCGGACCAGACACGAATCGACGCCAACCGACGTGCAACCCGCCGTCACACCCGCAGGTGTGACTGGTGCCGGCGAACGCACCGCTGGTGGCCACCACGGGGAGGACGAGTGCTTGTGACGAGAGACGTGCGGGTGGGTGGACGCCCACCAGACCCAGCGGGAAGCACAACCTCCACGCCGGCAGAGCTGGTCTTCGACGACTTCTACCACGCCCACTTCCGGGGACTCGTGGTGCAGCTGACCGCGTACACGGGTGACCGTGGGCAGGCGCAGGACCTGGTGCAGGAGGCGTTCTGCCGGGCGTACGCTCGCTGGGACCGGATCGTCGGATACGAGGACCCCCTGGCCTGGGTTCGCAAGGTCGCCTGGAATCTCGGCCACAACCGCTGGCGGCGGCTGCGCACCGCCCAGACGTGGCTGCTGCGGCAGCGGGAGGCCCACGTCCCGGAGCCCAGCCCCGACCGGGTGGCCCTCGAATCCGCGCTGGCGACGTTGCCGCCGAAGCAGCGGCGGGCCGTCGTCCTGCACTACCTCGCCGACCTCACGGTCGCGGAGATCGCCGCCCAGGAACAGGTCGCCGAGGGGACGGTCAAGTCCTGGCTGCACCGGGGCCGGACCGCACTCGCCACCCAGCTACGCGACACCAACGAGGAGGTGCGGGATGTCTGAGCAGGAGACCTTTGGCCTGGCCGAGGAATTCACCCGCTACCGCCGTACCGTGTTGGAGGAGGTCGAGGTGCCCGGGCCCGCCGCCGTCCGGCGGACGGTGCGGGTCCGCGGCCGCCGCCGGTTGGCGGCCACCACCGGGACGGTGCTCGCGCTGTTCGGCGGGTCGGCCCTCGGGTACGCGGCGATGAACGGGCCCGACCACCGGCCGGGTCCGGTCGATCCGACGCCGAGCAGCTCGCCGGCACCCACACCGAGTGGCCCGCAGAGCCCGACCCCCAGCCCTTCCACGTCAAGCGGCAGCCCCACCCCCGGCGTGCCCGACGGTCGATTCAGCAGGTCCCAGTTGCTCGCCGCGTCGGTGACCCTTCCCGCGTGGCGGGCCGGGCGCGGCTGCCCGACGTCCGGGGTACGGATCTCGGGCGAGAATCGCGAGGGCGTCAACTGGCTCGTGGCACTCGACCACGGCGACGTCGACGGGGACGGGGCGGTGGAGACGGTGGCGCTCGTGCAGTGCGCGCTCGGCACCGGTGGCCCGATGCAGGTGGTCGCCTTCGACCGGGACGAAGCGGGAAAGGTCGCGACGCTCGGCCGCGTGGTCGCGACCACCATCGACAAGCCGCAGTGGCTGTTCGCACTCGACGTCGTGGACGACGGCACGGTGCGGGTGCAGGTCGGTGACATCGCTCCCGGTGGTGGCTGGGCCGCCAAGTGGTCAGAACGGCAGTGGCGCGGCTACCGCTGGAAGGACGGTGCCTTCACCCAGGTCTCCGGGCCGACGAGCTTCGGTCCGAACCCGAATCTGGCGGATGTCGCGGTCACCACCGGCGACCTCGTGCTGAGAACCGCGGACGACGGCTCCCGGACGGGTACGGCCACGGTGCGGATCCGCAACCGGGGCACGGGGCCGGTCGCGCGGGTGGCGCTGCGGTTGGGCGTGCCCGCGGTGGTGCGCGCGGACGTCGACGGGTGGGAAAGGTGCTCGGGCGTCCCAGAGACCATCGACCCGATCGTCTGCGGTCTGGGTCAGCTCGCCGTCGGGGCGGAGATACGGCTGGACCTGGACTTCCATGTGTTCAAAGGGGACACGCTGGGCACGGACAAGGCGGACGTGGAGGTCCAGCCGTTGGACGGTGAGGGTGACGTCCTGCCGGACGTCAGCAGAGCCGACAACCTGGTGCAGATGAAGATGATCTACGGCTGACGGTCGCCGGCCGCGGGGGGGGGCGCCCCGGGGGGGGCCCCCCCCCCGCCCCCGCGCCCCCCGGGGGGGGGGGCCCCCCCCCCCCCCAAACCCCCCCCCCCCCCCCCCCCCCCCCCCCCCCCCCGGGGC
>NZ_JBICTZ010000004.1:32569-483758 GCF_043197875.1 Micromonospora sp. NPDC048935 | reverse complement strand
GGTCCGCCCCCCGCCCCAACAACACCCCCCCAATATCTTGTTCTTATTATTTAACCCCCCCCCCCCCCGGCGGCCCCGCCCCCCCCCCCCCCGGGGGCCCCCCCCCCGCGGCCGGGCTCCGGTCACCAGGTGGGACGTTGCAGCAGCCCGACGAACTCGACGAGCAGCCGCTCCCGCAGCGCCGGCGGTGCGGCGTCCAGCAGTGTGTTCACCAGCGCCATCCGGTCCGGCGTCGGGGCGTCCCCACCACCGAGCCCGAGCCCACCGGCGAGTCCGGCGACCAGTTCCGGCGTGAGCGCGTCCGGTGTCAGCGACGTCGCCAACGCCACCAGCTCCGGCGGGAGGAGCACCGGACCGGCCGTGCGCGCGGCGGCCACCGCGGCGGCCAGGTCCGGCCCGAACTCGGCCACCCGGGGCGCGACCGAGGCGGTCACGGTGAGGTGCACGCTGGCCGGCAGGCCGGCGTACGACAGTTGGGGTTGGGTGTGCCAGCCACGCGCGGTCAGCTCGTCGACCAGGACGAACAGGTCGGGGCCGCCCTCGGTGGCGGTGAAGCAGACCACCGTGGACTCGGGCTCGGCCATCAGCCGCAGCCCGTCGACCGCCCGGACCGCGTCGGCCAGGCCGGCGACCGCGTCCCGGGTGAGGGCGGCCAGTCGCAGGTAGCCGTCGTCGCCGAGGTGCCGGACTGTCGCGTACGCGGCGGCGATCGGCCCGCCCGACCGGGTGGACGCGATCACCGGGTTGATCATCGTGTAGCCGGGCCAGTCCGCGAACGCGAAGTACTGCGGGGCGCGCAGTTGGGCGTCACGGTGCAGCAGCACCGACACCCCCTTCGGCGCGTACGCGTACTTGTGCAGGTCCACCGAGATGGACGTGACCCCGCCGACCGCGAAGTCGAACGCCGGCACCGGCTCGCCGAGTCGGCGCAGGTAGGGCAGGGTCCAGCCGCCGAAGCACGCGTCCACGTGGCAGCGCACCCCGGCGTCGGCCGCCACGGCGGCGATCTCGGCGACCGGGTCCACCACGCCGTGCGCGTACGACGGCGCGGAGCACGCGACAAGCACCGTCTCCGGGCGGATCGCGGCCGCCATCGCGGCCGGGTCGGGGCGCAGCGTGTCCGGGGACACCGGCACGACGTCCAGCGCCACCCGCAGGTAGTGCGCCGCCTTGGCGAACGCCGCGTGCGCGGTCGACGGCACCACCAACCGGGGTGCGGTGATCTCCGGGTGCGCGTCCCGGGCCGTCTTGACGGCGAGGATCAGCGACTCGGTGCCGCCGCTGGTGACACTGCCGACGACGTCCGGGGCGGTGGTCCCCGGGCCGGCGCCGAGCACTCGGCCGGCGGCGGCGACGAGCGCGTTCTCCATGGCCAGCAGCGAGGGGAAGGCGGTCGGGTCCAGCCCGTTGACGTGCGCGCTCTCCCGGTGGGCGGCGGCTGCCAACTCGTCCAGCCCGGACACCGCCGAGTCGTAGACGTACGCGAACAGTTGCCCCCCGTGCGTCGGCCGGTCCCCGGCGCGCAACTGTCGAACCTCGGAGAGTGCGACGTCAGCGGCAACCCCGGAAGGCAAGACCCTGCTCTCGTCGATCATGGAGTTATGGTGCCCTTCTCGTGACGCTCAACGGCTTTTTTCCCCGGCACAGCTCCGTGCTCGACCCGGTCGTCCTTCGGGGCGGCCGGGGTGTCGGGGGTCAGGGTGTAGTGGCGCAGAAGGAGGACGGGTGGGGCTACCAGGAGCGCCGGGATCAGCGTGAAGCCGAGGAGGACGCCGAGTCTCGCCGTGTCGGACTGGGCGGCTGCCGTACCGGTGTCGGAGGAGACGTAGCCGCCGAGCTGGAGCATCAGCCCGTAGATGCCCGGCCCGAGCGCCAGGCCGAGGGTCTCACCGGCGGTCCACAGGCCGGTGAAGACACCCGCCTGCCGTCGACCGGTGCGTGCCGTGTCGTACGCGATGCAGTCCGGCAGCATCGCCAGCGCGAAGACCTGCTGTCCGGCGTACCCGACGCCGATCACCGCCACCACCAGGTAGACCGCGACCGGGGGCAGCACCGGCGCGGCGACCAGGGCCAGCGCACCGGCGGCGAGGAGCAGCGAGCCGATCACCAGCGCGGTGCGCTTGCCCAGCCGGGCACCGACCCGGGTCCAGAGCGGCATCACCAGCAGTGCCGGGCCGACGAAGCAGACGAAGAGCAGGGTCGGCCCGCTCTGCTCGTCGCGCAGGATCTGCGCCGCGAAGTAGTTGACCCCGGCCAGGATCGTCGCCACCCCGGCGGACTGCACCACGAAGCAGATCAGCAGCGCCCGGAACGGGCGGTTGGCGCCGGCCACGGCGAGTTGGGCGCGCAGGGTCGGCTCGCTGTCGCCCGCCGTGCCGGTGGGCGCGGACCGGGTGCCGAGGAACGCGCCGAGGGCACCGAGGGCGATCAGCACCGCCACGAACAGCCCCATCCACCGGTGCCCGGCCACGCCGTCGCCACCGGCGGTCACCACCAGCGGAGCAATCGCGCCGGAGACCAGGATGGCCAGCGCCAGCACCGCGATTCGCCAGGTCATCAACCGGGTGCGTTCGGCGTAGTCGTCGGTCAGCTCCGCCGGCATCGCCACGTACGGCACCTGGAAGAAGGCGAACGCGGTGGCGGTGAGCAGGAAGGCGAACGCCACGTACGCGGCGGCGGCCGAGCCGTTGCCGAACGGCGCCGCGAAGATCGACGCGAACAGGACGGCGAGCGCGAGGCCGCCGACGAGCAGATACGGCCGACGGGCACCCCAGGGCGACCGGGTGCGGTCGGAGATCCGCCCGGCGACCGGGTTGACCAGCACGTCCCACGCCTTGGGGAGCAGCACCAGCAGGGCGGCCAGCCCGGCGGCCACACCGAGCGTGTCGGTCAGGTAGGGCAGCAGCAGCAGACCGGGCACGGTGCCGAACGCACCGGTGGCCAGGGAGCCGAGCGCATAGCCGGCGTGCACCCGTCGAGGCAGCGAGCCGGTGCCCGGCGGCGTTTTCATGGGGCCGAATATTACTCACGTTGCGGTGGAGGTCACATCCCCTCCTGCGGCGACCAACCGGCCGCCGCGATGTCCACGCCCTCGCCGCGCAGTGGCGCCCCCTCGGCGCGCAGGCGGGCCCGTGCCTCCCGCTCGTGCCCGGGCGGCAGCCGGCCGGCGGAGGTCACCACCCGGTGCCAGGGCACCGAGCCGCCGTGCCGGGCCATGATGTTGCCCACCAGCCGCGCCGAGGCGCGACCCGAGCGCTCGGCGAGCGCGTCGGCCACCGCGCCGTAGGACATCACCCGGCCCTCTGGGATCCGCTCGACCAGGTCGAGCACCGCCTCGACATACTCGTCAGGAGTCACAATCCGCCACCATATGGGAACGCCGCCGGGCGGTGCGCCCGTGACCACGCAGAATGGGCGGGTGCGCGACGCAGTCACGACGGCCCGGCGGGTCGTCGTCAAGATCGGATCCTCCTCGTTGACCACCGCCACCGGCGGGCTGGCGGACGAGCGCGTCGACACGCTCGTCGACACCCTCGGCCGGCTGACCGGCGAGGGACGCGAGGTGGTGTTGGTCTCCTCCGGCGCGATCGCCGCCGGCCTCGCCCCGCTCGGGCTGCCCCGACGTCCGCGCGACCTGGCCACCCAGCAGGCCGCCGCCAGCGTCGGGCAGGGCCTCCTGATTGGCCGGTACGCGGCCAGCTTCGCCCGGCACGGCCGCACCGTCGGGCAGGTGCTGCTCACCGTCGACGACGTGACCCGACGGGCGCACTACCGCAACGCGTACCGGACGCTGCGCAAGCTGCTCGACCTGGGTGCGGTGCCGATCGTCAACGAGAACGACACGGTCGCCACCCAGGAGATCCGATTCGGCGACAACGACCGGCTGGCCGCCCTGGTGGCCGCGCTTGTGCACGCCGACCTGCTGGTGCTCCTCTCCGACGTGGACGCGCTCTGGACCGGCGACCCCGCCAAACCGCACTCGACCCGGATCACCGAGGTGCGTGACGAGACGGACCTCGCCGGGATCACCATCGGCGGGGCCGGCCGGTCCGGCGTCGGCACCGGCGGCATGGTGACCAAGGTCGAGGCCGCCCGGATCGCCACCGGCTTCGGCATCCCGGTGGTGCTCACCGCCGCCGACCTGGCCACGCGGGCGCTGGCCGGTGACCCGGTCGGCACCCTGTTCCATCCGCAGCGGCAACGCCCGACGGCCCGGCTGTTCTGGCTGGCGCACGCCACCTCCCCCCGGGGGCGGCTGCACCTCGACCCGGGCGCGGTGGCCGCCGTCGTCGGGCGGCGCAAGTCGCTGCTGCCGGCCGGCATCACCGCCGTCGACGGCACCTTCACGGCGGGCGACCCGGTGGACCTGGTCGACAACGCCGGCGCGTCGGTGGCCCGTGGGCTTGTCAACTACGACGCGGTGGAGTTGCCGGGGCTGCTCGGCCGGTCCACCTCCGAACTCGCCGCGGCCCTGGGCCCGGCGTACGAACGAGAGGTCGTCCACCGCGACGACCTCGTCCTGCTGTGAGGAGTGAGCCATGAGTGAGCGCCAGCGAGCGGATCATCAACTCGGTGCGGTGGTGCCTGCGGGCGGCGCGGGGCGCAGTGGAGTGCCGGCATGAGCGTGAGCGAGCAGGCGCGACGGGCCCGGGACGCCGCAGCCGACCTGGCCACCGCCACCCGTACGGTGAAGGACGCCGCGCTGGCGGCGATGGCCGATGCGCTGGTGGCGCGTACCCCGGAGATCCTGGCCGCGAACGAGACGGACCTGGCGGCCGGCCGGGAGGCCGGGCTGAGCGCGGCCGTGCTGGACCGGCTCGCCCTCGACGCGGCGCGGGTGGCCGGCATCGCCGACGCGCTGCGCCAGATGGCCGCGCTGCCCGACCCGGTCGGCGAGGTGGTCCGCGGTTCCACCCTGCCCAACGGGCTGGAGCTGCGCCAGATCCGGGTGCCGTTCGGGGTGGTCGGCATCATCTACGAGGCGCGGCCGAACGTGACGGTCGACGCCGCCGGGATCTGCCTGAAGTCCGGCAACGCGGCGCTGCTGCGCGGGTCGTCCTCGGCCGCGCACTCCAACGCCGCGCTGGTCACGGTGCTGCGCGACGCGATCACCGACGCCGGGCTCCCGGCCGACGCGGTGCAACTGCTCGACGCCAGCTCCCGCGACTCCGTCAAGGAGCTGATGCGCGCCCGGGGGCTTGTCGACGTGCTCATCCCGCGCGGTGGCGCGTCCCTGATCCGCACCGTGGTCGAGGAGTCGACAGTGCCGGTGATCGAGACCGGGGTGGGCAACTGCCACGTCTACGTCGATGCCGCCGCAGATGTGGCAAAGGCCCTCGCGGTGACGCTGAACGCCAAGACGCAGCGCCTGTCCACCTGCAACACCGCCGAGTCGCTGCTGGTGCACGCGGGCGTCGCCGACGCGTTCCTACCGCCGATGCTCGCCGCGTTCGCCGAGGCCGGGGTGACCGTGCACGGCTCCCCCGAGGTCGCCGCGTACTCCCCCGCCGTGGTCCCGGCCACCGAGGAGGACTTCGCCACCGAATACCTGTCCGCCGACATCTCGGTCGCGGTGGTCGACTCGCTGGACGCGGCTGTCGCGCACATCCGCCGCTTCGGCACCGGGCACACCGAGGCCATCCTCACCGACTCGGCGAGCGCGGCCCGCGAATTCGTCGCGCGGGTGGACTCGGCCGCGGTGATGGTGAACGCCTCGACCCGCTTCACCGACGGCGGCGAGTTCGGGTTCGGCGCGGAGATCGGCATCTCCACCCAGAAACTGCACGCCCGTGGCCCAATGGGCCTACCCGAGCTAACCAGCACAAAGTACGTAGTAACCGGAGAAGGCCACCTACGCTAACCCCCCGCGCCCGTCCCTCCCCCCTCCCGCGCCGATCTTGCACTTTCTGCCCCGACAAAAGGGGAGCAATGCACGTGAATCGGCGACAGAAACTGCAAGATCGGCGCGGGGGTGGGGGTGCGGGGGGGTGGTCAGGTTTTTGGGGTGGGGCGGGCGGCTCGGATCACGGACAGCGTGGCGTGCACGTCGAACTGGTGGCCGTCGTCGCTCTCCCAGCCGCCGTCGCTGCGCTGGGTCTCGGTCAGGCGGCGCAACGCCCGCACCATGATCCATTCCTGTGGGTCGATGCCGGCGCGGCGGAGTGTGGCCGCCAGCCACGCCACGTTGCCCGGCGACATTTTCGCCATCCGTTCGGCGAGCACCACCTGGATCCGCGCCGACTCCTGGAACATGTCCTGCCGGTGCAGCACCGCCGCGCTCAGCCAGCCGGCGGCCAGGAACGACGGCCAACTACCGTCCGGCCGCAGCCGCGCGGCGAGTGAGTGGGCCGCCGCCTGCACCACCCCGGCGTACGCCCCGCCGACCCGATGGTCGAGTGGACCCGAGGCGCGGGCGTCCAGACCGGCGACGGTGAGCCAGAAACCGGCGTTGGCCGACTGGAGGAAGCCAGCCTCCGGATCGCCGGGCCGGGCCCACTCCGGAGCCGAGTCGGCGAGCGACGCATCCTCGTCCCAGCCGCCGTCGGCCTGCTGCCGGGACGCCAACCAGTCCAGTGCGCGGCGAGCGGCCGGACGGCCGAGCGCGCCCAGGTCGTCCAGCTCGGTGAGCCGGAAGCAGGTGGCATCGATCGAGGCGACCCCGCCGCCCCAGGTGGCCGGCCAGCCGCCGTCGGATGACTGGCCGACCTCGGCGATCTCCAGCAGCTCGACGGGCACGGCCGTGCCGTTGCGGAGCCAGGAGAGGCGGGCGCGCTCCACCGCGTCTCCGTGCGCCACGACGAACCCGATCGCGGCTTCCATGTCGACCACGACGGAGACGCTACCTGCGCAGACGCGATGCCGCCTCGGAGAATCGGCCAGCCCGGAATGACTGCGTCGCTCCGGCCAGCGGCCTACTCGGCGTCACCCGCGTCGATTCGTCAGCCGCCCGGGGCGGCGGGCACGAGGACCAGCCGGGGCGGTCGGCACGCGGACCAGCCGGGGCGGCGCGGTGTGCGCCACCCCGGCGGCCGTCGGTCAGTACGCGGGTAGCGACGGGTCGATCTGCTTGATCCAGGAGAGCACGCCGCCCTGTACGTGCACGGCGTCCTTGAAACCGGCCGCCTTGACAGCGGCGAGCGCCTCCGCCGAGCGGACGCCGGACTTGCAGTGCAGCACGATCTGCCTGTCCTGCGGCAGCTTCGCCAGCGCCTCGCCGGAGATGATGTCGCCCTTGGGGATCAGCGTGGAACCGGGGATGCGGACGATCTCGTACTCGGCCGGCTCCCGTACGTCGACCAGGAAGATGTCCTTGCCGGCGTCCTGCCATTCCTTGAGCTCCAGCGCGGTGATGGTCGCGTCGAGCGTCGCTTCCTGGGCCTCCTCGGAGACCGCGCCGCAGAAGTCCTCGTAGTCTTCCAGCAGGTCGGTGACCGTGGGGTTGTCGCCGCAGAGCGCGCAGTTCGGGTCCTTCCGGACCTTGATCTTGCGGTATTCCATCTCCAGGGCGTCGTAGACCATCAGCCGGCCGACGAGCGGCTCACCGATGCCGGTCAGCAGCTTGATCGCCTCGTTCACCTGGATGGAGCCGATCGAGGCGCAGAGCACGCCGAGCACGCCGCCCTCGGCGCAGGACGGGACCATGCCGGGCGGCGGCGGCTCCGGGTAGAGGCAGCGGTAGCAGGGGCCGTGCTCGGCCCAGAACACCGACGCCTGACCGTCGAAACGGTAGATCGAGCCCCAGACGTACGGTTTGCCGAGCAGCACCGCCGCGTCGTTGACCATGTAGCGGGTGGCGAAGTTGTCGGTGCCGTCGACGATCAGGTCGTACTGGGCGAAGATCTCCCGGACGTTCTCCCGGTCGAGTGCGGTGTTGTGGATCTCCACCTGGACCAGGGGGTTGATCTCGCGGATCGACGCGGCGGCGGACTCGGCCTTGGACCGGCCGATGTCGGACACACCGTGGATGATCTGACGCTGGAGGTTGGACTCGTCGACGGTGTCGAAATCGATGATGCCGAGCGTGCCGACCCCGGCCGCGGCAAGATACATGAGGGCGGGCGACCCGAGGCCGCCCGCGCCGACGCAGAGCACCCGGGCGTTCTTCAGCCGCTTCTGCCCGGTCACCCCGACATCCGGGATGATCAGATGGCGTGAGTAGCGGCGGATCTCGTCAACGGTCAGCTCGGCGGCGGGCTCGACGAGCGGGGG
This sequence comes from Micromonospora sp. NPDC048935, assembly GCF_043197875.1. Lineage (NCBI taxonomy): Bacteria > Bacillati > Actinomycetota > Actinomycetes > Micromonosporales > Micromonosporaceae > Micromonospora > Micromonospora sp. NPDC048935. Next base: position 475,550 of record NZ_JBICTZ010000004.1, on the reverse strand, counting down.
CAACGACACGGTGGACTCCCCGGGATCGGCGGTGTGAACCGCGCCATTGTCGCTCGCGGGAGCCCCGCTCGGCCATGAGGGACGACACGTGGTCCGCGATGCGGGAGCGGGAATAACCGACGACCCGGTCGATCAGGGGACGATGTCACCCGCGTAGCGACGTCCGTCGAGGTACGGCCAGGCGTTGGCGACGCAGCCGTGCAGGCCGTACGTCTGCTGCTGCATCACCGGGGCGGGCTCCCCCGGGCCGGGGCATGCCTCGTGTTCCTCGCCGAACTCGTGGCCCACCTCGTGGTTGATCACGTAGGTGCGGTAGGTGTCCAGCGGGGCACCGTAGTCGGGGACCGCCTCCATCCAGCGGGCCAGGTTGATGACGACCCGGCCGGGCAGGCGGCAGGACGTGTAGCGCTCGGTGGTCAACCCGCCCTCGGCGCACATCCGCTCGGACGTGACAGGGGTGGCCAGGTAGATGGTGAAGTCCGCCGCCCCGGCGTCGGCCACCCGTTGCACCCGCAGTTCGTCGGAGGCGATCCAACTGCGTTTGTCGGTCAGCACCTCGTCCACCTTGGCGGCGAACGCGTCGGCGTCCTGGCCGGCGCCACGCTCCACCACCACCCGGTAGCGACGCAGCGGCCCGTCCGTACCCCGCACGGCCGTCTCACCGTCGGCCACCGTGAAGCGTCCCGCTCCGACCGAGGGGTAGCTGGTGGGCGTCGGGTGCGCGAGCCCTCCACCGCCGTGGCCCATCTCGCCCTGGGTGATGGTGATGGGAGGCTCGGTTGGCGGGTCACCACCCCGGTTCAGCGTCACCCCGATGGCGACGGCGAGGACGAGCGCGCCCAGCAGCAGGGTGCGGCGACGCCGCCGGTGCATCCGGACGAGCGTGGGACGCGCGCCCTCGTACGCCGGCTGGTCGGGCGGCGGCGAGGGCGGGCCGTAAGGGGACGACGGCGTCATGATGTCGAGCCTGCCAGATTATTCGGGCATTTCTCCGTTTTTGCCGCTATTAACGCAAGACGCCTGATGGTGTACGGACGATCGCCGCTCGCTCAGAGGGCCGGGCCCGCGTAGCGGCGCCCGTCGAGGTACGGCCACGGGTTGACCCGGCACCCGTTGAGGAAGAGCGTCTGCTGCATCATCACCGGTGCGGGCCGACCCGCACCCGGGCAACGCTCGTGCCGGTGCCCGAGCTGGTGACCGACCTCGTGGTTGACCACGTACGTCCGGTACACGTCGAGCGGCACGCGGGCCGAGACGAGGTGCGGCACGGACAGCCGCCACCGATCCAGGTTGATGATCACCTGACCGGGCGCGCGGCAGGACGTGTACGGCCGACCGTCGACCCGGATGTCCACCCCACCCCTGGCGCACATCTGACCCGCCGTGCGGGCGGTGGCCAGGTAGACGGTGAAGTCGCGCGGCGCGCCCCCCGGCACCTGTTGCAGCCGAAGGCTGCCGCTGTCCACCCAACTGCCCGGCCCGGCCAGCGCCACCTGGACCGCCTGCGCGAAGTCCGCGACGGCCTCGTTGCTGCCCGACTCCACCGCGACCCGGTAACGCCGCAGCTCACCCGCGCGACCCAGCACCGGGCCGGAGCGGGCGTCGTAGTCGAAGGTCCCGGTGCCGGCACTCGGGACCGGGCCGGGCACCCGCAGCACCGGGGACGGGGACACGACCGCGGCGGAGGGCGACGGGCCGACCGACTGCGGCAGCGGCGCGGCGACCAGCGGCGCCGGCGTGGCGACCGTGTCGGCGGCCAACCGGTCGGCAGCGGGGCTCCCACCCGACCCCTCGGCGATCACGGTCACCGCCGCGCCGATCGCCACCACCACCGCCACCAGCTGGGCGAGCAGTGCGAAGCGCCGCCGACGGCGTATGAAGGAGCGGGCTGAGCTGGGCATCCACGTCAGCCTGCCAGATCGGACCGCCCGGTGGTGTCCCCCGTTTCGGTGAGCAGGCCGACCACCGCCCGGGCGACCAGGCGGGGGACCTCCAACTGCGCCACATGACCGACGCCGTCGAGCATCATCAACCGGCTGTCCGGGATGATCCGGGCGGTCTGCGGCGCGACCCGTACGTCGACCAGACGATCCTGTCGGCCGCCCACCACCAGGGTCGGTGCGCGTACCGCCCCGGCGAGTCGCCACAGCGACCCCGGCCCCGGCAGGTACGCCCGCAGGAAGCTGGAGACCAGTCCACGGAACGTGCGGACGTACGCGGCGGCGTAGTGCTCCGCCTCGTACCGGACCCGGATCTCCTCCAGCGCCTCGGCCCGGCGCTGGTCGCAGATCCGGCTCAGGTCGGCGACGCAGGCCTCCAGCACCTGCTGCGCCATCACCTCGGGAGCGAGCTGGGTGAGGTGCCGGGCAACCAGCCGCTCACCGCGCGGAATGGCGAGCACCGGCAACATCCGCCCCTGCAACGAGCGGCGGAAGTCGAGAAACGGCAGGGCCGGCGAGATCAGGGTGAGGGTACGGACCAGGTCCGGCCGGAGCCCGGCGACCTGGACCGCGACCGCACCGCCCAGCGAGTTGCCGAACAGGTGCACCGGCCCCCGGCCGGAGTGCTCGATCCAGCGGACGACGAGATCAGCGAAGGCCGGAATGGTGTAGCGGGGACCCGGCTCGCTACGACCGAAGCCGGGCAGGTCGATGGCCTGGCCGTCCAGCCGGTCGGCGAGCAGCCCGGCCAGGTCGGTCCAGTTCTGGGACGACCCGCCCAACCCGTGCACGTACAACGCCGGTTCCGCGCCCGCGGCGGTGGCCGGGGTGTCCCGCACGTACGTGACCAGGCCGTCGAGGCGGACCTCCCGCCCCGGCCACGGCGGCGGGACCTGGTGGTCGGGGAGCAGGTGGTCCGGCCAGAGGGTGGCGCTCTTCATCGTTCCAGTCTGCCCCGTTCCACTCAGGACAGCAGGGCCTCCAGCCGACGGTTCACCGCCGCCAGCGTCGCCCGGACCACCGCCTGCCGTGGGTCACCGGCGACCAGAGCCGAACCGGCGAGCTGCTCGACCCAGCCCGCACAGACGAGCAGCACCACCACCGTGGCCACCTCGCAGTTGCCGAAGGGCACCACCGCGGCGTGTTCGACGAAGCAACGCCCGCGTTCGGCGTTGTCGGCGCCGCGCAGCAACTCGTCCACCGCGGCGGCCGCCGCCACCGCGCAGAGCCGCAGCACGTAGCCGTCCACCGCCGGCCCGGTCGCGTACCCGGAGGCGCTGTCGCTGTCGGCCAGCAGCCGGACCTCCACGTTCGCGTCCAGGCCGAACGTGCTCACCTGCACGTGGTCGATCACCACCCGCGGCCCCGGCGTGCCGCCGGTGTCCAGCGGTCGCGACGGCGCCGACTCCGTCGTGGTCACCTGACCACCGGAGTACGACGTGCCGAGCGTCGCCGGGCTGCCGGTCGCGGCACCGGCCGGTGCGGCCGAGACCGAGCCCGGTTCCTCGACCGTGGCGCGACCCCGGTGCGGCGCGTTCGGCCGGCGGCGGCGTGTGGTGTCCGTGCCGGTCGCCGGTGCCGAGCTGGCCGGTGTGGCCTCCACCGGAGCACCCGCAGGATGGGCGGGTGCCGTCGGCTCGGCCGCCCGGCCGTCGGCGGCGCGTGGATCCGGACCGGCGTCGCGGGGGGCTGCGCCCAGGGGCTCCGCCGTACGCCGCTCGGCGGGTCGGGGCTCGGCCAGGCGTCGGCGAACCGGCGGGGGTGGCGTGGTGGGCAGGCCGGGCACGTTCTGCGGGGCGGCGGCCAGCCCCATCCGCTCCTGGAGCAGCCGGGCCACCTGTCGGCTCACCTCGGCCGGGTCGGCGCCGTCGGCCAGGTCCAGTCGCAGACTGTGCGCCCCCGCCGGGGTACGACGCAGCGCCGCGTCGCGGACACCGGCGACCTCCCGAACGGCGTCCAGGATGGCGTTGACGTCGAACCCCTCGGGGCGCTCCCGCAGCGGGGCTGGTTCGTCGTCACGGCGCAGGTGGGTGGCGATACGGGCGAGTTCCGGGGTTTCGGCGGGTGGCTCCACGGCTGGCGGCTCCGGCACGACGGGCACGTCCGGTTCCGCGGGGACGCGCTGCGGCAGCACCGCCGCCCTCGGGTCTGGTTGTCGGCCGTCGTCGGCCGGTCCGGTCGACGACGTCGGATCGGGTGCGGATCGGCGTGCCGCGTAGGGCGAGGTGGAAGCGACCGCGGGCCGATCCCGACGCCCGGACCCGCTCATCGCGGAGGGCGGAGCCACCGCGGAGGGGGAGGACGCGGGGTCGGCGGATGACGGCGTTGTCGAGCGGGGTGGTTCGACGGGAGGTTCGGGTGTCGCCGGTCGGAGCCGGAACGGCGCGGTCGGCCGGATCTCGGGTCGGGGCAGGCCGGACGGCTCGCCCGCAGCGCCGCCGCCCGTGCCGGTGGACTGGCTGGCCGGCCAGGACGGACGCTCGGCCGGGGCGGCCGGGATCCGGCCCTCGGACCAGTCCGGCCGTTCAGCCCGTGGGCTGCTCGCCGTCGGCGCTCCGCCGCCCCAGGAGGGGCGCTCCGCCACCAGGGGTGGGAGGCCCGCCGGGGCCGGGGGCGCGTCGGCCAGGGTGGGCGTTGACCCGGCCGGGGGTGGCGGGTCGGCCGGTGCGGCGCCGGAGACCCAGGAGGGCCGCGTCGGCGGTGCGCTGGTCGGTGTCGGGTCGGGCCCGCCGGCCCAGGACGGCAGCACCGGAGGAACGCCTGCCGGCGTCGGATCGGACTCGCCGGCCCAGGACGGGCGTGCCGGTGGCGCACTGGTGGGCTCGGGATCGGAGCCGCCAGCCCACGATGGGCGTACCGACGGGGTGCTGGTCGCCGCCTCGGACCCGCCGGCCCAGGACGGGCGTGCCGGAGGGACGCTTGTCGGCGTCGGATCGGACCCGCCGGCCCAGGACGGCCGCGCTGGCGGCGCACTGGTGGGCTCGGCGTCGGACCCGCCAGCCCACGATGGCCGTACCGACGGAATGGTGGTCGCCGCCTCGGACCCGGCAGCCCAGGACGGGCGCTTCGGCGGGCTGGCCGGATCGGATTCCCCGGCCCAGGACGGCCGCCTCGCAGGGACGCTTGTGGGCCCGGGGTCGGACCCGCCGGCCCAGGACGGGCGGTCGGCTCGGGGTGCGCCGGTTGCCTCGGACGCGGCCCAGGACGGGCGATCGGACGGCGGCGAGCTGATCGGCCTGGTGGGGCGCACCGGCGTGGGATCGGGCCCGGGCTCACCCCGGACAGGGTCGTACCCATGGGGCGGCTCGGCTCGCACCGGCTCGTACGGGCGAGGCGACTCGGCGCGCACCGGCTCGTACGGCTGGTGGGGCTCGGCGACCCAACCCGGCGTGGACTCGTCCCGGGCCGCGGGGGCTGCCGGCTCGTCGTCCTGGCGGGACCAGGGCGGGGCCCACCCGCCACCGGAACTCGGGCGGTTCCAACTCGGCCCCGACCAGTCCGGCTCGATGGCCGACGATTCTCCGGCGCGCTGCTCTGCCCCGGGGCGCGGCGTTTCTGCTGGCCGGGAGCTGTCCCCGGCGCGACCTGGCTCGGTCGCGTCGGCGTGCCCGGGCGTGCGGCCCGGTGCTGACTGCTCCGGTGGGACCGGGTCCCGCCAGTCGCGTGGCGCGGCCGGGTCGTCGGCGGCCAGCCGCTCGGTGGTGGGCGCGCGGAAGCCGGGCGGCACCTCGAAACCCGACGCGGCGGTGCCGACAGGCGGCACCTGGACGGCCGGTGGCGCCGAGGTGGGCAGGCCGGGCTCGGCCCAGCGGGCACGGTGGGCCGCCGGATCCACGGTGGAGCGGGTGGCGGGGCCCGTGTCGGGCTCGCCGGCCCCCTGCTCCAGCGCAGGCGCGGGACGTTGGGCGGGCACCACCAGGCGGTCGGCGGGCACCTCGGGTCGACCGTCCGCGGGCAGCCCGGGCGGGGCGCTCACCGGCGTGGGGCGTCCCGCGGATGGTTCGAGACCGGGATGGCGGACACCGTTGGCGTCGTCCGGGTGGTGCACGCCGTTGGTGTGGTGGCCGTTGGCGCGGGCCGGCGGAGCGAGGTCACCCGGTTGCCCGACCAGGGGCGGCGGCAGGTCGCCGTGTCGACTGGAGGAGCTGCGCCAACCGGACGCGGGGTCGGGTTGCCAGCGCGGTGCCTCGTCCCGGGCATCCTCGCGATCGGCGGCTCGGGGCCACCCACCCGCCGGGGGCGCCCACCCGCTGACGGGACGGCCCGGGTCGTCGTGCTGACCCGCTCCGTCACCGTGCTCTCCCGGGGTGGCGGCTCCGGGTTGCCCTGTTTCACTCACCGCGCGCTCCTTGGTCGCCCCCGCTGAGGCTACCGTGTGCCGAGAGTGGCGATAAGTTACAGCGGCGGAGCATTTCCACGACGGGGGTCACGGGCCTCGCCCGGTCTGGGGGGAAAATGCCGGCTCGTACGGAGAACTCGGAGGATCCCATGACCGCTGCGGGGAACGGTGCACAGACCGCCGGCCGGCCCACCCGCCTGCCCCGCTCCGCGCGCCGTAAGCAGCTTCTCGCTGCGGCGCAGGAGGTGTTCGTCGCGCAGGGCTACCACGCGGCCGCGATGGACGACATCGCCGAGCGGGCCGGGGTCTCCAAGCCGGTGCTCTACCAACACTTTCCCGGAAAGATGGATCTCTACCTGGCATTGCTCGACACGCACTGTGACGCCATCGTCGCCCAGGTGCAGGATGCGATGCGCGGCACCAGCGACAACAAGGAGCGGGTCGGCGCGTCGGTGCGGGCGTACTTCGACTTCGTCGACCACGAGAGCGAGGCTTTCCGCCTCGTCTTCGAGTCGGACCTGCGCAACGACCCAGCGGTGCGGCAGCGGGTGGAGCGGGTCGAGCAGGGCTGTATCGCGGCGATCACCGACACCATCATCTCGGACACCGGGGTGAGCCGGGCCCACGCCGAGTTGCTCGCCTCCGGGCTGGTCGGCGCGGCGGAGACGGCCGCGCAGTTCTGGCTGGCCGGTGGCCGCCAGGTGCCGAAGGCCGAGGCCGAGGCGTTGGTGGCCGCGTTGTCCTGGCGGGGCATCGCGAGCTTCCCGCTGCAAGGTGAGTCAGCCTGACCGCCGACCCCGTGATCGGATAGCCTTCGCAGGGCGGTTCTTTCGCCCCAGTTGAGGAGGCACAGTGGAGGTCAAGATCGGCGTGCAGTACGCGCCGCGTGAGCTGGTACTGGACAGCGCGCAGTCGCCGGCCGAGATCGAGCAGATCGTGACCGACGCCTTCGCCGGCAACGGCGGCACGCTCTCCCTGACCGACGAGAAGGGCCGGCGGGTCATCGTTCCGGTCGAGAAGGTCGCCTACGTCGAGATCGCCGAGGCGTCGCCCCGGTCGGTCGGTTTCACCGTCCGCTGACCGGTCCGGCCATCGCGGCAGGTCGGCGTTGGCCACCTGCCGCGGGCCGGCCCCAGGCCCGGCGCGGCGTTCAGCGGCCCGCCGGTGACCCGCACGGGGCACGCCCCACCCTCCTTCCTGTGACGCAAGTCACAATCGTGGCCCCCGCGTGGCGTCTGGCCGGCGGGGAATCGGGACGAAGCCATGCCTGTTCAGGTAGCATGGAGCAGTTGCCGTGGGCGCCGATCTGATCGAAGCTCAGCCCGCGGCGCGCGTGCGGCCCGGTCCGGCTCGGCAATCTGCCGCCGACCGTGTGGCCCGCGTCATACCGATCGCGCCCTGAGGACATGACGGGCGCACCCACGAGAGGGCACCCCCACATCCACATGAGCGAGCTGACTCAAGATTTGCTGGACGGCCAGGAACTGGCCCCCACCGCCCCGGTTCGACCGGAGGCCCCCACGTTCGCCGCACTCGGCGCCCGCGCCGAGACCGTCGAGGCCCTGGCCTCGGCAGGCATCACCCGCGCGTTCGCCATCCAGGAATACGCGATCCCGATCGCGCTGCGCGGCGTCGACCTGATCGGTCAGGCGCCCACCGGCACCGGCAAGACCCTCGGCTTCGGCGTGCCACTGCTGGACCGGGTCTTCGCGCCGGGCGAGGGCAGCGACGGCGTCCCCCAGGCGCTTGTCGTGGTCCCCACCCGCGAGCTGGGCATCCAGGTCGCGAAGGACCTGGCCGCCGCCGGCCGCACGCGCGGCGTCCGGGTGCTGCCGATCTACGGCGGCGTGGCGTACGAGCCGCAGATCGACGCGCTGCGCAAGGGCGTCGAGATCCTGGTCGGCACCCCGGGCCGACTGATGGACCTACAGAAGCAGAAGCACCTCCGTCTGGACCGGGTGCACGCGCTCGTCCTCGACGAGGCCGACCGGATGCTCGACCTGGGCTTCCTCGACGACGTCGAGAAGATCCTGGCGATGCTCCCGGAAGACCGCCAGACGATGCTCTTCTCGGCCACCATGCCGGACCCGATCGTCACCCTGTCCCGGCGCTTCCTGCGCCAGCCGATGACGATCCACGCCGGGCACACCGCCGAGACCGGTCCGTCGCCGCAGACCCAGCAGTTGGTCTACCGCACCCACTCGATGAACAAGGTCGAGGTGGTGGCGCGCATCCTCCAGGCGGAGGGGCGTGGGCTGACCATGATCTTCACCCGCACCAAGCGGGCCGCCGACCGGGTCGCCGAGGATCTCGACTTCCGCGGGTTCGCGGTCGCCGCGGTGCACGGTGACCTCGGGCAGGGTGCCCGCGAGCGGGCGCTACGGGCCTTCCGGGCCGGCAAGATCGACATTCTGGTCGCCACCGACGTGGCGGCCCGCGGGCTGGACGTCACAGGCGTCACCCACGTGATCAACTATGACTGCCCGGAAGACCAGGACACCTACACCCACCGGATCGGTCGCACCGGCCGGGCCGGCGCGACGGGCGTCGCGGTGACCTTCGTCGACTGGGACGACATGCCGCGCTGGCGGATCATCGACAAGACCCTCGGTCTGGAGATGCCGGAGCCGCCGGAGACGTACCACACGTCGCCGCACCTCTACACCGACCTGCACATCTCCACCGAGGTCAGCGGCACGCTGCCCACCGGCGAGCGCACCCGGGCCGGGCTGTCCGCCGAGATCGAAGAGGATCTGGGTGGCACGGCCCGCTCCCGCCGGGGCGACAGCGGTGGTCGGGGTCCCCGACGCGGTGAGAGCCGGGGCGAGGGCCGCGGCGAGCGCCGCGGTCGGGGCGACGGTCGCCGGGACCGCTCCGACTCCGGCACGCCGGCCGTCGCCGAGGCGCCCGTCGCCGACGCGGCCGAGGACGGCACCCGTACCCCCCGCCGCCGGCGTCGCCGCCGCGCCGGTGAGGCGGTCGGGAGCGAGCCGACCGCGGTGATCTCCGCGGACGCCGGGCCCACCGAGCCGGTCGCCGCGTCCGACGGCGAGCCGTCGAAGCCGCGCCGCCGTCGGCGCCGTCGTGGTGGCGGTTCCGATTCGGGTACGCCGGCCGAGGCGACCGCCGACTGACCACCAGCCCCACCTGACATCCCCCGCACCGCCTCGCGCGGTACGGGGGATGTTCCCTTCTCCCACCCCACCTGCCGAAGATGGAACGATGCCGCAACCACTGGACGCCGCCCTGACCGAGGTTCGGGCGCTGCTGCTCGACCCCGCGCTGACCCGGGCGGTCGCCGCCGGACGTCGACGCGGCCGCCGCCCCACCGTTGAGCGGGCCGAACTGCGGCCGGTGCGGCTCAAGGCCGGGCCCCGGATGCAGATCACCACGTCCGACGGCGCCCGCCCGTACACTCGCAACCTCGCCTCCGGCCCCGAGGCCGCCGCGGCGATCGACGAGTTGCTCGCCGAGCCGTTCGGCAACTGGCACGTCGAGACAGCCGACGCGACCCTCCAACTGCGGGTGACCAAGTCCGGCGAGGCGCAGGTGCACCGGGCCGCGACGTCCCGGCCGGCGGCGACGCCCACCGGAAACGACCGGACGAAGGAATACCTGCTCGACCCCGGTGACCCGATCTTCGCGGAGATCGGTGGCTCGGCGGCCAAGCGCCGCCAGGTGGACGCGTTCCTCCGCGCCCTGGCCGCGACCCTGCCCGACGAGCTGACCGGGCCGCTGCGGGTGGTCGACCTGGGCTGCGGCAACGCCTACCTGACGTTCGCCGCGTACCGCTACCTGTCCGGCCGAGGGCTCGACGTCCAGCTCATCGGCGTGGACGTCCGGGAGGACCAGCGGCGGCGCAACACCGAGCTGGCGCAGCGGCTGGGCTGGGCCGACCGGGTCAGCTTCGTGGCCGGCACGATCGCCGACGCCGTCGTCGACCCCGCCCCCGACCTGGTGCTGGCACTGCACGCCTGCGACACCGCCACCGACGAGGCGCTCGCCCGAGCGGTGCGCTGGGAGGCCCGCTGGGTGTTGGCCGCGCCGTGCTGCCACCACGATCTGGCCAAGCAGTTGCGCGCCCACCCCGCCCCGGCCCCGTACGACCTGCTGACCCGGCAGGGCATCCTCCGCGAACGCTTCGCCGACGTGCTCACCGACGCACTGCGGGCCGGTCTGCTGCGGGTGCACGGGTACCGGGCCGAGGTGGTGGAGTTCGTGGACTCCCAGCACACGCCGCGCAACCTGCTGATCCGCGCCCGCCGCACCGGCGTCGAGGCGACCGAACCGCAGCGCGCCGAATACCGCGAGTTGGTCGAGCAGTGGCAGGTCACGCCCCGGCTGGCGACCCTGCTGGCCACCGACGGGGGGCCGACCGACCGGCAGCCCGCCACCTAGCCTGGGCGGTCAGCGACCCCGTTCGCCGCGACCGCCGCGATCCCGGCCGCTGGTGCGCTCGCCACGGTCGAGGAGCGTCACCCGCTCGCCTCCGCCGCGCTGGCCGGCGCGCCCGCCGTCGGCCGGTGCGATGGGGAACGGCACCACCTTGCCCGCGCTCCCGGCGTTGCCGGCGGCGGCGAACACGCCGGCTCACCGCACCGGGCTGGTACGGCTGGGGGCGGCTCAGGTCGGCCATGGTGCTCCTCGGCGGTGGTCCGGTCGAACACGGCGGGCGGTCAGACGCCGTGCTGGGACGGGCACCGAGCCTAGTAGAACAGTGATGATGATCGCTCGGTGCGAGTTGCGGTCGGCACACATCCTGGCGGAGAAAAAGTCTCATCCACGGGACAGTTTGTGCGCTCAGTCAATGGTTTCGGCCCTCGGGCGTACTACCCTCGGAAGGCGCATCGTCCCGGCGCTCCGGCAGGGGGAAAGACACACAGGGATGGGATCAGCCGACGTAACACCGCAGATGGCCTTCGCCCGCTTCGTCCGGCGCGCCATCGACGACGCTCGCGACGAACGTGGCTGGACCGTGACCGATCTTGCCGCACACACGGGCGTGGGCCGCTCCACCGTGTTCCGCTGGCTGGCCGGTGACTGGCAGGATTACCCCGAGCTCGCCAAGGTCCGCGGCTTCTGCGCCGCACTCGACCTGCCGGTCGCTGCCGCGTTCCGCGCCCTCGGCCTGCCCGACGCCGGTCCCACGCCCCGCCGACGCCACGACGACGGCCCCGTCGAGGCCGACGTCCGGGCCATCCTCGATCGGCTGGCCGACCCCACGGTCCCCGCCGAGGAGAAGCACCACATCCGCGACCTGCTCCGCTACCTGGCCCGCCGCCCCATCCGCCGAGCCGGCTGACCCCCACCCCACCCGCACGGGCTGATCATGGGGTTATCGCCGCGACACGCCGAGGCGAGAGGCTGATGATCAACGCGTGGGGGGTCAGGGGACGGTGAGGGTCAGCTCGGCGGTGTGGACTGTGGCCTGCACCTGGAAGTCGAGGTAGAGGCGGTAGCGGCCGGGGCCGGGGGTGGTCAGCCAGAACCTGATCTGACCGTCTACCAGTTCCGGCTCCGGGTGCACGTGCAGGTAGCCGAGGTCACCCTCGCGTAGCGCCACCAGATGCCCGTACGCCCCGAGGTAACGCTCCAGCGGCGCGGCACCGTCTGCGCCGTCGACCCGGAAGCTCAGCGGCACTGTCGCCCCGACCTGCGGAGTGCCCTGGTAGCCGACCGTGAACCCGTCCACCGTCGTCGAGGTGGCGGGTGCGGGCAGCGGCCGAGGCTGGTAGTCGCCGGGCACGACCAGGTCCGCCCCGAGGGTCACCGCGGTCTGCGCGCCGTTGTCGGCGACCACGGTGAAATCGGCGTACGCGCGCCAGACGCCGGACCGCGCGAGGGTCAACGGCACCGACCAGGTGCCGTCCGCCGCCATGGTCGGGTGCAGGTGCTGGTAGCCGGTCAGGTCCCGGCGGACGACGATCAGGTGCATCGGCTTGTCGTGGACGACCGCGAAGCGGGTCACCGGCCGGCGCTGCGTGTCGCGCACCTGGAAGCGGAGCTGACCGGGGCGACCGGCCGCGAACTCGGTGCCCAGCGGGGCGAGGGTGAGCCCGGCCGAACTGACCGCCAGCCCGCCCGGCTCGATGGCCGCGCCCTGGTCGGTGCTCGTGGCGGTGCCGTGGCTGTGCGGGCCGATGCCCGGAGGGTCGGTGTGCTCGGCAGCCAGGGATGACGGGCTGCCGGTGGTGGTCCCGGTGGCGTTCAGCCGGCCGAGGCCGAAGCCGAGCAGCACCGCCAGCACCAGCCCGCCGACCACCAGTGCCAGCCGGAGTGTGCTCCGATCCGGCACGTCGGAGACCACCGCCGCATCGGGGACCCGGTCGGACGACACCGCAGCGGGGTCCGGGTCGGACGACACCGGCACGTCGGAGACCACCGCCGCATCGGGGACCCGGTTGGACACCGCCACGTCGGAGACCGGAGCAGCCACCACCGACGCGTGGGGGGCCTGGTCAGGCACCACCGGCACGGCGGCGGGGTGCTGGTCGGTCATGCCGCCCACCGTACCGCCGCGGCCAGCCACCCCAGGCCGCCGCCCGGACGCCGTGGCGACTGTCGCATTCGCCGCCGCCCGGGAACTTTCCCGCGCCGACCTGCGCGGACCGGCCCACCCGGCCGCGAGCGGGCGGGGGTCAGCCGAAACGGCCTGGGCGGGCGCGGGTCAGCCGAAAACGGCGTGGGCGGACGTGGCTCAGTCGACCAAGCTGCGGGCGGGCGCGGGTCAGCCGGCCAAGCTGCGGGCCAGCGGGGCTCAGCCGGCCACGGCGAGGGCGAGCGGGAGCACGTCGGGTGCGCCGGCCCGGCGCAGTGCCCGGGCCACCAGCGTCACTGTCCAGCCGGAGTCGACCAGGTCGTCGACGAGCAGCACCGGACCGTCCAGCCCGGCCAGGGTGTCGGCCAGGTCGGCCGGCACGGTGAACGTGTCGTGCAACGCGCGTACCCGTTGGGCGCTGTTGCCGCGCGGCCCCGCCGGGCCGCCCGGACCGGCCGGGGTGACCTCGCCGAGCAGCGGCAGCCGGCCCACGGCGGCGATCCGCTCGGCCAACGAGCCGACCAGCCGGGGCCGCCGCCGGGAACCGACCGCGACCACACCCACCGGCCGGCGCGGCCACGGGTCGTCGCCGTGCGCCCACGCCTTCAGCACCTCCACGACCGCGCCGGTGACGTCGTCGGGCACCGGCGCGTCCGGTGCCTCCGGGCCGACGAGATCACGCAACCGCCCACCCCAACCCAGGTCGGAGAGGCGCCCGACGGCCCGGCCGGGCAGCGCCTGCTCCGCGGGGGCGATCCGGCCCTTCAGCGGTACGCCCACCGCGTCGAGCCCGGTCGGCCAGAGCTTCTTCGGAGCGATCTCCACGCCGGGCCGGCCCAGGAACGTCTGCGCGGCGGCGAGCGCGGCCGTCGACACGTCGGCGCCGAAGAGCGGGTCGGCGCACCTGTCGCACCGGCCGCAGTCGGTCGCCCCGGTGTCGTCCAGGCACTCCCGTAGATACCGCATCCGGCAGTCGGGTGTGGCCGCGTACTCCCGCATGGCCTGTTGCTCGACGGTGCGTGCCTCGGCGACGCGCCGCAACCGGGCCTCGTCGTAGACCCAGGGCTCGCCGGTGGCGAGCCAACCACCGCGCACCCGGCGGACCGCGCCGTCCACGTCGAGCACCTTGAGCATCAGCTCCAACCGGGCCCGGCGCAGGTCGACGAGAGGTTCGAGGGCCTGCGTGCTGAGCGGGCGGTCGGTGTGCAGGGCGGCCAGCACGGCGCGCACCTGCTGCTCGGGAGGGAACGCCAGTGAGGCGAAGTAGCGCCAGATCGCCGCGTCCTCGACGCCGGGCAGCAGCAGCACCTCGGCGTGCTCCACGGCGCGGCCGGCGCGGCCGACCTGCTGGTAGTACGCGATCGGCGAGGGCGGAGCGCCCAGGTGCACGACGAAGCCCAGGTCGGGCTTGTCGAATCCCATGCCGAGGGCGCTGGTGGCGACCAAAGCCTTGATCTTGTTGTCGAGCAGGTCCTGCTCGGCGGCCCGCCGATCGGCGTCCTCGACCTGACCCGTGTACGAGGAGACGGGGTAGCCACGGCTGCGCAGGAACTCGGCCGTCTCCCCCGCTGCCGCCACGGTCAGCGTGTAGACGATGCCGGAACCGGGCAGCTGGTCCAGATGGTCGGCGAGCCAGGCCAGCCGGTGCGCCGGGCTGGGCAGGTCGAGGACGCCGAGGCGCAGCGACTCCCGGTCCAGGGTGCCGCGCAGGACGAGGGCGTCACCCAACTGCTCCGCCACGTCCTGGGTGACCCGGGTGTTGGCGGTGGCGGTGGTCGCCAGCACCGGAGTGCGCTCGGGCAGCTCGGCGAGGAACGTCCGCAGTCGCCGGTAGTCGGGCCGGAAGTCGTGCCCCCAGTCGGAGACACAGTGCGCCTCGTCGACCACCAGCAGCCCGGTGGTCGCGGCCAGCTTCGGCAGCACACCGTCGCGGAAGTCGGGGTTGTTGAGCCGCTCCGGGCTGATCAGCAGCACGTCCACCGCACCGGTCTGGATCTCGGCGGTGATCTCGTCCCACTCGTCCAGGTTCGCCGAGTTGATCGTGCGGGCCCGGATGCCGGCCCGCGCGGCCGCCTCGACCTGGTTGCGCATCAACGCCAGCAGCGGCGAGACGATGACGGTCGGCCCGGCCTGGTGGCCCTGCTCGCGGTCCCGGAGCAGGGCGGTGGCCACGAAGTAGACAGCCGACTTGCCCCAACCGGTGCGCTGCACGCAGAGCACCCGCCGCCGGTCGACGACAAGTGCCTCGATGGCCCGCCACTGGTCCTCGCGCAGCCGGGCATGGTCCCCGGCCAGCCGACGCAGCACCGCCTCGGCCCGTTCCCGTACCGCCGCCCGCTCGTCGCTCATCCGGCATTTCTACCAGCAACGGGAGACTTCCCACCGCGTCGCGCCTGAGCGGTATGCCTCACTCGACCCGACCGGGCACGCCCGTGGGTGCGGCGGGCACGGACGGTGGGGGAAGGAAGAGGAGGAGGTCACGCAGGGAATCGGTGAGCACCGGCGGGAGGAGGCACCGGCCGGCCAGGTCCTCCATCGAACCGAACGGGCCACGAAGCCAACGGTCCGTCACCACCTGACGCGCCTGCCCGGCGGTGACCCCGGGCAGCTCGGCAATCGTCCGCTCCCCGACCGCGTTGACGTCCACCAGGCCGCCGTCGTCGAAGGTGCGGTGCAGGTCGGGCCGGCCGATGTGCAGTTCCTGCCGCGCCGCCGGGTAGTGGTACAGCAGATAGCGGGCCTGCTCACGGCGGACCCGACGATCGTCGACCACCGGCGGTGGCGACCCCGCGATCCGGTTCGTGAGGGCCGACCAGAGCGCGCCGTTGAGCAGGATCGTGTGCAGGACCCCGAGCAGCCAGACGAGCATCCAGGCCACGATCAGGAAAGCTTCGGTGTCGCTCGTCTCCTCCGAGTCGCTGCTGCCGAAGATCGCGATGAGCGTGGCGGTCAGCGACAGGTAGCCCACGGCGGTGAGCCCGTTGCGCCAGCTCCGCCGCCAACTGGCGTAGAGCAGCACCACCAGCCAGGTGAGCAGACCGAAGGAGAACACGGCGGTCAGCGTGCCGAGGACCGTCGCGCTGAGACTCAGCCAGCGCGGCATCGACTGCCCCCGGGTGTCCCGGGACGAATGTCCGTCCGGGGGCACCGAGACCGGAAACGGAGCGGGCTGCGGGGTGACCGCGACACCGGGCGGGCTGGGCCGCGCGGCCGGCGGCGGCGCGGACATCGGCGGCGGCGCGGCCGACGTTGGCGGCGCGGCCGACGTTGGCGCGGGCGGCACGGGAAGCGCGGTCGGCACGGGAAGCGCGGTCGGCGTTGGCGCGGGTGCTGGCGGCGCGGCTGGTTGGCGGGGGCTGGGGGCCGGCGTGGGGCGTGGCAGGTCCGGCGCGTTCGGCGGCCTCGCCACCGTGAGCGTCGGGTCGGAGCAGAGGATGCGTCGGTGCAGCTCCTGAAGTGCCTCGCCCGGCTCGATGCCGTACTCCTCCCGGAGCAGGTCACCGAACTCCCGATAGGCCGCGAGCGCCTCCGCCTGCCGCCCGCTGCGGTACAGCGCGAGCATGAGCTGGTGCCGCAGTCGTTCCCGGACCGGGAACTCGGCCACCACCTCCACAAGCTCCCCGACCATCTCGCGGTGCCGGCCGAGGTCCAGCATCAGATCGGCCCGGGTCTCCAACGCCACGGCCCGCAGCTCGACAAGTCGTTGCCGGGCCGCCTCCAGGAACGGCCCGGTGAAGCCGGTGAACGGCTCTCCCTGCCAGAGCGCCAGGGCGGTGGCCACCTCGGTCAGCGCCTCGGCGGCACGGCCCTCGGCGCGGCGCTGCCGGGCGCGGTGGATTCCTCGTTGGAAACGGACCGCGTCGAGCGCGTCCGGATCGACGCGGAGCAGATAGCCGGCATCGGTCAGGCTCAACACCTGCCCCGGCGTACGCGGTGACCGGTCCGGCTCCAGCACCCGGCGCAACCCGGCGACGTACTTCTGCACCACGTTCGGGCCGTTCGCGGGCGGATCCTCCGGCCAGACCGCCTCGACGATCTGCCCGGTGGGCACCGGACGTCCCGCGGAAAGCAGCAGAACGGTCAGCACGGCACGCTGTTTGCCGGGACCGAGGTCGATCTCGCGGTCGGCATACCAGGCCCGCTGAGGCCCGAGGATCTCGAAACGCAGCGTTGCTGACATGCGAATTCCCGCTCCTGACACCTCCGGCAGCGCCGGACGGCAGTGCCCGGCAGCCGGACGGCAGCATATCGGCAGCCGAACCGCCGTGCCCGCCCCCAGGATGGTCACCGGCACAGGCCACGCAGCGAGAAAGAGAAATGTGATGACACAGGCAACGGGCAGCGCGAGCACCACCCGACGCACGGTTGGCGTGATCGCCGCCATGCTGGCCACAACCACCCTGCTCGGGGGGTGTGGGCCCAAGAGCGAACCGGCCTCGGCACCGCAGAGCAGCCCGAGCGCCAGCCCGACCGCCGACCCGAAGGAGTCGCTCCTCGACGCCGTTCCGGACGGCACCGAGGGGACGTTCCGGTTCAGTGGCAAGGACGCGACAAGCACGATCAGCGGACGAGTCGACCCGGCCGCGAAGGGCGTCGAACTGAACACCACGATCCCGCCGGGCGCCGATGGCATCTCCGTCAAGATGTCGGTGCTGATCATTGCCGAGGAAGCCTGGATGAAGATGAAGTTGACGGGCCAGGCGGGCCTGCCGAAGTTCCCGGACAAGTGGATGAAGCTGGACCGCACGAAGCTCACCGACAGCGACACCATCCCGGCCTACGACGGTGCCGACCAGGGCAACGCGGGTCCGCTCATCCAGGCGGCCACCTCGGTGCAGGAGCAGAGCCCCGGGCAGTACGCGGGTGTCATCGACGTCAGTGTCGGTAACGCCGCCAAGGTGCTGGAGGAGGGTGAGGCGGCGGCGCTGGGCGAAGCCGCCAAGACGGTGCCGTTCACCGCGGTGGTCGGCGCGGACAAACAACTGTCCTCGCTGACGCTGAAGATCCCGGCCGCCGGTAAGGCGAAGGCGTACGACTACGTGATCAACTACGCCGACTACGGCACCGCGCCGAAGATCACCGTACCGACCGGTGCCGCCGCGACGAATGCGCCGAAGATGGCGTACGAGATCTTGAACAACTGACAGACGACGCACGAGGGGCGGCGGCCACACGGGGGGCCGCCGCCCCTCGGTGTACGTGTGCGTCAACGGCCGAGGACCGAACCCCCGTTGACGCCGAGGACCTGGCCGGTGACGTAGCCGGCGGCCGGGCTGGCGAGATAGCGGACGGCCTCGGCGACGTCGTCCGGCACCCCGGCCCGCCCGACAAGTGTCGCCGCCACCCGCTTCGCGTGCCCCTCGGCGGTCATCCGGTCACCGAAGAAATCGGTCTCGGCGACATAGCCCGGGCTCACCACGTTGACCGTGATCTGGTCCGGGCCGAGCTGCGCCGCCAGGTCGTACGCCCAGCCGTGCAGGGCCGCCTTCCCCGCCGAGTAGGGCCCACCGCCGCCCCGCTGCGCGGAGATCGAGCTGATCAGGATCACCCGCCCGCCGGGTCGACGCAGCACCTGTCGCAGCGCCTCGGTCAGCAGTACCGCGGTGAGGACGTTGGCATCCAGGTTGGCCCGCCAGTGCGCGGCGATCCCGGCCAACGTGCCAGTGTCTCCGGCCAGGTAGCTGCCGGCGTTGTTGACCACCACGTCGACCGGCCGACCGCCGAGTGCCGTCAGCACCCGGTCGACCTGTTCCGGGTCGGTCAGGTCGGCCGTCACGGCGGACACGGAGTCCGGCCGTCCACACTCGACGGAGATCCGTTCGGCGGCAGCCGTCACCACGTCCGTCCGCCGCCCGACGATCAGCACGTCGTACCCGTCCCGCGCGAGCGACCCCGCGACGGCCGCACCAATCCCGGTCCCGCCCCCGCTGACAACCGCAGTCCGCGACCCCATGTCCCACCCTCCCCATCCACCGAACCCCGTCGATCATGACGTTATCGCCATCCACCATGGCGCGTCGTGGCGATAGCGCATGATCGACGGGGTCAGAGGGGGTGGGGTCAGCTTGGAGGGCGGAGGGTTCGGGTCAGGTGGGACAGGCGCGGGGCCAGGCTCGTGAGGCCGCCGGGGAAGAAGTAGACGGCCAGGATGAAGACCGTGCCCAGGACGAAGAGGGGCTGGCTCAGCGGGTGGCTCAGGACGGCCGGCAGGTTGTCCACCGCGTCGCTCGTGCCGAACGCGGTGAGCCGGTGGTCCAGGTACATGTAGAGGACGCCGCCGAGCACCGGCCCCCACCGGGTGCCGGGCCCACCGAGCACCACCATGACCAGCAGCGACAGGGTCAGCTCGGAGGACGTGATGTGCGGTGACGCGCCCCCGACGATCAGGACGTAGACCACCCCGCCCGCCGACGCCAGCCCGCCGGCCAGGGTGAACGCCACAAGCTTGTAGCGGTACGGGTCCAGCCCGAGCACACCGATTCGCCGCTCGTCGTCGCGCAGCCCGGCGAGCACCCGCCCGGTCGGCGACCCGCTCACCCGGTGCACCACGAAGACCACGAGCGTCAGGTACGCGAGCGCCAGCCAGTACAGGTTGACCGTGTTGGTCACCCCCACCAGCCCGGCGGGCAGACCGGACACGTCCAGCGGCAGGCCCTCCTCGCCACCGGTGAGGCCGCCGAAGTCCCGGGCGACCAGGATCGCGCCGACCTGGGCGAAGGCCAGCGTGACCATGGCGAACGCGATGCCGACGGTCCGCAGCGCCACCGCGCCGAGCAGCGCCGCGAGGATGGTGCCGCCGGTGATGGTCAGCAGCGCCGCCTGCCACAGCGGCAGACCGGCCCGGGTGACGAGGATGTCGGTGCCGTACACGCCGGCGGCGAAGTACAGCGCGTGCCCGAAGGAGAGCATGCCGGTCCGGCCGAAGAGCAGGTCGTACCCGGCGGCCAGCCCGCCGAAGATCAGGCAGATGGCGAGCAGTTGCAGGGTCCCGGGTGAGTTGAGCGGCCCCTCGAAGATCCCCGGCAGGGAGATCGTCGAGTACGGCAGGATCGCCAGCACGACCACCGCGACCAACGGCAGGAACGGACGCACACGGTGCACCCGGCTCGGTCGGGGCGAGGTGGGGGCCGGTGCCGGTGTTGCCTCGATGAGGGTCATGCCGTTGCCACCTTTCCGGCGATGCCCTGCGGACGCAGCAGCAGCACCACGGCCAGCAGCCCGACCACGCAGATGTCGCCGAGCCCGGACGTGCCGTAGTAGTTGACGAACTGCTGCACCAGCCCGACGACGACCGCCGCGTACGCGGAGCCGACCACCGAGCCCATCCCCCCGATCACCACCACGATGAACGCGAAGATCAGCAGCGAGCCGCCCTGACCGGGCGAGACGGTGCCGAAGTAGACCCCGCCGAGCGCACCGGCGAGCGCCGCTGCCGCCCCACCGATGGCGAAGACGAGCGTGAACGCCTTGCGCACGTCGATGCCGAGCGCGGTCACCATTTCCCGGTTCTCCACCCCGGCCCGGATCACCAGGCCGTACCGGGTCCAGCGCAGGAACGCCAGGATCGCACCGAGCATCAGCACCGCCGCGATGATCAGCAGCAGGCCACCGTTGGGCACCTGCGCGCCGAGGATGCCGGTCACCTGCCGGGTCCAGTCGGGGCGCGGGAAGGTGCGGGCGTCCGCACCCCAGGTGGCCTGCAACAACGCCACCCCGGCCAGCGACAGGCCGACCGTGACCAGCACCTGTTCGATGGTGCGGGAGTAGAGCGGGCGGATCAGCACCAGCTCGACCAGGATCGCCACGAGCGTGCCGGCGGCCACCCCGAACGCGACCGCGAGCAGGAAGCCGAACCCGTCGGAGCCCGCGCCCGGCAGGTTGCCCGCCGCCCACCAGGTGCCGTACGCGCCGACGCCGAGGAACAGCCCGTGCGCGAAGTTGAGCACGTCGGCCAGGCCGAAGACCAGGGACAGGCCGGAGGCGACAAGGAAGTACAGCGCCGCCAGGCCCAGCCCGGTCAACGTCAACAGGATCACGGTGTCCATCAGTGACTCACCTCCGCCGAGCCCACACCCAGCAGCGACTTGGTCAGCGCCGTCTCCAGCAGCAACTCCCGGGCGTCGCCGGTCCAGGCCACCCTGCCGGCGGCCAGCACCACCGCGTCGCGGGCCAGTCGGCGTACCACCGCCAGGTTCTGCTCGACGAGCAGCACCGGCACCGACTCCGCGACCCGTTCCAGCACCTCGGCGACCTCGGTCACCACCTTCGGCGCCAACCCCTTGGTCGGCTCGTCGACGAGCAGCAGCCGGTTGTCGTTGAGCAGCACCCGCCCGATCGCGAGCATCTGCTGCTGCCCGCCGGACAGCGAACCGGCCCGTTGCCGTCCGCGCCGGTCCAGCTCCGGGAAGAGCGCGAAGACCCTGTCGTACGCCGGGCTGGTGCCGCGCCGCTCGGCGAGCCGCAGGTTCTCCGCGACGGTGAGGCCGGCGAACACGCAGCGGTCCTCGGGCACGTAGCCGAGCCCACCGCGGACCAGCCGGTGCGTCGGGCGGGCCAGCAGGCTCTGCGCGCCCATCCGGATCGTGCCGCGGACCTCCCCGGCGGGCGGGGTGAGGCCGACGATCGCGCGCAGCGTGGTGGTCTTGCCGACTCCGTTGCGGCCGAGCAGGACCGTCACGCCGGTCGGGGCGACGGTGAAGGACACCCCCTGCAGGATGTGCAGCCCGGAGATCCGGACCGACAGATCCTGCACGCTGAGGATCGGTTCCATCAGAGCGACTCCCCCAGGTATGCCTCTTGCACCGTGGGGTTGGCCATCACCGTCTCCGGGGTGTCGCAGGCCAGCAGCGCGCCGTGGTGCATGACGGCGATCCGGTCGGCCAGTTCCAGGATGACGTCCATGTGGTGTTCGACCATCAGCACCGCCCGGCCGCTGTCGCCGGTCAACGACTTGATGACGGTCACCAGCTCGGGCACGTCCTCGGCGCTGACCCCGGCCATCGGCTCGTCCAGCAGCATCACCCGCGGTTCGCCGGCGAGCAGCAGGGCGATCTCCAGCTTGCGCTTCTCGCCGTGCGCCAGGGTGCCGGCGAGCGCCGTACCCCGGTGGGCGAGGCCGACCCGGTCGAGCGCCGCGTCGGCGGCGGCGACGACCTCCCGGTCGGCCGCCGCCCGCCGCCACAGTGCCATCGAGCCCCCGCGGTGCGCCTGCACGGCGAGCCGGACGTTCTCCCGAACGCTGAGCGAGCCGAAGACCGAGGACGCCTGGAAGGTACGGCCCAGCCCGAGGCGGGCCCGCCGGTGCGGCGGCAGCTCCCCGATGTCCTGTCCGTCCAGGACGACCCGGCCCTCCGTGGCCCGGCGCAGGCCGGTGATCAGGTTGAACAGTGAGGTCTTGCCGGCGCCGTTCGGCCCGATCACGCCCAGGAACTCCCCGGGCGCCAGGTCGAGGTAGACGCTGTCGACGATGGCGACCTCACCGATCCGCCAGGTCAGACCGCGGGTGGCGAGCACGGCTCAGCCCTTCATCGCCACGGCCGGCGGCGCGGTCTCGTCACCGGTGAGGCTCTTCTGCGCGGTGGCCGTGAACGCGGTGCCGCTGCCGGTCAGCTTGGCCTGGAACATCGGCTGGAGCAGCGCGTGGTCGGCGGCGCGGATGGTCATCTTGCCCTTGACCCCGTCGAAGCTCCAGCCCTCCAGGGCGGTGACCATCCTGTCGACGTCGTCCCCGCCCTCCTGCACCGCGCGGACCACCATCTGGGCGGCGGCGAAGCCGTCCGGGTGGAACAGGTCGATGGTGCTGACCTTGGCCTTCAGGGCCTTGCTGGCCTCGGTGTCGCTGGCGCCGTCGAAGTAGTGCGACAGGAAGGAGATCTTCGTGCCGGCCGCGCCGAAGGTGGGCCAGGACGAGCGGATGTCCAGGCCGGTGACGACTGTGGTGGACGAGAGCACGCCCTGCTGGTCGAGGCTCTGCCACATCGCCGGGGCGGTGGTGCCGGCCCAGGCCACGAAGAGCAGGTCCGGCTTGGCCGCCTTGATCTGGCTGGCGAACGGGGTGAACTCGGTGGCGCTGGCCGGCGCCCGGACGCTGCTCACGGTGGCACCCGCGCCGCCGATGACGGCCTTGACGGCAGCCTCGTTGGCGTCACCGAACGCGCCGTCCTGGGCGAAGACCACCACCTTCTTGCCGGTCGGGTCGCCGATGAACGACTTGGCGGTGACGACGTCCTGGTAGGACTGCCGGCCCGAGCGGAACGTGTACTTGTTCGCACCGGTCACCGCGTCGGTGGCGGCCGGGCCGGAGATGAACAGGACCTTGTTCTGCGCCGCGATCGGCGCTACCTGCAACGCCACCCCGGAGGCGGTGGAACCGGCAATGATCTTCGTGCCCTTGCCGATCAGGTCCTTCGCGGCGGAGACGGCCTTGGCCGGGTCGCCCGCGTCGTCGACCTCGGTCAGCTCGATCTTCCGGTCGCCGACCTTGCCGGTGCCCTGGGTGGCGAAGTCCAGCCCCGCCCTGAACCCCTCGATGTACTGCTTTCCGTAGCTGGCCAGGGCTCCCGACTGGGAGTACACCAGGCCAACCTTGACCGGCGCGGCGTTGTCGCCGCCGCCGGTGGCGGTGTCCTGCGGGCTACCGCAGGCCGTGGCGGCCAGCGCCGCGGCCATCATCGTGGCGGCGGAGAGGAACGCCCGCCGCGTGTGCCGGACCGTCATCGCGACTCCAGGTGAGGACAGGATGCTGTGTTGTCGGCTCACGCTAGAAGTGACGTCACCCACGAGCTATGTGGCGGAAACACACAAGTAACAGGAAGGGGGTGGCCGGGGGTAACAGCGGGCCACCCCCTCGCTGGCTCACACCCCCACGGGCCACCAGGGCCGTGTGTCGCCTCGCGCCATCCGCCGTCACCCGCACGACCCGTCGTGGTCCGCCGGGCGCGGGCACCGCGCCCCGAGGTCGTGCAGGCGAAGATCGTCGCAACTTCCCTGATGTTGCTGCCTCCGCCGGGCCCGAGACAGCAACTTCCCTGATGTTGCTGTCTCCTGCCGCGTTCGCCCCCGCCAAGATCGTGCTCGGTCGTGGATGTAGTGGCCTCGGGGCGCGGCGATGCCACTACATCCACGATCGAGCACGATCTTGCGGGTGGTTCCCGTGCGGAGCGTGTGGCGGCCCCTGCTGTGGCGCGATCCGGTGCCAGCGTCGGGAACGCCGCTGGCCCGGCGTCCGAGGTGGCGGACGACGGGCCAGCGGGTGGGCCGGGCGTGATCGGCCCGGTGGTCGACTCGGAGCGGGTCAGCTCCGGGCCGAGGCTCGCGGTAACTCCGAGGCGGAGCGGGGTCAGCGGTGAAGCGGGGTCAGCGGCCGGCGCGGGCGGCGACTGCGGTGTCCGGGTGGTCGCTGAACACGCCGTCCAGACCCAGGCCGAGGAAGAGTTCGTACTCGGCGGTGATGTCGCCACGTGCGTTGGGGTCGGTGCCGATCCGGAAGTCGACCGGGAGGAACTGGTTCTCGGCGCGGAACGTCCAGGCGTGCACGAGCAGCCGCTCGCGGTGCGCGTCACGCACCACGTTCGTCGGGGCGAGCAGCTTGCCGGCGGCGTCCCGGGGCACGATCAGGTTCTTGTTCGCCCCGATGCCGTCGGCGTAACCGGCGATCCACTTCAGCCCGGCCGCGGTGGCGAGGTCCTGGTAGCCGCGGGTGTCGCCGGAGACGGTGAAGTCGTACGGGCGGCCGGTCGCGTCGAGCAGTTGGATCAGCTTCACGTCGGTCAGCCGGCTCAGGCGACGCAGGTTGGCCGTCTCGAACGACTGGATGAAGACCGGCGAGTTCTTGTGGTCCAGCTTGTTCTGGCGCAGCACCTTCAGCAGCGGCTCCTCCAGCGGCAGGCCGATCGAGGCGAAGTAGCTCGGGTGCTTGGTCTCCGGGTAGATGCCGATGGTGCGGCCCCGTGCCCGCCCCTCGGCTCGGGCGAGGTCGATGACCTGCTGGAGGGTGGGCACCTCGAAGCGGCCGTCGAAGGCGGTGTTCGCCACCCGGACCTGCGGCAGCCGCTCCTTGGCTCGCAGCGTCCTCAGCTCGGCGAGGGTGAAGTCCTCGGTGAACCATCCGGTCACCGCGACGCCGTCGATGGTCTTCGTCGCCTTGCGGGCCGCGTACTCCGGGTGCGCGGACACGTCGGTGGTGCCGGAGATCTCGTTCTCGTGCCGGGCGACCAACACCCCGTCGCGGGTGGAGACCAGGTCCGGCTCGATGTAGTCGGCACCCATCCGGATCGCCAACCGGTACGCCTCCAACGTGTGCTCCGGTCGGTAGCCGCTGGCGCCCCGGTGACCGATCACAATCGGTCGGTCGTTCGCCCGGGAGCGGTCCGCGTCGGTCGCGGGGCCGGCTTCGGCCATGGTTGGCACGGCCACGGCGGCGGCGAGCAGCACGCCGGCCAGGCCGAGGGTCGCAAGGGTACGTCGCATCGCCGTCTCCTGTCGTGGGGGAAGCCGCTACAGCAGACCGCCCTGGATTGACCGGCAGTTGGTCGATGGCTGGCCGGAAGGTGAATCTCCGGGTATGCGCGTTCCCGTGCCAGGCGGCGAGCGGAAAAGGAAGATTGTCTGGTGCGCCGGTTCTTCCGCAACCCCGTGCGGCTGGTGCCGTTCGCGTTCCTGGTGCCGATCCTGCTGGGCACCGGGCTGCTGACGGCGCGCTGGGCGACCGCCGATCACCAACGTCCGCCCCTGGTCACGGCGCTCTTCACCGCCACCTCGGCCGTCTCGGTCACCGGCATGGCGATCACCGACACGCCGAACTACTGGTCCGGCTGGGGACTGGTGGTGATCACCCTGCTCACCCAGCTCGGCGGTCTCGGCATCCTCACCGTCGCGGCGCTTGTCATCCTGGTGGTCTCCAGCCAGCTCGGGCTGCGCAACCGGCTGCTCGTGCAGGCCGAGACCGCGGAGTTCGGCATCGGCGAGGTGGGTCGGCTGTTGCGCCGGATCGCGGTGACAGTCTTCGCCTGCGAGGCGGTGATGACCGCGCTGATCTCCGGCCGGCTCTGGCTGGCCTACGACTACCCACCCGGGCGGGCGCTGTGGTCGGGTGTCTTCCACGCCGTGCAGGGGTTCAACAACGGCGGATTCGCGCTCTATTCGGACGGCCTGCTGGCCTTCAGTCGCGACGCGTGGGTCTCGCTGCCCCTGGCGGGCGGTGCGATCATCGGCGGGCTCGGGTTTCCCGCCCTGTTCGAGGCGGTCCGCGAGTGGCGTCAACCGGCGCACTGGGCGGTCGCGACCAAGCTGACCGTCTGGGGCACCGTCGTGCTGCTGGTGGTCGGCTTCGTCGGCCTGCTCTCCGCCGAGTGGACAAACGCGGGCACGATCGGCCAGTACGACGTACCCGGCAAGGTGCTCGCGTCGTTCACCCAGATCGCGTTGAGCCGAACGGGTGGTTTCAGCGTCCTGGACATCGTCGCCCTACAGGAGGAGAGCTACCCCCTGCTGATCGTGCTGATGTTCATCGGTGGGGGCAGCGCCAGCACGGCGGGAGGCATCAAGGTCGCCACCTTCTTCCTGCTGGCGTTCACCATCTGGGCGGAGCTGCGCGGCGAGCCCGACGTGACGGTCGGGCACCGCCGGGTGGCCACCGCCAGCCAGCGGCAGGCGATCACCGTGGCGCTGCTCAGCGTCGCACTGGTCACGGCCGGAACGATGACGTTGCTGCTGCTCACCGAGGGCGTCCGCTTCGTGGCGGCCCTGTTCGAGGTGACCTCCGCGTTCAGCACCACCGGTCTGACCATCGGTCTGGCCGCCGAGTTGCCGGCCGGCGGTCAACTCGTCCTGACCGTGCTGATGTTCATCGGCCGGGTCGGGACGCTCACCCTCGGGTCGGCGATCGCCCTGAACACGCGACGCCGGCTCTACCGCTATCCCCAGGAACAACCAGTTGTCGGTTAGCACGAGGAGGGGCGAGTGTCGGCGAGACGGGCGGACAGCGGCGGCATCGTGGTGATCGGGCTGGGTCGCTTCGGTTGCCACCTGGCCGGGTCGCTGACCCGGATGAACCGCGAGGTGTTGGCCATCGACCACAACCCGGCGCAGGTGCAGCGCTGGTCGGCGCAGCTCGACCGGGTCGTGCAGGCGGACTCGACCGAGGAGGGGGCGCTGCGGCAACTCGGGATCACCGGTTTCGGCCAGGCGGTGGTGGCCATCGGGGCCTCGGTGGAGGCGAGTGTGCTCACCGTGCTGGCCCTTGTCGAGCTGGGCCTGCCGCAGATCTGGGCTCGGGCCACCTCGCAGAAGCACGCGAAGATCCTGTCGTCGGTGGGCGCCCACCACGTGATCTTTCCGGAGGCGGAGACCGGGGACCGGGTCGCGCACCTGATCGTCAGCCGGTTGCTGGACTTCATCGAGTTCGACGACGACTTCGCCATCGCCACCGTCCGAGTGCCCCAGACCCTGGTGGGTCGTACCCTGCGCGACCTGCGGCCCGAGGAGCACTACGGGATCCGGGTGGTCGGCGCCAAGCTGCCGGGTGAACGCTTCCGCTACACCTCGGACGACACCGCGCTTCCCGAGGGTGGGGTGCTCATCGTGGAGGGTGGGATCGACCAGGTGCAGCGCTTCGCCGGGCAGCGCTGACCGTCACCGCAGACGGGGGCCGTGACCATGCCCCCCGGTCAGTGTGGCGCTTTTCCCGGACCACCACCCGGGCCCGCGGCCTTCGGTTTCGCCGGGCCCTTGGGCGCCGCCGGTGGCTTGGCCTTCGGCGCTCCACCGCCGGCACCGGTGCCGGCACGCACCGTCGTCTTCTTCGGCGGGGCCTTCGGCGCGGTGGGCTTGGGCGGCGGGGCCGTGGACGGCGTGCTGCCGGCGACCCCGGAGACGCGTACGCCGCAGGTCACCCCGCCGAGTCGGAACTCCACAGGCAGCGGGTTGGCCCCGTTGTACGTCCCGGTGAGGGTGAGCTTCTCGGCCGCGCCGGGGGCCAGCGTGTTGCGGTGGGCCGCCGGCCGGATCACCACAGTGCTCCCCTGCTGGTGCACCGGTGCGGGTTCCGCCTTCGTCACCGTCTGCTGACCGGGGAAGCTGAAACTCATCGCCCAGTCCCGCAGCTCCCGGTCACCGGTGTTGGTAAGCGTCAGGTCGGCCGCGAAGTCGGTGCCGGAGTCCGTGCGCAGCGCGTACGCCACCTCGCAGGGCGCCGCGGCCGGCGGACCCATCCGGGCCTCGGTCGTCGGACGGCCCTCGCCGCTGGCCGGGCTGCGGGAGGTGAACCCCCACATCACGCCGGTGACCGCGATCAGCCCGACGGCTGCCACGCCGGCCTCCACCCGCCGACGCCGGGTCACCCGCTGCCGGGCTCGCCGGTCCCGTTCGCGGGTACGCGGCAGCGGCATCGCGTCGGTCGCCGCCGACCAGGGCAGAATCGTGGTCCGCGCGCTGCTCAGCAGGGCCGGGTCCAAGGGGCCGCCGGCCGGGGAGACCGGCACCGCCGGGAGCATGCCCGCCGCGTCGGAGAGGATCCGGGTGAGCTCGGCGGAGGCCGGCCGGTCGGCGGGCCGCTTCGCCAGGCAGCGCCCCACCAGGTCGGTCACCTCCGCGGGCAGCCCCACGACGGTGGGCATCGGCTCCGGGTCGGCGTACATGTGCGCGCGCAACATCTGGGTGGTCGTCGTGGCCTGCCACGGCAGCCGGCCGGTGAGCATCCGGTAGAGCAGCAGCCCGACGGCGTACACGTCGGTGGCCGGGGACACCTGGCCGTTGTCCAGCCGTTCCGGGGCGAGGTACGCGGGTGTGCCCAGCAGCGCGCCGTCCGGCCCCTTCTCGCTCTCCCCCACGAGGGCGGAGATGCCGAAGTCGACGACCTTGACCCCGTTGGTGGTGAGCATGACGTTGCCCGGGGTGACGTCGCGGTGCACCACGCCCCGGGCGTGTGCGGTGGCCAACGCCGAGCTGACCTCCGCGCCGATCGTCACCGCCTCCCGCCAGGGCAGTTGGCTCTCCCGGCCCAGTCGACCGGCCAGCGAGGTGCCGTCGACGAGTTCCATCACCACGTACGGCACGGTCAGACCGACCTGCTCGGACTCGCCGTAGTCGTACACGTTGGTGATGTTGGGGTGGCAGAGTCGTGCGGCGGCCTGCGCCTCGATCCGGAGCCGGTGGCGGAAGGCCCGGTCGCTGGCCAGCCTGGAGGCCAGCACCTTCACCGCGACCTGACGGCCGAGCACCTCGTCGTAGCCGCGCCACACCACGGACATGCCCCCCGCGCCGAGCTGCTCGATCAGCCTGTACCGCTCATCGAGGAGCTGCGCGCTGTTTCGGTCCCCACCGCCCATGGTGACCGTTGTTGCCCAGGATCAAACAACCTACACCTGGAGTATCGGAATCGGTCAGGATTGTCACCCGTTCAGGCGGTGGCAAGCAGTTGGTCCACCGGGGCGTAGTCGTCGGTCAGCACCAGCGCCCCGCCGACGAAGTCCGTCAGCTCGGCGCCGGAGAGCAGGCTGACCTTCGGGTCCACCTCGGCCAGCCGGGCCCGCACGGCCTCCAGCGGCAGCGGCGCGTCGGAGCCGACGAGGAGGAAGTTGGCGCCCTGCTCCTCGGCGAGGGCCTCCGGCGGCGCGATCAACGCGACGTTGCGGAACTCGGCGGCCACCGTGGCCAGCTCGGCGCGGATGAACCGCAGCGGCGGATAGTCGATGACGTTCTGCACGTACACGCCGCCGGGGCGGGTCACCCGCCGGACCTCGGCGGCCATCTCCCGGGTCGCCAGGTGCCAGGGCACCACCAGGTGACCGAACGCGTCACCGACCACCAGGTCACGGCTGTCCGTCGGCTCGCCCGCGACAAGCATCCGGGCGTCGCCCACCACCGCCCGCAGCTCCGGCCCCGTCCGTACGCCCAACTCCTGCTCGCCCAGCTCGACAAGCCCGCCGTCGATCTCGAACACCACGTTGTCGGTGCCCGGCCGGGTGGCGGTCAGGTAGCGGGGCACGGTGAATCCGCCGCCGCCCAGGTGCAGCGCGTCCAGCCGCTGACCGGCCGGCGCGGTGACGTCCGCGACGGCGCCGATCCACTTCGTGTACGCGTACTCCAGGTGTTTGGGATCGGCGAGGTCCACGTACGAGTGCTGGGCCGAGTTGAGCAGCAGCGTCCGGCCGGTGGGCCGGTTCGGGTCGGTGGTGACCCGGGCGCAGTGGTACGCCGTCTCGATGTCGCACGGGTTCGGTGCCACGGTGCTCAGCCCCGCCCCCACCAGGCCGAGCACGGCCAGCGCGGCCCGGGTCCGGGCCGGACCGGGCAGTTCGGTGGGCTCCTGCCGGCGCAGATACCAGCCGAGACCGATGCCGACCAACCCGAGCCCGATCGCCAGGGTCAGCAGGATGACGGTGCTGCGCAGGGCGGCGACCAGCACGAAGCCGGTGAGCAGGGTCGCGGTGATGCCGCCCAGGGTGCCGATCCCGGAGAGTCGACCGACCACCTGACCGGTGCGGCGCAGATCGGCCAGTTGAAGCTTCACGACCAACGGGGTGACCGCCGCCAACAGCGCGGCCGGCACGAACACGGCAAGCGAGACCAGAAGCAGGATGCCGCTGGCCGCGCCACCGCGCAGCACCTCTCCGGCGTACCGGACGACGGGCAGGGTGACGGCGGTGGCGATGCCGGCCAGCACCAGCGCCGGGGCCAGCAGACCGCGCGGGTTGCGCCGGTCGGCAAGCCAGCCACCGGTCCACGCCCCGTAGGCGATCGCGGCCAGCGCGACACCGATCACCGAGCTGGTCACCTGGAGGGTCACCCCGACGTACGGGCCGACCAGGCGCAGCGCGACGGTCTCCAACACCAGCACGGCACCGCTGGAGAAGAAGACCAGGAAGGCGGCCAGGCCGTTGGGCAGCGCCCGGCCGGTGACCGGCACGGACGGGGCCGCGGCGGCCGGCGGGGCCGCGACGTCAGGCGATGGGGAACTCATCGTCGCGATGGTACGCAGCGAAGCTGGTGCCCAGGGTCAGTACAGCGATAGATGAACGTGGTTCGTGTGGGACGCGGCGGGACTGCCGCTGCCGCTGTACGACCGCCACCCGGTGCCGGGATGCCAGATCTGCCGGTACCAGATCACGTAGAGCACACCCAGTCGTTCGGCGTTGCGCACGTGCCAGGCGGCCAGGCTGTCGCCGTACGCCTTGTCGCCGCCTGTCGCGTTCTTGTCCTCGAAGCCGTTCGTGGCGGCCGCGAAGTCGCAGGCACGCCCCTTCGGGTGCTCGCCGCCGCCACCTTCTCGCTTACAGGAGACGTGCCGCTTGTAGCCGGCCGCCTGGGTCTGCTTGAGCGCGTTGAGGGTGCGTGGGGTGATGCAGCCGGACGTGGTCGGGTCCTTCACCGAGCACGACTCCGAGGGCCAGGATCCGTCGGAGTTGCGCGGCGCCGGCTTCGCCGAGGCGGAGCTGCCGCCGCTGAAACCGTTGCTGCTGCCCGAGCTGACCTCGGCGAGCGCAGCCTCGGCCTCCTTCTTCTTCTTCGCCATGACGGCGAGCTGCTTCTGCTGCTCGCGGACCTCCGCGTCGATGGCGACCTTCGCCTCCTGCGCCTGCTGCCGGGCGTCGACGAGTTCACGCAGCCGCTTGCTGTCCCGCTGGGCCATCAGGTCGAGATCGCTCGCCCGTTCCAGGAACGCCTGCGGCGTGGCGGTGTTGAGCAGCATCGACGCCGGCCCGAGCCGGCCGATCCGATAGGACTGCGCGGCGACCTCGCCGACCTGGGCGGTGAGCCCACCCATACGGCCCTCGATCGCCGTCAACTCGCCGGTCAACGCCGTCTGGCGACGCTTGGAGTTGTCGAGCTTGGCCTTGGCCTCGATGTGCCCCTTGGCGGTCAGCTCCAACGCGTCCTGCAACTTCTTGCTGCCACCCTCGCCGGGCTCGGCGTACGCCGGCACGGCGGCACCGCCGAGCACCAGCGCGACGGCGGCGAGCAGGGCGAACAGAGCGCGGCGACCGAGCCGCGGGCGGAGCCTGGTCCTGGGCACGAAAGCGTCCTTCCGTCGACCGCCGGCCCCCGGTGAACAACTGCACGGCGGCGTCCCCACCGGCGCCGGTCGGCGGCCTGCTGGCGGAGACCGCCGGTCACGATACCGGACTGTGGACTGCTGACCAGCCCCCTGACCGCCGGTGTGCCCAGATGTCGACGGAGCGTCCCGGCACCGTCGCGCAGCGCGCGGATCAGCCGTCGCGCGGCGCGCGGATCAGCCGTCGCGCGGCGCGCGGATCAGCCGTCGCGCGGCGCGCGGATCAGCCGTCGAGGAGGGCGTCGCGCACCTCGGCCCAGATCTCCTCGTTGGCGGCGACGAGCAGACCGCGGCCGTCGTCGGCGGGGTGGTAGTCGACGCCGTCGAACCGGCGGGCGACGCCACCGGCCGCACGGACCAGCACGGTGCCCGGGGCATGGTCCCACGGCAGGGTGCGCCAGAAGAGGACGAACTGCTGCTCGCCGGTGAGGATGTCCAGATACTCCCGGCCGGCGCAGTGCTGGCCGGGCAGCAGCTCACCGAGCCGTCGACCGCCGGCACGGACCCGGTCGCGGGTCTCCGGCGGCAGGAACTGGGTCATCGCCGCGCCGCGCAGCTCGCCTAGCGGCGGCACCGAGATGGTGCCGTCCACCGGCTGGCCGTTGAGCAGCGTGCCGTCGTCCGCCCGGCCGGCCGCGAGGGTGTCGGCGAGTGGGTCGAGGATCCATCCGGCGATCGGCTGGCCATCGGTCAGCAACGACACCATCAGGGCGAACGGCCGGCGACCGGCGGCGAAGTTTGCGGTGCCGTCGACCGGGTCGACCAGCCAGACGTCGCCGGCGTCGCGCAGGTGCCGCAGCAACGTCGGATCGTCGGCGACGCCCTCCTCACCGACCACCTTCGAACCCGGCCGCAGCCGGCGCAACCCCGCCGACAGCAGTTCCTCGGCGCGGCGGTCGGCGACGGTGACCACCTCACCGGGTGCCTTCTCCGACACGTCGGCGTCGTCGAGCTTGCGGAACAGTGGCACGACGACCTGGTCGGCGGCCTCCCGCAGCAGGTCGCCAACGTCGTCGAGCAGGGTGTCAGCCACGCGGCGGCAGCTTGACCACGCTGACGAAGAACTCGTCGATCTGGCGGACCACCGAGATGAAGCGCTCGAAGTCCACCGGCTTGGTCACGTAGGCGTTGGCGTGTAGCTGGTAACTGCGCAGGATGTCCTCGTCGGCCTGCGAGGTGGTGAGCACCACCACCGGGATCCGACGCAGCTCCGGATCGTTCTTGATCTCTTCCAGCACCTCCCGGCCGTCCCGCCGGGGCAGGTTGAGGTCGAGCAGGATCAGGTCGGGGGCGACCGCGTCCGCGTACTGGCCCTCCCGCCGCAGGTAGGCGAGCGCCTCGGCGCCGTCGGAGACGACGGTCAGCCGGTTACGCAGCTTGTGCTCCTCGAACGCCTCCTGGGTCATCAGCACGTCGCCCGGGTCGTCCTCGACGAGCAGGACCTCGATCGGGCTCTTGCCATCCGCCGGCGCGGTCATCCCACCGTCTCCCTCATGTCACCCGTTCTACCGCCTTCCGGCGACCCGTCGGCCAGGTCCGGCCGGTCCGACCCCCCGGACTCCTCCGTCGGCGCTGCCGGAGTCTCGTTCGAGGGCGCGGCGTCGCCCGCTGTCAGGGCCGGCGGCTGCTCCGACGAGTCGACGGCGGCAGCCGCCTCCAGGTCCCGGGGAAGCGCCGGAAGCGTGAACCGGATCGCGGTGCCCTCCGGCACGTCGGTGTCCACCCAGACCCGACCCCCGTGATATTCGACGATCTTCTTGACGATGGCCAACCCGATGCCCGTGCCCGGGTACGCGTCCTTCGAGTGCAGCCGCTGGAAGATCACGAAGATCTTGTCGGCGAACTCCGGCTCGATCCCGATGCCGTTGTCCTGGCAGCTGATCTCCCACTCGCTGCCCACCAGCCGGGCCGAGACGTGCACCGTGGGCGGGACGTCCGCGCGGCGGAACTTGATCGCGTTGCTGACCAGGTTGGCCAGCAGGTTGGTGAGCAGTGGTTCCTCACCCGAGATCACCGGCAGATCGGTCCAGGTCAGCTCGGCGTCGGCGTACTGCCGGGCGGCCTCGGTCTGGCCGGCCACGTCGCCCATCACCTTGTTGAGGTCGACCTCGACGAAGCCGGTGGTGAGCCGACCGATCCGGGAGAACGCGAGCAGGTCGTTGATCAGGCGCTGCATCCGCTGCGCGCCGTCCACCGCGAAGGCGATGTACTGGTCGGCCCGCTCGTCGAGCTGCCCGGCGTAGCGGCGCTGGAGCAACTGGCAGAAGCTGGCCACCTTGCGCAGCGGCTCCTGGAGGTCGTGCGAGGCCACGTACGCGAACTGCTCCAGGTCGCGGTTGGACCGGGTCAACTCCTCGGCCTGCTTCTGAAGCTGGCTGTTGACCCACTCGATCCGCTCGCGGGCGGCCCGCACCTCGGCCAGGTCGGCGGCGATCTTCTGGCGCATCGCGTCCACGTCGTCGCCGAGCTGGATGAACTCCGGCGGGCCGGTGGTGGCGATGCGGTGCTGGTAGTCGCCCTCGGCGACCTCGCGGACCTGCGTGGCCAGGCCGGTCAGTGGCCGGACCACCATCCGGTCCAGGGAGAGCAGCAGCACCGCGCCGGCCACGACGACCACCAGGGCGGCCACGATCAGCAGGACGACAAGGACGTTGCTGCTGGTGCGTACGTCGTCGGCGGCCTGCTCCCGGGCGGCCAGGATCTCCTGCTGAAGGTCGTTCACGGTCGACCGCACCTGGTCGAACTGCTGCCGGGCCCGTTCGGTGACCAACGCCTGCCCCGCGCTGGTGCCAGCCTGCTCGGTGGTGGCGATGACCGGCTCCGCCACCGACTGCCGCCACTGCGCGGTGCGCTCCTCGACGGCCTGCAACTCCTGGCCGATCTGCGGATAGTCGCGCAGCAGCCCCCGCATCGCGGCGATGACGCTCTTTTCCTGCGCGAGCCCCTCCTTGTAGGGGCTCAGGTCGGCCGGATCACCACTGACCGCGTACCCGCGGATCGCCGTCTCCTGGTCGAGCAGCGCGTTGAGCAGCTCCTGCGACTGCACCCGCAGCGGGCCGGTCTGGTTGAGCACGGCGTCGATCTGGGTGCGGTTGCGGGCGGCCATGGTCGCCTCCGCGGCGGCCAGGGCGATCAGCAGCACCCCCACGACGGTGAGCAGCGTGATGACCCGACGGCGCAGGCTCCAGCCGCCGGCCACCGGCCTCACCGGCCACCACCCCGGCTCACCAGCAGCATGGCCACGTCGTCGGCGAGCGGGCCGCCGTTGATCTGCTCGGCCCGCCCGACCAGCCAGCCCGGCAGGGCCGGCAGCGACACCTCGCGGTTGGCCGGCTCGTCCAGCAGCCCACTCAGGCCCGGCACGTCGAGCCGCTCGTCGCCGGCGCCCACCCGCCCCTCGATGAGACCGTCGGTGTACATCAGCAGGGACCAGTCATCAGTGTCGAACTCCAGGTCGTAGGCGATCGGCCGGCGGGGTCGTACGCCCAGCAGCAGGCCGCCGGGTGCGGGCACCGGGGCGACCCGGCCGCCGGAGAGCAGCAGCGGCGGAGGGTGCCCGGCGAGTCGGACTGTCGCGCGGTTGGCGTCCAGGTCCAGCCTGGTCGTGGCCACCGTCGCGAAGATCTCCTGAAGGCGGCGCTCACTCATCAGCACCTGCTCCAGCGCGGGCAGCACCTCGTCGTCCGGCACACCGGCGAGCACCAGGGCCCGCCAGGCCACCCGCAACTCGACGCCGAGCGCGGCCTCGTCCACCCCGTGCCCGCAGACGTCGCCGACGATCAGGTCGAGACGGTCCGGACGGGTCTGCACCACGTCGTAGAAGTCGCCGCCGATCAACGCGGCGTGCCGGCCCGGCCGGTAGAAGGTGTGCACCGCCACCTGGTCGGTCGTCATCAGCGGCTGGGGCAGCAGGCCGCGTTCGAGGCGGGCCGACTCGGCCTGGCGCAACTCGACCTCGCGCAGCCGGCGGGCGTTCTCGTCGGCGCGCTTGCGCTCCACGGCGTAGCGCAGCGCCCGGGTCAGCAGCACCCCGTCGACCTGACCCTTGACCAGGTAGTCCTGTGCGCCCTCGGCGACCGCCACGACGCCCAGGTGCTCGTCCGAGCGGCCGGTCAGCACACAGACCGCGGCACCGCTGGACATCTCCAGCACCTGACGCAGCCCGTCCAGCCCCTGTGCGTCGGGCAGGCCCAGGTCGAGCAGGACGCAGTCGACGTCGGTGATCCGCTCCCGGGCCTCGCGGAGGCTGGTGGCGACCAACAGGTCGATCATCGAGTTGGTCTCGGCGAGCAGCTCTCCGACCAGGAACGCGTCGCCCTCGTCGTCCTCCACCAGCAGCACCCGTAACCGCTCGCCGGGTGGCAGGTCGGCGTGCCGCGCCAGGCCACCGTGCGGGTACGGCACGGCTGGGGACCCGGTCGAGCCGGACCCCCGGTGCGGCCGGGTCACCGCCGCGAGACGCGGGAGTTCGCTGGTGATGTCGGGCTCCTTCCGAGTGCCCTGCTGATCCTGTATTAGACAACGGTCGCACACAACACGATGCCCACGGCACGGGCGGGGATGGGGCGCATCACTGCCCGCCCAGGGACAGGCAGCCGATCGGCCGTCCCACCCCGGGTCGACGAAGGGCAGGATGGTGCCACCCCAGGCCCCACCACCCCCGAGGAGTTTCCGTGGGCGCACCCCCCACCCCGGCCACGACGGGCACACCGGCCCGCGCGACTCCGGGCGTACCCCCTGCGGACCGCGCGCTGACCCGGCCGCACCGGCGGCTCGTGGCCGCCGCGGCGGCGCTTGTGGCGCTGGTCGCCGTCGGCGCCGGCAGCCTGCTCGACCTGCGCACGCCGACGCCGGAGCCGGCGGACGCCCCGGTGGGCGAGTTCAGCGCCGGCCGGGCCTACGAGCACGTCCAGGTGATCGCCGCCCGGCCGCACGCCGCGGGCAGCTCGGCCAACGACCAGGTCCGCGCGCACCTTGAGCAGCAGTTGCGCGGGTTGGGCCTGGAGACCGAGGTGCAGGACACCGTGGCTCCGGAGGCCGGTCAACTCAGCGGGGCGGCGGGCGGGGCGACCCTGGCCCGGGTCCGCAATGTGGTGGCCCGGCTGCCCGGGACCGACTCGACCGGCCGCGTCTTCCTGGTCGCCCACTACGACTCGGTGCAGACCGGGCCGGGCGGCAACGACGACGCGGCCGGCACCTCGACCATCCTGGAGGTGGCCCGCGCGCTGACCACCGGCCCGCGTCCCCGCAACGACATCGTGTTCGTGTTGACCGACGCCGAGGAGGCGTGCCTCTGCGGGGCGTCCGCGTTCGCCGCCAGCCACCCGCTGGCCGCCGACGGCGGTGTGGTGCTCAACCTGGAGGCGCGCGGCTCCACCGGACCGGTGATCATGTTCGAGACGTCCCGGAACAACGCGAAACTCGTGGACGTCTTCGGCCGGGCCGCCCCGCACCCGGTCGGCACCTCGTTCGCGGTGGAGATCTACCGGGCGCTGCCCAACGACACCGACTTCACGGCGTTCCTGGATCGGAAGTTCGTCGGGCTGAACTCGGCGTACATCGACGGCGGGGCGATCTACCACACCCCGCTGGACACCCCGGCGGCCATGGACCGGGGCAGCCTCCAACAGCACGGGGACAACGCGCTGGGCCTGGCCCGGGAGTTCGGCCGGACCGACCTGACCGACCTGCGCTCTGGGCACGACGCCACCTACTTCCCGGTCCCCGGTGGGCTGGTCCGCTACCCGGGCTGGCTCACCCTGCCGCTGGCCCTGCTCGCGGTGGCCCTGGTCGCCGCGCTGGGCTGGCTGACCCGCCGCAGCGGCCGGGCCAGCACCGGGCGGCTGGTCGCCGGCTTCGGGCTGGCCCTGGTGCCGATCGCCGCCGCGCCGGTCGCCGCCCAGTTGCTCTGGCTGGCGATCACCACGATCCGACCGGGGTACGCGGAACTACTCGACCCGTACCGCCCGATCTGGTACCGGTTGGCCGTCCTGGCGCTCGCCGCCGCCATCGTGTTCGCCTGGTACGCCCTGCTACGTCGCCGGATCGGCCCGGCCGCGCTGGCCGTCGGCGGGCTGACCTGGCTGGCCCTGCTCGGGGTGCTGCTCGCCGTGGCGGTGCCCGGCGGGGCGTACCTCACCACCCTGCCGGCGCTGGCCGGCGCCCTCGGTGGGCTGGTCGCGCTGCGGACCCGGCAGACCGGGCCGTGGCCGGTGGTGGCGGTGACCGCCGCCGCGGCGGTCGGCGTGGTCATCCTGCTGCCCACGGTGGTGTTGCTCTTCCCCGCGCTGGGGATGGCGATGGGCGGAGTGGCCGCGCTTGTCGCGGTGCTGCTCGGCCTGACCGCCCTGCCGGTGGTCGACCTGCTGCACCCGCAGGCCGGTGGCCAGCGCGGCCTGCGGGCGTTGCGGGCCCGCCGGCTCGGCCTGCTGCCGGCCGGGGCCGCCGCCGTGGCAGCGGTGGTGCTCGCCGGGGTCGGGCTGGGCACCGACCGGTTCGACGCCGCCCATCCCGCGCCCACCCACCTGATGTACGCGATGGACGCCGGCACCGGCCAGGCCCGCTGGCTCAGCCACGAGAGTGACCCCCAGTCGTGGACGGACGGCTACGTGGACGGGACGGCCGACGTCGGCGACGACTTCCCCGGGCTCGGCGACGCTGAGCTGCGGGCCGGCCCGGCGCAGCCGGCCAGCCTGCCGGCGCCGAAGCTGGAGGTGGTGGCCGACACCACGTCCGGTGGTGAACGCTCCCTGCGGCTGCGGCTCACCCCGCAGCGGACGGTCCGGCTCGCCACCCTGCACGTCGACACGTCGACCGCCACCGTGCTACGGGCCGAGGTGGCCGGGCGGCCGGTGCCGGTGGAGCCCCGCACGGGCAGGTGGGGCTTCGGGCTGGTGTTCCACGCCCCGCCCAGCGAGGGCATCGAGGTCACGTTGACCCTGCGGCCGATCACCGGGCAGGTGGCGTTGCGGGCCATGGACGCCAGCGACGGGTTGGACGCGCTGCCCGGCTTCCGCCCCCGGCCGCCGGGTGTCGGCGTGGTCGGGTCGCACAGCTCCGAGATGCTGGCGGTCGCCCGCACCTATCCCTTCTGACGGAACGGCCGGCGGCCCCGGCTGCGCTCGGCCGGCCGGCCCACCCAAGATCGTGCTCGATCCAGGAAAGAGGGCCCTCGACCACGAGCGAGGGGACTACAACCAGGATCGAGCACGATCACGCGAAGGGTGAGTCATGCCGCACTCCTGCGGCGGCTGGGTCGCACCGTTAGCTTTCGCCACCGAAGAGGGAGTGGTAGCGGTTGAGGTAGAGGGGCCATCCGGTATCGCTGTCCACCCCGTCTCGGACCGACTCCCAGCCGGGGCCGTGCCGGTCGAGCTGCCGGTGTTCCAGCTCGATCCGGGTCTGGTCTGGAGTCTCGGCGACGAAGACGACTTCGACCTCGCTGGTGAGGTCCGGATCGGTCTCGACCTGCCAGGTCGGTCCGATGTCCCAGCTGAAGAGGACCCGGGTTGGCGGCTCGTACGCCAGGATGCGCGCCCATCGGCATTCGCTGCCGTCGGCACCCTGGTCGTAGATGTGCCCGCCGACCTTGGGCTCGAACACGGTCCCGACGATCGGGGCCTGGAGCAGGTTGTGCTCGCGCGGCTTGAAGTCGCCGAACCGCTCGG
The DNA here is from genome assembly GCF_043197875.1 of Micromonospora sp. NPDC048935. Taxonomy (NCBI): domain Bacteria; kingdom Bacillati; phylum Actinomycetota; class Actinomycetes; order Micromonosporales; family Micromonosporaceae; genus Micromonospora; species Micromonospora sp. NPDC048935. The sequence goes on along the minus strand of NZ_JBICTZ010000004.1, from coordinate 436,015 downwards.
TGAACACGGTGAAGGCACGCTCGATCGGCGCGTTGACGACGATCTGTCGGCGGACCACCGCCGTAGCTGCTTGCGTCATGAACTCTCCTCGGTCGATTCAACGACGTCCTGATAACCGTCCAACGCCCGGCGCCAGAAGGTGTCGAGCTGGTCCCGTAGGGCAGTCAGCCCAACTGGGCTGAGCCGGTAGACGCGGCGGGTCCCCACCGACTGGTCGACGACCAGGCCCGCACCCTTGAGCACCTTGAGGTGCTGCGACACGGCAGGCCGGCTGATCGGCAGCTCGTCTGCCAGTTCCCCGACGGCGCGTGGACGCTCAGCCAGCCGCTGAACGATCGCGAGCCGGCTGGGGTCGCCCAGCGCCTCCCAGCCCGGGTGCACTCCGTAAGTGGCCACGAACGTAAGCTACGACTTACCGATACCGTCGTCAAGGAGAATCACCGAACGGCTTTGCCCCCAGGCCGGCGGGACCCGTCCGGGTCGCGGCGGCCGATCCCGTTCGCTTGGGGGCGGCATCAGACCGACCACGCCCGCACGATGTCGTCGGGCCCCCAGACAAGGTCCACGGCCCCAGCCGGAAGGTTGACCCCAGAGCGACTGACGATGACCAGCCCGCTGGCCCCGGGCTGAAAACCCGGAATCATCGGGGCGTGGCGGCGCAGGTCGTCGAGATGGTGCCGGTCGAAGGGGCCGTCCTGCCACTTGATCGAGCCAGCGAACGCGATGCGGGAGGCGATCGGGGCGCGGTCGGCTCCGACAAGGTCGATCTCCGGGTTGGACTGCCGGTTCCACCAGCCGCCAACCTCCCACGTGTCGGTCCAGGGCAAATCGCCAGCGCCAGCGGAGATGGCAAGCGCGTCGCGGATGATCGGCTCGACGGCGTTGCCCCGCCAGGCGGACCACCGACTGTCAAGGATGGCGCGAGCGGCAGCTGTCCGATCACGCAGAACCAGTTGGTGCACGTCTCGCAGAATGGCCAGGTACAGGCGCAGGTTGCTGTCGGCGATTCGATACTGGGCCAGCTTGCTGGGCTTTGTGGAGAGCGGCTTGTCGACAGCCAGGATCTGTTTCTCCTCGACCAGCCGGTGCAGCAGCGGCGACAGGGTGCCGGAGCTGACCGGGCCACCCCGGTCCCCGGCGGCGGCGGCGATGTTGCTGAACGTGCGGCTACCTGTCCCGCCGACCGCTTCCAAGATGCGCCGGGCAGTGTCCGGAGCGGGAAACTCCGACGCCAGGGACTGTTCAGGGACGGTGAACAAAGCTGACGTCTTGTTGGCAATTTCCTGAGTCAGGAAATCGGCGGGCGGCGTTCCCGGCAGCCATTCCAGGGCGATACCGGGCAGTCCACCGGTGATCAGGTACGCATCGATCGCGTCCGCGCCGCCCAACCCGGTCACGGCGGCGGTTTCGGCAGGATTGAACGGGCCAAGGACCATGTTCGTGGCCCTTCCGTAGAACGGCCGGTCGTACTCGGTGAATCGCCGCATCATGTGCAGATCACTGCCGAGCAGCAGCAGGAGCACTGGCTTGCTGGAGATGAGCCGGTCCCAGGCGACCTGAAGGTGCCCGTCGAACGTCGCGTCCTGCTCGGAGATCCAGGGCAGTTCGTCCAGGACGACCACACTCGGCGTATCGGGTAGGACACCCGCCAGGACCCGCAGCATGTCTCCCCAGCCACCGGCCGGCGGCTGGGACGGCAGAAGATCACGACCGCCAGCGGTGAGCAGCGACGAGTCGCGCAGGGCACCGAGAAAATAGCCGACCGCTTCGATGCTCGACGCGCCCTTGACCGCGGTGTAGAAGCAGTACGGCAGGTCGACCCGGTCGCACAACTCCTGCACCAGCCGCGACTTGCCCACCTGCCGTCGGCCACGGACGGCGACAGATCGCCCCTCGCCGGTGCGCTTCACTTGATCAAGCTGCCGGCCGAGCAGGTCAAGTTCTGCGCGACGCCCGACGAACATCGGCGCTCCCGAAGCTAGATTGAATCTTACTTCGGAGCAGTCTACCTAGATTCGACATCGCCCAGAGGCGCTAACTTCCTGCGGTGAGCTACAACATGGCCGTTCAGCGGTTCGAGCAGGGCGATGCCGCCCCAATGCCGGGTGCTGCCTTCCTGGCCGTCTTCGCGCCCAGGGCCGACCATCGGGAGCCGCAGTACAGCTACTGGCACATCAGCGCCGACGACGGCAGCACTGCGGACGTCTACGCCAAACTTGCCGACGACTCGCTCCGCAGTCTGATGATCAGCCGGTTCTCTGGCGGCACCGTTCTCGACATGCTCGTCACGTTCGTCGGACTCGCTGATGCCGTTGTGCTTCCACCTGGCTGCCCCGCCCTGCTCGCACACGAAGGTCAGCGGTGCCACCTACCCGAGGACCTTCGCGCCGACGCCGTGGTCGTTCAGGCAGGCGCGGACGTCGAGCGCATCCTTCGGAACTGCTAGACGATGTGTCAATGTGGCGGCATGCCCGACAGGGTGCTGTCCCGGCCGGAAGACACGCACCTGCGGGGACATGCGGTGAGCCAGAGGCCAGGCCATCATTCGATGGGAGCCACAGTGTCGACACAACAGCCCCAGTATCGAGACGCGTAGCGGCCCCGCTCTCACGGAGAGCGGGGCCGCTTGCTGTTACATCGTGGGTCGACCGGTGCCGGGGCACGTGCCCCGGCTGCCCATCGCCTGATGGGCAGGGGCGGGCTTGCCGGGGGTTACGCCGACACGGGCTCCGCACGTGCCGCACTGGGACTGAGGTGCCATGACTGGACTCGCTGGGGGATTTGGTAGTCCGGGTGAGGGTCGGTCTCGGGTTCGCGCATCGAGCCCGACGCCGCGAGGCCTCGCAGGTAGATCACCGAGCCATCACGTGCGGCGATCCGGATCGCCGCAGCGACCGGCCCCTTCGTGCCTGGCTCAGAGCAGAGTTCCCACGAGGCGAAGACCTCGGGGCGAGTGGCGTCCAGCAGTTGGTGCGCGAACACGAGCATTCGAGCTGCCCGGTGCTGCATCGACAGCGGCTCCGTGGGCAGCTGCACCGGCGTGGCGTCACGCGGTGCGGGGAGGGCCGTGAGCAACGCCCGCGTGTCCGATGACCGGTGCAGCACCGAGATTCCAGGAGGGGACTGGCCTCCCACCTGGGCGTCCCGTCCGTACCGCTCGATCGCGGTGATGTCCGGGTGTTCGGATGCCCGCAGTAGGGCCTCCATCACGTCCAGGGCCTGGGATACCTGCACGGTGCTCTCCGATCTGATGGCGGGATCTGGGCAGCTCACGGGCCGGGTCAGTCTAGCCGCGGCGGTGGGCGGGCCTCTGCTCCTGGCCGTGGTGGCGGTCACCGGGTCCAGGACACGAACCGCTCGTGCAGCTCCGCGGCCGGGGTGCCCGGCATCTCGACGAGGGCGACGTCCAGCAGCGACGCCAGGTACATGGACAGGCTGACCCGGTTCTCGCCGTACGTCTCGGCGAGACGAACGCGCGCCGGATCGCAGGGCCACGGGGTTTCGCAGGTTCGGCAGTCCCACGTCGGCCGACTGGGCAGGTGCTCACCCTCCAGGCGCTCGCCGAGCGCTCTGGCCGACCGTTGCGCCAGGTCGGCGCGGGCCGCCCGGACCGTCGTGGGTTCCTCGCCCATCACTGGGCTACGCCGACGTAGCGGGCATAGATGGTGATCCGCCCGTCGACGGTGCGGGCTGCTGCCTCGAACGCACCAGCAGGCCGCCACGCCAGCGCCATGCCCTCACGGATCCGGGTGGTGTGCGCGCGGGCGTTGGCGCCCTCGGCGACGACACCCCACTCACCGGGCCGGGCACGCAGCTCGTCGGCCATCTGCCGGACCCGCTCCACCGGGGTCATCCCGTCGCGGGTGGCCGGTCGACGGGTCACCGGAGGCGGAGTCTCCCACCGGATGATGGCCTGGCACTGGCTCACCTCATGTCCCCGCAGGTGCGGGGGGTCGCACCCGGCGGCAGCGTGGACGGGTCGGTCCACTCGGGTTTGGGGTGGGTGCCACCGGGCTCGCCTTGGTCCAGTTGCACTGGCCGGCGGTGCCAGCGGAACGGTCTGATCATCACGACATCCTCCATACGGCATCCTCGTTACTGCTCGTATCCGTGCGATCTACCCTGCAGCGGTACGCTCAGTGGAGTCGATGGGTTGCGGGTTGCCGGGAGCATCAGCAACCCGGCAACCCCCGGCGGAAGGCAGAGACATGCCAGCGTTCGGCGCCCAGATGCGGGCAGCACGGGAAGCCCGAGGACTCAGCCTGGCCGACCTCGCCGAGCTGCTTCCCGCCGACAAGGGTCACCTGTCCCGGATCGAGAATGGCCACCGTCGGCCCGGTGAAGACCTGGCCCGTCGGGTCGACGAAGTCCTCGGCACCCGCGGCGAGCTGATCACGTGCGCCACCCTGGACGTGTCCGCCGCCTTGGATGCCCGACCTTGGGAAACCGCCGAGCTGCTGCACCGGATGCGCGCCAACGACGCCTCTCCCGCCACAATCGAAACCTTGCAGGCGACCGTCACGGAGCTGTGCTGCCAGTACGGGTGGCGAGATGCCCGGGAACTCCGCGCCGAAGGCCAGGGCTGGATCCGCGAGGTTGTCCGGCTGCTACACCGCCCGACCGGGCTACAGCAGCACCAAGAGCTACTGGTCTGCGCCGGATGGCTGGCGCTTCTGGTCGGCTGCGTCGAGTACGACCTCGGGATGCGGGCCGGCGCGGAAGCCACTCGCACGGCCGCCCGTCAGCTCGGCGACGAAGCCGGCCACACCGGCATCACCGGCTGGTCGTGGGAGATGGCCGCATGGTTTGCCCTCACCCAGTCACGCCACGGCGCGGTGCTGGCCGCCTCTCGTGCCGGACAACGGGCCGCCGGACGGCAAGGGGTGACGGTGCAACTGATCGCCCAGGAAGCCAAAGCGCTGGCTCGACTCGGCGACGCTCCCGCAGTACGCGAGGCGCTGGACCGTGGCCTCCAGTTACTCGACGCCCTGCCGGCACCGGACCGGCCCGACAACCACTTCGAAGTCGATCCCGACAAGTGGCTGTTCTACGCCATGGACGCCTACCGGCTCGCCGGCGACGACGCCCTGGCAGAGCACGACGCCACTGAAGTCATCCGCACCGGCACCGGCCCCAACGGCGTCGAGCGGTCACCGATGCGGGTAGCCGAGGCCCGTCTCACCCTCGCCGCCACCGCCGTGCGTTCCGGCGACCTGGAACGCGCGGTCGACTCGGGGCTGGCCGCATTCACCGCGGCTCGACGGTCCCTGCCGTCCCTGCTGCTGGTCGCTGGCGAGGTCGACGCCGAGTTGCACCGCCGGTATCCACGGGAACACGCCACCCAAGACTTCCGGGAAGCGTTGAACGCACTCAGGTAGGACTATCCCCGGTCGGACGCGAGACGGCCCGCCAGGCGCGATCCTGACCGCAGCAGCGACCCGCAATGGCTCGGCTACTTCGACGAGGCATACCTGTCAGCCAAGTTCGGCCACTGCTTCGACGGCCGACTCCCGCCCGTGCTGCTGGCGCCTGTCGACTGGCACCCGCCTGCGGGTCGGCGCCGCGCGTGGGAACCGAGTGCGCCAGGTACATTCAGAGCGTGTCCGGCCGGACGGCAGTCGTCGCGTCCGTCTCTCATGTGCGATCCTCAGGCGAGGATGCCAAGGACCAAGGGGTGAACCATGATCGACAAATTCACGGTTCCACTGCTGACCCCCTTCGAAGCCGCCACACACCTGCAGATTCCCGAGCGGACCATGCGCCGCTGGCTGCACCAGAACGCTGCAGGATCGCCGCTTGTGCACAGCGTTAGGCCTGAGCGTCGAGGCTGGCCGTCAGTGCCCTTCATCGCGCTGGTCGAGGCTTATGTACTACGTGCTCTGCGCGACCTGGGGCTTTCCCCTCACAGAATCGCTGAAGCTGCAGCAACGGTTAGAACCCAGTTCGGCACCGAGTACGGCCTGGCAACCCGCAAAATCGCGACCGACGGCATCGACGTATTCGTGCACTATCTCGACAGCGACGAGATCGCCCGCGCACCCGACGGGCAAATGCCGATTCGGCAGATCGTCGAGAACTACCTGCAGTACATCGCATGGGACGATGACGGCTTCGCCAGAAGGCTGACCCTGCGGCGCTACGACCCGGCCGTCGCCCAGGTCGTCATCGACCCACGGTTTGCGTGGGGGGCTCCCATTGTCGAGCCCGCCAAGGTCACCGTTGACACGATCCTCGGCATGTGGAGAGGCGGAGAAAGTCCCGATGTCGTCGCCAGCGAGTACGGACTGAGCGTTGAGCAGGTCGAAGCGCTCATCCGAGTCGCCGCCTGAGTTCTTCGCTGACCGCTGCCTCGGCAAACAGGCACCGGCGTTGCTAGTTGAGCTGGGCTGGATTGTTCACGTAATTGGTGATCATTTTCCAGACGACGCCCAGGCGGTCAGCGACCCCGAATGGATCGAGTATGGGCTGCAGCGCGGGTGGTCACTTCTCACACAAGACGAGCGGATCTCCACCCAGCCGGCGGTCAAGGCGCTACTACGCGAGTACAGCGGGTGCATCCACTGCCTTGACAGCGCGAACCTTGCGATCCAGGCGCGGGTCGCTCGATTCGAAATCCAGCGCGGTGCTATTCATCAGAACGCTCGGGATCGGCGGGTGGGTTTCTATCTTGTACGCGAGCGCGGAGCTCCACGGCGCAAGCGATAGCCGCGCGGAGATTGACTCGCTGCTGCGGCTCGCCGAGCACGACCTCCCGTGCTGGCAGCCGCAGGCCAGGGGCTATGCCGCTGCTACTTCCAGCGGTATTGATCTAGGCCGGAGAGGTAGTCGATCAAACCGGACGACTCCACCCCTGAGCTGCTGCCGCACCTCGCATGGATGGTCAGCGATGGTCATCACTAGGTCTCGTTCGACGGCCTGGAGACGGCATGATCTTGCGGCAGGCGGCGAGGCTCACGACCGACCGTCACGGACTCCGCGTTGCTGGCATGATCGCGCGATGGGGATTCTCTGTGACTACTTCTCAGCTCCCACCGATGAGGCCGCCGCCGAGGTGATCGACGTCCTAGGCGGTCCCCGCGTTGCGTCAGATCCGGGCTTCGACGTTGTCGAGCTGAAGGGGATCCAGCCCTTCGTGCAGCTCGGGAAGCTGGAAGAGCTATTGACCGGCATCGACTACGACGCCGTGACGGAGAATCCGAGGTGGGTTCACGACGTCGCCGTCCGTGATGACGGCGAACTACTGGTCGTCTCGCTGACTGACGAGGTCCAGGCCGCGCTGGCTGGTGCTTCGGAGAGCCAGCTCCGCGAGGCAGCGGTGCCCTGGTCACAGATCGAGGAGTTCTGGGGGCATGCGGAGCCGTCCGACCTGGCCGAGGTTCTGATCGAGTTGGCGGGCCTGGCACGCAGAGCGACAGAACGCAACGAGAGAATGTACTGCTGGGTCTGTCTCTGATCTATCTGGTCGGCGATTGAAACCTGGGTGGCCTCCAAGCCCGATCCGTGTCCCCGCCCTACCGGCCATCCCGTCAGCCTTCGTCCGCACTTCGTGGAGTGGGTGGGGCCTGCCTGGCCAAGGTGGAGCACCCCACTGTCTGAACGACCTTGGCCAGGCAGGCCCCATCTGCTCGGCTGAGCCCGGACGAAGGTTGTCGGGATGGCATCAACCATCCCAGAGCGCCCGAGCGCCCCGCCGGAGGCACTGTCTGTGTCTCGACCAAACCGAAGCCCCGGATCTGCCATCGATCATGGCGGCCCGGGGCTTCTTCGTATGTCGCGCCGCCGGCGGGCTATCACCGATCGCGCCGTGGCCGCAGGCCTAAGGCGCGAGCGGCGGGCCATCGGCCCGGCCCAGGTTCGGCGGCGCGAGCGGTCCGCGAAGCGGGCCGCCTTGATCTCGTACAGAAAGTTCTCACACCACATCTTGCCCACAGCCTGTGATCCGTCAACTGACGTTCGGCAAGCCTCCCTCCGTCGACTGATCACAACAGCGCCTCACCACCTGGGCGCACCTACCGGACGAGCCGTTTTTCAGGACCGTCAAGGCCCGGGAAACCCCAGCCCGTAATCTTGAGTGGCTCATCGTCCCGGCCAGCCCGTTGGCCAGGCATAAAAGCGCGGAACGGCTCACCGTCTGCCGGCCGAATCTTCATGGCTCTTCCTGCCCCGCGACCCGCTTCAAGTTCCGCCAGCAGGTCCAACCGATCTGTGATCTCGGTCTTTGTATGAAAATATGTGACCGGGCCTAGGTCTAGATGCATGCCGAGAATCTCCAAACGGACATCAGCGGTGACGCGTATGACCGACGTCTCTCGGCTGAGCAGGCATCGAAGAGTTTCGTCTACCGATCCGTTCAAGGTCGCCGTGTAGGCGACCACCGTCCGCATCGCCACGCAATGCCCCTCGATGAGTAGCCGAGCAATCCTGAGGTCGATGCGATCTGCGGCCGATATCTCGTCTGGGATAGGAAAGTAGGTTCGGCAGTGGCGCTGGACGACGTCCAGGTCGTCTGCCAGCATCTCCGTGATTCGAAGCAAGCGGCGGTCCTCGTCGTCGACCGCAGGTGGGGTGTCGCGGTTAAAGGTGCCGAGTCGCTGTCCGTCGAACTCAAACTCTATCGAGGCGCTGTCTTGCAGGCTGCGGTACAGCGCGATCGTTTGCAGCACAGTCGCAGGCATGGCACGGGTGAACCTGAAGCTCCCATCCATATGACTCTGGTGGTCGTTGCCGATGAGCATTTGAATGGTGGCAGTGTCTTCGAACCTCAACGTCAGCGAGTTGCCGAGATCGCCCCTCCCGACCCGCACCAAAGTGCCCTGAAACGAGGCGGTTGGCTTGCCATCGCCGGCAAGCGCAGTCAGTCGCGCTGTCACTTCATGGTCCGTCGGCACCTCAGCCGGAACCGCTTCAATCTCCAGGTGACCAGTCGGCGCGGGCAACCAAGGTGGCCCGGTGTAGGTGAGGTTGCGCGTGACCTCAGGCGGAAGAGTCAGTCGCTCAGCGGTACCGAACCCTATAACCCGTCGTAGGACCGGTCGCAGGTCGGCGTGCTCAGGCCCCAGCGCATCGCCACTGACCCTCAAGGTGATCGGCGAGACGACATGGGCATGCGGGTGCTTCGCCTGGATCCTGTGCACAACCTCGTCCCCATCCATCACCGTCCTAACGGCCCAGTGGGGGTCCAGTGTGTCCGCGACGCGCGTAAGTGCTCGGGTTCGTGCGGTCAGATCGGCTAGCCCACCTGCGAGGACCGCTCGCTCCTGCTGAAAAATCTGCGCGGCTTCCCGAAGCTGATCCCTGTTGAAGTAGTCCACAAGGTCGGCATTCCTCGCGAACCAGTTGTCAAGCTCGACCCTCCCCAGAATCCGAATCTTGAGATTGGGCTGGCCCGTACCAAGCTCGTGGACGAATCGCTCCTCGCCAGGAGTCGGGTTTGTTGGGATTACTAATGTCCACTCATCGGGTTGGTGCGCCATGGCTTCGCGGAACGAGTTGGCGATCTGCCTACGCTGGGTTCGACGTTCGGCTCCGAAGCCGTCCCGGAAATACTTGAGCTGAAAGATGCGCAGGCGTTGCCCCTGTCGGACGACGACGTCACGGCCGCCGTCGCCACCTCGGCCGTCGTAAACCCGCACTTCGTCGCCCGGTCCGCTGTATAGCCGAAAAAGCAGAGCCTCGATCCGCACGTCAAATTCCGGCTGATTCAGGTGATCCCAGTTAATAGAAATGGTTCCTCCTAATCGCCTTCCTGCCGTCTTCTCACGTCCACCAGAACGGCATCAATGGTAGTGATCGTTGCGCCTCAGCGCTTGGGCTCCACCTGCACAGATAGCTTGTCCGCCCACGAGCGCGGGGCCATACCTTCGGCGTGGGCAGTGGGATCTCGAAGTTGACGCCCCAACCGGATTTCGACCCAGCGCCAGTCGGAAGCGGCTAAGTGGATATTGATTCGCTCCAATCTCGCAGCCGATTAGCTAAGGCGATGACCGCATCGTGAGCGCCCGTCAGGTAGTACGGATCTCCGCCGATTGACGCGTAGAAATGATCTGTCGGGGGACGGAAGGTGCTATGCGACCGTGTCACAGCAACCGCTCTAGACCCTCCCAATGACCCCGGTGCAATCATCGTTATTAAAAGGCCTTCCGATGTAAGGGTTTGCCAAGAGATGCCCCCGAATGGGCCATGTCCAGTGGCCGCGATCTGGGGAATCCTCTCATCCAAGTGCTCGAAGTGATGTCGCGCTGGCTCGTATTTGCTGACCTCTGCTTCGAATGCCCGCTTCGCCAATCGAACCTCTGGTGTACCAGGAAGCCTTTTCACTACAAGACGAAGTCGCTGCACTGTACCGACGAACGCGATGACATCGCTTACGAGTGACAATTGAAAGCCTTCTGGCACCTCGCGGCCCCGCATCGCTGCCTCATAGTCGGTTGCAGCAGACAGCATCCGTCTATAGAACAGGTCGACGGCGGGAGTCAGGACCTCTACGGCATCCAGGAAGAGGGTCTGCTGTCGCTCCAAACCCGAGGGGCGCGACGGAAAGATTCGCTCCATGCGGTGAAGGTACTGGAGGAGGGTGACAGGTTGCTATAGGCAGGTCGCACTTTCGTCGCTAGCGGCAACCTGGCGCCAGCCGTACGATCGCCTCGTGATTACACTACCCGACCGCGCCGCCAAGCTATCGGAGCGCGAACTTGCTGCCCAACTTCCCAGACGCTGGCGGCACGTCCAAGCGGTCGCAGCGAAGGCGGCAAGACTCGCACCTCTGACGTCGGGCGATGATGACCTCCTGGTTGCCGCAGCGTGGCTTCATGACATCGGGTATGCACCGCAGATCGTAGACACTGGCTTTCACGCGCTCGATGGAGCTCGTTGGTTGCTTCGACGGGGGTTCAACCCGCGCCTGGCCGCCCTAGTTGCACATCACTCCTGTGCGTCCTATGAGGCGACCGAAAGAGGGCTGGGCGAAGTACTGACAGCCGAGTTTCCACTGGAGATTTCCGATACCTCTGATGCCCTTTGGTATGCGGATATGACAACAGGGCCCGACGGCCAAGATTTGGACGTGAGGAGCAGACTCGCGGAAATCCGCAGACGCTACGGCCCGGATCATCTCGTAACAAGATTCTGGGACAGAGCCGAAGCTCCGCTGCTTGAGGTGGTGGAACGGGTGCAAGAACGATTGGCGCGTTATCCAATGAAGGGCTCTGGCAACTGACGGAAGCCGCAGTCGATCCGTAGCCGCATCGACGGGTGGATCGAGAGCCCATCCAGATCGTCTTGTGCCACCCATCGCACCGCCGAAGACTCATCGCTGGTCGTGGGCTCACCGCCGATATACCGGCATCGGAAGCAAATTGAAAACTGCTGCCGTACCTCGCCGTCGCTGTACTCCACGACGTGGTTCGGGTTGGTGTAGATCCCGACCACACCGGTGACCTTGACCTCGACGCCGGTCTCTTCTCGTGTTTCCCGGACGGCTGTCTCGGCGATGTACTCGCCGAAGTCCTGGGCGCCTCCGGGTAGCGCCCACAGGCCGTTGTCGGTCCGCTGGATGAGCAGCACCCGCTCCTGCTCGTCCTGAACGAAGACAGTCACTGCGACGACGATGCTGTTCGGCTTAGGGGCGTTCGGGTTGTTGAGGTGCTCGATCCGGGCCATGTTCTCAGCCTCTCACCGCCTGCGGCTCAATGCTCAGGCCACACGGCCCGCTTCTGCCCGAGGACTCGGTTGAAGCTGGCGACGTAACTGTCAAACAAGTCCCCGCCGCCGAGGCGTCGCAGGTGCAGCACCGGCGCATAGGCGGCTGGCGTGCCGTAGAGGTGGGTGTTGACCAGCATCTCGTCGTCGAAGCGGTAGATGGAGTTGTAGAGGATGGTGTCGTGGTAGTAGATCCCAACGTTGTCCAGGTCCCGTAGGTCTTTATAGAAGGCCAACGCGTTCAGGATCTTGTTGGACATGGCTGGACCGATGCCCTCGTCGTCGCCACGCTCGGCGATGTGCTCGCCCTCCGGGTCGCCGAATAGCAGCTCCACCTGGACCCCGGCCAGCGCCTTCTCTCGGAGAGTCGGGACCCAGCGGTGGTTGAACTCAGGCAGGAACAATCCGCCGTAGACGAGGACGCCGACCTGTCGAGTGGCTTGCTCCAGGAGCCGCTGCCAGAGGTCGGTGGGGACGGCTCCGCGGCGCGGGTAGATGTGGACGACCTCTGACTGGCTGACCTGCACGGCTCGCTGCGTTGGCAGGGCGTCCGGCCAGAGGTACGACTCGCTCTCGTCGAGCAGCTCGGCGATGGTGTGGCGATAGCGCGGGTACGGGTTGCGGGTCTGCGTCACCCACCGCTCAACTGTCTTCGGGTCAACACCCAGCCTCTCGGCCAGCATCGCCGAGGTCAGACCCTTTTTGAGCAACCCGTTGCGAAGGCGATCGTTCGGCATCACGTCTCCTGCCCATCGGCTGTCGGGACAACTTGGGGGACGACTTAGCTTAGCAAGGACGTCCCTACTCGTCCATGCCTGGTGGTGAACTCGTCACTACCGATCGACGGAACCTGATTGCACAAGAGCTGCCGTCCAGAGAGGACGCAACTGGCCCGCCGTAAGGGCTCAGCTCACGAGATGAAGGAGTCAGTCATGGGACGTCTGTTGCTGGACACCTCGCGGGTGTCGTACGAGGTCGCGGTGAACCCGGTTCCGAAGCTGGACCAGACGGGTCAGCAGAAGTTTGACCGGGAGTCGAAGCAGCCGATGTGGGCGGTGCAGCTCTACGCCCTGTCGGAGGGAAGCGCGGAGGTCATCAACGTGACGGTGGTCAGCCCGGTGATGCCGGCGGTGGCTGTTCGTCAGCCGGTGGTGCCGATGGACCTGGAGGCGCTGCCCTGGGTCAACGACCGGGACGGGAAGGTCCGCTCGGGTGTGGCGTTCCGGGCTTCGGCTTTGACCGCGATGGAGACCGCCGCCGTCTAGCGGCCGGTGTTCCTGTTCGGCTCCACAAGGAGAGGTGGACACGGGGTCGCCGTTGATTGGCGTCGTCTGCGACCCCGCGTCCTGTCCAACAAGGTCCCTAGGTAGGGAGGACTTGTCGTGTCCAAGTCTAGCCAGAGGTCCCCGTTCGGCTGGTCGAACCGTGGGGGCACCAACGTCACTGTCATCGAAGCGCCGGTTGCCCGCTCGTACCGTCGTCGGGCCACCATCGCGTTCTGGGTCACCCTCGGTGTGGTCGGCCTCCTGGCCGCCATGGTGGCCTCTGAGTACATGCACCCGATCCTGGGTGGGCTGCTCGGCGTCGTCCTCGGCGCTGTCCTCGGCGCGGTGGTCTTCGCGCTGATCGTGGCGTGGCCGGTCCTGCGCGTCTTCTGGCACTGGCTGCTAGAGATCCTGCTCGGCCTGGCCGTCGTCTACGGCTGGACCACGTTGATGCAGTCGACCCCGCTGTGGGGTTCGCTGCTCGTCGTCGCCCTGGTCGTCGGCGTCCCCGCCGCGATCGCACCTGTGCGCCGTCGGGTCATGTCGTGGATCTGGTGCCTGATCGTGCGGCACCGGCTGCGGTTGTGCTTCGCGGCGTTCATCGCCACCAACCGGCACGGCTCGCTGCCACTGATCCTGCTCGCCAAGCCGACCCCGGCCGGTGAACGAGTCTGGGTGTGGCTGCGCCCTGGTCTGTCTCTGCGCGATCTGGAGCAGGACGGCCAGGTGCAAAAGCTCGCGGTGGCGTGCTGGGCCAACGAGGTCCGCGTCATGCGCGCCGGCCGCAAGTACGCCGCACTGATTCGCATCGACATCACCCGCCGGGAACCGCTGGCGCACACGGTGGTGTCGCCGCTGCCGGACTACGTCCCCATGGACATCCCGGCCGACGCGCCTACCTCTCCGGGCATGCCGCCTGTCGGTCTGGACCTGCCCGACGTGCCCGACCAGCCGGTCATCGGACCGGCTGACACTCCCCGCCAGCAGCAGCCGCGCAACCCCACCACAAACACCACGAGCCCGACCGGGTTCGACCCCTCCGACTACGCCTAACCACCGGGATGGCGCGGACCGAGCACCCCTGACGGGTCAAGCGTCCGCGCCCTACCCGATCCCCCACTCGCTGTGACACGTACGTGTCAACCGACCCCGGGAGCCCTGCCATGGACCTCACGGACACCATCGAACTGCCCCCGCCCCCGGATGTGCCGCAGACGGTGCCGGTCGGCGCGGGCCTGTCCATCTTCGACCCGGTCTTCCTCGGCATCGACGAGTTCGGCCACCCGGCCTACCTGCCGATGATCTACCGCAACATCCTCATCGGCGGTGAGCCCGGCGCGGGCAAATCGTCGCTGCTGAACACCATCGTTGGTCACGCGGCCCTGTGCCCGGATGTGCGGCTGTGCCTGCTCGACGGCAAGCAGGTCGAACTCGGGCTGTGGAAGGACGCCGCCGACGTGTTCGTCGGCCCGGACATGGACTACGCCATCCGCACCCTGCGCCGGGTGCAGACGGTGATGGACAACCGGTACTCGTTCCTGCTGTCGCACCGCCGCCGGAAGATCGGCCCGAACGATGTGTTCGGTCAGATCCTCGTGGCCTGCGACGAGATCGCCTACTTCTCCGCCACCGCCGGAGACAAGAAGGACCAGGACCTGTTCGCCGCGCTGCTGCGCGACATCGTCGCCCGGGGCCGTGCCGTGGGCATCATCGTGGCCGCCGCGACGCAGCGTCCGTCGTCGGACATCATCCCGCCGTCGCTGCGGGACCTGTTCGCGTGGCGCTTCGCCGGCCGCTGCACCAACGACGTGTCCTCCGACATCGTGCTCGGACACGGCTGGTACGCCCGCGGCTTCTCCTCCAACAGCATCGACCCGAACAACCAGGGCGAGGGCTACCTCATCGCCGAAGGCGGCATCCCCAACCGCGTGAAGGCCGCCTACATGACCGACGCCGACATCATCCGCGTCGCCGACTACGCCACCTGGACCCGCCGCCGCACCGGCCTCGCCGCCCCCGCTGACCTGCGGACAGCCGCACGAGCACCACGACCGCTACCCCGACTCGCGTCCTGGACCTCGTGCTCATCGGGACCGGCGAGGACATCGCTGCACTGACCGCCATCGCCCGCCAGTCGGGCGCCCTGGTCTTCCGCTCCGCACCCGCTCTTGTCAGCGACGGCAGGCAACGGGTGATTCTCCGGCTCCACCTGCACCACCGATAGAAGCGGCCGACAGACCGGCCAAGGCCCTGAGAAAGCTGCCCGGTCTGTCGACCCAACCACCGCCCACGAAAGGACGTGGCCGCCATGAACCCTACCCAAAAACAGCCCACCGCCCTCGGCGCGCTGGCCGATCTGACTCCGGCCGACATCCTGCGTTGCGCCGCCCGCTACCTCGAAATCCGAGGCTGGACCCAGGGCAGCTACTACGACTGCACCACCGAAACCGCGTTCCCGCCGGCCTGCGTGACCGGCGCTATCGGCATGGCTGTTTACGGCGACCGCATGGCCGTCCTGCTCGGCGACAACGCCGATTGCGACAGCACCTTCCGGCACCTGGCCGACTACCTGTGGCGCGACGGCCGCACCCCCGAACACAACTACTACGGCGCGCTGTGCTCCTCCGACCGAGAGATCGTCGCCGACTTCAACGACCACGCCGGGCACACCCTGACCGATGTCCTCGACGTCCTGCGCGACTGCGCCGACGACTACGACTGGACCCACGCCACCGAGGACGACCTCGAAACCTACGCCGAACACGAGTACGACCAGGAACGGCTGCCCACCCGCGCCGGGTTCCTCGTCTGGCGGGCTACCCGATGACGCCCCGCCTGCGTGCCCTGGTCACCGCCAGCGCCATCAGCGCCGCCGCTACCGCCGGCTACCTCACCGCCAGGCACAGCCTGCGGGCTGAACTCGCCACCGTCCGGCACGCCGCCTGTCACGACCCGCTGACCGGCATCCACAACCGGGCCGGCCTGACCGCCGCCGCCGACTCGTTCATCACTACCGCCCACGCCACCGGCCGCCCGGTGGCGGTCGTCCTGGTCGACCTGGTCGGCTTCAAGAAGGTCAACGACACCCACGGCCACGACGCCGGGGACCACATCCTCACCTCCGTCGCCCAACGGCTGACCGGCATCGCCGGCCCCGCCGGCATCTGCGCCCGCCTCGGCGGCGACGAATTCGCCCTCATCACCACCGGCCCCGCCACCCGGCACGACGACGCCGACACCTGGCTGGCCGACTGGCTCACCCACATCCACACCCGCCTGACCACCCCGGTCACCTACCACGGCCGAACCCTGGCCGTCGGCGCGACCCTCGGCGCGGTCCTGGCCCACCCCGGCAACCCCGCCGCCGCATGGCTGCACCACGCCGACCTCGCCATGTACACCGCCCGCGCCACCCGGCGGACCACCGCCGTCTTCACGGACACCACCGACACCGCCGCCGACCTGCGGCCGACCGATCGGCCCCGTGACCTGGCTCGCCCGACCAGTCCCCTCGCCGCCGCCCCAACCACCTGGAGGGCCGCATGACCACCGCCGTCGAGATCACCGACATGACACGTACGTGTCAAAACGACATCTCTACCGCCGCACTCGTCGCCGCCTTGGAAGCCGCCTGGTCGGCCATTCGCGCCCAGCACACCGACGTTCCGGCCGCTGTTCTGGTGGTCGGCTCTGGCTCTCCCACCAAGCCCAGTCAGGGCATGAAGTGGGGCCACTTCGCCGCCCTGCGCTGGCAAGCCGGCGAGCAGCAACTGCCCGAAATCCTCATCTCCGGTGAAGGGCTCTCCCGCGAACCGGAAGCCGTCTTCACCACCCTCCTGCACGAAGCCACCCACGCCCTCGCCGACGTGCGAGGCATCCAAGACACCTCGCGGCAGGGCCGCTGGCACAACAAGAAGTTCGCCACCCTCGCCGCCGAACTCGGCCTGTCCACGACCAAGGACGACAAGCTCGGCTACTCGCCCTGCACCCTGACCGACCTCACCCGCGCCCGCTACAAGGCCACCATCACCGGCCTGACTGAGGCGCTGCGCTTCTACCGCCACCCCGAACCGACCGGGGAAGGCAAAACCCGCACAAACAACAACAACGGCGTCTCCTGCGAGTGCGAATGCCCCCGCAAGCTGCGCATCTCCACCACCGCCTTCGAGGAAGGCGCGATCGTCTGCGCGGTCTGCCAGGCGGCGTTCCTGCCCGAGGACATCGACCGCGACACCTACGAACACCCCACCTTCGCCACCGGCACCCCTGCCGGCGACGACGACCAGGACCAGGCCGACTCGGAGGACCCGATGGTCTTTTACGACCCGACCGGCGAGCGCTACGGCCTGCCGACCTACCCCTTCAAATTCGCCCCCGACGGGCTCCTGACCCGCCGGCAACTCCGCACCCGCAACCTGCGCCCCGGCGGCCAAGACCCCGCCGCGCAAATCATGTGGCGTCGCGGAAAGCGCGTCGCCTACCTCTTCCGCCTCGACCTCGCGATGCCCAAACGCACCGCCACCCCCGCCCAACGAGCGGCCATCGACAAGGCGCTCACCGCCCGGCGCACCTGCCCCGACTGCGGCCAGGTCAAGCCCTACTACATCCCCCGCCGCACGAACGCGTGCCTCGACTGCACCCCTGAGGTGACCCCATGACCTCGACGAACCTTCGTCCTACCCGCTGGGCCTACCTTGGCCTGGTCCTCGGCGGACTCGTGTCCGTCGCCGCGAACATCGCTCATTCGTTCATCGCCCCCAAGGGCGCACCGCAGGACTGGACCCCTGAGCCCGGCGCGGTTGTCTCCGCGATCGTCTGGCCGCTGTTCCTGTTCATCGCCATCGAAATCCTTGCCCGCACCCCGTGGCCTTCGGGCTGGGGCTGGGACGTCCTGCGCTGGGTCGGCATGCCGCCCGTCGCCCTGGTCGCCGCGTTCGTGTCCTACCAACACCTGTCCGGACTCCTGCGTCACTACGACGAAGGAACCCTCGTCATCTGGTTCGGTCCCATCGCCGTCGATGGCCTGATGCTCATGGCCACCGCCGCCCTACTCGCCGCCAAACACACCAACACCCGGCCCACTGAAACCGTCCCGGCACCTGCGCCGGCCACCCTCGCCGAGGCGTCGTCACCCGACATCCCCGCCTCGCCGACGGTCCGCCCGGCCGCCGCGACCCCGGCCGCCAACCCCACACCCGAGATCACCGCACCTGTCCACGAACCCATCCCCCTGCCCACCTCTGGCGAGGACACCGACACCCCGACGACGGTCGAGCCCACCCCGGACACCACCGAGAAGGACCCGTCACCGGCACCTACCGCGCCGGCGGCAACTGCTGGCCCCGCGCCGGCGCTGCTCTCCGGAGCTCGGATCGTCGCCAGCGCCCACGAGAAAGCCCACGGTGAACCGATCACCCCCGGCCAACTCGCGGTGCGACTGCGCGTCCCCACCCACACGGCCGCCGACATCCTGACGGCCCTCAACACCCAACCGACCATCAACGACAAGACCCACAACGGCACCGCTGTGCGAGCCACCGCGTGACGTCCTCGACGCTGCCTCTCGCGCCCGAAACCACCACGGTTTCGGGCACGGGAGCCTCCGCTGAGTCCGCCGCCTACTGGCCCTGGGCTACCCCCACCACCGGCCCCCGCAACCCCGCCGCCGACGGGTGGGTACGCGGCCACGACCCCCGCACCGTCGCCTCCGGCCGCGCCCGCGCCCAAGACCCCGACTACCCCGAATGGCTCGGCCACGTCCGCGCGGCCTCAGCGTGCAAGCACCCGATCCGCCTCGCCGGGCAGATCCACGTCAACGACGCCGACGGCAACCGCATGGCCACCATCGACACCGAAGACATGCCCGACGGCGCGATCTACACCCCCTGCGGCAACCGCCGCGCCAACGTCTGCCCGTCCTGCGCCGAGCTGTACCGCCGCGACACCTACCACCTCATCAAAGCCGGCCTCCAAGGCGACCGATGGGGACTACCCCCGCTCAACGAACACATCGCCATCTTCCTCACCGCCACCGCCCCATCCTTCGGGCCGGTGCACCACCGGGTCGTCAAGGTGCACTCCGCGGACTGCCGCAAGAAGGACGGCTGCACCTGCCGCGCCTCGGTCTGCCACCCGTTCGGCCGGACCTGCCCCCACGGCGTCGAGCTGCGCTGCGGGCAGCGCCACAAGGCCGCCGACGCCCACCTCGGGCAGCCGTTGTGCCTGGACTGCTACGACCACACCGGCCAGGTCGTCTGGAACCACGAAGCACCCGAGCTGTGGCGCCGCACCATCCAACAAGCCGACCGAGAACTACGCCGCCTCGGCCGCACCCACGGCGTAGACCTGCGCCGCCGCTACATCAAGGTCTACGAATTCCAGGTACGAGGCGTCATCCACTACCACGCCCTGATCCGCCTCGACGGCTACAACCCCGACTGCCCCGAAGCCATCGTCCCGCCGCCGGCCGCCATCACCCGGGACATGTTCGAGGCTGCCGTCCGGGCCGCGTTCGTAAAGACCTCCTACACCTCCGCGCCGCACCCCGCCAACGGTCGGCAGGGCTGGCACATCGCGTGGGGCGACAAGGGCCTGGACCTCAAGCACGTCAACGCACCCGGCCACGAGGTCAACCTCGCCCAGATCACCGGCTACATCGCCAAGTACGTCACCAAGAGCACCGAAGTAACCGGCCTGAGCCTGCGCCGCGTCGACGACCTCTCCGTCGAAATCCACGGCGACCCGGGCACCCACCTCGGCCGGCTCATCCGCGCCTGCTGGGACCTCGGGGAGGACCCCCACTACGCGCGGCTGCGGCGGTGGGCACACCAGTTCGGCTACGGCGGACACATCGCCACCAAGAGCCGCGCCTTCTCCGTCACCCTCGGCTTCCTCCGTATGCAGCGCACCATCTGGCGACGCACCGAAGGCCACCCCCACACCTGGGACGACGAGCAGACCGAGCGCGTCATCTACGAACTCGGCTACCAAGCCACCGGCTGGATCACCACCGGCGACGCCCTGCTCGCCAACACCGCCGCCGCCATGGCCCGCGCACAACACCTCGCCGGCATCGACGCCCTGGCCGACGAACTCACCGCCGCTCGCGCGGTCCAACCCCTGGCCGCTTGACACGTACGTGTCAACGCCCGCGAACCCGTTCCTTGACAACTCCACAGCGCACGCAACACCCCACCCACCCGACCTGGAAGGAGCGCCATGCCCACACGGCCCCGCCCTCTGGTCACGGTCCGACTCATCGGCCCGACCGCCACCGTCACCGCCCACGCCGCGACCATCGCGGCCCAACTCACCGCCCACTACGGCCGCGACCGGGTCACCTGCCGCACCAGCACCCGACCCGCCGGCTACAGCGGCGAAAGCCGCACCTACATCACCATCACGCGAAAGGAGCAGCCCCAATGACCGCATCATCTACGCCCGAACCGCTCTGGGAAATCGAAGATGTCTCCGCTTACCTGCGGGTGCCAGTGCAGACGCTCTACCAGTGGCGCAAGCGCAGGTACGGCCCACCCGCCGCCCGAGTCGGCCGGCACCTGCGCTACGACCCCGCCTCCGTGCGCGCCTGGTTCACCGACCAGTCCACGGCGGCCTGACGTGGCCCACATCGTTGACCGCTGGTACAAGACAGTCACCGGACCGGACGGAAAGTCACGGCAGGAACCAAAGCCAGAGTGCGGGCAGGGAATGCGCTACCGCGTCCGGTACCTCGCCCCGGACGGGAAAGAGAAATCGCAGTCGTTCCCCGACAAGAAGAAGCGCGACGCACAGGCGTTCCTTGCCAACGTCCAGGCCGACATCCTCAAGGGCACCTACGTCGACCCTGACGCCGGCCGCATGACCTTCAAGCAGTACGCCGACGAATGGCTTGCTGCCGCGACCACTGATGTCCTCACCCGCGACCGCATCGAATACGAACTTCGCCTGCACGTATACCCGATTATCGGGCAAAGGCCGATCGCGTCCATTCAGCCGACGACGATCCGGGAGTGGGCGCGGAAGATCCAGGAGAAAGGACTTTCGGTCGGTTACCGCCGGGTCCTCTTCACCGATGTCTCGATGATTCTCAACGCAGCGGTAGACGACAAGAAGATCGTCAGCAACCCGTTCGCGGTCAAGAGCATCCGCCGGCCGACGCCCGCTCCAACCAAGGTGGTGCCGTGGTCGGTCGCCCGGTTGACAGCATTCAGGGAAAACGTCCGGCCCCGGTACCGGGTGGCGGTGGACCTGGGCGCGGGTTGCGGCCTGCGGCAGGGTGAGATCTTCGCGGTCAGCCCTGGGGATCTCGACCCGACCCGTCCGGTCCTGCACATCACTCGGCAGATCAAACTCGTTCGCGGCTCGCTGATCTTCGCGCCGCCGAAGGGCGGCAAGTCCCGCGAGGTCCCGTTACCGGACTCGGTAGCAGACCGACTCAAGCAACACACGCGAGACGGCCCGCCGGTCCCGGTGACCCTGCCGTGGGAGACGCTGACCGGCGAGCCGCGAACCGTCGAGCTGTACCTGACGACACCCGCCGGTCTGGCGCTGTCGCGCTCGATGTTCAACTCCGGTGTCTGGAAGCCCGCGATCAGGGCGACCGGCATCCCAGATGACCGACACAACGGGATGCACGTTCTGCGGCACACCTACGCCTCGGTCCTCCTGGACGCAGGGGAGAGCATCAAGGCTCTGTCGGCCTACCTGGGCCACGCGGACCCGGGCTTCACCCTCCGCACCTACACCCACCTACTGCCGGCCAGCGAGGATCGCACCCGCCGGGCCATCGACAAGGCGCTCGGTGGAGATCAGCCCGGCGCAGACGCTCCGCAAGCCCTTGACGGCCTGGACACGGCATGATCATGGTTCAGCGGCCCTGCAAGCACCCCGATACGCAGGTCAGAGCCCATGTCGTCGCTACTTCCAGCGGAAGTGGACGAAGAGGCGGCCGAAGTTCTTCGAGTCCTTTTCCACCCGGTGGTAGAGCTGCTTGACGTCCTTCTGGTCGAGGAACCGCAGCACCCGCTTCTTGAGCTGGCCCGACCCCTTGCCGGGGATGATCTCGACGAGGGTGGCCTTCTTCGCCACCGCCTCGTCCATGATCCCGCGCAGCGCGCGGTCGATGTCCTGCCCCTTGTTGAAGATCTCGTGCAGGTCCAGCTTGAGCTTCATGCCGCGGCCTCCGCCCGGTCAGGTCCCATGCCCGCCATCCTAGGCACGCCCGGCAGCCCACCCGCCGGACGGAAGAGCCCACCCGCCGGACGACGAGCCGGACGACGAAGGGGCGGTCCCGCAGGACCGCCCCTTCCACCACGTCACCGGTCCACCCTCAGCGCGTGCCACCCACCCGGGTTTCCACCCGCTCCAGCGCGGTCCGGTAGTCGTCGTTCGTCGCGTACATCGCGGCGGCGATCCGCAGGTGCCGCAGCGCGTCGGTGTGTCGGTTCAGCCGTTCCAGCGTCCGACCGAGCACGTGGTGCGCGTAGTGGTCGCTCGGGTCCCGGTCGACCAGCTCGCGCAGGTGCTCCTCGGCCCGGTTGAGCTGGGCCGACTGGAAGTACGCCCGGGCCAGCAACTGCCGGACCGCCGCGTTGCCGGGTTCGGCGGCGACGATCGGCTCCAGCAGTCGGGCCGCTCCGCTAGGGTCACCGGTTTCGAAGAACATGGTCGCCCGCCGGTAGTCCGCCAGAAGATCCATCTGCCCACCTCCTCGGGTCGCACCGTCACCTGTTCCGACGCTGGCACAACACCGGCCGTTTGGCGACTGTTCCCGGGGCCACAAAAGGGTCAGGCGCGGGCGTCCCGGCGTCCGGCGAAAAGCTCCCAGGCGCGGACACCGCCGACGATCCCGGCCGTGTTCGGCACCACCACCACGTCGTCGCCCATCCGGGCCAGTTGCTCGGGCCGGATCAGCCGGGAGTTGCCCCCGCCCAGATAGAGCCGGTCCCAGCGGAACACCGGGCGGAGCCCGTCCACCACCTGCCGGATCCGCCGGGACCAGAAGGCGTCGCCGAGCCGCCGCCGTTCCGGCTCACCCACGTACGTGTCGTAGGTGGTGCCCCAGCGCACCGGCGCGTGCGACAGCTCCAGGTGCGGCGCGAGCACCCCACCGTCGTAGAGCGCGCTGCCCAGCCCCGTCCCCAGGGTCAGCACCAGCTCGCAGCCGGTGCCGGCGACAACCCCGGCCCCGTGCACCTCGGCGTCGTTGAGCACCAGCGCCGGCACCCCGAACGCCTCCGCGAGCGCGCCGCGCGCGTCCCAGCCGGACCACTCGGCGAGCAGATCCGGGTCGACCCGGCTGCGCGGGCCGCTGCGGGTCACGTAGTGCGGTGTGGCCACCACCACCCCGTGCCGGATCATTCCGGGTACGCCGACGGTCAGCCGGTCCGCCGTCGGCAGGCGCCCGCCCAGATCCAGCAGGGTCCGGACGAAGAGCGCAGGCGGCAACGGGTACGGGGTCGGTACCCGCAACGGTCGGGCCCGCATCGTCCCCGCCTCGTCGAGCACGGACGCCTTGATGCCCCCGCCGCCACAGTCGATCGCCAGTGTGGTCACCACGCCGTTGAGTCTGCCCGCTGTCGTCGGCTCGTATGCCAGCAGCCGGATAGGCTGCCGTCCTGATGAGCGCCACGATGATCGTCAAGGACCTGGCCGCCGGGCACGGCGACCGCCCACTCTTCTCCGGGCTGGACCTGGTGGTCGCCCCCGGTGACGTGATCGGCCTGGTCGGGCCGAACGGGGCCGGCAAGTCGACGCTGCTGCGTACCCTCGCCGGGTTGTTGCCGGTCGAGGCCGGCAGCGTGCGACTCAGCCCGCCCACCGCGAGCGTCGGGCACCTGCCGCAGGAGCCGGAACGGCGACCGGGCGAGACGGTGCGGGACTTCCTGGCCCGCCGGACCGGGGTGACCGCCGCGCAGGCGGCGTTGGACGCGGCGACCGAGGCGCTGACCGCCGGGGCGGTGGGCGCCGACGACGCGTACGCCGACGCGCTGGAGCGCTGGCTCGCCCTCGGCGGCGCGGACCTGGACGAACGCGCCGAGCAGGTGAGTGCGGACCTGGGGCTCGCGGTCGACCTGGACCACCCGACGACCGGTTTGTCCGGCGGTCAGGCGGCCCGTGCCGGGCTGGCCTCGCTGCTGCTCAGCCGCTACGACGTGTTCCTGCTCGACGAGCCGACGAACGACCTGGACCTGGCCGGTCTGGAGCGGTTGGAGGAGTTCGTGACCGGGCTGCGGGCCGGCACGGTGCTGGTCAGCCACGACCGGGAGTTCCTCCTCCGCACGGTGACCCGGGTGCTGGAGCTGGACCTGCCCCAGCAGCAGGTGCACCACTACGGCGGCGGCTACGCGGCCTACCTGGAGGAGCGCGAGGTCGCGCGCCGGCACGCCCGCGCCGACTTCGAGGAGTACGCCGACACGAAGGCCGGGCTGGAGGCACGCGCCCGCACGCAGCGCGGGTGGATGGAGAAGGGCGTGAAGAACGCCCGGCGAAAGGCCACCGACAACGACAAGATCGGCCGCAAGTTCCGCAGCGAGGCGAGCGAGAAGCAGGCCGCCAAGGCCAAGCAGACCGAACGGCTGATCGAACGCCTCGACGTGGTCGAGGAGCCCCGCAAGGAGTGGGAGCTGCGGATGGAAATCGCCGCCGCGCCCCGCGCCGGCGCCGTCGTGGCCACGCTGCGCTCCGCGGTGGTACGCCGAGGCGGGTTCACCCTCGGGCCGGTCGACCTCCAGATCGACTGGGCGGACCGGGTCGCGGTGACCGGGGCGAACGGCTCGGGCAAGTCCACCCTGCTGGCCGCGCTGCTCGGGCGACTCCCGCTGGACTCCGGCACCGCCTCGCTCGGGCCCGGGGTGGTGGTCGGTGAGGTGGACCAGGCCCGAGGGCTGTTCCTCGGCGACGCGCCGTTGATCGACGCGTTCCACGCGGCCGTACCCCACATGTCGCCAGCGGACGCGCGGACCCTGCTGGCAAAGTTCGGGTTGCGTGCGGCGCACGTGCCGCGACCGGCCGCCACCCTGTCCCCCGGTGAACGGACCCGGGCGGCGCTGGCGCTGCTCCAGGGCCGCGGGGTCAACCTGCTGGTGCTCGACGAGCCCACCAACCACCTGGACCTGCCCGCCATCGAGCAGCTCGAATCGGCGCTGGCCAGCTATCCCGGGACGCTGCTGCTCGTCACCCACGACCGTCGGATGCTGGCCGCCATCGAGACCAACCGGCGACTGCGGGTCGACGGCGGGCGGATCGCCGAAGATTGATCCGTGCCAGCGGGGCGGCCCGGGGTGAGAATGACCTCATGCTCAAGTGGGAGTACGCCCTGCTGGTCCGCCGCCGCCAGGCCGCGACCAACGACCTCGGCTGGGAGGTCGTCTTCGTCTGGTACGGCCCGGACGGCTCGATGGTCGACGTGACGCCGTACGGCGACACCTCGCTGGCCCACCTGAACCGGGCCGGTGACCAGGGCTGGGAGTTGGTCGCGATGAGCGAGGACCCGTCCCTGCCCGGCAACCACGAGTTGCACCGCTATCACCTGAAGCGGCCGAAGCCCGCCGCACCGCAACCCCGTCAGCGGATGCGCGGCAGCCGCCGTACCCTCTCGGGCTGATCCGACCGGCACGGCCCGGCGGCCCGGCACGGCGGCACGGCCCGGCGGTCCGGCCCGGCGGTCCGGCCCCTCGGCGCGGCCCGGCGGCACGGCCCGGCGGTGCGGCCCCTCGGCGCGGCCGGGCGGTCCGGCCCCTCGGCGCGGCCGGGCGGCGCGGCCGGGCGGCGCGGCCGGGCGGCGCGGGGCAAAGGCGCTCGTCCTGCGACACGCCTGTGCCTCGCCGCGCCGGAGCAGGCGACGACGCGGACGAGCGGGGCATACCGGGCGCGATTGCGGGTAACGCGCGGCGGGAGGTGGCCCGAATGGTCGCTTTGGCACAGACTCCGCCCTCGGCCGACCGGCTGCGGGCGATCGACGAATCCCTCACCCTGGCGTGGGCGGACCAGGCTCGGCATGACGACCGGCTCCGGAGCTTGGCCGTCGAGGTGCGGTTCGACCGGGGGGTGGCCCATCTCAGCGGAGACGTGGCCGAGCCCGCCGAGCTGCGGCTGGTGCGTGACCTGGTGGGCCGACTGGCCGGCGTCTACGGCGTCTGGTGCCGGGTCGGCGTCGGCGGGCGGGCACCGGTGGTCGTGGACCTCGGTTGCGGTCCGACCAAGCAGTGGTCGGGAAACCTGGGGTTGGACATCTACCCGGCGCCCGGCGTGGACGCGGTGGCGGACCTGTCCGGCTCGCTGCCGCTGGCCGACAACTCGGTGGACGTCCTCTTCGCGGTGCACATCCTGGAGCACCTGATCGATTTCCTGCCACTGGTGGACGAGTGCCACCGGGTGCTCCGTCCGGGTGGCGTGCTGCACGTGATGAGCCCCTGGTGGGGGCACGTGAACGCGGTGGCCGACCCGACTCACGTCCGACTGATGGACGTGCAGACGTTCAAGGGGATCTGCCAGCTCCGGCCGCCGGGCACCCCGCGGTGGTACCCACTACACGCGGGCTGCGACGGCGCCTCGATCTTCGCCGACCTGACTCCCCTCCCCCCGGACGCCGACCCAGCCCCCCAGCCCCACCTGGCCCGCTTCTTCGACTAACCCACCCACCCCACCCACCGCACCCACCCACCCACCCGACCCACCCACCCCACCCACCGCAACCCAGGTTGATCATGAGGTTGACGGGCACGGTGGAGATCGAAAACCCGGTCAACCTCATGATCACCGCGTCTGGGCGGGTCGGGGTGGGTCCGGGCGGGGCGGGTCAGGCGGTTGGTTTGCGGGGGCTTGGGGTGACTGCCGGTTCGTGTTGGGCCAGGCGGTTGCGGCGGTAGCCGTAGCCGAAGTAGATGATCGCGCCGAGCAGCATCCAGGCCAGGAACCGCAGCCAGGTCTCCACCGATAGGTTGAGCATCAGGTAGAAGCAGGCCAGCGCCGAGACGATCGGCAGCACCGGGGAGAACGGCACCCGGAACGGTCGCTCCAGGTCCGGGCGCTTGCGGCGCAGGATCGGCACCGCGATCGACACCAGCACGAACGCGCAGAGCGCGCCGATGCTGACCAGATCGGCGAGCGCGGACAGCGGCAGGAAACCGGCCAGCAAAGCGACAGCCACCGTCATGATCGCCGAGATCCGGTACGGGGTACCCCAGCGCGGGTGTACCGCCGCGATCGACGGCGGGATCAGCCCGTCCCGGGCGATGGCGAAGCCGATCCGGCCCATCGCCACCAGGTCGACCAGGATGACGCTGGTCAGGCCGGCGACTGCGGCGATGGAGACCAGCACCGCCGCCCAGCCCGCGCCGACCGACTCGAAGGCGGACGCGATCGGGGCACCCCTGTCGATCTCGGTGTACGGCACCATCCCGACCACCACCAGCGAGACGCCGATGTAGAGCAGGGTGGAGATCAGCAACGTGCCGAGCAGACCCAGGGTGAGGTCCCGCTTGGGCTTCTTCGTCTCCTCACCCAGGTTCGCGACGGCCTCGAAGCCGGTGTACGCGAAGAACACCACAGCCGCGGCGCTGAGCACCCCGACGAAGCCGAAGACCGACGGTTCCAGTCCGAAGAGCGCCTGCGTGACGGGTTGCTTGATGCCGTCGTCGCCGCTGCCCGCGGGCTCGGCCGGCGGGATGAACGGGCTGAGGTTGGTGGCCTTGACGAAGAACAGACCGGCCACCACCACGAACACGCAGATGGCAACCTTGACCAGCACCAGCAGGTTGGTGATCCGGGAGGATTCCCGGATGCCGACGATCGCCACGACGCCGAGGATCAGCACGATCGCGATGGCACCGAAGTTGACTGTGCTGCCCTCCTCGCCGAACCAGCGGGTCGGCAGGTCGAGCAGTTCGGCGAGGTAGCCGGACCAGCCTCGGGCCACCACTGCGGCACCGAGCGCGAACTCCAGCAGCAGGTCCCAGCCGATGATCCAGGCGACGATCTCGCCCATCGTCGCGTACGCGTAGGTGTAGGCGCTGCCGGCCGTCGGCACGCTGGAGGCCAACTCGGCGTAGCAGAGGGCGGCGAGTAGGGCGACCACGCCGGCGATGGCGAAGGAGATCACCACGCCCGGTCCGGCACTGTCCCGCGCCTCGATGCCGGTGAGCGTGAAGATGCCGGTGCCGATCACGATGCCGATGCCGAACCCGGTGAGGTCGACGGCGCCAAGCCGTCTCTTCAGCCCGAGGGTGCCGTCACTGCCGTCCGCCTCACCCTGGGCTATCACGTCCTTGATTGGTTTTGTGCGCAGCACGGACACCCGGCCACCCCTCCCGCCGTGCGACCACCTCCGTGGCGGTCGGTAACCGGCGTTGCTACCCAGCGGCGCGATTGGTCAACCACGAACCCTTGCGGCAACGGCCAGATTGTGAAAATTTCCTTCCAACAACGCGGACATCCAAGGCGATTCTTGCCGCGCGCCGCGAACCATCCGGGAGCCCCAACGAAGGGACACACCGCATGAGAGCCACCCGACTCGGAGTCGCCGGGCTGGTCGCAGCCCTGCTCGGCACGTCTGTCACCGCCACCCCCGCGAGCGCCGCGACAGATGCCGCCGCTCCCACCACCACCTGCGTCACCGACCCGGCCACGCCGAAGCGTCAGTTCCGGGCCATGTGGATCTCGTCGGTGGTCAACATCGACTGGCCCAGCAAGGCGTCCCAGAGCAGCCCGGACCGGGTCGCCGCTCAGCAGGCCGAGTATCGGGAGCTGCTCGACCTCGCCGAGCGGCTGCACCACAACGCCGTCGTGGTGCAGATCCGGCCCACCGCCGACGCGCTCTGGCCCTCACCGTACGAGCCCTGGTCGGAGTACCTGACCGGCGCGCGTGGCCAGGACCCCGGCTGGGACCCGCTGGCCTTCCTCGTCGACGAGTCGCACAGGCGCAACCTGGAGTTCCACGCCTGGTTCAACCCGTACCGCGTCTCCATGCCGGCGCCCGGCGGCGCCGGCGCCGACCTCGCCCAGCTCGCCCCGGGCCACCCGGCCCGGCAGCACCCCGACTGGACCTTCGCCTACCCGCCGGCCGGCGTGGCCGGCAGCCGGCTCTACTACAACCCGGGCATTCCGGAGGTACGCGAGTTCGTGCAGACCGCGATGATGGACGCGGTTCGGCGGTACGACATCGACGGTGTGCACTTCGACGACTACTTCTACCCGTACCCGAGCGGCACCTACCAGGTGCCCGACGATGCCACCTTCGCCGCGTACGACCGGGGCTTCACCGACCGGGCCGACTGGCGGCGGGACAACATCAACCTGTTGATCCAGGAGATGAGCGGAAAGATCAAGGCGGCGAAGCCGTGGGTGAAGTTCGGCGTCAGCCCGTTCGGCATCTGGCGCAACAGGGCCGCCGACCCGCTCGGCTCGGACACCACCGGCAGCCAGTCGTACGACATCATCTCCGCCGACACCCGCAAGTGGGTCAAGCAGGAGTGGATCGACTACGTGGTGCCGCAGCTCTACTGGTACATCGGCCAGTATCCGGCCGCCGACTACGCGCGCCTGGTGCCGTGGTGGGCCGAGACGGTGCGCGGCACCCGCGTGCAGCTCTACATCGGCCAGGCCGACTACAAGAGCGGCGATCCGGCGTACGGGCCGTACTGGCAGAACCCACGGGAGTTGTCCGACCACCTGACGCTCAACCGGTCGTACCCCCAGGTGCAGGGCAACGTGCACTTCTCGGCCGTCCAGGTGCGGGCCAACCGGCTCGGTGCCACCGACATCTACGCGGCCGAGCACTACTCACGCCCGGCGCTGGTGCCGACCATGCCGCACCTGCCGGCCAGGCCGCTGCTCTTCCCGGTGGTCAGCGGGACCGCGCGACAGGCTGACGGGGTACGGCTCACCTGGCGTCAGCCCGCCGACGGCGTCGGCCCACTCGGCACCGCCACCTCGTACGCGATCTACCGGTTCGACGGCACCGCGCTGCCCGGCCGGTGCGGCACGGCCGACGCCGCGCACCTGGTCGACACCGTCCGGGCGACGCCCGGCGGCACCCAGTCCTGGGTGGACACCTCGGCCGAGCCCGGCCAGCGCTACACCTACCAACTGACCGCACTGGACCGGTCGGCCAACGAGAGCCCCACCAGCCCGCCGGCGTTCGTCCTGCGCTGACCCGCTCTCGTCGAATGCCCCGGGTGCCCCTGGCAACCGGGGCATTCGCCTGTTTCGACGCATGTCACCAATAGTTTGCGAGGCGCATTCCCGCTGGTCGACCCCTTGATCGAAACTTATCGACATCCGGTAACCCGCCGGTAACTTCGTCCCACCCGCTCACCCCCGCGGAGGTAACCCGTGCCCCGACGTCTCGCCACCCTGCTCGCCTCGGGCGCGTTAGCGCTGCTCGCCACCCTCACCATCGCCTCCCCCGCCGCCGCCGTCACCCCCGCCCAACGACTCTCCGTACTGTCCAGCTGGACCCAGACGAGCGCGTCCAGCTACAACTCGTGGAACAGCGCCCGGGTCAACCGGGCACCCTGGGCCGAGTACAACTTCACCTGGTCCACCGACTACTGCTCGTCCAGCCCGGACAACCCGCTCGGCTTCACCTTCAACCTGGGCTGCTACCGGCACGACTTCGGCTACCGCAACTACAAGGCGGTCGGCCAGTTCTCCGCCAACAAGTCCCGCCTCGACAGCGCCTTCTACGAGGACCTGAAGCGCGTCTGCACCACGTACAACTCGGTCGTCCGTCCGGCCTGCTACAGCCTGGCCTGGACCTACTACCAGGCCGTCAGCATCTTCGGTTCGGTAGCGGCCGTCCAGCAGGCCGACATCGACCGCGCCGCCCGAATGAAGGCCCAAGCCGAAGCCAACGCCAAAACCCCCTAACCCCACCCCACGCCCTACCCCCCGACCCCGCGCCCCGACCCCGACCCCGACCCCGCGCCCCGGCCCCGGCCCCGGCCCCGCGATCTTGCACTTTTTGTCGCCCATTTGCCGCTTTGGCACCGTTATCTCCCGACAGAAAGTGCAAGATCGCCGGGGCTCGGGGGCGGGGCGGGGTGGGGGCAGGGTGGGGTGGGTTAGGCGCGTTCGGTTCGGGTTGCCGGGTGGCGGTCGGGGTCCACCGGGCGGCGGGGGGTGGGCTGGGACAGGCCGGTGCTGAAGCGGGTCGAATCCGCTGCCAGGTCCGGATGTTCCACGTCCAGTGCCAGCGCTGCCGCCTCGTCCAACCCCAACTCGGCACCCTCGCCGTACGCGTCGTCGAAGACCGTGTCGCCGAGCACCGCGCGCAGCTCCGCCTGCTGTTCGGCCCAGTAGCCGCCGAAGATGCCCGGGGTCGCGCGCATGCTCGCCCGGGTGGCCTGCGCCGCTCCGAACAGGCGCGCCGCGGTCAGCCGGTCCCCGCCGATCGCACAGCGCACCGCGATCGCGTTCAACGTGTCGCAGGCGCGGCCGTGGTAACCGTGACCCATCCGGGAACGCAGTGCCACCAGCAGGTGCTCGTGTGCCGCGATCACATCGCCCCGGGCCAGCGCGACCATCCCGAGCAGCATGTCCACCGACCGCCGGCCCCGCTCCACCGGACGGGCCGCCTCCACCGGGCGGACCGCCCCCAGCAGGTCGGCCGCCTCCTCCAGGGCACCGCGCCGCCAGAGCAACTCGGCCAGGCTGAACACCGCCAACAGCGCCTCGCCGACCACGTCCTGCCCGTGCGCCCAGTCGATGACCTCCCGGCACACCCGCTCGGCCTCGACGAACTGCCCCATGTCCACGAGCGGCGCGGCCCTGCCGGCGAGCACCCGGGCCAGCAGCCCGGCATCACCGGCCTGTCGGGCGGCGGCCTCGGCCCGCTGGGAGTAGCGCAGCTCCTCGGCGAACTCACCGTCCGCGCCGGCGTGCAACGAGTGCATGTGGTAGACCGCAGCCAGCTCCGCCTCCGGGATCCGCTCACCCGTCTCGGCGATCCGCCCGTACAGCCGAAACAGCCACAGCCGCCCCTCCCGGGCCAGGCCCCGCTCAAGCCACCACTGGTCCAGGCCGCCGGCCAGACCGAGACCGGCACGGGCGCTGCCGCCGGTGGCGCACCACCGCAACGCGGCGCGTACCTCCCCGGCCAGGGGGTCGAGGGCGTACAGCGACAGGGTCACCGGACGGCCGTCCTGGCCCAGGTGTGCCCGTTCCACCGCATGGGCCGACCAGGCCACATGCCGGTCCCGGGCAGCCTGCGCCTCGCCCGCCTCGGCCAACCGCCGCGCCGCGTACGCCCGGATGGGGTCGAGCATCCGGTAGGTGCTGCCGGTGGCTCGCGGCTCGGCCAACACCATCGACTTGTCCACGAGCACCGAGAGCGGATCCAGCGGGTCGTCACCCAGCAGCCACTCCACGGTCGCCAGGTCCACCGGCCCGGCGAAGACCGACAGCCACCGCAGCAGGCGGGCGGCCCGGGGCCCCAACGTCCGGTACGACCAGGTGACGGTGGCCTGCATGGTCAGGTGCCGCTCGGTGGCCGAACGCTGCACCGCCCTGCTCGCCGGAGTGGGCGGCGACGCCCCGGACGCCGCGGCGACCAGGTCCACGGTGTCCTGCTGGTTGCCGGACCAACCGCGCTCCACCGGCGGCGGATCCGGATCCTGGCGACCGGCGTCCAGGGTGCCCAGAACGTCGTCCAGGCGCTCCGCGAGCTGACCGACGGAGAGCACCCGCAGCCGGGCGGCGGCCAACTCGATGGCGAGCGGCAACCCGTCCAGTCGCTGCACCACCCGCCGGAGGTCGGCCGACTCGGCTGGGTCCGGTCGTCGGCCGCCGCGTGCCGCCGCCGTACGGTCCAGCAGCAGCGCCACCGCGTCGCTCTCCGTGCCGTCCGCCCGTGGGTCGACCGAGAGCGGCGGGATCCGCCACACCACCTCGCCCGGCAGGCTGAACGACTCCCGGCTGGTCGCCAGCACCCGCACGCCACTCCCACCGGACAGCAACCGCGCGATCACCTCCGCGCAGGCGGCCGGCTGGGTGTCACAGGTGTCCAGGACGACAAGCATGCGGCGGGCCGCCGCGTACTCGACAAGGGTGTCCAGCATCGGCCGGCCCGGCTCGGGTCGCAGGCCGAGCACCGCGGCGATCGCGAACGCCACCAGACCCGGGTCGGTCACCGCGGCGATGTCGACGAACCAAACCCCATCCGGGTACGCCTCGACCATCCCGCTGGCCAACTCCACCGCGAGCCGGGTCTTGCCCGCCCCGCCCGCGCCCAGCACCGTGATCAGACGATGCTGCTTCATCAGCAGGCCCAACTCGACTCGCTCGGCCTGCCGGCCGACGAACGACGTCACCTGGGTCGGCAGGTTGTGCGCCACCGCGTCCGCGGTGCGGGGCCGGGGGAACTGCCGCTCCAGGCCCGGCGCGACAAGTTGGAAGAGCCGTTCCCGGTCGTCGAAGCCACGCAACCGGTGTAGGCCCAGGTCGAGCAGGGTGGCACCGGGCGGCAACGGCTCGGCCCGACGGGCGGTGGACGCCGAGCAGAGCACCTGCCCGCCGTGCGCGGCGGCGGCCACCCGGGCGGCCCGATGCACCTCGGGGCTGGCGTAGTCGCCGTCGCGCGGCTCGGCGTAACCGGTGTGCAGGCCCATGCGCACCCGGGGTGCGGCTTCGGCGGTGGGCCAGTCGTGGTTGGACAACGCGCGCTGGGCGGTCAGGCAGGCGGTCAGCGCCGAGGTCGCGTCCTCGAAGGCGAGGAAGAACGAGTCGCCCTCGGTCAGCAACTCCGCGCCACCCGTGCTGGCCAGCGTCCGACGTAGCAGCCGCCGATGCTCGGCGAGCACCGGCCGGTAGTCCGGGCCGAGCAACTGGGCCAGCCGGGTCGAGCCCTCGATATCGGTGAACACGAAGGTCACCCAACCGCTCGGGAGCTGGATCCGTGGCGACATGCGTGGAACCTCCGCCCGTGACGTCGGGTTCATGCTGCCTGAGTCCGAGCGGTAACGCATCGTGAGAACGGCCGGGCAGATGCCGCCTCAAAGTGCCACTCGAACCCGCTCACGGCAAGACCAGCCCACCAGGTGGCGGAGAACGGGGCCGATCAGCAGCCGCAGCCACCGCCGCAGCACCCGCCACCGGCGGGCGTCGGGGCACTGCCGGCCCCACCCCGGCCGGTGACCGCGACGGCGGAGAGCAGCTTGACCGTGTCGGCGTGTCCCTGTGGGCAGGTGGCCGGGTCGGCGGCCGCCGCCATCGAACGGTTGACCTCGAAAGTGTCACCGCAGGCGCGGCAACGGAACTCGTACCGGGGCATGTGCCCAGGGTACGTGGATCTGACGTTCGGCGGAGGATGGGTGATACTCGACGGGTGGTGGACGGCGAGGACGACACGCGTGTGCAACCGTTACGACCGGCCGCGCCGCTGGAGGGGCCACTTGAGGGCTCCGGGGCCGCCCCCGACCCGGTGCGCGCGGTGCCCCGCCCCCGCCGGCCCTGGCTGAGCGGCCGGATCGGGGGTACGCCGACCACGCCCGCCACCACGGCCAGTCCCACCACGGCCAGCCCGTCCGCGAGCGCCGCCGGCCCGGACGTGAGCACCACCGGGTCCAGCCCGGACGTGAGCGCCACCGCTCCGGGCGTGAAGCCGTCGGCCGCGTCCGATCCGGTCGCCGACGGCAAGGCCGACACGCAGGTCGAGACCCCCAGGTCCGAAGCCGCCACCGAGCCGAAGACCGACAGCGCGAAGACCGACGCGCCCGCCGACAGCGCGAAGACCGACGCCTCGGCCGACAGCGCGAAGACCGACGCGCCGGCCGACGGCGCGAAGGCCGTCACCGTGGTTGGCGTCGGGGATCCGGCGAAGACCAGTGTGGACGAGTTGCCCGTCGTGGCGGTGCCCGGCCCTGTCCGGCGACGGCGGGTGCCGTTCGCGCACGCGGTACGGCTGCCACCGCGCCAGGCGGCGGCCTCCGCCGCCCGTGCGACCCGAGCCTGGGCTCGCCGGCCGAGCGGTCGGCTCACACTGCCCGGCCTCTTCCTGTTGGCGCTTGTGGGCGCGACAGCCGCGGCGGGGGCCCTGCTCGTGCCGGCCACGATCCGCGCACCCCGTCCGGTCGCGGCCGACGCTTCCGGCACGCCCACCGTGCCGCCGGGAGCGCCGTCCGGCCTGCCCACCGGGCTGGTGCCGACCGGCCCGGGACTGCCCGGCGGAGGACTGCCCAGTGGCGGACTACCGAGCGGCGGACTACCGAGCGGTGGACTACCCAGTGGCGGACTACCGAGCGGTGGACTGCCCAGCGGGCCCGCCGTCGGGCCGGGGGTTGGCGGGCGTCCGTCGGACGCCCTCGCGGGCTGGGCACAGCAGGTCGCGAGCAAGGTGGGCATTCCGGCCGTCGCCATGCAGGCGTACGGCTACGCCGAGCTGATGCTCGCCCAGACCAACCGCAGCTGCGCGCTGAGCTGGACCACGTTGGCCGCGATCGGTCAGGTCGAGTCGGGGCACGGCTCGGCCAACGGTGCCCGGCTGGGGCAGGACGGCAAGGCGCTACCGAAGATCATCGGGTTGCCGTTGGACGGGAACGGCGGCCGGATGCGGATCA
The DNA here is from genome assembly GCF_043197875.1 of Micromonospora sp. NPDC048935. NCBI lineage: Bacteria > Bacillati > Actinomycetota > Actinomycetes > Micromonosporales > Micromonosporaceae > Micromonospora > Micromonospora sp. NPDC048935. Next base: position 400,500 of record NZ_JBICTZ010000004.1, on the reverse strand, counting down.
TCGACACCGACCGTGGGGTGCTCGACGGGGACCTGACCCTCGACCGGGCCATCGGGCCGATGCAGTTCATCCCGACCACCTGGCAGGAGATCGGCGCGGACGCCGACAACGACGGGGTCAAGGATCCGCACGACCTGGACGACGCGGCGCTGGCGGCGGGAAACTACCTCTGCAAGGGGGGTCGCAACCTGAGCATCCCCGGCGACTGGTGGAACGCGATCCTCTCCTACAACGACGTACGGCGGTACGCCCAGGACGTCTATGACACCGCCAACCGGTACGGACGGTCCAGCCGCCTGTGAAGTGATCGTCTCGATACGTTGGAGAACTGGACACTTCCCCCCGGCCTCTGTTAGCGGCAAGCTAGACAGGTGATGGTGCGCGAGTGGGACCCCAGGACCGCGTCGTCCGCCGAGATCGCGTCGCTGCTGGTCACGCTGAACGCGGTGCTGGCGGCCGATCTTCCGCAGGACCCGCCGTGGCGGGAGACCTCACTGCGGGAATACCTCGCCGAGGTGATGCCCGGCGAACGGCGGATCTCGTGGATCGCCCAGGCAGAGCCGACCGGCCCCGGTGATCCGGGCGCGGTGCTCGGCCAGGTCCACGTGCTGCTCCTCGGTGACATCGGTGTGCTCGAGGTGCTTGTGCACCCGTCGGTGCGACGCGGCGGCCTCGGTCGTGACCTGGTGTTGCGCGCCGCCCGCCGGGTCTACCAGGAGGGTTTCCAGTCGATCGGGGTCGAGGTGGTCGGTGACACGCCCGCGGTCGGGTTCTACGAGTCGCTCGGCTTCACCCGGGAGTACGTGGAGACGCGCAGCGTGCTCGACCTCACCGCGGTCGACTGGGCCGAGTTGGCCGAGATGGCCACCGGCGTCGCTGCGGGCTACCACCTGGAGTTCTTCCCTGGCGGGCCACCGGACGACCTGATCGAGGCGTACGCGCGGGCGAAGGCCGAGGTCCGCGACGTCGACGACGGTGAGCTGCGCCCCAGCTCCTACGATCCGGAGCGGCTGCGCGACAGCATCGACACCCTGCACCGGCGAGGCATGAAACCGTACATCGTGCTCGCTCGGCACGAGCAGAGCGGCGAGGTGGCCGGCCTGACCGAGGTGGTGGTCCCCGCGCAGCACCCGACCCGTGCCGACCAGTACGACACGATCGTCGCGCAGGACCATCGGGGCTACGGCATCGACCGGGCGATCAAGGCCCGGATGCTGCTGGAGCTGCGCTCCGCCGAGCCGGAGCTGATCGAGGTGCAGACCTGGAACGCGCAGGCCAACGAGGCGATGCTCAAGGTCAACGCGGAGCTGGGCTACCGGCCCGACCGGGACTGGTGCGAATACAGCGTCGACGTCGCCGAGCTGGTGCACCGACTCGATCCGCCGCGCTGAGGGAATTCACGCAACTGTCCACTAGGGGATGGACGGTGGACAGTCGGGCACCTTAACGTGCGTTGACTCTCATCCACCCATCGTGGAGGCCCTATGCGCCCGCGCCGCTCAATCGCCGCGCTCGCGACCGCCACCGCCGCCGTGACGGTGGCGGCGCTCGGCGTCGCACCCACCGCGGCCAGCGCCGCGCCTACCGACCTGTTCATCTCGGAGTACGTCGAGGGCTCGTCGAACAACAAGGCGATCGAGCTGTTCAACGGCACCGGCGCTCCGGTCGACCTCACCGCCGGCGGCTACCAGCTCCAGCTCTACTTCAACGGCTCCACCACGGCCACCACCATCGCGCTGGCCGGGACGGTGGCTGCCGGAGACGCGTTCGTGTTCGCCAGCGCCTCGGCCGGGGCCGCCGTCCTCGCCCAGGCCGACCAGACCACCGGGGCCAGCCTGTTCAACGGCGACGACGCGATCGTGTTGCGCCGGGGCAGCACCGTGCTCGACTCGATCGGGCAGCTGGGCGTCGACCCGGGCACCGAGTGGGGTGCGGGTGCCACAAGCACCGCGGACAACACCCTGCGCCGCCTGTCGACGGTCACCACCGGCGACACCGATCCGACCGACGCGTTCGACCCCGCCGCGCAGTGGGCCGGTTTCCCGGTCGACACCTTCGACGGCCTCGGCACGCACACGGTGGACGGCGGCGGCCCGGTCGACGTCCCGGCCACGTTGACCTGTGGTGGCCCGCTTGTCACCGGCGCGGGCACGGCGGCGAGCCGGGAGGTCACCGCCACCGACCCCGACGACACGATCGTCGACCTGACGGTGACCTCGGTCAGCCCGACGCCGTCCGCCGGCTCGATCACCCGCACCGCGTTCACTCCCGCCGAGGGCCTGGGCGGCACCGCCCGCGCCACGATCGGCGCGAGCGCCGACCTCGCCGCCGGGGCGTACACCGTCGCGGTGACCGCGACCGACGCGGGCGGTGGCACCGCCACCTGCGCGCTGGCCGTGCAGGTGACCCGGGAGCTGACCGTCGGCGAGGTGCAGGGCCCGACCACCGACGCCGAGCCCGGTCCGACCGATCGCTCGCCGCTCGCACCGACGAGCGGCAACGGCACGAGCAGCACGCTGTACGACGTGCGCGGCGTGATCACCCAGTTGACCCTCGCCCGCACCTCGGCTGGCGCGGAGCAGCACGGTTTCTTCCTACAGAGCCGGGTCGGGGACACCGACGGTGATCCGACCAGCTCCGACGGCATCTTCGTGTTCATGGGCGCGTTCACGTCGCTGGTCGGCGGCTACGTGCCGACCGTCGGCGACGAGGTCGTGTTGCGGGCGCGGGTGTCGGAGTACTACAGCTTCACCCAGCTCTCCGGTGCCTCGCTGGTCCGTCGGATCGCCGGTGGCCTGGCCGTGGACAGCGCGGTCGCGGTGACCGACGCGGTGCCACCGGCCGAGCTGACCGACGCCCAGCGGTTCTGGGAGCGACACGAGGGTGCCCGGATGCGGGTCCGCGCGGGCAGTGGCGCGGTGAGCGGCCGGGACGTCTTCTCCTCCACCGCCGACGCCGAGCTGTGGGTGGTCGACCGCGACGACCCGCTGCTGGACCGCGCCGACCCGTACTCCCGGCGGGTCTTCCGTGACTCGCACCCGCTGGACAACGACCCGACCCGCCGCTTCGACGACGGCAACGGCCAACGGACACTGCTCGGCAGCATGGGCGTGAAGGCGACCGTCGGGGACAGCGCCGCACTGCTCCCGCCGGCACACACCTTCGACACGCTGCGCGCCGACGCGGTGGGCGGGGTCCACTACTCGTTCGAGAAGTACGGCGTCCAGGTCGAGCGGGCCGAGTTCGACGCCGGGGCCGACCCGTCGAAGAACAACCCGCCCACGCCGGCCGACCGCTCGCAGGAGGTGGCCGTGGCCACCTACAACGTGGAAAACCTGTACGACTACCGCGACGACCCGTTCGACGGCTGCGACTTCACCGGTAACACCGGCTGCCCGGGTGTCGACCCGCCGTTCGACTACGTGCCGAGCAGCGAGGCGGACTACCGCGAGCAGTTGGCCGCGCTCGCCGACCAGATCGTGAAGGATCTGCACGCACCGGACCTGATCCTGGTGCAGGAGGCCGAGGACCAGGACATCTGCACGGTCTCCGGTGCCGCGCTGAGCTGCGGTGACACCAACAACGCCGATGGCGCCCCGGACAGCATCCAGGAGTTGGCGCTCACCGTGGCGGCGGCCGGCGGGCCCGCGTACGCCGCCGCCTATGACCGCACCGGCGCGGACGCCCGCGGCATCACCGCGGCGTTCCTGTACCGCACGGACCGGTTGTCGCTGGCGGCCGCGACGGCGAACGACCCGCTGCTCGGCTCGGCGCCGACCGTCCAGTACCGGGCTGCGGGGCTGCCGGCCAACGCCGACGTGCAGAACCCGAAGGCGCTCAACGCGGTGCTGCCGGCGGACGTGGACACCTCGACCGGCCGGGACGGCACCAACGTCTTCACCCGTGCTCCCCAGCTGGGCAGGTTCAGCGTGGCCGCGTCACCCGGCGCGTCCGAGCGGTTCACCCTGTACGCGCTCAGCAACCACTACTCCTCCGGCCCGGACAGCCGGGTCGGGCAGCGGCGGGAGCAGGCGCGCTACGGTGCCGCCATCGTCACCGCGATCGAGGCGGCCGACCAGAACGCCCGGATCGTCTACGGCGGGGACCTGAATGTGTTCCCCCGCCCGGACGATCCCATCGCCACCGGCGACCAGCCCACGCCGTCGGACCAGCTCGCGCCGCTCTACGAGGCTGGTCTGCACAACCTGTGGGACAACCTCGTCGCGGACGTGCCGGCCTCCGCCTACTCGTACAGCTTCGAGGGGCAGGCACAGACACTCGACCACCTGTTCGTCAACGACGCGCTCTACGGCGATCTGGTGCAGGTGCGGGCGGCGCACATCAACGCCGACTGGCCGGCGGAATTCACCGGCGACGGGTCGCGTGGTTCCAGCGACCACGACCCGCAGGTGGCGAGGTTCCGGTCCCGGGCCACGCTCACCGTGGCCGACGCGACGGTTGTCGAGGGCAACCAGGGCACCCGGCAACTGACGTTCACCGCGACGGTGTCCCGGCCCCTGTCCCAGCCGGTGCTGCTCTGCGCCGCCACCGTGGGCCTGACGGCGCAGGCCGGCTCGGACTTCGACTCGTACGCCGGCTGCCGGGTGCTGGCCGCCGGGCAGACGTCGGTGGCGTTCCCGGTGACCATTCGGGGTGACCGCAGACGGGAGGCGGACGAGAGGCTGACGCTGCTGGTGGCCGGCGTACCGGGCCTGCGGCTGGCCGACCCGCTCGCAGTCGGCACGATCACCAACGACGACTGATCGCGGCGTCTGGTCGACGACGGCCCGCCGCCCCGAGTGGGGTCGGCGGGCCGTCGTCCATCCGTGCGTCAGCGGTATCGCCAGAGCTGTGGCGGCGGCGGATCGCCCCGGTGCCGGGCTACCCGAACCTCCCACTGACTGCGCCGACGCATCGCGTCCCGGACGTCCCGATTGCGGTAGAACGTCTCGGGCGGGCGGGCCAGCCCGTAGATGTCCGCCCACCACTCCCCCGGCTCGGGGTCGAGGATGGTGTCCAGGTGCGACGGATAGCGGCGCCCCGCACCGTCGCGCGTGTCGTCCCAGTCCCGCATCGGCCTGAGCACCCGGCCGAACTCGTCGACGACGGCCAGCCGGAACCCGGCGACGCCGATGATCCGGCGCAGCAGGTCGATGCTCGGAACAGTCCGACCGGCCTCGATACGGCCGATGGTTGCATGGTGCGCTCCCGCCCACCGGGCCAGCTCACGTTGGCTCAGGTCGGCGTGCCGACGGATCGCCCGAACGATGCCAACGACCGGCCACGGTGTGCCGGAAGGCTCGCTGAGTATGACTTTCCGCTGCGCGGTGCCGAGGCTCGTGCCGTTGGGATTCCCGCCGTCGGCGCTGGATGCTCCCGCATCCGGAGGTATCGGTGAGTCGTCCATGCCGCCACAGTCCCGGCTCGCTCCGTTTCTCGCAGCCCCGTCTGCCGAGCCTGTGGACAACGAAAGGACCTGTGGATAACCGGGCGCCCATTGCGGCACGCAGGTAGCCTCCGCCCGCGTCGGCGAAACCGTGAGCCGTGGACGGCACGTCCTCCCCGCCGAAGGAGCAGGGAGGGCAACCCAACTCTTCCCCCTTTGCTCTGCACCCCAATATGCGCCGGTTGCGGACCGTAGCCGTCGCACCGGCGGGTGCAGAGCAAAGGCAGCGGCATGAGCCGAGCCAGCTCGCCGACGCGACCGGTGTAACCGTCGCACCGGCGGGTGCAGAGCAAAGGCAGCGGCATGAGCCGAGCCAGCTCACGGACGCGACCGGTGTAACCGTCGCATCCGCGGGTGCAGAGCAAAGGCAGCAGCGTGACCCGAGCCAGCTCGCCGACGCAGCCGGTGCAGCCGTCGCATCCGCGGGTGCAGAGCAAAGGCCGGTGTGGAGGCGTCGGGGCCAGGGACCCGCCAGACGAGATCCGGAGCCAGCCGTCGAGGCCACATCCTGTGCACGCTCCACGGAGGGGCACCACGATCGATGCGCGTCGTCGCGGTTGGACAGCGCGGGGCGACTCGACTGGGCGGTGTCAGAGGTCGCAGAGACGGCGACCGGAGCCGATGTCGTCAAGTGCCGCGTGCAGGTCACGGATGCGCCGCTCGGCCTCGGCGGTCAGCCGATCGTGTAGACCCTGCCAGTCGGCCGGCTCGGGGTTGGGCGGCAGGACGGCGAGCAGGTCACGGATGTCGTTGACGGTCAGGCCGACGCGCTGGGCCACTCGCGCCACCCTGATCCGGCAGGCCGCGTCGGAGTCGAAACGCCGCTGGTTGCCGCTGGTGCGGGCCGCCGCGATCAGGCCCTGCCGCTCGTAGAACCGCACGGCGGAGCCGCTGACCCCGCTCTCCCGGGCCACCTCGCCGACCGTCAACGTGCCCATCGAAACTCCCCCGTCGCCATTGACTTCACCATTACTTCAAGTCTTAGCGTCCGAGGCATGACTACGCAAGAGGACTCCGCTCCGCCGACCGTCGCCGTGCTCGTCGGGAGCGTCCGTCAACCTCGGGTGGGTCGCTCGATCGCCAACTGGTTCGTCGCCCACGCGGGCCGCCGCGCGGACCTCGACCTGGACCTCGTCGACCTCGCCGAGGTGCCGCTGCCCTTCGCCGACACCCCTCCCGGGGGCAATGCGGCAAGCCCGATCAGTGCCCGGTTGGCCGCCGCCGACGCGTTCGTGGTGGTGACACCCGAGTACAACCACAGCTTCCCGGCCGCGCTGAAGAACGCCATCGACTGGCACTACCGGGAGTGGGCCCGCAAGCCGGTGGCCTTCGTGTCGTACGGCGCCGGTTCCGGCGGCATCCGCGCGGTCGAGCAGCTCCGGCTTGTCTTCGCCGAGGTGCAGGCCGCCACGACCCGCTCCGGGGTGGTGCTCCGGGCACCCTGGGAACGGCTGGACGACACCGGTCGGCTGGTCGACGACGAGCCGCTGCGCAAGGCCGCCGACGCCACGCTGAGCGAGCTGGCCTGGTGGGCCGAGGCGCTGCGCGTTGCCCGTCGGGCCCGGCCCTGAGCCGCGACATGGACGCGTCCGCGCGACGGCTCGGCTGGTACCTGACCCTGGGTGGCCTGCTCGCGGTGATCGACACCACGGTCACCGTGGTGGCCCTACCGAAGCTGGTCGACGACCTCGACACCAACCTCACCACGATCGGCTGGGTCACCAGCGGCTACGCGCTCGCCCTGGTCGCGGTGATGCCCACCGCCGCCTGGGCGATCGGCCGCTTCGGTGCCCGCCGCGCCTACCTGACCGCGCTGCTGCTGTTCACCGCCGGCTCCGTGCTGGCCGGGGCCGCCTGGGACGTCGGGTCGCTTATCGCGTTCCGGGTGCTCCAGGGGCTGGGTGGCGGGCTGCTCAACCCGGTCGGGATGGCCCTCGCGCTCGCCGCGGTGCCGCCGGGGCGGCGCGGACGGATGATGAGCCTGCTCGGCCTTCCGGTGCTGGTCGGGCCCCTGATCGGGCCGGTGCTGGGCGGGCTGCTGCTCGATCACGCGTCTTGGCGGTGGATCTTCTGGATCAACCTGCCGGTGGGGTTGTTGGCGGTGTTGCTCGGCCGGTCGGTGCTGCCCGTCGCCGACCCGCGACGGCCACCGGTCCGGCTGGACGTCGTCGGGCTGCTGCTGCTCTGCCCCGGCCTGGCGCTGGCGGTCTACGGGCTCAGCGTCACCGGCGAGCGCGGCGGCGTCGTCACCGCGGCGGTGCTGCTGCCGCTCACGCTCGGCGCCACGCTGGTGGTCACCTTCGCATGGCGGGCCGGCCGGATCCGGCAGCCACTGCTGAACCTGGCCGTGCTGCGCGCCCCGGGAATGGCCGGAGGCGCCGCGACGGTGGCGTTCTTCGCCGCCGGATACTTCGGCTCGTTCCTGATCATCCCGGCCTACGTGCAGGTGGTACGCGGTGACTCGGCCACTCTGGCGGGGGTGATCGGCATCCCGCAGGCGCTGACCACCGGGCTGATGCTCCAGGTCGCGACCCGACTCGTCGACCGCGTCTCGGCGCGGCGGGTCGTCGGGCTCGGCATCGTCACCGCCGTGGCCGGCACGGTGGCCCGGGTACTGGTGCTCGACGCGGACACGTCGTACCCGCTGCTGGCCACGCTGGGTGCGGTCATCGGCCTGGGTATGGGCGCGACGCTGATGCCGACGATGACCGCGGCCAGCCGGTCGCTCCCGCCCGACGACCTGCCGTCCGGCTCCACGTTGCTCACCACGGTGTCGCACACCTCGGTCGCGGCCGGCACGGCGCTCATCGCCGCCGTCCTGTCCTGGCTGGCGGACCGGTTCGCCCCCAGCCTGGGCGGCGGGGGCATAACGGCCGCCAGCCGACTCGACCCGGCCAGCCGGCTCGGCTTCGCGCCGGAACTGGCGCAGGCCACCCGGCTCGCGCTGGCGGTGTCGGCCGTGCTGTTGGCGCTCGCCTGGCTGACCAGCCGGCGACTTCCGGCCGCCGTCGCGGGTGCCGACGAGGTGGTCACCCCGGCGGGACCCGCGGAGTCGGTCAGTAGCGCTGGCGCAGCAGCCCGGCGGCCTCGACCGCCCAGTAGGTGAGGATGACCTGCGCGCCGGCCCGCTTGATCGAGGTGAGCGTCTCCAGCATCACGCGCTCCCGGTCGATCCAGCCGTTCGCGGCGGCGGCCTCGACCATCGCGTACTCACCGGAGACCTGGTAGGCGGCGACCGGGACGTCCACCGCGGCCCGCACCGCCGACACCACGTCGAGGTAGGGCAGCGCCGGCTTGACCATCACCAGGTCGGCACCCTCGGCGACGTCGAGCGCCACCTCGCGTAGCGACTCCCGCAGGTTGGCCGGGTCCTGCTGGTAGGTGCGCCGGTCCCCCTCCAGCGCCGACTCCACCGCGTCGCGGAACGGGCCGAAGAACGCCGAGGCGTACTTCACGGCGTACGCCAGCACTGCCACGTCCTGGTGCCCGGCGGCGTCGAGGGCCCGGCGTACCACGCCGACCTGGCCGTCCATCATCCCGGACGGCCCGACCATGCCGACCCCGGCGGCGGCCTGGGCCACCGCCATCTCGGCGTACGCGGCCAGGGTGGCGTCGTTGTCGACCTCGCCGTCTCCGGTGAGCAGCCCGCAGTGCCCGTGCGAGGTGAACTCGTCCAGGCACAGGTCGCTCATCACCACCGTGGCGTCGCCCACCTCGGCGACCACGTCGCGGATGGCGACGTTCAGGATGCCGTTCGGGTCGATGCCGGCGGAGCCGGTCGGGTCCCGCTGTTCCGGTACACCGAAGAGCATGATCCCGCCGACCCCGGCCTGGACCGCCTCGGCGGCGGCCTTGCGCAGCGAGTCCCGGGAGTGCTGGAGCACGCCCGGCATCGACGCGATGGCGCGCGGCTCGGTCAGTCCCTCCTTGACGAACATCGGCACGACCAGCTCGGCCGGGTCGACGCGGGTCTCGGAGACCAGCCGCCGCACGGCCGCGTTACGGCGCAGCCGGCGGGGCCGGATCTCGGGGTACGACATGAGGGGGCCTCCTCGGCGACGACTACCGGAAGCGGAGCGCGGTCGGCCCCTGCACCTTCGAGCCACGGCGCTGCTTGGCCGGCATGGCGGCCAGCTTCTCGCGCAGCTCGACGGCGTAGGCGGCGAGCGCCTCCACCAGGTCGGGCACCGAGGCGTGCGGTGGCTGCACGTCGACCCGCAGGCCGAACTCGGTCGCGGTCTCCGCCGTCTTGGGCCCGATGACGGCAACAACGGTACGCGCGTGCGGCTTCCCGGCGATGCCGACCAGGTTCCGGACGGTGGAGGATGACGTGAACAGGACAGCGTCGAACCCGCCCGACTTGATCGCGTCCCGGATCTCGGCGGGCGGCGGCGCGGCCCGCACCGTCCGGTACGCGGTCACGTCGTCGACCTCCCAGCCGCGCTCGGTGAGCCCGGCGGCGAGCGTCTCGGTGGCGATGTCGGCACGCGGCAGCAGCACCCGGCCCACCGGGTCCAGGATCTCGTCGTGCGGGGAGAACTCGGCCAGCAGCCCCTCGGACGACTGCTCCCCGGCGGGGATCAGCTCCGGCTGGATGCCGAACGCGCGGACCGCGTCCGCGGTCGCCTCCCCGATGCAGGCGATCTTGACGCCGCCGAAGTGCCGGGCGTCGAGGCCGTGCTCGGCGAACTTCTCCCACACCGCGCGGACCGCGTTGACCGACGTGAAGATCACCCAGGCGTACCGGCCGTCGACCAGGCCCTTGACGGCCCGCTCCATCTGCGCCGGAGTACGCGGCGGCTCGACCGCGATCGTCGGCACCTCGCACGGGATCGCCCCGTACGCGCGCAGTCGGGCGCTCATCGCGCCAGCCTGCTCCTTGGTCCGGGGTACGAGCACCTTCCAGCCGTACAGCGGGCGGTTTTCCCACCAGCTCAGCTTGTCGCGCTGGCCCACCCCGACGCCGACGGTGAGCACCACCCGGCCGGTGAAGCCGAGCGCGGCGGCCACGAAGCTGTCCACGGTCGACGTGGTCGTGTACTGGGTCTCGCCGGTGCCGTCGCCGGTCACACCGACGCCGGTGGTGCCGTCGACCCCGGCGGCGAGCAGCCCGTCCCGGACGGCGGCGAGGTCACCGGCGTCCACGGCGAGCGCGAGCGAACCCCGGCCGACTGCCGCGGCCAACGCCTCGAAGTCCAGGGCGCTGACGTCCTCGACGTCCGCGGCGGTACGCACACCCGGCAGCGGAACACCCGCGTAGGTGGCCACACCCTCGGCCTGGCCGACACCGGGCACCACCTCGAAGTGCGCGGCGGTGCGGGCAACCGCCTGCACCTCCTTCACCACCGAGTCGTGGCCGAACGGGTCGCCGGCGACCAGGTGCACCGCGTTCAGCCCGGACCGGGCCGCGGAGATCAGCACCTTCGCCACGTCCCCGGGTGCGCCTTCGGCGGGGGTGAACTCGGCGTCGTCGGAGGCCTCGGCGCGAACGACGGCGAGCAACGACTCCGGGACTCCCCGGTCGTAGATCACCTGGTCGGCGTCGACCAGGGCGTCGTGGGCCCGACGGGTCAGCAGGCCCGGGTCACCGGGGCCAGCCCCGACGAACGCGATACGGCCGACGGGCTTACGGGTGCGGGTCATTCTGTGCTCCCAAATTGCTGGGTCCCCGGGCCGGTGTGTCCTTCGTGGCCGAGGATCGAGTCGGCGCCGAGGTCGAGGAGTTCGGCGGCGAGTGCCTTACCGATCTCCGCCGCGTCGGCGGGCGTTCCGGTGCGGGACAGCCGGAGGTCACGAGTGCCGTCCGGGCTGATCACCGCCCCGCGCAGGTAGATCTCATCGCCGTCGTCGCCTTCGGCGAGTTCGGCATAGGCGGCGACGGGTGCGCTGCACCCGGCCTCCAGGGTTGCCAGCAACGCGCGTTCCGCGGTGACCGCGGCGCGCGACGGTGCATGGTCCAGCACCGTGAGCAGCTCGACCAGGTCCTGGTCGTCGACCCGGCACTCCACGGCCAGCGCGCCCTGAGCGGGCGCGGGCAGCATCAGCATCGGGTCCAGTGCCTCGGTGACGACGTCGAGCCGGCCGAGCCGGGCCAGCCCGGCCCGGGCGACGACGACGGCGTCGAGGTCGGCCTCGGGGCCGAGCACCCGCGCCAGGCGGGTGTCCACGTTGCCGCGGATCGGGGTGACCTCCAACTGTAGGCCGAGGGCGTGCAGTTGGGCGATACGGCGCAGCGCGCCGGTGCCCACGGTGGCACCGGGCGGCAGCTCGGCGAGCGTCCGGCCACCGCGGGCGATCAGCGCGTCGCGCGGGTCCTGCCGGGGCGGCACCGCCGCGATGTGCAGCCCAGCGGCGGCAGCCGTGGGCAGATCCTTGTAGGAGTGCACCGCGAAGTCGATCGTCCCGGCGGTCAGCGCGTCGCGCAGCGCGGAGACGAACACCCCGACGCCGAGCCGGTGCACCGGCGCGTGGGAGCGGTCGCCGGCGGTGACCACCTCGACCAGCTCGACCGGGCGGCCGGTGGCGGCGGTCAACGCCTCGGCGATCTGGCCGGACTGGGCCATCGCCAGGGCGCTGCCCCGGGTGCCGAGGCGCAGTGGGGCGGTCATCGCGCTCCTCCGGTGGGTGGGGTCGGCTCGACGCTGTCGGCTCCGGATACCGGGTCGATGCCGGGGAGCACCGTGCCGAGGTCGGGGGCCAGCACCTCCGGGACGGTGTCCACCGGAGAGGTCTGCGGCACCTCAAGGTCGAACAGCTCGCGCAGCAGGGCCGCGTACTGGTCGCCGCCCGGCTCCGCGGCCAACTGGCGGACCTTGACGGTGGGCTGGTGCAGCAGGCGCTGCACGACCCGGTGCACCGTACGGGCCACCTCGGCACGCAGGTCGTCGCCGAGGTCGGGGCGACGCTGAGCGAGCCGGCGCAGCTCGGCGGTGACCACGTCGTCGGCCCGGCCGCGCAGCGCGGCCACGGTGGGTGCCACGTCGGCGCCGCGCAGCCAGGTGAGGAAGCCCTCCACCTCGCCCCGCACGATCCGTTCGACGGCGGCGGCGTCCGCGGCGGCCGGACCGTCGGCGAGCAGCGCCGCCATCCGGTCGATGTCGATCACCTCGACGCCGGGAAGCTCGGCGACGCCGTCCTCGACGTCGCGGGGGACGGCCAGGTCGAGCAGGACCAGCGGGCCCCGGGCCGGGTCCCGGTCGGCCAGGGCCGCGCCGACCACCGCCCGGGTGAGGACCGGTTCGGTGGACGCGGTGGCGGCCACTACGATGTCCACTGTGGAGAGGGTGTCGGCCAGCTCGGTCATCGGCGCGGCACTCGCCCCGTACGACTCGGCCAGCCGGACGGCCCGGTCGGCGCCCCGGTTGCTGACGGTGAGCGGGCCGGCGCCCAGTCGGGAGAGCGTGGCCACCCCGAGCGAGCCCATCGCGCCGGCGCCGACCACCAGGGCCGGGTGGCCGGCGAGGTCGCCGGCGAGGTGCCCGGCGGCCAGTTCCAGCGCGGCGGTGACGACGCTCTGGCCGGCCCGGTCGATGCCGGTCTCGGCGTGGGCCCGCTTGCCGACGCGCAGCGCCTGCTGCATCAGCTCGTGCAGCAGCCGGCCGGCCGAGTCGGCACCGGTGGCCCAGTGGTACGCGTCGCGTAGCTGGCCGAGGATCTGCGCCTCGCCGACCACCATCGAGTCCAGACCCGTGGCGACCCGGAACACGTGGTCCACGGCGGCGGTGTCGTAGTGCACGTACAGGTGGCTGGCGAGCGCCGCCGGCGAGCTGCCGGCCTGCTCGGCCAAGACGGCGCAGACGTCACCGAGGCCGCCGTGGAAACCGGACACGGCGGCGTAGACCTCCACCCGGTTGCAGGTGGAGACGATCACTGCCTCGGCCACGTACGGCTGGGCGACGAGGCGGTCCAGGGTGCGGGTCAGGTCGGCGGGAGGAACGGCCAGTTGCTCCAGCGTGGCGACCGGGGCGGTCCGGTAGGACGCGCCGACGACGAGCAGCTTCACGTGCCTATCGCCTCCTGGGTGTCGGTGGCCGCGAACCCGCCGGGCAGGGCGGTGAGAGCGGACCCGCCGGTGGCGGGCAACGCGGTCAGCGACGCCTTGCGGTGCTCGTGGAAGGACAGAATCTGCAGCTCGATGGCGAGATCGACCTTGCGCACGTCGACCCCCTCCGGAACCGAGAGTACGCACGGCGCAAAGTTGAGGATGCTCGTCACGCCGACGGCGACCAGTTGGTCGGCGACCTGCTGGGCGGCGGCGGCCGGGGTGGCGATCACGCCGATCGCGAGGGATTCCTCCGCGGCGACCGTGGGGAGATCGTCGACATGCCTGACCACCAGGCCGTTGATCTCTTCGCCGACCCGGGAGGGATCGGCGTCGAGCAGTGCGGCGATCCGGAAGCCCCGACCGGCGAAGCCGTCGTAGCCGGCCAGAGCGTGACCGAGATTACCCACGCCGACCAGGGCGACCGCCCGGCGCTGGGTGAGCCCGAGCACATTCTCGATCTGCTCGATCAGCAGCGTGACGTCGTAGCCGACGCCCCGGGTGCCGTACGAGCCGAGGTGGGACAGGTCCTTGCGGAGCTTGGCGGAGTTGACGCCGGCGGCCGCGGAGAGCCCCTCGCTGGACACCGTCTCGTGCCCGGTGTCGGCGAGGTTGTGCAGCGCGCGCAGATATTCCGGGAGCCGGGCGACGGTGGCCTCGGGCAGATCCGGGAGCGCTGGTACGGCACCGGCGCGGCCGGGCGCGCCTGGGTGACGGTGCTGACTCATGAGACTCCGTGCGGTGCGATCCTCGGCCAACTCCGCTGGTGGGCCGCTTATGGACTCCCGCTGGCGACCGAGGTTGGCGGCTGTGCTAGCAGGGCGCGTCGGAGTCACAGAGTAGGCGCTTGTGAAGACGTGCACAAATCGCGATCTTGTCGCTGCGCGCCGCGACTCCACAGGCACCTCCATTCCACAAGATCGATTCAGCGGCGTCCCACCCGCGCCGCCCGGGCGATTATTGCTCAATCCCGACTTCTCTGACCAATCCCGCGCCGGGCCTGGTGGGGGTGGTCGGGCAGGTGGTAGGGACAGCACTACGGGGGAGAGGCGGGGCTTCGGGATGGGGACACCGGGCCCGGGTGCCTAGCCTTTTCCCATGACCGCCGTTGCCGCCACCAGCGACCAACAGATGCTGGCACCGAGCATCCCCCGCCAACTCTTCGTCGACTCCGGGTACGTGCTGCTCGGGCTGCCCCTGGCGGTGGCCAGCTTCGCCGTCCTCGTGGCCGGTTTCGCGGTCGGCCTCGGCCTGGTGGTCACGGTGATCGGCCTGCCGATCCTCAGCGGCACCCTGTACGCCGCCCGTGGGCTGGCCGACATCGAGCGGCTGCGGCTGCCGGCCGTGCTCCGGCAGCCCCGGATCCGACCGCACTACCGGCTGCCCGAGCCGGGCGCGAACACCTGGCGGCGGATCTTCGTGCCGATGCGGGACGCCCAGTCCTGGCTCGACCTGGCGCACGGCATCCTGCGGCTGATCGCGGCGGGAGCCACCTTCCTGGTGACAGTGATCTGGTGGGCCGCCGCGATCGCCGGCTCGCTCTACTGGGTGTACGACTGGGCGCTGCCCCGACCGACCGGCGAGGACCAGGACCTGGCGCAACTGCTCGGCCTGGGCGACTCGACCACCGCCCGGATCGGCCTGAACACCGCGCTCGGGGTGTTCTTCCTGATCACACTGCCGATCGTGGTCCGGGGTTGCGCGCTGCTACAGGCCAGCTTCGCCAAGGCCATGCTGACCGGGGTGGCCGAGATGCGCGACCGGATCACGGTGCTGGAGGAGCAGAAGCGGGCCGCCGTCTCCGCCGAGGCGTCCGCACTACGCCGGCTGGAACGCGACATCCACGACGGCCCCCAGCAGCGCCTGGTTCGGCTGGCGATGGACCTCAGCCGGGCTCGGATACAGCTCGCCTCCGACCCGGAGGCCGCCGGCCACACCATCGACGAGGCGGTCACCCAGACCCGGGACACGCTCGCCGAGCTGCGGGCACTGTCCCGGGGGATCGCCCCGCCGATCCTTGTCGACCGCGGCCTGCCCAGCGCCCTGGCCGCGATCGCCGGGCGCGGGCTGATCCCCATCGAGCTTCAGGTGGACCCGCAGCTCGGCACCCCGGAGGGGCGGCTCGACCCGGCGGTGGAGAACACGGCGTACTTCGTGGTGTCCGAAGCGCTGACGAACGTCGCCAAGCACAGCCGGGCGACCGAGGCCGTGGTGACAGTGGCCCGGC
Organism: Micromonospora sp. NPDC048935; assembly: GCF_043197875.1. Classification (NCBI taxonomy): domain Bacteria; kingdom Bacillati; phylum Actinomycetota; class Actinomycetes; order Micromonosporales; family Micromonosporaceae; genus Micromonospora; species Micromonospora sp. NPDC048935. Next base: position 384,786 of record NZ_JBICTZ010000004.1, on the reverse strand, counting down.
AGGGCACCCACCTTCAGGTGTGGGTGGGCGACGACGGGCAGGGCGGCGCGCACCTGGCCAAGGGCCACGGGCTGGCCGGCATCGCCGACCGGGTGCGGGCCGCCGGCGGTGAGTTGATGGTGGTCAGCCCGGCGGGTGGCCCCACCGAGATCCGCGCGGAGCTACCGCTGTGAGCGATCCGGCACCGCGCCGCGCCCCCGAGGCGGCCCGGACGTGGTAGACAACACAGCCATGCGGATCGTGATCGCCGACGACGCCGTCCTGCTCCGGGAGGGGCTGGTCCGGCTGCTGACCGAGAGTGGGCACCAGGTGGTGGCCGCCGTCGGGGACGGCGACGCGCTCGTCAAGGCGGTGGTGGAGCACCAGCCGGACGTGTCGATCGTCGACGTCCGGATGCCCCCGTCACACACCGACGAGGGGCTGCGGGCTGCGGTGGAGGCGCGGCGGCTGGTGCCGCGTACCCCGATCCTGGTGCTCTCCCAGTACGTCGAGGTCTCGTACGCCGATGATCTGCTGGCCACCGGCGGTGCCGGCGGCGGCATCGGCTACCTGCTCAAGGACCGGGTGGCCGCGATCGACGAGTTCCTGGACGCGCTGCGCCGGGTGGCGGCCGGCGGCACGGTGCTCGACCCGGAGGTGGTGGGTCAGCTCTTCGCCCGACGCCGCCGCGACGACCCCCTGCGTGAGCTGACCCCGCGCGAGCGCGAGGTGCTCGCCCTGATGGCCGAGGGACGCTCGAACACCGCCATCGCCCGTGCCCTGGTGGTCAGCGACGGCGCGGTGGAGAAGCACGTGCGCAACATCTTCACCAAGCTCACCCTGCCACCGGACACCGAGCAGCACCGGCGGGTGCTGGCCGTCCTCACCTATCTGCGGAACTGACCTCCCGGGCCAGGGCCACCGCGTCGGTGAGGGTGTCGGCCACCGGGTGACCGGAGGCGCGCAGCCGGCCCGGGTCGGTGAACCCGCCGGTGTAGAGCACGGCACGGCCACCCACCGCGAGCGCCGCGTCGGCGTCGTCGATGGAGTCACCGATCAACACCACCGAGGTGCCGTCCACGCCCAACTCGGCCAGGTGCAGTGTGAGCGACTCGGCCTTGCGGTCGCCGCCGACCGTGGCCCGCAGCCCGTCGACGCGGGTGAAGTGGCCGGTCAGCCCGTACGTGTGCACGGTCGGCACCAACTCCTCGTGGAACCACATGGAGAGCAGACTCTGACTGCCCGGCCAGGCCGCCATCGCGGCGTGCGCGTCGGCGGCCAGCTCACAGGTGGTCAACCCGGTGCGGTACGCCTCGTGGAAGATCCGGTCCAGGCGGCCGAACTCGTCGTCGTCCACGGCCTGCCCGAGCACCTCGGCGTAGTACTCGGCGACCGGCCGGCGGAACCGCACCCGGTGCTCGTCGAGGGTGACTGTCGGCCCACCGAGGCTCGTGAACACGACGTTGGTGGCCGACACCACCAGGCTGAGGTCGTTGAGCAGGGTGCCGTTCCAGTCCCACACGAGGTGGGGGTGCGCAGTGTCCATCACCGCACCCTAGGCACCCCTCAGAGCTGCGGCGTGGTCAGGTCCCGCAGCAGCCGGTCCTCCTCGACCCGCCAGTAGCCGTGCTCCTTGCCGTCGAGCAGCACCACCGGCAGCCGGTCGCCGTACTCGCGCTCCAGACCCTCGTCGCCGGTGACGTCCCACTCGACCCACTTGTCGCCGGTGACCGCCACCACCCGGTCGAGCGCGGCCTTGGCGTCGTCGCACAGGTGGCAGCCGGGTCGGGTGATCAGGGCGAGCCGGGCGTCAGTGGACATCGGTACCTCCGTAAGGGTGTCGGCGATCGCCGGGGGCGTCACCTGTCGCGCCGGCGCCGCCGCCGCGTACGCCCGCACAGTCTCGCCGGTTCGCGGGTGCCGCACACCCGGTACCGCCGACTCGGCCGGCACGGTGGTCGAGTCTGGCACGGCGGGCGGCGACCGGCCCGACCGACGGTGCGCACCCGTGCTCCGGTGACACACGGGACAGTCCCGTTGACGGGACGGTCCGATGTGCCACCGACGAGCCGATCAAGTCCCGCCGATGGGATGGTCGGCGCCACCCGCGGGCGTTTCGGCCACGACCGCGCGGTCAGCCGAGGCGATCGGTCAACCGAACGGGCGATAGGCCCCGACCTGGGAATCCATCCATGAACAGCCGGTCAACGGAAAGTCAAACGCACACGACGGACAACCGGTCCGCCGCTGGTGCGACGGAGCGGGAAATACTTCCGCCTTGTGTAACGGACTTGCCACGCGCGGGTGACGTTGGCCCTATCATCACTCGGGTCGGCTCACCCCATTTGCCGTGAGTCGACACCCCTCAGCCCGAGGAGGCCCCCGTGCCTGTTAGCGCATTGGACCAGCACCTCCAGGGGATTTGCCGCCCATCGGCAACCCCCTCGACCGTCCTGCCCGACCGGCTGCCCGGTCGGCCCGCCCCGACACGACACAGACCGGCCCGTCCGGCGACCCACGGGACGGGGGCAACCCGGTGACCACCTTCGGTTACGCGGAACGTCCGGTCGGCCTGACCGGTCAACCGGCGCGCTCGCACGTCAACGAGCGACCGACGGCCCGCCCTCCCATGGACGAACCACCCGGCACCGCGGCGCGCGGCGACGGCGCGGCGCAACGGATCCGCAGCCGGCCACATCACAACGAGCCGCCGCCGCGACCCGCGGTGCCCGGCGGCAACGCGCGACCAGCCGGCGGCCGGGTCGCCGTTCCGGCCCGACCGACAATGCCCACGCAGGGTCGCCGGGTCAGTGAAACGCCGACGGTGACCACCGACCCGGCGGCGGGCGAGACGGCGGTGATCCCGGCCGTGCCGGCCACCACCGCCACCACCCCGACCGGCTTCCCGAGCCGTCCGGACCCGTCCGACCCGGCCACCGAGGTCTGGACGCTGATCGAGCGCGCCCAGGCCGGTGAGTCCGAGGCGTTCGGTCTGATCTACGACCGATACGTGGACACCGTGTTCCGGTTCATCTACTTCCGGGTCGGCAATCGCCAACTCGCCGAGGACCTCACCTCGGACACCTTCCTGCGCGCGCTCAAGCGGATCGGCAGCTTCACCTGGCAGGGCCGTGACCTGGGCGCCTGGCTGGTGACGATCGCCCGCAACCTGGTCGCGGACCACTTCAAGTCCGGCCGCTACCGGCTGGAGGTCACCACCGGTGACGTGCTCGACGCCGATCGGGAGGACCGGGGCCCGGAGGGCAGCCCGGAGGCGGCGGTGGTGGAGCACATCACCAACGTCGCGCTGCTCACCGCCGTGAAACAGCTCAACCCGGAGCAGCAGGAGTGCATCGTGCTCCGCTTCCTCCAGGGCTTCTCGGTCGCCGAGACGGCCCGTGCGATGGGCAAGAACGAGGGTGCCATCAAGGCCCTCCAGTACCGGGCCGTTCGCGCCCTGGCCCGGCTTCTGCCCGACGGCTTCCAGCCGTAGATCGCAACGGCGGGACCGATGGACGTCGATCGACGTCCATGCAGCTCAGAGTCGGTCCCGCCCGGTGATGACGATCACTTTCTGTAATTTCCGCTCCGCCCGGCCCGTAACCCGTGCCAGGTCCGCCGCGTTTCTCCGGGTGCGACCGGTGGTTGTCCCGGCAGGGCCGGGTCACCGAGGTCCGACCGGCAGGCCGGCGGCACCTCACCTCCGTGGTGTCACACTGCCGCCCGGTCGTCGGCAACGACGGCGGCCGACCGGCCGTGACCAGCGAGAGAGAGGTGCCTGCGGTGGACGACATCCTCTTCTCCCGCCGGCGCGCCGAGCGCTTCGCGCAGCTTCTCGACGAGGCCAACGGCGCTCGGCGACACCACGTGCGATCCCGGATGGACGCGCAACTCGCGCCCGTCGTCGCGGTGGGCCAACGGCTCAGCACCGACCCCCCGACCGTCGAGGTGGACCAGGACTTCCGTACCGGCCTGCGAGCGATGCTGCTCGCCACCGCCGAACGGGAGGGGCTGGGCACCGCACCGGCGGCCACCGAACCGGCCACGACCGCCCGTGGGCGGCTGCTGCCGGCGGCCACCGCCCGGCGGGCCCGAGCCCGGGGCGCGATCCTGGTCGGCATCGCCGCCGGCGCCATCGCCGTCTCCGGGATCTCCGCCGCCAGCGAGAACGCGGTGCCCGGCGACGCGCTGTACGGCATGAAGCGCAAGACCGAACGCGCGCAACTCGCCCTGGCCAGCTCCAATATCAGCCGCGGTCAGCTCTTCCTGGACTTCGCCCGGACCAGACTGGGCGAGGCAGCCGAACTGCGCGGCGACCAGATCGGCTACAGCGCCGTCCTCGACGACATGGACGCCGACACCCGGCAGGGTGTCCGCCTGCTGACCACCGCCGCTGCCGAGCGGGCAGAGCCGGCCAGCCTGGACACGCTCAACACGTTCGTCACCGCCCAACGTCGGGCGGTGAGCAATCTGCTCGACGGGAGCAGCCGCGTCGACCGGGAACGGACCCAGCGGTCCCTGCGCCTACTGGAAAACATCCGGGAACGCTCGGACGCGCTGCGCGCGGCGATCGCCTGCGGCCTGCCGGTCCCGCCCGCCAGCGACACCCTCGGCCCCGACCCGAACACCTGCCCCGGGGCTCGCTGACGGCACGCCCCCTATACCGCACCTCCGACCGGCCGCGCCACAGTTCACTCTGTGCCCGGCCGGTCGACCACGTGCGGCGGCTACCCTCGCTGAAGGCACTCGTACCGGCAAGGAAGGGAGTCGCGTGGCGCGCAGCCGTAAGGTGACGGTCAGCACCGACGCCGCGGGACACACCGCGGGTTGGGCGGAGACCGACCTGGCCCCGGCCGTCGCCCCCGCTCCGGACCGGACCGCCGCGGCCTTCTTCGACGTGGACAACACGATGATGCAGGGCGCCTCGATCTACTGGTTCGCCCGTGGGCTCGCCTCCCGCAACTACTTCACCACCACCGACCTGGCCCGATTCGCCTGGCAGCAGCTCCGGTTCCGGCTGTTGGCCCGGGAGCACGCGGGTGACATGTCCGTGGCCAAGGAGGCCGCGCTGGCCTTCGTCGAAGGCTGGCGGGTCGACGACGTGGAGCGCCTCGCGGAGGAGATCTTCGACGAGATGATGGCTCCCCGGATCTGGGCCGGCACCCACCAACTCGCCCAACGGCACCTGGACTCCGGGCAGCGGGTCTGGCTGGTCAGCGCCGCCCCGGTGGAGATCGGCCGGGTGATCGCCACCCGGCTCGGCCTGACCGGTGCCATCGGCACGGTGGCCGAGGTCGTGGACGGGGCGTACACCGGGCGGTTGGTGGGTGAGCTGATGCACGGGCCGGCGAAGGCCGAGGCGGTCACCCAGCTCGCCGCGGTGGAAGGGCTCGACCTGGCCCGCTGCGCGGCCTACAGCGACTCGGCCAACGACCTGCCGCTGCTCTCCGCCGTGGGTCGGGCCGTGGCGGTCAACCCGGACGGCACCCTGCTGCGGCAGGCCCGCCAGCACGGCTGGGAGGTACGGGACTTCCGCACCGGCCGGCGGGCGGTCAAGATCGCCGTACCGTCCACCGCCGCGGCCGGGCTGGTCGTCGGCGCGGTCACCGCCGGGCTGGCACTACAGCGCCGCCGCCGCGCCGGCTGAGACGCGTTACGGGCCGAACGGGTCGGGCCGTCGCTCCAGCAGCGTGTGCACGGTCTGCTGGATCGTCTCCCGCACCTGGTCGGCGAGGTTGAAGACCACGAGCGGGTCGTCCGCCGAGTCGGTCAGGTGCGTGGTGGGGATCGGCGGACAGAACTCGATGAGCCACTTGCTGGGCAGCGGCACCATCCCCAGCGGCCCGAGCCACGGGAAGGTCGGCGTGACCGGGAAGTAGGGCAGCTTGAGCAACCGCGCCAGGGGCTTGATGTCGGCGAGCATCGGGTAGATTTCCTCGCCGCCGACGATCGCGACCGGCACGATCGGGGTGCCGGTGCGCAGCGCCGCCGACACGAAGCCGCCCCGACCGAACCGTTGCAGCTTGTACCTGTCGGCGTAGAGCTTGCCGATGCCTTTGAAACCCTCGGGGAACACCCCGACCAGGTCGCCGCCGCCGAGCAGTCGCTCGGCGTCCGGGTTGCAGGCCACCGTGCCGCCGGTCTTGCGGGCGATCTCGGACACCACAGGCATCCGGAAGACCAGATCGGCGCCGAGCAACCGCAGGTACCGGTGCGCGGGGTGCTTGTCGTGCAGCGCCGCCGAGAGGATCAACGCGTCCAGCGCCACGGTCCCCGAGTGGTTGCCGACGACCAGCGCCGGCCCGTCGACTGGCACATGTTCGAGGCCGCTGACCTCGGTGCGGAACCAGTCCCGGTAGAGCAAACGCAGCAGGGGATGGAAGACCGCGTCGGTCAACTCCGAGTCGAACCCGAACTCGTCGACCTCGTAGTCGCCGGAGAGACGCCGACGCAGAAAGGCCAGGCCGTTCGCGACCCTGCGGTCCCAGTGGTCCCCCGGCCGGTCCGGCACCGCCGGCCCGGTGCCACCCACCGGCGCGTCGACCCGGCCACCCGCGGTCGCGCCGACGGGCTCGTCGGTGGCCGCGGTGTCGACCTCGTCGGTCGGTGTCGGCGTCGGCGCGACCCGGGCAGCCGGTCGATGTCCGTTACGCCGCGCCGGCTCCACGTCCACCACCGGCGGCTGCTGCGGTACGTCGAAACGCCCGACCCCCTGCGGGTCACGCCCCTCCCCCGGCCCGGTCACGTCCGGTCCCGGACTGCGGAACGAACCTGCCGGATGCCGGCCAGGACGAGTTGCTCGGCGGCGGCCAACTGCCCCCGCGTGACCACCACCCCACCGTGGTGGGCGCGGATGAAGTCGTCGAACGCCTCGGCGGTGGAGCGGGGCGTGAAGTCGTACTCCTGCTCCAGCCGGCTGGTGTCGACCACCCGGCCGTGCACGAAGAGGTCGACCTGGTCCAGGCCGTAGCGGCCGAAGCCCATCGTGCGGGCCAACGCGGCAGCCCCGGAGAGACCCGGCTCCAACACCGGCACCGCGACCCGACCGGCCCGCCGGATCGCCTGGGACAGCGACAGCACCCCCGGACCGGCGACGTTGTAGGTGCCGGGGTGGTCCTCCACGATCGACCGGTGCAGCACCTCCAACGCGTCGTCGAAGTGCAGGAACTGCAGACGAGGGTCGCGGCCGAAGACGGTCGGCACGAACGGCTGCGCGAAGTAGCGGGTCAACGTGGTGTCGGCGGTCGAACCGATGAACGGGGCGAACCGCAGCACCGTCGCGGTGACGTCGGATCGGCGGCGCCGGAAGCCACGGACGTACCCCTCAAGGTCGAGGATGTCGCGGCCGAAACCACCACGCGGCACCTCGCGGGGTTCGGTCTCCTCGGTGAAGACCGCCGGGTCCCGGAACGACACCCCGTACGCGGCGGTCGACGAGCGGACCACGAGCTTGCGCAGCCGGGGCGCCCGTTGGCAGGCGGCGAGCATCTGCATGCTGCCGATGACGTTCTGGTCCTTCATCGCGGACCGGCCGCCGTGCTGCGGATCGGGGGCACTGACCAGGGCGAGGTGCACGACGGCGTCGACATCCAGGTCGGCGAGGAGGTCACCGAGTGAACCGGTGTCGACGCGGAGGCGTTCGACCCGGTCCAGCAGGTCGGTGAACTCGGTGCCGGAGTCCGGTGCGTCGACGCCGATGACCCGTTCGATACGCGGGTCGGCGGCCAGTCGGGCCGCCACGTGGGCACCCAGGTAGCGACCCACTCCGGTGACGAGGACGACCCCCGGAGCACCTGAGGTGCCACCGGGGGTCATCTGACGCACCTACCCCGGCAGGAAGGACCGAGCCGGGACGACCACGGCCTGATCACCTGAGCCTCCGGGAGTCGACAGTTAGGCAAGTGACACCGGGCTCAGCGCCCGGCGGCAATCACTTGCCGAGACGGCGACGCTGGACGCGGGTCTTGCGCAGCAGCTTGCGGTGCTTCTTCTTAGCCATGCGCTTACGGCGCTTCTTGACCACCGAGCCCATACGACAGCCTTTCGATACAACGTGCGGGGCGGACCGGATGACACCACGCAGGTGGCGACGGCGACCGCTTGCGGACAACGGACCGGACCAGTCTGGGCGGCAGGACGCACCGGTGGGGTCTCGGTCGGGCTCCAGGGTAGCCGCAGGGTCTCAGCCGGACCAACGCGCCCCCGTCGATGCCGGTTAGGGCGGCACCGGGAGGGCGGAGCGGTGGCTCAGGCGGTCTCTTGGAAAGCGCCCCGGAGATATTCGTGCACCGCATGCTCGGGCACCCGGAATGACCGGCCGACCCGGACGGCGGTGAGCTCACCGCTGTGCACCAGGCGATAGACAGTCATCTTGGACACCCGCATCACCGTCGCCACCTCCGCGACGGTCAGGAACCTGACCTCCGACAGCCGCCCGTCGGACTGTGACCCGGCCATGGCTCACCAACCCATCCCATGCCCGGCGCGTGCCAACCCGACGGATGCTCCGGGTCGGGCGGCGACGCGCGTGTTACCAGTACGGTAGCGGGGCGGCTGTGACCGGCGCGATCCCTTCGTACAACTGATCATGTTTCTCCTCGCCGTTCACCCGATTCACGCTCCCGGAATCACCCCTCCCGCGCCCGCCGTCCCGGTTGTCACCGACGCCCGCCCGGCGTCCCGACTGCCCCGACGCCGCTCACTCGGCGCGGAGCGCGACCACCGGGTCGAGTCGGCCGGCGCGCTGCGCGGGGACGACTCCGAAGACGATGCCCACCACCGCGGACACCCCGAAGGCCAGCGCCAACGACCACCAGGTGATCGCGGCGGGGATCGGCGACAGCGCGTCGATCAGCAGGGCGGCACCCACGCCCAGCGCCATCCCGGCCAGCCCACCGATCGTGGTGAGCAGCACCGCCTCCAGCAGGAACTGCACGCCGATATCGCGCGGGCGGGCCCCGACGGCCTTGCGCAGCCCGATCTCCCGGGTCCTCTCCCGAACGCTGACCAGCATGATGTTGGAGACACCGACCCCGCCGACGAGCAGGGAGATGCCGGCGATGGCCGCCAACACGCCGGTGAGGACGCCGAGGATGTCGCCGAGCACGCCGAGGATCTGCTGCTGGGTGACCGCGCTGAACTCGGTGTCCGGGTGCCGGCGGTTCAGCTCGGCGACGATCCGCTCGCCCAACTCGTCGATCCGTTCCCGGTCCGGTGCCTTCACGGCGATGCCGTCCACCCGTTGGGTGCCCCAGAGCCGCTGCGCGGCGGTCACCGGTACGTGCACCTCGTCGTCCCGGTCGACGCCGAGGCTCTGCCCGAGCGGCGCGAAGATGCCGATCACCCGGAACCGCACCCCGGCCAGCGTCACCTGCTGGCCGAGCGGGTCCCGGTCGGGGAAGAGCGTGCGGGCCACCGAGTCACCGAGCACCGCCACCCGCCGGCTGGTGTCCACGTCGGTGCCGGTGAGGTAGCGGCCCCGGGCCAGCGACCGCGTGAACACCGTCGGGGTGGTCTCCAGCACCCCCTGGACGGTGGTGAAGTCGGAGCGGGAGCCGGCGCGCGCTGTCGCTCCGGAGGCGACGGTGACCGCCACCAGGTCGGGGTCGCCGACCACCCGGCTGACGGCGTCGACGTCCTTGAGGGTCAGCGGCGAGACCACCGGCGCGTTGCCCACCTCGATCCGGCCGGGGACGACGAGCAACAGGTTGGAGCCCAGGCCCTCGACCTGCTGTTCGACCTTCTGCTTGGTGCCGGTGCCGATGGCCACCAGCAGGACCACCGAGGCGACCCCGATGATCACCCCGAGCATGGTCAGCGCGCTGCGCAGTCGGTTGGCCCGCAGGGCGTCCAGCGCGACCCGCCACGCCTCGGCGACCCTCACGCGGCGCCTCCCGGCCGCTCGAACTCGACCGCACCTGAGGCGGCATCGCGCGGAACGGCCTCACCGGGGGCTACCTCGCGCGGAAGGCGCCCGGTGGCTCCGGCGGCGCCACCGGAGCCACCGGACGGGTGCCCCGGGCCGCTTCCGGACGCGGACCGGGGCTCCGCGCTGGGAGCGGAGACAAGTGTCGCAGGTCGACCGGGATCGACGGACAGCGGTCGATCATGAGGGGTGTCGCTGTCCGCGACGACCACCCCGTCGCGCATCGTGATCCGGCGTTGAGCGCGGGCCGCCACCTCCTGGTCGTGGGTGACCATCACCAGCGCCACCCCGGACTCCACGTTCAACTGCTCCAGAAGCTCCAGCACCGCCGCGCCGGTGACGCTGTCCAGGTTGCCGGTCGGCTCGTCGGCCAGCAGCACCGTCGGCTCGGTGACGAGCGCACGGGCGATCGCCACCCGTTGCTGCTCACCGCCGGACATCTGGTTGGGCCGGTGGTCCAGGCGGTGCCCGAGGCCGACGCGGCCGAGCATCGCCGCCGCCCGCGCCCGACGCTGCCGCGCCGGCACACCCCGGTAGACAAGCGGCAGGGCGACGTTCTCCACGGCCGAGGTGCGCGGCAGCAGATGGAACGCCTGGAAGACGAAGCCGATCGTCTCGTTGCGCAGGGCGGCCATGTCCGGCGGGGCGAGGGTGTTGACGTCCCGTCCGCCGATCACCAACCGGCCACCGGTGGGCCGGTCCAACCCACCGAGGAGGTGCATGAGGGTCGACTTGCCCGAGCCGGACGGGCCGACCAGGGCCACGTAGTCCCCCGGTTGCACGACGAGCGACACCCCGCGCAACGCCTCGACGGACACCCCGTCGAGGTGGTACGTCCGGGACACCTCCACCGCCTCGATCGCCGGCGGGGTGCCGGTCACCGCACCTCCTGGCCGTCGCGCACCTGGTCGGTGCCGCGCACCACGATCCGGTCGCCGGGCTGCACGCCGTTGAGGATCTGCACCAGATCCGACCCCTGGACGCCCAGGGTGACCGCCGCCCGGTCGGCCCTGCCGTCGCGGACCACCCAGACCGCGTCCCGGCCGTCGGCGGAGAACACCGCCGAGGCGGGTACGGTCACCGCGTCGGCGGCCTCGCGTACCCGTAGGTGCACGATCGCGTTCATGCCCGGCCGGGGGCTCGGTGCCGGCTCGTCCTCGGCCAGCTTCCCGGCGCCCAGCGCGAGGCGCACCCGGTAACTCACCCCGCCCTGGGCGGAGTTGGTCGGCAGCACGTCCACCGAGCGGACCGTCGCGTCGTAGCTGGCGCCGCTGACCGCGTCCAACTCGACGGTGGCGGTCACGCCGGCCCGCACCAGCAGCACATCTGTCTCGTCCACCTCGGCGAGCAGCCCCAACTGCCCGGTGTCCACGACGGTCAGCACCGGTGTGCCGGCGGTGACCTGGGCGCCGACCGTGACCGCGTCGTCCACCCCGGCGGGCGGCCCGCCCTGGCCGGGCGTCAGCACGGACGGGTCGATGCCGGCCGCCTGGGCGCCACCGGCCTGCTCCAGCAGCCCGGCGAGGCCACCGGTCGAGCCACCGCCGGCCCGGGTGCCACCCGGCTGCACGACACCGGCGATCGGAGCGCGCAGGGTCAGCGCGTCGACTGTCGCCTTCGCCAGGTCGTACGCCTGCTGGGCCTGGAGCCGTTGCGCCGCGGACAGCGCGCCGACGGCGGAGCTCAGCCCGTTGATCCCCCGCTGCACCGCGCGGACGGCCTGGTCGGCGCTGCGCGCGGCGGCGGAGTACTGCCTCTGCGCGGACGTCACCTGGGTCAGCAGAGCGTTCCGCAACTGCGGGTCGGCGATCTTCTCGGCGGCCTTGCGGGCGGCGTCGAACGCCTCGTCCGCCGCCTTGTCGGTGCCGCGTCGACTGCTGGTCAGGTCACCCGTGGAGGCACCCCGACCGGCGCGCTTCGCGGCGGTCAACGCCTCCTTCGCCTGCCGCAGCCGCTGCTGGGCCGAGGGCGAGTCGACCACGGCGAGAACCTGACCACCCTTGACCCGCTGCCCAGGCTGGACACGCAGGCTGGCCAGCGTGCCGTCGGCGGGAGCGGTGAGCGTGGCGGCGGCCCGGGCGGTCACCGTCGCCGGGGCGTCGATCACCTCACTGACCTGGTTACGGGCGGCCGAGGCGAGCGCCAGGTCGGGGTCTTCGTCGCCGCACGACGCGGCGGTGGTGGTGATCAGGACGGCGACGGCGGTCAGGGCGACGAGCAGGCGCGGCCGGATGGTGCGGCCCGGCCGAGGTGACTGAGGGCGGTGCACCCATCGATGGTACGGCGGGCCGTCACACCACCCGCGGACCCGTCAGGCGGCGGCCGCGCGCACGTACGCGACGCACTCGTCGTGCAGCGTCGACCACTGCTCGCCGAACGCCTCCTCGGCGGCCACCTCAAGGGTCTTGCGCTCGTGCACCACGGCCTTGAAGAAGGTGAGCAACCGCTGGGGCCCGTACCTGTCGACGAGGTGCCGGACGGCCAGGTAGCCGACGCCGTAGCTGCCGCTGACCTGCTCGGCGGACGCATCGTCGGCCGGGTTGACGCCGGACAACTGACCGTCCCATTTGGCCCGGACCAGCTTGCGCACCTCGGCGAGCCCCTCATACCTGTCGACCGCCTGGCCGCCGGTGCCGGCGAACTCGGCCAGCCCTTCCACCAGCCACCAGGTGGTCTTGCCCGGGTAGCCGCGCTCGGGCAGTGAGGCCGCATGGGTCAGCTCGTGCCGGAGCAGGTCATCGGTGCCGCTGCTGGGCAGCCCGTCGGCGTTGAGCACCACCTCGTGGTGGCCGCCCCCCACGGTCACCGCGTAACCACCGGTCCACTCCGGTCGGTCGCCGCCGTACCAGTGCTTCCACTCGGCGCGGCCGGCGTAGAAGATCCGGTAGCGGTCCGGTGGCGACGACCCGGCGACCACGTACCCGTCGGCGATCCTGGCGGCCGCCTCGGCCTGGGCGAGCAGGCCGGGCAGTTTGCCGCGCAGCGGCCGGGTGGTGGCGACGATGGTCCGCGCGCCGACCGCCACGACCAGGTCACTGACCTCCCACGGTCGGGTGCCGGTCTCCACCGACTTGGACTCCTCCATGGCGACCAACCGGGGCTGGTCGCCGTACTCCCGCCAGCGGGTGCCGATCAGCACCGGGCTGGGTCGGCAGTTCGGTTCGACGAAGCAGTACTGGAAGCGCACCAGGAGCCGCCACTCCCCCGGCTTGCCGACGATCGGCGCGGGCAGGCCACTCGGCTCGGCCCGCCAGACCGTCACCTTGAGCTCGCGTAGCGCGGCGAAGCGTCGGCGCAGATCGGTGTGCGCGGCGGGCTCGGCGATGGCGAGGAAACCCGCGCGGTCACCGCCGAGCAGCGCCGTCGACTGCCGGTCGAGCTGGGCGGTCATCCGGTCGGCCAGCCCTCGGGCCAGCGCGGTGGCCGGGTCGTCAGCCGTCGAGGCACCGGCCCGACTGATCGTGGACCGGACGCCGTTCTCCCGGACCACGCCGACGACGAGCAACGCCGGCAGGCCGCAGCCCAGCAGCAGGACGACCACCACGAGCACCGTCCACAACGGCCAGAGCCGCCGTGGTGCTGGCTGCTGCACCCCGTCAGTCACCCGCCGAAGGGTACGACCATCCGGTGGATGGGGCGAGGCCGCCCCCGGGCCGGCGGTGACCCCGGAAGGTCGCCGCCGGCCCGTCGGCCGAACCGGAGCTGTTACTTCTTGGAGATCAGGGCACGGCCGAAGAAGACCAGGTTGGCCGGGCGCTCGGCGAGCCGGCGCATCAGGTAGCCGTACCACTCGTCGCCGTACGGGACGTAGGTGCGCACGGTGTAACCCTCGGCGGCAAGACGGGCCTGCTCCTCCGGGCGGATGCCGTAGAGCATCTGGAACTCGAAGCGCTCCGGCCCCCGGTCGAACCAGCGGGCCCGGTCCTCGCCGATCGCGATCATCCGGGGGTCGTGGGTGGCCAGCATCGGGTAGCCGTCGCCGGACATCAGGATGTTCATGCAGCGCACGTAGGACCTGTCGACCTCACGGGCCGACTGGTACGCCACCGACTCCGGCTCCTTGTACGCGCCCTTGCACAGCCGCACCCGCGACCCGGCCGAGGACAGCTCCCGGCAGTCCGACTCGGTCCGGCGCAGGTACGCCTGGAGCACCGCGCCGGTCGACGGGAAGTCCTTGCGCAGCCTGCCCAGCACCTCCAGCGTCGAGTCGGTGGTGGTGTGGTCCTCCATGTCCAGGGTGACAGTGGCGCCCGCCGCGTCAGCCGCCGTGCAGATCGCCCGCGCGTTGTCGTACGCCAACTGCTCGTCGAACATCTGACCGAGGGCGGAGAGCTTCACGCTCACCTCGGCGGCCGGGGTGAGCCCGGCGGCACCGAGCATCTTCAGCAACTTCAGGTATTCGTCGCGGGTGGCGACGGCCTGCTCGGGGGTGACGGTGTCCTCACCGAGGTGGTCGAGGGTGACCGCGAGACCGTCGTCGACGAGCCCGCGGGTCGCGCGCAACGCGTCGTCGGTGGTGGCGCCGGCGACGAACCGGCGAACGACGTCCCGGGTGTACGGGGCGGTCGCGACGAGCCGCTCGACCTGGGTTGACCGGGAGGCGGCGAGGATGACGGAACGGAGCATGAACCGAGCGTATCGCCCCTGCCAGGGGCCCCGCCGAGGGGCGGGGAGGGCCACCTCCCGGAGGGGGGCGGGGCGGCGGTGGTGGCGCCGATCGGCTACAACGATGCCGTGGACCCACGCCCCCGCCGCCGGCTACGGTCGGCCTCCGTGCAGCTCGGCGCGCTCACCGCTCTCGCGCTCGCCCTCTCCGGCTGCAACATGACCTCGGACGACGACGATGACGACGACTGTGCCCTCGGCCCGGTCGGCGGCGGCGACACCGTCGCGCTGGCGATGCGGGTCGCCGACCCGTCCGCCGGCCGCGCCGCCCCGGAGCCGACCACTGCCGCCCTGCCCGATCGCGGCGGGTTCGGCACCCACCTCGCCTCCTGCGGCGGCTGAGGTGCGCCGCGAGACGGTCGAGCCCCGACCCGACTGGGACACCACCATCCGGGAGCAGGGGCTCGTCTACGTCGATACGGAGCTGCCCGACGGCGAGATCATGTCGTACTGGGACGAGACCGGGGCGTACGCCTTCGACCTCGACGAGGTGCTGCGGCTGGAGGAGGCCACCGAGGAGCTGCACCGGATGTCGGTGGCCGCCGCCGAGCACGTGGTGGCACAGCGCCGGTACGCCGAGTTCGGCATCCCGGACTGGGCGGCCGAGGCGGTGGCCCGGTCGCTGCGGGAGACGCCACCCACCCTCTACGGGCGCTTCGACCTGGCGTACGACGGCACCTGGCCACCAAAGATGCTGGAGTACAACGCGGACACCCCGACCGCGCTCGTCGAGGCGAGCATCATCCAGTGGTACTGGCTGGAGCAGAGCCGGCCGGAGCTGGACCAGTGGAACAGCCTGCACGAGCGGCTGGTGGGCGCCTGGGCCAAGATCGCTGCCGGGCTGCACGACCCCCGGGTGCACGTGCTCTGGTCGAACGAGGAGGAGTCCGGCGAGGATCACATGACCGCCGGCTACCTGGCCGAGACCGCCCGACAGGCCGGCCTGGACGTCCAGTTGCAGCCCATCCAGAAGATCGGCTGGGACGGCCGGCGCTTCCTCGACGTCGCCGACCGCCCGGTGACCACCTGCTTCAAGCTCTACCCGTGGGAGTGGATGCTGGCCGAGCCGTACGGGCCGGCGGCCCTGGCCCCGGGCACCCCGACCACCTGGATCGAGCCGGCCTGGAAGCTGCTGCTGTCCAACAAGGCGTTGCTCGCCGTCCTGTGGGAGCTGTACCCCGACCACGAGTACCTGCTCCCGGCGTACCTCGACTCACCGCGCGGCATGACGGAGTACGTGGCCAAGCCACTGCTCGGCCGGGAGGGCGGTTCGGTCCGCATCGTCACCGCCGAGCAGGAGATCACCAACCCGGGGATCTACGGCGACGAGGGCTGGTGCTACCAGGAGTTCCGGGCATTGCCGCAGTTCGCCGGCAACCGCATGGTGCTGGGGAGCTGGATCGTCGACGGCGAGTCGGCCGGCGTGGGCGTGCGGGAGAGCGCCAGTCTGATCACCGACGGCTACGCGCGGTTCCTGCCGCACTACATCGACGCGCCGCGCACCCCATGAGTCGTCTACCGTTGGGGGTGTGAACTTCGACGCGTACGCCCGGACCGGCGTTGACCTGGTCAACGCCCGCCTGGACGACCTCGACGACCTGCGGGCCCTCTTCCCCGACGACAACGCCTGGATGCGCGACGAGGTCGCGGACCGGGACGTCGCGATCTTCCGGCGGGCCCAGAAACGGTTGCGCGACGTCTTCGAGTACGGCACCTCGGGGCGCGACGGCCAGGCGGTCACCGAGCTGAACGCGCTGCTGGAGGCGTTCCCGGTGCAGCCACGCATCTCCGGGCACGACTCCAGCGACTGGCACATGCACGTGACCAGTCGGGGCGCCTCGGTCAGCGCGGAATACCTGGCCGGTGCGGTCTGGGGGCTGTCGGTCTGGCTCTGCGAGTATGGCAGTGCCCGGTTCGGGGTCTGTGCCGACGATCGGTGCGGCAACGTCTACCTGGACACGTCGTCCAACTGCTGCCGGCGGTTCTGCTCGGAGCGCTGCGCCACCCGCTCGCACGTGGCGGCGCACCGGGCCCGCAAGCGGGCGGCCGTCGGTGAGCAGGTGACGGTCGCCGCCCAGCCGACGAGTGCCGTGGGCTCGCTCTCACCGGTCAGCTGACACACCGCCCGGCGCGGGCGGACGTGGTCAGGCGTCGACCGGGGACGGCGCGGTCAGGTGCTGACGGGCAAACTCCAGCGCGGCGCGCAGGTCGGCCTCGCGCACCGCGCGGCTCTTCGCGCCCCGGGTGGCGACCTCCACGGCGACCGCCCCGGTGAAGCCGCGCCCGGCCAGCGAGGAGAGCAGCTCCCCGCAGGGCTGGGTGCCGCGCCCGGGCACCAGGTGCTCGTCGCGGCCCTCGCCGGTGCCGTCACCGAGGTGCACGTGCGCCAGCCCGGCGCCCATCCGGTCGGCCATCGCGAGGGGGTCGCTGTGCGAGGCCGCGCAGTGCGACAGATCCAGGGTGTACGACGGGTAGCCGGTGTCGGTGGGATCCCACCCCGGCACGTACGGGACGAACTGCCGACCCGCCATCCGCACCGGGTACATGTTCTCCACGGCGAACCGCAGCCCGCTGAACCGGTCCGCGACGGTGGCCAGCCCCTCGGCGAAGTTTCGCGCGTAGTCGCGTTGCCAGGTGAACGGCGGGTGCACCACGACCGTCGGCGCGTCCAGCGTCTCGGCCAGCTCGGCGGCCCTGCGCAGCCGCTCCCACGGGTCCGGGCTCCACACCCGCTGGGTGACAAGCAGGCAGGGGGCGTGCACCGAGAGCACCGGCACCCCGTAGTGCGCCGACAGGCCGCGCAGCGCGCCCGCGTCCTGGCTGACCACGTCGGTCCAGACCATCACCTCGACCCCGTCGTAGCCGAGCGCCGCGGCCAGTTGGAACGCCGCCGCGGTCGGCTCGGGAAAGACCGACGAGCTGGACAGGAGCACGGGAACGCGGGAAGTCACGTCAGCCAGCGTAGCCCGGCAGCGCCGGCGCCATCGGGACGAGTGCCAGCAAACAGGCCGAAAACGGCCGCCCGGTCAGATCGGTTCGAGTTGATCGAGTCGACGGAGGATGACGCCCTCGCGCAGCGCCCACGGGCAGATGTCCAGTGAGCCCAGATCCAGGCGGCGCATCACCGCCTCGGCGACCACGGCACCGGCAAGCAACTGGTGGGCCCGGCCCGCGCTGACCCCCTCCAGCTCCATCAACTGGGCCGGCGGGATGTGCCGGATGAACCCGATCACCTGCCGCAGACCCGCCCGGGTCAGGCTGCGTCGCGCCCACAGCCCGGCACCGGAGGGGGCGGCCCCGGCCAGTCGGGCCAGGGTGCGGAACGTCTTCGAGGTGGCGACCGCCCGGTCCCAGCCCACCTCGGTCATCTGGTCGACGACCTTGTCCAGCCGCCCGTCCACGTACTCCCGGAGCTTCTCGATGGTCTCCGCCGACGGCGGGGCCGCGCTTGCCGGATCGAGCCGCAGCCGCTCCCGGGTCAGCCGACCGGCCCCGAGCGGCAGTGAGACCGCGACGTCCGGGTCCTCGTCGATGCCGGCGGCGATCTCCAGCGAGCCACCGCCGATGTCCAGCACCAGCAGCCGACCCGCCGACCAGCCGAACCACCGCCGCACGGCCAGGAACGTCGACCGCGCCTCGTCCGCCCCGGAGAGCACCGCCAGCCGTACGCCGGTCTCGTCCCGGACCCGGGCCAGCACCTCGGCCGCGTTGGTGGCGTCGCGCACCGCGGACGTGGCGAACGCGATCAGGTCGTCGGCCGCCAGGCCGGTGGCCGCCGCCTTGGCCATGCCGACGGCCTTGACCAGGCCGTCCGCGCCCGCCTCGGTCAGCGCGCCGTCCGGGCCGATCTGCTCGGCCAGCCGGAGCACCACCTTCTCGGAGTGCGCCGGCCACGGGTGCGCGCCGTGGTGCGCGTCCACCACGAGCAGGTGCACCGTGTTGGATCCGACGTCGAGGACACCCAGTCGCATGATGAAGACCATAGGTGCAACTCGTTTGCGCGGCTCGCCGGCCTGCGGACGGCACCGCGCGTACGCTGGGCCGGGTGACGATGGAGCTCCGTGTGCTGGTGGACGACCCGGGCGATCCGCGCAGTCGCGAGGTGCCACTGGACTTTCCCCGGGAGTGGATCGAGTTCACCGATCCGGCCGACGAGACGCACCTGATCCGCGCCGACCTGACCTGGTTGCTCTCCCGCTGGACCTGCATCTTCGGCAAGGGGTGCCACGGCATCATCGCCGGCCGGGCCGCCGACGGTTGCTGCTCGCACGGGGCGTTCTTCACCGACTCGGACGACGAGAAGCGGGTCCGTAACGCCGTCAAGCGGCTCACCCCGTCGACGTGGCAGCACTTCCAGCGCGGCTTCAAGAACTGGACCGCCGAGGACACCATCGACGGCAAGAACCCGGCCCGCCGCACCGCCACCCAGGGCCCCGACGGTCCGTGCGTCTTCCTCAACGACGCCGACTTCGCCGGCGGGGGCGGCTGCGCCCTGCACGCCCAGGCGCTGCGCGACGGAATGCACCCACTGGAATACAAGCCGGACGTCTGCTGGCAGTTGCCGATCCGCCGCGATCAGGACTGGGTGAAGCGTCCGGACAACTCCAAGGTGCTGGTCTCCACCCTGTCCGAGTTCGATCGGCGCGGTTGGGGTGCCGGCGGGCACGACCTGGACTGGTGGTGCACCTCCTCGACGGACGCGCACGTCGGCACCGAGCCGATGTACCTGTCGTACGCCCCGGAGCTGAGCGCGCTGATCGGCGCTGCCGCCTACGAGCGGCTGGCCGAGCTGTGTGCGGCGCGGGTCAAGCAGGGCATGGTCGCCCCGCACCCGGCCGACGAGATCTAGCGGATCTTGGTAGCAGTCTTGCTACCATTTGCGGCATGGCCATGACGCTCCGACTCGACGACGACCGCGAACGGCAACTCCGTCTCGCCGCGGACGAAGAGGCGCGCTCAATGCACGCCGTGGTCGTCACCGCGATCGACGACTACCTCGCACGGCGCAACGCCAAGGAGTTCGGCGGCCTCGCCGACGAGATCATCGAACGCCACGCCACCCTGCTCGCTCGCCTGGCGGAGTGATGTCGGGGGTTCGTTATCCCACCCTGGCGGACGTGGCGAGCATCGCTCGAAAGATCGGCGTCGGGATCAGGGACGCCGGCCTCGTGGAGTCGGCGGTGGCTCGGCCGCAGACGAGCGTTTTCGGGGAGGACGCCTACCCCGACCTCTGGACGAAAGCGGCCGCGCTGCTGCACTCGCTGGTCAACAACCACCCATTCGTGGACGGCAACAAGCGGATCGGCTGGATCGTCGCCATCGCCTTCCTGCTGCAGAACAACGCCGTCAGCATCGGCCAACTCGACGAGACCGACCAGGACGTCGCGTACGACTCGGTCATCGGCGTGGCGGAGAGCCGGCTGACCGAGGTGGCCGAGATCGCCGCGGCGCTGCGCAAGCTCTTCTGAGCGGCACCCGAACGCGTCCGCTTGGGTGTCCCGTCAGGGGATTCGTCCGTCGGCTGCCGGCGTGCCGACCCATCCCCCGCTGCCTGTAGAACTGCCCCACAAGTGGGGCAGACCCGGGAGACTGGCGCGGTGCACGCGTTCAGCCGAGCGGCGCGCCTCTTCAGCCCTGACGAACGGCCACGTGCCTGCGTCGCCCCACATCTGGGGCAGCTCTACAGTCGGAGGACAACACACCCCGGCCTCCGTCCGGACAGGCCGAAGGGGCCTACGCCGAGCGCAGGCCCCTTCGGGTACGCCGATCACGGCTCGAACTTGTAGCCCAGGCCCCGGACGGTGACGATGAAACGCGGCGCGGACGGCTCCGGCTCGATCTTGGAACGCAGCCGCTTGACGTGCACGTCCAACGTCTTGGTGTCACCGACGTAGTCGGCGCCCCAGACCCGGTCGATGAGCTGGCCGCGGGTGAGCACCCGGCCGGCGTTGCGCAGCAGCAGCTCCAGCAGCTCGAACTCCTTCAACGGCAACTGCACGGCCCCGCCCTCGACGGTCACCACGTGCCGTTCGATGTCCATCCGCACCGGGCCTGCGGCCAGCGTCGGAGCGCCCGCCTCGGCCACCTCCGGGCTCTGCCGGCGCAGCACCGCCCGGATCCGGGCGACCAGCTCCCGCGGCGAGTACGGCTTGGTGACGTAGTCGTCGGCGCCGATCTCCAGCCCGACCACCTTGTCGATCTCGCTGTCCCGGGCGGTGACCATGATGATCGGTACGGCCGACCGCTGCCGCAGTTGTCGGCAGACCTCGGTCCCCGACATCTCGGGCAACATCAGGTCGAGCAGCACGATGTCGGCGCCGGTTCGGTCGAACTCGGTGAGGGCTTCGGTGCCGGTCGCCGCGACCGAAACCTCGAAGCCCTCCTTACGGAGCATGTACGACAAGGCGTCGGAGAACGACTCCTCGTCCTCGACCACCAGAACGCGGCTCAACGGGGATTTCCTTTCCATTGCTGTCAGACCTGCCGTAGCCCAGCCGGACCGGACTCGATCCCAACCGGCGGCAGTGTCGCCAACAGGTCGTCCGGTGGGCTGGCGGGCAGCCGGAGGGTGAACGTCGATCCACCACCAAGAGTGCTCGACACCTCGACCCGTCCGCCATGGTTGCTCGCGATGTGTTTCACGATTGCCAGGCCGAGCCCGGTGCCGCCGGTGGCCCGCGAACGGGCCTGGTCGGCCCGGTAGAACCGCTCGAAGATCCGGTCCACGTCGGTGGGGGCGATGCCGATGCCCTGGTCAGCGACGGCGACCTCGACGTGCTCGTCGTCACCGCGCAGGGTGACCCGCACCGTGGTGTCCTCGCCCGAGTAGTTGATGGCGTTCTCGACCAGGTTCGCCACCGCCGTGGCGAGTTGGGAGTCGCTGCCGTACGCGGTGAGGCCCCGTTGACCGTCCACGGTCACCTCGACACCCCGGGCGGAGGCCGTGGTGCGGGTTCGGTCGACCACCTCGGCGATCACCCAGTCCAGCGCGACCGGCTCGGGTGGCGGCTGCGGCTCGGCGCCCTGCAACCGGGTCAACTCCAGCAACTCCTGCACCAGGCGACCCAGTCGGGTCGACTCGTGCTGGATCCGCTCGGCGAACCGGCGGGCGGCCACCAGGTCCTCGGAGAGATCTGGCGCTGCCGCGTCGGCCGGCTCGGTCGCGTCCAGCAACGCCTCGGCGAGGAGCTGAAGCGCCCCGATCGGGGTCTTCAGCTCGTGGCTCACGTTGGCCACGAAGTCCCGTCGCACCCGGGTCAACCGGTGCGCCTCGGTCACGTCGACCGCCTCGACAGCGATGAACCCGTTGCCCAGGCCCATCGCCCGCAGGTGCACGCCGAGCGGGTTCTCCCCCGCGCTGTCGCGACCCCGGGGCAGGTCCAGCTCGATCTCGCGCCGCACCCCGGTGCGTCGCACCTGGCCGGCCAGGGTACGGATCAGCGGGTGCGCGGCGATCGAGCCGGGGGTGCTGCCGGTACGCAGTAGCCCCATCGCGCGGGCGGCCGGGTTGATCAGCACCGGCACGTCGTCGTTGTCCAATACCACGACACCGGCCCGGAGCGAGTCGATCGTCCGGCGACCGAGCCCGGCCTGCTGCTCTTCGGCTATCGGGGGCCTCCCCCTGCTCCAGCGGGAGCTGACGCTCCCCGTCGACGTGGAGCGACCGTCCCGCCTCGGCAGGAACCGGGGCAGCAGGAAACCGGCGACCAGTCCGGTCGCCAACGCCACGGCCACCACGACCGCCACTGCCCAGTCCACCCGGCGATCGTAGGGTCATTGTTAACCTGGCTACCACACAGAACGGGACGAACCACCCGCACTTCGAGAAGTGTTCACCCCCACGACCGGCGTCGTTCACCGTGGTTCATCCAGGGTCCGTCCGCGCCCCCCTACCGTTGGCGTCGTACCTGCTCAACCCCCTGCGCCGGCACCCGTCGGCGGCGACCGACCACAGGACGTGATGATGCGCGACGAGTTCCGGGCCGATCTCCAGATCGTCAGCCAACTGCTTGTGGACATGGCGGAGGGCGTCCGCGCCGCCATGCGCCAGGCCACCCGGGCCCTGCTCACCGCCGACCGGCAGGCCGCCGAGACGGTCATCGAGCGGGACGCCGAGATCGACGACCTCTACCGGCACGTCGAGGAGCGGGTCTGTGACCTGCTCGCCCGACAGGCGCCGGTCGCCTCCGACCTCCGGGCGATGATCACCGCCCTGCACGTGGCCGCCGACCTGGAGCGGATGGGTGACCTCGCCGAGCACGTGGCGAAGACCGCGTTGCGCCGGCACCCCTCCCCCGCGGTTCCGGCCGAGTTGCGGACGGTGTTCACCGAGATGTCCGAGATCGCCGACCGGATGGCCGTGAAGATCGGCTCGGTGCTGGCGAAACCCGATGCCGGCCTGGCCGGCGAGCTGGACCGTGACGACGACGCCATGGACGAGCTGCACAAGAACCTGTTCGCCGTGCTGCTCGGCGACGACTGGCCGTACGGGGTGGAGACGGCGATCGACGCCACCCTGCTGGGCCGCTTCTACGAGCGCTTCGCCGACCACGCGGTAAACGCCGGCGAGCACGTGATCTACCTGATCACCGGGCAGAGCACCACCTCGGCGAGCTGATCTTCGGAACGACGAAGGCCCCCGGGAATCCCGGGGGCCTTCGTCGTCGGCTCAGCGGCCCTGGTTGGCGACCGCCGCAGCGGCTTCCTTCGCCGCCGTCGGGTCGAGGTAGGTGCCGCCCAGGGTGAGCGGGCGCAGCTGCGGGTCCAGGTCATAGCGCAGCGGGATGCCGGTCGGGATGTTGAGCTTGGCGATCGCCTCGTCGGAGATCTGGTCGAGGTGCTTGACCAGGGCGCGCAGCGAGTTGCCGTGCGCGGCCACCAGCACCGTCCGGCCGGCCAGGATGTCCGGCACGATCGAGTCGTACCAGTAGGGCAGCATTCGCTCGACGACGTCCTTGAGGCATTCGGTACGCGGCATCAGCTCGGTCGGCAGCAGCGCGTAGCGGGGGTCGCCCACCTGCGACCACTCGTCGTTGTCGTCGATCGGCGGTGGCGGCGTGTCGTACGACCGGCGCCAGAGCATGAACTGCTCCTCGCCGTACTCGTCGAGGGTCTGCTTCTTGTTCTTGCCCTGCAGGGCGCCGTAGTGCCGCTCGTTGAGCCGCCACGACCGGCGCACAGCGATCCAGTGCCGGTCGGCGGCGTTGAGCGCCAGCTCGGCGGTGCGGATCGCGCGGCGCATCACGCTGGTGTGCACGACGTCCGGCAGCAGGCCGTGCTCGCGCAGCAGCTCGCCGCCGCGCCGCGCCTCGCCCTCGCCCTTCTCGGTCAGGTCAACGTCCACCCAGCCGGTGAAGAGGTTCTTGGCATTCCAGTCGCTCTCACCGTGTCGAAGCAGGACCAGCGTCCCGACGGTGGGCCCTTCGCTCGCAGTCATGCGGATCATCCTGCCTCAACCGCCTCGGGGACACGCGGGCAGCCGTCGTGACGACCACCACGTAAAAATGCGGATGACCAGCGGATCACCCCGCCACTAGGGTTGTAAGGCGCAACAGTCATAGCGGTCATTACTTGCAAGCGGGGCGCCAGATGCGGACGATGCGGAGTTGGTTCCGGGACACCACCGGCGGCCTACCGACCACCTTCTGGTACCTGTGGTCCGGCACCCTGATCAACCGGCTCGGCTCGTTCGTTCTCGTCTTCCTCGCCATCTACCTCACCCAGGAACGTGGCTTCTCGGCCTCCCAGGCCGGCCTGGTGATCGGCCTCTGGGGCGTCGGCGGGGCGTTCGGCACCACCGCCGGCGGCACCCTCGCGGACCGGTGGGGTCGCCGGCCGACACTGCTCACCGCCCACGTGGGCGCGGCCACGATGATGATCGGCCTCGGCCTGGCCCGGGATCTCTGGGCGGTGGCGCTGGGCGCCCTGCTGCTCGGCATGTTCGCCGAGGCGGCCCGGCCCGCGTTCGGCGCGATGATGATCGACGTGGTGCCGGCGAAGGACCGGCTGCGCGCCTTCTCGCTCAACTACTGGGCGATCAACCTGGGCTTCGCCTGCGCCGCCGTCCTCGCCGGCCTCGCCGCGCAGGCCGACTACCTGCTGCTCTTCGTGGTCGACGCCGGCACCATGCTGATCACCGCGCTGATCATCTTCACCCGGGTGCCGGAGACCCGACAGGCCCGTTCCGCCACTGCCACCGCCACCACTCCACGCGGCGCCCTGCGCGCGATCCTCACCGACCGTGTCTACCTCGGTTTCGTGGCTCTCAACCTGTTCGCCGCGCTGGTCTTCCTCCAGCACATCTCGATGCTGCCGATCGCCATGGGCGACGACGGCCTGAGCCCAGCCACCTACGGCTCCGTGATCGCGCTCAACGGGGTCCTCATCGTGGTCGGCCAACTCTTCGTACCCCGGTTGATCCGAGGTCGGAGCCGCTCCCACGTGCTCGCGCTGGCGTCCGTGGTGATGGGCGTCGGTTTCGGGCTCACCGCGTTCGCCGGCACCCCCTGGTTCTACGGGCTGACCGTGCTGATCTGGACGGTCGGCGAGATGCTCAACTCGCCGTCCAACTCCACGCTGATCGCCGAGCTCTCGCCGGCCGAGCTGCGCGGTCGCTACCAGGGCGTGTTCTCGCTGTCCTGGCAGATCGCCGGGGCCAGCGCACCGATCCTCGGCGGACTGGTGCGCGAGCACGGCGGCAACGACACACTCTGGTACGGCTGCGCCGCGCTCGGCGTACTGACCGCGGTGGCCCACCTGGTGTCCGGCCCGGCCCGGGAGCGGCGGGCCGCCGCACTGCGCCGCTCCGGCGAGGCGCTGGCACCTGTCGACACCGGCCGGACGCCGCAACCCGCCGAGGCAGCCGCCTGACGGCTGGCGCCGGGGCGGCCCGAGTTCCTACTCTGCACTCGAAACAGTTAAGAAAGCGAACTGTATGGAGGACGAGTGCACGCCCTGCGGCGCCTGTGGCACGACACCGCGGGCGGGCTTCCCGCCACCTTCTGGTATCTCTGGACCGGCCTGCTGATCAACCGGGCCGGCGCGTTCGCCATGCTGTTCCTCCCGCTCTACCTCACCGACGTACGCGGAGCGAGCGTCGGGCTGGCCGGCACGGTGGTCGGCGCGTACGGGGCCGGCGGCGCGGCCGGAGTGCTCCTCGGCGGTGTTCTCGCCGACCGGTGGGGCCGCCGGGCGACCCTGCTCGCCGCGCACCTGACCACGGCCGCCCTGATGGTGGCGCTCGCCTTCAGCCAACCCCTACTCCTGATCGCGGCGCTCTCCGCACTTGTCGGCGTGGTCCACTCGATGCCCAGCCCGGCGTTCGTCGCGGCCATCGTCGACGTGGTGCCCGCCGAACGCCGCTCACGCGCGTTCAACCTCCAGTTCTGGGCGTTCAACCTGGGCATGGCGGTCGCCTCGATGCTCGCCGGAGTGCTGGCCGAGGCAAGCTTCACCGCGCTGTTCCTGGTCGACGCCGGTGCCACCCTGACCGCCGCCGCGGTGATCGGCTGGAAGGTGCCGGAGACCCTACGACTGGCCGCTCCACCCGCCGACAGCCCGACACCCACGACGATCCGGCCCCGCCGACCGGGACTGCACACCGCGCTCACCGACCGCACCTTCCTGGTCTTCGTCGGGCTCACCTTCGTGCTGGCCGTACTCACCATGCAGACGTCGACGATCATGCCGCTGGCCATGCGCGCCGACGGCCTGGGCCCATCGGCGTACGGGCTGGTGGTGGCGCTCGGCGGCGCGCTGATCGTGATCGGGCAACTGTTCGTGCCCCGGCTGATCGACAGGCACCGCAAGGACGTCGTACTGGCCGCCTCCACCGCGCTGCTCGCGCTCGGTTTCGGGGCACTCGCCGTCGCCGACGAACTGGCCGTCTACCTGATCGCCGCCGTGGTCTGGACGATCGGCTCGATGCTCGCCGCCCCGCCCAACGCGCAGATCAACGCCGACCTGGCGCCACCGCGGCTACGCGCGCGCTACCAGGCGGTCTTCTACCTGACGTTCCCGGCCGCGGCGTTCGTCGCACCCACCCTCGGCGGGGTGAGCCTGCAACACCTCGGCGCGGGGCACTGCTGCTGGTGGGTGGGCTGGGCCTGGCGGCAGCGGTCGGGCATCTGCTCGCCGGACCACCCCGGGAGCGACGCGTCGCCGCCCTGCGCCAGGAGCAGACGCCGTCCGCTCACCGGGTGCCAAGCGCATGATCGACGAAACACGGCAAAGCGCCCACCACGGCCCTGAGGTCGTGGTGGGCGCCCGCCGGTGGGGCCGGCGGCGGCGGGCAACACTCACCCCCGTAAGCATCGCCCGCTCAGCCGCCGGTCCAAACAGGTGGGCACCGTCCCCCAACGGTAAATCCACCCGTCCCCTCGCGCCTCGCCTGGTGCACGGACCTGATCGATCCGCCGCTCCCCCGAACGTTTCCAAGCGTGGCGCGGTGCAATAAAGCTAGTTCGCCCAGATTCTGGATTCAACCCAGAACGCCTGTCTCGCCGGTCACAACTGACGAGTATCCGCTGCTCGGGCCTCAGTCTCTGACAACAGCCGCGTACCCGTCAGCCATTCCCGCAAACACCTCAGCCGTCCTCCCGATCGGGCGACTCGGTCCGGAAAAAGCTGCTCTGCCGGCCGTCGCGCAACTGTTCCTGATAGATCAGGTTCAGCCGGCGAAGGTCAAAGGTATAGAACCACTCATCCCAGGTGATCTCGCGATTTCGGCTACTTTCGCGGTAACCGGGGATGTGGAAGGTCAGAACGCCCGCACGGCCGTCCCGCTCGGTACCCGTGATGGTTGCCGGCCTGGCCCCACGCTCGCGGGCCCAACGCTGGATCACCTCGTGGTTCGTGGTGATCAGGCTCCGTCCCGGCCGCTCCGGCTGGTCCTGGAGCGACGAGATGACCTGCGAGCTGCGAACCGACCGTCCGGTACCCCGCCCGGTCCGGATCCCACCTGTCGTCGTGCCGCTGCTGACCGACCGGGTCGCCGGACGTTTGGCGGGTGCCGCCCGCTTCGCCGTGGTGCGCTTCGCAGGTGCCGCCCGCTTCGCGGTGGTACGCGTGGCGGGCGCCGCACGCTTCGCCGCGGGCCGCGCCGGTGCCTTCCGCGCGGGCGCGGTACGGGCCGCCGTCGTCTTCCGGGCCGCCGCAGTCGTACGCGCCGGCGTCGTCTTCCGGGCCGGCGTCGTCTTGCGTGCCGCCGTGGTCTTCCGCGCGGCCACCGTCTTACGGGCGGACGTCGACCTCGCCGCCGCTGTCGTCCTCTTCGCGGCGGTCGCCTTCTTCGCCGGCGCTCTCTTCGCCGCCGCCGACTTCCGCGCGGCGGTCGCCTTCGTCGCGGCGGCCCGTTTCGCGGGCGCGCTCTTGTTCGCTGGCGCGGCCTTCGCGCGGCTCGACGCCGGCCTGGCCGCCGACTTCCTGGTGGCGGCGGCACGACCGGCCGACGCCCGGGTACCGGTGGCCCGGCCCGTCGGGCCGGTGCTGCTCCGACCCGCACCGGCCCGCATCGAGCGGACCAACTGTTTCACCAGGTCGGGCTTACGCAGCGCGGAGATCCCGGAGACCCCGCGTCTACGCAGTTGCCCGCGGATGTCGTCCACCCGCATCCGGGAGATCTCCGACTCGGAGACTCCCGGGGTACCCGGCGTCTGGTTGCCGGCCTGTCGCTTCGTCCTGGTCGCAGTCGCGCCGCGACCTGAGCTGTTCCGCTGAGCCATGGGACGCTCCGCTCCTTGACACTCCGTCCTCGGCGCGCGGGGGTCCCTCGCCGCACCGCGCGGTGCGGCATACCCGTCAGGAGCAGTCCGAACCTCCGACGACACGCCATGACCGTGCTGGATCCAAAACCCCGCTCCGGGCGGGGCGGGCGGTGTGCGTCGTCAAGATCCGCGCAAGATCGGGGATGTTGCTGCCTCTCGACCTGTCGGAGGCAGCAACATCCGGGAAGTTGCGTGGATCTTGACGCGGGGTGCGGGGCGCGGGGCGCGGATCTTGGCGCGGGGTGGTCAGGCTGGGTCGGGGCCCGAGCCGGAGGGCTCGAAGAGGTGGGCGAACGCGGCCAGGTTGGCTGTCGACTCGCCACGCTTGACCCGCCACTCGTACTCGCGGCGGATCGAACTGCCGAAGCCGATCTCCAGCATCGTGTCGAACGACTCGTCGGCGTACGTCAGCACGGAACCGAGCAGCCGGTCCAACTCGTCGGCGTCCACGCCGGCCGGGTTGACCCGCCCGGTCAGGTACACGTCGCCGACCGCGTCGGTGGAGAAGGAGACGGCGTACATCCGGGCGTTGCGTTGCAACAGCCAGGCCCACAACTCCTCGCGGCGCTCGTCCGGCTGGCGCATCACGAACGCCTCGATCCGCAGCGCGTGTTCGCCGACGATCAGGTTGCAGACCGTCTTCAGCTTGTGTGTGCCCGGCAGGGTCACCGCGTACGAGCCGGGGCCTGTCGACTCCCAGGCCAGCTCCCGCTCGGCGCAGACCGACTCGATCAGGGTCGCAAGATCGCTCTTCGGGCTCACCGGACCCACTCTACGACCGACCCGGCCCGCGCACCGGTTGGCGGCGACGCCCCGGTCAGCCGACGCCCGGTCAGGCGACGCCCGGTCAGGCGACGCCCGGTCAGGCGACGCCCGGTCAGGCGACGCCCGGTCAGGCGACGCCCACCGGGCAGGCGACGCCCACCGGGCACGCGACGCCCACCGGGCACGCGACGCCCACCGGGCACGCGACGCCCACCGGGCACGCGACGCCCACCGGGCACGCGACGCCCACCGGGCAGGCGACGCTCACCGGTCACCAGGAGCAGGAGAGTGCCGGGTCGGCTGCCAGGTCGGCCGCGAGCCGGGCCCGGTGCGCGGCGATCGCCTCGCCGTAGACGCCGAGCAGACCGGCGACCGTACGGTCCCAGGAGAAGTGCTGGGCGTGCTGCTCGGCCCCGCGGCCCAGCTCCGCCCGAAGGGCCCGGTTCGGCAGCAGGCGGCCCAGCGCACGGGCCCAGTCGACCGGGTCGTGACCGTCGATCAGTACGCCACTGACCTCATCCCGCACGGCGGTGACCAGCCCTCCGACGGCGGCGGCCAGCACCGGCGTACCGCAGGCCTGCGCCTCCAGGGCGACCAGCCCGAACGATTCGTTGTGCGACGGGACCGCGACGAGATCGGCCGACCGGTACAGGGCGGGCAGGTCGTCTCCGGTGAGCGGTGGCAGGAACCGCACCCCGTCGGCGACACCGAGCGTGGCAGCCAGCTCGATCAGCGCGGTCGGACGGTCAAGCCCGCTGCCGCTGGGCCCGCCGCAGATCACCACTGTCACCCGGTCGGCCAGCGCCGGGTCGCGTTCGCGCAGGGCGGCAACCGCGCGGATCAGCACGTCGGGGGCCTTGAGCGGCTGGATCCGACCGACGAAGGCAACCACGTACCCATCGATCGGAAGCCCCAGCCGACGGCGGGCCTCGCGGGCGGCCGCGGACCTGTCGCCCAGTGCGGGCCGGAACCGGCCCAGGTCGACACCCGGCTGCACGACGGACACCCGGGCCGGGTCGGCGTCGTACCTGTCGACGAGGTCGCTTGCCTCGACCCGGGTGTTGGCGACCAGGCGGTCCGCCTCGGCGACCACCTGCTCCTCGCCGATCACCCGGGCCTTGGGCTCTGGCCGGTCGCCGGCCGCGAGCTGGGCGTTCTTGACCTTCGCCAGGGTGTGTGCGGTGTGCACAAGCGGAACGCCCCAACGTTCCTTGGCCAGCCAGCCGACCTGGCCGGAAAGCCAGTAGTGGGAGTGGATCAGGTCGTAGTGCCCGGGCGGGCGGGACGCCTCGGCGCGCAGCACCCCGGCACTGAAGGCGCACAGCTGACCGGGCAGCTCTTCCTTGGTGAGGCCCTCCAGCGGACCGGAGGTGATGTGGCGGACCTGCACCCCGGGTGCCATCTCGACGACCGGGGGCAGGTCGCCGGAGGTGGCCCGGGTGAAGATCTCCACCTCGACGTTGGCTTCGGCGAGTCGCCGGGCGACCTCAAGGATATAGACGTTCATGCCACCGGCGTCGCCTGTGCCGGGTTGGTGCAGGGGGGAGGTGTGCACCGAGAGGGTGGCGATGCGACGGGGCCGGGGCCACGGTTGGGCACCTCGCTGACGCCCGACACCGGTGTGCAGTTCCGCCACATCCGCTCCTTTGTCACGGTAGATGCCGTCTCGCACGACCGGCGCTTCTCGGTCAACCTGTACGCCAGACGTCATCTTCCCCATCGGGCATCGGAAATTCCCCGGCGCGGGTCCCGGGGGTGACGGACCTCATCACCGCACGCCCGTCGACGGTCGCCCCGCCCGGTCCGCCCGGGTCCCACGGGCGGGGGACAATGTCGCAATGACCCCTGTCGCCATCGTCACCGGAGCGTCCAGCGGAATCGGCGCGGCCACCGCCCGCCGACTCGCCGCCGAGGGCTTCCACGTGCTCGCCGCCGCCCGTCGCGCCGAGCGGCTCGCCGACCTGGTCGCCGACATCACCGCCGCTGGCGGGCAGGCCACCGCCGTGACCTGCGACATCACGTCGGACGAGTCGGTGGCCGGGCTGGCCGGGGCCGCCGCCCAGGCGCCCGGGCCGGTCACCCTGCTTGTCAACAACGCCGGAGGCGCGCGCGGGCTGGACCCGGTGGAGTCCGGCTCGGTCGCCGACTGGCAGTGGATGTACGACGTGAACGTGCTCGGCACGCTGCGGGTCACCCAGGCGCTGCTGCCGGCGCTCGAGGCGTCCGGCTCCGGCACCATCGTGGTGGTCTCCTCCACCGCCGGCCTGACGGTGTACGAGGGCGGGGGCGGCTACACCGCCGCGAAGCACGCGCAGACCGCCATCGCCGGCACGCTCCGTCTGGAGTTGTGCGGCCGGCCGTTGCGGGTGATCGAGATCGACCCGGGCATGGTGCAGACCGAGGAGTTCGGGCTGGTTCGCTTCGAGGGGGACGCGCAACGGGCGGCCGCCGTCTACGCCGGGGTGCCGGGGCCGCTGGTCGCCGAGGACGTCGCCGACTGCATCGCCTGGTGCGCCACCCGCCCCGAGCACGTCAACGTCGACCGGCTGGTGGTCCGGCCGCGGGCGCAGGCCGCACAGCACAAGGTGCACCGGGTCGGCCAGTGAAGCGCGAGGAGTGAGCCGGGTTTGCGAGCCCCGCAGTCGCGAGCGGACGCCGACCGGGCGGCGTGCGCAGTGAGCGGCGTGGCACGGCGTCGGCCGCTCGGTGTGGTCACGCGCGGCACGACCAACCCGAACCGGCTCCGTCGGGTGGACAACTGGATTGTCGCCACCTGCGCCGAACGGCTGTTGGCGGCGACCGACCCCCTGGTGGTCGATCTCGGCTACGGCGCCAACCCGGTGACCGCTGTGGAGTTGCGCGCGCGGCTGGCGGCGGGGGTTCGTCCCGACGTACGGCTGGTGGGGTTGGAGATCGACCCGGCCCGGGTGGCCGCCGCGGCCCCGGCCGCCGACCCGCCCGGCCTGACGTTCGCCCGGGGTGGGTTCGAGTTGGCCGGGCTCCGGCCGGTGCTGGTCCGCGCGTTCAACGTGCTTCGACAGTACGACGAGAGCGAGGTCCCGGACGCTTGGCGGACGATGACCGCTGCGCTCGCCCCGGGCGGGGTGCTCGTCGAGGGCACGTGCGACGAGTTGGGGCGGCTCGCGAGCTGGCTGCTGGTCGACGCCGACGGCCCTCGGACGCTGACCCTGGCCGCGAAACTCACCACGCTGGGCAGCCCCGCCGAGTTGGCCGAGCGGCTGCCCAAGGCGCTGATCCATCGCAACGTCCCCGGTGAGCAGGTGCACGACCTGATCCGCGCCCTGGACGACGCCTGGCAGGCCGCCGCCCCGTACGCCACGTTCGGCCCCCGTCAACGATGGCTGCGAGCGGTGACGCGCCTCCGCGAGGCAGGATGGCCCATCCTGGGCGGGCCGTCCCGCTGGCGCCAAGGCGAACTAACCCTCCCCTGGCCCCTCCCATAACCCCACCCGCCCTGCCCCTCATGCCCCACCCCCCGCGCCCCCGCGCCCCACCCCCACCTCGTCGATCTTGCACTTTCTGTCGCTGATTGCCCCGCTACACCCCTTATGCCCCGGCAGAAACTGCAAGATCGCGTGGGCTGGGGGCGGGTCGGGGTCGGGGTCGGGGTCGGGGTCGGGGTCGGGGTCGGGGTCGGGGTTAGAGGGTGCAGTTGATGAGGACTGGTTCGGGGTGGAGGGTTACGCCGAAGCGGGTCTGCACCGTGTCGCGGATGTCTCGGGCCAGGGTGAGCAGGTCACCGGTGCTGGCCGTGCCGCTGTGGTTCGTCAGGGCCAGGGTGTGCTTGCTGGAGATCGAGACTCCGCCCTCGCCGGGGTGGCCCTTGGTGAAGCCGGCCTTGTCGATCAGCCAGGCCGCGCTCACCTTGACCAGGCCGTCGGCTCCCGGCCAGGCGGGCGGGTCGCCCAGCTCGGCGGAGCGCTCCAGGAGCAGCGCGTACGTCGCCTGGTCCAGCACCGGGTTGGTGAAGAAGGAACCGACCGAACGAGTGTCCGGGTCGGTGGCGTCGAGCACCATGCCCTTGCCCGCGCGCAGCCGCAGCACCGCCGCTCGGGCGTCCGCCAACGGCACCTGGTCGCCCACCTCGACACCGAGCGCACGAGCCAGCTCGGCGTAGCGCACCGGGCCGGAGAGCGGGGACCGGGTGAGTCGGAAGTCGACGGACAGCACCACCCAGCGGTCCCGGTACTTGAAGATGCTGCCCCGGTAGGCGAACCCGCAGTCGGCGGCGGGGATGGTGTGTCGGGTGCCCTCGACCCGGTCGTACACCTCGACGCCGGTGATCGTCTCGGCGACCTCCTGGCCGTACGCGCCGACGTTCTGGATCGGGGTGGCACCGGTCGAGCCGGGGATGCCGGAGAGGCATTCCAGCCCGGCCCAGCCGTTGGCAACGGTCGCGGCGACCAGGTCGTCCCACGGCTCGCCGGCGTCGACCCGTACGGTGACGAACCCGGCGTCCTCGGCGACGACGCTCAGGCCACGGGAGCGCACCAGCACGACGGTGCCGGGGAAGCCGGGCTCGCCGACCACGACGTTGCTGCCACCGGCCAGGATCAGGACCGGCTCGTCCGCGGCTCGGACGGCCCGGACGATCTCGTCGGCACTGGTGGCGGTCACGATCCGCTCGGCCGGCCCACCCATCCGTAGAGTGGTGTAGCTGGCCAGTGGACCAGGGATGGCACGATCGGCTTCGGTTGTCGGCTGGGCGGAGGCGTCTGGCACGCCCTTCACCTTAGGCTGACTGATAGCCGTGGCACCCATTGGTCGCCCGGCACCCCCGGGAGGATGGCGATGAGCAGACTGCAGGGCAGCAAGGATTTCTGGATCGGGGCGCTCCGGGCGGAGGGCCCGGCGTTCGCGGCGGCGGTGGCCGAGGCCCCGCCGGAGACACCGGTTCTGTCTTGTCCGGGCTGGACGGTCAACGACCTCACACTGCACCTCGCTGGCATCTACCACTGGGTTTCGTCGTTCGCCGGGTCCGGCCAGACCGCTCAGCCGGCCCGCCGGGAGCCGCTTGCGGCGGACCCGGGCGTCAGCCCGCTCCAGCTGTGGCAGCAGGGGTACGACAAGCTGATGACCGTCTTCGACGGGCTCGACCCGGAGGCACCGGCGTGGAACTGGGCCCCGCAGCCGAAGAAGGCCGGCTTCTGGCCGCGTCGGATGGCACACGAGACGGCTGTGCACCGGTGGGACGCCCAGCTCGCCATCGCGGCCGGCGATCCGGTGGAGGCGAAGCTCGCGGCCGACGGCGTGAGCGAGGTGCTGGACACCTGGCTGCCGGCGGGTCGGCGGCGGACGCCTGGCGACTGGCGCGGGGTGGTGCAGCTCACCGCGACCGACGCGGCCCAGGAGTGGTATTTGCGGCTGCGCGGTGAGGGGGTGGCGCTGCTCGACACGGCGACCATCTTCGACCACGACGATCATCACGCTCGGGCGCAGGTCAGCGGCACGGCGAGCGACCTGTTGCTGGCGCTCTGGGGCCGGGTGAGCTTCGAGACGCTTGTCGTTGCCGGCGATCGTGCCCTGCTGGACGGCCTGCGGGCCAAGTGATCGATTCGCACTGACCGAGGGCGTCACCCCGGCGGGTGGCGCCCTCGTTCGGGTCGGTGCCGCGAGGGTGAGAGAGCGCTCTCTTGACAGGGCGTGCCGCATCGGCCACCCTCGGCGGGGCGATCTGCCGTGGCGGTCTTCTCGTATGGTCGTTCCTGGACACCTCTACCGGGCCGACGGTCACCGCAACGGTTCGGGCTGCGGCGCGTCGACTACCCGGCCCAGAGGCACGGGGTGTCACCCGGAACGGGCTGGGACGAGCGGGGGGAAAGGCACGATGACGACGGCGCAACGGCCGACGCTCGAAGCGGTGGCGGCGCGGGCCGGGGTGTCCCGGGCCACCGTGTCCCGGGTGGTCAACGGCTCCACCACCGTCGCCGAGCCGATCCGGGAGGCGGTCACCCGGGCCGTCGCCGAGTTGGGCTACGTGCCCAACCTCGCCGCCCGCAGCCTGGTCACCCAACGCACCGACTCGGTCGCCCTGGTCATGCCGGAGGCAGCCACCCGGGTCTTCTCCGACGACCAGGTCTTCCCCGGCATCATCCGCGGCGTCAGCCAGGAGCTCGAGGCGGCCGACAAGCAACTGGTGCTGATGCTCGCCGGCTCACCGGCCGGGCACCACCGGGTCGAGCGGTACACCACCGGCCGGCACGTCGACGGGGTGCTCTTCGCCTCGCTGCACGGTGCCGACCCGCTGCCCGGCACGCTCGCCCGGCTCGGCATCCCGGTGGTGGTCAGCGGCCGGCCGCTCGGCGACGTGCCCGTACCGTACGTCGACGTCGACCACGTGGCCGGCGTGACCGCGGCCATCCGACACCTGGTCGACAGCGGTCGTCGGCGGATCGCCACCATCGCCGGCCCGCAGGACATGGTCGCCGGCATCGAACGGCTCAGCGGCTACCGCAGCGCGGTCGCCGACGCGGGCCTGCCCGAGCTGATCGCCGTCGGTGACTTCACCCGGGAGTCCGGGTCGGCGGCGATGCGTCAACTGCTCACCGAGCACCCCGACCTGGATGCCGTCTTCGCCGCCTCCGACCTGATGGCGCACGCCGCCCTGCGGACGCTGCGCGAAGCCGGCCGGCGGGTGCCGGCGGACGTCGCGGTGGTCGGCTTCGACGACATCGAGACCGCCGCGTACACCGAGCCACCGCTGACCACCGTCCGGCAGCCGATCGTGGAGTTGGGCCGCCGGATGACCCGTCAACTGCTCAGGCTGGCCGCCGGGGAGACGATCGAGCAGGCGGTCATGCTCCCCACCGAACTGATCCGCCGCGCCTCCGCGTAAACCGGTCGGGCCCGCGGGCAGGATCTGCACAACTTCGAGGTTGTTGCTGCCTCCAGACGTCACGAGGCACCAACAACCCTGAAGTTGCTGCCTCCTCGGCGCGCCGGGCGGAACCGATAACTCCTCGCTCTGGAGGGCGAACGTCGTTAGCCTCGCCGGCATGCCTGACCATGTCGCGTTGCTGCGCGTACCCGCACTCTCCGACGTCGCCGAATACGCGTACGCGGCCACCGTCGAGTCGACCGCCCGACTGGTCTTCACCGCCGGCGCCTGCCCGCTGGACGCCGAGGGTCGCACCGTCGCGCCCGGCGATCACGCCGCACAGGCCCGGCAGGTGCTGGCGAACCTCCAGACCGCCCTCGCGGCGGCCGGGGCAACCCGCACCGACGTCGTCAAGACCACCGTGTACGTGTCGTCCTCCCGGCAGGCCGACCTGGTGACCGTCTGGGAGGTGGTGCGCGACTTCTTCGGCGACCACGACCCGCCCAGCACCCTGCTCGGGGTCACCGTGCTCGGCTACCCCGACCAGCTCGTCGAGGTCGAGGCCGTCGCCGCCGTACGGACGGGGGCCTGACATGCGGATCCGTGTGGCGCAGCCGGATGACGCCCCGGGTGTGGTGGCCCTGCGGGCGACGGTCGTTCCGTACCTGGTGCGCGGTGTCGAGTCGACCCGGAAGATGATCGCGGAACCACCGCCCGGGCAGGCCTGGACCGCCTTCGTGGCCGAGGTCGACGATCGCGTGGTCGGTTGGGTGTCCGCCGAACGCATCGGGACGACCTCAGCGACGGACGTCGGCGGCATCAACCTGCTGCACGTGCACCCGGAGCACCGGCGGCGCGGCCTCGGGACGGCCCTGCTGACCGCCGCGACCGACCACCTTCGCCCGTTGGGAGTCCGCCGGGTGCGCGCCATGGCACTGTCGGAGGCGCTGCCGTTCGCCCGCGGACACGGCTACGAGCCAAGCCGAGAGGTGCGCTACTCGGCACTCGACCTGAATTCGGCACCGGCGCTACCCGAGCCGCCCCCGGGCGTACGGCTGCGCCCGATCGGCGACCTGGACCCCCACCTGCTGTACGTGGCGAATGTGGCCTCGGCAGCGGACGAACCGGGCGACGTGCCGGTCGACGCGATCAGCTACGAGAGCTGGCAGTACGACGTGTGGGACAACCTCGGGTTGGACAAGACGGCCAGCGTCGCCGCCGAGGTCGACGGCGTGGTGGCCGCCTTCAGTCTCGTGAAGCGGGACGGGGACCGGATGTGGTCGGACTACACGGGCTCCGTTCCGGCGTACCGAGGTCAGGGGCTGGCCCGGCTGGCCAAGGTGGCGGCGCTGCACCGGGCTGCCTCGAACGGCGTGCGTGTGGCGTACACCTCGAACGACGAGGCCAACGCGCCGATGCTGGCGATCAACGCCCGACTGGGCTACCGACCGGTGACGTCGCAGTGGTCCTGCCTGGCCGACCTGACCTGACCTGATCGAGGCGGGCACCGCGGCTACGGCCGACGTCAGGCGCCGTCGAAGACCCGGCGGGCTGTCGCGTGGGTGTCGGCGCCGAAGAGCACCAGGCGGGCCTCGGTGACGGCGGCCGGCGTGGCCGAACGCAGCACCGACAGCGCCTGCCGGACCGCGTCGTCGAGCGGCCAGCCGTAGATGCCGGCCGAGATCAGCGGGAACGCCACAGTGGACGCGCCCACCTCGTCGGCCACCCGCAGGCTGTTGGCGTAACAGTCGCGCAGCAACGCCGACCGGTCCTCGCTTGCTGACCAGACCGGCCCGACGGTGTGGATCACCCAGCGGGCCGGCAGCTCTCCGGCCGTGGTCGCCACCGCCTGGCCGGTGGGCAGGCCCCTGCCGTAGTGGGACGCCCGCAGCGCCCGGCAGTCGGCCAGGATGGCCGGTCCACCGCGCCGGTGGATCGCGCCGTCGACGCCACCGCCGCCGAGCAGGGAGGAGTTCGCGGCGTTCACGATGGCGTCCACCCGCTGGGTGGTGATGTCCCCCTCGACCAGGGTGATCTCCATGTCAGTCCCTCTCGATTGATTGGCCCAACGATCGACGGGCCAGCAGGGTGGCACCGGCGACCGCCGCCGGCATGATCAGCACCGCGCCGAGCGGGATGAGGAAGCAGAGGAAGACCGCCACTCCGAAACCGAGCGAGGCGGCCCGGTCGGCCTTCAGGATCGTCCGGCGCTGCGGCAGCCGCATCCCCCGCCGGTAGAACGGCGCACCGACCAGCTCCACGGCAAGGAACCACCCACCCACCGCCGCCCCGATGACCGGAACGACCGTCTGCCCGACCACCGGGATGAAGCCGGCGAGGAACAGCGGAATCCCGACAAGCGCCGTGAGCGCCACCAGCCGTACCGAGTCGGCGAGGCTGCGGCGCAGCGACGACCAGAAGGGCACGTCCACCGCGCCGGGCGTTCCGCCGTACCGCTGCTCGACCTTCTCGGAGATCTTCTCGTAGAACGGGTCGCCGATGACCAGGGTCACCGCGGTGAAGGTGAGCACCCCGAGCAGGCCGCCAACCCCCAGGAAGGCCAACCCGGCGATCACCCGGACCAGGCTGCGGGAGGTGCTCGACCAGTCGTCGGCGAACGGGGTGACGAGCGCGGCGAGGTCGTCCACGAAGTACACGAGTGTGGCGAGCGCCGCCAGGAACAGCGCGCCGGAGATCAGCGCCGGCACGATGCCGAGCAGCATCAGCCCCGGGCTGCGGACGTAGAGGCCCAGCCCGCGCAGGAGCAGCCCCGCCCCGGCGAGGAAGCGGCCGACGACCCCGGTCACCGGGCTGGCGATTCTGCTGGCATCCACGATCGAGCAGCCTAGCGAGCGGTGATCGGATCCGCTGATTGGTGCGCGGGGCAGGATGGGCGGGTGCGCGCCTCCCGACTGATCTCGTTGCTGTTGCTGTTGCAGTCGCGCGGGTCGATGACCGCCGGCGAGCTGGCGCGGGAGTTGGAGGTCTCCGAGCGGACCGTGTACCGGGACGTGCTGGCCCTCTCCGCCGCCGGGGTGCCGGTCTACGCCGACCGGGGTCGGGCCGGCGGTTACCGCCTGCTCGGCGGCTACCGCACCCGACTGACCGGGCTGACCCGGGACGAGGCGGAGGCGCTGTTCCTCGCCGGGTTGCCCGGGCCGGCCGGCGAGATGGGGCTCGCCGACGCTGTCGCGTCCGCCGAGCTGAAGGTGCTGGCCGCGCTGCCACCCGCCCTGCGTGACGCCCCGGCTCGCGCCGGGCAGCGGTTCCACCTGGACGTACCGGGTTGGTTCCGGGAGACCGCAGCACCGCTCTGGCTTCCCGCGCTGGCCCGGGCGGTCTGGGCGGACCGGGTGGTGGAGTTGCGCTACCGGCGCGGCGACCGGGAGGTGACCCGCCGGCTTCAGCCGTACGGTCTGGTGCTCAAGAGTGGGGTCTGGTATCTGGTTGGTCGCGTCGACGACGGCACCCGCACCTACCGGGTGGACCGGGTCACCGGGGTCGAGGTGGGCGAGGAGCACTTCGACCGCGACGAGGGCTTCGACCTGGCCGGGCACTGGCGCGAGCAGGCCGCGTCGTTCCTGCGGACCATGCTGCGGGCCGAGGTCGCCGTCCGGCTGAGCCCCGCCGGCCTGCGCCAGCTCCGGCACCTGGTCGATGCCCCCTTCGTGTACGACGAACTGCGCGCCGCCGCCAGCCCGCCCGACGGGCAGGGCTGGGTGGTGGCGCGGCTGCCCGTCGAGTCGGTCCAGGTGGCGTACCACCAACTGCTGGGGCTCGGCCCCGAGGTGGAGGTGCTCGGTCCACCCGAGTTGCGGCAACTGTTCGCCGGGGCGGCCGAGCGACTCGGCTCGCTCTACCGGTAGCCGGTGACGTCCGCCGGCCTGCCCGCGTCGACCACCTCGGTGATGTAGCGGAAGCCCTCCGGCTGGCTGCCGTCGAGGTCGGTGAACCCGTACACCTTGGACAGCGTGCCGGCGTCGACGGACCTGCCACTCCAGCGGGCCTTGTCCTCGTCGGCGGCGAGCGCGGCCACCGCCCGGCCGACGAAGGCCGGGGTCTCCGAGATGAGGAAGTTCGGGTCGGTGGCGGCGCCGTCGCGCCAGTTCTCCTCGGTCACGCCGAAGTGCTCCAGCATCGCCTCGGAGCGGATCCACCCGGGGGTGAGCGCCACCGCCGTACAGCCGTGCGGCTTCAGCTCGTGCGCCTGGGAGAAGGCGAGCCGGTTGACCGACACCTTGGCCAGGTCGTAGAAGACCGACAGCCGGTAGTTCTCGTCGTTGTACGCCTTGGTCCCGTCGCCCATCTCCACCACCAGACCGCCGGGCTTGCGGATCAGCAGGGGCAGGGCGAAGTGGCTGGTGATGATGTGCGTGTCGATGGCCAGTCGCAGGGTGCGGAAGCCGGCGTCGAGGGGTTGTTCCCAGACCGGCTGGTTCCAGGTGACCAGCGGGTCGCCGCCCCAGATGTCGTTGACCAGTACGTCGAGCTGGCCCTGCTCGGCGTCGATCCGGGCGACCAGGTCGCGGACCTGCTCCGGCACCAGGTGGTCGACCCGCACGGCGATGCCGGTGCCACCGGCCGCGGTGACCAGCTCGGCGGTCTCCTCGATGGTCTCCGCCGGTTCATGTCAGCGATACCTGACAACCGGCGTCCGAATTCCCGAACCAGGATCGCGACGGCGACGGCGGGCGGCGGGCGGCGGGCAGCGGTAGGGGCCACGCGCTCCTGTAGAGCTGCCCCATAAATGGGGCTGGGTGCCGGAACGCGACCACCAACACCCTCGACCCCTCGCGGTGGTGACGCTGAGGGCGACCACCACGATCCGCCGCGCCCCGTATCTGGGGCAGCTCTACAGGAGCGCAGACAGGTGCGTCCGGCTGCTCGCCGGTGCTCGATCAGCCGCTGCGGCAAGCGGGGGCAGAAGATCTGGGGATCCTGTCGCGGCATGCCGGCCACGACCCTGAGCCTGCTGGGCGACAGCGTCACTCAGTCCACAAGTCGGACGCGTACCCGGCGGTTGGCCCGGCCCTTGCTCTCCACCTTGACCACCTGCACCTTGCCGATCTGCGCGGTGGACGCCACGTGGGTGCCGCCGTCGGCCTGCACGTCCAGCCCGACGATGTCGACGATGCGGACCTCCTGCTCGTCCGGCGGGATGAGGTTGGACTGGGTCCGGATGATGTCCGGCAGGGCCAGGGCCTCGGTGCGCGGCAGCACCCGCGTGGCGACGGCCCGGTCGGCGGCCACCTCGGCGTTGACCAACTCCTCGATGCGGCTCTTGAAATCCGGTGGCACCTCGGGAAGGTTGAAGTCCATCCGAGCCTCGCCCGGTTCCATCGAGTTACCCGTGACGAGCGCGCCGAAGTCGCGGAACACCACACCGCAGAGCACGTGCAACCCGGAGTGGGTACGCATCAGCCGGCTGCGGCGCTCGTCCTCCAGCGCGCCGACGACCTCGGTGCCGACCGGCGGCAACGGGTCGCCCTCGGCGGGGATCAGGTACGGGTCGTCGCCCTTGCGGGTGCCGACGATCCGCGTCTGCACGCCCTGCCACAGCAGCACGCCGTGGTCCGGTGGTTGGCCGCCGCCGCCCGGGTAGAACGCCGAGCGGTCCAGGACGATGCCCTGCTCCGGGTCGGCGTGCAGGACCGTACAGGTCCACTCGCGCAGGGTCGGGTCGGCGAGGTCGAGTCGGTGCGTGCGGCCGTGTTGTGTGACACCCATGACAGGGCACGTTACTCGTTGAGAAAGCCGGCGATGCGGTCCCGCAGGTCGGCGCGCTCCGTCCAGAGGACGCCGGGCCTGTCGTACACGTGCAGGGTCGCCTGCGGCAGCGCGGCGGCGAGCCGCTCGGCGACCTCGACCGGATGCAGGTCGTCGCCCGCGCAGCCGATGACCAGCGCCGGCGCGGTGACCGCCACCAGGTCACCGAGCTGGCGCAGCGACGTCTGCGCCGCGAGCGTGGCCAGCCCGTCGGCCAAACCGTCGCGCAGCAGTTGGTCGAGCCGCTGCCGCAGGTACGCCCAGCCGGCCGGGGTGTTGCGCACCGCCGGGGGCATCTCCAGGGAGACGACGTCGGCGACCGCCGACGCGTCCCCGCTCTGCACCGCCTCCAACAGACCCGTGATCCGTTCGTGGGCGACCGGCCCGCGCGGCTCGTCGAGCACCGCCGGCAGGAAGAAGACAAGCTTCTCGAAACGCTCCGGGCTCTCCGCGAGCAGGCGGCAGAGGGCACCCGCACCGAGGCTCACGCCGAACGCCCGGCTGGCCCCGCCGAGGTCCGCGATGGCGCGCAGA
Source organism: Micromonospora sp. NPDC048935 (assembly GCF_043197875.1). NCBI lineage: Bacteria > Bacillati > Actinomycetota > Actinomycetes > Micromonosporales > Micromonosporaceae > Micromonospora > Micromonospora sp. NPDC048935. Next base: position 342,551 of record NZ_JBICTZ010000004.1, on the reverse strand, counting down.
TCCCGGGCCAGGTCCAGGTAGTCCCACGGACCGTCCGGGGCCTCGGAACGGCCGTGCCCGCGGAACTGGAAGAACACCTTGCGGCCGGTCACTCCGCTGCCGAACGGGCGAGTGGTGGCGATGCCGTTGCCCAGCCCGTGCGCGAAGACGGTGACCGGATCACCGGTGCCGGTGACCAAGCGCTCCAGCCGTACGCCGTGCGGGGTGGTGACCAGCTCGGTGTCCGGCTCCGGCAGCGCCGGTCGGCCGGTCCGCGGCCCACCCGGGCCGGGACCCCAGGTGCGGGGCCCGCTGTCCGGTGGGGGTGGCCAGCGAAAACCTCTCACCAGGACCCTTTGCCGTCACCGAGTTCGCGGAGGCCGACTCGGACGTCGAGGAGGTAGATCAGACCGGCGGCGATGCCGATCAGTCCGAAGAGGCTGATCGGGCCGAAGCCGAGCAGAGTCAGCAGGAGGCAGACCGCCAGGATGGCGATCCAGCCGCCCTTCGGAAGGGTGCCAATGGCGGGGAAGGCGTCGGAGCGCTGGGTAATCGCGTGCACCAGGGCGACGCCCTGGACGATCAGCGCGAAGACGAGCAGGATCAGCTGGATCACTTCGCGGACGGCGAAGGCGAAGATCGGCGCGGCGTTGGCCATGCCGGCAAGCTTATGTCCACGACCCCGGCTACGTCCGACAAGGACGCCGCCGGGGTCGTCGTCCGGACGAACTACTCGGCTGCCGGGCGGGTCCGCTTGGTGGCCCCGGGCAGCTTCGCCGAGGGGGTCGCGGCCGGCTTGGGGGCCTTCGGGGCACGGGCGGCCTTCTTGACGGCGGCCGGCCTGGCCTCGGCGATCTCGGCCACGTCGGCCGGGGTCGGCACCTCGGCCGGGGCGGCCGGGACCGTGGTGACGGGGGTCACGGCCTGGGTCGCCTCGATGTCGGCGTTGACCGTCTCGGCGGCCTCCAGCACACCGGCGCCGACGACCCGCTCACCACGGGCGACGAGCGCACCGTACGCGGCGAAGGCCCGCTCCTGGGCGGCCTGCGCGCCCGCGAACACCATGATGGCGTTGCGGGTCGCGGCGGCGCGCAGCTTGTCGAGGTCGGTGACCTCGCGCAGCTTGGCCAGGTCGGCAACCTCACGCAGCTTGGCCAGGTCGGCCGACTCGCGGAGCTTGGTCAGGTCCAGCTCGGCCTGCGCCCGGTCGCGCAGCGTCCCGGCCGTCTCGTTGGCGGTACGCAGCGTCTCGGTGGCCTTCTGGCGCAACTCGAAGCCGGTCAGCACGGCCCGGCCGCCCAGGTCGGCGACGACCCGGGTGCCGAGGACGCCGACCACTGCCGGCAGTTTGCGCAGGTGCTCGATGGCCAACTCACCGGCGCCGGCGGCGGCGTAGATCGGGGCGGGGATGCGGTTGGTCTTCGGCTCGCTCATGACGTCTCCTCTTCGGCCGCCGCGGCGGCCTTCTTCTCGGGGGTGCTGGGTGGGGCGGGGGCGGCGCCCGCCTCGGTGACGGCAACCGACTCGAGTACGGCCTCGGTCGGGGTGCCGCCCGCGGTGGTGGGGCCGGTGGCGGCCAGGTTGGCCAGGTCGGCGGGCTGGTCGGCGACGTCGGTCGGGGTGGTCGCGCCGGTGCCGCCGGTCGGGCCGGTCGCGCCGGTCGGGGCGGTCGGGGTGATCGCGTCGGTCGCGGCGGTGCCCTCGGTGTCGGCCCGGGCCTCGGCCAGCCGGGCGTTCTCCCGGCGGAACGTCTCGTAGATCTGGCTGAGCGACTGCTTCTGGGCCATCGTCAGGTCGGCGTCCACGGCGATGGCGGCGAGCACGCCGTGGCCTTCCTTGTCGTCGAGCAGACCGGCGCGCAGGTACATCGCGGGGGTGGACACCCGCAGCGCGCTCGCCAGTTGCTGAAGCACCTCGGCGCTCGGCTTGCGCAGGCCGCGCTCGATCTGGCTGAGGTACGGATTGCTGACCCCCGCCTGCTCGGCGAGCTGCCGCAGCGAGATCTTGGCGTTGCGCCGCAGATCGCGGATGAACCCGCCGACGTCGGGAAGGTCCTTGGGTGTGGCCATGACAGCGACGCTAACCGGCCGCGCTAACTCTTGCAAGCAAAACGCTAGCCACAGTTAGCAAGGTCTCAGCGCCCGTTTGCGCGCCGCTTCGCCGATCCGTACGGTCCGTTCGTGCACAAGATCACAGTCAATGGAGCAAGCATCGCGTACGACGAGGCCGGCACGGGTTCGCCCGTCGTGCTGCTGCACGCCGGCATCGCCGACCGGCGGATGTGGCGGGGGCAGCTGCCCGCGCTCGCCACCCGGCACCGGGTGATCGTTCCGGACCTGCGCGGCTACGGAGACTCGGAGCTGCCCCCGACCCCGTTCGCACACCACGACGACGTGGCCGGGCTGCTGGACGCGCTCGACCTGCCCCGGGCCGCCCTGGTCGGCTGCTCCTTCGGCGGGTCGGTCGCCATCGACACCGCGCTGGCCCACCCCGACCGGGTGGGCGCGCTCGCGCTGTTCGACACCGCGGTCTCCGGCAACGAGTGGTCCGAGGAGGCCAACGACCTCTGGGACAGCCTGGTCGGCGAGGTCGATCCCGACGACTTCGTCGCCGGGGCGGCCGGCGAGGTGCGGTTCTGGGTGGTGGGCCCGGCCCGCCGACCGGAGGACGTCGACCCGGAACTGCTCGCGTTCGCGCAGGAGATGGACCAGCGTGCCCTCGCCGCCGAGCTGGCGCTCGGCGCGGTCGAGGTGGGCGAGCTGACGCCACCGGCGATCGGCCGCCTCGGCGAGCTGAGGATCCCCGTCCTGGTCACCGCCGGTGCCGCGGACGTGCCGGACATCAGTCGACTCGCCGACCGGATCGCCGCCGAGGTCCCCGGCGCGGTACGACTGCCCGACGTGCCGGACGCCGCGCACCTGCTGCCGCTGGAGCGTCCGGAGCCGGTCAACGCCGCACTGCTCGACTTCCTGAGCTAGTCCCTCTCCCTCCCCTACTCGAGCGCACCCCCGCCCAGGATCCGCGCAACATCAGGGATGTTGCTGCCTCCCGCACGCCGCAGGCAGCAACATCAGGGAAAGTTGCTCGGATCTTGGGCGGGGTGGGGTGCGGGGGGTGGGGTGCGGGGGTCAGGCGGCGGTCACCAGAGCGGGCGGACCGCGCCGACCGGGACCCCGCCGCCGAAGAGCGGCACCTCCGCATACTCGGTCAGCACCGGCGCATCCACGCCGAGCCGGCGCAGCGCGGAGACCAACACCGGCATCCGGGCGCGGTCGGCGCCGTCGTCGATCTTCAGGGCGACGGCGCCGACGCCCGGTAGCGCCACCGCGAACACGCCCTCGGCACCGATCTTGGCCAGTAGGCCCGGGACACCGCGCATCAGCCGGGTGTCGTCGGCCTGGGTGCCACCGACGATCTCCGGGTACGCGCGCATGGCATCGGCCACCGCGCGCGGCGCCGAGCCGGGCTCGGCGTCGACAAGCCGGAGGTACGCCCCGGCAAGGCCGGTCAGCGACACGGCGAGCACCGGCGCGCCGCAACCGTCCACGCCGACCGCGGCCGCCTGCTCGCCGGTGAACTCCTCGATGGCCGCCCGCAACCGCTGCTGCAACGGGTGCTCCGGCCGCCAGTAGCCCTCCCGCGGCCAACCGGCGGCGGCACAGGTCAACAGCATCCCGCTGTGCTTGCCGGAGCAGTTCATCTGCACCCTGCTCGGGCCGCCACCGGCGCGCAGCACCGCCTGCCGGGCGGCCGCGCCCGCCGGCAGGTCCGGCGGGCAGTGCAACGCTTCCGCGTCCAGCCCGGCGCGCTCCAGCAGCGCACCGACCCGGGCCAGGTGGAAGTCCTCACCCGCATGGCTCGCCGACACCAGGGCCAGGTCGGCCGGGTCGGTGAACGTCAGACCGGCCCGAAGCATCCCGATCGCCTGCATCGGCTTGCTGGCCGACCGGGGAAAGACCGGCGAGTGCACGTCCCCGGCGGCGGCCACCGGCACACCGGCGGCGTCGAGCACCACCACCGAGCCGCGGTGCGCACCCTCCACGAACCCGGACCGGACCACCTCGGCGAGCGGCGCGCCGCCCTCGTACGTCTTCGTCACGCGCTGGACGGTACCGACGGTCCTGGGGTGCCCGTCGGCGGGGTGACCAGGTCGTCCATCGCTCGGGTGACAGGGGCGTGGGACGTGCCCGTCCTTACAGGCCGAGCAGCTCGCGGGCCTCGGTGGTGGTCAGCGGCGGGCGCTGGGCGAGCTGGGCGAAACCGACAGCGCGGGCGACCAACTGCATGTTGGACTCCACCGGGCGGCCCTTCGCGTACGTCACGGTGTCCTCCATACCGACGCGCAGGTGCCCGCCCGTCGACAGCGCGGCCAGCAGCACCGGAATCGTGCTGCGGCCGATGCCGGTGGCCGAGAAGGTGGTGCCCTCGGGCAGGTCGCGCAGCATCCGATGGGCGGCGACGAGCGTCTCGGTGGTGCCCGGCATGCCGCCGGGAACCCCCATCACGAAGTCGACGTGCACGTGCCCGCCGGCCGGCAGCCCGTACTTGCCGAGCAGCCGCTGCAACGCGGACAGGTGGCCGAGGTCGAAGATCTCGTACTCCGGAACGATCCCGCGCTCCTGCATCCGGGTGTGCAGGTCGACGATGAACTCCCAGCGGTTGAGGAAGACGTCGTCGCCGAAGTTGACGGTGCCCATGGTGCAGGAGGCCATGTCCGGTCCGGCGTCGAGCACGGCCAGCCGGGCGGCCTCCGGGTCGGTCACCGCACCCCCGGAGGAGAGCTGCACGATCAGGCCGGTGCTGTCCCGCAGGGCCGCCACCGTGTCGGCCAGACGCACCGGATCCAACGACGGCCGGGCCTCGTCGTCGCGGATGTGGACGTGGATCACGGCGGCGCCGAGCGCCTCGCACTCCTTGGCGGTGAGCAGCAGCTCGTCGAGGGTCACCGGCAGCGCCGGCACCTCCGCCTTGGCCGACTCCGCGCCGGTCGGGGCCACCGTGATCAACGTCCCTGTCGTCATGCCGGCGATCCTAGACGGCCCGCTCAGGAGGGGTCGATCGCCGCCGCGGTCTCCCCGATCAGCAGCGCGGCGTCGTCCGGGACGTTCCGCTTCAACACGGCGAGAGCGACCTGACCCAGCTCGTGGTGCAACACGGCGGTGCCGACGAAGCCCACCGCCCGGCCGTCGAGGGTCACCGGCGTACCGGCGGTCGGCGGCTGGTCGGTGGTCACCCCGTCCAGATGCAGCAGTACGAGGCGACGCGGCGGCCGGCCCATGTTGTGCACCCGGGCCACCGTCTCCTGCCCCCGGTAACAACCCTTGTCCAGGTGCACCGCCGGGCCGATCAGATCCACCTCGGCCGGAATTGTCCGGTGGTCGGTGTCCACCCCGACCCGGGGCTGCCGGGCGGCCACCCGGATCGCCTCGTACGCCCACAGGCCCGCGACCGGCACACCCGCGCCGCGCAGCTCCGCCACCACCTGGTCCATCGCCTGGCGCGGCACCAACAGGTCCACCCCGAGCAGGCCCCGTCGGGCCCAGCCGCCGATCGGCAGCGGTTTGACGTCGTACCGGATGCTCGCCCGTGGTGGCACGGCACCGGCGGCGAACTTCGGGCCGGGCACCGCGACCACGTCCGGTGCGGCCAGCCCGGTCACGCCGAGCGTGGCCAGCGCCTCCGTCGCCGCCGGCCCGACAAGCGACAGCAGCGCCCGTTCGGCTGTCGCGTCGCGCGGGTCGACCCGGCTGAAGAACCGCATCTTCTCCAGGTAGGTCAGCAGGCCCTCGGTCGCACCCGGCTCGGTGTCCAGCCAGGCGGTCTCGCCGTCCTCCGCGACGAGGGCGTGCTGCTCGACGTGGCCGTGCGGGGAGAGCACCAGCAGCTCGGTGCCCTCACCGGCGGACAGCGTCGTCAGGTGCTGCGAGGTGATCGTGTGCAACCAGCCGGCGCGCTCCTCGCCGGGCACCGCGATGACCCCCCGGTGCGACCTGTCGACCAGGCCGACCTCGGTGTCGAGGGTGCGCTGCTCGCGCAGCGGGTCGCCGTAGTGCGCGGCCACCCCCCGCACCCCGGCCGCGACGTGCGCCGGATCCGGCTGGTCGCGGCTGGCCTCGTCGATGCTCTCGACGGCCACCGCACCCGCGATGTCGATCATTTGTTGTCCCCGTTCTCGCAGCGTGCGCAGACGCCGAAGAGTGACACGTGCCCGATATCCACCCGGAACCCGCGCTGCGCGGCCAACTCGTCGGCGAGTGGGCGGAGCAGCAGCGGATCGATCTCGTCGATCGCCCCACACTCCCGGCAGACCAGGTGGACGTGCTGGTGCTCACCCGCGGCGTGATAGGTCGGTGAGCCGTGCGACAGGTGGGTGTGGGTGACCAGGCCGAGCCGTTCCAGCAGCTCCAGCGTGCGGTAGATGGTGGTGATGTTGACGCCGGCGGCGACCTCCCGGACCGCGGTGTGCACCTGCTCCGGTGTGGCATGGCCCAGATCGAGCACCGCCTGGAGGACGAGCTGCCGCTGGGCCGTCAGCCGCAGCCCACGGGCCCGCAGCATTTCCGCGAGGGAGGATTCGGACACCGTCCGATCATAGTTCGGCCACCGTGCCGGCCGGTGCACCGCGATCGACCGCCGCTACGCTCGACAGCCATGGTGACGTCGCCCACCGGCAAGGCCGCGGCCCCGCCGACCGCGCGAATCGCCGTCCTCGGGCGCGGCCCGGTGGCGGCCGGCGATCCGGTGCTCCGCGGTGACGACCTCGGCGTCCTCCGTGGCGACGGCCTCTTCGAGACCATGCACCTGCGTCAGGGCCGGCCGTGGCTACGCGACGAACACCTGGCCCGCCTGGTCGCGGCGGCCGACGCCGTCGAACTGGCCGTGCCGCCCACCGCGGCGTTGATCGACCTGCTCGACGAGGTACGCGCAGGCTGGCCAGCGGCCGTGGAAGGGGCACTTCGGCTGGTCTGCACACGAGGCCCGGAGGGCGGCGGACCGCCGACGGTCTACGCCACGCTGGCCGAGGTGCCGGCGACCTCCCGGGCAGCCCGCCGAGACGGGATCCGGGTGGCCACCCTGCCGCTCGGGGTGCCCGCCGACGCCCGCAACGGGCTGAGCTGGCTGCCGGCCGGGATCAAATCCACGTCGTACGCGGTCAACAGCGCCGCCCGCCGCTGGGCCACCCGGGCCGGGGTGGACGACGTGCTGTGGGTCTCCTCCGACGGGTACGCCCTGGAGGGCCCCTGGGCCAACGTGGTGTGGCTCACCGACGACACACTCTGCACGGTGCCGGCCGCCACCACCGGCATCCTCGCCGGCACGACAGTCGCCTGGCTGCTCGCCCACGCCGGAGAGCTGGGCCTGAGCGCCGCCGAGCGGATGGTCACCACCGCCGAGCTACACGCGGCGGACGGCGTGTGGTTCACCTCGTCCGTGCGCGGTGCCGTCGAGGTCCACACGCTGGACGGGGTGCGCCGGGACCGTTGCCCGCGCACCCCCGCCCTACAGTCCCTGCTGGGTTACCCCGTCTAGTCAGCCGCCGACCCGGACGAGCCGGGCGGAGAGGTGCGGGCTGAGCCCGTGCCCCATCGCCGCCATCTCCTGGGCGTAGAGCAGCGCGCCCTCGACGATGCCGAAGAGCCGCTTACCGCCGGTGACCTCCTTGGCGGTCGGAGTGCGGACCACCGCGTCGGTGGCGAACTCCACCTGCGTGCCGGTGCGCTTGCCCAGGTGCAGCTCCATCACCCCGGTCGGCGTGGTCAGCAGCACCTCCAGCTCGTCGGTCGCCCGACCGTCCACCAACACCGGTCGCCACCAGCCGATCTCACGACCGGCCGGACGGACCGGCCTGCTCTGCTCGTCCAGGATCCAGGCACGGGACTCGTAGTGCAGGAACGGTCGGCCGTCGTGGCTGATCCGGATCTCCTGCGCGTAGTCGAAATCCTCGATGGTGGGGAAACCACCCTTGCCCCGGCCACGCCACAGACCGACGTAGGGCAACAGGCCGTCCAGCGCGGGATGCAGCTTCGGCCCGACCCGCAGGTCGTGACTCTCCTCGAACGGGTACTCCTCGACCGGCGGCGCGTTCAGCCACGGCGGCTGCAGCGGGTTCTCGCTCACAGGGCCACCTTCGTTCGCGACTGCGGGGCTCGCAGACCCGGCTCACTCCTCGCGCTCACCAGCGTCCTCTCGAAATGCGTACGGCAAGGTAGACCAGGCCACCGGCGAGCCCGCCCAGGCCAGCGACCAACAGGCTGACAAACCCGATCTCGGTAACCATCCCGACCATCCTATGCTGGGCCACATGGCCCGCACTCTCGTCGTCAAGGTCACCGCGGGGGCGGACGCCCCGGAGCGGTGCGCACAGGCATTCACGGTCGCCGCGACGGCCGTCGCGGCCGGGGTGGACGTGTCGCTCTGGTTGACCGGTGAGTCGACCTGGTTCGCCCTGCCCGGTCGTGCACAACAGTTCGAGCTGCCGCACTCCGCACCGCTGGCCGAGTTGTTGCACGTCATCCTGACCAGCGGCCGGGTGACCGCCTGCACCCAGTGCGCGGCCCGACGGGAGATCGGCCCGGACGACGTCCTGCCCGGGGTCCGGATCGCGGGTGCCGCGGTCTTCGTCGAGGAGGCGATGGCCGAGGGGGCGCAGGCGCTCGTCTACTGACCAGCGGACGCGGTCCGTCGATTCGAGCGGAGTGCCGATACCGACCCGACAACTCGGGCGGCTGCCTACGATTCGGATGTGACCGAGGCGACGGAGAGGTTCTTCGAAGCACTGCCGTCGCGCGCCCCCGACATCCTGGGCGGCCTGGCCGACGGGACCCTGCAGATCGACCTCGGCGACGACCACCGGACCGAGCACTGGCTGGTCCGGATGCGGCCCGGGTCGGTGCAGGTCAACCGCGGGCGTGGGCCGGCCGACGCGATCTGGTACAGCAGCGCCGCGCTCTTCGACCGGCTGATCGCCGGTGAGGCCCAGGGTGTCGCCGCGGTGCTGCGCAACGAGAGCACGTTCAGCGGCAACGTGGTGCTCTTCCTCGCCTTCCGGCGGTTCTTCCCGAACCCGCCCGGCACCCGCGACCCCCGCGAAACGGCGCGCCGAGCAGCCGGACGGCTGGCGTGAAGGAACTCGTCAGCATCCTGGACGGCAACACCTTCCTGGTCAGTGACCGGCGGGGAGACATCGAACCGTCCTACGACTTCCCCACCGGGCTGTTCTCCTTCGACACCCGGTTCCTGTCCACCTGGGTGCTCACCCTGGACGGCGAACGCCTGCACGCCCTCTCCGTCGACGACACCGAGTCGTACCGCACCAAGTTCTTCCTCGCCCCCGGGGAACCCACGCACTATCTGGACGCGAAGGCGTCGGTGATCCGCAGCCGGGCGATCGTGGGCAGCTTCGAGGAGGAGCTGACCGTGCTGAACCACCTCGGCGCGGAGTCCGAGTGCACCATCCGCATCGAGGTGGGAGCCGACTTCGCCGACCTGTTCGAGATCAAGAATTCTCGGCAGAAGCGGGGCCGGACCACCGTCTCGGTCGCCGAGAACGAGCTGCGGCTGACGTACCGGCGGGAGGCGTTCCACCGGGAGATGGTGGTCACCACGAGCACGCCCGCGCAGGTCGACGCCACCGGAATGACCTTTCAGGTCCGGATCGCCCGCAACAGCGCGTGGACCACCCGACTGCACGTGTCCAGCGTCGTCTACGGGGCGCGTGGCCAGGACATCCGGGCCACCCTGCCGTACGGGGGCAGCCGCAACGCGGACGCCATCCGGGCCGAGCAGCAGGAGCTGATCGACCGGGCGCCGAAGCTCGGGTGTGACTGCGAGCCGTTGGCCGGGGCGTACCGGCGCAGCCTCAACGACCTGGCCGCCCTGCGCTACGAGTCGATCGCCCTGGGCGTGCGGCTGATCGCCGCGGGACTGCCCTGGTTCATGACCCTGTTCGGCCGGGACAGCATCATCACCTCACTACAGGTGCTGCCGTTCCTGCCGGAGCTGGTCCCGCCGACCATCCTGATGCTGGCCGGACTACAGGGGCACCGGGTGGACGACTTCCGGGACGAGGAGCCCGGCAAGATCCTGCACGAGCTGCGGTACGGGGAGACCGCCGGCTTCGAGGAGCAGCCACACTCGCCGTACTACGGGTCGGCCGACTCGACGCCGCTGTTCGTCATCCTGGTCGACGAGTACGAGCGTTGGACGGGTGACTCCACGCTGGTACGCCGGCTGGAGCCGCAGGTCCGCGCGGCGTTGCAGTGGATCGACACCTACGGGGACCTGCTCGGCACCGGCTACCTCTGGTATCAGACCCGCAACCCGGAGACCGGCCTACAGAACCAGTGCTGGAAGGACTCCTGGGACGCCATCTCGTACGCCGACGGCCAACTGCCCGACTTCCCCCGGGCCACCTGCGAGTTGCAGGGGTATGCGTACGACGCGAAGATCCGGGCGGCCCGGCTGGCCCGGACGTTCTGGAACGACCCGGAGTACGCCGACGAGTTGGAGCGGCAGGCCGCCGATCTCAAACGGCGGTTCGACCGTGACTTCTGGATCGCCGACCGCGAGTACTACGCGCTCGCGTTGGACGCCGACGGCCGGCAGGTGGACGCGCTGACCTCGAACATCGGGCACCTGCTGTGGAGCGGCATCGTGGACGAGTCGCGTGCCGGCAAGGTGGTCGAGCACCTGCTCGGGCCACGTCTGTTCTCCGGCTGGGGGGTGCGGACGCTCGCCGCGGACCAGGGGCGCTACAACCCGATCGGCTACCACGTGGGCACGGTGTGGCCGTTCGACAACTCGATCATCGCCTGGGGGTTGTGGCGGTACGGATTCCGGGAGGAGGCCGGCAGGCTCTGCGACACGATGCTGGCGGCGTCCCGGTACTTCGAGGGGCGGCTGCCGGAGGCGTTCGCCGGCTACGCCCGGGACCTCACCGACTACCCGGTGGAGTACCCGACCGCGTGCAGCCCCCAGGCTTGGTCGACCGGCACCCCGCTGCTGTTGCTGCGGGTGATGCTGGGGTTGGAGCCGCAGGGCGAGCACCTGATCATCGACCCGGCCGTGCCACCGGGGATGGGTCGGGTCGAGCTGCTGGACATCCCCGGCCGCTGGGGCATGGTCGACGCGTTGGGCCGCAGCCGTGACCCGGAGGACCAGCCGGACGGCGGCTGACCGGGGCGGGCTGCCCGGCTCAGCTCGGGCAGCCGACGGTGGCGGCCAGCCGGGTGGCGTCCGGCGCGAGGTCGGCGAGCACCGTGACCGGGCCGGCGCGGTACGCGTACACCGGGGGTTGGTCCAGCAGTGGGGCGTTGCCGGCCAGCGGGGCGAGGGCGTCCTTCGACGCGGCCTGGCCGGGACCGCCCGCGGACCGTGCGGTGCGGGCCAAACCACCGCCCGGGCAGGGCGCGGTGACCAGCTCCGGCGCGGCGTCGCCGGGCCGGCCGAGCGCCGTCAGCGCGGCGGTCAGGGCTGCGGCTTCCGGGCCGGCAGCGGGAGTCTGGGCTGACCGGTAGCCGGAGCCGACCGGCCGGCAACCGGTGTCGACGAGCAACAGCACCCGGCCGTCCACGGTCGGCCGTCCCTTGACGGCCACGAACTCGCCGGCGTCGGCGTGCAGCTCGGGGCCGTCCAGCCCGGGGCCGACCCCGGCCCGCCAACCGGCCGGCAGCCGATCGGCGATGCCGGCAAGGACGGCCTGCTCGCTGCCGGTGGGCGCGAGCACGCCGACCTCGCGTCGCAGCCTCGCCCCGTCGGCGAACGGGGTGACCCGACAGCCGGACACGATCCGCGGCGGGCTCAGCTCCAGCAGCCCGCCCACGCCGGCCGCCCGGGAAAGCTCCCCGACCGCCCGGTCGACCACCGGACCGGCCTGGTCCAGGGAACGCTGCTCGCGCACGGTGGGTGGGTCCTCGCGGACCGACATCCAGGTGAGCAGGGCCAACAGCACGGCCCAGGCCACGGTCGCGGCCAGGAGCCAACGCCGCCACGACCGGGCGGGTGCCGGCGCGGCGGGACCGGCCGAGGAGGCCCAACCCGTCTGGACAGCACCGCTCACCCGGCCATGGTGTCACGCCTGCGCCGCCGCCCTGGCGGCGGAGGGCCGGGAGGAGTGGCGCAGGGCGGTACGCGACGCTCCGGGCATCGCCGCTCGGGCACCGGGGGAGCTGGAATACAGGGCTGACGCCGCGGGGAAACGACGACCGGGGCCGGTCACCCGTGTGGGTGACCGGCCCCGGTCGATCAGAGCGGTGGGTCAGGCGACGGTGACGGCAACCTCGTTGACGCCCCGACCGGCGGTGATGGCGGTGTCGCCGTTGCCGTGCCGGGACAGTGCGCGCAGCGTCCAGGAACCCGGCGCGGCGAAGAACCGGAACTGACCGGCGGCCGAGGTCACCACCTCGGCGGTGAACTCGCCGGTCGAGTCGAGCAGCCGGACGTACGCGCCCGGAACCGGCTCGTCCTCGGCGGAGCGGACGATGCCGGTGATGACGGTTTCCTTCTCCAGGTCCAGGCTGGCGGGCAGCGGCGCGGCCTGGTCAGGTGCGGCGCACCCGGCGGCGGTGGGCAGGGTCATGATCACGCCTCCCCGGGTTCGTCGCCGAGCGCGACCGGCACGCCGACCAGCGAGCCGTACTCGGTCCAGGAGCCGTCGTAGTTCTTGACGTTGCGGTGACCCAGCAGCTCCTGGAGCACGAACCAGGTGTGCGAGGAGCGCTCGCCGATGCGGCAGTAGGCGATGGTCTCCTTGCCGTCGTCGAGGCCCGCGTCGCCGTAGATCCGGCGCAGTTCGTCGTCGGACCGGAAGGTGCCGTCCTCGTTGGCCGCCTTGGACCACGGGACGCTGATCGCGGTGGGGATGTGGCCGGCCCGCTGCGCCTGCTCCTGGGGCAGGTGGGCGGGGGCGAGCAGGCGGCCGGCGAACTCGTCGGGGCTGCGCACGTCGACCAGGTTCTTGGTGCCGATCGCGGCGACGACCTCGTCGCGGAAGGCCCGGATGGAGGTGTCCGGCTCCTGCGCGACGTACTGCGTCGCCGGGCGGGCCGCCGTCTCGGTGACCAGCGGGCGGGCATCCAGCTCCCACTTCTTGCGACCGCCGTCGAGCAGCTTCACGTCGCGGTGGCCGTAGAGCTTGAAGTACCAGTACGCGTACGCGGCGAACCAGTTGTTGTTGCCGCCGTAGAGGATGACGGTGTCGTCGTTGCTGATGCCCCGCTCGGAGAGCAGCGCCTCGAACTGGGTCTTGTTGACGAAGTCCCGGCGGACCTGGTCCTGCAGGTCGGTCTTCCAGTCGATCTTGACGGCGCCGGCGATGTGGCCGGTGTCGTAGGCCGAGGTGTCCTCGTCGACCTCGACGAAGACGACGCCCGGGGCGTCGAGGTTCTTCTCGGCCCACTCGGCCGAAACGAGTGCGGTGTCGCGACTCATCGAATCACTCCCTGGTGAGGATGGATGGTGAGCCAACGCGCGAGATGGATGGGTGTAACTGTCGCACCACGCGCGGACCCAGCGGAAGGATGGATCACGGGTTCGTGCGACGGCGCCGCTGCCGGGCGTTCGGTGGGTTTACCGGAGGGTGCGAGAACCCTTTGCCGGTGGCCGCCGTCAGGCGGCCGGAGACAGCCCCGCCGTCAGATGACGGGGCGACACAGGCAGGTGGCCACGCGGCACAGGTCGACCGCGCGCCGTTTGGTGAGGTGGGTCCCCATGAGCAGGGAGCCTACCAGCCAGTGACAGTGCTGCCACTGAGCCGACCACCATCCGGGAACGACCCGGGCCGGCGTCCGGCCCGGGTCGCGACTCAGCTGGCCGAATTGATCGGTACGTTCTTCGCGTCGGCGGTGACCGCCAGCCCCTCCGGCAGCGGGCGGACCTCCCGGACGGCGAGCTGGAACGGCAGGTCGGGCAGGGGCACATCGATGGAGATGCTCTTGGCGTAGTTGCTCACGAGGGCCCGGGCCAACGGCAGGTTCGGCAGGCCCGCGGCGTCCAACTCGTTGAAACGCAGGGCGACCGCGCCGTTGTCGGCGACCGTGACGTCGGCGGTGCCGCTGACCGTGAGCTTCTGACCGAGGATGTCGACCGGGGCCGTGACGGCGAGCTTGCCGTTCTGCTCGCCGAGGGTGAGGCCGGGCCGCTTCAGCAGCGCGGCAAGACTCTCGTAGCTGATCGTGCCCGTGCCCTTGACGGTGTCCGCCACGACGTCACCCTGGCCGCTGCGCAGGGTGTCCAGTGCGGCCCGCACGTTGCGAGCGTCCACGTTGAGCACCGGCAGCAGCACGGTGTCGCCCTCGACCGGGGCCTGCACGTCCCGCAGCTTGATCGAGATCCGCTCATAGCGGCCGTCGAGCACCTGGGTGAGGAACGGGACTCCGGCGACCTCCACGTCCGGCTTGGTGGACTGCGCGCCCTGCTTGGCGACCTCCTGCTGGACGCGGTCACCGATCATCCGCTCGGCGACCCCGACCGCCACCCGGTCGGCGACCACCAGCAACCCGGCCAGCAGCAGGAGCAGCACGAACAGCCCGATGAGCAGCTTGCGGCCACGGCGTCGGGGTCGCGCCTCGTCCACCGGATAGTCCTGCGCCACGCCGCCTCCTGTCTCCGCCCGCCGAGCTGGCGGGTCGTCCGTGCCGGTGCCGCAGCGCGGCGCACCCATAGGTACCCGACCGACTCCGGGCTCAACCGTGACTCAGAGGAACAGCATGCACATGGCGTACGCGGCAGGCGCCGCGAGGGCGAACCCGCCGAGCGGACCCTGCATGTGCCGAGCCACCCACATGGTGGGCGTCTCGCCGGCCATCAGCCGGCCCGCCTCCGCGTACCCCACGGCGAGATCGGAGAGGACGGCGGTGACCGCCGCGACCAGGCCGATCACGGCGGCCCGGGTCGGCGTGAAGGGAGCCACCAGGTAGCTGCCCAGCAGCGCGCTGGTGAGCGTGCCGACCATCGCGCCGGCGACCACACCGGCGGCGCCCCGCGGCACCTGGGGAGCCAGCCGGGGCCAGGGCAGCACGGCATCGGTCAACCGGGCGACGGTCAGCGCGACACCGCTCGCCGTCAGGCAGACGGTGATCGCCTGGGTGCCGGCCGGAATCCGGCTGAGCACGATCAGGGTGCCGAAGGCCACCACCCCGACCACGATGAGCAGCGTGGCGCCGAGCGAGTCGGTGACCCGGACCCGGTCGACCCGCCGGACCAACTGGCCGAGCACCGCGGCGAGGAACCCACCGGCGGCCAGGTAGCCCAGCGGCGCCAGGCCGGCGACGTCGGTCTGCACCGCGGCGATGTCGACGAGCGCCGCGACCGCGGCGCTGATCCCGGCGACCACCAGCAGCGCCGGCGGTCGCATCGCCATGGTCCAGGCGAGCACGAACAACAACTGGACGCCGAAGATGATGAAGGCGAACGGCAGGCGGTGACCGGGCCCGGACGTCTGCGCGCCGAGCACCAGACCGACACCGAGCAACGCGGCGAAGCCGGCGATGGTCACCGCCAACTGGCGTCGCACGTCGACCGGGGGTACGACCTCCTCCTCCGGCTCGTCGACCTCGTCCTCGGAGCGGCGAGCCGGCTCACCGGCGCGACGGGCACGCCGGGGCTTGCCCCGCTCACGGCGTTCGCCATCGGTGGTGGCCGGGCCGGTACGCGGCGCGGGCGGGTGGCCGCGGGACGGTGTGGCGGCCGGACCCGGGTGGGGCCCGGCGGGCCACGATTCGCGGCCGGCCTCGGGCGACGTGGAGGGAAACACGACCCGATCGTGCCAGACCGACCGCCCGACGCGGTGGTTACGGGTTTCGGCAACGTTAAAACCTGAGCCACGATCAGGGGCAAGGTAGACAAACGGGAAATGGCCTGACGGCGCGGCCGAGGCGATCGGTTACGCTCAACCCGTTACCCCGCCCGTCAGCGACGCCGGGACCACGCAATTTCTCAGCGCACTCCCTCACGAGTGTGTCTGGTCGCGTGCGGCCGAGCGCCGCCGGGACGGAGGTGATCGTGGAAATCCTGTTGTTGGTGACCGCGCGTGCAGGTGAACCGTCGGCTGTGCTGCCGGCACTCGACCTGCTGCCGCACTCGGTGCGCACCGCGCCGCGCGATGTTCGCACCCTGGTCGCGGGCCCCAGCCCGGACGCGGTGCTGGTGGACGCCCGGTCGGAGCTGAGCGAGGCCCGCGCGACCTGCCGGATGCTGCACGCCACCGGGCTCGGCGTGCCGCTTGTCGCGGTGGTGACCGAGGCCGGCCTGATCGCACTCAACGCCGACTGGGGCGTCGACGACGTCATCCTCGCCTCGGCCGGCCCCGCCGAGGTCGAGGCACGGCTGCGGCTGGCGGTGGGCCGACTGAGCAACGCGACGGCTGGCGCGGGCGGCTCGATCCGGGCCGGCGAGCTGACCATCGACCCGGACACGTACGCGGCCAAGCTCAAGGGTCGCCCGCTCGACCTCACCTACAAGGAGTTCGAGCTGTTGAAGTTCCTGGCCCAGCACCCGGGCCGGGTGTTCACCCGCGACCAGCTCCTGCGCGAGGTCTGGGGCTACGACTACTTCGGCGGCACCCGCACCGTGGACGTGCACGTCCGGCGGTTGCGCGCCAAGCTCGGCTCGGAGTACGAGTCGATGATCGGCACCGTGCGCCAGGTCGGCTACAAGTTCGTCGTCCCGCCGTCGCGTTCGCTGTCCGAGGCGGAGCACGCGCCACTGCCCGTCTGATCAGCGAGTCGCCCCGGCCAATTTCCCATATGCCCTTTTTGCGCAGCTTGGCAGTCCTATTCTGACTGCCGGGTTTGTCGGAGAAAGGGGCGACCGTGCGCGCAGTGACCACGGGGGCGAAGGGCCGGCCTGACCGGCCAGCCGGGCAGACGCCGTGACGCGGGGCAACACGACCGTGCGGGCGGCGGGGATCGTGACGGTGGTGGTGGCCGCCCTGCTCGGCTCGGCGTACGCGCTGGGCCGCAGCCTGGTCCCCGACCAGGTCCCGGGGCATTCCACCGGGGCCACGACGAACGCCGACGGGCCGCACTACGCCGACCAGCCCGGCGGCGGCGAGCCGAGCGGCACCCCGAGTGCCAGCTCCGGCCCCGCCGAGACCGGTCAGGACGGCACGGGGCAGGACGCCGGCGGCGACAACCTGTTCGGCGCGCACGCCACCTCCGGCTCCCGACGGATCGCGCTGACGTTCGACGACGGGCCGGACCCGCGGTACACCCCGCAGGTCCTCGCCACGCTGCGCGAATTCGACGTGCGGGCCACGTTCTGCGTGGTCGGCGAGAACGCGCAGAACCACCCCGACCTGATCCAGGCGATCGTCGCCGAGGGACACACCCTGTGCAACCACTCGTGGCACCACGACGTCGGCCTGGGTGCCCGGTCGGCCGACGCCATCCGCTCCGACCTCCTGCGCACCAACGAGGCGATCCGGGCAGCGGCGCCGAACGCGCCTATCGTCTGGTACCGCCAGCCGGGCGGTGCCTGGACGTACCCCGTGGTGACGGTGGCCCGGCAACTCGGCATGACCCCGCTGCACTGGTCGGTGGACCCGTCGGATTGGGAACTCCCCGGCGCCAGCAAGATCACCGCGACCGTGTTGACCCAGGCCGCACCGGGTTCGGTGGTGCTGCTGCACGACGCCGGCGGCAACCGACAGGGCACGGTGGACGCGCTGCGCCAGATCCTGCCCGACCTGACCTCGCGGTTCGAGCTGGAGGCTCTGCCCACCGACCCGACCTGAGGCGCGGCTTTACGGCGACGGTCCGGGCGTTCCGAGACGCAGCGGGGATACGGTGACGGGATGAGCAGCGCGGAGCCGACCAGCGACCAGGTGACCCGGACCGACCGACTGGCACCGGCGGAGATCATCGACGTGTTGGCCCTTGCCAGTTCCGCGGGCGACACCGACGGCGCGGACCCGCTCGACGAGCACGTCCTGCTCCGCCTGCGCGACCCGGACGCCCCCGCCCTGCACCTGATCGCCCGCGCCGACGACGGCACCCTCACCGGGTACGCACACCTGGACACCACCGACCCGGTCGGCGGGATCGGGGTCGAGCTGGTGGTGCACCCCGCGTACCGGCGGCGGGGCACCGGTCGGGCGCTGGCCCGGGGCGTACTCGCCTCGGCCACCGGGCCGCTGCGGGCGTGGGCGCGCGGCGACCACCCGTCGGCCGCGGCGCTCGGTGTCGACCTCGGGTTCACCCGGGCCCGGGTGCTCTGGCAGTTGCGCCGGCCGCTGGCCGCCCCGCTGGGCGAGCCGCGTCTGCCCGACGGGGTGGTGCTGCGCGCGTTCCGACCCGGGGCGGACGACGGGGCCTGGCTGACCCTCAACTCACGCGCCTTCGCCGAGCACCCCGAGCAGGGGCGGTGGACCTCGGACGACCTGCGTGTCCGCCTCGCCGAGCCGTGGTTCGACCCGGACGGCTTCCTGCTCGCCGAGGAGACCGCGACCGGTCGACTGCTCGGCTTCCACTGGACCAAGGTGCACGAGCGCCCGGGGTCGGCCCGGATCGGTGAGGTGTACGTGCTGGGCGTGGAGCCGACCGCGCACGGTGGCGGGCTCGGGCGGGCCCTGACCACCGCCGGGCTCGCGTACCTGCGGGACAGACGGGGTCTGGACCGGGTGATGCTCTACGTGGACGAGTCGAACGCCGGGGCGGTCGCGCTCTACGAGCGGCTGGGCTTCGCCCGCTGGTCCGCGCACATCAACTACCACCTGGGCTGACCGTCGACCCGCTCCCCGGCCGATCACCGTGCGGTAACGGCCGGGCTTCGGCGGCATAACACCGAACCGGAAATATACCCATACATCCGACAGGTGCCTCCCGGTTCACTTAACGGACAACTCACCCTCAGCAAGCGGTCATCTTGAGGGCCGTACGTGTTCACCCTGCGTTCACTTGCGACCGGCGAACCGGCTACCTGGCACTTCTAACTTTCGTGTCAGCCGGTCAGTGCCGGTCCTCGGGCCCCGGCATCGGGGTGCCAAGTCAGACGCGAAGGGAAACCCCTCAGGTGAAGCTCCAGCGGTACGGCACTCTTGCCTGCCTCGCTCTTACTGCGACGCTCGGTCTCAGTGCTTGCGGCTCGGACAACAACGAGCCCAGCACCAGCGCTTCGGGCTCGGCCGCCGCGGCCGACTGCGCCACCGGCACGGTGAACGCCCAGGGTTCGTCGGCACAGAAGAACGCCATGGACGAGTGGATCAAGGCGTACCAGCAGAAGTGCCAGGGCGTCACGATCAACTACGAGCCCTCCGGCTCCGGCGCCGGCATCACGGCGTTCATCAACGGCACCGCAGACTTCGCCGGCTCCGACTCCGCGCTCAAGCCGGAGGAGCAGCCGAAGGCCGACGCCAAGTGCGCCGGTGGCGCCGCGATCAACCTGCCGATGGTGATCGGCCCGGTGGCCATCGCCTACAACCTCAACGGCGTGGACAACCTCCAGGTCAAGCCGGCCACCCTGGCGAAGATCTTCGCCGGCAAGGTGACCAAGTGGGACGACCCGGCGATCAAGGCCGACAACCCGGACGCCAAGCTGCCGTCGACCGCCATCCAGGCGGTGCACCGCTCGGACGAGTCGGGCACCACCGACAACTTCACCAAGTTCCTCTCCAAGACCGCCGAGGCGGACTGGACCCTTGGCAACGCGAAGGCCTGGAAGGCCCCGGGTGGCGTGGGCGCCGCCAAGTCGGACGGCGTTGCCAGCAAGATCAAGGGCACTGACGGCACCATCGGCTACGTCGAGTGGTCGTACGCCGAGAACGCCAGCCTGAAGATGGCCAAGGTCGGCAACGGCGCGGGCGAGTTCGCCGCGCTGACCGCCGAGTCGGCCGGCAAGACGATCGCCGGGGC
The DNA here is from genome assembly GCF_043197875.1 of Micromonospora sp. NPDC048935. Lineage (NCBI taxonomy): Bacteria > Bacillati > Actinomycetota > Actinomycetes > Micromonosporales > Micromonosporaceae > Micromonospora > Micromonospora sp. NPDC048935. The sequence continues at coordinate 322,725 of NZ_JBICTZ010000004.1, read as the reverse complement.
CAAGATCGAGGGCCAGGGCGACGACCTCAAGATGTCGATCGACTACAACACCAAGGAGGCCGGGGCGTACCCGATCGTCCTGGCGACGTACGAGGTCGTCTGCAGCAAGGGCCTCGCAGCCGACAAGCTGAAGCTGGTCAAGGGCCTGCTCGGCCACGCCGCCAGCGCCGAGGGCCAGACCTCTCTCACCGAGCTGGGCTACGCCCCGCTGCCGGAGACGGTCCGCACCAAGGTCGAGACCGCGGTCAAGAACCTCTCCTGACCCGAACCCACCACCTCCGCAACCGAATCGAGCGAGCAGATGGGTGAAACCCCTCACCGCTCGGCCGACGCCGGCACCGGCGGGACGCGCGTGACCCAGAGTCACGAGTGGCCCGCCGGTGCCTCGGCGCGTGTGGCCGAGGCACCAGTCAGCACCCGTTCCCCTGACGGTTCCGGCCTGGGCGGCGGTGGCGCGCTGCCCCGGGCCCGCGCCTTCGGCGCCGAGCGGGCCTTCCACGGCCTCACCCTGGCCGCCGGCACGACGGTCCTGGTCATCATCGTCGCCATCGCGGTCTTCCTGATCGCCAAGGCGATTCCGGCGCTGCGGGCCAACTCCGCCAGCTTCTGGACCTACGAGGGCTGGTTCCCGAACGACGATCCGCCCACGTTCGGCATCGGCGCGCTCGCCTTCGGTACGGTGCTCACGGCCGCACTGGCGCTGCTCATGGCGGTGCCGGTGGCGATGGGCATCGCGCTCTACCTGTCCCACTACGCGCCCCGGCGGCTCGGCAACGCACTCGGCTTCCTGATCGACCTGCTGGCCGCCGTGCCGAGCGTGGTGTTCGGCCTCTGGGGGCGGGACTACCTCATCGGCCCGGTCACCGATCTCTCCGGCTGGCTGAACACGTACTTCGGCTGGATCCCGATCTTCGGCGGCGACGGCCCGTACGGAAACTCGATCCTGCTCGGCTCCCTGGTGTTGGCGATCATGGTGCTGCCGATCATCACCTCGCTGACCCGTGAGGTGTTCCGGCAGACCCCGACCGCGAACGAGGAGGCCGCTCTCGCGCTGGGCGCCACCCGGTGGGAGATGCTGCGCACCGCGGTCCTGCCGTACGGGCGGCCCGGCATCATCGCCGCGGTGATGCTCGGCCTCGGCCGGGCGCTCGGCGAGACCATCGCGCTGGCACTGACCCTCGGCGCGACCTACAGCATCTCGTTCAACGTGCTGGAGTCCGGCGGCAACACGATCGCCGCCAACATCGCGAACCGCTTCGCCGAGGCGAACGACACCGGTCGCGGGGCTCTGATCGCGTCCGGTCTGGTGCTGTTCGCGATCACGCTGGTCGTCAACATCATCGCGCGGGCGATCATCTACCGGCGCCGGGAGTTCACGGAGTCCGCCGCATGAGCGCCACGATCACCTCACACCGCACCCGGCCGCCGGTCCAGCCGGACACGCTACGGGCCCGGCGGCTGCCCGCGTACGCCGCACCGGCCATCGCGGTGGCCGCGCTGGTCCTCGCCGCCGCGATCGTCTACGGAGCGAGCATCGGCGGGCCCGTCCTCGTCATCGTGCTGGGCGCGGTGCTGTACCTGGTCGGTCTCTTCGCGGCGTCCAACGCCGTCGAGGGGCGACGAGCGGCCCGCAACCGCACCTGGAGCGCGCTGATCCACTCCGCGTTCGTGCTGGCCGTGGTGCCGCTGGTCTCGGTGGTCTGGACGCTGCTCAGCAAGGGTGTGCAGCGGCTGGATGCCGACTTCTTCCTCACCTCGATGAACAACATCGGCGCCCGCGACCCGAACGGCGGCGCCTACCACGCCATCATCGGCACTCTGGAACAGGTCGGCATCGCCGTCCTGATCACCGTGCCGCTCGGGCTGCTCTGCGCCATCTACATCGTCGAGTACGGCCGGGGCAAGTTCGCCTTCGCGATCCGGTTCTTCGTCGACGTGATGACAGGTATCCCGTCGATCGTCAGCGGCCTGTTCGTGCTGGCGTTCTGGGTGCTGATCGTCTCGCCGTGGTTCAACGACGGCCGGCCGAGCTTCTCCGGCTTCGCCGCCGCGCTGGCCCTCGCGGTACTGATGCTGCCGACCATCGTCCGCTCCACCGAGGAGATGCTGCGCCTCGTTCCGGCACCGCTGCGCGAGGGTGCCTACGCCCTGGGCGTGCCCAAGTGGAAGACCATCCTGCGGGTGGTGCTTCCCACCGCGCTCCCGGGCATCGTCACCGGCGTCATGCTCGCCATCGCCCGCGCGGCTGGCGAGACCGCCCCGGTGCTGCTGATCGCCGGCGGTGGCGCCGCGATCAACTTCAACCCGTTCGAGAACAACCAGTCGTCTCTCTCGCTCTACGTCTACCAGCAGGCCGGCAACGCGTCGAAGTACGCACCGGACCGCGCGTGGACCGCGGCACTCACCCTGGTCGCCCTCGTGCTCATCCTGACGATCGCGGCGAAGTTGCTGGCCCGTCGCAACAGGCTCAGCCGATGAACCCCGGAGGTACCACCATGGCCAAGCGCGTCTCCGCCTCGAACGTCACCGCGTACTACGGCGGGTTCAAGGCGATCGAGAACATCAACCTGACCGTCGAGCCGAAGACCGTCACCGCCCTGATCGGGCCGTCCGGTTGCGGCAAGTCGACGTTCCTGCGGTCGATCAACCGGATGCACGAGGTGCTGCCGGGTGCCCGGGTCGAGGGCAGCCTGACCATCGACGACCAGGACATCTACCACCGGGAGGTGGACGTCACCGCGGTTCGGCGCACGATCGGCATGGTCTTCCAGCGGCCCAACCCCTTCCCCACCATGAGCATCTTCGAGAACGTGGTGGCGGGGCTGAAGCTCAACGGCGTCCGCAAGAAGTCGATCCTGGAGGACGCGGCCGAGAAGGCGCTGCGCTCGGCGAACCTGTGGGACGAGGTCAAGGACCGGCTGGGCAAGCCCGGCGCTGGTCTCTCCGGCGGTCAGCAGCAGCGGCTCTGCATCGCCCGGACCATCGCGGTCGAGCCGCAGGTCGTCCTGATGGACGAGCCCTGCTCGGCCCTGGACCCGATCTCCACGCTGGCGATCGAGGACCTGATGTTCCAGCTCAAGGACAAGTTCACGATCATCATCGTGACGCACAACATGCAGCAGGCCGCGCGGGTGTCGGACCGGACCGCCTTCTTCTCGATCGAGAAGACCGGCGACCCGGGCCGGCTTATCGAGTACGACAACACCCAGAAGATCTTCAGCAACCCGAGCGTGAAGAAGACCGAGGACTACATCACCGGCCGCTTCGGCTGAGCCGCTGGTCTCGGCCGCGACGCGGGCGGTCCGTCTCCGGACGGACCGCTTCGTCGTTCCCGCGGCCGATGACCGCCGATCGTGTGCTGCCTACGATCAGCGGGTGCGTACATCCGGCGGACTCCTGCGCGGATGCCGGCCCGAACTGCGAGTCGCCGTCGGCCTGTTCGTCGTGCTCGCGACACTGATCGTGGTCACGCCGAACGGCCCGCAACACCCCATCGGGTACGCCGCCGCCCTCGTGCTGGCGGCGGTGCAGGCCAGCACCATCGCGGTGCTGCGTCGCCACCCGGAGGCCGCGATGGCGGCGGCCGTCCTCGCCGGGGTCGGCATCGAGTCGCTCAGTCCGGACATCGGTTGGCTCGGTCAGGTCGCCGCCGTGTTGGCCGGGTACGCGCGGAGGCGATCGCCGTCGCGGTCGCTGTGGGTGCTCGGCCTGCTGCTGGCCGGTACGCCGTGGAAGCTGGCGCACGGCGACTGGCGCAACGTGCTGCTCGCGGTCGCCGGCCCGGCGCTCGGTTGGGCCCTCGGTGAGCTGGGCCGGACCCGCGCGCTGCGCCGGCAGGACTCCGAGCGCCGCATCGTCGCCCTGGAGCGCGAACGGATCGCCCGTGAGTTGCACGACGTGCTGGCCCACACGGTGTCGGTGATCGTGGTGCAGGCCGGTGCCGCGCAGGACGTCTTCGACCGTCGGCCGGACCTGGCCCGCGCGGCGCTCACCTCGATCGACTTGGCGGCCCGGTCCACCCTTTCCGAACTGCGGATGTTGTTGCAGACGATGAGCGCCGACACCGGGCCCGACCCGGCCACCCCGCAGCCCGGTCTTGCGCAACTGGACACCCTCGCGGCGTCGCTGCGGGCCACCGGGCTGACCGTCGAGCTGGATCGGAAGCCGGCCGTGTCGACGTTGCCGGCGGCGGTGGACCTCTCTTCGTACCGGATCGTGCAGGAGTCGCTGACCAACACCCTGCGGCACAGCCAGGCCACCCTGGCCCGGGTGACGGTGCGGTGCTCGCCCCGGTCGGTGCGGTTGGAGATCCGCGACGACGGGCCGGCCCGTCCGGTCGGCCGGGTCGACCGTTCCGCCCACCGCGGCATCGTGGGGATGCAGGAACGGGCCCGGCTGCTGGGCGGGACGCTGGACGCCGGGCCGGTGCCGGGCGGCGGCTTTCGGGTACGGGCGGACCTGCCGCTCACCTCGGCATGACGACGGCCGCCATCCGGGTGTTGATCGCCGACGACCAGGCCCTCGTCCGAGCCGGCTTCGCGATGATCATCGAGAGCCGCGCGGATCTCGAGGTGGTCGGCGAGGCGGGCGACGGTCTGGAGGCCGTCGCGCTCGCGGAGCGCCTGCGACCGGACGTGATCCTGATGGACGTACGGATGCCCCGGCTGGACGGCATCGAGGCGACCCGTCGGCTGGCCGCCTCCGGCCAGGCGGCGCGGATCATCATGCTGACCACGTTCGACCTGGACGAGCCGGTGTTCGCGGCGTTGCGGGCCGGCGCCAGCGGCTTCCTGCTCAAGGACATCCGCCCCGACGAACTGACCACGGCGGTACGGGTGGTGGCGCGCGGTGAGGCTCTGCTCGCGCCGACCGTCACCCGGCGACTGCTCGACCGGTTCGCCAGCGAACTGCCCGGCGGCACTCCCCCGCCGGCCCTCGACGCGCTCAGCGCCCGGGAGATCGAGGTGCTCACGCTTGTCGCGCGGGCACTCTCCAACGACGAGATCGCGGAGCGCATGGTCCTCAGCCGGGCCACCGTGAAGACCCACCTGTCGGCGATCCTGCTCAAGCTCGGCCTGCGCGACCGGGTGCAGGCGGCGGTGCTCGCCTACGAGTGCGGCCTGGTCCGACCCGGCACCGCTCCACCTCGGGGATGACCGGGAGTCCCGTCCCGGGACCGATCCGGCAGACCCGCCGGCCTGCCTAACCCCCCTCCAAAGAGGAGGGAAACATGATCCGTTCAGTGCTGGCACTGCTGACCGTCGTACCCCTGATCGTCACGCCCGCGGTCACCACCGGCCCGCCCGCCGACCGATGCGCGGGGCTGGCCGGGGCGCGCATCCCGCAGGTGTCGGTGTTCTCGGCGAAGCGCGACACGAACGCCGAGGGTCAGGAGTTCTGCGTCGTGCAGGGGGTCATCCGGCCGCAGACGCGGTTCACCGTCAAACTCCCCGTCTCCGGATGGACGGGGCAGTACGTGCAGCAGGGCTGTAGCGGGCTGTGTGGCGAGGTGCCCGACCTGACCCTGCCGCTCTTCGGGTTCCAGTGCGCGGCTGCCCGGGACGGTCGGCTCGTGCTGGCCGCCGACGACGCCGGGCACACCGGCGACCCGCAGACCAGCGAGCCGGCGACCTGGGGTGCCGACCCGCGGGCCCGACTGGAGTTCGGGCTGCTGTCCGAGCATCGGCTGCGGAGGGTCGCGGACGCGGTGATGGTCGCGTACTACGGGCACGGCCCGACGTACCGCTACTTCGACGGCTGCTCGACCGGCGGGCGGCAGGGGTTGATGCTGGCGCAGCGGTTTCCGGCCGACTTCGACGGCATCCTGGCCGGCGCGCCGGTGCACAACCTGGCGCCACTCGCGCTGCTGAACGCCTGGGTGGCCCTGCGGAACACGGACGCGTCAGGCCGACAGATCCTCGGCCCGGAGAAGATTCCCGCGCTGCACGAGGCGGTTGTGCGGAGGTGCGGCGCGGTCATCGACGATCCGCGGCGGTGCGGGTTCCAGCCGTCGTCGCTGCGCTGTCCCCGTGGCACGGACCGGCCGGACTGCCTCACGGCGGCCCAGGTGGCGGCCGTGGTGGCGTTCTACCGAGGGCCTGACGGCCTGTACGAGGGGGGCATGCCGTACGGATCGGAGCTGGGCTGGATCGACCAGTTCGTGGTGCGCTCGGGCTCCCCGTCGGACGGCAACGCCGGGAGGATCGCCCTCAACTACCTGAAATACCTCGCGTACCCGCAGAACCCGCCGACCGATTTCCAGCTGACCGACGTGCGGTTCACCCGGGCCACGTTCGACCGGCTGAACGTGCTGGGCGACGCCATCTACAACGCCACCGACCCGGACCTGTCCGAGTTCCGCGCACAGGGCGGCAAGCTGATCCTCTACCACGGTTGGGCGGACCCTTCCGTCCCCCCGTTCACCACCGTCGACTACTACGCGGCAGTGCAGCGGCGCGGCGGCAGCGAGGCGTTCACGCGGCTGTACATGGTGCCCGCGGGCTACCACTGCCTGTTCGGGCCGGAGCCGAGCCCGCACCCGTCGGAGGTCGGCATCCCCGAACTCCTCCAGCCGCTGATGGACTGGGTCGAGCGTGATGTCGCGCCGGGCGACATCGACGTCCTCACCTTCGCACCCAACGAGGAGCCGGACCAGCAGTTCGTCCGCTTCCTCACGGTGGCGCCATTCGACGCGCTGGCACCGGCGCACGCCGCCCCGGGCAGCCTCAACGCCGGTTACCGGTACGTCGGGCACTACTGAGGGACCGCCGGTCCGCCGCGCCTCGGGGATACGGCGGACCGCCGGCCGGGGTCAGCCGAGCACGAAGCGGGGTTCGCCGTCCGGGGGCAGGTCCAGGCGCGGGGTGATCGGGGTGGCGGCGTCCCGGTCGGCCGCCGCCCGGGCCACGCCGGCCAGGTCGCCTGCCGCCGCCACCTGCGCCAGCGTGACAAGCGTCGGCGGCAGCATGGTCAACTCTCCGGCCTCGGCCCGGGCCAACGCGTCCGCCGGACGGATCCAGAGCGTGTGGTCGGCCTCGCCGGAGACGTCGCGGGTCCGCTGCCCCGCCGGCAGCAGGGCCACGAAGAAGTACGTGTCGAAGCGACGCGGCTCGAACTCCGGGGTGATCCACCGGCTCCACGGCAGCAACAGGTCCGATCGCAGCGTGAGCTGGCGGTCGGCCAGCAGCTCGGCGAAGCCCAGCTCACGCCCCTCCAACCGCTGCCGGGCCGTCTCCCAGTCGTCCCCGCTGACGTCGCCCACCACTGTCGCCGGGTCCGGGCCGGCGAGCAGCACGCCGGCCTCCTCGAAGACCTCCCGGGCGGCGGCGCAGACCACCGCCTGTGCGGCGTCCGGCGTCACCCCGAGCCGACCCGCCCACTCGGTCGGTGGCGGGCCCGCCCAGTCCAGGTGTGCCGCGGAGTCGGAACGGTCCACCCCGCCGCCGGGAAAGGCGTACATCCCGCCGAAGGTCATGGCGGCGACCCGCCGGATGACGTACACCTCGAAGTCGGCGTCGGTCGGACGCAGCAGCAGCACGGTGGCCGCGACCCGCGGCGTGGCCGGGGTGCCGCCCTCGGCCCGGAACCGGCGGGCGTGCTCGACCAGGGCGGCCGGGGCGGCGAAGCCGTCGCTGTCGATCGTCATGCCGCGAGCCTAGTTCCCACCGGCGCGACTGCCGGACGTGGTGATCGGCCCGACGTCCTGGATGCCGCGACATCGGGAATCCGGTGTTGATCATGCGGGCGGGCGGCAGCGGGTGGTTCACCCGGCTCGACTAGCGTTCCGCGCATGACTCGTTGGGGCATCCTGGCCACCGGCCACATCGCCAGCCGTTTCGCCGAAGACCTCCGGCTGGTGCCGGACGCCGAACTGGTCGCGGTCGGTTCCCGCGCCGCCGACAGCGCGCGCCGCTTCGCCGACACGTACGGCGCGAAGCGCGCGTACGGCTCCTGGGTGGAGTTGGCCGCCGACCCGGAGGTCGACGCGATCTACGTGGCGACTCCGCACTCCGCGCACTACGAGGCGGCGATGACCTGCCTGACCGCCGGACGCGCGGTGCTGCTGGAGAAGCCGTTCACCCTCGACCTGGCCACCAGCACCGAGTTGGTGGACACCGCCCGCGCCGCCGGGGTCTTCCTGATGGAGGCCATGTGGATGCGGACCAACCCGCTCATCCTCCGGGTGGTCGAGTTGATCGCGCAGGGGGCGATCGGCACGGTGACCGGTGTCCGGGCCGATTTCGGGGTGGCCGGGCCGTTCCCGCCGGAACACCGGATGCGCAACGCGGCGCTGGGTGGGGGTGCACTGCTCGACCTGGGGATCTACCCGATCAGCCTGGCCCACCTGCTGCTCGGCGTGCCGCAGCACATCCGGTCCTGGGCGCAGCTCGGGCCGGAGGGGACGGACGAGAACACCGGCATGCTGTTCGGCTACGACAGCGGAGCGCTGGCAACGCTGAGCGCCGGCATGGTCGGGTTGAGCGGGCAGACCGCCTCGATCACGGGCACCACCGGGCGGATCGACCTGCCGGAGCCGTTCTTCCGGCCAGGTTCGGTGCTCCTGCACCGGGCCGGCGCGGAGCCGGAGACGATCGTCGCCGACGGGGCCGGCAACGGCTACCAGTACGAGGCGATCGAGGTGCAGCGCTGCCTGGCGGCCGGGCTGACCGAGAGCCCACTCGTGCCGCACGCGACCACGCTTGAGGTGATGGCGCTGCTGGACACGGTGCGGGAACAGATCGGCGTGCGGTACGCGTGAAAGGAAAGGGCCCCTCCGCGCGGAAGGGCCCTTTCTTCGCGACGGTCAGCCGAAGAGCGGCCGGACCAGCAGGTAGGTGACGCAGGCGATCAGTGCGGCGGCCGGGAACGTGATGATCCAGGCGAGCACGATGTTGCCGGCGACGTTCCAGCGGACCGCGGAGAGCCGCTTCGTCGCACCCACACCCATGATCGCCGAGGTGATCGTGTGCGTGGTCGAGATCGGGGCCTTCAGCACCAGTGCGTTGAAGTAGAGCACCGCGCTGGCGACCGTCTCGGCGGCGAAGCCCTCCGGCGGCCCCAGGTCAATGATCTTGCGACCGAGGGTGCGGATGATCCGCCAGCCGCCGGCGTACGTGCCGAGGGCCAGCATCGTCGCCGAGGTCCAGAACACCCACCCGGGGATGTGCGTCTTGCTCTCCTGGAAACCACCGGTGTAGAGCGCCAGCACCACGATGCCCATGGTCTTGGCGGCGTCCTGCATGCCGTGGCCGACCGACATGGCGGCGGCGGACACGGTCTGCGCGTGGCGGAAACCCCGGTTGAGCTTGCCGGGCTGCCCCTTGCGGAACAGCCAGAGGATCGCCAGCATCAGCAGGTAGCCGAGGGTCAGGCCGACGATCGGCGAGAGCACCATCGGCAGCAGCACCTTCTCGCCGATGTTGCCCCACTGCACGATGCCGCCGGTGGACAGCAGCGTCGCGCCGACCAGGCCGCCGAAGAGCGCGTGCGAGGACGACGAGGGCAGGCCGAAGTACCAGGTGATCAGGTTCCAGGCGATGGCACCCAACACCCCGGCGAAGACCACACCGAGGCTGCTCACCCCCGTGGGCAGAGTGACCAGGCCGTCGCCGACGGTCTTCGCGACACCGGCGCCGAAGTGGGCGCCGATGAAGTTGCCGACCGCGGCGAGGCCGAGGGCGATCCGGGGTGTCAGGGCGCGGGTGGAGACGCTTGTCGCGATCGCGTTGGCGGCGTCGTGGAAGCCGTTGGTGTAGTCGAACGCCAGGGCCACCGCGATCACCGCCAGGACGGCGATGAGTTCGGTAGACACCGGCTCAGGACTCCTTGACGGCGATGGTCTCGACGGTGTTGGCCACGTGCTCGAAGGCGTCGCAGGCGGCCTCCAACTCGTCGGCGACCTCCTTCATCTTCAGCACCGTCAACGCGTCGTACTCGCCGGAGAAGAGGCGGACGAGCAACTGCCTGTTGATCCGGTCGCCCTCGTTCTCCAGGCGGTTGCACTCGATCCAGTAGTCCTCAAGATCCTTCATCGACTGCAGCCGGGGCATCGCGTCGGCGGTCAGCTTGGCCTGCTGGTCGAGCACGTTGACCATCTCGTGCAGCTCGCGGGGCAGTGCCGGCAGCTCGGTCAGCCCGTACAGGTAGAGCAGGTCGCCCACCGCTTCCAGGTGGTCCATCACATCGTCCAGCAGCGAGCCGAGCCGATAGATGTCCTCCCTGTCGAACGGCGTGATGAACGTCGAGTTGATCTTCTTGTACAGGTCGTGGGTGATCTGGTCGCTGTCGTGCTCGACCTCGGTCAGCCGCTCGCTGACCGACTGCACGTCCACGCCGGGCAGGGCCAGCTCGTTGAGCAGCGCGGTGCCCCGGACCAGGTTCTGCGCGGCCCTGGTGAAGAGCTCGTAGAAGGCGCCCTCGGTGGGGCGGAAGGAAAACTTCACAGCACAGACCTCGTCGCGTCGGTGGAAGGTGGCGGCACCCGTCGGGCACCCCGCTCGGTGAATGCTAGGAAACGACAGAACCGCGAATTCGCCGGCCCACCCCTGGCCAGGCGTCATTCACCGGTCGTTCATCTGCTGTTCATCTCGGCAGTCCCACCCGCACCCACTCCCCCAGCGACCAACCGCTCCCGCTCGTGCTCGACGTCGAAATCGGCAGCCGGATACCCCAGGTCGAGGGTGTCGAACGTCTCACGCAGCAGATGGGCCACCGCCCAGTCCCGATACCACTTGCGGTCCGCCGGCACCACGAACCAGGGCGCGACGTCCGTGCCACACCGGCTGAGGGCCTCGGCGTACGCGGCCTGGTAGTCGTCCCAGTGCGACCGGGAGTCGACGTCGGAGGGGTTGTACTTCCAGTGCTTGTGCGGGTCGGTGAGGCGTTCCAGCAGGCGCTTGCCCTGCTCGGCGTACGAGATGTGCAGCATCACCTTGATCAGGGTCACCCGATCGTCGGTCAACTCCCGCTCGAACGCGTTGATCTCGTCGTAGCGGGCCCGCCAGGTCGCCTCGGGCACCAGCGAACCGACCCGGGCGATCAACACGTCCTCGTAGTGCGAGCGGTTGAACATCCCCACGTACCCCGGCGGCGGCAACTCCCGCCGGATCCGCCACAGGAAGTCGTGCCGCAACTCCTGGCGGGTCGGCGGCCCGAACGAGCGGATGTGCAGGCCCAGCGGGTTCATCGCGCCGGCCACCCGCTTGATCGTGCCGTCCTTGCCACCGCAGTCCATCGCCTGGAGCACCAGCAGCACCCGGCGGGGCGGCCGGTCCGACCCGGTCTTGGCCATCGCGAAGAGCATCTCCTGCTGTCGGCCCAGCTCCCCGCCGACCAACTCCACCTGCTCCCGCGCCCAGGCCTTACGGTGCTCGCCGCGCCCCGCCGCGCCCGGCACGCCCGGCGTCGAGCGCGGGTCGATGGCGCTCAGATCCACAGGTGCGCCGACCCGCAGCAGCTCCCGTACCGAGCCGCCGTCCGGTGCCACGATCTGCCCTTGCTGTGGTGCGCTCATCCACGGATCATCGCCCACCCGCGGGCGATCCGCCCGCCGAGGCCCACCTCACCCACCACCGGTCGGCACGGCCCGCGCACCGGCCGGCTGCGCTACGCCGGGGCGCTCGCCGACCCGGCCGCCCGCGCCGAGATCCGCGAGGACCAGGACCGGATCACCGCCATCTACAACCAGATCAACCCGGAGAAGCTGGCCGACCTGCCCCCGCTCGGCGACGACGACCGCTGGCCGCCGCGCTGGTGAGCCGGCCGCGCGTGTGGCGTCAGACCACCAGGGCCAACCACTTGCGGTACGAGGTGGCGAACGGCTCGGTGCCGTCGCCGAGCGCCCCGAAGAGCCGCTGCGCCGCCGCCTCGGCCTCGGCGACCACGTCGTCCGGGTAGCCGAACCGCGCCCGGTGCTCGGCGAACTCGTCCTCGTCGAGCAGCTCCACCAGGCCGGTGGCGCGACGGCGGACGACGTCCAGGTCCAGGTCGATCAGGTGGACGGTGTCACCGGACTCCCAGCGGGCCGGGGTGGTGATGTCGCAGTAGACCTCGCTGGTGCGCGGCGGCGGGTTGAACATCGCCGTCCACCAGGCGCGGTGTGGCACCAGCAGGATGAACGGAATCTTCTCCACCGACGGCCGGCCGTGGTAGACCGACTCGGTGCCCTGGGGGACGCCGAGCCAGATGCCGAGGTCGTCCTCGGTGAGCCGGCGGGCCGGGTAGTCGCGGTGGGCGCTGCCGTCGTACTTGCGGTAGATCACGCGGACCATGTCGCTCGGCATGATTCGCACCCTAACCGATACTGGCCACGCGTCGTAGCGCGGCCGTAACCGGACGACGTGACCACGACGACCTGCCCGGCCGGCAGCGCGCCACGCGGCGGATGGGCGCGCCCGCTGTCGGCGGCGACGGGTACCGTCGCACGGTGACTCCGCCCCGCACCGCCACCGGTTCCGCCACCCCATCGGCCCGTGCGAAGGGCCGGCGCCGGGGTGCCCGGCCCAGCGGCACGGAGCTGCTGGCGGCGGCGGTCGGCGCGGTGCCCGGCGGGTCGGAACGCCCCGGCCAGTTGCAGATGACCACGGCGATCGAGGAGTGCGTGGCCGACCGGGAGCACCTGCTCGTGCAGGCGGGCACCGGCACCGGCAAGTCGTTGGCCTACCTCGCGCCGGCGCTCACCGTGGACGGCCCGGTGGTGGTCTCCACGGCCACCCTGGCGTTGCAGTCCCAGCTCGTCGACCACGACCTGCCCCGACTGGCCGACGCGGTCGAGCCGCTGCTCGGCCGGCGGCCCACCTTCGCGGTGCTCAAGGGCCGCCACCACTATCTCTGCCTCGCCCGACTGGACAACTCCACCGAGGAGGAGCCGGAGGACACGCTCTTCGACGCCCCGGCGGCCCGCCCCGGCGGCGGGACGAAGTGGCTCGGTGAGGCGGGCCGGTTGGGCAAGCAGGTCGAGCGGCTGCGCGAATGGGCCGAGAAGACCGCCACCGGCGACCGGGACGAACTGGACCCGGGCGTCGACGACCAGGCCTGGCGGCTGGTGTCGATGCCGGCCCGGGAGTGCGTCGGGGCGACCCGCTGCCCGTTCGGGCAGGAGTGCTTCGCCGAGGCGTCGCGGGCCCGCGCCCGGGAGGCCGACATCGTGGTGACCAACCACAGCCTGCTCGCCGTCGACATGCTCGCCGACCGGCACATCGTGCCGCCGCACAAGCTGCTCATCGTCGACGAGGCGCACGAGCTGGCCGACCGGGTCTCCTCCGCCGCGCAGGCGGAGCTGGTGCCGGAGCTGATCGACCGGACCACCCGCCGGGCCCGTACGCTGCTGCGGCCGGAGACCGCCGAGGCGCTCACCGCGGCCGGTGACGCTCTCGCGGTCGGGCTGGCCGAGGTGCCGGCGGGGCGGCTCACCGCCGGGCTGCCGACGCCGTTGCGGGAGGCGTGCACCCTGCTCGACGCGGCGACCCGCTCCGCGCTGGACGCGATCGGCGACATCAAGGCCGATGATCCCGACCCGGTCCGCAAGCAGCAGGCCAAGGCCGCACTGGACGAGCTGTCCACCACCGCGCAGCGGCTACTGGAGGAGGCCGACCACGACGTGGCCTGGGTGGAGAAGAACGACAGCGGCAGCCGCCGGGCACTTGTGGTCGCGCCGCTGTCGGTCGCGGGCACCCTCGCCACCCACCTGTACGACGAACGCACCGTCGTCGCCACCTCGGCGACTCTGGCGTTGGGCGGCCGGTTCGACACGGTGGCCCGCGCCCTCGGGCTGGACGCGCCGCCGCCCGCCCCGCCGTCTCCCGCCGCGGCCACGCTGGCCGCCCGCACCGGTCCGGGTCGCCCGGCCGCCGAGGCGCCAGGCCGTCGGCTTGCCGGCGAGGCCGTCCCGAGTGCCGTCGTCCCGGCGACCGAGGGCCCCGGTTGGCGGTCACTCGACGTCGGGTCGCCGTTCGACTACGCCCGCCAGGGCATCCTCTACGTCGCCGCGCACCTGCCCAGGCCCAGTGTCTCCGGGCTGCCCGACGCCGCCGGGGAGGAGCTGCTGGCGCTTGTCGAGGCACTCGGTGGTCGTACTCTGGGGCTCTTCTCGTCTCGGCGGGCCGCGCAGCAGGCGGCGGAGCTGTTGCGCGCGCGGACCGACCTGCCGGTGTTGTTGCAGGGTGAGGAGGCGCTGCCGCTGCTGGTCCGGCGCTTCCGGGAGGATCGCGCCAGTTGCCTGTTCGGGGTGATGTCGCTCTGGCAGGGGGTGGACGTGCCGGGTGACGCCTGTCAGCTCGTCGTCATCGACCGGCTGCCCTTCCCGCGACCGGACGAGCCGTTGGCGGCGGCCCGCGCGGCAGCCGTGGACGCGGGCGGCGGTTCCGGCTTCTCCGCCGTGAGCGTGCCGATCGCGGCCGTGCGGCTGGCGCAGGGTGTGGGCCGGCTGATCCGGGCGACCGGCGACCGGGGGGTGGTCGCGGTGCTCGACTCCCGGCTGGAGACGGCCCGTGGCTACGGGCCGTTCCTGCGCCGCTCGCTGCCGCCTTTCTGGTACACGACCCGCCCCGAGGTGGCCCGCGGCGCCCTGGAACGCCTCGCCAAGTCCTGAGACCGCCGTGTGGTCAGGGGGCCTGGGAGGCGACGACCACCGCGTCGGGTGGGGTGTCCGGGACCCGGCGGGCGGCGAGCCGGCGGACCGCGGTGTTCAACACGGCGATGAGCGGCACGGAGACGAGCGCACCGGTGATGCCGGCGAGTACGACACCTGCGGCGATCCCGATGATCACCGCCAGCGGGTGCAGGGCGACCGCTCGTCCCATGATCAGCGGTTGGAGCACGTGCCCCTCCACCTGCTGCACCCCGATCACCACGCCCAGGATGATCAACGCGGTGACCGGGCCGCTGTCGACGAGCGCCACCAGCACCGCCACGCCACCGGAGAGCGCCGCGCCGACGATCGGGATGAACGCGCCGAGGAAGACGAGCGCGGCGAGCGGGAAGGCGAACGGGATGTCGAAGATGACCAGGAAGATGCCGATGCCGACCGCGTCGATGAAGGCCACCAGGACTGTCGCGCGGACGTAGGCGACAAGCGTCTGCCAGGAGGCGCGGCCCGCGTCGTCGACCTTCCACCGGGCGGCCACCGGCAACAACCGGACCAGGAAGCGCCAGATCCGGTTGCCGTCGCGCAGGAAGAAGAACGTCGCGAAGAGCACCAGGAGCGTGCCGGTCAGCACCTCGGCCAGCGTCGCGGCGGTGCTCAGGGCACCGCTGGTGAACCGTGAGGTGTTGTTGTTGATCCAGTCCTGCGCCTCGTTGATGTAACGGTCGAGTTGGGTGTCGGAGAGATGCAGCGGGCCGGTCTTCAGCCAGTTCTGGATCTGCCGGACGCCCTCCGAGGACTTCTCGCTCAGCTCCGGCACGCCGCGGATGAACTCGTTGACCACGAGCGTCAACGTGCCGATCACCGCGGCGAGACCACCGACAAGCACCACCGCCGTCGCCAACGACCGGGGCAGTCGGGCCCGCAGCAGCCAGCCCACCGCCGGCGCGAGCAGCGCGGAGAGCAGCAACGCGATGGCCAGCGGAATGATCACGATCTTGACGGTGCTGACGACCCTGACCAGCGCCCAGGCGACCACACCGATCACGATCAGCCGCCAGCACCAGGCGGCGGCGATCCGCAGCCCGTGTGGGACGTCCGCGTCGTCGCGGCTGGAGGTCGAGCTGTGCACGTCCACCGGAGGTTCCGCGCCGACGACGGTGGCCGTCGGTGGGGCGACCGGCCCCGGCGCGGCTGGCGACGCCACCCGCGCCGCCTCCGACGTGTCGCTCACCGCGTCAGCCGGCACGCCCTCCTCGGCCCGCGCCGACTCCTGCCGTGACTGGTAGGCGCGGCGGAGCCGCCCGCGTACCCGCTCGAAGCGGCTCAAGCGCACCTCCTGGCAACGAAACCGGTCCGCCCACGGCGACAGGTCGGACAGCATACGTCCGTTCCCGGCACGGTAGGGCAGTTCCGCCA
Organism: Micromonospora sp. NPDC048935; assembly: GCF_043197875.1. Classification (NCBI taxonomy): domain Bacteria; kingdom Bacillati; phylum Actinomycetota; class Actinomycetes; order Micromonosporales; family Micromonosporaceae; genus Micromonospora; species Micromonospora sp. NPDC048935. The sequence continues at coordinate 306,725 of NZ_JBICTZ010000004.1, read as the reverse complement.
CAGAATGCCCCGCCGACCACCGGCGTAACCACCGCTGGCGACACGGTAGCGTCTGCGGCGTGACCGCCGACAATGATCTCGACGCCGGCCTGCCGATCCGTCTGCTGCACGACCGCGTGCTGGTGCGGACGGAGGGCAGCGAGGGCGAGCGCCGCTCCACCGCCGGCATCGTCATCCCGGCGACCGCCGCGGTGGGCAAGCGCCTCGCCTGGGCCACGGCAGTCGGGGTGGGGCCGAACGTTCGCGCCATCGTCTCCGGTGACCGGGTGCTCTTCGACCCGGACGACCGCTCCGAGGTCGAACTGCACGGCCGCGGGTACGTGCTGCTGCGGGAGCGCGACGTGCACGCCGTGGCCGCCGAGCGGATCGAGAACGACTCCACCGGCCTCTACCTCTGACACACCTCCCCCGGCCAGCCGGCCGCGCCGCGCATCGTTTGCCCGGCCGCACGACGGGAAGCCATCCGGCGACCGTGGCCCTGGGGAGGGACGATGCCAGTATTCGTCAAGAAGCTGCTGACCTGGGGCAGTGTCGCGTTCCTGATCTACTTCGTGGCCTTCCGGCCGGACGGTGCCGCGCAGATGTTCAGGGCCATCGGGGGCGCGCTGATCGCGATGTTCCAGGGCTTCGGTGACTTCCTCACCTCCCTGATGACCTGAGGCCGCCGGCCGTCAGGGACGACCCGGCGACCACGGCGCCGCCGGGCGCGGGCCGGGCCAGCCGGGCGGGGCGTAGCCCACCTGCGGCGTTGGCGCGGGGACCAGCACCACCGGGATCGGCACCACCGGCTCGTCCGGCGCGTCCACCGCGCGCTGCGTACCGTCGGGGAAGCGCAGGTGGTAACGGCTGCCGTCCCAGACCCCCACCGGGGCCTGCGGGTCCCGACCGACGAAGAACGACCGGTACGCGCTTATCGCGTCCAGCAACTCCCGCTCCTCCCGCGCGGTCCGCTCCTGGTCGGCGGGCTCGCGGTCCAGGCCGCGCAGTGCCCCGTCGCGCAGGAGGGCCAGTCTGGTGGCGGCGGACTGGTAGCCGCGCATCGCCCGCACCCCGGCGTCGCCGGCCACCCGCCGCGCCCAACTGCGGGCCGCGTGCCGCCTGCCGAGGCTGCTCAGCGCGGCCACCTCGGGCGGGGTCAACCAGCCGGCGCGTACGTAGTCCGGCAGGGTCCGCTCGGTGAGCCGCCCCTCCCAGGCGCGCAGCCAGATCGCGAGACCCACCACGCCGAAGAAGACCGGCACCATGAGGCCCAGGAAGCCGTACAGCATGATCAACGCCTCGCCGGTGGCCTGGGTCAGCGTGGGCAGCAGGTTCCACGTGCCGTGCAACATCATCGCCAGCAGCAGGCCGGCGATCGGGGCGAGCACCCGGACCCGGCGGTCCGCCGTCCGGGCCGCGATGCCGAGCCCCACACCGGTCATCGAGGTGAAGAGCGGGTGGGCGAACCCGAACAACAGGATCCGCAGGATGAAGATCCCGATCACCTGCTGGATGCCGGTAACCGGGCCATAGCGCTCGGCGCCCGCCGCGTAGCCCAGACCGCCCAGGTAGAGGATGTTCTCCACCATCGCGAAGCCGACCGCGGACAGACCGCAGTAGACCAGGCCGTCGGTGATCCCGGACCACTCCCGCCGGCGGAACACCAGCAGCAGGATCGGGCCCAGCGCCTTGGTCAGCTCCTCGATGAAGGGTGCCACCAGCACACCGGTGAGCGCGTCCGGCAGCCCCCAGTCGGCGAACTGCCCGGCGGCGAACTCGTTCACCTTGAGCGAGGCGGCAGTCGAGACGAACGCCCCCCAGGTGAAGCAGAAGACCAGATACTTCAGCGGCTCCGGCTCGTACCGGTCCAGCCAGAGGAAGCAGGCGACCAGCACCGGCACCGGCAGGACGGCCGCGACCAGGCCGACCAGCAGCGCCTGTAGCCCGAGCGACTGGCCGAGCTTGAGGACCATGAACCCCGCGCACACGGCGATGAACAACGCCACCCCGGCCAGCGCCACGAACCGCCAGACCTTGCTGTGCGGCGGCACCGGGGGCGCCACGCCGGTGGACTGAGCCGCGGGCACGGGCGGCGGCGACGGCAGCGGTGAACCGGGCGGGGTGTCGGCCATGCGGTCAGCGTAGCCATCCGCCGCCGGCTGGTCCGGTCGCATCGGCAGCGCTATGCTGCGGCCAGGTCACGAGCGCCAGCGTCAAGCCCCGGCTTGCTGGCCGGCAACCCTCGTCGAGTTCGCGGTGGGGTGCCCCGGGTGATGACCGGGCCCAGCCCGATCGGCGTGCTGGGCAAGCGCGGACCCCGTCCCGATGCCGCACCCGGGGTCCCTGACCCCGGAGGCTCCGGCGTGCCCGTCACCCTCGTTCCCTCGCTGCCCACCCTGCCCACCGTCACGTCGTCGGCGCCCCTCGACGTCCTCGGCGTGCCGGGTGAGACAAACCTGGACTACGCGGCCACCGCACCGTGCGCGCAGGCCGCCGCCGACGCGGTGGCCGAGCTGCTGCCCTGGTACGCCAGCGTCCATCGCGGCGCGGGAGCGCTGTCCCGGCGCTGCACCCTCGCCTACGAGCAGGCCCGGCAGACGATCGGTGACTTCTTTGGCGCCCGCGCCGACGACCACGTGATCTTCACCCGCAACACCACGGACGCGCTCAACCTGCTGGGGCGGGCGCTGCCGGCCGGCACGACAGTTGTCACCTTCGCGGGCGAGCACCACGCCAACCTGCTGCCCTGGCCGCGCGGCTCGGTACGGCTGCCGGTGCCCAGCGATCCCGCCGGGGCGGTACGCGACCTCGCCGCCGCTCTCACCGAGTTACGTCGGGGCAGCAGCCCGGCGCTGCCGGTGCTCGTCGCGGTGACCGGTGCGAGCAACGTGACAGGTGAGCGGTGGCCGGTCGCCGAGTTGGTCCGGGTGGCACATCGGCACGGCGCCCGGATCGTGCTGGATGCCGCGCAACTAGCCCCGCACGCCCCGGTCGACCTGCCCACGCTCGACGTCGACTACCTGGCCGTGTCCGGCCACAAGCTGTACGCCCCGTTCGGCGCGGGCGTGCTGATCGGCCGGGCGGACTGGCTGGACGCCGCCCCGCCGTACCTGGCGGGCGGGGGTGCCACCCGCCACGTCGGGCCGGCCACCCACGACGTGACCTGGACGACCGGTCCGGCCCGGCACGAGGGCGGCACCCCGAACCTGCTGGGCGCGGTGGCGCTGGCGGCGGTGTGCGCGGCGCTCGACGACGCCGACCGGGTCGCGCTGGCCGCCCGTGAGCAGGCGCTGCTGGCCCGACTGCGGACCGGCATCGCCGCCCTGCCGCACGTGGTGGAGCTGCGCACCTTCGGCCCGGACGCGCCCCGCGTCGGCATCGTCTCGTTCGTGGTGGCCGGCCGGGACTCCGCCGACGTGGCCGCGCGACTGGCCAGTGAGCACCGGATCGGCGTACGCGACGGGTTGTTCTGTGCCCACCCGCTGGCCCGGCGGCTGCTCACCGAGGCGGCGGCGCGCAGCGGCCGACGGGACCTTCCGCCCACCGCGTTGCGCGCCAGCATCGGCCTGGGCAGCACCGTCGACCAGGTGGACCGGCTTCTCGCGGCGCTCGCCGAGCTGGGCTGAGGCCCGACCGGCCGCTCAGCGACCGGCGGCGGAGGGCCGGCCGGCGGCGGAGGCCGCTCAGCCGACCGGCGGCGCGGTGGGCGGCTTCGGTGCCTCGCCCGCTTCGGCCGGCTCACCCGCCGGTCGCTCCTGTTCGCCGAAGGCGGTGCGGATCCACCGGTTCGCCTCCTCCTGCTCGATGCCGGAGGCCACCAGCAGGTCGCTGGCGGTGGTCCGGATCTGGGCGACGATCACGCTGCCGGAGAAACCGACCCCGGCGCCGTACGCCCGGCCGGCCTCGCTGACCGCCCGCAGCGATCGCTCCCGGGCCTTCTCCGGTTCCTCGCCGACGGCGAACTCGTGCTTGAGCAGCCGGACCGACTCGGCGAGGTGGCCGATCGCGTCCGGCATCGGATCCGGCACCGGCTCCTCGTCCTCGACAAGCGTGACGGACCGGCGGATCAGCGTGCCGCTGTTGCGCATCGCCCGGTCGATCGGTTCGGCGGCCTCCGCGTAGTGGGTCAGCTCGCTGCGGCGGTGCCAGCGGGCCGGGGAGAGGGTGGCGGTCTCCTTCGCGCCCTCGATCGCCTCGGCCAGCGTGGCCAGTTCGTCCTTGTTGTTGCGCAGTCGGTCCAGGGCCCGCTGGATGCTGGCCCGGTCCCGGCTGCGCAGCCCGTCGGCGGTGACGTCGAGCTGGGCGGCGAGCAGGTCCAGGGCGGGTCGGGCGGCCCGGTTGATCACCCGGAGCGGGTTCAGCGGCAGCAGCACCGCGGTCACCAGCAGCGCGACCCCGCCGCCGAGGAACGCGTCGACGAACCGTGGGATCTCCAGGTTCTGCGTCGAGGGGCTCAGCGTGACGATCAGCACCGCCGTGGCCGCCGCCTGGATGACGATGGCGACGCTCGCCCCCGCGAAGATGGTGAGCAGGATCGCCACCGTGACCACCAGACCGAGCTGCCAGGCCCCGGTGCCGAGCAGGTAGATCAGGAGGTCGCCGACGGCCACCCCGACCCCGACCCCGACGATCAGCTCCACGGTCCGGCGGAATCGCTGGCCGACCGACGCGGCCAGGGTGCCGACCGCGGAGATCGGCGCGAAGACCGGTTGCGGGTTGCCGAGCAGCTTGTGCGAGATCAGGTACGCGAGCCCGGCGGCCAGTCCCGCCTGCACGGCCAGTCCACCGGCCATCCGGACCCGGTGCAGCCGGTCGTGCAGGGTGGCCCGGCCGCGATGGCGCAGTTCCTGGGTGGCCTCGGCGATGCGTGCGCCGTCGACGTCCACCAGTCCGTCGCGCAGCGCGGTGCGTCGCACCACGGGTGGTCGCTTGTCCCGGGCCACGGCCATGGGCGCGACTACCCGGGACAGGCCGGCTGAATCCTGCCGCGCCGCGCGCCCTGACCGGCCCACTGGGTCCTGGCGCCCCGGCACGCCCTGGGCGGGATGGCAGACTCGGGCGGTGGTCGATCTCCTGGAACGGTGGCGGGCGGCAGCCCGGGGTGCTGGTGCGAGGGCGGACGCGGGGTCGGCCCGTGCCGGCGAGCAACTGCTGGACCGGTGGCGGGAGCCGCACCGGCACTACCACACGGTGGCGCACCTGACGGCCGTGCTCGACGTGGTGGACCAGCACGCCGGGCTGGCCGACCGGGCCGACCTGGTGCGGCTGGCGGCCTGGTGGCACGACGCGGTCTACGACCCCCGGGCCGCGGGTGACGCCAACGAACAGGACAGCGCCGCCCTGGCCGAGAGTGTGCTCACCGGGCTCGGGGTGCCGACGTCCACGGCGGCTGAGGTACGCCGCCTGGTGCTGCTCACCGCCGGGCACGCCGTGGGCCCGGACGACCGGGACGGCGCCCTGCTCTGCGACGCGGACCTGGCCGTGTTGGCCGCGCCCCCGGCCGTCTACGACAGTTATGCGGCGGCGATCCGGCGGGAGTACGCGCACGTTCCGGAGCCCGCGTTCCGGGCTGGACGGGCCGCCGTGCTGAGCGGCCTGCTGGCGCTGCCCGCGCTGTTCCGGCTGCCGCCGCTTGCCGAGGTGTGGGAGGAGGCCGCCCGGGGCAACGTGCGCCGCGAACTGGCCACGCTCACCGCTGCGGTGCCGCCGACGGGCGCGGGCTGACCACGTGTTTCGGGCGGCGCAGACCTGCGGCGCGGAGCAACTGGACCAGCTCGCGGCTCGACACCACCTGGGCGCCGAGCCACACCGCCGCCGCGAACCGGTCGGCCGGGATGTCGTAGTGGTCCCGGTCGAAGGCGCGTCGGGGCGCGCCGAGCGCCTCGGCGAAGACGTGCAGCTCGGCGTACGAGACGTCGCTGATCAGGTGCGACCAGAGCCGACCGCGCCACGGCCAGGCCGGTCGGTCCAGATAGAGCATGGCGTCCAAGCTATCCCGCGTTGATGATCGCCGGTCGGCGACCTAGCCTCGGCTGCATGGCCCCCACCACGCTCCTCGACGACCTGCGCGCCGCGCTCGGTGCCGACGCGGTGCTCACCGATCCGGACCTGCTGCGCGTGCACGAGCGGGACGAGGCCGACCTGTGCCCGGCCGGCACCCCGCTGGTGGTGACCCGCCCCCGCAGCACCGAACAGGTGGTCGCGGTGGTCCGGGCGGCGGCGCGACACGGCGTACCGGTGGTGCCGCAGGGCGCGCGGACCGGGCTGGCCGGCGCGGCGAACGCGGTGGACGGCGCGGTGGTGCTCAGCACCGTCGCGATGAACGAGATCCGGGAGATCGACCCGGTGAGCCGGATCGCGGTGGTCCAGCCGGGGGTGGTCAACGCGACGCTGGCCGGGGCGGTGGCCAAGCAGGGGCTGTGGTATCCGCCCGATCCCGGCTCCTGGCAGTCGTCCACGATCGGCGGCAACGTGGCCACCAACGCCGGCGGCATGTGCTGCGTGAAGTACGGCGTGACCACCGAGTACGTGCTCGGCCTGGAGGTGGTGCTCGCCTCGGGTGAGGTGCTGCGCACCGGCCGGCGTACCGCCAAGGGGGTGGCCGGCTACGACCTGACCCGGCTCTTCGTCGGCTCGGAGGGCACCCTCGGCGTGATCACCGAGGTGACCGTGGCGCTACGGCCCGCACCGGCCGACTCGCTGACCATGGTGGCGGTCTTTCCGTCCACGGCGGCAGCCGGCGCGGCGGTGGCCGAGATCGCGGCCCGCGGGCTCACCCCCAGCCTGCTGGAACTGCTCGACCAGACCCACCTGCGGGCGATCGAGGCGTACCAGCCGATGGGGCTGCGGACCGACGCGCAGGCGCTGCTGCTGGCCGCCACGGACACCGGCACCCGGGCCGCCGACGACCTGGCCGACCTGGCCGAGGTGTGCGCGGCCACCGGCGCCGACGAGGTGTACGCGGCCACCGACGCGGTGGAGGCGGCGGCGCTGTTGCAGGCGCGGCGGCTGGCCCATCCGGCGATGGAGAAGTTCGCGGCCGACACCTACCCGGGCGGCAACGGCGGACTGGTGATCGACGATGTGGCGGTGCCGCGCGGCTCGCTCGCCGCGCTGCTGGACGGCGTGGCCCGGATCGCGGCGGAGTGCGAGGTGCCGATCGGCGTGGTGGGGCACGCCGGGGACGGCAACATGCACCCGAACATCGTGGTCGACCGGGCCGATCCGGCGAGCGTGCAGCGGGGTCGGCGGGCGTTCGACGAGATCATGCGGCTCGGCCTGGACCTCGGCGGCACCTGCACCGGAGAGCACGGGGTGGGGTTGCTCAAGCGGGACTGGCTGGCCCGGGAGATCGGGCCGGTCGGCGTCCGGGTGCACCAGGCGATCCGGTCGGCGTTGGACCCGGCTGGTCTGCTCAACCCGGGCAAGGTGCTCTGAGCTGGCCCGGGGTCAGCCCTTGATCTCGGCCGGGGTCGCCTGGGTGAGCAGCAGCAGGATCTCACCGGCGACCGGCGTGCGCTCCTCGCCGGGGCAGTCCTGTGAGGTGATCAGCCCGGTGGAGGTCAGGAGGCTGGACGTCAGCGCGTCGATGCAGGTGGTCCGGTACCGCCGGGCCTGATCTGTCTCGTCGGCCAGCGCCGGGGTCGCGAGCAGCACCTGGAGCCGTTCGGTCAGCTCCGGGGCGAGAGTGCCCCGGGAGGTGACCCCGTCGCCGGCGCAGTCGACGCACTGCCACGCGCCGTTGCGCTCGACGCTCAGGGTGCGCAGTGGGCCGTCGTCGCCGAGCCGCTGAATCAGGCTGACCTGGCCGGCGGCGACCGTGGTGGGGATCTCCAACCGCGCGCCGCCCCCGGCCGAGGCCGACGACTGCGCCTGCGGTGTGCCCGGCTCGTCCCGGTCGAAGAGCGAGCACCCGGTCAGGGCACCGCCGAGCGCGACGGCGAGAAGGGGCACCAGCAGACGAGGGCGCGCGCGGGGTAGCACGCGCGGAAACCTACCCCACCGTAGGTAGCGTTCGAAACCACCATCCGGGTCGGTATCGCCGGTTACCCCTCGGTAACGTCGCAATTCGTCACCGAGCGGACGGACGCAGCCCCACCTGGTCGTCGCCACCCCGATCGGCCGCGTAACCCCGGACGTCCGGAGCGCCCAGCCGGGCCGCGTCCGCCGCGGCGTCGTCCGGCATCAACTGCGACTGCCGCTCCGCCTCCACCCGGGCGCGGTAGTGCTCGACCTCCCGGGCCCGGGTCGCCGCGTCCCAGCCGAGCACCGCGCCCATCAACTCGGCGGTGTGCTCCGCCGACTCCAACCCCCGGTGGCTGGTCTCGAACGAGATCCGGGTCCGCCGGGTCAGCACGTCCTCCAGGTGCAGCGCACCCTCGGCCCGCGCCGCGTAGGCGACCTCCGCGGCCAGGTATTCCGGGGCACCGGCCAGCGGGGAGGCGAGCAGCGGATCGGCGTCGACAAGCGCCAACAGGTCCAGGGTGAGGGTGCCGTACCGCTCCAGCAGGTGCTCCACCACGCCCACCGGCACGCCGTGCCGGCGGGCCAGGTCGGCCCGGTCCCGCCACATCGCCGGGTAACCATCCGCGCCCAGCAGAGGCAGATCGGCGGTACGCGACGAGCGCGCGCCGCCGAGCCGGCGGACGGCTCGGTCGACCACGTCGGAGGCCATCACCCGGTACGTCGTGTACTTGCCACCGGCCACCAGCAGCAGCCCGAGCATCGGCTCGAAGACCGCGTGCTCGCGGGAGAGTTTCGAGGTCGAGTCGGCCTCGCCGGCCAGCAGTGGTCGCAGCCCCGCGTACACCCCCTCGATGTCGGCGATGGTCAACGGGCGGTCCAGCACGGTGTTGACCTGCTCCAACAGGTAGTCGATGTCGCGGGCCGAGGCGGCCGGGTGGGACCGGTCCAGTCGCCAGTCGGTGTCCGTGGTGCCGATGATCCAGTGCCCGCCCCACGGAATGACGAAGAGCACCGACTTCGCCGTACGCAGGATGAGCCCCGTCTCACCGGTGATCGCCGAGCGGGGCACCACCAGGTGCACCCCCTTGGAGGCGCGCACCCGGACGCCGGGCCGCAGGCCCACGTCGTTGAGCATCCGGGACATGTCGTCGCTCCACACACCCGTGGCGGCGATGACGGTACGGGCCTGCACCTCGAACTCCGCGTCCGGTGAGCCCGCCGGCGCCTCCAGGTCCCGGACGCGTACGCCTGTCACCTCACGCGCCTGCCGGATCAGCCCGACGGCTCGGGCGCTGCTCACCACCGTGGCGCCGAGGCTGGCCGCGGTGCGGGCCAGGGTGACGACCAACCGGGCGTCGTCGACCTGACCGTCGTAGTAGCGGATCGCCCCGGCCACCGCGTCGGCCCGCAGGCTCGGGAAGATCCGCCGGGCACCCTCCCGGGTCAGGTGCCGGTGCAGTGGCATGCCCCGGCCAGCGCCGAAGACGCCGGCGAAGGCGTCGTAGGCGGCCACGCCGGCGCCGTAGTAGGAGCGGCGGAAGATCCGCGCCGGCAGGTCCCGCAGGCCCCGCCCGGCGGGCAGCGGCACCAGGAACGGCACCGGGCGCACCAGGTGCGGGGCGAGTCGGGTGGCCAACAACCCGCGCTCGGTGAGCGCCTCGTGGACCAGGTGGAACTCCAACTGCTCCAGGTAACGCAGGCCACCGTGGATGAGTTTGCTGGACCGGCTGGACGTGCCCGCGGCGAGATCGCGCGCCTCGACCAGTGCCACCTTCAGGCCCCGGGACGCCGCGTCCAGGGCGGCGCCCGCACCGGTCACACCGCCACCGATCACCAACACGTCGAAGCGCTCGGCGCGCAGTCGACGCAGGTCGGACGCACGGCGGACCGGCGAGAGCTGACCGGCGACGGCACGGGAGATATTGGGGTCACGCACAAGTCCACCGTAACCGCAGCGCCGGCATGTCGACATTCGCCGGCCGCCCCGTGCTGCCTACTGCCCACCACTCATGTTGGAAACCCCTCAACTGGAGCTGACGTCATCTGAGGGCCGGCTACGAAGTGAGCACTACGACCACTACCCTCGCCCCGTCGAAGCAGGCCGGCTTGTTCAAGCCGCTCCAACTGCCCCCGAGCGCCGGCATAGGTTAATCCGGTCAAGGTCGAGTGATCACCGGACGAATAGCGTTCGTGCGTGCTGAGCCATTGGCGGGCCACTAGCTGCGCAGCGACGACGTCCGGTTTGACATGGCGAAGCACTCCACGGCGCCTAAGGACCTCGTGTCCCGAACTCTTGTTGACGATTGAAATCGCCCCCCACGTCAAAGTCCATACGTCCTTGTACTGGGTGATCAAGGCATCTTGACCCACCGAGCATTCCGCGGCCACCTCGAGCGCCTCAAGCACCTCCGACTCGCCACGCTGCAAGAGATGAGTGAGCATGTGCGCGGTCACGAATGGCTCGTGCAGGAGCGCGTGCACAATCAGAGCTACCTTCACGTCTCGCTGACGCACCTCTGGGCGGATCGCACCCATCAGGTTCATCACCGGCAGCACCGGCGTACCACCCACCAGTCGGGTCCGCACCCGGGGGCCACCCTCCTCCACCAGCACCGGCGGTCGGTGCCCCAGGGCCACCATGTCTCGATACATCCGGTCCACACCCAAGCCCTGCTTCTCGACCAATTGCAACGCCCGAAACAGATCGGCAAGCGCCGGATACCTTGCGTACCGCTGGGTCAGCACGGTGTCGGAGGTGATTCCGCCGACGAATCCACCTGGGCTGACCACCTGCACTGCAGAGTCTTCCTCGACCCAGGTCACGGAGACCGGGTCCGGTTGCATCCAATCCCGGTGCACCACGCCATTGAGTACGGCTTCCCGAAGTGCCTGCGGCGGAAGCTGACGCACGTGGGGTTGCGCGAAGCCGGTTGCCTGGGTCACGCGAACGGACTTGTTCAGGGTCTCCAACCGATCGTCGATCGCCGCAACCTGCTCCAGCAGGCTCAGGCCAGCAAGATCCCGGGGCGCTGTGATGAGGTCCCCGCCCTCCACATCGAGTACTGACAGTGTGATGTGGGTCCGGTCAGCCGGACAGAAAGTCAATGCTCCAGCAGCAGTGAGCCGCCCGTCCGGCCGAAGCACGCCCAGCGAGGTCAGCAACTCGCGCACACTGCCGCCGAGCACGGCGCTGACATCGGCTTTGCTATTTTGCGCGAGATAGCGTCGAGCGACTGCGACCGCACCGGGCGAGATGTCCCGCTCAGTCCGTTCGGTGACCTGGGCCATCGGGTCGTGGCCGGCACTCAGTTGACGGTGCAGCCACCACTCCGCTCGATCCACCCCGACACAGTGCCCCCCTGTTCGCCATCTGATCTGGCCATCCAGGTTCTCGGCTGGCTCCCGCGCCTCGGCAACGTAGATGACGAGCAGCCGGACGCCGTCGACCCGCCTCTCCTCCACGGCCGGCGCGATCCCGACAAGCTCGTACACCCGATGCCTGAGCCAATCCACGTCAAGGCCTGCCCCGAGTAACTGGCCAGTCCGATCTTCGATGCCGACCAGTAGCGCACCGCCCCCCGGGGTGTTGGCCATGCAGGTCACCTCGTTGGCCAACTGCCGCGCAGCTTCCTTGTTGTGCGGATCGCCCACCAGCAGGGTGCCGCCGGGTCCTCGCCGGCCAGCCTCCTCCTTGCAATCGATCCGCTCGCGTTCCACCTCTGTCGGGAGGACGCCTTCTGCGAGCTTGGTAAGCACGCCATCGACCAGGACGCGGAGTCGGTCTCGGGCTTCGACCAGGTCCGCTCCCGGACTGAAAGGCAACATCTGGCCACCTTACCCTCGCCACTTGCAGATTAGAGGGACCCTAAACTGCAAGCACTCCCTCGTGTTGGACTGCAGTGCCACTTGCCAGCGGACCGGCAACGCGACGGCCACGCCAAAACGGTTCACCACAGTCGTAAGGTTCTCGGATGCACGCTGAGCCTGCGTACCCCGGAAACAGCGACCGGAGTTCCCCGTGGCCGGTGGTCGCGGCCGTGTTCGTCGGCTGCTGGACGGTCGCGGTCACCGTCGCGGCGCAGGCCGGTGGCTGGCTCACCGACCAGGTGCTGCTGGGCTTCGGACGCGACCGGGTCGGCTGGCTCTGGGCGGTGCTCGGCCTGGCCACCGTCGTGCTGGTGGGCACACCCGCCCTGCTGCTGGCCGTGCTGCCCCGGTCCACGACGGTCCGGGCCACCGGGCGTGTCTGGCTGGCGGCCACACTCGCCCTCGGCGTGCTGACCCTGCTGCGGGTCGTGCCACCGGTGCACCACGAGGCGTATCTCGCCGCGCTGGCGGGCACCGCGTTGCTCAGCGCGCTCGCCGTGCGCCTGTCGGCGCGCCGGTGGGCGTACCCCGGGCTGGTTGCCCCGGTCGGCGGCCCGGCACCCACCGGAAACGGCGACGCCACCCGGCCCGAGGCCACCGGAGACGGCGACGCCACCCGGCCCGAGGCCACCGGAGACGGCGACGCCACCCGGCCCGAGGCCACCGGAGACGGCGACGCCACGCGGCCCGAGGCCACCGCGCATGCCGAGCCGGTGCGGCGGTCACGGCGGCTCGGCGCGGTGCCGCTGCTCGCGGTCGCCGCCGGGTTGGCGCTGCTGCTGCCGTGGGCCTGGCTGGGCGCGCTGGGCGGGCTCCTGGAGACCACGCTCGCGCTCCTAGCCGCCGCCGCGCTCGGGATGCTGGCCGCGACGCTGCTGGACGCCGCCTTCTGGTCCCGGTTCGCGAGCGGTCGACCCCCCCGGCCGGCCCGGCTGGTGCTGGTCGGAGGTCTGGTCGCCGGGGTGGCGCTGCTGCTGCTCGCGGCCGGCACCGGCCAGTCCGGCGCGCAGCTGCCCGCGCTGCTGATCCTGCCGCCTGCGGGCTTCGCGCTTGCCGCGCTGTGGGCGGCGGCCTGGCGGCCCGCCGCCGACCCGGCCGACGCCACCCGGGCCGGCCGATCGGCGACCCGCTGGCTGGTGGGCCTGGCCGCACTCGGGCCGCTGGCCTTCACCGACCCGGAAGAGATCACCCTGCTGCTGGTCGGCACCCGGGACGTCCCGTTCTGGGTAGCGGTCGCCACCGGCGCCGGGCTCGCCGTCGCGGTCCTGCTCGCCATCGGGTACGCGGTGCTGCTCGCCCGGCCGACGGCACGTACCCCGAACCGGCGGGTCGCCGCGGTGGCAGCCGTGGTGCTGCTTGTGGCGTTCGGCGCGGTCGACCTCGGCCCCGGCCAGCCGGGCCTGTACGGCGAGCGACTGTTCGTGGTGCTGCGCGCGCAGGCCGACCTGAGCGATCTTCCGGCCGGCCAGCCCGGTCGGGCCGGGCGGAACGCCCGTGCGGTGGAGGTCTACCGGCGGCTGGTGACGACCGCCGAGCAGAGCCAGGGTGACCTGCTGCGCGGGTTGAACCGGCTGCGCCTCGACCCGGTGTCGTACTACCTGGTCAACGCGGTCGAGGTGGACGGCGGCCCGGCGGTGCGGGCCTGGCTCGCCCGTCGACCGGAGGTGGCCCGGGTGCTGGTCAGTCAGCGTCTGCGCCCGCTGCCGGCCCCCGCCGGGCAGAGCCGGGGCACCGCGCCCAGGCCCACCGGCCCGGAATGGAACATCCGCCAGATCGGCGCCGACCGGGTGTGGTCCCAGCTCGGCGTCACCGGCACGGGCATCGTGGTCGGCAGCTCGGACTCGGGCGTGGACGGCACCCATCCGGCGCTGCGAGCCGGTTTCCGTGGCGGGGACGACTCCTGGTACGACCCGTGGGACGGCAGCCGCAGCCCGACCGACACGGGTGGGCACGGCACCCACACGGTGGGCAGCGCGGTCGGGCGGGACGGCATCGGGGTGGCACCGGACGCGCAGTGGGTGGGCTGCGTCAACCTGGACCGCAACCTCGGCAGCCCGGGGCACTATCTGGACTGCCTCCAGTTCATGCTGGCACCCTTCCCGGCCGGCGGCGACCCGTTCACCGACGGCCGTCCGGAGCGCGCCCCGCAGGTGCTCACCAACTCGTGGGGCTGCCCGCCCATCGAGGGATGCGACAGGCGCGTGCTGCGGCCGGCCACCGCCGCGTTGGACGCCGCCGGGATCTTCGTGGTCGCCGCCGCCGGCAACACCGGCCCCTGGTGCGCGTCGATCGACGACCCGCCCGCCCCGTACCCGGACGTGCTGACCGTGGGAGCGGTGGACGCGCAGCGGCGGGTGGCGGAGTTCTCCTCGCGCGGGCCGGCGCCGGGTGGCCCGGGTAAGCCGGACGTGTTGGCACCCGGGGTGGGTGTGGTGTCGGCGATGCCGGGCGGCACGTACGCGGCGCTGGACGGCACCTCCATGGCGACCCCGCAGGTGGCGGGGGTGGTCGCGCTGATGTGGTCGGCGAACCCGACGCTTGTCGGCGACGTGGACCGCACCCGGCAGATCCTGCGGGACACCGCCACGGCGGCGACGCCCACCTACCGCTCCGACAACCCGTCCGACGCCTGCGGTGCTCCGGCGAACGTCACCGGGGCCGGCCAGGTCGACGCCTTCGCCGCCGTCCGCGCCGCCCAGCAGTAGGCAGGTTTCCTTCCTGATGCCGCGGGCGGGAGCGCGGGCCGGCACGCGGTGATCTATGGTCGGCGACCATGGACGTCGAGATCACCGAGCTGACCCCCGACCTGGCCGACACCGTGGTACGGCTCCTCGGGCAGGCCCTCGACCTGCCCGAGGACGCCGCCGAGGCCGCTCCCCTCGTGGACGTGCTCTGGCCCCGCGCCAGTGCGGACCGGCCGGTGGTCGGGCTGGGCGCGTACCGGGGTGTGGAGCTGGTCGGGGTGCTGTTCTGCTCGGTGTCGTCGACCAAGCCGGACAGCGGGCACGTGGACCTGGTCGCGGTCCTCCCGGAGCACCGCCGCCGGGGCGTCGGCCGGGCACTGCTGCGGCGGGCCGAGCGGGTGCTGGCCGAACGCGGGGTGACCGAGGTGCTGCTGGCCGGGAACCCGCCGTACTACGCGTGGCCGGGCATCGACGTCCGCTACACCCCGGCGGTCTGCGCCGCCCTCGCGCTGGGCTACCAGCAGGACCGGACCGCCTGGAACATGACCACCGACCTGTCGTACGACGGGTCGCCGGCACTGCGGCCCACCGACACCGCCGAGCGGCGGCTGGCCGACCAGGGCGTCACCGTACGCCGCGCGGAGCCGGCGGACCTGCCGGCGCTCACCGCGTTCGCCCGGTCCACCTTCGGTGGCACGTGGGACGGCGAGCTGGCCGGGTCGGTGGGTCGCGACGGCGCGGGCTGCCACCTGGCAGAGCGGGACGGCGAGGTGCTCGGCTTCGCCGCGTACGGGTCGTCCCGGCCGAGTTGGTTCGGGCCGATGGGCACCGCGCCGGCCGCCGAAGGGCTGGGCATCGGTGGTGTGCTGCTGCGACGCTGCCTGGCCGACCAGCGGGCGGCGGGGCTGACCCGGGCGGAGATCGGCTGGGTGGGGCCGGTGCCGTTCTACTCGGGCAGCGCGGGTGCGCGAATCGAGCGGGTCTTCTTCCTGTACCGCCGGACCCTGCCGGGATAAACAGGGCAAACAGGACATAGATCCATTCGCCCGCGTCGGCCATCGACGCCCCCTACCGTCTTGGTAGAGGAGGCAGCCATGACCACGGATGACGACCAGACCGAGGACGGCCCGCCGATCACCTGGAAGCCGGTCGGTGAACTCCCCGGCCAACTGCCGTTCGACCGGCTGGACTACGGCGACGCCGAGCAACTGGCCGAGATGACCACCGACGGCGAGTCGTCGGTGGTCGACCAGCCGCAGGAGATGGTCGACGCGCCGATCCAACTGCTCCCGCCGTACGACCGGGCGCACAAACGGCGCAACCAGCGCCCACTGCCCACCTGACGACGAACGGGGCGGACCGCGTCAGCGGCCCGCCCCGTTCGGTGTGTCGGAACTGGACTCAGAAGTCCATGTCCCCGCCACCCGGGCCAGCCGGGGCAGCCGGGGTCTTCTCCGGCTTGTCCGCGACGACGGCCTCGGTGGTGAGGAACAGCGCCGCGATGGAAGCGGCGTTCTGCAGCGCCGAGCGCGTCACCTTGGCCGGGTCGATGATGCCCGCGGCCAGCAGGTCGACGTACTCGCCGTTGGCGGCGTTGAGGCCGTGACCCGCTTCGAGGTTACGGACCTTCTCCACCACGACGCCGCCCTCAAGGCCGGCGTTGACGGCGATCTGCCGCAGCGGGGCGTCCAGCGCGACCTTGACGATGTTCGCACCGGTGGCCTCGTCGCCGACCAGGTCGAGCTTGTCGAAGGCGGTCTTGCCGGCCTGCACCAGCGCGACGCCACCACCCGGGACGATGCCCTCCTCGACGGCCGCCTTCGCGTTGCGAACGGCGTCCTCGATGCGGTGCTTGCGCTCCTTGAGCTCGACCTCGGTGGCCGCGCCGACCTTGATGACCGCAACGCCGCCGGCCAGCTTGGCCAGCCGCTCCTGCAGCTTCTCCCGGTCGTAGTCGGAGTCGCTCTTGTCGATCTCGGCCCGGATCTGGTTGACCCGACCCTGGATCTGCTCGGCGTCACCGGCACCGTCGACGATGGTGGTCTCGTCCTTGGTCACCACGACCTTGCGGGCGCGGCCCAGCATGTCGAGGCTGGCGGCGTCGAGCTTGAGGCCGACCTCCTCGCTGATGACCTGGCCACCGGCGAGGATCGCGATGTCGGTCAGCATGGCCTTGCGGCGGTCACCGAAGCCCGGCGCCTTGACGGCGACCGACTTGAAGGTGCCACGGACCTTGTTGACCACCAGGGTGGCGAGGGCCTCGCCCTCCAGGTCCTCGGCGATGATCAGCAGTGGCTTGCCCGACTGCATGACCTTCTCCAGGATCGGGAGCAGGTCCTTCACCGACGAGATCTTGCTGTTGGCGATCAGGATGTACGGGTCGTCGAAGACGGCCTCCATACGCTCCGGGTCGGTCATGAAGTAGGCCGAGATGTAGCCCTTGTCGAAGCGCATACCCTCGGTGAGCTCCAGCTCCAGCCCGAAGGTGTTGCTCTCCTCGACGGTGATGACGCCTTCCTTGCCGACCTTGTCCATCGCCTCGGCGATGATCTCGCCGACGGTGCTGTCGCCAGCGGAGATGGAGGCGGTGGAGGCGATCTGCTCCTTGGTCTCGACGTCCTTGGCGAGCTTGGACAGCTCCTCCGAGACGCTCGCGACCGCGGCCTCGATGCCCCGCTTCAGGGCCATCGGGTTGGCGCCGGCGGCCACGTTGCGCAGGCCCTCGCGAACCAGGGCCTGGGCCAGGACGGTCGCCGTCGTCGTGCCGTCACCGGCAACGTCGTCGGTCTTCTTGGCGACCTCCTTGACCAGCTCAGCGCCGATCTTCTCGTACGGGTCCTCGAGCTCGATCTCCTTGGCGATGCTCACACCATCGTTGGTGATGGTGGGGGCACCCCACTTCTTCTCGAGCACGACGTTGCGGCCCTTGGGGCCGAGGGTCACCTTTACGGCGTCGGCGAGCTGGTTCATGCCCCGCTCGAGGCCGCGGCGCGCCTCTTCGTCGAACGCGATCATCTTGGCCATACGGCGTTGTCCTCCTGGACACTCACGGGCCACCCGAGATGTGTGCCCCGGATGGGCCGCCTGGTGTACGCACCTTGGGACGTCGCCACCTGGCGACGACGACGTCCTTCGGCCGGGCCGGATAGCCCGCGACGACCGGCCATGTGCCGCCCCGGCGTCTCCACGCCGGTGCAACCTGGCCCCACCGTCCCGACCATTGGCACTCACGGTATGCGAGTGCCAATGACTTGTTTAGCACTCTCCCCTGCCGAGTGCAAGCACGATGGTGCCGCTCAGCCGAGTTCCGTCGCCAGTCCGGCAGTGTTCACCGGCCCCTCATGGGCGCGTTGCTCGGCGTACGTCACCAGCAGGCCGGCCTGCTGGGCGAGGTGGGCCGGCAGGGCCAGCACGGCGGTGACCCCGATCACCACCACCGCCCCGATCGCGGTGCCGGGCGACGAGAGGGGATCCGTGCCGAACGCGGCCGTGCCCTCCTCCTCCAGGGCACCGGAGATCACGTTGACGACGATGACCGCCAGGGCCACCAGAGCGACCCGACCGAGCAGGAGGCCGAGCCGGTCGTGGAACATCCGGAACGACCGGCCGATCGGGTTGTGGCGTTCGAAGAGGTAGACCGGGCCGGCCATGCTCAGCGCGAACGTCAGGTAGATGCCCGGCAGCAGGCAGAAGCACATGCCGATGCCGACGAGCAGGCCGATCAGCAGGGTCCAGCCCCAGAGTCCGAATGCCCGACGGAGGCCGTAGCGCAGCGCGGAATCCAGGCTGCCCGGCTGACCGGACGCCTGCTGCGTGATCACCCAACTGCCGGCGGCCCACCCGACGGCCTGCACCAGGCCGACCAACAGACTGCCGCCGAGCAGCACCACGAGAAGGCCGACGAGATCGGCGACGAAGGTGTCCGGCAGCACGGGAGTCGACTCCGAGCCGACCTGGGCCTGCCATCTCGCCGTCGGGTCGACGCCGAGGGAGATCACCGAGAGCGCGGCCGCCGGCAACGCCTGGGTGAGCAGCATGATGGGCACCAACTGCCGCCAGCCCCGGCGCAACGCTCCCGTACCCCGGTTGAACCAGCCGGCCAGACCGGCACCGGGTAGGGTGACCAGGGGATCGTTCGGGTCGAATCCGTAGCCCGGCGGGTACCAACTGACCGGCGGCCCCGGATACCACGGCTGGGCGCCGTAGGGACCCGACCCGGGTGGGTAGCCGCCGGTGGGCGGGAACGCCCAACCCTGCGGCGATGGACCCCAGGCGCCCTGCGCCGGATCCCAGCCGGGTGGCGGGCCAGCCGGAGGTACGCCCGGCCGCACCTCGGGTGGCGTCTCCGGTGCCGCGCCGGAACTGCCGTACGGCACGGTCGGATCGGACGGACCCGGCTGCCCCGAGGGTGGGTTGGGCGGGGGCGGCTGGTCAGTCATGAACGCTCCTCGGCATCGGCTGGAACGGCCACGATCTTCCCGGTTGCGTGCCCGTGCCGCCAGCCCCGACGCGCGGGGCCGATCGAGGAGGAAAACTCAGCCGACGACGCGGACGTGCTCGGCCTGCGGGCCCTTCTGACCCTGGGCGATCTCGAACTCCACCCGCTGGCCGTCGTCCAGCGCCTTGTAGCCGTCCATCTCGATCGCGGAGAAGTGAACGAACACGTCCTGACCGCCGTCGACGGCGATGAAGCCGTAGCCCTTTTCGGCGTTGAACCACTTCACGGTGCCCTGTGCCACGGTGCACTTCCCTCACTCTGCGCGGTGTTGCCTGACCTGGCGCTCGGCACGGCCGGACGCCCACCGGCCACCACCCCAGCGATCGATGGCGACCATTGAATAAGGTGACCGAAATCGCACGCTACACGAGGAGTGACGGCCGCGCACGGCCACAAATCTGACACCTTCCGGGGCGGTCCGACTGCGCCGGCCGGTCGGGTTTTTCGATCCACCGGATCCACGTCGACGAATGCCGGCGCAGCTCGGCCGGAACGGCCACGGACCCTGTGGTAGGCATGCGGGCATGACCACCGATACGGGCGCGACCGCCCAACGGCGGGCGGAGATCCGCCGGGTCCGCCCGGAGGACGCCGCCCGGATGCGGGCACTGCGCCTGGAAATGCTCGCCGACGCGCCGTTGGCCTTCCTGGAGACCCTGGCGGACGCGGCGGCCCGACCGCACGCCGAGTTCGCCGCCCGGGTCGCGTACACCTCGACCGGTCCCGTTAACGCGCAGTTCGTCGCCGACCCCGGTGGCCGACTGGTCGGACACGCCGGTGGCACGGTCGCCCCGAACGAACCCGGGCTCACCGTGATCTACGCCGTGTACGTCACGCCGGCCTGGCGGGGCAGCGGCCTGCTCGGCGAACTGATCGACGGGGTGGCTGCCTGGTCACGGGCCTGCGGCCGACCGGAGCTGCTGCTGGAGGTGGTGGTCGGCAACGACCGCGCCTACCGCGCCTACCAACGCCTGGGCTTCACAGACACCGGGGTACGCGTCCCCCACCCCACCATCCCAGTCCTGACCGAGCTACAAATGCGCCGCACCGCGTAACCCAGGGCAAAACCACTGAGATGCTGCCCTCAAAATGCTGGCAGCGCCGCCACCACCGTGCCCACGAAGGGTTTCCGGGGCAGCCCGCCCCGCGCAGGGATCAAGCCTGACCGCCCGGAGCGGGGTGGGCTGCCCCGGAAACCCACAACCGCAACCACCTACACGTGACGCCGAGACTGCACGATCCGGAACCGGTTGGCCACGTAAGCCCCATCGGTCAACGCCGAGTTCGCCGCCGCGTTGGCGCCACTGCCGTGGAAGTCGGAGAACGCCGCCGACTGGTTCACGAAGACCCCGCCGGTGAGGTTGCAGGACAGGTGCACACCGACCTCGACAGCGACCGCCTCGGTGGCGTCCAGCACCGCCTCGTCGGTGGAGTAGACCCCCGCGGTGAGCGCGCCCTTCTCGCCCACCGTCCGGCGCAGCAACTCCAGGCTGTGCGCGGTGGAGTCGGTCGCGATGGCGAACGAGATCGGCCCGAACCACTCCCGGCCGTACGTCTCCGCGTCGTCCGCGGCCAGCTTCACGATCGTCGGGGTACGCACCACCGCGTCGGCGTACGACGGGTGGGTCACGGCCCGTGACTCCAGCACCGGCTCGCCGACCTTGGTCACCTCGGCCAGCCGCTCCAGCACCCCGTCGTTGACGATGGCGCCGGTCAGCTCGACGCCCCGCGCCGGGTCGGCGGTCAGCTTGCCGACGGCGGCGGCGATCCCGCCGGCCACCTCGTCGAAGCTCTTGTGCCCCTGGTCGGTCTCGATGCCACCGGCCGGGATGAGGATGTTCTGCGAGGTGGTGCACATCTGGCCGCTGTAGAGGGTCAGCGTGAATCCGAGGTTGCGGCACATGCCGGCGAAGTCGTCGGTGGAGTCGATGACCACCGTGTTCAGCCCGGCCTTCTCGGTGTAGACCGACGCCTGCCGGGCGTGCGTCTCCAGCCAGTCGCCGTACTCGGTGGAGCCGGTGAAGTCGACGATCTTCACGGCACGGTGCAGGGCGAGGTCGCTGGCGAGCTTCTCACCGGGGGCCTCGGCCGCCAACATGATCAGATTCCTGTCGAAGCCGGCCTCGGCGAGCACCTCCCGGGCGTACCTCACGGTGATGGCCAGCGGCAGCACCGCACGCGGGTGCGGCTTCACGATCACCGGGTTGCCGGTGACCAGCGAGGCGAACAGCCCGGGGTACGAGTTCCAGGTCGGGAAGGTGTTGCAGCCGATCACCAGCGCCACCCCGCGCGGCACCACGTGGAACGTCTTGGTCATCCGCAGCGGGTCGCCCTTGCCGGCGGCCTTCTCCCAGCCAGCCGTGCCCGGGTGCCGGGTCATCTCGGCGTACGCGTACGCCAGCGCCTCCAGCGCCCGGTCCAGCGCGTGCGCACCGCCGGCCTGGAAGGCCATCACGAACGCCTGCCCGCTGGTGAACTGCACCGCGTTGGCCAACTCGAAGATGTGCTTGTGCAGCCGGTCGAGGATCTCCAGGCAGACACCCACCCGGGCCTGCGGGCCGGCGTCGCGCCACGCCGGCAGCGCGGCGGAGGCGGCGTCGACCAGCTCGCCGGGGCCGGCGTGCGGGTACCGCACCGCCAGCTCCACCCCGAACGGGCTCGTCTCGGTGGCGACCCGGTCGCCGGTGCCCGGCTGGTCGAGCGGGAAGTCACGGCCGAGGTACGCCTCGAAGGCGGCCTTGCCGTCGGCGGCGGCGGTCTCGCCGTACACCCGGGGGCTGGGGGATTCGGGATAGGCGGACCAGTAGCCCCGCTCCGTGATCGCGGTCAGCGCACGGGTGAGGGTGTCGGCGTGCCTGTCGTACAGGGGATGCGGGGTCTCCGTCATGCCCGCCATCATGCCTGAGTACGGCCCGCGAGCAGTAGCGCGAATGCCCGGCAGCGGCGCATGCCTGAGTACGGCCCGCGAGCAGTAGCGCGAGTGCCGGTCAGAGCGTGAGCTGCCAGTCGGTCCAGGCGTCCACCGGGCGGAACCCGAGCTGCTCGTTGATCGCCACCATGTAGCTGTTGCTGGCCGCGTTCCAGGTGTCGATCACGCGGACCGCCGGCTCGTGGGTGAGCAGGTGGTGCAGGTTCTCGGCCTTGGCGATGAGGCCGAGCCGGTGCCCACGGTGGTCCGGGTCGACGATGGTGATCTGCTGGAACGCGTGCCAGTCGGCGGAGGCACCCACGTCCAGCATGGTCCAGGCGACCAGTCGACCGGTCGCCTCGTGCCGCATCCCGAGGTGGTAGCACCGCCGGCCCCGGGCGGCCAACGCCCGTTCGTTGCCGCGGATGCGTTCGGCGTCCACCCGCTCCGGTTCCCACCGCACGTCCCCCATCGGCGCGTCCGTGAGCAGCCGGCCGTCCAGGTAGGCGATGTCCGCGACGTACTCCTGCGGGGTCGCCCCCTGCCAGCAGACCGACCGGTAGCCCTCGGCCCGCGGCCGGGCCTCGGCCAGCGCCGCCCGCAGCGCGACCCGGTCGATCTCCTCGACGTCGAGCCGGCGACGCACCTCGGCGAGGGCCGGCTCGGCACCGATGGCGGCGGCGAACGCATCGCCCGCCCCGCTTCGGGCTGGCCCGTCGGGCAGCGCGGAGACGGCCATCGCGACCACCCGCTTGCGGCCGCGCTCGCGTAGCAGGCGCACCCCGTACTCGTGCAGCGCCCGACCGACGCCCCGCCGCCGCAGCTCGGGATGCACGGTCAGCACGGCGCTGGCGTTTTCGGGGTTGTCGAGGTACGGCAGGCCCAGCTCAAGGTAGCCGGCCGGCACCCCGTCGAGCCGGGCCAGCGCCCAGAGCGACTCGGTACCGGGCATCGGTGTGTGGAAGTACGCGTCGAAGCGCCGCCGGCAGAAGGGCGGCAGGTCCGGCAGATCGGCGTCGTTGGCCGCCGCGCCGATCAGGTACGCCTCGTCTACGGCAGTTCGGTCGGCGCCGTCGAACGACGCGATCGTGATGCTCATGCGGTGAGCGTGCGCCCCGGGAAAGCGATCGGGCCAGCGAATAAATTCGCTGGCCCGATCGGACGTGGTCGGGAGGGACACTCGCACAACGCCTCCGGCGTTGGGTCGCAAGAACTTCAAAAGTCTTCGGCGAAATGCCCTCCCGCACGGAGCATCTTGCGCCGTCCGGTTCCTGCCGTCAAGTCCGCAGCGGCGGGTTTTCCATACTCACAGCGAAAGCCCAGTTACACGAATGATCCACTCGGGCTTCCTGAAAACGCGGTGTCCGGGCCGGGCGGATACCGCGCCTTTCAGGAACCCGAGTGGATCAACCTGACCGACAGCCGCCGGCAAGCGGCCGGCGACCGGCGACCGGCGAGCCGACCGGCGGGACAGCGGGCCGACCGGCAGGGCCACGAGCCGACCGGCGGGGCGGGTCAGCCGAGGAGGCCGGCGTCGCGGGCGGCGCGCAGCGACGGCTTGATGTGGTGGGTCGGCCCGACCTGGCCGGCGACCGCGTCGATGGTCTTCAGACCTTCGCCGGTGTTGAACACGACGGTCTCCACGGTCGGGTCGAGCCGACCGGACTCGACAAGCTTGCGAAGCACCGCCACGGTGACCCCGCCTGCGGTTTCGGCGAAGACACCCGTGGTGCGGGCCAGATCGCGGATGCCGGCGCGGATCTCGTCGTCGTCGGCGTACTCCATCCAGCCGCCGGTGCGGCGGACCGCCTCCAGAGCGTAGAGGCCGGCGGCCGGGTCGCCGATGTTGAGCGACTTGGCGATGCCGGTGGGCTTGACCGGGATGATCGTGTCGGTGTCGGCGTGCAGGGCGGTGGCGATCGGGTTGCAGCCGGCGGACTGGGCTCCGAAGACCTTCCAGCCACCGGCGGGCGCCTCGACCAGGCCGATCTCGACAAGCTCGGAGAACGCCTTGTCAATCTTGGTGAGCAGCTCGCCGCTGGCCATCGGGATGACCACCTGCGCCGGGATACGCCAGCCGAGCTGCTCGGCCACCTCGTAGCCGAGGGTCTTGGAGCCCTCCGCGTAGTACGGCCGGACGTTCACGTTGACGAACGCGGTGTCCTCGAATTCGTCGGTCTCCACCAGCTCGCCGCAGAGCCGGTTGACGTCGTCGTACGAGCCGTCGATGGCGACCAGTTCGCCACCGTAGACCGCGGTGGTGATGACCTTGCCCTGTTCCAGGTCGCTGGGGATGAAGACCACCGAGGGCACCCCGGCGCGGGCGGCGTGCGCGGCCACCGAGTTGGCCAGGTTGCCGGTCGACGCGCAGGCGAACCTGGTGAAACCGAGCGCCTTCGCGGCGGTGAGCGCCACCGAGACGACCCGGTCCTTGAACGAGTGGGTCGGGTTGGCGCTGTCGTCCTTCACCCACAGCGGGGCGGAGATGCCCAGCTCGGCGGCGAGGTGCGGGGCCGCGACAAGCGGGGTCAGCCCCGGGTCGAGGGTGACCCGACTGGCCGGGTCCTGACCGGCGGGGAGCAGCGCGGCGTACCGCCAGATGTTCTTCGGACCGGCCTCGATCTGCTGGCGGGTGACGGTGGCCAGCGCGGCGGTGTCGTAGTCGACCTCCAGCGGGCCGAAACACTCGTAGCAGGCGTGCTGGGCGGCGAGCGGGTAACGGGCCGAACAGGCACGACAGACCAGGGCGCGGGCGGGGCTGGCGGAGGTGTCGATGCCGGAGGCGGCGAGCGTCGACGTCATGTCGAGAAGTCCTCTCATCTTCCCCCACATCGCACCGTGCGGCGGGGACGGAATTGGCACCTGCCCCGCGGGTCGCTCAGCGGTGAGCGCGCGGGGTGGTTGCCGGGGCGTCGTCGGGCCGTATCCCTCAGCCCCTCTGGATGAGGTATGCAGTTGTGCTGCCGAGTCTAGGCAACTCCGCCCGCGGCTTCCACCGCGGATCCCACGCTGTGAGCCGACCGACTCAGCCAGTTACCGGCAGGTGGAGTCAGCGGACGCTCACCGCCACCGGGTCGATCACCGCGATCCGGTCCGTGGTCGCGGTCGCCTGCGGCGAAGCCGAAGGCCGGGTCCGTGGCCTGGTGGCGAGGTTCGCGGCGACCAGCGCGCCGATCGTGATTGCCGCACCGACCAGCTCGATGACCTCGGGGCGGTAGCCGCGGGCGATCTGCACCGCGAAGGTGACGACCGGGACCAGGTTCATGAACAGCGCGGCGTTGGCGCCACCGAGCCGCTGCACACCGGTGTTCCAGGCCAGGACGGCGATCACCGCGCCGATGACCACGGCGTACGTCAACTGTGGGGTGACCGCCGCGAGGTCGGCGGCGGACGGCGCGTGCTGCCAGCCGACGGCGTCGGCGGCGATGCTCGCGGCCAGCATGGCCGCCGTGCCGGCGAGCGCGGTCAGGGTGGTGAAGCGCAGCGGCGACCAGGCACCGAACCGGCTGGCGCCGTGCGTGTAGATGCCCCAGCCGAGCACCGCACCGACCATCATCAGCCCACCGAGACCGAACTGACCGAGCCCGGTCAGGCTCCCGCGGGTGATCACCAGGCCGACTCCGAGGAGCGCCACCAGGGAGAGTGCCAGCAGGAGCGGCTTTGGCCGTACGCCGTCACGGGCCCAGCGGACCAGTTGGGTGATCAGCGGGGTGGTGGCCACGAAGAGAGCGATCTGCTGCGGCGCGGCGTGTTCGAGCGCCAGGTTGGTGAGCACGTTGAAGCCGGCGAAGCCGACCACGCCGAGCACCACGATCTCGCCGGTGCGGCCGCCGTGCCGCAGCGCACCGGTGCCTTCGCGGAGCAGGAGGACGGCGACCAGGATGAGGGCGGCGAGCAGGTAGCGGGCGGTGGTCAGGTTGAGCGGGTCGACCCGGGTCAGCGCACTTGCCAGAACCGGGAACATCACGCCCCAACCAAGCACGGCGAGCAGCGGGTAGGCGGCGGCACGGGATCGCATCGTCAGCTCCAATGTTCGAGTATCGTCGAACCAACAACACCGACCATAGGGCGTTGTTCGATTATTGTCGAACAACGGTTACACTGGTCACATGGAGCCGCACGAACCCGACCTGACCGACATTCCGGTCACCGCTGTGCTGGCCGCACTCGCTGACGACGTGCGGCTACAGATCGTTCGGGCACTCGTCGAGAATGGCGAGGCCGCCTGCGGCAGCTTCGACTTCGGCGTCTCCAAGGCGACCCGCAGCCACCACCTCAAAGTGCTGCGCGAGGCCGGTCTGACCCGCACCCGAGCCGCCGGCACCAGCCGCCTGGTCCGGCTGCGCCGCGACGAGCTGGACCGCCTCTACCCCGGCCTCCTGGCCGCGGTGCTCGGCCCGCGCACGCCGGCCTGACGTTCCCGCGTCGCCGCCCCGGCCCTCGCGCGGGGCGGGTGAGACCGACGGGGCGCGTCGCCGGTGCCGTCTCGTCGAGGCCCGGCGACGCGCGGTACGGGTGCGGTCAGACGACGATCGAGTTGGGCTCGGCCACCGGGGCCGCCGACGCCGGCCGAACGTCGCGGCGTCGGGCGAGCAGCGTGTCGAGCGCCCAGGAACCCGGGCCGAGGGCCGCGACCAGCAGGAACGCCCAGCAGAAGAGCGCCGACAGTTCGCCACCGTTGTGCAGCGGCAGCAGATCGTCCGGCTGGTGCACGACGAAGTAGGCGTATGCCATCGAGCCAGAGGCGAGAAGAGCGGCGGGTCGGGTGCAGAGCCCGGCCAGCACCAGTGCGCCGCAGGCCAGTTGGATCAGCGCGGCCCACCAGCCCGGCCAGGTGCCGACGGGTATCGCCTCACCGGTCCCCGGATTGCCGCCGAACAACCCGAAGACCGAGGTCAGGCCGTGCAACGTGAACAGCAGGCCGATCACGATGCGGAACAGGGAGAGGGTCAGCTCGCCGAGCCGGGAAATGTTCATGGGAACCTCCATCGAAGGGAATCTGATCTCTTCAATGTGAGGCATGAAGCCATCGAAGCTTATAAATTCCTTGCTAGTGGGAAAGTCCCCGGTCGGAATGTACCGCTGTCCACAGCCTGGTGTCGACCACATGCGCAGCCCTGGCCGCGCCGCCTGAGCCACTGAGCTGCCAATACGCCCGAATACCGGCAGAGCGGTCCGCCGTGGGCGCGCTCCCACACTGTGGGTACGGTCCTGTCGAGCTGCCCCACGCCTGGGGCAGACAGAAGCCCACACCCCTTGATGAGGTGTCTCGGTCCCTCGACCTACTCGCCGTGGCGGGTTCGAGATCGCTCGGTGGCCGACACGGCGGGGACAGTGCAGCCGCCCCAGATACGGGGCAGCTCGACAGGACACGCGACTGTGGGGCCGGCACCGAGGCCAGGACGACGGCACCGAGGCCAGGACGACGGTGGCACGCTCACGTGGGCGAAGATGAGGGGATGGCCTCCCGCGACTCGGCAGCACGGCGGCGCATCGGCGCGACTGTCGCGATGGCTCTCGCACTTGGCGGCTGCGCTCTCGACGACCATCACGGCCAGGGCGGGGACCCACCGGGTCGGCCGCTGACCGCGCCGAGCCCGTCGGCGAGCACCGACCCGCCGCCCGCCTGCCCGGCCTCCGGTGTCCGGATCTGGTCGACCGGCGGGGACGCCGCGATGGGGCTGCGCGCCCTCGGGCTGGAGCTGGTCAACTGCGGTGACCAGCCGTACCAGCTCAACGGGTACCCGGTGCTGCACGTGTTCGACGACCACCACGAGCCGATCATGTTGCGGGTGGTCAACGGCGGCAAGGAGATCACGTCGGGGTTCGACCAGCCGCCCCGGACTGTCACCCTCGCGCACGGCGAGCGGGCCACGGCCGTGGTGCTCTGGCGCAACCTGGTCACCGATTCGACGGTGGTGGCCACCAACGGCGCGTACCTGACGGTGGCACCCGCGGCCGGGCAGCCGGGCGAAGAGGTCGACCCGGACGGGCCGATCGACCTGGGCAACACCGGCCGGATCGGCGTCAGCGCCTGGAAGAAGGCCGACCCGGCCGCGCCGGTGCCGACCCGGCCGGCTCCGCCGCCAGCGCCGAGCGCGGTGCCGTCCTCGGTGAGCCCACCCGACAGCCGACTGTGAACCCCGCCGCCAGGGTCTGTGTCGAACCCTAGGACGTGATGTCCTTGCGGGTGAAGCGCCAGAACGCCAACCCCCAGAACAGCGTCGCGTAGCCGATTGCCGAGATACAGCCGCGTACCACGTCGTCGGTCTGCACCGGGGTCGAGAGCAGGCCCAGCCAGGCGGTGCTGAAGTGGGTGGGCAGGAAGTCGCGCAGCGCGCCCAGGGCGGTGATCTGGTCCAGGATGCTGGACAGGATCCACAGCAGCACCGCGCCGCCGACCGCGCCGAGCGCGGCGTCGGTGGTTACCGACAGCAGGAACGCCAGGCCGGCCACCACCAGGAGTACGACCGCCAGGTAGCCGAGCACCGCCAGCAGCCGGAGCAGGCCCTCGGTGGGTTCCAGCTCGGCGGCGACGGTGCTGCGCAGCGGCGACCAGCCGTAGCGCAGGGTGCCGGCCAGCAGCGCGGTGCCGGCCAACAGCACCAGAGCCAGTCCCGAGTACGCCAGCGCGACCACCAGCTTCACCGTCAACAGCCGCGCCCGGGGCACCGGGACCGCCAGCAGGTAGCGCAGGCTGCCCCAACTCGCCTCACTGGCCACCGTGTCGCCACAGAACAGCGCGACGACCACCACCAGCAGGAACGACGCCGACACGAAGATCGAGAAGAGGGTGAAGTTGAGGCCGCCGGAGGTGGCCAGGTCGACCAGACTGGCGAACTCGTTGTTGCCGTTGTCGTCGTCGCCACCGGAGTTGAACTGGAACGCGATCAGGATGATCAGCGGCAGCAGCACCATGAACCCGAGCGCCAACTGGGTGCGCCGCCGGGACGCCTGCCGACGGAACTCCGCCGCGAACGGCATGGTGGCCGACGGCCGGTAGCCCCGGGCCTCGCCCGCGTCGACAACAGCCATCACCGGTCACCGCTTCCCCGAGAGTTGTCGCCCACCAGGGCGAGGAACGCGTCCTCCAGGCGGCGCCGCGGCACCACCCGGTCCACCCCGATGCCGGCGCGCACCAGCTCGGCCACCACCTCGCTGCGGGCCGTGCCGTTCGTGTCGACCACCAGTTGACCGTCGCTCTCCGGCAGCACCCGTACGCCGTGCAGGCGGTCCAGCACCACCCGCGCCGCCGCCGGGTCGCTGACGTCGAAGAGCACACTCGGCGACTCGCCCACGATCTCCTCCACCGGCCCGGACGCCACGATCCGGCCCTTGTTCACCACCACGGCGTGCGTGCAGGTCTGTTCCACCTCGGCCAGCAGGTGGCTGGAGACCAGCACCGCCCGACCGTCGGTGGCGTAGCGCTGGAGCACCCGGCGCATCTCGGCGATCTGCGGCGGGTCGAGCCCGTCGGTCGGCTCGTCCAACACCAGCAGCTCGGGCAGGCCCAGCATGGCCTGGGCGATGGCGAGGCGCTGACGCATGCCGTGGCTGTAGTTCTTGATCTTCCGCTGCACGGAGTCGCCCAGCCCGGCGATCTCCAGGGCCGCGTCGAACTGCGCGTCCTCCCACGGCCGGCCGGTGGCCCGCCAGTACGCCCGGAGGTTCTCCAGACCGGACAGGTGCGGCAGGAAGCCGGGCCCCTCGACGAGCGCGCCGATCCGGGACAGCACCGGCGAGCCGGGCACCAGCCGACGACCGAAGACGTAGATCTCCCCGGCGGTTGGCTGGGTCAGCCCCATCAGCACCCGCAGGGTGGTGGTCTTACCGGCGCCGTTGGGCCCGAGCAGCCCCACGACCTGACCGGGGTGCACCTCGAAGTCCACGTTCGACACCGCCACGAAGCCGTCCGCGTACTCCTTGCGCAGCGCGCGCACGGCCAGCGGCGTGTCCGCGTACTCCGGATGCACCGACCGGTCCTGGCGGCGGTGCCGGCGGCGGAGCACGGCGACGACCACGACGAGCCCGATCACGATGG
Source organism: Micromonospora sp. NPDC048935 (assembly GCF_043197875.1). Lineage (NCBI taxonomy): Bacteria > Bacillati > Actinomycetota > Actinomycetes > Micromonosporales > Micromonosporaceae > Micromonospora > Micromonospora sp. NPDC048935. The sequence continues at coordinate 276,783 of NZ_JBICTZ010000004.1, read as the reverse complement.
CGGCGAGCAGGCCGGCGAGCACCCAGCGCCAGATCGTCGCCGCGGTGGGGATCGGCTCGCCGCTGACCGTGGGCAGGCTGACCGCGCCGTCCGCGGCCACCGTGTAGACGGTGGGCTCGGCGGGTGTGGTGTACGCCTGGTCGGAGGTGGCCACCACCAGGCGCAGCCGGTGCCCGGCCTCCACCCGGCGGACGATCCCGGGCAGCGTCACGGTGACCGGGCGGGCGTCCTGCACCCGTTGCGGTAGGCCGGTGAGTCGGATCGGGGCGACCAACCCGTTCGGTAGGGTCGCCGCGCCGTCCTTGTCGACGTCGTAGAGCTTGACGAAGAGCACCGCCGACCCGGTCGGCGAGGCGGCCCGCAGGGTGATGGTGGGCGCACCTGCCACGTCCACCGCCTCGGTCAACGGCGTCGACTCGAACCGGGCGTGTTGGCCGGGCACGTCACCGGCCACGCCGTCCAGCAGCGAGGTGAGCCCGCCGGCGAACGGGATCGAGGAGATCGCGGCCGGGTTGCCGTTCGGTGGGTTCGCGATCGGCTGGGCCGGGCCGGCGACCGTGACGTCCCGGCGGGCGTTTCCGGTCAGGCCCGGGTAGTCGGCGCGGCGGAAGCCGGTGGCGACCAGACCCCGGTCGAGCGCGTCGAAGCCGGCGATCCGCGACCAGGTGAAGTCGTCGCCGGGCGCTTCGCCCTCGCCCTTGACGTAGTGGTCGAGCCACTGGACGGTCAGGAACTTCACCCGGTCCTCGTCGGAGCGGGGTCCACTGCCACCGTCGTGGCCGCCGGTGAACCAGGCGACCCGGACCGGGGTGCCGGTGGCGGCGATGCCCTTGGCGTTCGCGTCCGCCTCGCCGAGACCGAAGAGTGTGTCCGCCTCGCCCTGCACCAGCAGGGTGGGCGTCTTGATCCGGTCCAGCACACCGGCCGGGCTGGACCGGCGCAGCAGGTCCACGGCCGCCTGGTCGGCCCGCCCGGTGGTGGCGATCCGCAGGTACGCGGCGCACACGTCGGCGGCGAAACGCCCGCAGGACGGGTCGGCCGCACCGGCCGGGGCGCCACCGGGTCCGCTGCCCGGGCCGGCACCCGGTGCCGGGCTGGGTGGGCCGGCCGACGCGGGCGCGCCCTGCGGTTGGGCCGCGGTCGCGCCGGACAGCCCGGCCGGGCCGGAGCCCACGTTGCCGCCGCCACCGAAGAAGAGACCGGCCCAGCCCTTCTTGAACACGCCCTCGGTCGGTGCCCCACCGGTGCTCTCCGGCAGGAAGGCACGGGACAGGTCGTTCCAGGTGATCATGGGGACGATCGCGTCGACCCGCCGGTCCTGGGCGGCCAGCAGCAGCGCCAGACCGCCGCCGTACGAGCCGCCGACCACGCCGACCTTCGGGTCACCGGCGGCGTCGGTGCGGACCTCCGGTCGCGCGGCCAGCCAGTCCAGCAACCGTTGCGCGTCACGCACCTCGTAGTCCGGGCTGTCCAGATGGATCTCTCCGCCGCTGCGGCCGAAACCCCGCGCGGTCCAGGTGAGCACCGCGTAGCCGCGCCCGGCGAACTCCTCCGCGTCGGAGCGCACCGACTCCTTCGTGCCGCCGAACCCGTGCGCCAACAGCACCGCCGGGACCTTCCGCCCCGACGACGCGTCGTCGGGCAGGTAGAAGGTGGTGTCGAGGTCCACCGGCTGGTCGTCGGACGGTCCGGAGCGGACGGTGAGCATCGCGCTCTCGGTGCGTACGCCCGCCCCCTGCGGCCACACCGCCCAGGTCACGGCGGCGGCCAGCAGCACGACGACCGCCGTTGCGGCAATCGCGCGACGGCGGGTGGGCAGGGCACGCCGGAACCACGCGGCCGGCGACGGCGATGTCATGCGGCACACGGTACGGCTCACAGCCTGAGCGTTGGCTGAGATCCGCCGTACGTCCGTCCGGTTGCCCCGATCGGTGACCCGACGGCTGCGAGCGCGCCATGTCCGACGCGACGCAGTGAGTTGAGTTCGGATCCCGTGAATTCCGATCTTTCACGGATTTCCCCTCGATCACCACATGTCACACCCACTGACGAAACAGAGCGTGTCGGGAACGCGCGCAATTGGTGACGTTGCTCCAACTGACGCGAACCTGACTCGTCGACCGAGGTCTGACCAGGGAGGGGGTCGGTTAGTTTTCCGGTCCGGTGCACGGGACTTGCCGGGTCGCCCGACACCGCGCCGATCCGCGCCCCATGCCGGAGGAGACATACATGACAGTCCCCGCACCGCGGGCCCGTCGACGTCCGTCCACCCTGGGCCGACTGCTGCCGCTGCTCCTCATCGGGGCGCTACTGGCGCCGGTGGGTCTGCTCGGCACGTCCGCCTGGCGGCAGACCACCGCCGACCGGGACCTGGCCGTTCGGGAACGGCTCGGCGTGCGGTACCTCACCGCTCTGGGCTCGGTCACCGACGCGCTCGTGGAGGCCCAGTCCGCGGCGGTCAACAACCGACAGGTATCCGGCGACGCGCTGAACCGGGCGGTCGAGGAGGCCGCAGCGGTGGACGCCCGCATCGGCGCCGAACTGCTCAGCCAGGAACGCTGGGCCGGGGTGCGAGCCAAGCTGGAGGCACTGCGCGGGCGCAGCCCCGCCGACCCGGAGTCCGCCTACACGGCGTACGGGGAGGTGTCGGACCTGCTGCTGGCGCTGCACCGCAAGGTCCGGGAGAGCTCCGGGCTGGTCCGCGATCCCGTCGCCGACTCCTACTTCCTCCAGGACAGCGCCGGCCAGGAGCTGCCCGAGGCGGTGGTGGCCACCGGCCGGCTCGCCGATCTGGGCACGCTTGTCGCCCGCCGGCCAGCCGCCGAACAACCACGCGGCCTGCTGGAGCTGACCGGCCTGCGGGTGGCCGCCCTGGCACCCGCCGGTGACGCCGTCGACAACCTGCGGTCCGCCGTGGACGGCTCGGAGAGCACCGATCTCGGCGCCAACGTGCTGACCCCGCTGGACACCTACCAACGCTCGGTGGAGGCGCTGGCCGCGTACTCGACCCCGACCAGGGGCACGAGTTTGGTGGACCCCGGTCAGTTGAGCGCCGCCGGGCTCAACACGCACCGCGCGGCCCGCCAACTTCAGCCGGTCATCCTCGCCGAGCTGGACGCCCTGCTCGTCGCGCGCATCGACGAACTCGACCGGGACCGCTGGCTGACCACCGCGGCGACAGCACTCGCCGTGCTGCTGCTGAGCTGGCTCGCCGCGCTGCTGTTCACCGCCCGCGGTCGGGCCCGACGCCGGGCGACCATGGCCGCGACCCACACGGAGACCGCCGACACCCCGCCGCCGGCGGACGCCTGGCAACCGGTGCCCGGCGATCCGCGCGGGCGGCAACCCGCCGGCCCGGCCCGCGACCCGCAGCCCGCACAGTGGGGGGCCTTCGATGCTGCTCGGTAGGCTCCGGATCCGCGGCAAGCTCGCGCTGCTCGTGGTCATCCCGCTGCTCAGCATGGTCGGCCTGGCCGTGCCCGTGGTGCTCGACCGGGTGGCCGCGGCGCAGCGGGCCAGCGACACCGCCGAGCGGGTACGGCTCGCCAGCCGGGTCGGCAGCCTGGTCCAGGACCTCCAGCAGGAACGCATCCTCTCGGTCGGTTTCCTGCTCGGCCGGGTCGAGCGCAGCGAGGTGGTCCGCAAGTCCGCCGACGTGGACGACCGGGTGGCCGACCTGCGCGCCAGCGGAAGCGATGCGCTGACCGGCCAGGTCGACAGCGCCCTGGACGGGGTGTCCAGCCTCACCGACCTGCGCACGTCCGTGCTGGCCCGGGTCGCGAACCCGGGCCAGGTGATGGAGGCCTTCGGCCCGGTGAACGTGGGGCTGATCGAGTCGCTGCGGCTGGCCTTCGGTGTGGACACCGAGACGTTGCCGGGTCGTCAGGTGCTCGCCCTCGACGGGCTGCTGCGCGTCGACGAGGGCCTGGGCGCCTGCGCCACCCTGAGCCTGCTGGTCAAGGCGGTCGGCAGCTCGGACACCATCACCGGGTACGTGGCGTGCATCGCCGCGCTCATGGTCGACAACTCGCGGTTCCGCAGCCTGATCACGCCCGAGCAGCTCAAGGTGGCCCAGCTCAACGACGCGGCGGTGGCCGCGCGTACCAGCTCGGACTTCCTGGTCACCAGCGCCCGCGACCCGGCCGCCGCGGTCCGCGACGTGCCGCTGGAGGCGCTCTTCCCGGCCGTCCGCACGATGATCCGGCTCGGTCAGTTCGTGGAGAAGAAGCTGGTCGCCGACGTACTCACCGAGGTGACCGCCGACCAGCGCCGCGCGCTGACGGCCGCGTACCTGGTCGGTGCCGCGGCGGCACTGATCCTGGCGTTGGTGGTGCTGCTCAGTGCGGCCGTCGCGCGGACGGTGGCCCGACCGCTGACCCGCCTCACCCACTCGGCCGACCGGGTCGCCCGGGTCGCCGAGGCGGAGCTGGTCCGGGTCACCGACGACGAGGGGGAGAGCCCGCAGCCCATCCGGCTGGAGCCGGTGGATATCCGGGCCAACGACGAGATCGGCGACCTGGCGCGGGCCTTCGACCGGGTGCAGAGCACCGCCGCGCGGCTGGTCGAGCGGCAGGTCGCCGGTCGCCGCAACGTGGCGCAGATGTTCGGCCACGTCGGGCGGCGCACCCAGAATCTGGTGGGCCGGCAGATCGCGCTCATCGACCGGTTGGAGCAGCAGGAGGCCGACCCGGGTCGGCTGGAAGACCTGTACCGGCTCGACCACATCTCCAGCCGGTTGCGGCGCAACGCCGGCAGCCTCGTGGTGCTCTCCGGCTCGGCCGGTGCCGACGCCCACACCGCACCGGTGCCGCTGGCCGACGTGGTCCGGTTGGCGCTCGGCGAGATCGAGGACTACACCCGCGTGGAGGTGCGGGTGCCGGCCGGTATCTCGGCCGCACCGGCCGTGGTCGGTGACCTCATCCTCGCGCTGGCCGAGCTGATGGAGAACGCCACCGCCTTCTCCCCGCCGCACACCCGGGTGCTGGTGGCCGCCGAAACGTCCGGCATCGGCGCGCGGATCACCGTCGTGGACCACGGCATCGGCATGGGTGAGCAACGGCTGGCCGAGGAGAACGCCCGGTTCACCCGCCGGGAACGACTCGACCTGGCACCGACCGAGGTGCTCGGTCTCTTCGTGGTGGGCCGGTTGGCCCGCCGCCACGGCTGGGAGGTGGGCCTGGCCGCCACCGCCGGCGGTGGGGTCACGGCACACCTGGAGATCCCGTCGGCGGCACTGGTGCTGCGCCGCGCCGACCGGGCCGGGAGCACCGTCGCCCGGGCCACGGTGCCGGAACGGGACAGGCGTACGGCGGCAGCGTCCAGCCGCGCCGCGCGACCCAGCACGGCGGCCGTCGCCGAACCCGCCCGCTTCGACTCGGACCTGCTCAGCCGGGCCACCCGCAGCCTGGACGCCGGCCCGTCCTGGAACGCGTTCGGCTCCGGCCCGCCACCGCAGCCCGTTGCCGCACCCCCGGAGCCGGAGCCGTCGGGCTCGCCGAACACGCCACGGATCCGGCAGCGGGTGCCCGGTGCCAGCCTGCATGCCGCCACCGCACCGACCCGGCCGGTGGACGCCACCGGCGCGGACCCCGCCGCCGCCCGCGCGCTCGTCGAGGCTTTCCAGGCCGGTGTACGCCGGGCCGAGATGCACACCGTCGACCTGCCGAACACACCCGGAGGTGTCCACCTGCCGAACACACCCGCAGGTGTCGGTCCGACGGCGACCGGTGGCGCCGGCCCGTCCGACACCACACCCGATCGCCCCCGACTGAGCCGACGCGTGCCGGGGGCGAACCTCACGGTCGTCCCGGCCTGTCAACCTCTCAGTACGCACCTCGGTGACCCGGCCGAGGTCCGCAGACTCATCATCGACTTCGAGGAGGGCGTAGCCCGCGCTCTCCGCGAAGTCAGCCCCGACCGCCGGAACGAAGAAGGATCATCACGGTGACCAGCCCCTTCCTGCACGACAACATCGACCAGAGCCAGTCCGGCACCAGCGGGGACCTCAGCCCGGAGGCCCGTACGTTCAACTGGTTGCTGGACTCCTTCACCTCCGGCACCGCAGGTGTCCTGGAGGCGATCGCGGTCTCCTCGGACGGCCTGTTGATGGCCATGTCGGCGATCAAGGACCGGTCCAACGCGGAGCGGTTGGCCGCGGTGGTCTCCGGGATGACGAGTCTCGCCGGTGGGGCGGCCAGTTGGTACGCGCTCGGCGGCCTGAACCGGGTGATCGTCGACATGGCCGACGGCTACCTGCTGATCAGCGCGATCAGCAGTGGTTCCGTGCTCGGGGTGGTCGCCGACCGGTCGGCCAACCTGGGCACCGTCGCGTACGAGATGACGCTCTTCGCCGGGCGGGCCGGTGGCGCCCTGACCCCGCGGCTGATCGTCGAGTTGAAGAACGCCGCTCAGCAGTGACCCCCGACGTCGACGGCGAGGACCCGGACCCGGAACCGACGGTCCGGATCCGTCCGTACCTGCACACGGCCAGCCCGACGGAGGCCGGCGTGGTGGAGACACCGGCGCAGCCGGAGCCCGAGTCGGGTGGCGGTCGCCCGGCCGGGCCCCGCCCGTTCGTGCTCACCTCCGGCCGGGTGGCGGGCGCCGACCCGGCGATCGGCGTGGAGACGCAGGTGACAGTCCGCCCGGACAGCGGCTGGTCGACAGTCCCGACCGGTGCCCTGCTGGCACCGGAGTTCCAGGCGATCATCGCGCTCTGCGCGGAACCGATCTCGGTCGCCGAGATCTCGGCCCGCGCCCGGCTGCACCTCGGAGTGACGCGGGTCCTGGTCGGCGACCTGCGGGCGGCCGGACATCTGGACGTGCACGTCACCGACACCAACGACGCCGTCGACCCCGACCTCATCCTGCGAGTGATTGATGGACTCCGTGCGATCTCCTGAATGGCCGGTCGCCCCGCTCGGCGGGGTTGCCGGAAACAGCGCCGCCGGCCGTTACGCGGTGCCGGGCACCGCGCCGATCAGCGGGCGTTCCGGTCCACCGCCGCCGCCGTACCAGCCGCCGTCCGGGGCGGGGGCGTCGCCGCCGGTCGGCAAGCCGGCGGCCCCGCCGATCCCGGTCAAGATCCTGGTGGCCGGCGGGTTCGGGGTGGGCAAGACCACCACCGTGGGTGCGATCTCCGAGATCGCTCCCCTGACCACCGAGGCCGAGATGACAAGCGCCGGGATCGGCGTGGACGATCCGGGTGTCCGGTCCACCAAGACCACCACGACGGTGGCGATGGACTTCGGCTGTGTGACCATCGACCGCAGCCTGAAGCTCTACCTGTTCGGCACGCCGGGGCAGGCCCGGTTCGGCTTCATGTGGGACGACCTGGCCCGGGGGGCGCTCGGCGCGCTGGTCGTGGTGGACAGCGCCCGGCTGGACGACTGCTTCCCGGCAATCGACTTCTTCGAGCGGGCCGGGTTGCCGTTCGTGGTCGGGGTCAACGCCTTCGACGGGCGGTTGGCCCTGGAACTCGGCGAGATCCGCTGGGCGCTGGCCATCGGCGACCATGTGCCCCTGGTGCAGTTCGACGCCCGGGACCGGCTGTCGGTGCGGGACGCCCTGCTGGTCGTCCTGGACCGGGCGCTGGAACGTGCCACCCGGGAGAGACAGGCCTGAGCCGACCGGCTCGGGCCGTGACGGGAAGAGGTGATCTGGTGAGGGGCGACCTGGACGAGACGCTGGCCCGATTGGCCCGGCGCGAGGAGGCGCTGCGCCGGCGGGCCAACGACCGTGACGACACCGCGCCACCCTCCGGCCTCCCCGGTCCGGGCGGCGGCGACACCCCGAACGCCGGGCCGGCACGGCACGACGCCCGGCACGCGGGGGCGGACTCCCCGGGTGACGTGGCCGGGTGGGGGCCGGTCGAGGAGGTGGCCGAGGCGGTCCGTCAGGTCGTCGGCACCTATCCCGGGCTGGTGGTGACCGTGCAGGTGCAGCACGAGGGGCGGACGTACCCGCTGCGGGTCTCCTGGGACGGCCCGGACGTCACCGTCGGGCCGGTGCCCCCGACGGTGCCGGTGGAACCCCCGCCGGCGTGGCCCCTGTCCGGCCGGACGGTGCCCGAGTGGGCCCCCGGCCCGGACGGGCTGACCCCGGACCCGGCGGCCCGGTTGGCCGAGCTGATCCGGCGGGACCCGTCGTTGTTGGACGAGTTGGATCCGCGGCGCTGACCGGCGGGGCTGGCCGGCGGCGGCTACGGTCGGGCGGTGGCGCAACCCGACCTGACCCTGACGGCGAGCCTACGGCCGGCCGCGCTGGACGCCCGACGGGGCATCGTGCGGCTGCACCCGGAGGCGCTGACCGCGCTGGGGCTGCGGCCCGGCGACCCGGTCCGGCTTGCCGGCCGCCGGGAGACGGCGGGGATCGTGGCGGCCGCCGCGCCGGGCGCGAGCAGCGCCCTGCTGTACGCCGACGACCTGACGCTGGGCAACCTGGGCGTACGCGACGGCGCTCAGGTGCGGGTCAGCCCGGCACCGTTGGCACCGGCGAGTCGGGTCGTCCTGGCCGGGCCGGCCGGGGTGGTCGCGGCGGTGAGTCCGGAGATGCTGCGGCTCGCGCTGCTGGGCAAGGTGCTCACCGCCGGCGACGACGTGTCGCTGCTGCCGCAGGACGTGCTGCCGGACGCCTCGGTGCGCAGCCTCATCGAGGCGGCTCGGGGCAGCCTCGCCAACACTGTCGGTTTCGCCTGGACCAGCACCCTGCTCACCGTGCGCACTGTCGAGCCGGGCCCCGGCGCGCTGGTCACCATGGACACGGTGGTGGTGTGGGAGCACGGTCCAGCCACCCACGGCGGGCCCGATCCGGCCGCCACCGCGCCGGCCCGGCCGGGTGCGACCATCGAGGCGGTGCCGGCGGAGGAGGCGCCCGACGTGGACGAGCTGCCCGGGTTGCGGGCCCACGCCGAGGAGCTGACCGAGCTGCTCGACCTCGGCTTCCACCACCGGGAGGTGTTGGGTCGGCTGGGCACCACCATCTCGCTGGGGGTGCTGCTCGTCGGCCCGGCCGGCTCCGGGAAGTCGGCGCTGGTCCGGGCCGTGGCCACCCGGGTCGGTGCCCGCGTACATCCGCTGTGGGCGCCCGAGCTGGCCGCGTCGACCAACCAGGCCGCCGCCGACCGGCTGCGCGGTGCGGCGACGGCGGCCCGAGCCGGCGGCCCGGCGGTGCTGCTGGTCAGCGACGTCGAGGCGCTCGCACCGGCGGACGAGCCCGGCCCGGTGGCGGCGGTGTTCCGCCAGGTGCTCGCGGAGTGCGTCCGGGCCGGCGTCGCAGTGGTCTGCGCCACCGGCCGACCGGAGGCGGTCGATCCCGCGCTGCGCGCACCGGACCTGCTGTCGCTGCGGATCAGCATCCCACTCCCCGACCAGGCGTTACGCCGCGAACAGCTCACCGTGCTGACCCGGCAGGTGCCGTTGGCCGACGACGTGCGTCTGGACGAGGTGGCCGCGCGTACCCCCGGGTTCGTCGCGGCGGACCTGGCCGCGTTGGTCCGGGAGGCCGGGGTACGCGCGGCACTGCGGCAGAAGTCCGCCGAGACGCCGACGGTGTCGATGGCGGACTTCTCGGCCGCCCGGGAGGTGGTCCGGCCGACCACGATGGCGGCGTCGACCCTGGATCTGGCCTCGGTGACGCTTGACGACGTGGGTGGCCTGGACGAGGTCAAGCAGACGTTGACCGAGTCGGTGCTGTGGCCGTTGACCTACCCGGACACCTTCGCCCGGCTCGGGGTGCAGCCGCCGCGCGGCGTGCTGCTCTACGGGCCACCGGGCTGCGGCAAGACCTACCTGGTCACCGCGCTCGCCGGGTCGGGGCGGGCCAACGTGCTGTCGGTGAAGGGCGCGGAGTTGCTCTCCAAGTGGGTCGGCGAGAGCGAACGCGCGGTTCGCGAGCTGTTCCGCCGGGCCCGGGAGGCGGCCCCCACCCTGATCTTCCTGGACGAGGTGGACGCCCTGGCGCCGGTACGCGGCCAGGCCACCGACGGAGGCACCACGGATCGGGTGGTCGCCGCGTTGCTCACCGAACTGGACGGGGTGGAGACGTTGCGCAACGTGGTGGTGGTCGGCGCGACCAACCGCCCCGACCTGGTCGACCCGGCGCTGCTGCGGCCGGGCCGGCTGGAGCGGCTGGTCTACGTGCCACCGCCGGACGGGCCGGCCCGCGCGGAGATCCTGCGAGCCGCGTCCCGGCAGGTGCCCCTCGCACCGGACGTCGACCTCACCGCCCTCGGCGACGAGCTGGCCGGTTTCTCCGCGGCGGACTGCGCGGCGCTGGTCCGGGAGGCGGCGCTGGCCGCGATGCGGGAGTCCCTCGCCGCGGCCACGGTCACCGCCGGGCACGTCGCGACGGCACGGGCACGGGTGCGCCCCTCGTTGGACCCGGCCCAGGTCGCCGCGCTGGCCGCGTACGCCGCACGGCGGGATTGAACACCCGGCCCAACCTTTTGGCGGCTCCGACGTGTCCTTAGGGCGTCACACTCCTCTGTGGAGAATTCCACATGGACGTCAGGCGGTGTTCCTTGCGAAAGCTGCTGTCTCTTTTCCTCGTCCCCGTGCTCGCGGCGGCGACCCTGGTCACGGTCGGTGCACCGGCGACCGCGCACCCGCCGAAGCCGTTCCCGGCCCGGATCGCCCTGCCCGACGGTTTCACTCCGGAAGGGTTGACGATCGGTCGCGGCACCACGGTGTACGTGGGTTCCGTCCTGGACGGTGCGGTGTGGCGGGGCGACCTACGGACCGGGCGCGGCTCCGTGCTGATCCCGGGCACCCCCGGCGCGGCCAAGGCAGGGCTCAAGATCGACCCGCGGGGCCGACTCTGGACCGCCGACTTCACCGGCGGCGGGGCCACCGTGTACGACCCGGGCAGCGGCGCCCGGCTGGCCCACTACCAGTTCACCGCCGACCCCAACAGCCTGGTCAACGACCTGGTGATCACCAAGCGGGCGGTCTACTTCACCGACTCCACCCGGCCGGTGCTGTACGTGGTGCCGCTGGGCCCGGATGGCCGACTGCCGGCCCCCACCGCCATCCGGGTGCTGTCGCTCACCGGTCCGGGCGCGACGCCGGACGCGTTCAACAACGGGATCGTCGCGCTCCCGGACGGTGACCTGCTCGTCGCGCAGATGCTGACCGGCCAGCTCGTCCGCGTCGACCCGCGCACCGGGGGCAGCCGCGTCTTCGGTCTCGGCGGCTACTCGGTGGACCGGGCCGACGGGCTCGTGCTGCGCGGTCGCACCCTCCACGTGATCCGGAACCTGAGCAACGTCATCGCGGTGGTCCGGCTGAATGCCGGCTACACCGCCGGGGTCGTGCAGCGGGAGATCACCGGCCCGCAGCTCCGGTCACCGGCCACCGGTGACCTGCTCGGCTCGGCGTTGTACGTGGTGAACGGCCGGTTCGACGTGGAGCCGACGCCGACCACCGACTTCGACATCGTCCGGGTGCCGGCCTGATCCAGGCGGTCGGCGGTGCCCCCCGCGGTCGCCGCCGACCGGCACGCCGGTACGCCTCAGAGCGCCGGCGGCGTCGAGTCCAGGCAGATCTCGGCGCGCACCCTGCCGTCGTCCTCGTGCAGTTTGGCCCCGCACGTGCGCAGCACGGCGACCGCACCGACGTTGTCCGGGGTCGTCTCGGCGACCACCACCCGCATGCCCGCCCGAGCGGCGGCGTTCAACAACTCCCGCAGGGCGGCCGCACCGATCCCCTGCCCCCGTGCCGAGCGCCCGAGCCACATTCCCGTCTCCACCGTGCCGGGCTCGTCACAGCGTGTCATCCGGACCATACCCAGCACCTCGCCACCGACGACGATCGCGTACATCTGCGAGCGGGTCGGGCCGTCCAGCCCGCCGAAGCTCGCCCGGTGGAACTCCCGAAACGCCTCTCGACGGGCGAGCGACCAGCCGGCGGGGGCCTCGACCGGAGGCATCACGTCACTCGGCTCCGCCTCGGCAGCCGCTACGGAGAGCAACGGCTCCAGGTTCTGCTCGTCCACCGGCTCCAGCCGGACCGCACCCGCCACGTGCCGCAGTCTGCCGCCCTCATCGGCTGAAGTCCACCCCATTGGCCATCCACTGGCGGTCCGGACAGCGGTACCGGCCGGTCGGGCGGAAGGGGTGTTCCACATCACGCTCTGTTGTCACCCGACCGGGTGTCAGGGTGTGGAAACCGTCGGTCCGAACTCGCAGAACACCACCGACGCGTCGTCGGTGGGCTTGTGCCGGCGCAACCGGTCGGGGTGGTCGCGCTCGGCGGCCCGGACCCGGTCGAGCAACCCGCCCGGCCCTTCGGCCCCCAACAGGTCCAGCAGACCGGCCCAGCCGGTGAGCGCGAACTGCTCCACCGCGCTGGACGCGCCGTCGCTGAGCAGTGCCGCCCGGCGGATCGCCGCCGGACCTCGCCGGGGCATCGTCCCGGTCACCGCGTGGAAGGCCGCGTCCGGGTCGGCAGCCGCCACCCAGTAGCCGTGGGTACGGTTCATCCGCTCCCGCTGGACGCTCACGGCGTGCCGGAACCGGGTGACCGGGTCCGCCCCGCCACCCGGCACGGCGGCCACCGTCTCCCGCAGCTCCGCCATGGCCGTGTCCAGCCGGTTGTCGGTGACCACGCTGACCTGACCACCCGCGTCCAGGACCAGGGGGCTGTCGCAGAGCACCAGGTAGTCGACCTGGTCACCGCAGTCCCGCAGGAGGCAGACGGTGCTGGACGGGGTGCCGGGATGGTCCAGGTCGCACTGCCCACCGTGGTCGGCGCGGACCGCCAGGATGGCGGCGGCCAGGTTGCTGGTCAGCCGCGCCGCCGGGCGGGCCGCCTCGGCGACGCCGAGCCGGGCGGCCAGGTGCCAGACGTACCACTCCGGCCCGTGCACGCAGCCGGTGTCGAACCCGTCCGGCACCGTCGCGCCGTCCAGGACACCGACCAACGGGCCGAACCGGAAGACCAGATCCTCGTTGACCGGCCGGCCCGGGGCCGGCGCGGACGCGGACCGTACCCGCATCACCGGCGCCGGCCCCGGCACACCGCTCGGGTCAGCGCTGCCGAAGGTCGTCGACGGCCGCATGCGTCTCTCCCTGCACCTGACCGGCGGCCGAACGGCCCTGGTCGCGTACCGCCGACACGCCCTGCTGGGCGCTGGACCGCACCGACTGCGCCGCCTGCTGCGCGGGCTCGCGCAGGTTGTCCTGCATCTGGTGGCCCACCTGGCTCGCCTGCTCACGCAGCTCACCGGAGTGCTCACTCACCATGCTCCGCGCGCGTCCGGCGAGTTGCCGTTCGCGTCCGCTCGGCGGGATCAGCGAGGCGGCCAGCAAGCCGACTCCGAAGGCGACCAGGCCGGCGGCCATCGGGTTGCCCTGAGCCTGCTCGCGGGAGTGCTGCCCGAGTGAACGGGTTTCTTCGCGTACCGAGCCGGCCGCATGCGACATCCGCTGGCCAGCCTCCTGCCCCAGGTGACTTGAGCTGCCCATCATCTTCTCCTTCGCTCGGGTGAACGCGTCCCGGGCCTGCCCGGCACGGTCACCGGCGATCCGACGCGGGTTGACCTTGTCGGTCAGCGCGTCGACGTCATTGCTCAACTCGGTGCGGGTGGTCTCGATCTCCCGCCGGATCCGATCCGGATCACTGGACATGATCTGCTCCCTCCCCGATTCCGTCACCGACCCCGCAGGGCGTCCGGCAGCTCCCGGGCAGTCTGCTTCGTCCGGGGCAGCACCGCACGTGCCCGCTTCAGCTGGGTCCGGGCGTTGATGAAGAGACCGCCGGCCACGGCGGCCCAGAGGACCGCGACGATCAGCGCCGCCCACCCCTGGTCCATCGTGTTGGACAGCCCCCACCACAGGGCGAACGACACGAAGAGCACCGCCAGGAAGCCGGCGACCCCGGCACCGCCGAACATACCGCCGGCCTTGCCGACCTGGCTGACCTCCTCACGGAGTTCGGCCTTGGCCAGCTCGACCTCCTTGCGCACCAGGGTGGACATGTCCCGGGACACGTCGCCGATCAGGTCGCCGACGGAGGCCTGGGTCCGCTCCTTCTCCGGGGCGCTCACGGTGCCACCCCGCCGGGCAGGTCCCGCGCCTGTTCACCGGCGGGCGCGACGTTCTGCGCCCGTGCCGTCCCCACGTACGGCTGCTGACCGGCGTTCGCCGGTGCGCCCTGCGCGGGTGACGGAGCACCGGAGGCGCTTCCACCCTGACCGTTGCCGGCGGCCGGCGCGGTCAGGCCACGGGTGAGCCGCCCGACCAGCAGCCCGGCCACCGCCGCGCCCGCGAGGAACGTCCCCGGGTGCTGCCGCGCGTACGTGCGGACCTCGTCGAGCACCTCACCAGGTTCGCGCTGGTCGAGCCATCCGGCGGCCTGCTGGGCGGCGTCGGCCGCCTTGCGTACCACCTGACCGGCCAGCCCGGAATCGCCGTCCCGTTCGGCCATCGAACTGAGGTTCTGACCCAGGTCGCGCAGGCCCTCGGCGGCCCGCCGCTGCTGCGTCTGCGCCTGATCCCGAAGCTGCCCGGTGGCCTCACCTGTCAACTGCTGGGCCTGCCGCCGCGCCTCTGCGGCCACCTGCCCGCCCTGCTCGGCTGCGGTGTGGGCGACCTGACCCCCGGCCTGCGCGGTCTGCTGGCCGACCCGCGAGGCCTCCTGTCGGGCCTGCTGTCCCGTGCCGCTCTGGTTCGTTGCCGTCATACCCCGCTCCCTTCCTGAGCCCGAGGTCGCAAGCGGCCCCGGAACGCCCCCCGCCTACCCGTCTGGCCAGCCGCCATGCGGCTGGGCCGGCTGCCCAGGGCGGGAAGACGGCGATCGGCGGCCGCCAACCGCCCCGCGATCTTGCACTTTGTGTCCCCACAAAGACGTGCAAAAGTCGCGAAACGGCGACAGAAAGTGCAAGATCGCGGGGGGGCAGCGGGGGGTAGCGGGGGCGGTTAGCGGCGGCGGTTGCGGGCGCGTGACGAGCGCAAGCGGCGAAGCCGGCTGATCAGCACGGGGTCGGCGGCCAGCGCGGCCGGGTTGTCGAGCAAGCCGTTGAGCAGCTGGTAGTACCGCGTCGACGAGATTCCGAAGGTGTCCCGGACGGCCTGCTCCTTGGCGCCGGCGTGCCGCCACCACTGCTGCTCGAAGGCGAGGATGGCCCGCTCCCGCTCGGTCAGCCCTGGCGCGGGATCAGTGGGCTGCGCCGACTCGTCGGCGGGCGGCGCGTCGGCGGTCTCGATGGGCGGCGCCGGTCGGGGATTCGGGACGGTCGGGCCGGCAGCACCCGCGACCTCACCCGGACGAGCGTCAATGGACGGCTCGGGGGCGGCCGGGGTGGTGTCGGCGGACATGTCGCTCAGCCTAGCCAGCGGCGACCAGGGACGCAGCAAGCGGCGCGGCCAGTCCGCACCGCCGGGAACCCCGACGGCCGGGCCGGCCGCGCCGCGTCACTTCGGTCAGGTCAGGAGATGTCGCGGCGACGCATCGCCCAGAGCGACGCTCCGAGGATCACCACCACCGCGACCGAGAGCAGGATCGAGGACTGCTGCCAGGTGATGGTCAGTGTGTCCGGCTTGCACTCCCCGAAGTAGTTCGCGTTGCAGGAGTTCCAATCCTCCAGCTTCACGGTCTTCGTCATCCAGGCCAGCATGTACGTGGGCAGCAGGAACGCCTCGGCCCAGCGCACGTTCGCCATCGACAGCAGGATGCCCAGGCCGAACTGGCCGACCACCATCACCGCCACCACGCCGCCGAGGGCCATCGCGGTGTGCCGACCCAGCGAGGCCAGGGCGAAGCCGATGGTGGTGACCACCAGCACCAGCACCACACCGCGTACGCCGGTCAACATGACCGACTGCCAGACCCCCGACGTCACCTTCTCGGTGCTGCCCCGGAAGTTGGCGACCGCCCAGAACCCGGCGAACCAGAGCACCGCGGCGGGAAGCGTCACCGCCAGCATGCCGGTGAGCAGCGCGGCCAGCTTGGTGAGCAGTACGGTGAGCCGCTTCGGCCGCCAGAGCAGCAGGTTCATCATGCCGCCGTTGCTCCACTCGGCACCGACGAAGGACGCGCCGACCACGAACCCGACCAGGGCGAGGATCGCCGCGAACGGAATCAGGGTCTCGTCGAACGACTTCTTGAAGTCGAACGTCGAGGGCAGGAACCAACTCGCCTGGATCTGGTCCCGGGACGGTGCCGTGATCACCGAGCAGTCGTCCGGGTAGCGGCCGTCGCTCGCGGTGCCGGCCGTCTTGGCCTGCTCACACGCGGCGCGCTCCTGCTCGCTCCAGCGCACCTGCTGCTGGTACTGCTGGTCGGCCTGACGCTCGGCCTGCGCGAGCTGGCTGGCACCGATCTTCTGGTTGGTGAAGAACACCCCGACCACCACCGCGGCCAGCACCAGCAGGCCGAGCAGCGTCATGTACCTGGTGAACCGCCGTTTGGTGAACCGGCGCAACTCCGTACGAAAGAGGCTCACGCGCCCCACCCTCCTCCGGCGGGGCCGGGCTGACCCGCCCCGCCGACCTGCATGGACTCGTCGACCTGCCGGTGCTGACCGGGGACCGGTGCGGTGGCGGTCAGTTCGAGGAAGACGCTCTCCAGATCGACGGCGATCGGCGCCAACTCGCTGACATAGAGGTGCTGCTCGGCGAGCAGCCGCGTCACCGAGGCCGGCTTGTCGACGCCGGCCAGCATCAGATGGTCGGGGTGCTCGGTGACCTGGATCCCCGCCCGGGTCAGCGCCTCGGTGGCCGCCGGCAGGTCGCTGACCGCCTCCAGACGGATCCGGACCGCACTTGACGAGTGCTGTGCGAGCACCTCGTCGACCGGGCCGAAGGCGACCCGCCGGCCCAGCGAGATGATGGTGACCGAGTCGCAGATCAGCTGGATCTCGCCGAGGATGTGGCTGGACAGCACCACGGTCATCCCGGATTCGGCGAGGTTGCGCATCAGTGTGCGCATCTCCCGGATGCCGCCCGGGTCGAGGCCGTTGGCCGGCTCGTCGAGGATGAGCAGCTTCGGGTTCTTCAGCAGGGCCGACGCGACCGCGAGCCGCTGCTTCATGCCCAACGAGTACGTCTTGACCCGCTCGCCGGCCCGGTCGCGCAGCCCGACGAGTTCCAACACCTCGTCGACCCGGACGGCCGGCACCTCGCCCGCCCCGGCCAGCAGGGACAGCGTGTCCCGTGCCGAGAAGTGCGGGAAGAACTGCGGGCTCTCCACGATCGCACCGACCTGGCCGGCGACCGTGGGCAGCGCGTCGGGCACCTCGTGCCCGAGCAGCGCCATCCGGCCGCCGTCGGGTCGGATCAGGCCGAGCAGGGTACGCAGCGTGGTGGTCTTGCCGGACCCGTTGGGGCCCAGGAAGCCGTGCACCTGCCCCACGTCGACCCGCATGTCGAAGCCGTCGAGCGCGTTGCGGGTGCCGCGTCGACGACTCTTGTACGTCTTACGTAGACCTTCGATCTCCAGGACAGCAGGCAAGCTGCACCTCCCCCGATGGGTGGGCGTGACAGCCGACACCATACGCGGTATGCAGACGCACGCAATACGCGGTATGCATCGACGCGCCGAAAGGGCTAATTCATCGACGGAGCGTGACCGCTCAGGCGCAGATCACCTGTACGCCCGCGACGCGGAACGCGTCCACCACCTCCGGGGCGGCACCCGAGTCGGTCACCAGCGTCTCGACCCGCTCGATCGGACAGATCCGGGCAAAGGCGTGACCACCCAGCTTGGACGAATCCGCGATGATCACCACGCGCTTCGCCCGGGCCACCATCAGGTTGTTCATCGCGGCCTCGCCCTCGTGGTGGGCGGCGGCGCCGAGGTGCGGATCGATCGCGTCCACGCCGAGCAACGCGACGTCCAGGGTGACCTCGCGCAGCAGGGCCCCGCCCAGCGGGCCGACCAGCTCGAACGACTTCGGGCGCACCACCCCGCCGGCCACCACGACCTTCATCCGCGACCGGACCAGCAACTCGTTGGCGATATTCAACGCGTTGGTCACCACGGTGAGCTGCGCGCCCTCGGCACTGGTGTTCAGGTCCGGACGCACGGCGAGCGCCCTGGCCACCTCGGTGCTGGTGGTGCCCCCGTTCAGGCCGACCACGGTGCCCGGCGTGACGAGCGCCGCCGCGGCCGCCCCGATCCGCTGCTTCTCGGCCGAGTGCTTGGCCGTCTTGTAGCGCAGGGGCAGGTCGTACGACACACCGTTGGCGACCGCGCCACCCCGGGTCCTGGTGATCATCTGCTGTTGGGCGAGCTGGTCGAAGTCACGCCGGATGGTGGCCTGGGAGACGTCCAGCCGCTCGGCTGCCGCCTCGACGCTGACCCGGCCGTTGTCGGTCAGCATCTCGAGCAGGGCGTTCCATCTGGCGTACCGGTCCACCGCGGGGGCCCTCCAGTGACACGGACGGTGATTGATTGCGTGCACACTAGTGCGCGAAACTAGGCTGGCGCAAAAGAGTGACCTGCGCGATCGGGTGGTCGGTTGCCACGGCCACCGCCGTTCGCGCAGAATGACGCGCGAAATACGTGCTTAACGAGCCGTATTGCGCACCGGTCGCCTCTGCGAGGAGTTTCCCATGGCGTACGTGCACGCGGAGATCGCGAGCCAGCCCGACTGCTGGCGGGAGGCCGCCGAACTGGCCGGCGTCGTCCACGGTGACCTGCCACGCCCCGGTGAGCGGGTCGCCGTCGTCGGTTGCGGCACGTCGTGGTTCATGGCGATGGCGTACGCGGGCCGCCGCGAGCAGGCCGGCCAGGGCGAGACCGACGCCTTCCAGGCATCCGAGTTCCCCGCCGGCCGCCACTATGACCGGTTGATCGCGATCACCCGTTCCGGCACCACCACGGAGGTGCTGGAGCTGCTCGCCGCGCTGCGCGGGACGACCCCCACCACCGTCATCGTCGGTGACCCGGCGTCACCCGCCGTCGACCTGGCCAGCGCCGTGGTGACCATGCCCTTCGCCGACGAGCGGTCGGTGGTGCAGACCCGCTTCGCGACCACCGCACTGGCCCTGCTCCGGGCCCACCTCGGCGACCCGGTGACCGCGCTCGCCGCGGACGCCGAAGTCGCGGTGCGATCCCCGCTGCCGATCGACCCGGCCACCATCGGACAGGTCACCTTCCTCGGTCGGGGGTGGACGGTCGGTCTGGCCCAGGAGGCGGCGCTGAAGTGCCGTGAGGCGGCCACCTTCTGGGCCGAGGCGTACCCGGCGATGGACTACCGGCACGGCCCCATCTCGGTCGCCGCGCCGGGCCGGCTGGTGTGGGCGTTCGGCGAGCTGCCCGACGGGCTCCCCGAGGACGTGGCCGCCACCGGCGCGGCCTTCGTGCACAGTCGCACGCACGGCTGGCGCACGGTGCTGGGCAGTTGGTCCGCCGGTCGTACCCCGGTCGACCCGATGGCCGACCTGATCCTGGCGCAACGCTTCGCGGTCGCGCTGGCGACCAGCCGGGGCCTCGACCCGGACGCGCCCCGACACCTCTCCCGGTCGGTGGTGCTGGCGTGACCGGCGGCGACGCCGGGCCCGCCGACCAGGTCGTCGTCGCGCTGGATGTGGGCGGCACCGGCATGAAGTGCGCCCTGGTGGGACCGGACGGCGTCGCGGTACGCACCGAGCGGCACCCCACACACGCCGGGCGCGGCCCGACGGCCGTGGTCGACACGATCCTGGACGTGGCCGACGGGCTGGCCGCCAAGGCCCGCGCCGACGGGCTCACCCCGATCGCCGTCGGCATCGCCGTACCGGGGGTGGTGGACGAGGCGCGCGGCGTGGCGGTCTGGTCGGCGAACGTGGGATTTCGGGACGTACCCCTGCGGGACCTGGCGGTGGCGCGGCTCGGCCTGCCCACGGCGCTCGGCCACGACGTGCGCGTCGGCGGTCTCGCCGAGGCCCGCCTCGGTGCTGGACGCGGCGCCGGGCAGGTGCTGTTCGTGGCGATCGGCACCGGCATCGCCGCCGCGCATGTGGTCGACGGCTCGGCCTCGACGGGCGCGCACGGCGCCGCCGGGGAGATCGGCCACATCCTGGTCCGGCCCGACGGCCCCCGCTGCGGTTGCGGTCGACCTGGCTGCCTGGAGGCGGTCTCCTCCGCCGCGGCGATCGGTCGCCGTTACGCGGAGCTGGCTGGTGCGGCGGCCACGGCCGCCGAGGTGGCCGAGCGGTCCGCGGCCGGGGAACCGCTCGCCGGCCAGGTCTGGCAGGAGGCGGTCAATGCGCTCGCCGACGGCCTCGCCACCGGGCAGGCGTTGTTCGACGTGGCGACGATCGTGCTCGGCGGCGGCCTGGCCCAGGCCGGGGACCGGCTGCTGATCCCGCTGCGGGCGGCGCTGCACGAGCGGATGACCTTCCACCGGGAGCCGCGGCTGGTCGCGGCGGCCCTGGGCGACGAGGCCGGCTGTCTCGGCGCCGCCCTCCTCGCCCTGGACGCGGTGCGCGTCCGAAACCACGACGCCGTAGGCGTCGGTGCCCAAGACGCGGTGCGCGTCCGAGACCATGACGCGGTGCGCGTCGCTGACCATGACGCGGTGCGCGTCCGAGACCAGCTGGAGGAGCGATGACCGTGCGGGTGGACGGCCGAGTGGTGACCCCGACCGGTGTCATCCGACAGGGCTGCGTCGAGTGGGACGGGGATCGGATCACCGCCGTGGCCGAATATCCGTCGGTCCGGGACGGACACTGGATCCTGCCCGGTTTCGTCGACATGCACACCCACGGCGGTGGTGGGCACACCTTCACCACGGGGGACGCCGACGAGGCCCGGGCGGCGGCCGACTTCCACCTCGCGCACGGCACGACCACCCTGTTGGCCAGTCTGGTCAGCGCGCCCTTCCCGCTGATGCGCGCGGCCACCGAGGCGTACGCCCCACTTGTCGACGAGGGCGTGCTGGCGGGGGTCCACTTCGAAGGGCCCTACCTCTCCGCTGCCCGTTGCGGCGCGCAGAACCCCGAGTACCTGCGCGACCCGTCGACCGACGAGCTGTCCGAGCTGATCGAGCTGGGTCGGGGAGCGATCCGGATGGTCACCCTCGCTCCGGAACGCGACGGCGCCCTGGAGGCGATCAAGCTGCTCACCGCGCAGCGGGTGGTGGCGGCGGTCGGCCACACCGACGCGACGTACGAGCAGACCCGCGCCGCGATCGCCGCCGGCGCCAGTGTCGGCACCCACCTGTTCAACGGCATGCGCCCCGTGCACCACCGCGAGCCGGGGCCGGTGGTGGCCCTGCTCGACGCGCCCACCGTCATCTGCGAGCTGATCGCCGACGGGGTGCACCTGCACGGCGGCACGCTGACCTTCGCCACCGCGACCGCGGGCCCGGACCGGGCGGCGCTGATCACCGACGCGATGGCCGCCGCCGGAATGGCCGACGGCGACTACGAGCTGGGCGGCCAGGCCGTCACCGTGACCGACGGGGTGGCCCGACTCGCCCGCGACGGGGCGATCGCCGGCAGCACGCTGACCATGGACGCCGCGCTGCGGCACGCCGTGAATGCCGGAATCCCGATCGCCGACGCGGCACGGATGGTGGCCACCACCCCGGCGCGCGCCATCGGCCTGGGCAACCGGGTGGGCTCCCTACAGGTCGGCCTCCGCGCCGACCTGGTGGTGCTGGACGCCGACCTGAACGTGGTCCGGGTCCTCCGCGGCGGCACCTGGGTGGAGTGAGCACGAGCCCTTCCTGCGCGCTTGCCGCCATCGGTTGCGTGACAGCGCTCGACAGCAGTCTGCCGCTGGAGGCCATGCCCGGCCGCCGCAACGCCGAAAGCCATGCCCGGCCGCCGCAACGCCGGAAGCCATGCCCGGCCGCCGCAACGCCGGAGGCCATGCCCGGCCGCCGCAACGCCGGAGGCCATGCCTGTTTGGCGGCCTGTAGAGCTGCCCCAGATATGGGGCAGGCGAAGCCACTGGACGCGCGGACATGCGGAGGCACGCAGACCAGCGCAGGCACGCAGACCAGCGCAGGCACGCAGACCAGCGCAGGCACGCAGACCAGCGCGGGCAGGCAGACCAGGGGGACGGGCGAAGCCACGGGACACGCGGGCCTGCGGGGCCGGCAGCGCCACAGTGCGACGGTTCGCCGGTTGGGCGGCAAGCCGCCCCAGCATGTCTTCGGGCGAGGCGCCAGCGACGATCGATGTCAGCGGCATGACATCGCAGACCGCCCCATATCTGGGGCAGCTCTACAGGGCCCACCAACCACACTGGTCACCCCATCCTGCCCGGCGATCCAGCCCGTTTGAACGAAGGCAGGTCGGACCGTCCCGAGGCGGAGGGCCAGCGGAGGGCCAGCGGAGGCCAGCGGAGGATCAGCTGAAGGTGGGGACGTCGACGCCGAGCACGGCCTGCTCGTCCGGGCGGTGCACAAGCACGTCGGCCAGGTAGGACTGAACCGCGTGGCGCATCCCGACGTCCCGACCGGCCTGCTCGGACAGCAGCCACTTGTGCTCGATGATCTGCGCGAACAGCTCCTGCGGCTCCAGTTTCTGCCGCAGGTGTGCGGGAACGGCCCGGACCACCGGTTCGAAGACCTCGGTGAGCCAGCGGTGGGCGGCCTGCTGCTCGTCGACCAGGTCGCTCTCCGCCCGGTAGGCGTCCAGGTCGTTGAGCAGCTTGCGGGCCTGGTTCTCCTCGGCGTCCAGACCGGTGAGCCGCAGCAGCCGCCGGGTGTGGTAGCCGGCGTCGACGACCTTCGGCCGGACCAGGTAACGCCCGTCGTCGATGGAGGACATGGCCACCTCGGCCACGTCGAAGCCCAGCTCGTTGAGGCGGCGGATCCGGCCCTCGATGTCGTGCCGGGCCTCCCGCTCGACGGCCTGCTCGTAGGTGATCTCGTGCCAGAGCCGCTCGTAACGCTGCACGACCTCCTCGCAGACCACCTCGGGGTCGATGGACTCGTGCAGCAGGCCGGCGGCCTGTAGGTCCAGTGCCTCGCCGAAGATGTTCACCCGGGCGATCTCCAGGTCCTCACCGCGTTGACCGTTGGAGAGCGAGTTGTGCAACGCGCCCGTCTCCGCGTCCACCAGGTAGGCGGCGAACGCTCCCGCGTCCCGGCGGAACAGCGTGTTCGACAGCGAGCAGTCACCCCAGAAGAAGCCGGTGAGGTGCATCCGCACGATCAGGGCGGCGAGCGCGTCGAGCAGCCGGCTCATCGTCTCCGGCCGCAGGGTGTGCGAGAACAACGCCCGGTACGGCAGGGAGAATTGCAGGTGCCGGGTGATCAGCACCGATTCCAGCGGTTCCCCGTCCTCGGTCTGCCGGTCGGCGACGACCGCCACCGCCTCGACCGACGGGAAGTCGATCCGTTCCAGCGCCCGGAGCAGGTCGTACTCCCGCTCGGCGATCCGCTCGCGGGTCTCCTTGAACGCGTACACGTAGTCACCAAGCCGGACGAACCGGACGATGTGTCGGGAGATGCCCTGCGGCAGAGCCACCAGGTGTTGGGCAGGCCACTCCTCCAGCGGTGTCGACCAGGGCAGGTCGAGCAGCGCCGGGTCCACGAGGGCAGACGTGATCCGCACGGGCCCAAGCATGACGCCTCGCCCCCGCATCCGCCTCTGATCGTGGTTGGTCCCACAGCGCCGCACACCCCGGGCTCGCGTCGGGCCGGTAGCGTGGTCGCGTGCTCAAACCCACGGCGGTACGACGTGACCTGCGGCTACGGCCTGTCCGCCCGGCCGGCTGGTGGTTCGACGCGCTCCTGCTGATCGGGTTGGTCGGTTTGACGGTGGCGCTCGCCGCCGACCAGCTCTTCGGGCTGGACCGGGCGGTCGCCGACTGGGCCGAGGGGCACCGACCGACTGTCGCCTACTGGGTGGCCCGGGTGTTCAACCTGCTCGGCCAGGGCAGCCCGCTGACCCTGATCGCCGCCGGGCTGGGCGTGCTGCTGGCCGTCCGGCTGCGGTCGCTGCGGCCGATCCTGCCGCCGGTGGTCGGGTTCGTGCTGACCCTTCTGACCATCGGGCCGCTCAAGGTCTGGACGGCCCGGGCGGCACCGAGCGCCAGCGTCAAGGAGCCGTTCCTGACGCCCGAGCAGACCCTGCCGCTGTTCCACGACGACCTGCCGGTGCGGTTCGCCCAGTCCTACCCGTCGGGGCACGTCGCCAACGCCATCGTCTGGTACGGGGTCATCGCGCTGCTGCTGGCCCCGCTGGCCCGCAGCTTCGGCCGGCAACTGCCGGCCCGGCTCGTCACCGTGATCCGAGTCGCGCCACCGCTTGTCGTCCTCACCACCACCACCTACCTGGGCTGGCACTGGCTGACCGACTCGGTGGCGGGGCTGCTGCTGGGCCTGCTCCTGGACCGGCTGCTGCACCGGGTGCCGTGGGACGATGTGCCCCTCCCCGGCCGGCTACGCGAATGGGACCGGCCGTTCACCTCGTACCCCTAGGGTTTCTGTTCGTGGATCAACTGGCGCGGCGGCTGGGCGTACCCGATGCGGTGGTCATCGGGTTGGGCTCGATGCTCGGTGCGGGCGTCTTCGTGGTGTTCGGCCCGGCCGCGGCGGAGGCCGGCGGCGCCGGCCTGCTGCCCGCGCTGGTGCTGGCCGGCTTCATCGCCTTCTGCAACGCGACAAGCTCGGCAAGGCTGGCGGCCCGATATCCGGAGTCCGGCGGCACCTACGTCTACGGCCGGGAACGGCTCGGGCCGTTCGCCGGCTTCCTGGCCGGCTGGGGCTTCGTGGTCGGCAAGACGGCGAGCTGTGCGGCGATGGCGTTGGCCATCGGGGCGTACCTGTGGCCGGGGCAGGCCCGGCTGGTCGCCGTCGCGGCGGTGCTCGCGGTGACCGCGGTGAACCTGCGCGGCATCGGTAAGACGGCCACCGTGACCAGGGCTCTTGTCGCGTTGGTGCTCGCGGTGTTGGCCCTGGTCGCGGTCGTCGGCCTGGTGGGTGGGCCGGTGCACCTGGATCGGCTCGGCGAGCCCGGCGGCTCCGCCCGGGGCGTGCTCGCCGCCGCCGGGCTGCTGTTCTTCGCGTTCGCCGGGTACGCCCGGATCGCCACGCTCGGCGAGGAGGTCCGCGACCCGCAGCGGACCATTCCCCGCGCGGTGCCGCTGGCGCTCGGGGTGGTGCTCGCGATCTACCTGGTGCTGGCCGTGATCACGCTCGGCGTGCTCGGCGCCGACCGGCTGGCCGACTCCGCCGCGCCACTGGTCGACGTGGTGACCGCCGCCGGGCTGCCCGGCCTGGCCTGGGTGGTTCGCGCCGGGGCCACCATCGCGGTCGTCGGGGTGCTGCTGTCCCTGGTCGCCGGGGTCGGCCGGACCACCCTGGCGATGGCTCGCCGCCGCGACCTGCCCGCCGCGTTGGCCGCCGTGCACCAGGTGCACCAGGTGCCGCACCGCGCCGAGCTGGCGGTGGCCGCCGTGGTGATCGTGGTGGTGCTGCTCGGCGACGTGCGCGATGCCATCGGCTTCTCCAGTTGCACGGTGCTGGTCTACTACGCGATCACCAATGCGGCGGCGCTGACGCTGGGCCGGGAGCCGGGCCGGCGGCTGCCCGTGCAGGTGCTCGCCGGCCTGGGGCTGCTCGGCTGCCTGCTGCTCGCGATCAACCTGCCGACCGGCAGCGTCCTCGCCGGCTTCGGTGTGCTGGCCGCCGGTGCCGCCTGGTACGCGCTGCGCCCCGCCCGCCGGTGACCTGAGCAGGCCACCGGCGGCCAGGGGTCAGCGGCTCAACCGCCGGTATCGGCGCACCGCC
This sequence comes from Micromonospora sp. NPDC048935, assembly GCF_043197875.1. Classification (NCBI taxonomy): domain Bacteria; kingdom Bacillati; phylum Actinomycetota; class Actinomycetes; order Micromonosporales; family Micromonosporaceae; genus Micromonospora; species Micromonospora sp. NPDC048935. The sequence goes on along the minus strand of NZ_JBICTZ010000004.1, from coordinate 251,112 downwards.
AGCGGGGCGAACGTCGCGATCAGCAGCACCGGCCACACCACCGCCAACAGCATCGCGTGTTGTGCCGGCCAGGAGTCGCCACCCAGACCGGGGTTGCCGAACAGTTCACGGATCGCCGCGACGGTGGCCGACAACGGGTTCCATTCCGAGATCGTCCCGATGACCGACGGCATCAGCTCGGGCGACACGAAGACGTTGGAGATCGCGGTGAACGGGAACGCCGCCGGGAAGACGATCACACCGACCGTGTCCGGGTTGCGGACCAGCAGCGCCAGGTAGATCCCGACCCAGGTGATCGCGACCCGGAGCAGCAGGAGGAGCCCGACGGCGAGCAACGCCCTGCCGACACCCTGTCGCCACTGCCATCCGACGAGCAGGCCACAGACCAGCAGGGTGGACATCTCCAGCAGGGCGCGGAGCAGGTCGGCGGCACTGCGGCCGGTCAGCAGGGCCGACCGGGCCATCGGCATCGACCGGAACCGGTCGACGACGCCCCGGCTGAGGTCCAGTGCCACGCCGCTCGCGGTCGCGCCGAGGCCGTACAGCATCGTCATCACGAAGACCCCGGGCAGCAGGAACTCCCGGTAGTTGCCGCCACCGGCCACCTGCATGCCGCTGCCGAACACGTACCCGAAGACCAGCACGAACATGATCGGCAGCGAGAAGTAGAGGATCAGCTCCTCCGGAGCGCGGACCACGTGGATCATGTTCCGCCTGGTCATCGTCCAGCCGTCGACAACCGCCGCCGTCATGCCACGTCCCCCTTCCCGCCGACGCCGACAGGCTCGCGGGCCGCGTCCGGCCGATGCCCGGTCAGATGCAGAAACGCCTCGTCCAACGTGGCCCGCCGCAGGCCGATGTCCTCGACCGCGATCCCGGCGTCGTCCAACGCCCGCACCACGTCCACCAACCCGGCGACCCGGTCGACCACCGGCACGCTGAGCCGCCGGACCGCACGGTCGTGCTCCGGCTCCGCGCCACAGATGCGCGCGACGATGCCGGCAGCCCGGGTCAGGGCGTCGGCATCGCGCACCACCACCTCGACCCGGTCTCCGCCGGTCATCGACTTCAGCTCGTCCGGCGACCCCTCGGCCACCACCCGACCGGCGTCGATCACCGAGATCCGGTGGGCCAACTGGTCGGCCTCCTCCAGGTACTGCGTGGTGAGCAGCACCGTGGTCCCCTCCGCCACGAGACCGCGGACCAGGTCCCACACCTGGTTGCGGCTACGCGGGTCCAGACCCGTGGTCGGCTCGTCGAGAAAGAGCACCCGCGGCGTACGGATCAGGCTGGCGGCGAGGTCCAGCCGTCGCCGCATCCCACCCGAATACTCGACGGCGGACCGCCCCGCCGCCTCGGCGAGCCCGAACCGTTCCAGCAGTTCGTCGGCGCGTTGGCGGGCCGCCCGTCGTCCCAGCCGGAACAGCCGGCCGAACAACTCCAGGTTCTGCCGGCCACTCAGGGTCTCGTCGACCGCCGCGTACTGCCCGGTCAGCCCGATCCGGGCCCGCACCTCGTCCGGCTGACGCCGCACGTCGAACCCGGCCACACTGGCCCGGCCGGCGTCGAAGCGCAGCAGCGTGGTGAGGATCCGTACGGCAGTCGTCTTGCCTGCGCCGTTCGGTCCCAGCAGCCCGTACACCGTGCCCGCCGGTACGGTCAGGTCGAACGCGTCAAGCGCGCGGGTCGGGCCGTACCGCTTACCCAGCCCCTCGGCCACCACCTCGTATGTCGTCATGCCGCCAGGGTGCGGTCGGGCGCTGACGGGTCACGCACCGTCCGCTGACGGCGGCGCACCAGACCCGCTCGCGGCCCCGGCCCTCTGCTCCTCGGTGATCTGCTGAAGAAGGAGGATGATCTCCGCACGCGTCGCCTCGCCGACGTACCAGCCGGTGAGCCCGCCGGCCAACGCCGCCTCGCAGAGCCGCCTCGTCTCGGCGAGATCACCGCGCAGCCGTGCCACCTGGGCGAGGCCGAGTCGGGCGGCGGACACGAACTCGGGCGCGCCACTGCCCTGCGCGAGGAGCAGCGCAGCGGCGAAGTCGTCCCGGGCCGCCGCGAGGTCACCGGCACGCAGCCTGATCTCGCCCCGCGTACGCAGCATGTCGGCCTGGTCGACGGCCGAGCCGAGTTCCTCGGCCAACCCCATGGCCCGGTTCATGTGCTCGCCCGCCGCTTCCGGGTCACCCCGCCAGGCGGCCAGTTCGCCGAGCGCGCCAAGTGTGATCATGGAACCCCATCGGTCTCCGGTGCTCCGGAAGCCGTCGAGCGCGGTGGCGAGTGCGGCCCCGGCCCGGTCCGACTGGCCACCCCACATCTGCGCCGAGCCGTGTCCCATCGCGCCGAGCGCGTTGATCCAGGTGTCCGGGCCGACCAGCCGCCGCAGCTCCCGCATCAGCTCTTCGACGTCCTCGGCTCCGCCGGGTGGGGGGCCGGTCGAGATCCCCGACAGATACAGCAGGAACGGTTGTCGAGGGGGCCGGTCGAGGCTGCGGATCACGGACCCCTGCGTGCCGAGCGACGGCAGGTGACCGGAACCGGCGAGCGAGGCGTTGTAGACGCAGAGGGCGAACTCCTCGCCCAACCCGGGCGGCGCCTCGGCACCGAGCACGTCGAGGACGTCGGCGGCCAGCCGGGCCCCTTCCCCACGCATGCCGCGTAACCACCAGTAGAACGACAGGGCGGCGACCAACCCGGCGGCCTCGGACGCGTCACCGGCCGCGGTGGCACGACGCAGCGCCGCGTGCAGGTTGTCCCGCTCGGCGTCGAGCCGCCGCAACCAGTGCAGTTGTTCGGCCCGGCGCAGGTGGTCGCTGGCGGTCCAGGCGAGTTCCAGGAAGTACGCGGTGTGTGCGCGGCGCAGCCGCTCGGCCTCGCCGGCTTCGGCGAGGCGTTCGGCGCAGAAGGCCCGCACGGTCTCCAGCATCCGGTACCGGCCTCCGGTCAACTCCACGAAGGACTTGTCGACCAGACCGGTCAGCGCGTCGACGAACTCGGCCGAGGGCATCTCGGCGACCCGCCCGGCCGCCTCCAGCGTGGCACCGCCGGCGAAGACGGTCAGCCGTCGGGCCAGTGTCCGCTCGGCATCGTCGAGCAGGTCCCAACTCCACTCGACCACCGCCCGGAGTGTCCGGTGCCGGGGCGACACGGCCCGGCTGCTCATCGACAGCAGCCGGAACCGGTCGTCGAGGTGGGCGGCCACCTCGGCTACCGACAGCGCCCGCAGTCGCGCGGCGGCCAGCTCGATCGCCAGCGGCAGACCGTCGAGGGTGCGGCAGATCCGCAGTACCAGCTCGGCGTTGGCCGGTGTGACGGTGAAGTCGGGCGCCACGTCGGCGGCCCGCTGGGCGAACAGGCTGACCGCCGCGTAGTCGTCGGCGTCCCGCGCCGACGCGTCGGGCGGTGGCAGGGCGAGCCCGGACATCGGGCACAACGCCTCGCCGGCCAGCCCGAGCGGCTCACGACTGGTGGCCAGGACCCGCAGTGCCGGGCACGCGCCGAGCAGCCGTGCGGCCAGCCGGGCCGCGTCGGCGACGACGTGCTCGCAGTTGTCGAGCAGGAGCAGCAGCCGCCGCTCGGCGAGCGCTTCGACCAGCCGGTCGGTCGGTTGCCGGCCCGGCTCGGCCGGGGCCCGCAGGCCCGCGTCGCGCAGGCCCGCGTCGCGCAGGCCGAGGGCGCTCAGCACCGCCTGCGGTACGTCCGAACCGTCAGCCAGCCCGGCCAGCTCGACGAAGCGGACCTCGCCGTCCGAACGGCTCGCCGCCTCGATCGCCAACCGGGTCTTGCCCGCGCCCCCCGGGCCGGTGAGGGTGACAAGTCTGCGCTCGCCGAGCAGCTCCCCAACCCGCTTGAGCTCCTCCTCTCGCCCGACGAACGTGGTGAGTTGGCTCGGCAGCACCCGTTCGGCAGCCGCGCGTTCGGCCGGGCGGTCCGCGCCGCGCAGCACCGCCAGGTGGATCGCGGCCAGCTCCGGCGGCGGGCCGACGCCGAGTTCCTCGGTCAGCGTGCGGCGGGCCGCCTCGAATTCGGCAAGCGCCTCGGCCGGCCGGCCCAGTGCGGACAGCGCACGCATGAGCTGGCCCCGCGACCGCTCCCGCAACGGGTGCGCGACGACCAACTCCCGCAGCTCCGGGACCAGCGCGGCGGACGCGCCCAGCGCCAGGTCCGCCTCGATCCGATCGTCGACGGCGGCCAGCCGCAGCTCGTCCAGCCGGGCGGCCTGCACGGGTGCGCCGGCCACGTCGATGACGTCGGCCAGGGCGGGGCCCCGCCACAACTCCAACGCCGCGCGCAACTCGGCCGCCGCGCGGGCCCAGTCACCGCCGGCGAGCGCCCGGCGCCCCGCCTCGGCGAGCCGCTCGAACCGGTACGCGTCGACATCCGCGGGATCCACGACGAGCCGATAGCCGGTCGGATGGAACTCGACCGGGGTGTGTTCGGCGGGCAGGGCCTGACGCAGGCGCGACACCTGGGACTGGAGTGCGTTGGCAGCACCCCGGGGCGGGTGCTCGCCGTACAGGTTGTCGATCAGCCGCTCGGCGGGGACCACCCGGCCCGCGTCGAGCAGGAGCAGAGCCAGTAGTGCGCGCAGCCGCGGACCGCCGACGGGAATCTCGCGCCCGTCGGCCAGCACCACCTGGGTCGGCCCCAGGATGCGGAAACGCATGGCACCGATTGTCGCGCAGCGCCGGAAGATAAACCCTTCAGCTCACTTCGCCGTTGCCGTCCTGCCGGCGAGTCAGCTCGAATTCGTCCGCTGGGCGGTCAGGAGACGTCGAGGGAGCACCCCCAGCGGGAGGAACGGGGGGTGCCACGCCGACCTCCGAGCCCGTCGGGCTCAGCCCTCCGGGGGATGCCGTGGCGGGGATGTGCACCCCGCCGTGGACCGCACCGGCCGGCCGAGGGATGGGGCCCGGCCGGGCGGGCGGGGCGCACTGGTGGGTCAGCCAGTCCAGGCCGCGCCGACGGGCGACGACTGTCAACCGGTCACCAGCGAAGATCACCTGTCGGGGGTCGAGATCCTTCCACCAGATCGTCCTGGTGCCGCCCGCCGGGGTCCGGGCGATGAGCCGGACCTGCCCGTCGCGGTTGACCACGTCCAACGGTCGGCCGTCCAACTCGGAGCCGGCGGCGACCGGCACCTCGGCGACCGGCAGCGCGTGCCGGTCGACCGGGATCGTGGTGATCACCGCGCGTTCGGTGAGTGCCCCGATGAAGGCCGGCGCGGCCAGGTAGGAGACCGACCGGGACACCCCGAGGGCGAACGTCTCCTCCACCCGTTCGGCGAAGTCACCGTCGAAGAGTCGGAGCACCACCCGCAGGTCGTCGCGGATGTCCCGGGCGGCGAGCGCCGCCTCCAGGTTGGCCACGTCGTCGGTGGACGCCACCACCAGCGCCTGACAGTCGGCCACCGACGCGGCGACCAGGGTCTCCGGCAGCGCGGCGTCACCGACGATCAGCGGCACCTCCAACTGACGGGCCAGGGCACCGCCGCGCGGCTGCGGATCCTTGTCGATCGCCACCACCTCGACGTCGTACTCGCGGAGCTGCGCCATCACGCGGGTGCCGACGTTGCCCAGGCCGATCAGCACGACGTGCCCGGCCCGCGCGGGCTGCATCCGGCCGGTGTGCAGGGCCAGTCGGGCGTTGACGATGCCATCCACCACGGCGGCGGTGATCAGCGGGATCAGCGCCAACCCGGCCAGGTTGAGCACCACCTGCATGATCTGCGCGCCGGCCGACTTGGTGGTGTCCGGGTCGGCGCCGCTGAGCGTGGTGACCAGGGTCAGGTACAGGGCTTCCAGTGGGGAGGCGCCCTCGGTGCGGGAGATCAGCGCCCCCAACACCGCGATCACCGCGAGCACCAGCATCACCGCGACGCCGATCTTGCGGGTGGCGAAGCCGCGGACCGCTCCCAGCAGCACCGTGACCGGGCGACGTCGCTGGCGGGCCCGGACCAGGCGACGGGCGGCGACCTCGGTGCCCGGCGGCTGCCCGGTCGCCTCGGCGAGCACCAGGTCGGCCCCGGCCTGCTCGGCCGGCAGCAGCTCCACCCCCTGCGCCTCGGTGAGGTGGGCCAGGGCGCAGACCACGTCCTGCGGGCGGACGTCGGCCCGCCGCGCCACCCGCAGCGTCTTGTCCCGGTGTTGGAAGGAGCTGGGGTCGACCTCGCCGAGCGCGGCGGCCACGAAGGCCGGCGCGGCCATCTCGGCGTCGGAGAGCACCTCGACAGGTGCCCTGATCAGTTTGCGCACGCCGTCGGCGAGGGTGCCGTTGAACATCCGCAGCACCTGACGGACCTGCTGGTCGACGGCCTGCGCGCAGAGCGCCGCGTGCAGGTTGCCGACGTCGTCCTGGTGCAGCAGGGCCAACCCGGTCGCCCCGGCCACGCCGGCGGCCTCGAAGGTGGCCACGTCCAGCCGATCCGAACGGACCACCCGGACGCCGCGCAACCCCGCCACGTCCGGGCCGTTGCTGCGGTAGCGCTCCGGCACCACGACTGTCACCCGGGCCCCGCCCGCCGGCAGCTCGGATTCGAGCATCGCCCGGGCCACGTAGTAGGCCAGCGCGTCCTTCCCGCAGATCACGTAGTGCGGGCGCGGATCACCGACGGACCGCAGTCGCCAGTTCCACTCGACCGCCCGTCGCGCCCGGTCCCGCCACGGCTCCGCCATGCCCGGATCGTAATCAGCACGGCCGCGCTGGGCGACCCCGTCCGGATCATCCCGCGGCCAGGCATGCCGGCCCCCGCGACGGGTAGTGCAGCCGCATGCAGACGTTCCTCCCGTACCCGGACTTCCTGGCCAGCGCCCGCACGCTGGACCAGAAGCGGCTGGGCAAGCAGCGGGTGGAGGCCATCCAGGTGCTGCGCGGGCTCACCCGACCCGGGTACGGCTGGCGCAACCACCCGGCGGTGAAGATGTGGGCCGGGTACGAGGAGGCGCTGACCCGCTACGGGCTGGACATGTGCGCGGTGTGGACCGAGCCGGGGCGGGCCGACACCTGCGCCACCACGATGACCGTCGACCTGGCCGCGGCCTGTGGGCCCGGTGTCGTACGGACCCAGGACGAGTTGGCCCGGGCCGGCGAGCTGCCACCGTGGCTGGGCCGCGACGACCTGCACCTGAGCCACCGCTCGTCGCTGGTCCGCAAGGACCCCGAGCACTACCGGCCGCTCTTCGGCGACGACGTCCCAGCGGATCTGGAGTACGTCTGGCCCGCCTCCGACCGCGCGCGCCGCTGCCTTGCGTAGGGGAGACTGGGCCGGAGAGAGGTAGGTGCCCGTGGCGCTGTCGCAGGTGGTGGGCCGGCTCATCGGCGTACGACAGCACCTGGTGGACCCGGGCGGCGGTGGCGCGGAGCGCGTGCCGCGACCCACCTCGGCGCTTGTGGTGGGTGGCGGCATCGCCGGCATGTCGGCGGCTGTGGTGTTGGCCGAGCGGGGTGTCGCGGTCACCGTGCTGGAGGCCGCGCCGACGCTCGGCGGTCGACTTGGCGCCTGGCCGGAGGCGCTTGCCGACGGCGCCCAGCAGACCGAGCATGGTTTCCACGCGTTCTTCCGGCAGTACTACAACTGGCGGTCCATCCTCCGCCGCGTCGATCCCGACCTGGGTTTCCTCCAGCCCGTTGCGGGTTACCCGATCCTCAGTGCCCAGTGGCCGACCGAGGAGTTCGGCAGGCTGCCACCCGCACCACCGGCGAACCTGCTCGCGCTGCTGCTGCGCAGCCCCAGCCTGCGCCTGGCCGACCTGCGGGTGATGGACCGCGACGCCGCGTTGCCGCTGCTCACCTACGACCCGGTCCGCACCTACGCCGAGTTGGACGACACCACCGCCGAAGAGCTGTTGGCGTCGTTGGGGCTGCCGGACCGGGCGCGGGCGATGCTGTTCGAGGTCTTCTCGCACTCGTTCTTCAACCACGAGGCGGAGATGTCGGCCGCCGAGATGGTCGCGCAGTTCCACTTCTATCTGCTCGGCAACCCGGAGGGACTGGCGTTCGACTGCCCGGACGAGGACTACGCCACGGCGATCTGGGAGCCGCTGACCCGGCACGTGGAGAAGCACGGCGGCCGGGTGCGCACCGGCTGCGCCGCGACCGGGGTGCACCCCGACGCCGACGGCTGGCGGGTGACGACCACCGACGGCGGCAGCCACCCGGCGCCCCACGTGGTGCTGGCCGTCGACCCACCGGCACTCGCCGCGCTCGTCGCGGCCTCCCCCGACCTGGTCGGGCGGGCACCGGAGCTGGCCGCACGGATGCCCGCCTTCGGCCGGCCCGGCCCGCCGTACGCGGTGGCCCGGTACTGGTGTGCCGGCGACGTGGCCGCCGAGCGGGCGGTGTTCAGCGGTGTGTCCCGTCAGCCCACGTTGGACTCGGTGACGCTCTACCACAGGTTGGAGAACGAGCCTCGGCGGTGGGCGCGGCAGACCGGCGGGTCGGTCATCGAGCTGCACGCGTATGCCTGCGAGCCGGGGGTGCCGGCCGAGGAGTTGGCCGAGCGGATGCGCCGCGAGCTTGTCGCGCTCTGGCCGGAGGCCGGCGACCTGCGGGTCCGCGAGCTGCGGGCCCGGGTGGAGGCGCAGGCGCCGGCGTTCACGCCGGGCAGCCACGCCTGGCGACCAGGGGTACGCACCGACGCGTCCGGCCTCTACCTGGCCGGCGACGGTATCGCCACGGACTTCCCGAGCGCGTTGATGGAACGCTCCGCGGCGACGGGCATCATCGCCGCGAACCACATCCTGCGGGCCGTGGGCGGCGCGGCGGAGCCGGTGCGCTCGATCCGGCCCCGGGGGCTGCTGGCCGGCCGCCGCACCCCAAACCGACAAAACACAACATAAGCAACGGTACGCTGCCGTACGCTTGGTTGATCAACCGTCGATCGACCGGGCGGGAGGGCAGCGGGGGATGTCACCACTGCACCGCGCCGGCGCGGAGAACCGCCCACCGATCGGCGAGAGCGGCCGCGACGACGCGTATCCACTGATCCGCGACGAACGGGCCTGCATCGTCACCGCACTGCGCCTGGGCTGGTGGATGGCCGACGCCTACCACCACGGGCAGCACACGGAACTCGGCGTACCCGTCGAGGCCCGCCCCTCCGTGCCACCGACGAAGCTCTCCAACCTCACCGAGATGTCCCCCCACCGGCGCATGCGCATGTACCTCGACGGGGTGGACGTCGCGCTGGCCCAGATCGCCGAACTCACCAGGCACACCGGGCCGGTGCCCGACACGTCGGCCGCCCGGGCCCTGCTGCCCGCCCCGGCCCCGCCCGACCCCGCCGATCCGGTGCCGCTGCTGCTCGCCCTCGACGACCTCAACGTCGAGGTGCTGCGCTGGGCGATGGCCACCAACCACCGGGTCGGGCTGGCCTACCGGTTGGGTCGATCGGTGGCCGACACCGTCCGAGCCGGTGACGCCGCCCAGTTGCTGCGGCAGTTCGGCGGTCGGCAGATCCAGATCAGCCGCTGGCTGGACGAGCTGGCCAGCGTGCTGCCGCCGTACTCGGCCGCGGTGGTGCGCCGGTCGCTGGCCGCCTGGGCGACGGCGGTGGACCGGGCCGGCCACGGGGACCCGGCCGAGCCGGCGCCCGCCGAGCTGAGCCGGGCCCTGCGGGGCCAGGGTGACCTCTGGCGGGACGTGCTCACCGGCGGCCTGCACCCCCGCGACCTGCTCGACGAGGAGGACTACGCGGTGATCGCCCGAAACCTGATCATCCGGGATCGGCGGCTGGTGGCGCAGGCGGCGCGGGGCATCTTCTGGCCGGTTCTCGTACCCCTGCTGCTTGTGCTCTTCGCGGTGGTCGGCGTGAGCGCCGCCGCGGCCGCCGGCTCACCGACCACCCGGGCCACCGTCGCCCTGGTGGGTCTCGGCGCCGGGCTGGCCGCGATCTGGCGGTCGGTCTCCGGGCCGGCGCTGGCCGTCGCCGGGGAGGTCAACCGGCCCCTGCTGGACAGCGAACTCACCGCGCGAATGGCCCTGCGGCTGAACCGGCCGCTGACCACCGCCCGGCGCTCGGTGGTCGTCGCCCCCCGGACCCGCCGTCAGCGCCGCCCGGAGGAGCCGGGCGACCGATCGAAATACGTTGCCCGCCTGTCCCGCCCCGACCTACCGTGAGCGGGCAAGGTCAACCACCGCCACGGGAGCAGAGCATGACGAAGTCGCACGTCACCACCGTGCCGTCGACGCTGCCCGGCGACGGTTGCCGAGCGGAAGGTCCCCGGGCGGGCCGGCCCGACTGACGCGTCCCCGTACGCGCCGAGCCGCCCCGTCCACCAGCCGGACCGGGCGGCTCTTCGCTGTCCGTCACCATCGTGAAAGGAGTCCCGGTGGACGCCGTCCTCGTCGTCAACGCCGACCTCGGCCCGCTGCACCGGGTCACCGTTCAACATGCCGTGCGGATGCTCTGCCGGCGCGTCGCCGAGATCCACGAGGCCGAGCCGGACCAGGTGATCGGCGTCTTCCCGATGCCCCGGGTGGTGCGGCTGGTCCGCTACGTGGTCACCCGGTGGCGGTTCAACTCCGGGCCGGCCTGGTCCCGCGCCGGGGTGCTGCGCCGCGACGACAGGTGCTGCGCGTACTGCGGTGGCCCGGCCTCCACCATCGACCACGTCCTGCCCCGCTCGCGCGGCGGCCGGAACACCTGGCGGAACACCACCGCCGCCTGCTACGGCTGCAACCAGCGCAAGGGTGACCGGACGCCGGCGGAGGCGGGCATGCCGCTGCGCCGGGAGCCGGTGAACCCGGGCTGGGGGTCGCTGGCCGGGCGGTGACGGACCGGCCGGCGGGAACGGGGGGCCGCGTTCCGGGCACGTCCCGGGGCGTGGCACCCGCCGGCCCCCGGTCAGACGGCGCGTTCCTTCACCTGCGGGTTCGGACGGCCGTCGGGGCAGTTCACCCGGATCTCGCTGCGGTGCTCGGTGGAGGCCAACTCGACCCGGAGCTGCTTCGCCGGGCCCGGGTCGTACGCCTCCGCCAGGAAGCCGGGCGCGGGTGCCACCGCGACCACCTCGGCGGAGTTACCCACACAGCGGATGGTGATCGTGCCTCCGCGCGCCTGCACGGGTACGTCCGCGGAAAGGGTGGGCGTCGGCACGGCCGGGCCGGGCGTGGTCGGCGTCGGGCCGGGCGCGGTGGCGGTCGGGGCCGCTGTCGGGGCCGCTGTCGGGGCCGGGGTCGTCGTCGGGTCCGGACCGGTCGGGGGGCCGGTCCGGGCACCAGGCGCGGTCTCCTGGGCCGGTGGGACGGCGGACGGCCCGGTCGCGATCTCGTCGGCCGGCTCCACGGCGCCCGGCATCCCCACGGCGGTGGTGCCCCGGCCGGTCGACGGAGCGCCCTGCTCCGGTCGACGATTGCCGAAGTCGCCGAGCGACCCGGCCATCGTGATCGCGGTGAGCACCGCGCCGCCGACCGCCAGGATGGCCAGACGCCGACGTCGACGCCACGACAGGCGTCTCGTCGGCCCGGCCGAGTCGACGGTCCCGGTGCCGGTCGGCTCGGCGGAATCTGCTGCCGGTGCCGCGGTGACACCCGTTCCCTCTGAGCCTGCTCCCGATGCCGCGGTGACACCCGTTCCCTCCGAGCCTGCTCCCGATGCCGCGGTGACACCCGTTCCCTCCGAGCCTGCTCCCGATGCCGCGGTGACGCCCGCTTCCTCGGACGTGGCTCCGCTCATGGCGGTGAGCAGGATGCGGGCCGCCTCGGTGGCCGGTGGTCGGTCGGCGGGGTCGCGGGCCAGACACCAGCGGTAGAGCCGGTGGACCTCGGGCGGCACGCCGTCGATCTCCGGCAGCGGGTCCGGCTCGACGTGCCTGTGCGCGCGGAGCATCCCGGTCTGCGTCTCGGCCGCCCACGGCAGCCGACCGGTGAGCACCCGGTGCAGCAGCAGGCCCAGGGCGTACACGTCGCAGGCCGGCAGCACCTCGCCGGCCTCCAGTCGCTCCGGGGCGAGATAGGCCGGAGTGCCCAGCAGTCGTCCCTCGAAGTCGATCTCCGATTCGCCGGCGACGGCCGCGATGCCGAAGTCGAGCACCTTGGCGCCGGTCGGCGTGAGCATCACGTTGCTCGGCTTGATGTCGCGGTGCACCAACCCCTGCGCGTGCGCGGCCGTGAGAGCGGAGGCCACCTCGGCGCAGACCCGTAGGCCGGCACGTGGCGGCAACGGCCCGGTCGCCAGCCGTTGTTCGAGGGTGAGACCGCCGAGCAACTCCATCACCACGAACGGAACCGGGGAACCGTCCAACGGCGACTCGCCATAGTCGTACACGCCTGTGACGTGCGGGTGCGACAGTCGAGCAGCCGCCTTGGCCTCGGCGCGGATCCGCTGCCGAGCGAAGGTGCCCGAGGCGACGAGCATCTTCACCGCGACATCCCGTTCGAGCACCTCGTCGTACGCCCGGTGCACCGCCGACATACCGCCACTGCCAAGGCGCTCCAGGAGCCGATAGCGGCCCGCGAGCAACTGATCACGCTGCACGACGGACAGCCTGCCGTACCGGCCGGCAGCGGACCACCCCGGATCGAGGTATCGCGATTAGTGGTATCGAAGTGCGACTACCGGCCGCGGAATCGAGCGCGCCGACCACCGCGGCCAGCAGCACCGGGAGCACAGTCAGACGGGGCCGATGTTGGCCCCGCCCGGTCCGGTCCGGTCTGGTCTGGGTTCTTCGCCGCCGCGTCCACAGTGGTCCCCCGATCACCGCGTGAAGCGGGAACTACCCATCGACCGCGACCGCGCAAACCGATCAGTCGTCGGTCGGTGGCCGCCAGGCGAAGCGGGGCGTACGCCGCTCGGCCATCGCCGCGACCCCTTCCCGGGCCTCGCCGGTGGTCGACACCTTCCGGTGCCACCAGGCGATCCGCGCCGGCCCGGCCCGGTCGTCGACGATCTCCTTCGCGGCGGCGACGCTCAGCGGCGACCGCTGGGCGATCGTCGCGGTCAGCTCGTCCAGCCGCGCGGCGAGCCGGTCGCCCGGCAGCACCTCATCGACCAGGCCGATCCGCAGGGCGCGCCCGGCGTCGATCAGCTCGGCGGTGAACAGCAGGTGCTTGGCCGCGGACGGGCCGACCAGCCCGGCCAGCCGGCGGGTGGTCGGCGCCGGATAGACCAGCCCGAGCCGGGCCGGCGGTACGCCGAAACGGGCATCGTCCGCGGCGATCCGCAGGTCGCAGGCAACCGCGAGCTGGGCCCCGCCGCCGACGCAGGCACCCCGGATGGCAGCGATCGTCGGCTTGGCGAAGCGGGCCAGCCGTTCCTCGGCGGCCACCGCGATGCTGGTGTCGCCGGCGTCCAACAGCTCGGCCAGGTCACCCAGGTCCGCACCGGCGCAGAACGCGTCGCCCGCGCCGGTGAGCACCAACGCCCGGACGTGGGGGTCGGGTTCCAGCCGGTCGAGCAACTCGGGGAGCTGACGCCACATGGTGGCGGTCATCGCGTTGCGCCGCGCCGGATTGTGGATCACCACCGTCGCGACCGGTCCGGTCACCTCGACGATCAACTCCGCGTCCGACACGTCCGCCCCTCCCCCGTCCCCTGTGCGGGGCACGCCGCTACGGCCGATCGGCGGCGCACGCCACTGCGGCCGATCGGCGGCGCACGCCACTACGGCCGAACTGCGGCGCACGCCGCTACGGCGATCCCAACGGCCAACATTGCCAGAAACGGCGCGCACCGCCTCCGTCCGGGTGGGGGAACCAACGCTCGGGGTCGCGCGTCCGACGGAGATGAGACAGGTATCGACGGCCGCAGTCACGATCGCGCTCCTGACCGCCGTCCTGACCGGTTGCACCGGCGTCACCCGAGCCCCCACCACCCCGCTCCCGCCCCCGGCCACCACCGCTCCCGGCCCGACCGGCACCGCCACCCCGCCGACCGGCACCGCCACCCCGCCGCCGACCGTCGTCGCCACCGTCGGCCCCGGGACCGGTGGCGCGCCGACCCGGGTGACCTTGCGCACCTCCGGCGGCTTCGCCGGTCGTGGTGACGCCGTGACCGTCGAGCCGGACGGTCAGTGGACCGCGGTGGACCGGGCCGGCAGTCGGCGTACCGGCCGACTTACCCCCGCCGACCTGGGCCGCCTGACCGGGCTCGCCGCCGACCCCCGGCTGGCCGCCGAGGCGCGGCAACCGACCCGCTCGACAGTCTGCTCGGACGCGCTCAGCTACCTGCTCACCGTGGGCGGCACCGAGACCGGGTACGCCGACTGCCCGGCCGACGCTCCCCCGCCGCCGGCCACCCAGGCGCTTGTCAAACTGCTGTTGCGCACCACCGGCACTCAGACCAGGTAGTCCGGGGGCAGACCGGTGCCCCGCAACTCGGGCGGAAGGTGCGCCACGTCGTTGACGGCGACCAGATTCGGCGGACCGGCCGAGGGGTACCGGATCACGGTCAGACCCGCGTTGTGCAGGTTCAGGCCCAGCCAGCGCCACTCCGGCGCGTCGAGCGCGTGCCGCACCAGCCAGGCGATCAGGAAGGTGTGGGTCACCACCAACTCGCGGACCGGCTCGTCGCCGGCGGCTGCCGCGCCGACCGGCCCGGCGAACCGGCGCACCGCCGCCGCCGTCACCCGCGGCCCGTCGACCCGCTCGGCCGCCGTGAACTGGGCCAGGAACTTTGCGTACGCCGGGGGCAGGTCGGCCGGGTCCGTGTCGTGCGGGAGGTGGTCACCGGCCAACTCCGTCGCGTACACCGGAACCTCGGGCAGCGACGTGGCGACCAGCTCGGCGGTCTGCGCGGCCCGGCGCAGCGGCCCGTGGTGGACGGCGGCGAACCGACGGCCCCGCAGACGTTCGCCGAGCAGGACGGCCTGCCGCCGACCGCGCTCGGTGAGGCCGGTGTCCGGTTCCCCGGCGTCCGACTCCCCCAGCTCGGTCAGATCCTGCTCGGCGTGGCGGGTCAGGTACAGCACGCGGGTCACCATGCCGCCCATCGCAACACAGCGGACGCGATGGTCTCGACCCGCGTCCGCTCGGCTAGTGCCGCGGGAACATCTGGCCGATGCGGATCCGGTTGCCGAACGGGTCCCGGATGCCGAAGTCGATCCCGTACGGGCGCTCGGTCGGCTCGTCGGTGATCTCGACGCCCTTCGCCACCAGGTCCTCGTGCGTCTTGTGGGCGTCGTCGGTGGTCATGAAGAGGTATCCACCCAGGGCGCCCTTGGTGAGCAACTCACGGACCTGCTCGGCGGTGGCCGGGTCCAGTGCCGGCGGGCCCGGCTTCTCCAGCAGGATCTCCCGCTCCGGGTCGCCGGGCAGGTTCACCGTCAGCCAGCGCATGAAGCCGAGATCCTGGTCCGTGTTGACCTCCATGCCGAGCTTGTTCACGTAGAAGTCGAGTGCCTCGTCCTGGTCGAGGACGTAGATCTGGGAGCGGCTGATCGCGTTCATCGTCATGCCCATGACGTTAGAGGTCGCCCGTGACCTGCTGCTTATCCAAAACTGCTGGGTCGGGTCCAGGCTTTGGCGAAGCACGACGGCACGTCGACAGGTGCGACGCGCTGACGCCGGAAATCCGAGGGTGACGCGCCGACGATCTGCCGGAACGTCCGGCTGAACGTACCCAGGCTGCTGAACCCGACCGCGTAGCAGATGTCGGTGACGTCCCGGTCGGTCTCCACGAGTAACGCCATCGCCCGCTCCACCCGGCGACGTTGCAGGTAGCGGTGCGGGGTCTCGCCGAACGTGGCCCGGAAGGTACGGATGAAGTGCGCCTCGGAGACGTGCGCGATCCGGGCCAGCGCGGGGATGTCCAGAGCCTCGGCGTACGCCCGGTCCATCGCGTCCCGCGCACGCAGCATCGCCCGGTTCGACTCCTCCACCGCGCGACTCATCGGCCCCCGTCCCACTCCGCTCGTTGCCCGGCCCCAGGCTACCGCCGGCACTCAGCGCCGCTGCGCGTATGCGCTGGTGACCCGCCCGGCGAGGCCACCGGCGATCAGCAGCAGCGCGACGAAGCCGAGCAGGGCGCCGAGCAGCACCGTGCTGTGCACGCCGTGGCCCGGTAGCGCGAGGCCGGCGACCAGGGCACCGCCGGTGATGCCGACGTTGACGGCTGCGGAGACGGTGGCGGCGGCGAGGTCGGACCGGCCGGGCGCCACCTGCAGCACGACGCCGCCGAGCACCGCGGTGAACGCCGCGAACGCCAGCCCGGCCAGCGCGAGCAGGGCCACGGCAGCCGCCGGCCGGTGGCCGATCGCGTACAGCCCGAGCAGTGCCACCGACTGCAACGCGATGGTCGCGACCAGGGCGAGCCACGGGCTGCGGTCCACCACCGCTCCGACGGCGAGGATGCCGAGCACGCTGGCGACGCCGCGCGCCAGCAGGATGGCACCCACCGACGAGGCGGGGAACCCGCTGACCTCGGTGACGAAGAGCGCGACATAGGTGTACGCGGCGATGGCGCCCGCGGTCGTCAGGATGGCCACCGCGACCAGCAGCCAGAAGCGCCGGACGTCGGGTGTCGCGCCCCGGGCGGCGTGTCCCTCGTCGGGCGGCGTCGACGGCAGGAGCGAGGCCACCGCGACGAGCACGATCGCGCCGAGCCCGGCCACCGCCAGGAACGACACCCGCCAGCCGGCGCGTTCGCCCAGCCAGGTGCCCGCCGGAACCCCCAGGACCAGGGCGACGCTGCCGCCGGCGAACACGATCGCGACCACGCGCCCGCGCAGCCCGGGTCGGAACAGCTCGGCCGCGGCCGGCACCACCACCGCCCAGAACAGGGCGTGGGTCGCCGCGGTTGCCATCCTGGCGGCCAGCAGCAGCGCGAACGTGCTCGCGAACACCGTGATCGCGGTGCTGACGACGAAGCCGGCCAGGAGCGCCGACAGGAGCCGCCGGCGCGGGATCCTCCTGGCCAGCGCCGTCAACGGGACCGACGCGACGACGACCACCGCGCCGTACGCGGTGACGAGCATGCCCACCTGCGACGGCGAGACGGCGAGGTCCGCGGCCATGGGGAGCAGCAGGCCGATCGGCAGCGCCTCGGCGGTGGTGTAGAGGAACGTCCCGCCGGACAGGCCGAGCAACGCTCCCACTGCTCGCCCGCGACCCATCCGACCTCCCCGATCGTTACCACCAAAACGGTCTATGCGAGTAACAAGCTAACGGCGCGCCCAATGAAGGTCAACTGGTAAAGTGGGTTTTGATGGAAACAGCCGAGGACGTCACGCGGATGCACCTGGTGGGCGGCAACCTCGCCCTGGACTTCGTCAACACCCGCTCCGGTCCCCCCATCGGGCCCTCGGACGACGACGTGCTCACGGGCTATCCGGAGCTGGTCGCGTGGGGCGTGTACGCGGGCGCCCTCACCGAAACGGAGGCGACAGCGTTACGCCGGCTGTCCCGCGACGATCCGGCCGGCACCCGCGCTGCCCTCTCGCGGGCGTTGGGCATCCGCGACTACCTCGACGAGGTGTTCCGGTCGCTGGCCGCTGGCCGGCCCCCGAGCACACCCGCGCTGGCCCGGCTGCGCGACGACGAAGCGGACGCGCTCGGCCACGCACAGCTCGCGGGCGGGAGCACGTTCACGTGGGTGTGGCGAGATGACCGGACGCTCGCCCGACCGCTACGGCCGGTGGTGCACGCGGCGGTCCAACTGCTCACCACGGGCGCGCTGGACCGGATCAAGGGGTGCGGAGGCTGCCGCTTCATCTTCAGCGACGAGAGCAAGAACCGCAGTCGCCGCTGGTGCAGCATGGACGACTGCGGGACCGCCGAGAAGATGCGCCGCTACGTCGCCGCGCGACGCACCCGCGCGACGCGGTAGGCGCGCCCGCCCTCCGTGAATCCGAACGCCAAGGCATCGCCGCCAGCCGATCGACTCGGGGCGGCGCCCAGCGGGAAAGCCTTGTGGATATGGAGCCCCCGGCCGGGATCGAACCGGCGACATCTCGCTTACAAGGCGAGTGCTCTGGCCAGCTGAGCTACAGGGGCGCGTGTGTCGAGGTCAGCATAGCGAGTGACGTCCGGACATCCCGCTCGCGATGCCTCCCGAGCACGGGAAACGTCAACAACCCGACCCACGAGGGCCCACAGACGCGTCGATTGATGGCTGAGCGTGCCCGAGTGCCCGGAATGCGTACCCCGTGGGCGAGGTTGGAAGCTGCCCCGCCTTGGCAGCAAGATGAAAGCCGTTTACGGTTCACTCACACGGACGACAGCCCCGGCGCCCCCGCGACCGGGCCGCCGTCCGCTGACCGGCACGGACACGTGCCTGTCGCTCCTTCACTCGGATCGTCCGGCACGTTCCTGCCGGTGAAAGGAAGCGCTTCACCATGGCTACGGTCACCTACTCCAAGGCGTCCCGGATCTACCCGGGCCAGGAGCGTCCCGCCGTCAACGAGCTCAACCTCGAGATCGGCGACGGCGAGTTCCTCGTCCTGGTCGGCCCCTCCGGTTGTGGCAAGTCCACGAGCCTGCGGATGCTCGCCGGCCTGGAGGACGTCGACGCCGGTTCGATCTACATCGACCAGCGTGACGTCACCCACCTTCCTCCGAAGGCCCGCGACATCGCGATGGTCTTCCAGAACTACGCGCTCTACCCGCACATGACGGTGTACGAGAACATGGCGTTCGCCCTGAAGCTGCGCAAGACCTCCAAGTCGGAGATCGACCGGCGGGTCAAGGAGGCGGCAGCCCTGCTCCAGTTGGAGGAGTACCTCAGCCGCAAGCCGAAGGCGCTCTCCGGTGGTCAGCGTCAGCGTGTCGCGATGGGCCGGGCGATCGTCCGGGAGCCGCAGGTCTTCCTCATGGACGAGCCGCTGTCGAACCTCGATGCCAAGCTGCGGGTGCAGACCCGTACCCAGATCGCGTCCCTGCAGGCCAAGCTGGGCGTCACCACCGTCTACGTCACGCACGACCAGGTCGAGGCCATGACCATGGGTCACCGGGTCGCGGTGCTGCTCGACGGTGTCCTCCAGCAGGTGGACACTCCCCGTGCGCTCTACGACACCCCGGCGAACGTGTTCGTCGCCGGCTTCATGGGTTCGCCGGCCATGAACATCAAGACCGTTGCGCTCAACGAGCGGGGCGCCGAGTTCGCCGAGCTGAGCATCCCGCTGACCCGCGAGCAGGTCGCGGCGGCCCGCTCCGAGGGTGGCAACGGCAAGGTGACCGTGGGCTTCCGCCCGGAGGACTGCGACCTGGTCAGCCCGACCGAGGGCGGCATGCCGGTCGTGGTCGAGCTTGTCGAGGACCTCGGCTCGGACGCCAACGTCTACGGCCACGCCGCTCTGGGCGGCAGCTCGGAGCGCTTCGTCGTGCGCACCGACCGGCGCACCATGCCGAACATGGGCGACACCGTGTTCGTCAAGCCGCGTGCCGGTCGCAGCCACGTCTTCCACGCCGCCACCGGCAGCCGGATCTGACGTAACGCCCAACCGACAGGGGCGGTCCGCTTCGGCGGGCCGCCCCTGTCGTCGTACTCGGGAGGGCTTTTCACACCACGGAGCCAGCGCGGAGGTGGCTCCGTGGGGTGACTCGGCGGGGTGGGCCGCGCCCATAGCGTCGCGGCACGCCCACCCCGAGGAGACGCCGTGTCCGCCACCGCCCAACCGATGATCCGTTTCCGGCCGTACCGGATGGCTCGCCTGGCCGGCCGCAGCCTGGCCTACTGCGCGACGCTGGTGCCGGTCGCCCTGCTCGCGCTGGTGACCGCCCCGCTGGGCGGAGCCGGTGCCGCGGTCGCACGCTGGCGGGCCCTGCGGACCGGGCTACTCGGCCTGCCACCCACCGCCGCGCCCGGCCGGCGGCCCGGCCCGGTCGCGGTGCTCGGTCACGCGCTGCTCAGCCTGCTTATCGGCGCGGTGGCCCTGCTGCCGCTCGGCGTCGAGGTGCTGATGGTGCTGCGCGGGGTGCTGTACGGGATCGTCGACCGCGGCCCGTACGACCACTCCTGGGGCGGTCCGAGCCGGGCCGGCGCGTGGCTGGCGCACTTCCTCGTCGGCCTGCCGATGGCCGCCGCCGCCCTGGTCGCGTTGATCGGCATCGCCACCGTGCACCAGCGGCTGACCCGTCGTCTCGACGGGGAGCGGAGCCCTCGCTGGCTGCTCCCGACCACCCTGCTGATGGCGGTGGCCGGTGCGGTGCTGTTCGTCGCCTGGACCCACCAGATCTGACGACGAGGCCCCCTCCCGTGCACGGGAGGGGGCCTCGTTCGAACGTCGTTACAGCTCGACGGCCCGCCGGCGGGCGACCTCGGCCAGGGTGACCGCGGCGGCCACGCTGGCGTTGAGCGACTCCACCTCGGAGATCATCGGAATGCTGACGGTCAGGTCGCAGGTCTCCCCGACCAGGCGGGACAAGCCGCGCCCCTCGGAACCAACCACCACCACCAGCGGACCGACCGCGGCTTCCAGGTCGTACAGGTCGGTGTCGCCGTCGGCGTCCAGGCCGACCACCATGAAGCCGGCGTCCCGGCACGCCTTCAGCGACCGGGTCAGGTTCGTCACCTGGGCCACGGGCACCCGCGCGGCCGCGCCGGCGCTGGTCCGCCAGGCGGTCGCGGTGATCCCGGCAGCACGTCGCTCGGGTACGAAGACACCCTGTGCGCCGAACGCGGCGGCCGACCGGATCACGGCACCCAGGTTGCGCGGGTCGGTGACACCGTCCAGCGCGACGAGCAGCGGGGCCTGCTGTTCCAGGGCGGCGGCGACCATGTCGTCGAACGGCTGGTACGCGAATGGCGGCACCTGCAACCCGACGCCCTGGTGCAGCACGCCGCCGGTCATCCGGTCCAGCTCGGCCCGGCTGATCTCCAGGTTGGCGATGCCCCGGTCGGCGGCCGTCCGGATGATCTCGTTGATCCGGTCGTCCATGTCGATGCCCTGGGCGACGTAGAGCGCCGTCGCCGGCACCTGGGCGCGCAGCGCCTCCAGCACCGGGTTACGACCGACCAGCAGCTCCGGGGTGTCCTTGGACGGGTTGGACTTGCGCCCCGGCGCGACCCGAGGACCGCCCCGCCCGCCGGCAGCGCCCCGCCCGCCAGCAGAGCCCCGGCCGCCGGTGGCAGCGCCCCGACCCCCCGGTACGCCCCGACCGCCGCCCCTGCCCCAGGTGGTGTCCTTGCTGCCCGGCTGGCCGATCTTGGGGGCGCGCCCCTCCTCGGCCGCCGCGCGGCGCTCCTTGTCCTGCTTCCAGGCGGTGCGCTGGGGCAGCTTCTCGGTGCCCGAGTAGCCCTTGTGCCACGGCCGCTCGTCGGCGGGCAGGGTGCGGCCCCGCCCGGCCAACGAGTCCTTGTTCTTGCCGCCGGTGCCCTTGGGGGCGCCTGCCTTCGACGTCAGTCGCCGGCCACGGCGCTGCGAGTTGCCGGCCATCAGTCCTGCTCTCCAATAGTCCAACGGGGGCCCTGGGGGGTGTCCTCGACCACCACGCCGGCCAGCTTGAGCTGGTCACGTACCGCGTCGGCGGCGGACCAGTCCTTGCGGCCCCGGGCCTGCGCGCGCTGCTCCAGGGCCAGCGCGATCAGGGAGTCCACCACGGCACGTAGATCGTCCGTGCGGCCACCGCCGGTCCAGGCCGGGTCGAGGGGGTCGACCCCGAGGATATCCAGCATCGCCCGTACCACGGCCAGGGTGGTGCGGACGGTCACATCGTCGCCGGCGCTCAGCGCGGTGTTGCCGTCCCGAATGTGCTGTTGCAGCACGGCCAGCGCGGCGGACGTGTTGAGGTCGTCGTCCATCGCCGCGACGAAGCCGCCGGGCAGGTCACCGGGCTGCCCGGCACCGACCCGCTCGGTCGCCCGCTGCACGAAACCCTCGATCCGGCGGTACGCGGTCGCCGCGTCGCGCAGCGCGTCCTCGGAGTAGTCGATCACCGAGCGGTAGTGCGCGGCGGCGTAGTAGTAGCGCAGCTCCACCGGCCGCACGCCGAGCGAGTCCACGTACGCCAGGTCGAGCGCGTTGCCTGCGGACTTGCCCATCTTGGCCCCGCCGATGCTGAGCAGCCCGTGGTGCACCCAGTAGCGCGCGAACGGCAGCCCGGCCGCCTGGGACTGGGCGATCTCGTTCTCGTGGTGCGGGAACGTCAGATCCAGACCGCCGCCGTGGATGTCGAACTCCGGGCCGAGATAACGCCAGCACATCGCCGAGCACTCGATGTGCCAACCCGGGCGCCCCAACCCCCACGGTGACGGCCAGTAGGCGTCCCCCGGCTCCTCCGGTTTGGCACCCTTCCACAGGGCGAAGTCGCGCGGATCCCGCTTGCCCCGGTCGGGAGCGTCCCCGGCCGACTGCATCGCGTCCGGAGACTGACCCGACAGCGACCCGTAGGCCGGCCAGGACGCCACATCGAAGTAGACGTCGCCGGAGCCGTCGGTCGCCGGGTACGCGTGCCCGTCGGCGATCAACTTCGTGATCAGCTCGTGCATCTCCGGGATGTGCCCGGTGGCACGCGGTTCGTAGGTGGGCGGCAGCACGTTCAACGCCCGGTAGGACTCGGCGAGGAGCAACTCGTTCGCGTACGCGATCGACCAGAACGGTCGCCCCTGCTCGCCCGCCTTGACCAGGACCTTGTCGTCGATGTCGGTCAGGTTGCGGATGAAGGTCACCTCGTAGCCGGCGGCCAGCAGCCAGCGACGCAGGACGTCGTAGTTGACGCCGGAGCGAAGGTGACCGATGTGCGGCGGAGCCTGGAGGGTGAGACCACACAGGTAGACCCCCACCTTGCCGGCTTCCCGCGGGACGAAGTCCCGCACCGATCGGGTGGCAGTGTCATACAGGCGTAGCGTCACCGTACAAGGGTAGCTGTCCGTGCCTGTCCGGGTCGGCCGGTGCCGGGTCGTACGCTGCCAGGCGTGGATGCGACCGCACGTGCCGGTGAGCCGCCGACCAGCCCCGGCGCCGTCGCCAACGAGGCTCCGGGGCAGGCCGACGGCGTCGGCAGGCAGGGTGACGACGTCACGGGGCGTGCCGGCGAGACGTCGCAGACCCTCGACCGTGGGTTACGGCTGCTGCACCTCGTCGCCGACGCCCCGGGCGGCCTGACCGTCACCGAGGCCGCGAACCGGCTCGGCATCGGCCGGGCCGCCGTCTACCGGCTGGTCGGCCCGCTGACCGGACACGGCATGCTGCGCCGCGACGGCGACGGCCGGCTACGCCTCGGCGCCGGATTGCTGCACCTGGCCCGACGGGCTCAACCGTTACTCGCCGAGGGGGCACTGCCCGCACTTCGCCGTCTCGCCGAGCAGGCCGGCGCGACCGCCCATCTGACCGTCGTCGAGGGTGGCGAGGGGGTCGCCCTGGCCGTGGTCGAGCCAAGCTGGACGTCGTTCCACGTCGCGTACCGCACCGGGGCACGGCATCCGCTGGACCGAGGGGCGGCGGGCCGAGCAATCCTGGCCGGTCGAGCCGGGGAGGCTGCGCCGGTCAGCAGCAGCGGAGAGTTACAGGCCGGGGCGTACGGGGTGGCCGCGCCGGTTCTCGGCGTACCCGGCCTGGAGGGCAGCGTCGGCGTGGTCGCGCTCGCCCCGCTGGACGTCGACACGATCGGCCCCCAGGTGCTGGCCGCCGCGACAGCCATCGCCGCCGCCCTCAGCTGATCCCGCCCCACCGCCCCACCTCACCCGGCCCCGCCCACCTCACCGCCCCGCCGCCCCGCCGCCTCACCGCCCCACCTCACCGCCCCGCCGCCCCGCCCCACCTCACCGCCCCGCCGCCTCACCGCCTCACCGCCTCACCGCCTCACCGCCTCACCGCCCCACCTCACCTCACCGCCCACCTCATCGCCCCGCCCGCCGCCGCCTCACCTCACCGTCCCACCACCTCGCCCGGCCCCGCTGGCTTGATCAACTCGGGTTCACGGAAGTCGCGGTGTCCCAAGGCCAACGACCGCCCGACTTTCAGAAAGGCGAGTGGATCATCGCCGGCGGGCGGCCCAAATGGCTCAGGTGTCGGTCGATCGGGCCGGCGCCATAGCACGATCGGCAGGCGGATTCGTGGTTGTCCACAGGTCCGGCGGAACGCGCCGGCCGGGCTGTCCACAGGGGTTTCGGTGGCCACTCGGTAGTCGGCAGGCTGCTTGGCATGCCGCCACGTCCGCATCGCCCCGATGCCCTGACCTGGCAGGTCTTCCGCGGCTCCGACGCTGTCCGGGACGGCCTGCTCACCGAACATCAGCTGCGCAACTCCGCCTGGGTGCGGCTGCGCCACGACATCTACGCCGACGCCCGGCTGGAGCGGGACCACGCCCTCGCGTGTCACGCCGCACTCCTTCGGCTACCACCCGGAGTGGTGGTCGGCGGCCCGTCGGCCGCCTTCCTGCACGGCGTCCAACACGCCGCGAGTTTCACCGACGATGTGCACGTCCTCGTGCCCCGATCATTGCGGGTCGGCCCACAGCGCGGCCTCCGCGTACACGTCAACACCATCACCCCGCTCATGGCGAGCGAAACCCCAGAGCCGGCCACACCCCCACCAACGACACGGCGACTGCCACCCATCAGACGAGCCTCAGCCGCAGGCCATCCGACGGACGCAACCCGACCGCCCGACGCAGGACGGCTGCCGGACGCAGGACGCCCGCCAGACGCGAGCCGACAACCAGACGCGAACCGACAACCAGACACAGGACGCCCGCCGAGCGCTGGACGTCCACGTGATGCGGCGCGACCTACGGGAGCCGGGCGCCCGCCTGCCGGCGGCACGTCACCACGCCCAGCCCGACACCTGTCCCGCCCGATGGCAGCGTCCGTCAGAGCAGGGGCGATCGTGACGGCTCGGCCGGGCGTTGGTCGGGCGGCAGCCAGCACACTCGGGTCCAGCGAGCGGGATGTCCCGATCCCCCGGTCCGACCCTGGGCGGGCCGCCTGGGAAACGGCTGTCTGGCTCGACCCGGTTCGGGCCGTCGCCATCGTCGACTCGCTGCTCGGGCAGGGGTTGACCGATCGCGACACCCTGGCCGCCTTGGCTGCCCGCAACGCCGACCGGCCCGGTGGGCGACGAGCGCGCTGGGTCTTCGACCTGGCCGACGGCGGAGCCGAATCTCCGCCGGAGTCGCACCTACGCGTGCGGTTGGTGCTGGGTGGGCTTCCGCGCCCCGCGGTGCAACATCCGGTACGCCTGCCCGTCGGCGTTGTCCTGCACCCCGATCTGGCCTGGCCGCAATATCGGGTGGCGGTGGAGTACGACGGGAAGTGGCACTCCGACGCGGAGCAACTGCACCGCGACCGCCGTCGGCTGAATCAGTTGGTGGCTGGGGGTTGGCTCGTTCTGCACGTGACCAGCCGTCGGTTAAGCGGTGAGTTCCCGGCGGTGCTTCGGGAGGTGCAAGACGCGCTGGTCAGCCGCGGATGGCGCCGGGGATCGTCCACATGACCACGATCATCTCGGTTTTCATGAAACCCCGGTGTCCCGCAGGCACCATCACCGCGCCTTCATGAAAATCGAGTTGATCATGAGCGCCGACAAGCGTCGACCGCCTCCCGGCTCACACACCGACCTCGTCAACGCGCAGATCCGCCAGCGCGGCTGGCAGAGCTGCCAGCGCGGCTGGCAGGTCGGCCAGGCTGGACACTTCGGCATGGGGCATGAGATCGCCCGGACGAGGCAGCCCATGCCGGTTCAACCACACCGATCGCAGGCCCGCCCGCCGAGGTGCCACCACGTCGTGCTCCCACGAGTCACCGACGTACACGATCTGCTCGGCTGGCACCCCGGCTGCGGCGACCACCGCCGCGTAGAACTCCGGGGCCGGTTTCTTGGGCAGGCGATTGTCGTGGGCGTACACCTCGAAGGCGAACTCGCCGGCGAGCCCGCAGCGTTCGGTGCGGCTGTTGCCGTTGGTGGCGAAGCCGAGCGTGTACCGGGAGCGCAACGTCGCCAGCGCCGCCGGCACGTCCGGGAAGGGTCTGGTGAGGGCGAACCGGCGGGCGAAGAAGAGGGCGACGACCTCGTCCAGGTGGTCGTTCAGCCCGGCGCGGGCCAGCGACCGGGCCAGCGCGGCACGGCGGATCTCCGCCACCGGGGCGGTCCTCAGGTCACCGAAGACCGCACCCCAGTCCGATTCCAGCTCGGCGAGTGTCACCTCACTCGCCGCCGGGGCGCGCCGCCGCATCTCGTCGAGGACGGCCACCAGTCCGCCGGTCACCGCCGGGCGCAGGTCGAGCAGGGTTTCGTCGGCGTCGAACACCACAGTGGTCAGCACGGTCCCCACTGTGTCACCGACCGTCGAACGCCAGCTCACCGACCATCGAACCGCAACCCACCAACCACCGAGGCCCAACCCACCGACCGCCGAGCGCCAGCCCACCGAACCCCAACCCACCAACCACCGAGGCCCAACCCACCGACCGCCGAGCGCCAGCCCACCGAACCCCAACCCACCAACCGCCGAACCCCAGCTCACCGACCGTCGAGCGCCAGCGCCGGCTCGGGCGGGGCGGGCGCGGATGCCGACGGCGTCCCGCGCAGCTCGTCGAGTCGGACCAGCGCCACCCCGGCGACGATCAACGCGCCGCCGAAAAGCTGCCAGCCGGTGGGCAGTTCGTCCAGGAACAGCCAGGCGATCAGCACCGCGAAGAGCACCTCGGTCAGCCCGACGAACGACGACAGCCGGGGGCCGAGGATCCGGGTGCCGGCGATGCCGGCCAGGTACGCGACGACGGCCGCCACCAGCGAGAGCCCGGCGATGGGCAGCAGCCAACTGGTGGGCTGTCCGGCGAAGATGACCTCACCGAAGGTGGCGTGCAGCGGCAGCAGGCCGGTCAGCCCGATGAGGAGCAGCACGGCGGCGCCGACGGCCATTCCGCCGCTGGCCATGGCGACCGAGGGCAGCCGAGCGTCGACCCGCCCGGCGAGCACGAAGTATCCGGCCAGGCCGAATGCCGCACCCAGACCCCAGAGGACGCCCACCGGGTGGAAGTCGGCGGTGCCGGCGAGATCGAGCACGAAGGCCAGCCCGGCCAGCGCGGCCACCGCTCCGGCCACGGTGAGCCGGCGGGGACGCTGCCCGTGCCGCAGCCACATCCAGCCGACGACGAGGATGATGCCGAGGTATTCCAGCAGCAGCGCCACACCGACCGGCAGATAGCGCACGGCGTTGAAGAAGCAGACCTGGGCCAGCGCCACCCCGAGCAACCCGAACAGCCCAATGGCCGAGGCGTTGCCCCGCAGCACGGCCCACCTGCCCCGCAGCGACAGCAGGGCGGGGATCGCCAACACCAGGGCCGCGATGCCGACCCGGGCGATCACCGCGGACTCGGCGGACCAGCCGGCCTCGATGAGTGAACGGGCGAAGGTGCCGGAGGTGGCGAAGGTGACCGCGGAGAGCAACGCCAACGCGGCGCCGGCAGCAGGTCGTGAGTGCATGTCGCGCTCCTCGGGTCGGCACCGTGTCATGAGCAAACTATCCTTGTGCTGATGACGCTAGGCGGAAGCCATGACAGGAGTCAAGATGCTATTTGCTCATGACACCGAGTGTTCGCTGATCGCCGCCACCGCCCTGGTCAACACCATGGGCCGGGGCGGCGAGCTGCTGCCCGACGTCGCCGCGCTGGACGCGTTCTTCGTCCGCTACTCCTACAGCGGCCGGCACGAGCACACCGACGCCGAGCTGCGTGCCGTCCGAGAGTTGCGACCCGGGCTGCGCCGCATCTGGTACGCCGAGACGTCCGAAATCGTCGCCATCGTCAACAGCCTGCTGCTGGAACACCGGGCGCTGCCGCAACTCATCGAGCACGACGACGAGCCGTACCATCTGCACGCCGTGCCCCGCGACGCGCCGCTGGCCACCCGGATCGCGGTGGAGGCGGCGATGGCCATGGCCGACCTGGTCCGCGCCGGTGAGCTGAGCCGGCTGCGGATCTGCGAATACCCGGACTGCGACAACGTGGTCATCGACCTGTCCCGCAACCGGTCGCGGCGGTTCTGCGAGGCCGGCTGCGGCAACCGTGCCGCCGTGACCGCCTACCGCGCCCGCCGGGCCGCCGGCCGCTCCTGACCGGCTGTCGGCCACTCCTCGGCCCGCAGCTCGTACTCCACCTCACCCTGCTCGGTTCCCGGAATCGGGTCGTCCCACTGCAGGTGGAAGGTCCGCACGTAACGCAGCCCGGCCTTGACCATCACCCGCCGCGAACGTTCGTTGACAGTCATCGTCTCGGCCCAGACCCGACGCACCCCGACAATCTCGAAGGCGTGCCGGACCAACGCCCGCGACCCCTCGGTGGCCAGCCCGCGCCCCCACGTCGAGCGGCGCAGCCGGTAGCCCAACTCGGCCTCGGTGCCATCCGCCGACGGGTCGAGCGCGAACCACCCCAGAAACTCGCCCGACTCCCGATCCAGCGCCGCCCAGCGCCCCAGCCCGGGCCACCGCTCGTACTGCGCCAGCATCCTCGGCAACTGCTCATCCCGGACCTTCTCCAGCGGCGTCGCCACACCACCGCTGAGAAACCGCATCACCTCGGGATCGCTGTCCAGCTCGACAAGCGCGTCCACGTCGGCCATCGCCAACCGCCGAAACCGCAACCGCTCGGTGTTGGGCAGGTCACTCATCACGGGATCATCCCGCCGCCGCACCCCACCGTCGAGCCGTTTATCCGCGCCGCCCCGCCCAAGATCCGCACAACATCAGGGAAGTTGTTGCCTCAGGCCGCGCCGAGGCAGCAACATCGCCGAAGTTGCTGCCAACAAATCCCGCGACCACCGTCGCGGGCGAGGCGGTCACGTCAGCGCGGGGGCGCGACCACGAAGAGCCGCCAGGAGTACGCGTCGACAACCAACACGGGCCCGTCCGAGTCCTTACTGTCTCGCACCCCGACCACGTCCCCCAGATTCGTCGCCACCTCGACGCACTGGTCGTTGGAACCACTCCGGCTGCTCTTACGCCACCTGGCTCGGGTCAACTCCACGACTCCGCCACTTCCCTCAGCAACTCGATCGACTCCTGCGGGGGCAACGCCTGCCCGAGGGTAGCTTCCCAGGTCCGTTGTAGAAGCAGTAGATCCGCAGGCCGATCGAGTTCCTGGCCGCCGATCTGGCCACCAAGGTAGGCGAGGTCGCTACCGTCGGCCACGGTGGCAAGGATGAATGGCCCGTTCAGGCCGGGATACTCCTCGGCCGAGCGAGGCACCACATGGAGCTGGACCCGCGGATGTTCGGTTGCCAAGCGCGCCAGGTGCAGAGCCTGCTCGCACATCACCTTCCGGCCGCCGACGCGTCGCCTCAGCACCGACTCATCAAGCACCGCGACCACCTGCGGCGGGCGATCCCTGTAGAGGACCTGCTGGCTGTCCATCCGGTCCGCCAGTCGACGCTCAACCTCGTCGGCATCGAGTAGGCGGTCCGACTCGAAGATGGCGCGGGCATAACCTTCGGTCTGCAGCAGCCCAGGGACATGCAGCGGGTCGAACCATCGCAGCGACCGCGCCTCCGCGAGGATCGCCCGCCAGCCGCGCAACCAGACCTGGGCCTTGTCCAGGCTGACCAACTCGGTGGCCATTCGGCCGAACAGGCCGCCGGTGTCCAGGGCATGGTCGACGAGTTCCAGGTACTTGGTGGTGGGCTGTTGCTGGCCCAGCTCGACCGCGCTGACCATCGACGCCGAGTAGTTGACCGCCTTCGCCAACTCGTCCTGACTCCAGCCCCGCCGAGCCCTCGCCCGGCGTAGCTCCGCGACCAGGAACGCCGCCGCCGTCATCTGCCCATCGGCCATGCCTGCCGCCCTCCACCCCGCTGACGATCAACTCCAGTCGGCCGCCAGCGGCGACGCCACCCGACACAGGGTGGCTATGACGACGCGACCAAACCCTTCCGACCGTAGTCGTCTGATGACCAGACTGTGAAGCGCGACGCCGCTCCCCGTCCCCCGGGTCTGTCGACATCGCACGGGACCGCCCGCTCCCCCGTGCCGGGCGGTCCCACCTCCCAGACCCCAATCACGCCGACCGCCCCGACCAACCTCGACTGACCCCGCAAGATCGTGCTCGATCGTGGAAACCAACACCGTTGCGTTAGGGCTCTAGCCGGCGGGTCAACCCGGGACAGGAGGTGCCCGATCGGGGAGCGGGTTGGGCCCGGCTTGGCGATCATGGAGTTGTGGTGCCGACTTTGCGGGTTTACGGGCGTTCTGTTACCCACCACAACTCCATGATCGGCGAAGCGGTGCCGGTT
This sequence comes from Micromonospora sp. NPDC048935, assembly GCF_043197875.1. Lineage (NCBI taxonomy): Bacteria > Bacillati > Actinomycetota > Actinomycetes > Micromonosporales > Micromonosporaceae > Micromonospora > Micromonospora sp. NPDC048935. Next base: position 221,017 of record NZ_JBICTZ010000004.1, on the reverse strand, counting down.
GACGAACAGCCGGTCCACCTAACGCAACGGGGTTGTCGTGGAAACAGTGGGCTCCTCGCATGCGGAAGCCACTACATCCTGGTTCGAGCGCGATCTTGGCCCGGCCCGGACGCAGCCCCAGCCCGGGCGCAGCCCGGCCCGGACGCACAACCCGGCCCGGACGCACAGCCCGGCCCGAACGCACAACCCGGCCCGAACGCACAACCCGGCCCGAACGCGCAGCCCGGCCCGAACGCGCAGCCCGGCCCGAACGCGCAGCCCGGCCCGGGACGCGCGGGGAGCGCGGCGTGACGCCACAGACGATTCAGCCCGACAAGGAAGGCCGCCGCATGTCCCGGACCGCCCCGGACGACCGCGCCACGACTCCACGTCGACCGCACCTGGCCCTGCGACCGCTCTGGCTGTGCCGGGTCTGCGCCGCACCCTGGCCGTGCCCGGTCGCGCGGCTCACCCTGCGCCAGGAGTACGCCCACGACCGGGTCGGGTTGAGCGTCTACCTGTGCGCGGTCCTGCACGAGGCGGCCGCCGACCTGTACCGGCTCAACCCAGACGACGGCCCCGACCCGGCGGCGCTGTTCAACCGTTTCCTCGGCTGGGCCAGACCGCGCGGCGACACGCGCTGAGCGGGCACCCCCAGCTCAGGGGTGGGTCATCCGGAGCAGGTCCAGGGCCTCGTCGAGCTGGGTCTCGGTGAGCTTGCCGGAGTCGACGTGACCTCGGGAGATCACCACCTCGCGGATGGAGGTCTGCTTGGCCAACGCCTCCTTGGCGATCGAGGCGGCCTCGTCGTACCCCAGGTAGCGGTTGAGCGGGGTGACGATCGACGGTGACCCTTCGGCGTACGCCAGGCAGACCTCGGCGTCCGCGACCAGGCCGGCCACCAGCCGGTCGGCGAACAGGCGGCTGACCGCGGAGAGCAGGCGGATCGACTCCAGCAGGTTGCGGCCCATCACGGGGAGCATGACGTTCAACTCGAAGTCGCCCTGGGAGCCGGCGAAGCCAACTGTCGCGTCGTTGCCGATCACCTGTGCGCAGACCTGCCGCATCGCCTCGGCGACCACCGGGTTGACCTTGCCGGGCATGATCGACGAGCCGGGCTGGAGGTCGGGGATCCGCAGTTCGCGGAGGCCGGCACGCGGGCCGGAGCCCATCCACCGGATGTCGTTCGCGATCTTGTAGAGGCCGACCGCCACCGTACGGAGCTGCCCCGAGGTCTCCACAAGCGCGTCCCGGGCGCCCTGTGCCTCGAAGTGGTTACGCGCCTCGGACAACGGCAGCCCGGTCGACTCGCGCAGCTTGCCGATCACGGCGGCGGCGAACCCGAGCGGGGTGTTGATCCCGGTGCCGACGGCGGTGCCACCCAGTGGCAGCTCGGCCAGCCGGGGCAACGCGCCTTCCAGCCGGTCGATGCCGTAGCGGACCTGGGCGGCGTACCCACCGAACTCCTGACCCAGGGTGACCGGAGTGGCGTCCATCAGATGGGTGCGACCGGCCTTGACCACCGTCTCGAACTCCGCAGCCTTGGCCTCCAGCGCCGCCGCCAGGTGGGCCAGCGACGGCAGCAGATCCTCCACGATGAACTGGGTGGCGGCCAGGTGGATCGAGGACGGGAAGATGTCGTTGCTGGACTGGGAAGCGTTGACGTGGTCGTTCGGGTGCACCGGCGAGCCCAGCTCGCGGCTCGCCAGGGTGGCGATCACCTCGTTGGTGTTCATGTTCGACGAGGTGCCCGAACCGGTCTGGAACACGTCCACCGGGAACTGGTCGTCGTAACCACCGTCGGCCACGTGTGCGGCGGCGGCGGCGATCGCGGCGGCCACGTTCGCGTCGATCACGCCCAACTCGCCGTTGACCTCGGCTGCCGCGCCCTTGATCTGGGCGAGCGCCTTGATCTGGGCCGGCTCGATGCCCCGGCCGGAGATCGGGAAATTCTGCACCGCACGCTGGGTCTGTGCCCGCCACAGGGCTTCGGCGGGCACCTCCACCTCGCCCATCGAGTCGCGTTCGATCCGGTAACCGGTCGCCTCTGGAGTCGTCACACCTACCATCCTGCCGCGCCCACCGCCGACTCGCAGATGATCCGTCAGCCCAACTCGGCGAGCAGGCACTCCACCTCGTGCTGGCCGGGTGACTCGATCTGCCGGAACAGGACCAGCGCCCGGCTCAGGTGTGCGCGCGCCGCGGCCGGGTCGGTCGTCAGCAGGCAGCGGGCGATGCCCTCCAGCGCCCGGCCCTGCTCGTATCGGGAGCCCAGCCCGGTGGCGTCGACGAGCACGCGACGATGCAGGTCGAGCGCGCTCGTCACGTCGCCCTGGTCCAGGATGGCGCGGGCCAGCAGGTTGCGTGAGCCGCACTGCGCGACGCGGTCCCCCACCTCGGTCATCGCGACGAGTGCCGCACGGTGCAGTTCGGCGGCCTGCTCCGGGCGCCCGGCCTCCCGTTCCATCATCCCGATCTCGTTCAACACCTCACCCTCACCGAACCGGCTGCCCATCTGCCGCTTGAAACGCAGCGCCACCCGCAGCAACCGCGCGGCCGGCACCACGTCACCCATCCGATGCCGGATCATCCCGAGATGCCCGAGGGCGTTGCCGATCCGGCGCGGGTCGCCGAATTCACGAGCGATGCTCAGGTGCCGTCGGGCTAAGCGCAGCGCCTCGTCGTGCCGCCCCCACAGCAGCAGCGTCAACGACAGGTTGTTGAGTTCGTTCGTCAGCGCCACCGTGTCGCGCATCCGCGTGGCCACCGCGCTGGCCTCGTCGAAGCACTCCCGGGCACGGCGGAACTGGAAGTCGGCCGCGTACGAGCTGCCCAGGTTGCCGAGCGTGTTGCGGAACCCGCGGCGCAGACCGAGCCGGCGGAAGATTTCCAGTGACCTCTCCATGACCCGGATCGACTCGGGAAAATCACCCAGCCGGTAGTGGGCCGAGGCCAGATAGTTGAGCATCGTCGCCACGGCCCGGTCGTCACCCAACGCCTCGGCGGCGCGCAGGCCGATGGTGTGTGTCTCGATCAACTCGTCCAGCCGACCGCCCTCGAACTGGGCGTACCAGCAGGCCCTCGCCAACTGCCAGCAGTACTGGAGGAAATCCTCGGTCTCCGCCAACCGGACCAGGGCGGTCCACACGGCCAGGTTCTCGTCGAGCCAGGCCCGGCCCTGCTCGGCGACGAGCGCGACCAGGTCGGGGCGCAGCGGCTCCGCCACCACGATCAGCGAGTGCAGCGAGGAGAGTTCCGTCGTGCGGGCGATCGCCGTGGCAACGTGCAGATGGTGGTCGAGCAGGCGCTCGATGCCGTCCCGCCGCTCGGCTGCCCGCTCCGGCTCGGCCACCAGGGTCCGGGCATACTCGCGGACCAGGTCGTGCAGCCGGTACCGGCCCGGCTCCGTCTCCTCCACCAGGTGCGCGTCGACCAACTCGTCGAGCAGGTCCTGCGCGTCGGGCAGGGGCAGCTCGGCGAGGACTGCCGCGACCGAGTTGTCGAACCGTACCCCCGGGTGCAGGCCGAGCAGCCGGAACGCACGCTGCGCCGCCGGCGGCACCTGGGCGTACGACAGGGCGAAGGCGCGGGCGACGGACCTGTCACCCGCTTCGAACTCGGCCAACGGGTCGGGCCGGCTCGTCAGCCGCTCGGCCAGGTCGGCGATGCGCCAACGGGGGCGGTGCGCCAGTCGGGCACCGGCCAACCGGATGGCGAGTGGCAGGTGCCCGCAGCGGCGGACGACCTCGGTGGCCGCCTCCGGCTCGGCCGCCACCCGGTCGACGCCGACCACGTGCCCGAGCAGCTCGATCGCCTCGTCGGTGTCGAGCACCGGCAGCGACGACGGTCGCCCCTCGTCCACCCCGACCAGCCGGCGCCGGCTGGTGATCAGGACGAGGCAGTGCGAGCCGTTGGGCAGCAGGGGTGTCACCTGGTCGGCGGTGGCCGCGTTGTCCAGCACCACCAGGGCCCGTCGGCCGGCCAACTCGGTGCGCCAGAGCGCCAACCGGTCGTCCTGGTTCGTCGGCACCCGTTCGGCGGGCACACCGAGCTGCCGCAGCAACGTGGCCACCGCCGCGGCCGGTGTCAGCGGGGTGCGCTCGCTGTGCCCGTGCAGGTCGATGTAGAGCTGGGCGTCCGGGTAGTCATCCGTGAGGGCGGTGGCGACGTGCACGGCGAGGGTGGTCTTACCGCTGCCGGCCATCCCGTCGATGAGCTGGATCCGCGCGCCGGCCTCCACGTCCTTGACCAGACGGGCCAGCGTCTGCTGCCGACCGGTGAAGTCGCCGATCGCCCGGGGCAGCGAGCGGACCGGAGCGCTCGGCGACGACGCCCGACCGGCCAGGACGAGATCCCCGGCGAGCACCCGTTGATGCAGCTCCTGAAGCTCGGCGCCGGGCTCGATGCCCAGCTCGTCGGCGTAGAACCGCCGACCCTCCCGGTAGACCGCCAGCGCCTCGGCCTGCCGACCGACCGAGGAGAGGGCGAGCATCAGTTGACCGCGCAGTCGCTCCCGCAGCGGGTGCTGGTCGACGCTCTCGGCCAACTCGTCGATCAGCTCGACGCCCCGACCGAGACGCATCTCGACGTCGACGCACTCCTCCAGCGCGGTCAGGCGCTGCTCGTCCAGGGCCTGGGCGCGGCGGCGGATGCTCCGGCTCGGGATACCGCCGAGCGCGGGCCCTCGCCAGAGCGCCAGGGCAGCGCGGAATCCGGTACGCGCGTCGTCCAGCCGACCGGCCGCGGCGGCGGCACGGGCCGCCTCCACACCCCGGACGAACACCTCGACGTCCAGGTCGTTCGGTGCGGGACGGACGCCATACCCCGCCGGGTCGGTGACGATCGCCTCCGGCGACAGCCCGAGTTCGGTGAAGCGGCGGCGCAACCGCGACACACAGGTCTGCAACTGGGCTCGGGCGGTGGCCGGGGGCTGCTCCTCCCACACCGCGTCGACCAGCTCTTCGACCGGCACGAGCCGGCCGGCCCGCAACAGCAGCATGGCGAGCACGATCCGGTCACGACCAGCGGTGACTGTGGACTCACCACCGCCGACCCGCAGGGGCCCCAGGATCCCGAACCGCATCTGCTCCCCCGCCTTACTGGCCCGACCTCCAGCAGAGTAGTCCGACGGTCACGGATCGGCTCAGTCAGGCGAGAGCGATGTGAGAGCGGATCGGCAGCGGTGCATCGGACACTCTCTTCGGGTTGTCGGTGACGGCATCCGACGGGGGCGGTGCGCCCGTTCCCGGGGCCGAAGCGGGCCAGGCGCACCGATGTCGGTACAGCACGGGCGACAAGAGGGGCGTCGAGCGCATTCGCTCGACGCCCCTTCGCGCGTGCCGGTCGGGTCAGCGGCGACCGACGGTGCCGGTCGGGTCAGCGGCGGCCGACGGTGAGCACCGGCTTGGTGACCTCGGCGAAGAAGTCGTTGCCCTTGTCGTCGACGACGATGAAGGCCGGGAAGTCCTCCACCTCGATCTTCCAGACCGCCTCCATGCCCAGCTCCGCGTATTCGAGGACCTCGACGTGCTTGATGCAGTCCTGGGCGAGACGGGCCGCGGGGCCGCCGATCGACCCGAGGTAGAAGCCGCCGTGCCGCTGGCAGGATCGGGTCACCTGGCCGGAGCGGTTGCCCTTGGCGAGCATCACCTGCGAGCCACCCGCGGCCTGGAACTTCTCCACGTAGGCGTCCATCCGGCCGGCGGTGGTCGGGCCGAAGGAGCCGGACGCGTACCCCTCGGGGGTCTTGGCCGGGCCGGCGTAGTAGACGGCGTGGTCGCGCAGGTAGCGCGGCATCGGCTCGCCGGCGTCCAACCGCTCAGCGATCTTGGCGTGCGCGATGTCGCGGGCCACCACGAGCGGGCCGGACAGCGAGAGCCGGGTCTTCACCGGATATTTGGACAGCTCGGCGCGGATCTCGTCCATCGGCCGGTTGAGGTCGACCCGGACCACCAGCTCGGCGTCGAGCGCATCGTCGGTGACGTCGGGCAGGAAGCGCGCCGGGTCGGTCTCCAGTCGCTCCAGCCACACACCCGACGGAGTGATCTTGGCGACCGCCTGCCGGTCCGCCGAACAGGAGACGGCGATCGCCACCGGGCAGGACGCGCCGTGCCGGGGCAGCCGGACCACCCGTACGTCGTGACAGAAGTACCTGCCGCCGAACTGGGCCCCGATGCCGAAGTTGCGGGTCAACTCCAGCACCTCGGCCTCCAACTCCAGGTCGCGGAAGCCGTGCGCACTCATCGAGCCCTGCGTCGGGAGGGCGTCCAGGTACTTCGCGGAGGCGTACTTCGCGGTCTTCAGGGCGTACTCGGCGGAGGTGCCGCCGATGACGATGGCCAGGTGGTACGGCGGGCAGGCGGCGGTGCCGATCAGCCGCAGCTTCTCCTCCAGGAACTGCATCATCCGCGTCGGGTTGAGCAGCGCCTTGGTCTCCTGGTAGAGGTACGACTTGTTGGCCGAGCCGCCACCCTTGGCCATGAACAGAAACTTGTACGCGTCGGGGTGCCCCTCCGGGTCCTCGGCGTACAGCTCGACCTGGGCCGGCAGGTTGCTGCCGGTGTTCCGCTCGTCCCACATGGTCAGCGGGGCGAGCTGGGAGTAGCGCAGGTTGAGCTTGGTGTATGCCTGGTAGACGCCTCGGGAGATGGCCTCGGCGTCCGCGCCGTCGGTGAGCACGTGCCGGCCACGCTTGCCCATCACGATCGCGGTGCCGGTGTCCTGACACATCGGCAGCACCCCACCGGCGGCGATGTTGGCGTTGCGCAGCAGGTCCAGTGCGACGAACCGATCGTTCGGCGAGGCGGCCGGATCATCGATGATCGCCCGGAGCTGGGCCAGGTGCGCGGGGCGGAGGAAGTGCGCGATGTCGTGCATCGCCTCGGCGGTCAGCGCGGTGAGCGCGGCCGGCTCCACAGTGAGGAACCGGCGGCCTCCCGGGCCGTGTACGACGTCGACGCCCTCGTCGGTGACCAGGCGGTAATCCGTCTGGTCGGGGCCGGTCGGCAGCAGGGGGGCGTACGAGAATGCGGCGGCACTGCTCATGAGCGGCAAGCCTAGGGCAGACCGGTCGATCACTCCCACCCGCCGGGCGGGTCCTGGGACGCCGCTCTCATCCCGCGGACCCGCCGCCCGCTCACCCACCCGGTGAGCAGGCCACTCAGCCGTCCTTGCCGCCGTCCGGATCGGGGCAGAGCTCCCCCTTCGGCCCGCAGCCGCCGTTGGTCTGCCCACCGGGGCCGGTGCCGCCCGGCCCGGGATTCCCACCGTCGCCGGGCGGGCGAGCGGGCGAGCCTCCGGCAGCACCGAAGCGGACGTATCCGATCTCGCGCCCCTCACCAATGATCATGCCCTGCGAGCCGACCGCGAGGGCGTTCGCCGAGGTGCGCAGGACGGCCAACTCCCGGCCGGTGCGTGGGTCCACCGCGACCAACCGGGACGGCTTCTCGTCCGCGACCACCGCCGCGTACGGGGTCAGCGCGGCACCGGCCTTGCCGCTGGCGGGCCGCGTCCACAGCACCCGGTCGGTGCCGAGCTGACGGGCGACCACCGAACGCTTGTCGGCTGCCCGGAACACCGCGTAGCGGTCGTCGACCGCGATCAACTTGGTGCCCGCTTCGCCGACCCAGAGCAGCCGGCCGTCGTACCCGTCGATGACCGCCTCGCGGCCGTCCGGGCCGACACCGATCAGCACGTTCCGCGCACCCTGCGGGTCCTCGCGCTGCACGCAGCCGGCGCTGTCGGCGGTCCGTAGGTTGATCCCGGCCCGCTGCCACGCCTCCTGCCCGGTCGCCGGGTCCCGCGCCGAGATGGCGAAATAGCAGGCGCCGTCCTGGGAGCGGGCGGCGATCCGCAGCATCCGGCCGCCCACCACGGACAGCCGCTCGTCCCGGCCGGGTTCGACATTTTGCAACACCCGACCGGTGGCGGTGTCCACCACGTGCACCCGGCCGTCCACCGGGAAGCCGAGCAGCGGCGGCGCAGGTTCCGCGCCGGCCACCCCGTCGTCGATCCGGGTGGCGGTGAGCCGGCGGGTGCCGCGCAGCCCCGGGTTGTCGGCGAGCAGGCCGCTGTGCACCCCGGGCAGGAAGGCCGTCCAGATCGGCGCGGTGCCGCGCGGGTCCCAGGCGCTCAGGGTGCAGTCGGTGGCATCCGTGCAGCGGGCGTCGAGGAGCAGGTTGCGGTAGGTCCACACGGCCACCGCGTCGTCGTCGCGTCGCCGGGTCGCCCCGGTGGCCGGGTCGAGCAGCTCGTACCCCTTGACCAGGAGCTTGCCCACGGCGACGACCGGGTCCCGGTCACCGCCGGCGACCGCCGCCCAGTCGGCCTTGCGCTCCCAGAGTTGGGCGCCGGTGGCCAGGCTGCGCGCCTCCACCCGGGTGCGCTGCTCGACCACGACGGCGTCGCCGGCGATCGTCACACTGCGTGGGGTGCCGCCGATCCGTTGCTGCCAGACCACGTCGGGCTCGGAGATGGGCTCGCTGCGGTCCACCCAGTCCCACAGGCCGGGGAAGGGATTCCACACGCCGGTCGCGGCGAGGGCGACGACCACGGCGAGGCCGGCCAGCAGCCCAGCGCGCACCCTCCCCTTCGCCACCCGCACACCGTAGCCACGATCACGGATCTTCCGTGCGCCCGCGCCGCCGTGTCGCCGCGCTTTCTGCGGCGCGAGGTGTTAGAGCGCCCGTACGGCGCTGCGGACGAGGGGAAGCGTGCGGTACGGGATCTGCTCGGCCAGGGCGATGATCGTCGACGCCCGGGTGATGCCGGCGGAGGAGACGATCTGGTCGATGACCCGCTGGAGGTCGGTGTTGGAGCGGGCCACGATCCGGCACAGCAGGTCACTGGAGCCGGTGATGGTGTGCGCCTCCAGCACCTCGGGGATGGCGGCGAGGTGGGCGGTGACCGGGTCGTGGCCGTGCCGCTGGCTGATCTCCAGGGTGACGAAGCTGGTCACCCCGAACCCGATCGCGGCCGGTGCGATCTCCGGGCCGAAGCCACCGATGACGCCCCGGTCGATCAGCTTGTCCAGCCGGGCCTGCACGGTGCCCCGGGCCACCCCGAGCCGGCGGGAGCACTCCAGCACCCCGATCCGAGGCTCCTCGGCGAGCAGTTCGATCAAGCGCACGTCGAGGGCGTCGAGCTGTACATTCTGCTCACCATTCACGAGTGTCGACCATACCGAATGCGCATTCTGACCAGCATTTTCCCGGCCAGTTGCCCAGCCGTGGCCCGCACCGCGATCCTTCGGTCAACAACCGGCCCACGAGGCCGGCCGGTACGCGAGGGAGGCCATCATGACCCAGGCGATCGACCGACCCCAGTCGACCGAGGACGTCGACGTCGACCGGCTCGTCGGCGCAGTCGACCACGACATCAGCCACGACCCGTTCCCGGTCCGGGGCCTCGACCACGTGCACTTCCTGGTCGGCAACGCCAAGCAGGCCGCGCACTACTACTCCACCGCGTTCGGCATGACCTGCGTGGCGTACCGGGGCCCCGAGCAGGGCTACCGCGACCACGCCCAGTACGTGCTGACCAGCGGCTCGGCCCGGTTCGTGCTGACCGGCGCGGTGCGCCCGGACGCCGACGGCGCCGAGCACGTGGCGAAGCACAGCGACGGGATCAGCGACATCGCGCTGGAGGTCCCGGACGTCGACGCCGCGTACGCGCACGCCATCGCGCAGGGCGCCGCCAGCGTCGTCGAGCCGCACGAGGTGACCGACGAGCACGGCACGGTCCGGATGGCGGCCATCGCCGCGTACGGCGACACCCGGCACACCCTTGTCGACAGGTCCCGCTACACCGGCCCGTTCCTGCCCGGCTTCGCCGCCCGCGGCCCGATCGTGGACCGGCAGCCGATGATCGCCGCCGGCATTCAGCCGAAGCGCTTCTTCCAGGCCGTCGACCACGTGGTCGGCAACGTGGAACTGGGCCGGATGGACGAGTGGGTCGAGTTCTACAAGCGGGTGATGGGCTTCTCCAACATGGCGGAGTTCGTCGGCGACGACATCGCCACCGACTACTCGGCGCTGATGAGCAAGGTCGTCGCGAACGGCACCCGGAAGGTGAAGTTCCCGCTCAACGAGCCGGCGATCGCCCGTAAGAAGTCCCAGATCGACGAGTACCTGGAGTTCTACCAGGGCCCCGGTGCGCAGCACATCGCCGTCGCCACCAACGACATCCTGGCCAGCGTCGACGCGATGCGGGCCGCCGGGGTGGAGTTCCTGGACACCCCCGACTCGTACTACGAGGACCCCGAGCTGCGTGCCCGCATCGGCAAGGTGCGGGTGCCGATCGAGGAGCTGAAGGCCCGCAAGATCCTCGTCGACCGGGACGAGGACGGCTACCTGCTCCAGATCTTCACCAAGCCGGTGCAGGACCGCCCGACCGTGTTCTTCGAACTGATCGAGCGACACGGCTCGCTGGGCTTCGGCAAGGGCAACTTCAAGGCGCTCTTCCAGGCGATCGAGCGGGAGCAGGAAGCGCGCGGCAACCTGTAACACTTGCGAGCGTGACGCAGCCTCCGTCGTACCCGACGCCGCCGGTCGGTGGGCCTCAGCCCGCCGCCGGCGGCTTCGCGCCGCCGCCCGGACCACACCCCCAGGGGTACGCCGCGCCGCCGCAGTACGCCCCACCCGGGTACGCCCCGCCACCGTGGCCCGCCGGGCCACCCGGCCCGCTGCCGCCGACCCTGAGCCCGGGTGGTCAGCCGCTGGCGAGCTTCGGCGACCGGCTGCTCGCCTGGCTGATCGACACGGCGTTGGCCAGTGCCGTGTCGCTGGTGCTGTTCCTGCCGTTCTTCCTCGTCCTCTGGTGGCGGATGCTCACCGAGATGACCCGGACCAACCCGGACGGCACAATTGTGGAGCCCGACATGGCCACCTTCTTCGTCGAGTTCCTCCTGCCGATCATCCTGCTTCAGCTCGGGCTCTTCGTGGTGACGCTCGGGCTCTACTGGCTCTACCACGTGGAATACCTCAAGCGCGACGGCCAGACGCTCGGCAAGAAGGTGCTGAAGCTGCGCGTGGTGCCGATCGACCCGACCCGCACGCTGGACCGGCGGATGGCCGGCCGGCGCTGGCTCGTGCAGTACCTGGGAGCCTCGCTGGTCCCGGGGGGCGCCTACGTCGACGGCCTGTGGCAACTCTGGGACAAGCCGTGGCAGCAGTGCCTCCATGACAAGTTCGCCGATACCGTCGTCGTTAAGGTGTCCACGTGAGCGAGCGCAGCGAGCGAACCAGCAGGCACAGTAGCGTGGCGTCTCGCGCCGTCGCGCAGCGAAGCGGAGCGGCGGCGTGAGCGAGCGCAGCGAGCGAACCAGCAGGCACAGCAGCGTGGCGTCTCGCGCCGTCGCGCAGCGAAGCGGAGCGGCGGCGTGAGCGTTCAGCCCGGCTGGTATGTCGACCCGGCCGACAGGGAGACCCAGCGTTACTGGGACGGCGAGGGTTGGCTCGGTGCGCCGATCCCCGCCGACGCCACCCCGCCGGAGGGTCCTCCGCCGGTCGAGCCGCCGCCCGCGCCGGTCACCTCGGCCGCGCCCGCCGCGGCGGGCACCTCGGGCCCGGGGGCCGTCGCGCCCGGCGGGCCGCCGCAGCAGGGCACACCACCGGGGTACGGCCCGCCGCCGGGGCAGGGCCCAGGCTGGGGGCCACCGGCCGGCCCTCCGGCCTGGGGTCCGCAGGGCGGCCCGCCGGGCTGGGCGCCTCCGGGTGGCCACCCGGGCTCGGGACCACTGCCCGGCCAACCGGGCTGGGCACCCCAACCCGGCCAACCGGGCTGGGTGCCCTTTCCCGGTCACCCGGGCTGGTCGATGCGACCGCCCGAGCCACGGCCGCATGGCCTCCGGCTGGCCGGCTACGGCCGCCGGTTCGTTGCTCGGCTCATCGACTTCGGCCTCCTCTTCGCACTGAACATCGTGGCGAACGGCTGGTTCGTCTGGCGCTGGGTGCAGGAGTGGACCCCGTACTGGCAGGAGATCTTCCGGCGGGCGGCGCGGGGGGACACCTCCGCCGAGGGCCTGCCGTTGCCCGACCAGCAGGCCAACTCGCTCCTGGTGGTGATCCTGCTGGTCGCCACCGCGCTCTGGTTGGCGTACGAGGTGCCCGCCATGGCCGCTGGTGGGCAGACCGTCGGCAAGCGGGTGATGCGGATCCGGGCGGTGCCGATCGCCGCCGACCAGCCGCTGGGGATGGGCCGGGCACTGGGCCGGTGGAGCCTGCTGGGTCTGCCGACCCTGCTCTGGTACTGCGCCGGGATCGGTCTGGTGCTGCAACTTGTCGACGCCCTCTCGCCACTCTTCGACCACCCGCTGCGCCAGGCGCTGCACGACAAGCGCGCGCAGACGGTGGTCGTCGAGGTTCCGCACCGCACCGGACCCACCTCCTCGAACGACCGCAACCACCCCCCGGGAGACACCCCATGACCGACTCCGGACGTCACCAGCCGGCGCTGCGGCTGACCCGCGCCGACCTGGACGCGCTGCCCAACTACGTGCCGGGGCGCAGTCCCGCCGACCTGGCTCGGGAGTTGGGCCTGCCGGAGGCCATCAAGTTGGCCAGCAACGAGGTTCCGTACGGTCCGCTGCCCGGCGTGGTCGAGGCGGTCACCGAGGCGATCAGCACCTCGCACCGCTACCCGGACATGGGCGTGGTCGCGCTGCGGGACGCGCTTGCCCAGCGGTACGGGGTGGATGCCGACCGGATCGCCACCGGATGTGGGTCGGTGGCGCTCGCCGAGCACCTGGTGCGGGCCACCTGCCTGCCCGGCGACGAGGTGCTCTACTCGTGGCGGTCCTTCGAGGCGTACCCGATCGTCGTGGCGACCAGCGGCGCGACGAGCGTGCGGCTGCCCAACGACGCCGGGCACGGGCACGACCTGGCGGCGATGGCCGCGGCGGTGACCGACCGGACCCGGGTGATTTTCGTCTGCAACCCGAACAACCCCACCGGCACCGCGGTACGCCGGGCCGACCTGGACCGGTTCCTCGACGCGGTGCCGGACGACGTGCTGGTGGTGATCGACGAGGCGTACCGGGAGTTCGTCACCGACGCGGAGGTGCCGGACGGGCTCGACTACCTGGACCGACCCAACGTCGCGGTGCTGCGCACGCTGTCCAAGGCGTGGGGGCTCGCCGGGCTGCGGATGGGCTGGCTCGTTGCCCAGCCGGTGGTGGCTGCCGCCATCCGCAAGGTGGCGACCCCGTTCTCCAGCAGCACGGCGGCTCAGGCCGGGGCGCTCGCCGCGCTGAGCCAGGCGACGGAGATGGAGCGTCGCTGCGCCCTTGTCGTCGCCGAGCGGGACCGGGTCACCGAGGCGCTGCGCAAGTTCGTGCCCGAGGTGCCGACCAGCCAGGCCAACTTCGTCTGGCTGCCGCTGGGTGAGCGGGCGGTGGCGTTCGGCAAGGCGTGTGAGGCGCGCGGGGTGATCGTGCGGCCGTTCGCCGGGGACGGGGTCCGGGTCACCATCGGCACCCCGGCCGAGAACGACGCGTTCCTGAACGCCGCGGAGTCCGCGCTGGCCTGACCCAGAGCGGGCCATAAGTTCTGTTTGTCCACTTATGCCCGCTAGGTGCCCTATCTTCCGAAGTAGCCGGCTGTATCGAGGAATCACGCCGGCTCACTTCGAGAACGGGGTAACGAACAGTGCGTACTGCCAAGATCTGTCTCGCCGGGGCGGCCGCCGCCGCGATGGTGGGATTCCTCGCCGCGCCGGCCAGCGCCGCGCCGACCGACACCACCACCACGACATTCGAGGTGCTCGCCGGCACCCTCGACATCGACGCGCCGGCCACCGCCGACCTTGGCACCGGCGCGCCCGGTGGCACGATCACCGGCCAACTCGGCGCGGTCACGGTCGACGATTCCCGGGGTGCGGCGGACGCCTCCTGGGTCGCCTCGGTGACCGCCACGGTCTTCCAGACCGGCGGCGGCAGCCCGCCCGAGACGGTCCTCCCGTCCGAGATCGACTACTGGTCCGGTCCGGCGACCGCGACCACCGGCAACGGCACCTTCACGCCGGGTCAGGCCACCTCCGGCGACGCGGAGCCGCTGGACAGCGTCACCCCGGTCACGGCGTTCACCCACACCGGCGGCACCGGTGGCAACACCGCGACCTGGAACCCGACCCTGATCGTCAACGTGCCGCTGGACAGCATCGCGGGCGTCTACACCGGGACGGTGACGCATTCGGTGGCCTAGCCGCCGGGGCCGGTCGACCGTCACGGTCGCTCTGGCGCTGCTCTGCCTCGCCGGTCCGGGTCTGTCGACCCGGGCCGGCGCGGCCGAGCCTGACGCCGACGACCGCCTCGGAATCCGGCTGCTGGAGGCCCCGAGCAATCGCCGCGACGACCCCCGGGCATTGCGCTACATCGTTGATCACCTGCCGCCGGGCACCACCATCAAGCGGCAACTGCTGATCCGCAATCGAACCGACGAAGCACGCCGCATCGACGTGTATCCGGCGGCGGCAACCGTGGAGGATTCCGAGTTCAGGTTCGGCGAGGGCCGCGCGACAAACGAGCTGACCTCGTGGATCACCCTCGACAGGTCCGTCGTGGAGGTGGAACCGTGGGGGGAGACCCGGGTCCTGGCCACCATCGTGGTGCCGCGGGACGCCGCACGCGGCGAGCGGTACGGGGTGGTCTGGGCGTCCGCCACCTCGGCACCCCGCTCCGACGGGGAGGTCACCCAGATCCACCGGGTCGGCGTCCGGATGTATCTCGACGTGGGGCCCGGGGGCGAGCCGGTCTCCGACTTCTCGATCGGTGAGCTTCGACCGGCCCGCGGCCCCGAGGGCGTGCCCTCGGTGACCGCCCAGGTCACCAACACCGGCGGTCGTGCCATCGACCTGACCGGCTCGGTCGCCCTCAGCGACGGGCCGGCCGGCAGCCGGGCCGGCCCGTTCCAGGTCGGGCAGGGCGTCACGCTGCCGCCGGGCGGCTCGGGGCAGGTCACCGCCCGGCTACCGGCCGAGCTGCCGAACGGGCCCTGGAAGATCGAGGTGAACCTGGAGAGCGGGATCGTCAAGCGCAGCATCACCGCGCGGATCGAGTTTCCCGACGCGGGTCAGATCGGCAAGCGGGGCAGCGTCATCTCCCGGATGACGTCCGCCTGGATCGTGGCGGCGGCCGTCGCGGGCCTCCTGCTCATCGCCGGCCTCGCGGTGCTGGCCCGCCGATCCCGGCGGTCCACCCGGCCCCCCACCGGCACGCCACGGGAGCGAGTCCCGGCCGGAAGCTGACGCCACGCTGGCGGCCGCGCAGCGCATCCACCGCCAGCGGCGGGCTTGCACCGGCATCGACGGGCCGCACACGGACCAGCCGCCGGTGGGCTTCCGCCAGCCGCCGGCGGGACCCACCCGACAGGCGGGCCGTCGGCGGCGGGCTTGCGCCAACCGCCGACGGCCGGTGTACGTCACACGCGCCGCCAGCGACGGGCGGCGAGCCCACCGACGAGCAGTAGGAGCACGCCCAGCCCGATGAGCAGCAACGTCGACCCGCCGGAACCGGTGACCGGCAGTTGACCGTGACTGGGTGTGGGCTGGGGTGGCGCCGAGGTTGGTCGCGTGGGCGTGGGAGGTGCGGGTTGCGTGGGCGTGGGCGTCGGCGACGCCGGCAGGATCTCGAAGGTGACGCCGGTGTCCGCCGACGGCGCGGCCCGGACGGCAGCGAACGCGCGCGCCGAGGCGGGATCCGCACCCAGCCCCGGCGGGACCGCCAGCGCGAGGCTCGCGGCGGCGGCCAGCGCGCCGCCCACGAGGTAGTTGGCTGAAGTCCTGCCCATGCGCCGACCCCTTCCCGAGAAAAACCCGAACCGTG
This sequence comes from Micromonospora sp. NPDC048935, assembly GCF_043197875.1. Classification (NCBI taxonomy): domain Bacteria; kingdom Bacillati; phylum Actinomycetota; class Actinomycetes; order Micromonosporales; family Micromonosporaceae; genus Micromonospora; species Micromonospora sp. NPDC048935. The sequence continues at coordinate 205,221 of NZ_JBICTZ010000004.1, read as the reverse complement.
AAAAACATATCCTTTACGGACAAAGGGCATGGACGGTTCGGCTCCTCGGGCGTCGAAGACACCACGATCAGGTGGCGGCCAGGATCACCGCTTCCGCAGTCAGGTAGTAGCGCTTGTCGTCTCCGTCGGGGTCCACGGGCCTGCGGAGCCGTTCCACCGCGACGAAGCCGCCCCCGGCCCCCACCGCCCCGGGTGCCCAGCCCGTCCCGTCCCGTCCGACGTTGAGCGAGAACCGGGACAGTTGCCCCCCGGTCGCCGGGTCCAGCGTCACCAGTTCGTTGGTCTCGGTCAGCAGGTGCACCCGGCCAGGCTGCGCGGCCAGGACCCGCACCGCACCGAGGTCGGCCGCCCGCCACAGCTCTGCACCCGTACGCGCCGAACGACCCACCGCCACCCCGTCGAGCACCACGACGGCCCGTTCACCCACCACCGCGGCCCCGGCCGGATCGAGCGCGGGGGCGGCGACCGGCTCGCCGGCACCCAGCAGCCATCCCCGCCCGGCCGCGTCGCCCGGTCCAGCGGTGCGCAGGGCTGGGCAGTCCGACCGGCCGGTACGACAACCGAGCGGAGTCACCACCAACTCGTCCGACCCACCCGGCGGTCGCCATCGTTCGCGTACCGCACCCGTCGCCGCGTCCCGGAACTCGACAGTGGCCGGGCCGGCGCACCGGTCCAGGCCGATCAGCCGCCCGGAGGCGGTGGTGCCGACGTCACTGCGGCAACCGCCGGGCAGGTCGACCCGCCACAGTTGCCGGCCGCCGCTCACCTCGACCCCGCGCGCCTCGGTGTCTCCGCTGACCACCACCACCGTGCGACGGTCCGGAAGGTCGGTGAGGTGCAGCCCTCGCGGGTCCCAGACGGTGGCCGCCCCGGTACGCCTCACCACTGCCGCGCTCTGGACGGGCTCCGGGCCGTCGGCCCTCCAGAGCACCCGACCGGTCGGCGCGTCGAGCGCGACAAGTCGACCGTCGGACCAACGGCTGACCACCGTGCTGCCGCTGGCCACCACCCCGGTCAGCTCCGCCGGCCAGCGCCGGTACGACCAGTACGGGCTGGTCCGATACCGCCCGTCCACCGGCCGGTCGGCGTAGACCTGGCGGTGCGCGGCGTACACCCGCAGCCTCCCGTCCACGATCAACGGGGCGACCGGCAGTCGACCGACCACGCCGGCAGCCGGCTGGGCCGCGGGCGGATACTCGGCTCGGGCCACCGTGCTCACCTCGGCCGGCGCGAGCACCCGGTAACCGATGACCACGACGGCCACTGTCGCGAGCAGCGCCACGACCGCCATCGCGAGCCGTCGTCGGCCCCTCGGGATCCCCATGCCGCACCTCCGCCCGGCACCCTACCCAGCGGAACCGACCGGACCCCGCGCAGGTAACGGCGACCACGTGCGCAGGTGCGGGCGAAGGTGACCGGCCGCGCTCAGGCGGCTTCGACGGAGCCGGCACCGGCCGCGACGGCCAGGTCGGCGAGGTCGCGCCGGAGCGCCACCTCGACCGCCCGCGCGGCGAGGTGGCCGAGCAACAGCGCCACCACCCGGCCGTACGGAGCTGTCGGCACGGCCTCGTGGGTGACGGTGACCGCCGTACAACCTCGACGGCGACGCCGGACCTGTCGCAGACTCCAGGTGATCCGGTAATCCACGCCGGCACCGGAGGAACAGAGCACCAGCCGGTGTGGGGCCGATGTCTCCACCACCAGGAACTCTTCGGTAAGCGTGCGGCCGTCGGGCTGGGCGCGCTCCTCACGCCAGGCGGTGCCCGGCCCGAACGGGCCCGGGGTGAGCACCTCGATCGGGCCGGCGGCGGTCAGCCGGGCCGCGCGGCCGGGCAGGTCGGTCAGCAGACACCAGACATCGACAGCGTCCGCCTCGATGAACCTGGTAACCGCCACCGTCGACATGCCAGCCTCCCGTGTCCCCGACGGTACGCGGAGTAAGCGCCAGCCGTGGCCCCCGGAACGAATTTCCCACAAACGCGGACCGGGGGGCGCTACGGCTTGAAGAGGAACACCTGCACGTTGTCGTTGAAACAGGACACCTGGGCGACGGCGGTGCCCGCCGTTCGGCCACCGTCGACTGGGCCGATGCACATCTTCGGTGCGGTCGCGGCGTGCAGCCGGTAACCCTGGCCCGCGTTCGTCTGGACCGGTTCGAGGACAAACCGCTGATCCGGACGATCGCAGTAGCCGCGCGGTGCCAGCAACTGCCCGTGGGCGGTCGATGGTTCGCCGTTCGGGTCGGGGTCGACCTGTAGGCATCCGCCGCCGCCGGACGGGCGCGCCCAGTAGATCTGGTACGTGTCCGCCGCGACCTTCCGCAGCTCGCTCGCGGCGGGCTCGGCCTCGGCACACGGGACGATCACGGCCACCTCCGGCCGGTCGTTCCCGGGTTCCGGACCCACGCCCACACAGTTCGACCCGCCGACAGTGGCCGCCGGCATCATGCGGTACTTCCCGGCCGCGGGCAGCGCGGCGGCGACCGCCCTCGTCGGCGATGCCCTGGGTGACCTCGGCGCCCTGGTCGTGGGCGCCGGTACGACGATGATCGCCGGAGGGCTGGGGCTGGCTGTCTTCCCGTCGCGATCTTTCGACAGCAGTTGCCCCCCGTCGTCCTGGGCGACGGTCGGCCCCGCCTGCACGCCTGTCGGGCCGTCACCCCGGTTGGCATCGCGGAGTGCCCGGACCGCCACGCCGACGGCCACCAGGACCAGCAGGACAACCATCGCGCCGAGGAGCACACGCGTCGACCAGCCGGCCCGAAAAGCCAGCGGCGGCACAAAGTCGCGCAGCCGCAGCGGTGCGACAGCCGCCCCGTCGGCCTCCGCGGCCCGCTTGCGGTGCAGCCCTGACCAGGCGCCGTCGCGCCGGTTCCGCACCGCCGTGGCCAGCGGCCCGTCGGAGTACGCGTGGACACGCGACGGCCGGTCCGCGGCCGGAACCGATTCACCCGCGCCCGCCTCGGACAGCACGCCAGCCGGCTCGGACCACGCGTCAGCCGGCTCGGGCAGCGCGCGAGTCGGCTCGGACCGCGTTGCGGCCGGCTCGGACCGCGTTGCGGCCGGCTCGGACCGCGTTGCGGCCGGCTCGGACCGCGTTGCAGTCGGCTCCGGCAGCGCGGCAGCCGGCTCGGACCGCGTCGCGGCCGGCTCGGACCGCGTCGCAGTCGGCTCCGGCAGCGCGGCAGCCAGGTCGGGCCGCGTCGCGGCCGGCTCGGGCACCCGGGGCGACGCCGCGGCTTCGCGCGGGGCGGACGAATTCGGCTCGGGCGCGTATCGGTGCGGCTTCTCGACGGCGGCGGCTGGCTCGTCGCTTGCCAACCCGGCGACAGCCGACCCCGGGGTCACCGTCTCGCTGCTGTCCGGCTCGTCGCCGGTCGTCTCCGGCGGCCGCACGCCGTCGCGTTCCCAGTCGGTCACCTGCGACAGCTCGGCCGGTAGGGGCGGTACCGCGTCGAGCAGCCCCCACGGCGGGCGGACCCTCGGCTCGTCGGCGATCGAACTGGCACCGGCTGTCCCCGCGACGGTGGCGACGGTGGCGACCGGCTCGGGCTGACCGGCCGCGGCCGCGGCGAGTCCCTTGCGCACCGTGATCCAGGCGTTCACCGTGTCCTGATCGCCGCCGCACGCCCGGACGAAGGCCGCGACCAATTCCTCCCTCGGCAGGGTGGCCCGGCCCAACGCCGTGTTCAGCGTGCTGTGCGGCAGCACGTCGCCAGCCTCCTGCGCCTTCCTCGTAACCTGCCGGATGGTCAGTCCGGACCACTGACGGAGCGCCCGCATCTGGGCCACGAACTCGGCCGCCGAGCGGGCGGCCTGTGGGTCAGGCGCCCCACCGGCGGTGGACTGCTCGTTCGCCATCGACCGTTCCTCCCCCGTGCTTAGCCAGCCCGACACCCTGCTGGCGCATCCGAGCGTCGACGTCGCTCGATTCCGACCGCGTCGTGTCGACAGTGGACGACCCACCGCCCGGCCGGTTGAGCATGGCCGGGCGGTGGGAACGTTTCAAGTCGGTACGACTGATGATCAGGCCAGAGAGCCGGTGCAGGTCACCTGAGCGGGGCCCGCGGCGGTGCGCCGACTAGTAGGTGAAGCACTTGTGGTGCGTGGGGTCGTACGCGCGGATCTTGTTGTAGACCCGTGAGCAACTGCCCTTCTCCGTGATGGTCTGCCAGGCCGATGGCTGACACGATCGCATGTCACCGCACTGGTTGGTGCGGTAGGAAGCGGCCCCGGCCATCCACCCGCGGACGATGCTGCAGTTCGTCAGCTGCTTGTAGACGTACTCGCCGCCCCCCGAACGGAACTGCACGTACGCGTCGCCCGGCTTGGAGTTGCGGGTCGCCCAGAACCAGGGCGACGTCTTCTGCCACTGGAACGTACGGCGCGGGCTGTACCGCTTGTATCCGTGCCCTTCGCACGGCCTGGCCTTCTTCGCGCCGGCGGCGGCCCGATCGGCGGTGACCTCGTCGCCCTGGGCCAGTTCGCCGCTGTCCTCGGCGGCCTGGTCGGAGTCGGCGTCGGCGCTGCCCTCGGCCACGTCGCTGCCGTCAGCGGCGGCCTGGTCGGCGGTGACCTCGTCGCCCTGGGTCAGCTCGCTGCTGGACCGTTCGGCGATGGCCCGTTCGGCGGTGCCGTCGTTGCCCTGGGCCGACGTGCCACCGGAGCCTTCGGCGGCGGGCTCGATGACCTGCACGCGACTCTTGGCGGCGTTGGCGTTGTCACCCGAGCCGGTCACCAGGGCGAGGATCACGCTGAGCGCGACGAGCAGGGAGATGATGCCGAGGATTGCGTTGCGTGTGTTGGGGCGAATTCCGCCCACAACCGAATGGGTTCTCATGTCCTCCAGACCAGTTGTACGAACTGGTCTCGGCAAGCGATCCGCCGTCTGGGACAGTCCCGGACGACCACCGGGACAGGCCCTGGACGACGGTTCGGCACCGGTCGTCGCCGACCGGTGCCGAAGCGCCGGTCAGCCTTCGAACCGACCGACTCGAATCGCGCCGATGAACGCCGTCCACCCGAGCGGGCTGACCGCGAGTGTGGGGCCGGTCTGGTCCTTGGAGTCGCGGATGGCGACCAGACCATGGACATCGACCAGGTTGTCTGCCACTTCCACGCAGAGCCCCTGGTCGTTGGAGCGGCTGCTGGTACGCCAGACCGCGCCCGCGAGATCGTGCATCGTCGTTACCTCCGTGTGCGATGGGCCCCACCGCCGCTGGTAACCAGGAGGGTGGCCCGGACCGTGCGGCGAGGCGACGTATCCGGACGATCAACGGTTCAACCAGGGCCGGCGGTCGCACAGCCGGTGCGATCACGGGTCCCATGGGCGAGACGGACGGAACGAGCCCGGTCAACAGACCGGACGGAACGGGCCCACTCAGCGGGCCGGCCGGACGGCCTACTCAGCGGGCCGGACGGACCGTGCCGGTGACCTCGCCCAGGGCGATGGTGGTGCCGTCCGGGCCGGGAGCGGTGGCGGTGATGGTCACCGTGTCGCCGTCGGCAAGGAAGGTGCGGCTCTCGTCGCCCACCGCGACCGGCTCCGCCCCGCCCCAGGTCAGCTCCAGGAACGAGCCGACCTGCGACCGGTCGGGGCCGGAGACGGTGCCGGAGGCGTACAGGTCGCCGGTGCGCAGTGCCGCGCCGTTGACGGTGAGGTGGGCCAACTGCTGGGCGGGCGTCCAGTACATGGTGGCGAACGGTGGTTCGCTGACCAGCGCGCCGTTCCACTCCACCGCCAGCCGAAGGTCCAGACCCAGGTGCGGCACGTCGCGCAGGTAGTCGACCACCGGCGGGTCCTGGTCGGGGGCCGGCACGAAGGCGTCACCGAGCGCGTCCAGCGGCGTGACCCAGGCCGAGACCGAGGTGGCGAACGACTTGCCGAGGAACGGGCCGAGCGGCTGGTACTCCCATGCCTGGATGTCCCGAGCGGACCAGTCGTTGACGAGCACCACCCCGAACACGTGGTCGGCGAAGTCGTCGACGGACACCCGATCGCCCAACCCGCTCGGTACGCCCACCACGAAGCCGACCTCGGCCTCGATGTCGAGGCGTACCGATGGGCCGGTGACCGGGCCCTCGGCGGAGGCCCGCTGGCCGGTGGGCCGGGTCACCGGCGTGCCGGAGACGACCACCGTGCCGGCCCGCCCGTGGTAGCCGATCGGGAGGTGCTTCCAGTTGGGCAACAGCGCCGGCTGACCGGGGCGGAAGATCTGCCCGACGTTCGACGCGTGGTGCTCGGAGGAGTAGAAGTCGACGTAGTCGGCGACCTCGATCGGGAGCAACAGCTCCACGTCGTCGAGGGGCACCAGCATCGGCTCCACGGCGGCCCGGTGCGTCGGGTCGGTCAACAGCTCGGTGATCCGCTGCCGCACCGCGACCCACTGCGGACGGCCCAACGCCATGAACTCGTTCAGGGTGGGCCGGCACAACGCCCCGGCGGCCAGCACCAGCTCCGCGGCCTCCGCCGCGGCCAGGTCCAACACCCACGACCCGATCCGTACGCCGATCCGCGGCCCGCTGCCGTCGCACTGGAAGACCCCGTACGGCAGGTTCGTCACCCCGTACGGCGAACCGTCAACGCCGGTCACCCAGGTCATGCGTCGTAGCCCCCGTTCACCAGCCCCAGCCGGATCAGATCGGTAAGTGGTTCCAGGATGCTGCACGAGCCGAAGCCGACCCAGAGTGGGCGGGGCTCGTGCAGCCGTGCGGTGGCGCGTTCCAACAGGGGGCGCGGGTCGAGCGCCGTCAGCAGCTCGGCGACCCGGCTCACCCCCGCGCCGTCGGCGGCGGCCAGCGTCGCGGCCAGCACGTTGGCGTACCCGTGGTGAGTGAACCCGGTCTCCGGGTCGAGGTGCCGGACGGCCTGGTGCAGCCCGGCGGTGAGCTTGAACGGCAGGTCCCGGTCCCGGCAGGCGCAGATCACCGTGGCCAACTCGGTCGGGGTCGGGAACAGTTCGGCGGCCAGGCCGCCGGTGCGGAACTTGGCCGCGATCGGCACACCGTCGGCGCGGGCGGCGGTGAGCGCGTCCAGTGCGCCCATCAGCCCGAAGGTCAACGGAAGCTCGGCGTACACGGCCTGCACGCCCGGCATGGTGTCGGTCAGCCGCAGCAGTTCGGCGACGCCGGGCAGCGGGTCCTCACCGCGCTTGGCGACCGCCACCTCGACCTGACGCGCGGTCACACCGTCCGGTGCCAGGCGCGAGAGCGCGAGCGGCAGGTTCCCGATCCCGGTGTCACCGATCAGCCCGATCACCAGGCCCTCGCCCGGGTCGACCAGAGCACTCAGCTCGCCCGCCGCGACTGTCGAGGCGGGGATCAGCAGCGGACCGACCAGGTCCGCGTACCAGGCGGCGCGGTGCTGCCGGTGGGCGGCCACGGCGTCGCGCAGCGCGGCGCTGCCCGGCGGGAAGACGGCAGCGTCGTCCACCAGGCCATCGAGGAGTACGGGCACCTGCGTTGACACGGAACAAGAATGTACGGGACGCTACGAGGAACGGACAACAACGTCCGATTATCGGACACACCTGGCCGGTGGACGGGACAATTCGGGAGGCGAAATGCCGTATTACCGCAGCGTCGGCGAGGTGCCGCGCAAGCGCCACACCCAGTTCCGTCAACCCGACGGCAGCCTCTACGCCGAGGAGCTGATGGGCCAGGAGGGCTTCTCCTCCGACTCGTCCCTGCTCTACCACCGGCACGCACCCACCGCGATCCTGGCCGCCGACGAGTTCACCCCGCCCACGTTCACCCGGGCACCGAACCTGCCGCTCAAGCCCCGCCACCTGCGCACCCACAAACTGGACACCGGCGGCGCCGACCCGATCCTCGGCCGGCAGTACCTGCTCGCCAACGACGACGTCCGCATCGGGTACGTGCTCGCCGACCGGCCCTCGCCGCTGTTCCGCGACGCCACCGGCGACCACTGCCTCTACGTCGAGGCGGGCACCCTGCGGATCGAGTCCCCGTTCGGGGTGCTGGACGCGGTCGCCGGCGACTACGTCGTCATCCCCACCTCGACCATCCACCGGCTGGTGCCCACCGGCGACCAGCCGGTCCGGCTGCTCGCCGTCGAGGCGACCGGGCACATCGGCCCGCCCAAGCGCTACCTCTCCGTCCGCGGCCAGTTCCTGGAGCACTCGCCCTACTGCGAGCGCGACGTCCGCGGCCCCGACGCCCCGCTGCTCGTCGACGGCGAGGAGGTCGAGGTGCTGGTCCGGCACCGGCGCGGTTGGACCCGCCACGTCTACGCCCACCACCCGTTCGACGTGGTCGGCTGGGACGGGCACCTCTACCCGTGGGCCTTCTCCATCCACGACTTCGAGCCGATCACCGGCCGCATCCACCAGCCCCCGCCGGTGCACCAGACCTTCCAGGGGCCCAACTTCGTCATCTGCTCGTTCGTGCCCCGCAAGGTCGACTACCACCCGGACTCGATCCCGGTGCCGTACAACCACCACAACGTCGACTCCGACGAGATGCTCTTCTACACCGGCGGCAACTACGAGGCCCGCCGCGGCTCCGGCATCGAGCAGGGCTCGATCTCGCTGCACCCGTCCGGGTTCACCCACGGACCGCAGCCGGGTGCCGCCGAGCGTTCCATCGGGGCCGACTACTTCGACGAGCTGGCCGTCATGGTCGACACCTTCCGTCCGCTCGATCTCTGCGACGCCGCCAGTGGCTGCGAGGACGAGGGATACGCCTGGACGTGGGCGCGTTCTGTTTAGTCGCCCTGGGGGTTTTCGCCGGAGCCCGACCCGCTTCGGGCGGTCAGGCTTGATCCCTGCGCGGGTCGGGCTCCGGCGAAAACCTGACCTGGTCGAGCTGAGCGACGCTGGTGATCTTTACGGGTTACGCCGGGGGGTGGGTCAGCGGATGGCGGTTCTGGTGAAGATGGCGAACTCGGCTATCGCCGTGGCGACGATCGCCAGCACCAGGGGCCACGGGGAACCGACCACCGCGTAGACCAGCAGCAGCAGCGGCGCGGCGGCCACGGCGTAGATCGCCAGGGCCATCGCGCGGTCCGAGTGCAGCAGGGCGGGCAGGACTGTCCGGGTCAGTCCCGGCAGCCGGGCCGCGAGCTGCCAGACGACAACCCCGCCGGTGAGCGCGGCGAGGACCGCCAGGATGCGGGAGAACCCGTCGTTCGCCGACGCCGCGAACGCGACGAGCACCGCCGCCACCAGCGACCAGCCCGCGCCGTAGAGCACCAGACGGTGCAGCCCGTACGCGAGGGTCCGTGGCGAGTCGATCCGGCTCGGGCTGATCGTCACCGCCTCGGCGACGTGTGCCAACGCCTCCGACCAGCGGCGCTGCTCCAGCCGCAGGACACCCACGTCGTGCGTGGCATCGGCGAGACGTGGGTCGAGCCGCAGCGCCTCCCGGTAGGCCCGCTCGGCCAGGTCGAAAAGGTCCAGGCGGGCGGCGACCAGACTGAGCACGAGGTGCGCCTGCGACTCCTCCGGAGCCAGTTCGACGCCACGCCAGGCCGCGTTCAACGCCGGTTGGCCGTTACGGGCGTCCGCCAGGATCGCCGCCGCGCTCCGCTGGGCGTACGCGTCGGCCGGGCCGAGGGCGAGGATCCGGTCGGCGGTGGCCGCCGACTCGGAATACCGCTCCAGGTCGGCAAGCGCCATGGCCCTGGCGACAAGCGGCGGGAGGGACTCCGGCGCGACCGCCACGGCCCGGTCCGCGGCGGTGAGCGCCTCGGCTGGGCGGCCGGCGGCCAGGTGCACCCGGGCCAGCATGGTGAGGGCGTCCACGTCGTCGCGCTGGAGGGCCAGCCCGTAGGTCAGCTCCCCGACCGCCTCGTCGTGGCGGCCGAGCTCGGCGAGAAGTTGGGCCCGCTGGACGTAGCCGTCGGCGGCGGACTGGTCGGGGGCCGGGTCGCTGGACATCGCGGCGAGCCTAGGCGGCCGGCGCGTCGTACACCAGGGCCACCGCGATGCCGGTGAGCCCTTCCTCGCGGCCGGTGAAGCCAAGCCCGTCGGTGGTCGCGGCGGAGAGGGTGACCGGAGCGCCGACGGCGGCGGACAGCACCTCCTGCGCCTCCGCACGACGCTTGCCGATCTTGGGGCGGTTGCCGATGACCTGCACCGACACGTTGCCGATCTCCAGGCCGCTTGCCCGCACCCGGCGTGCCGTCTCGGTCAGCAGCGCGACCCCGGACGCACCGGCCCACTCCGGCTGGCCCACCCCGAAGGCGGAGCCGAGATCACCGAGACCGGCGGCGGAGAGCAGCGCGTTGCAGGCGGCGTGCGCGGCCACATCGGCGTCCGAGTGCCCGGCGAGGCCGTCCTGGTCGGGCCAGAGCAGGCCCGCGACCCAGCAGGGCCGGCCAGGCTCGAACGCATGCACGTCGGTACCGATGGCCACCCTGGGAACGATCATGACCAGAGAGTACGCGTCACGCGGAGGCGGCAAGCAGGTGCTCGGCCAGCGCCAGGTCGAACGGCCGGGTGATCTTCAGGGCGTACTCCGAACCCGGCACGCAGCTCACCGCCACGCCCTGCTTCTCGACCAGCCCGGCGTCGTCGGTGAGGGGGTCGCCGGCCGCGGCGTGCGCGGCACTGAGCACGGACCGGCGGAAACCCTGCGGGGTCTGCACCGCACGCAGGGCGGAACGGTCGACGGTGCCGAGCACCACCTCGTCGGCACCGACCTCCTTGATCGTGTCGACGACCGGCAGCACCGGGATCACCGCGGCCCGTCCGTCGCGAACCGCCGCCGCGACAGACTCGACGAGCTCGGGTGGGGTGAGCGCGCGGGCGGCGTCATGCACCAGGACGATCGTCGGGCCGGCGGGCACCGCGGCCAGCGCGGCGGACACCGACGCCTGCCGTTCCGCACCGCCCGCCACGACGATGACGGGCGCGACCGGGGCCAGCAACTCGCGGACGGCCTGCACCTCGGCGACCGGTGCGGCCACCACGATCGTGTGCACCGACGGCGCGGCGGCCAGTCGACGCACGGCGTGCACCAACAGCGGCTCGCCGGCGAGCAGACGCAGCGCCTTGGGTCGACCGGGACCGAGGCGTACGCCAGCACCCGCCGCAGGCACGAGGACCGCGACGTCACCGCGCGGATTGAGCTGCGCGGTCACGTCGCGGTCCTCGGTGGTTTCTTCGCTACGTAGCGGGATGACGATGCTGTGCGGACTAGGCCTCGGTCAGGACCTTGTCGAGCAGCGTCTCCGCCTCATCCTTGGTGCTCTTCTCGGCCAGCGCGACCTCGCCGACGAGAATGTCGCGGGCCTTGGCAAGCATCCGCTTCTCGCCCGCGGAGAGGCCCCGCTCCCGCTCCCGACGCCACAGGTCACGCACGACCTCGGCGACCTTCAGCGGATTGCCGGAGGCCAGCTTCTCCAAGTTGGCCTTGTAACGCCGCGACCAGTTGGTCGGCTCCTCGGTGTGTGGAGCCCGGAGAACGTCGAAGACCTTGCCGAGGCCCTCTTCGCCGACAACCTCACGCACGCCCACGATCTCGGCGTTCTCGGCCGGCACCCGGACCGTCAGGTCACCCTGCGCGACCCTCAGGACGAGGTATTGCTTAGGCTCGCCCTTGATGACCCGAGTCTCGATTGCCTCGATGAGTGCGGCCCCGTGGTGGGGGTAAACAACGGTCTCGCCGACACTGAAAACCATAGGTTCGAAACCCCTTTCGCTGTGTCTAGGGTAACACGCTCAGGCACCGATGTCTCACCGATGTCCTGACCGTTGGCGCAGCTCAGGGGCCCTGTGAGAGGTCTTGCTTCAGCTTGACAGGCGGTCAAACCGATGGTTCGAACACGCTCCGTAACGTGCGGATGACTGCCCGGCACGGGTGAACAGAACGTCGAGATCAAGGGCTATGCGCTTCTCCCATGGTATCCCGGCCAGCGGGAATGCGCCCAGGTGTAGCGGGAGGTGCCCCTGGTGCGCGACGCTGGAGACCGAGCCGCACTCCGCTCTCGAGACCCTTGCAGGAGGTCCGATGGGCAAGCCGGATGCCGAGGGCCACGGGCCGACCGAGGGCCTGCCCGGCCTGCCACCCGAGTGGGGCCGCGTCGTGGTCCCCGACGACGCCTCGGCGCTCGCCGGCGAGGCCGCCCAGGTGCGCCGCGAGCTGCGCCGCGCCGCCCGCGACCGCTCCGGCCACCTCGCCCTGCCACTGCTGGTGCTGATGGTCGCGGTGCTCACCACGATGGCCGGCCTCCTCGCCGTCGCCTGGCCACGCGCCAGCCGGGGCACCGACCGCCCGACCCCGGCCCCGTACGCGCCTCCCGCGACCGTCGCCGGGCGGGCACTGCCCGCGCTCGACCTGGTCGGTGCCGCCCAGGAGCCGGTGCCGCTACGCGGCCTGCTACCCGCGATGATCATCCTGGTGGACGGCTGCCCCTGTCCCGAGCGGATCGGCGAGGCCGTGACGGCAGCGCCGGCCGGCGTCGTGGTGGTCACCGTGGCCGGAGGGCGGACGGTCGCGACCCCGCCACCCGACGGCAGGGGCGTCCGGGCACTGGCCGACCCCGCCGGCGGGCTGCGGTCGTTCCTGGGCCAACCGGCCCGCCCCGGCACCCTGACCGCGCTGCTCGTCGACCGCGACGGCGTGGTGACCCGGGTGTTGCCCGACCTGGGGACCGTCGACTCCTACCGCGGCGACCTGAGCGCCCTCGCCGGCTGACGCCACGCGGGCCGGATGGCCCTAGCGAGGCAGGCCGACGAGCTGCGCCTCGACGTCGATCTCGCGCATTCCGACGGTCGCCAGCGACACCCGGAACGGCCGACCGTGCGAAAGCACCTCGGTGGTGGTGATCGTGCCGTCGCAGTCGATCTCGGACGGCCCGGCCAACTCGCCGTCGAAGACCGTCACCGACAGGGTGCCCGGCCTGGTGCACCGGTACTGCAGCAGGTAGCGGGAGTCACCGCCGCCCGCCTGCCGGACGACGCGCTGCCCCGACACCAGCACCGTCCGCTCCCGCCAGATCGTCTCCCGGAACGAGGGCAGATCACCCTTGAAGAAGAGCCAGCTCGGATCACCCTCGATGTCGATGATCTTGCCGTTGGCCGGGTCGATCACCGCCCGCGGGGCATCCACCGCCCGGACGCCCGTCCCCGTCTCTCCATCGACCCGGGCGGTCAGCTCACCACCGGGGACCAGGACGCGATCCAACGGCGTGCTGACGCTGGGCCCCACGGCAGGCGCGGTCGCCACACCAGCAGGCCCGGCCGCCGGAGAGGGCGCGGCCGAACGCCACCACCAGCCACCGGCGACAAGGACGGCCACCGTCGCACCGAACAGCACCGCCGAGCGCAGCCGCTCATCCGCCGTCACATCCACCCATCCAGCGTAACGCCGCAGGTGGCGGAGACTCAGTCCTGTCGATCGAGCAGGGCAGCGTACAGCGTGAGGCCGGGGCCGAAGGCCAGCATGACGACCCGTCGAGCCGCCGGCGTCGAACGGGCCAACCGGTCCAGGATCAGCAACACGGTCGGCGACGAACAGTTGCCGTGCTCGTCGAGCGTCGCCCGGGACGCCGCCAACCCCTGCGGAGGAAGCGCCAACTCCCGCTCCACCACGTTGAGGATCCGCGGACCGCCCGGGTGCACCGCCCAACCGTCCACGTCGGAGTTGGTGACGCCGTGCCGGGCCAGCAGCTCGTCGACCAACCCGCGGACGTGCCTCGAAAGCACCTGCGGCACCTTCGGCGACAACCCCATCCGGAAGCCGGCATCCGTGACGTCCCAGGTCATGTGGTCGGCGGTCGAGGTGTCGGTGACCGAGGTGACCTCGCGTAACGCGTACCCCCGGCCACCGGGCACGACCACGGCGGCGACCGCGGCGTCCGAGAAGAGCGCGTGGGAGACGATCTGCTGGGTGTCCACCCGGGCGCTGGACGGCTGGATGTGCAGGCTGGTCAGCTCCGCGCAGAGCAGTAGCGCCGGCCGCCCCCGCGCGGTGACGAAGTCACTCGCCGCACCCAGCCCCGGCAGTGCCGCGTAACAGCCCATGTGGCCGATGAACATCCGCTGGGTGTCCGCGGCCATGCCGAGGTCCCGGGCGAGCAGGATGTCCAACCCGGGGGTGGCATAGCCGGTGCAGGAGCAGACGATGAACAGCCCGATGTCACAGGCGCCCAGCCCGGCGGCGGTCAACGCACGACCCACCGCCTCCTTGCCCAACGGCAGAGCCTCCACCTGGTAGCGGCGCATCCGGCGCTCGGTCGGCCAGTCCGAGACGTCCTCCAGCAGCGGGTTGACCGCCGCCTGACGCCGGGTCACCCCGGAGTTCGCGAAGACCCGCTCGGCCAACGACCGGGTGGTGCCGGTGAAGTGCCGGGAGAAGAAGCCCTCCCACAACTCGTCCTGCGAAGCGGACGGCGGCTGCGCAGCCCCGAGCCCCGCGATCACTGGTACGGACACGATCCCCACCTCTCGTCAGATGCTGTCCTCCCCCTGGCCGTCCCACCAGCCGCCTCGGCTGGCCGTTCTTTCCTGCGAGCCCCGTGGCCGGGCTCACCAACGCGGTGCCGATCCGTCACGATCCGGGTCGCCGCCCAACGCGGCGATGCCGAGCCAGTCGGCGCAGACGTCCGACGTGGCCGGGTGCAGTGAGCCGCAGCGGGCATCCCGGTAGAGCCGCTCCAACGGGTGACCACGGCGGGTCGCCGAGGTGCCGGCCGCCTCCAGCACCGACGCCGCCACCTCCGCGGCAGTGGTGCCGGCGAGCAGCTTCGCCCGCCACACCCAGCGGTTGGTCTCCTCGTCGCCCGGTGCCTCGTCCACCCGACGGGCCGCCTCGGCGACCACCAGTTGGGCGGCCGCCGTGGCCGCGTCCGCCCGACCCAGTCGGGCCCGCACCGCCGGCAGACCGGCCAGCCGGCGCTCGTTGAGGTGCTCGACCGCCGCGTCGATCGCCGCCCGGGCGACCCCCACGTAGACGGCCGCGTAACTGGCCACCAGCCAGTGCGGCATCAACTGGGCCACCACCAACGCCAGACCCTCGACACCGCCGAGCAGCCGGTCCGTGGGAACCGTGACGTCCAGGTGCAGGTCGTGTGAGGAGGTGGCCCGCATGCCGAGCGCGTCCCAGGTCGGCTCCACGGTCAGGCCGTCACCGGCCGGCACCAGGAACTGTGAGACCACCGACTGGTCGCCCGCGCTGCGTGCCGCCACCAGGTAGCCATCGGCGTGCCCGGCACCGGAACAGAACGTCTTGCTGCCCTTGAGGTGCCAGCCCCCGTCGGTCGCCTCGTAGACGGTGCTCAGTTGGGACAGCCGGGCGCCGGCGCCACGCTCGCTCATCGCGACCGCGTACCAGGAGCCACCCGCGGCGGCGGCGAGCAGCCGGTCCCGGGCGGCCAGCGCCTCGTCCGGCACGCCCAACGCCTCGGCCAACTCCTCGGTGACCGCGCCCAGCGCGCCGGTCACCGAGGCGTGCATGTTGAACACCAGGGCGGTCGCCCCGTTGCCCCGGGCAAGCTCAGTGGCGACTGCGGCGTACTCGGCGAAGGTCGCTCCCATGCCTCCCAGCGCGCGGGGCACCAGCAACCCGAACAGGCCAGCGTCCCGCAGATCACGGAAGTCGTCCACCGGAAAGGAACCGTCCCGGTCGTGCTGGGCCGCCCGCGCGGCGAACCGGGGTGCCAACCGGCGGGCCGCCTCAAGCGCGTGCACCGTCATCTCGCCTCCTCCTCACCAGTGCCGTACCCCGCCACGGCCCGACTATCCGTTTCGGACCCCCCAGCCCTGGTAGAGCACGGCGGTGGACCGGGTGGGCACGATGCGCGGGATGGTGCCGGTCGGCGTCGCACCCGGCCGGCTCGCGCGGGCCCGCCGCAGCAGCCAGGCGACCAGGCCGGTGACCTGCGGGCGGATGCCGCGCACCCGCAGGTCGACACCGTGTCGAGCGCACTCGGCGACCAACGCCCGGGCATCCACGAACAACCGTGGATCGTGGATGCCGCGCGGCACCGTCGGCAGTCGCTCGGCGATCCGTACCGCGACGAGCCGGGCCAGCGCCGTGTCGTTCAGGGTGTCCAGCACGAGGAGGCCGCCCGGGCGCAGCAGCCGGCACGCCTCGGCGACCACCCGCGGCCAGGCCGGCACGTGCTCCAGCAACTCGCCCGCCGAGACCACGTCGGCGCAGCCGTCCGGGAGCGGCACCGCTGTCGCGTCACCCTGGACGACGCGCACGCCGTGCTCGGCCGCCTGGACCAGCGCCGAGTGGGTCAGATCCACACCGACGTGGCGGTAGCCCCTGCCGGCCAGGTGTGGCGCGAGCAGGCCGGCACCGCAGCCCAGGTCCACGAGCAACGCGCCCGGGCGGGTCGTCGGTGGCACCAGCGCCGCGCGGGCCGCGGCAAGCCAGTGCAGCATCGCGAACGCGCCATCCGGCCGCCACCACTCACCGGCCAGGTCGTCGTACTGGCGCGGGTCGTTACGCGGCAACACCCTCGGGCCGGCGGGCGTCGCGGCCGCAGCCACGTCTCGCATGGCACCGAGCGTGGCACGACTGCTCGGTAACGACCAGACTTCCCTTATGTCGTCGAGGGTGTTAGGGCTGGTCAGAGCGAGCCATCCAGAACCGGGCGCGGCGGTGACCACGGTCGCCGGTCTGCTGGCGTGGGGAGTGGGCCACCGGGCGTCCGGAATCGTCTCGGTGGTGCTCGCCGTGCTGGCCAGTCAGCTCGCCGTCGGCTGGACCAACGACGCACTGGACGCCGAGCGGGACGCCACTGTGGGGCGTACCGACAAACCGGTCGCCGCCGGCGCGGTCGGCCGGCGCGCCACGGCCTGGGCCGCGGCGGTGGCCGCGCTCGCCTGCCCGCTGCTGGCGCTGACCACGAACCCGACGGCGGCGTTCTGGCTGACCGTCGCCCTGGTCTCCGCGCTGCTCTACGACTGGCCGCTCAAGGGCACCGCCTTCTCGGTGCTGCCGTACGCCGTCTCGTTCGGCGCCCTGCCCGCCTTCGTGGTGCTGGCGCTGCCGGGCCAGCCGGCCCCACCGGTCTGGTTGGTGACGGCGGCGGCCTGCCTGGGAGCCGGGGCGCACTTCGCCAACGTGCTGCCCGACCTCGACGACGACGCCCGGACCGGCGTGCGCGGCCTCCCCCACCGGCTGGGAGCCGCCGGCAGCCGGGCGGCGGCGGCCGGCCTGCTGCTCGCGGCGACCGCGACCCTGGTCCTCGGACCACCCGGGCCGCCGTCGGCCATCGGGCTGGCGGCGGTCGGCACGGCCGCCGTGGTGCCGGCACTGAGCTGGTACGCCGGACGCTCGGCGGTCCGGGCGGGCCGGCGGCCGGTGGCGGCCTTCCGGGCGGTGATGCTGGTGGCCCTGATCGACGTGGTCCTGCTGGTGGCGAGCGGTCGGGTGGTGTGAACGGCACCCGGCCAGGTGGCATTGCCGGGTCCCCGTGCGGGCCTCGATCAGCCCCAACTACCCTGGAGCGCGGTCTGCGCGGGTATGGCCACCGTGCCCGGCATGCGGTCCGGGTGGGGATTGTGACGAGGAGGACCGACGTGACGCGCTCGATCAGGGGATCCCGGCGGGCGGCCCTGTTGCTGTCCGGGATTGCGGCAACGGGCCTGCTGGCGTCCGGATGCGGCACCGGTCAGATCGCCGAGACCGCGTTGAAGGAGCCGTCGGTCCAGGGCGTCAACCTCACGACCAACAACGGTTCCTTCTCCGTCCGGGGCCTGCTGGTGAACTACCCGGGCGTCGAGGGCTACAAGGCCGGCCAGGACGCCCCGCTCAACGCCGTGATCTACAACGACTCCAAGGAGACGGTCACGGTCACCATCACCACCGAGAGCGCTCGCGAGGTGCGGATCAGCGGCGGCTCGGCGAGCGCGTCGGCGTCCGCCTCGGCCAGCGCGTCGGCGTCCGGCAGTGCGTCCCCGTCCGGCAGTGCGTCCCCGTCCGGCAGCGCGTCACCGTCCGGCTCGCAGAGCCCGTCGGTCTCCACGTCCGGCTCGCAGAGCCCGTCGGCGACCCCGTCCGAGACCGGGTCGTCCTCGGCCACGCCGTCCGCTCCGGAGTCGGCGCGGGCGTCGGGTTCGGCCAGCCCCGCGGCCCCCGGCGAGCTGGCCCGGGTCGAGCTGGCTCCGCTGAGCTACCTCCAGCTCAACTCCGAGGCCACCTCGCAGCTCCGGCTGATCGGCCTGACCGAGGCGCTGCGCTCCGGTCAGAACGTCTCGGTGACCTTCGACTTCGGCAATGGCAACACGCTGACCGGCCAGGCGCCGATCGCGGTGCCGCTGACCCCGGCCGCACCCCCCTCGCCGGTCATCGAGCGCGAGGGCGGCTACGAGGGCGACGAGGGCGGCACGTCCCACGAGTGACACGACCTCCGCATCGACGGACGCCCCGGCGTGGTGACCACCACGCCGGGGTGTTTTCGTCGTACGAGGGGGCTAGCGTCCTGATGTGACCACCTCCCGATCGACCCCTCCGCGTGGCGGCACGACAAATGCCGCCCGTGGTCGGTCCACCGCCCGCGAGCCTCGTCCGGCCTACCAGTGCGACGCCTGTGGGCACCAGCCGCCCAAGTGGGTGGGGCGCTGCCCGGAGTGCGGCGAGTGGGGCGCGGTGGTCGAGAGCACGGTGACCGGCCCGACGGTCTCCGGTCGGGTGGTCAGCTCCCGGGTGCCGTCCGAGCCGGCCCGGCCGATCGCCACCATCAGCGCCGCCCCGGCCCGCGCCGTGCCCACGGGGGTGAGCGAGCTCGACCGGGTGCTCGGCGGCGGCCTGGTGCCCGGAGCCGTGGTGCTGCTCGCCGGCGAGCCCGGCGTGGGCAAGTCGACACTGCTGCTGGATGTGGCCCAGCAGTGGGCGGTCAATGCCGGCAGCCCCTCGCTGGTGGTCAGTGGCGAAGAGTCGGTCAGTCAGGTGCGGTTGCGCGCCGAGCGGATGGGCACCCTGCACGACAGGCTCTACCTCGCGGCAGAGAGCGACCTGGCGTCGGTGCTCGGCCACCTCGACGCGGTCAAGCCGGGCCTGCTGGTGCTCGACTCGGTGCAGACCATCTCCACCACCGGCACCGAGGGGGTGCCCGGCGGGGTGACCCAGGTGCGCGCGGTCACCGCCGCGCTGGTCTCGGTCGCCAAGGAGCGCGGCATCGCCACCGTGCTGGTCGGGCACGTCACCAAGGACGGCCAGGTGGCCGGGCCGCGGGTGCTGGAGCACCTGGTCGACGTGGTGTTGCACTTCGAGGGTGACAAGCACTCCTCGCTGCGCCTGGTGCGCGGCGTGAAGAACCGGTTCGGCGCGGCCGACGAGGTCGGCTGTTTCGAGATGCACGAGGGGGGCATCAGCAGCCTGGCCGATCCGTCCGGGCTGTTCCTGACCCGCTACGCGGAGCCGGTCCCGGGCACCTGCGTGACGGTGGCCATGGAGGGGCGACGGGCCCTGGTCACCGAGGTGCAGGCGCTGATCGGCGCGACGGTGGCCGGTTCTCCCCGGCGCACCGTCTCCGGCCTCGACTCGGCGCGCCTGGCGATGGTGCTCGCGGTGCTGCAACGGCGCACCGAGCGGCTGACCCTGCACGACCGGGAGGTCTTCGCCGCCACGGTCGGCGGCATCCGGGTGGTGGAGCCGGCCGCCGACCTGGCTGTCGCGTTGGCGGTCGCCTCCGGCGGGCTCAACCTGGCCATCGCGCCGCACCTGGTGGCGATCGGCGAGGTGGGCCTGACCGGCGAGGTGCGTCGGGTCGGTGCGGTGCCCCGCCGACTGGCCGAGGCGGCCCGGCTGGGGTTCAAGGTGGCCCTGGTGCCGCCCGGCTGCGGCCCGACCAGCGCCGGCGCGGGCCCCGAGCAGATGCGCGTGACCGAGGTCACGGATGTCCGTTCTGCACTGCACCATGCGGCTCGCGCGTCCGCTGAGTGACCCACTGTGCCGACCGAGACGGCGAAACCGGACAGCACGTCGCAACCAGGAAACGGGTTGGAAGGGCCGCATCGTGACACATCACAGTAACCACGACAGCACCCACCGCACGGCAGTCCGTAGACTGTCCCCGTGCCGATCGACCGCGATACCACCAAGCCAGCCGGCGCGCCGCCCCAGGCCCGCACCGGCGCCGTGGGCTCGCCCGCCCGCACGATCAGCGTGAGCGTGACCGCGGGAGCCACCGGGAGCGCCGGGGACCCACTGCGCGCCAACCTCGCCCTGATGGCCCCGGGCACCGCCCTGCGCGACGGTTTGGAGCGCATCCTGCGCGGCCGCACCGGCGCGCTGATCGTGCTCGGCTACGACAAGGTCGTCGAGGGCCTGTGCACCGGCGGCTTTCCGCTGGACGTGGAGTTCTCCGCGACGCGGGTCCGGGAGCTGTGCAAGATGGACGGCGCCGTCGTGCTCTCCAGCGACGGCACCAGGATCGTCCGGGCGGCCGTGCACCTGATGCCCGACCCGTCCATCCCGACCGAAGAGTCCGGCACCCGGCACCGCACCGCGGAGCGGGTGGCCCGACAGACCGGCTATCCGGTCATTTCGGTCAGCCAGTCGATGCGGATCATCAGCCTCTACGTCAACGGCCAGCGGCACGTGCTCGACGACTCGGCGGCGATCCTCTCCCGGGCCAACCAGGCGCTCGCCACCCTTGAGCGATACAAGCTCCGACTGGACGAGGTCTCCGGCACGCTCTCCGCACTGGAGATCGAGGATCTTGTCACCGTCCGGGACGCGGTGGCCGTGGTGCAGCGCCTGGAGATGGTTCGCCGGATCGCCGACGAGATCGCCGGCTACGTGGTGGAGCTGGGCACCGACGGTCGCCTGCTGGCCCTGCAACTCGACGAGCTGATGGCCGGCGTGGACGCCGACCGGACGCTTGTCATCCGGGACTATCTCCCGGTGGGCCGCAAGCCGCGCACCCTGGACGAGGCACTTGTCGAGCTGGACCTGCTCGGCGCCACCGAGCTGATCGACCTGGTGTCGGTGGCCAAGGCCATCGGCTACCCGGCCGCGTCCGACGCGCTGGACGCCGCGGTCAGCCCTCGCGGCTTCCGACTGCTGGCCAAGGTGCCGCGGCTGCCGGTGGCCGTGGTCGACCGCCTGGTGCTGCACTTCGGCAGCCTCCAACGGCTGCTCGGCGCGACCGTCGAGGACCTGCAGGCCGTCGAAGGGGTCGGCGATGCCCGGGCCCGCGGCGTCCGTGAAGGGCTGTCCCGGCTCGCCGAGGCATCGATCCTGGAACGGTACGTCTGATCCGGCTCAGCCGGTGACGGTCAGTTTCACCGGCGCGCTGAGCTTCGTGCCGACCCGGGCGAACACCTCGTACGCTCCGGTCGGCGGGAACGGCCCGCCGGCCAGCCCGCTGCCGTCGCACCGGCTGGTGTCCCGCCCGTTCCACGCCACGCTGTAGGAGCGCTCGAAGTTCGGGGTGAAGGACTGCACGTCCGAACCCTGGACCTTGCCGCAGGTGTCCGAGGACCAGATCTTCTCCGCACCGGACTTGATGAAGATCTCCTGCGCCTCGGCACCGACGTTCCGGCTGCACGTCCGGTCCGACGTGTTTTTGATCTTGAGTTCCAGGTCGACGAGCGCCCCCCGCTGGACCGAGGTCGGACTCGCCACCGACACCACCCGGATCTCCGCGTCGGTGCAGGTGCCGTCGTCCTCCGCACCGGCGGCCGCACCCGGTGGAGGCGTGTTGCTGGTGATCGCGGGGCTCGGAGTCGTCGCACCGGCACCGGCATCGGCGGAGGCGGACGGCGGCGGAGCCCCGGTCTGTGGAGTCAGCAGCGGCCCGTCCGGACGGCTCGTTCCGGTGGGCGTGGCCGTGGACGCCGCTCCCGTCTTCGGGTCGTCGTCGGAGCGACCCGAGTTGGTGCAGGAGTAGAGCAGGACAATCAGGAAGAGAAGCCCCGCTCCGAGTACGACGACGCGACGCCGCCAGTAAACGGCGGGTGGCAGGGGGCCGACCGTCAGACGCATGATGCCCCCCACCGTAGCCGCGCTGCGCCCACCAGCGGAGCGCGACGCGCCGAAGCCCTCCCGGGACACCCGCTGCATCCTCCACTGAGGACGGACAGCCCGAGTGTCCGGCACCCGATCAGAGGTAGACCTTGCGCTGATAGACGGCGTGCGCACCGGCCACCCGATCCAGAAAGAGCAACCCCGCGCAGTGGTCGATCTCGTGCTGCAACGCCCGCGCCTCGAAGCCGTCGGTCACCAACCGGACCGGCGTGCCGGTGCCCGGCAGGTCACCCTCGACCACCAGCCGGCTGGCTCGCTTCACGTCCCCGGTCAGGTCCGGCACCGACATGCAGCCCTCCCGGCCCGGTTTCCACCGGGTCGCCTCGACCACGCGCGCATTGCACAACACGAAGGTCCCGTGCACCGTGACCGCCTTCGGATGCCCAGTCACGTCCACCGCGAAGACACGAGCACCCACCCCCACCTGCGGTGCCGCCAACCCGACGCAGCCCGGCGACACCCGCATCGTCGCCACCAGGTCGGCCGCGAGCTGGACTGTCTCGTCCGCCGTGGGATCGACCTCTCCGGCGGCCCGACTCAGCACCGGGTGCGGGGCGGACAACACCGCCCGCACCACACCCGACAGGGTCAGCGACTCCGGTGTCCAGCCGCCCAGACCGGCGTCCGGGACGCTCTCCGCGGCGGTCACAGCAGATCCGGGTCCGCCGGACGGAGCGTGACCTCCACGCCCAGCTCCGCAGCCGTCCGATGCAGCCGGTCGACAAGTGTGTCAGCCACGCCGGCCGGCAACTCGACCTCGGCCAACACCACGTAGAGCGAACCCGCCAACCGGGTGCTCAGGTCGGTGACGTTCCCGCCCGCGTCGACAAGCACCCGCGTCATCGCCGCCACGATGCCCATCCGGTCCGAACCGTGCACCGCCATCACGTACGGCTCACCCACCGCGGGCACGTCGCCGTCGGGAGTCACCGCGCGTACCGTCGCCAGCAGTTGACCCTCGGCGGCCAGCGGCGCCAGCGCGGCCTCAACCTCGACGACGGCCGGCCCAGTGCAGATCAGGGTCATCGCGAAATGCCCCCGCAGCCGCGTCATCGTGCTGTCGGTGAGGTTCGCGCCCAGTCGGGCGAGCACCTCGGCGACGTCGGCCACGATGCCCGGCCGGTCCCGACCGATGACGGTGATCGCGAGCTCGTTCATCCGCGCATTCTCGCCGATCCGTCCGGCGCCCTCCGGACACCCCGCCCGAACCGCCCATCCAGCGGGACCGCACCACGTGACATCATCGACGGCGCCATGACTCAACCCGATTTCGCCACCCTGGTCAGCCGATGGTTCCAACAGCACGCCCGCGACCTCCCGTGGCGTGCGCCGGGCACCAGCCCGTGGGCCATCCTGGTCAGCGAGGTCATGCTCCAGCAGACACCCGTGGTCCGCGTGGTGCCAGCCTGGCATGCCTGGCTGGCCCGCTGGCCAGAGCCGGCAGCGCTGGCCGCGGACACCCCCGCCGAGGCAATCCGGATGTGGGGACGCCTCGGTTACCCCCGTCGGGCGCTCCGGCTGCGGGAATGCGCGGTCGCGATCGTCGACCGGCACGGCGGCCAGGTGCCGGACCGCCTGGAACAACTACTGGCCCTGCCCGGGGTCGGCACGTACACGGCGCGGGCGGTGGCAGCCTTCGCGTACGGGCAGCGGCACCCGGTGGTCGACACCAACGTGCGTCGGGTGGTCTGCCGGGCCGTAGCCGGCGAGCCGGACGCCGGGCCGGTCACCCGGCCAGCCGACCTGGTCGCCACCGAGGAGTTACTCCCGGCGCAACCGGCCGCCGCCGCGCTGGCCAGCGCCGCGTTCATGGAGCTGGGCGCGGTCATCTGCACCGCCCGGTCACCGCGCTGCACAGCCTGCCCGGTCGAGTCGATCTGCGCGTGGCGGGCCTCCGGCCAGGAGACCCCGACCGGGCCGACCCGCCGACCCCAGCGGTACGCGGGCACCGACCGACAGGTACGCGGCCTGCTGCTCGCGGTGCTCCGCGAGACCACCGGACCGGTGCCGCACCAACGGCTGGACCAGGTCTGGACCGATGCCGTTCAGCGCGCCCGAGCCCTGGCCGGCCTGGTGCAGGACGGGCTTGTCGAACCGGCCGGCACCGATTCCTTCCGCCTCGTCGGCGACGGCCCGTCCGTCCCCACCGCCGACCTGACCACCTGACCCACTCCAGGCGGGCCGGGCCGTTGGGTGGTGATCCACGACCGTCGGCAGGCCAGCGCGTTTGCCAGACTCCCACCTCGGACGGCCAGCACGCTCGGCCTCTAGGTAGGCCCGCGCCCCACCGACCGTCCCCGCCCACAGCGCCCACAGCGCCCGCACCTGCCGCACCTGCCGCACCTGCCGCACCTGCCGCACCTGCCGCAAGATCGTGCTCGCCCCACAGGTGCGCCAGCGGTCGGCTGCCGAGCAAAGGAGTCGTGCCAAACTCCCGCCCTCCCAGGTCCGTCGCCCCACCCCATCCTCACCCTCACCCCACCCTGCCCCGCCCCACCCTCACCTCGCCCTGCCCCGCCCCACCCTCACCTCGCCCTGCCCCGCCCTCGCCCCGCCCCGCCCTGCCCTGGCCCGCTCCGCCCCTCCCCGCCCTGCCCTGCCCCGGCCGCGCCGATCTTGCAGTTTCGGTCGCCGAAATGCCCTGAATTGACCCTTATGCTGCGACAGCAAGTGCGAGATCGCGGGGAAAGGAACCTGGTCTGGTGTCATCGGGGCGCTTTGTCACCCACCAGAACCTCCATGATCGACGAGGATTGCGAGTCGACGGACAGCCCCGCCCCGGTCAGCCCACAACATCAGGGAAAGTGCTGCCTCCGGACGCCGTGAGCCAGCACTTTCCCTGATGTTGCGCGGATCTTGTGAGGCGTGTCCCGCCGGGCGCGGGGCGCGAGTGTCGGGGCGCGGGCGCGGGCGCGGGGCACGGGCGCGGGCGCGGGGCACGGGCGCGGGCGCGGGGCACAGGCGCAGCGGCACGAGCGCGGGCGCGGGGCACGGGGCACGAGCGCGGGCACGGGGCACGGGGCACGGGGCCGCGGGCGCGGGGCACGGGGCACAGGCGCGGCACGCGGCACGCGGCACGCGGCACGGGCGGGTGTGACCTGTGGGGTGTAGCGCAAAAGGTGGGGCCCCGATGGCTTTCGCCACCGGGGCCCCACCCGTTGCTGTGCTGGTTGTGCTACTCGTCGGCGCCTGCGGCGGCCGTGCCAGCGGCAGTGCCGCCCAGGTCGGCCGGGACGGCGTCCGGAACTTCGACCGGCTTGTCCGCGCCTCGGAAGACGAGCTTGGACTTGTCGATGTCGTTCGGGTCGCCTTCGCAGTCCACCACGACGATCTGACCCGGGGTCAGCTCGTTGAAGAGGATCCGCTCGGAGAGGTTGTCCTCGATGTCGCGCTGGATCGTGCGACGAAGCGGACGGGCACCGAGCACCGGGTCGAAGCCCTTCGCCGCCAGGTACTTCTTGGCGTTGTCGGTCAGCTCCAGACCCATGTCCTTGTTACGCAGCTGGCCCTCGATCCGCTGGATCATGATGTCCACGATCGAGAGGATCTCGCTCTGGCGCAGCTGGTGGAAGACGATGGTGTCGTCGATCCGGTTGAGGAACTCAGGCCGGAAGTGCTGCTTGAGCTCGTCGTTGACCTTCTGCTTCATCCGGTCGTAGTTGGACTCGGAGTCCTCCGACTGCTGGAAGCCCAGCGACACCGCCTTGGCGACGTCGCGGGTGCCCAGGTTGGTGGTCAGGATGATGACCGTGTTCTTGAAGTCCACGATCCGACCCTGACCGTCGGTGAGCCGACCGTCTTCGAGGATCTGGAGCAGCGTGTTGAACACGTCCGGGTGGGCCTTCTCGATCTCGTCGAAGAGGACCACCGAGAACGGCCGACGCCGCACCTTCTCGGTCAGCTGCCCGCCCTCGTCGTAACCGACGTAGCCGGGAGGGGCACCCACGAGCCGGGAGACCGTGTAGCGGTCGTGGAACTCGGACATGTCCAGCTGGATGAGGGCGTCCTCGCTGCCGAAGAGGAACTCGGCGAGCGCCTTGGACAGCTCGGTCTTACCGACACCGGACGGGCCGGCGAAGATGAACGAGCCCGACGGGCGCTTCGGGTCCTTCAGGCCGGCCCGGGTACGCCGGATCGCCTTCGAGACCGCCTTGACCGCGTCCTCCTGGCCGATGACGCGCTTGTGCAGCTCGTCCTCCATGCGCAGCAGGCGTGAGGTCTCCTCCTCGGTCAGCTTGTAGACCGGGATGCCAGTCCAGTTGCCGAGCACCTCGGCGATCTGCTCGTCGTCAACCTCGCTGACGACGTCCAGGTCACCGGCCTTCCACTCCTTCTCCCGCTGAGCCTTCTGACCAAGGAGCTGCTTCTCCTTGTCACGCAGCTGGGCGGCACGCTCGAAGTCCTGAGCGTCGATCGCGGACTCCTTGTCGCGACGGACCTGGGCGATCCGCTCGTCGAAGTCACGCAGGTCTGGCGGCGCGGTCATCCGACGGATCCGCATCCGGGCACCGGCCTCGTCGATCAGGTCGATCGCCTTGTCCGGCAGGAAGCGGTCGGAGATGTACCGGTCGGCAAGCGTCGCCGCAGCCACGAGAGCGGCGTCGGTGATGCTCACCCGGTGGTGCGCCTCGTAACGGTCACGCAGGCCCTTGAGGATCTCGATGGTGTGCGCCAGCGACGGCTCACCCACCTGGATCGGCTGGAACCGACGCTCGAGAGCGGCATCCTTTTCCAGGTGCTTGCGGTACTCGTCGAGGGTGGTGGCACCGATGGTCTGCAGCTCACCACGGGCCAGCATCGGCTTGAGGATGCTCGCCGCGTCGATCGCGCCCTCGGCGGCACCCGCACCCACCAGGGTGTGGATCTCGTCGATGAACAGGATGATGTCGCCGCGGGTGCGGATCTCCTTGAGCACCTTCTTGAGGCGCTCCTCGAAGTCACCGCGGTAGCGGGAGCCCGCGACCAGCGCACCCAGGTCGAGCGTGTAGAGCTGCTTGTCCTTCAGAGTCTCGGGCACCTCGCCCTTGATGATCTTCTGGGAAAGCCCCTCCACCACGGCGGTCTTACCGACGCCGGGCTCACCGATCAGGACCGGGTTGTTCTTGGTACGGCGGGAGAGCACCTGCATGACCCGCTCGATTTCCTTCTCGCGCCCGATGACCGGGTCGAGCTTGCCCTCGCGGGCGGCCTGGGTCAGGTTGCGGCCGAACTGGTCCAGCACCAGGCTGGTCGACGGCGCGGCCTCACCCGGCGCGGCGCCCGCCGCGGCAGGCTCCTTGCCCTGGTAGCCGGAGAGCAGCTGGATCACCTGCTGGCGGACCCGGTTGAGGTCGGCGCCGAGCTTGACCAGCACCTGGGCGGCGACGCCCTCGCCCTCACGGATCAGCCCGAGCAGGATGTGCTCCGTGCCGATGTAGTTGTGGCCGAGCTGCAGCGCCTCGCGCAGCGACAGCTCCAGCACCTTCTTGGCCCGCGGCGTGAACGGGATGTGCCCGCTCGGCGCCTGCTGACCCTGGCCGATGATCTCCTCGACCTGCTGGCGGACGCCCTCCAGGGAGATGCCGAGGCTCTCCAGGGCCTTTGCCGCGACGCCTTCACCTTCGTGGATCAGGCCCAGCAGGATGTGTTCCGTACCGATGTAGTTGTGGTTGAGCATCCGGGCCTCTTCTTGGGCCAGGACGACAACCCGTCGCGCTCGGTCGGTGAACCGCTCGAACATGCCCTCGTGCTCCTCACGTGCCGTGCGCCTTGATGGTCAAGATCTTGGCGGGGCCGGTGCACGAACGTCCGGGACGGGCGTCCGTGCCTCCTTACTCTATCGTCGTTGACCGACTCAGCTGAGGTCGTGTGTCTCCGGTCTGGGTCGGTTGCACGTCGTTTTGGACAACCGTCCGCGCTCAGGAGGTGTTCCGGTAGTCCTGTCGCTACGCGCAGAGCGAAATCCGACTGGGGCGACCGACGCCCGATCCGGGCTTCGGAGGCGTTCCGGAAGCCCTCGGAAGGGCGGACCGCCGGTCGCGGCGACGCCGCGCACCGAGCCTGGGGAAGGTTGTCCACAGGCTGTGGATAGTTGCTCCACTGGTTGTGGACAACGCCGGTGGAGGCGGAATGCTTCCCGGCCCGCAGACACGGCGACGCCGGCCCGCAGACACGGCGACCCCGGGCCGCAGACACGGCGACGCCGGCCCGGAGAACTCCTCCGGCCCGGCGTCGGTGTCGCCTGCGGTGGCGACTGGCCACCAGCGGGTGATGGATCAGCGCTTCGCGTGGTACTCGTCGACGATCTCCTGCGGGATACGACCCCGGTCCGAGATGTCCTTGCCGGCCTTCTTGGCCCACTCCCGGATCGCCTTGTTCTGTTCGCGATCGGCCGTCGCGCCGCCCCGACCGCGGGCGGCCCGTCCACCGATCACCACGCCGCCCCGGCCGACCTTGGTGCCGGCGCCGACGTACGAGGCAAAAGCGTCGCGCAATTTAGCCGCGTTGGCACTCGACAGGTCGATCTCGTACTGAACGCCGTCGAGGGCGAACTTGACGGTCTCGTCCGCGTCCCCGCCGTCCAGGTCATCGACCAGCTTGTGAATGATCTGCTTGGCCACGTCCCACATTCCTTTCGAGCAGGGCACTCCTGCTAACGAGAGCACAATAACCCCCGGAGTGCTTGCCGCGTCAATAGGATGCCGTTACGGCTCGGCGCGTGCCGGGCGGGACTACTCCGGGCGGACCAAGGGGAAGAGGATCGTTTCCCGAATTCCGAGGCCGGTCAGGGCCATCAACAGCCGGTCGATTCCCATTCCCATACCGCCGGCCGGCGGCATTCCGTACTCCATCGCCCGGAGAAAGTCCTCGTCGAGGCGCATCGCCTCGTCGTCGCCACGGGCCGCGAGCTGCGCCTGGGCCACCAGCCGCTCCCGCTGCACCACCGGGTCGACCAGCTCGGAGTACCCGGTGCCCAGCTCGAAACCGAGCACGTAGAGGTCCCACTTCTCGGCCAGCCCCGGCTCGCTGCGGTGGCCCCGGGTGAGCGGGCTGGTCTCCTCCGGGTAGTCCCGCACGAAGGTGGGCGCCTCCAGGCTGGGGACGACCAGCTCCTCGAACAGTTCCTCGGCCAGCTTGCCGGGCCCCCACTTCGGGTCCACCGCCAATCCCACCTTGTCCGCGTACTCGACCAGGCGGGTCCGGTCGGTGCGGACCGTGACCTCCTCGCCGAGCGCTTCGGAAAGTACGCCGAACAGCGTGACCGACCGCCACTCGCCGCCCAGGTCGAACTCCCGCCCGTCGGCGTGGGTCACCACCGTCGAACCACTGACCGCGACCGCCGCCTGTTGCACGAGATTACGGGTCAACTCGGCGATCGTGTCGTAGTCGCCGTACGCCTGGTACGTCTCCAGCATCGCGAACTCGGGCGAGTGCGAAGAGTCGACACCCTCATTACGGAAGTTGCGGTTGATCTCGAAGACTCGGTCGACACCGCCGACCACGGCGCGCTTGAGAAACAGTTCCGGAGCGATTCGCAGATACAGATCAGTGCTCAACGCATTGCTGTGGGTCACGAACGGCCGGGCCGCCGCCCCACCATGCAGCAGTTGCAACATCGGTGTTTCCACCTCGATGAAGCCCTGCCCGTGGAGTGAATCGCGCAGACTGCGTACCGCGGCGGCTCGGGTACGGACCATCTCCCGTGCCTGCGGCCGGACGATCAGGTCGACGTAGCGCTGCCGAACGCGGGCCTCCTCGGAGAGCGGCTTGTGCGCCACCGGCAACGGTCGCAGCGCCTTGGCGGTCATCTCCCACTGCTGCGCCAACACCGACAGCTCACCCCGGCGGCTGGTGATCACCTCACCACTGACGCCGACGTGGTCACCGAGGTCGACCAGGCGCTTCCACGCCTCCAGCCGCTCCGGCCCGACCCGGTCCAGGGAGAGCATCGCCTGCAACTCGGTGCCGTCTCCGTCGCGCAGGGTCGCGAAGCAGAGCTTGCCGGTGTTGCGTACGAAGATCACCCGGCCGGTGACCGCGACCTGGTCGCCGGTCGCGGTGTCGGTCGGCAGGTCGGCGTAGCGCTCCCGGACCTGGGCCAGGGTGGTCGTCCGGGGAAAGCCGACCGGGTAGGGCTCGACGCCCTCGGCGAGCATCCGGTCCCGCTTCTCCCGGCGGACCTTCATCTGCTCGGGAAGGTCGTCGGCGGGGTCCACTGGCACGGCGTTCTGCTCGCTCACGGCACGCTTCCTCGTCACGAAGATTCAGGGGGTCAGGGCCGAGCGTACTCAAGCCGTCCGGGGGCTGTTACCGGATAACCTGCCCGCCATGGTCGATCACACTCAGGCCCTCTCGTTCGGTGCCGCGGCGAGCAGTTACGACCGGTTTCGCCCGCACTATCCGGCACCTGCCCTCCGGTGGGCACTCGACGGGTTGCACAGCGCCCGGATCGTCGATCTCGGCGCGGGCACCGGCATCCTGACCCGCGACGTGCAGGCGCTGGGCCACGAGGTCGTACCCGTCGAGCCCGATCCGGGGATGCGGGCGCAGCTCGCCGAGAGCACCCCGGGCACGGCGGCGCTGGCGGGCAGCGCCGAGGAGGTGCCGCTGCCCGACGCGATGGCGGACGCGGTGCTGGTCGGGACGGCGTACCACTGGTTCGACCGGGAGCCGGCGCACGCCGAGATCCGCCGGGTGCTCCGCCCCGGCGGCACCTTCGCCCCCATCTGGAACATCCGGGACGACAGTGTCGACTGGGTGTCGGAACTGGGCCGGATCGCCCACCTCGACGACAAGTCCGCCGGCCTGATCGAAGGGACCACGGACTTCGGCCCCGCGTTCGGCGCGATCGAGGCGCGCGAGTTCGGACACCGCACGACCCTCACCCCGGACGAGGTGCTCGGCATGGTCCGTACCCGCTCGTACTGGCTCACCGCCTCCAGCGAGGATCAGCAACGGGTGGAGCGGGAGCTGACCGAACTCCTCGACACCCACCCCGACCTGGCCGGTCGGGAGACCGTCGAGCTGCCGTACCGGACGTTGGTGCTGCGCGCCCGGCGGCACTGACGGTCACAGGTTGCGTTCGTAGACCATCCGGAGGCCGATCAGCGTGATCATCGGCTCGTGGTGGGTGATGGTGCGGCACTCGTTGATCACCAGGGAGGCGAGGCCGCCGGTGGCGATCACCGCCTTCACCTCGCCCAACTCCTCGGTCATCCGCTCGACGATGCGGTCCACCTGCCCGGCGAACCCGAAGTAGAGGCCGGCCTGGAGGCACTCCACGGTGTTCTTGCCGATCACCGAACGGGGCTTGGTGGCCTCGACCTTGCGGAGCTGGGCGGCGCGGGCGGCAAGCGCGTCGAAGGAGATCTCGATGCCCGGGGCGAACGCCCCGCCGAGGAACTCGCCCCGACCGCTGATCACGTCGAAGTTGGTGGTGGTGCCGAAGTCCACCACGATCGACGGCCCGCCGTAGAGGGAGTACGCGGCAAGCGTGTTCACCACCCGGTCGGCGCCCACCTCCTTCGGGTTGTCGATCGCCAACTGCACCCCGGTCCGCACACCCGGCTCGACGATCACGCTCGGCAGGTCCGCGTAGTAGCGGCCGAGCATGGTGCGCAGCGAGCGCAGCGCGGCAGGCACTGTCGAGCAGGCGGCCACGCCGGTGATCTCGACGTTGTCCCCGGCGAGCAGCCCACGGAACATCAGGCCCAACTCGTCCGCCGTCGAGCGGGCATCGGTCTTGATCCGCCAGGAGTGCACCAGCTTGTCGCCGTCGAAGGTCGCCAGCACGGTGTTGGTGTTTCCGATGTCGATGCAGAGCAGCACGCACGCAGCCTAGACAACTAGTCGGTGCGCAGGTCCAGCGCGATGTCCAGGATCGGCGACGAGTGGGTCAGCGCGCCCACCGAGAGGAAGTCGACGCCGGCGGCCGCATAACGCCCCGCCACCTCCAGGGTCAACCCGCCGGTCGCCTCCAACTCGGCCCGGTCACCCACCGCGGCCACCGCCTCGGCCAGCACCTCCGGCGTCATGTTGTCGCAGAGCAGGAAGTCCGCGCCGGCCTCCACCGCCTCCACCGCCTCGCCGACAGTTGTCACCTCGACCTGCACCGGCACCTCCGGGAACGCCTCCCGGACCCGCCGGTACGCCGCCGTGATTCCCCCGGCCGCCAGCTTGTGGTTGTCCTTGATCATGGCCACGTCGTAGAGGCCCATCCGCTTGTTAGTGCCCCCGCCGGCACGCACCGCGTACTTCTCCAGCGCCCGCAGGCCCGGCGTCGTCTTGCGGGTGTCCAGCACCATCGCCTTCGTGCCGGCCAACGCGTCCGCCCAGGCCCGGGTGTGGGTGGCCACCCCGGACATCCGACAGAGCAGGTTGAGCGCCGTTCGCTCGGCCGTCAGCAGCAGCCGGGTCGGGCCGGTCACCGTCGCCAGCACGTCGCCGCGGGCCACCCGCTCGCCGTCGCGGGCCGACACCGACACCTCGACGGTACGACCGAAGCCCGTCACCTCCCCCACCAGCTCGAACACGGCGGCGGCCACGGCCGTCCCGGCCAGCACACCATCCGCGCGGGCCACCAGGTCGGCGGTGTCGGTCTGCTCCGCCGGAATGGTGGCCACACTCGTGACGTCCAGGAAGTCCGGGCCCAGATCCTCGACCAGCGCGGTCTCGATCACCTGCCGCACCTGCACCGGATCCAGCCCGGCCGCCCGCAACGCCGCCTCTGTCGACCCCGTCATGCGTTTTCCTCCCACTTCTGGCCCACCCGGCCTCCTGCCCCGACCGACCCGACCAGGTGGCCCAGCCACCGCTCGTCGGCCGTCGGGAAGTCCTCCCGCCAGTGGCAGCCCCGGGTCTCACCCCGCGCGTACGCCGCGGCGACAAGTGTCGACGCCACGGTGAGCAGGTTCGTCGCCTCCCAGTCGGCGGTCCGGGGCCGACCTCGGGCGACGCCCAACTCCCGCAGTGTCCCGGCCGCCTCGGCGAGCGTCGCCGCGGATCGGAGCACCCCGGCGCCCCGGGTCATCGCCCGTTGCAGGGTCGGCGTCGCCTCCGCGGGCAGCACCCAGCCCGCGCCCCCGCGCCAGGCACCGGTGTCCGCCGGCTGGGCCTGCTCGGGCAGGCCGGCCGCGATGTCCTCGGCGATCCGCCGGGAGAAGACCAGGCCCTCCAGCAGCGAGTTGCTGGCCAGCCGGTTCGCACCGTGCACACCCGTGCACGCCACCTCGCCGCAGGCGTACAGGCCGGGGATCGAGGTGCGGCCGCGCAGATCGGTGCGGACGCCGCCGGAGGCGTAGTGGGCGGCCGGTGCCACCGGGATCAGGTCGATCGCCGGGTCCACGCCGATGGCCAGGCAGGACGCCACGATGGTGGGGAACCGCCCGGCCAGGAAATCCCCGCCCAGGTGCCGTGCGTCGAGGAAGACGTGGTCCGCGCCGGTGGCCAGCAACACCCGGTGGATGCCCTTGGCCACCACGTCCCGGGGTGCCAGCTCGGCCAACTCGTGTTGGCCCACCATGAACCGCTTGCCGTCGGCGTCCACCAGGTAGGCGCCCTCGCCGCGCAGCGCCTCGGAGACCAGCGGCTGCTGCGCGTGCCCGGCGCCGGGCACTCCCGCGCCGGGCGGGGTGATCAGGGCGGTCGGATGGAACTGGACGAACTCCACGTCGGTCACCGCCGCGCCGGCCCGCAGCGCCAGCGCCACCCCGTCGCCGGTGGAGACCGCCGGGTTGGTGGTGGCCGCGAAGATCTGCCCCATCCCGCCGGTGGCGAGCACCACCGCACGGGCCAGCAGCGCGCCGACGCCGTCCTCGCTGCCCTCGCCGAGCACGTGCAGGGTGATCCCGCAGGCCGGGCCGAGCCCGTCCGGGCCGTCGCCGGGCGCTCGCAGCAGGTCCAGGACCAGGGCGTGCTCGACCAGGCGGATCCACGGGTCGCGTTGCACCGCGGCGTGCAGGGCCCGCTGCACCTCCGCGCCGGTGGCGTCACCGCCGGCGTGCACGATCCGGTCCGCCCGGTGCCCGCCCTCACGGGTCAGCATCAGGGAGCCGTCCGGGTGGCGGTCGAACTCGGCACCGACGCGCATCAACTCCCGCAGCCGGGTCGGGCCCTCCTCGACAAGCGCCCGGACCGCCGCCGGGTCGCAGAGCCCGACTCCGGCGATCTCGGTGTCGCGGGCATGTGCCGCCGGGGTGTCGGTCGGGTCGAGCACGGCGGCGATGCCGCCCTGCGCCCAGCGGGTCGAGCCGTCGTCGATGTTGACCTTGGTGACCACCGTGACGTGCAGGCCCGCCTCACGCAGGTGCAGTGCGGCGGTCAACCCGGCCACCCCGGAACCCACCACGATCACGTCGGTGGTCTCCACCCAGCCGGGCGCGGGCGCGGCCAACAACTGGGGCAGGGCCGGCAGGTCGACGGTGGGAAGGTCCATCCCCCCAGTCAACCCGAAGCATCCTCGCTCGGGGCGGCGGGGGCGGGACGAGTGTTTTGGGCTACCCCGTCCCGGCGCCGCCCGTCCCGTGCCGACCGGTGGGCCGCTGTCACTTCGTCCGGATGGGAAGACCAGCCGGGCCCGCGCCCTTCAGCGAGGCGGTCACCGTACGGTCGCTGAGCCAGAGGTAGCAGCGGACACCCCGGTCGCCGACCCGCCAGCGCCCCGCACCCGGCGGGCGGGCCACCAATCCGCTCCGAAAGCGCAGGTGGACGTCGTTCGGCACGCCCACGTACCGGCCGAGGACGCTGCGACAGCCGTCGTAGAGCGGCGTCCAGTCGGCACCCCGGGTCGGGTACGGCATGTCCGGTGCGCGCCACACCCCGACGAACTCGGCGTCGTGCTGTCGCGCGCACTCCACCGGGACGAGTGTCTGCACACCCGCACCGGCCGCGGTGCGGGTCTGCTGGCAACCGAGCCGCAGCCCGGCGGCCCCCTTCAACGCGTCCCGCAGGCTGCCCGACCGGACCACCACGGTGGCCGCGGACTCGACGGTGGTCAGCTCGGTGAGGTCGCACCGGAACCACCGGGAACCGGCCGTCCAGCCCGGCCCGGAGGGCAGCGCCACCGACAGCCGCAGTCGGCCGGCCCGCCAGTCGTCGCCCACGTACCCGGTCGCCCGGGTGTCGCACTCGGTGAACGCGCCCCGCAACTCCGCCGAGCCGCCCGCCGGGGCGCTCGCCCGTTCGGCCGGAAACGCCCCCACGTGCACGGTCTCCACCCGGTGCGGGCCGGCGCAGTCCACCGGCTCGTACGCGGCGAGGGTGACCAC
The DNA here is from genome assembly GCF_043197875.1 of Micromonospora sp. NPDC048935. NCBI lineage: Bacteria > Bacillati > Actinomycetota > Actinomycetes > Micromonosporales > Micromonosporaceae > Micromonospora > Micromonospora sp. NPDC048935. The sequence continues at coordinate 170,027 of NZ_JBICTZ010000004.1, read as the reverse complement.
GTCGGTGAAGTCGGCGGCCTGACAGACGCCGGCGGCCGGGGTGAACGCCGACGCCTGCGGCAGCGCCGCCCAGTCGTCGGTCAGGTCACCGTCCAGGCCATCGGACCCGGCACAGCCCACCAGCAGCACTGCCGTCACGGCGGCGGCGAACAGGGTCGTCGTGGCACTGCGCATAGCGGCCTCCCCCAGCCACCGACCGGCTTCCGCCAGTGCGCCAAGGGTAACCGGTAATGACCTTCTGGTAACAGACCGGAATTGCGTCGCGGGAGATCAGACTCCGGACACGGCGAACGGACTGGGCACCGGGTCACCGGCCATGCCGGGTGCCACACCGGCCGGGTCACCGCCCAACTCGATCACCCGGTTGTCGGCGTCCACGTGCACCACCAATGGCCGGTACGACCGGGCCTCGGCGTCGTCCATCTGGCCGTACGAGATCAGGATGACCAGGTCACCGGGGTGCACCAGGTGCGCGGCGGCACCGTTGATGCCGATCACACCGCTGCCCCGCACGCCGGGGATCACGTACGTCTCCAGCCGGGCACCGTTGGTGATGTCCACGATCGCCACCTGCTCGCCGGGGAGCAGGTCGGCGGCGTCGAGCAGATCCTCGTCCACTGTCACGGAACCGACGTAGTGCAGGTCGGCCTGGGTCACGGTGGCTCGGTGGATCTTCGACTTGAGCATGGTCCGGAACATCGGGGTGGCCTTTCGGGGATTGGTGGAGGGTGGCGGCCGGGTCAGGGGCGCGGGGCGAGGTGGACTGCCGCGTTGTCGATCAGGCGGGTTGCGCCCACCCAGGCGGCGATCACCAGCCGCGCCGGCCCGCTGACCGGCCCCGGCTCCAGCTCGGGATCGGTGAGCACCAGGTAGTCGAGGCGGGCTCCCGGCGTACCGGCGCCGAACGCGGTGTGCGCGGCGGTCAGCACCGCTCCCGCGTCCCGGCCGTCCTCGGCGGCGCGGGCACCGGCCCGCAACGCGGCGGACAGGCTCAGCGCGGCGGCCCGCTCCGACTCGCTCAGGTAGCGGTTGCGGCTGGACAGCGCCAACCCGTCCGGCTCCCGGACGGTCGGCACGCCGACCACCTCGACCGGCACGTCCAGGTCCCGGGTCATCCGCCGGACCAGGGTGAGCTGCTGGTAGTCCTTCTCACCGAAGAACGCCAGGTCCGGTCGGGTGAGCTGGAGCAGCTTCAGCACCACGGTGAGCACACCGTGGAAGAAGCCGGGGCGGCTCGCGCCCTCCAACTCCGCACCGAGCGGGCCCGGGTCGAGGCGGACTTGGGGCTGACCGTCCGGGTACATGTCCGCCACCGACGGGGCGAAGACGAGGTCCGCGCCCGCCCGCCGGCACACCTCCAGGTCGGCGTCGAGGGTGCGCGGGTACCTGCCGAAGTCCTCGTTCGGCCCGAACTGCAACGGGTTCACGAAGATCGTCACCAGCACGTGGTCGGCCTGTTCCCGGGCCGCCCGCAGCAACGTCTCGTGCCCGGAGTGCAGCGCGCCCATCGTCATCACCACACCGACCGTGCCCTTCAGCCCGGCCCGGGCCTCGGCCAGCTCGGCACGCGAGTGCACGACCTGTGTCATGCGGCCACCTCCCGGGCGGTTTCGGCGAGCACGCCGAGCAGCGACTGCGCGTCCACCGGCCGCAGTCGGCCGGCGGCGATCGCCCGGTCGGCGGTACGCCGGGCCAACGCGAGATAGGCGGGGACGGACTCCGGAGCCGTGGCGGCCAACCGGGTCAGGTGCCGCTTGACGGTGCCCGCGTCGCCCCGGGAGACCGGGCCGGTCAACGCGTCGTCACCGAGCCGCAGCGCGTTTTCCAGGGCGGCCCGCAGCAGCGGGGCGAGCACCTTCTCCGGTCGGGCCACCCCGGCGTCGCGCAGCCGGTCGGTCGCCTCGTTCACCAGGGTCACCAGGTGGTTCGCGCCGTGGGCCAGCGCGGCGTGGTACAGCGGGCGGTCCGACTCGGCCACCCATTCGGGCACGCCACCCAGGTCGGCGACCAGCCGGGCGGCGAGGGGGCGCAGCTCCGCCGGGGCGGTCACCCCGTACGAGATGCCGTCCAGCCGGGCCAGGTCGTCCGGCGTACCGGTGAAGGTCATGGCGGGGTGCAGGGCGAGCGGGCGGGCGCCGACCGCGGCGGCCGGGCCCAGCACGCCCAGGCCGTGCGCGCCCGAGGTGTGCGCGACGATCTGCCCCGGACGCAGCGCGCCCCGGTCGGCGAGGTCGGCCACCACACCGGCCAACGTGTCGTCCGGCACCGCGATCAGCAGCAGGTCGGCGGCGGCGTGGGCGACGGCGGCAGCCGGGCGACGGGGCACCTCGGGCAGCAGCAGGGCGAGGCGGGCTCGACTGGCCCCGGAGTCGCCGGTGACGGCGACCACCCGGTGCCCGGCGGCGACGAGTGCGGCACCCAGGACGGCGCCGACCCGACCGGCGCCGACGACGCCGACGGTGAGCAGGCGGGAGGAAGGGGCGCCGGTGACGGCGCGGTCCCGCGGTGTGGCAGGCCCAAACTGGGCGGCCGGGCGCGGGCGCAGCGGTGCGCTCATGACGACGATCCAGTCCTCGAGAAGGGGTACCGGTCGATCGCAAGTATGCGCCCGGCCCGTCGAACCAGGACAAGCATGTGTGAAAACCTTCACCACTGACGGAAGGGCCCGGTGGTGAACGGTCGGGCTCAGCCCGGGGCCGTCGTGAGCGTGCGTAGTTCGGTGGCCACCTCGGTGATCAGGTCGGCGAGCGAGCCGCCATCGCTCTCGGGTGCGACCCAGCGGGCGAGCGCCACCCGGAAGATCATCACGCCGGACTCGGTCGCCAAAGCGGCGGTCGTCTCGCTGAGGCCCTTGGCACGCAGAGCGGCGGCGACCGCGGCCGTCAGCGAGCTCGTCTTGCGCAGCTCACGCTCCTGCAACTCGGGACTACCGGCAATGATCGACTGGCGCATCCGCACCAGTTCGAGGCGGTCGGTGAAGATCTGCTCCCCCACCTGGCGGAAGGCGGCGACCACCGCCTCGAACGGCCCGGCGTCCGTCTCGGCCACCGCCTTGACCAGAACCTCCTCCAGCTGCTCTCCGCCGCTGAAGAGCGCCTCGCGTTTGTCGCCGAAGAGCCGGTAGAAGGTGCGCTTGTCGAGCCCGGCCCGGGCGGCGATGTCGGCGACCGTCGTCTGCTCGAAGCCGCGCTCGCGGAACAGCTCGAAGGCGGCCGCCTCCAGGCGGCCGCGCGCGTCCGGTTGCCAGCGGGCCATGCGGGGATGGTATCCGATGTCACGTTGCGACATTCTTTCCGGCTGAGCCATGTCGCATCGCGACATCATGGGATACGGTGATGTCACAAGGCGACATGACCATCTCACAAAGGAACCGCCATGCGCGTATTCGTCACCGGCGCCTCCGGCCACCTCGGCTCCGCGGTCGTACCGAAACTGATCTCCGCCGGACACGACGTCGTCGGCCTGGCCCGCTCCGACACGTCCGCCGCCGCGATCGAGAAGCTCGGCGGCGAGGTACGCCGTGGCGACCTGTCCGACCTCGACACGCTTCGGGAGGAGGCGGCCGGCTCCGACGGGGTGATCCATCTGGCATTCCGCCACGACCTCCTGGTAAGCGGCGACCTGGCCGCCGCAGCCGAGGTCGACCTGGCGGCTCTCACGACACTCGCCGACGGCCTGGCCGGCTCCGGCAAGCCCCTGGTCGGCACGGGCGGGACCGCCATGCTCGTGATGAGCGGCATCGTCGGCCGCCCCGGCACCGAACACGACACCTTCCCCACCGGTGGCTACCGGATCGACGCGGACAACTTCGTGGCTGGCCTCGCCTCCCGCGGGGTGCGCTCCTCCGTCGTCCGGCTCCCCATCGTGCACAGCTCTCTGGACCACGTCGGCTTCATCACCGCCCTCATCGCGTCGGCCCGGCAGCACGGGTACGCCGCGTACGTCGGCGAGGGCACCAACCAGTGGCCGGCGGTGCACACGCTCGACGCGGCCGACCTCTACCGACTCGCCCTGGAAAAGGCCCCGGCCGGTGCGCGCCTGCACGCTGTCGCCGACGCAGGAGTCCCCTTCCGGCAGATCGCCGAGGCCATCGGCCGCAACCTCGACATCCCGGTCCGGAGCATCAGCCCCGACGAGGCGAACGGGTACTTCGGCTTCCTCGGGTCGATCGCGCAGCTGGACAACCCGACGTCCTCCGCCGTCACGCGCGAGCTGCTGGGCTGGACCCCCGACCACCCCGACCTGATCGCCGACCTGGACGCGGGGCACTACTTCCGGGCCTGAACACTTCCGGGGAGCCCACTTTGATCAAATGATGAAGAGTAGGTGCTGGGAGCTTTCCTGACCTACTTTCAGCAACTGATCACCGCGCGCCCCACTCCGCTGCCGAGCGGGACGGCGCGGATGATCGTGACGCGGGCCGGAATCGGAGTGGGTGGATGTCGATCGCCTGGCGGGACGCCATGAGCAGAGCCCTCTACGGGCCGGGTGGCTTCTTCGTCGCCGGCACCGGGCCGGCCGACCACTTCCGCACCAGCGTGCACGCCTCACCGGCCTTCGCCACCGCGCTGCTACGGCTTCTCGAAACCGTGGACTCGGCCCTCGGTCATCCGCCACGGTTCGACGTGGTCGACGTGGGTGCCGGGCGAGGGGAGCTGCTGCTCACCCTGCTGGCGTCCGTCGGGCTTGCGGTGGGGGTTTCCGGGGAGCCCACCCGCTCCGGGCGGTCAGGCTTGATCCCTGCGCGGGCGGGCTCCCCGGAAACCCCGACTCCCACGGCCGCCACCCGTTCCTTGCGGAACGAGCCGCCGTCCGGCACCGTCCGTCCGTCGCTTGCGGAGCGCGTCCGCTTCACAGCAGTCGAGTACGCCGGCCGCCCGGAGAACCTGCCCGAAGAGATCAACTGGACAGCCGAGATCCCCAACGGGATCACCGGAGTACTACTGGCCACCGAGTGGCTGGACAACGTCCCCCTGGACATAGCGGCACACACCGAAGAAGGCTGGCGATACGTACTGGTCGACCCCACAAGCGGCACCGAAACCATCGGCGACCCGCTCAGCCCTGATGATCTTGAGTGGCTGACGGAATGGTGGCCCAGCCCCACGAGCCTTCGCAGCGCGGACGGTGCCCCGGACCAGGGTTTGACCTGGGCCGACGCGACAAGCGGAAGCGAGTCGGGTTTCGGGGCAGCCCGGCCGGCGCAGGGATCAAGCCTGACCGCCCGGAGCCGGCCGGGCTGCCCCGAAACCCCCCACAGTGACCACCTACGAGCCGAGATCGGCCGCAGCAGGGATGAGGCGTGGGCCGACGCGATAGGCAGGATCGAATGCGGTCTGGCGCTGGCCGTCGACTACGGGCACCTGCGGGACAACAGGCCCGTGCACGGGACGTTGACCGGGTACCGGGCTGGGCGGCAGGTGCCTCCGGTGCCGGACGGGTCGAGTGACGTGACCGCGCACGTCGCCATGGACTCGGTCGCCTCCGCCGGTGCGGCGGTCGCCCGGTGTGCGTACTCCCTGGTCTCGCAGGCCGAGGCGCTGCGGGCGCTCGGGGCCGACGGCAGCCGACCGCCGCTGAGCATGGCCGGCACCGACCCGGCGGGGTACGTGCGGGCGTTGGCCGCCGCGTCGGCGGTGGCCGAGCTGACCGACCCGGTAGGGTTCGGCGGGCACCTGTGGCTGCGCCAACCGGTCGGCATCCCACTCGGCCCGGTCGTGGCACGATGACGGGCATGACCACCGACGCCGGGGACCTTCGTGAACTGACCGTCGGCACCGGGGCCGGCCTGGTCGCCGGCACCGGTGATCAGCAGCTCGGCACCGACATGGTGCTGAACATCGGCCCGCAGCACCCCTCCACGCACGGTGTGCTGCGACTCAAGCTGGTGCTCGACGGCGAACGGGTGGTCGCCTGCGAACCGATCGTCGGTTACATGCACCGGGGCGCGGAGAAGCTCTTCGAGGTGCGCGACTACCGGCAGATCATCGTGCTGGCCAACCGGCACGACTGGCTGTCGGCGTTCTCCAACGAGCTGGGTGTGGTGCTCGCGGTGGAACGCCTGATGGGCATGGAGGTGCCGGAGCGGGCCACCTGGCTGCGGATGGCCCTCGCGGAGCTGAACCGGGTGCTCAACCACCTGATGTTCCTCGGCTCGTACCCGCTGGAGATCGGGGCGATCACGCCGATCTTCTACGCCTTCCGGGAACGGGAGACGATCCAGGCGGTGATGGAGGAGGTCTCCGGGGGCCGGATCCACTACATGTTCAACCGGGTGGGTGGCCTCAAGGAGGAGGTGCCGTACGGGTGGACCGGTCGGGCGCGTGCGGCGATCGGCGAGGTACGCGGGCGGCTGCCCGACCTGGACCACCTGATCCGGCGCAACGAGATCTTCCTGGCGCGGACGGTGGGCGTGGGCGTGCTGTCCGCCGCGGACGCCGCCGCGTTCGGCGCGTCCGGGCCGGTGGCCCGCGCCTCCGGGCTCGACCTGGACCTGCGCCGCGACGACCCGTACCTGGCCTACGACGAGTTGGACGTGCCGGTGGTCACCCGCACCGCCGGCGACTGCCACGCGCGCTTCGAGGTGCTGCTGGACCAGGTGTACGCGTCGCTGGACCTCGCCGAGCAGTGCCTGGACCGGGTGGACCGGCTGACCGGGCCGATCAACACCCGCCTGCCGAAGGTGCTCAAGGCGCCGGAGGGGCACACGTACGCCTGGACGGAGAACCCGCTCGGCATCAACGGCTACTACCTGGTGTCGCGGGGTGAGAAGACGCCGTGGCGGTTGAAGTTGCGCACCGCGTCCTACGCGAACGTGCAGGCGTTGGCCACTCTGCTCCCGGGCTGCCTGGTGCCGGATCTGATCGCGATCCTCGGTTCGATGTTCTTCGTGGTCGGCGACATCGACAAGTGAGCCGGGCCGCCTGAGGTGTCAGCGCCAGTGCTCCGCGGGCGGGGTGCCACCGGCACGCGGTACGTCGTCCTGCGGCGGGTAGCCGTAGCGCTCGTCGACCCGACGCCGGCCGGTCCGCTCGGGTGCGGGTTCCGCCTGGTGGCCGCGCTGGCGCGGAGGACGCCACTCGTCCGGCACCGGCACCCCGCCCACCGGTAGCGCCGGGCGGCCCGCCTGCTCGGCCCGCCAGCCACCGTCGCGATCGTGCCGACGCGCCGGCTCGTCCCGCTGGTACGACTCGCGCTCCTCGTGCCGACGCGGCTCCTCGTGCCCGCGGGGCTGCTCGTGCCGACGCGGCTCCTCGTGCCGGACGGCGGCCCAGCGGTCGGCCATCCGGTACTCGGTGCCGGTGGCGTCCGTGCGCACCTCGGCCCGGCGTTCGCCGACCCGCAGCTCGTGGCCATCCTCGTCGTCACGGACGGCGGCCCACCGGTCACCGGCCCGCAACTGCGACCAGTACTCGCCCGTGTCGTCGGCCCGCAGGGCCGGGCCGGGCTGCGGAGCGGCCGCGCCGGCCCGATCGCGCCGCTCCGACCAACCACGCTCGTCCGGGCTGTCCCAGGAGGAGCCCGAGGTCGGACGCTGCGACACCTGGTGCGGCCCGGCGGCCGGGCCTGGCTCGTCGTACGTGTCGCGCGGATCGGTCCACTCCGGCTCGTCACGGCGACCCGTCCGGCCCGGCTCGTGCCCGTCCCGGTCCGGCACGTTCCGGTCGGGACCCCAACCCGACGCTTCCCGCGCGCCGCTCCACTCGGGTTCGCCACCGGTCGGAGGCTGCGGCCCCCGCACCCGGTTGTCACCGGGGCGAGCCCGGTCGTCGCCGTACCCGGCTCGGGGGCGCTCCCCCGGCTCGCCCGCCGGTCGGCCGGTCGTGCGGGCACGCTCGTCCACGCCGCCACCCCGGGCCCACTCCTGCGCCGGTGGGGTCCACCGGCCCGGGTGTTCACCGCCGTAGTGTCCACCCGGCTCACCGCCGTAGTGCCCACCCGGCTCGGCGGGCCCGCCGTCCACCACCGTGTGCCGGGTGGTGACGTGCACGGTTTCGGTGTGCCGGACCACGCCGAGGGGTCGGTGCGCCGGTTCGGGGCGGTCGTGCTCCTGGCGACGCGCCGAGCCGTACGTGGCGTCGGCCGGCCGTTGTGCGCCGTACGTTCCCGCCGTCGCCCGCGGCTCGGCGGCCTCCCGTGGGTGGGCCGGCCCGTCGTCCGGATGCGCGGGGTGACCCCACCGGGACGCGTCGTCCGGGCCGGGCACCCGGGCGCGGCCGGGCGGCGCGTCACCCGGCACCGAAACGCGGCTACGGGCCACCGGAGCGTTGTCCCCCGGTGGCTCGACGCTCGGCACCCGCGCCCGGCCGGCGCCCGCCGGCTCCGCCACCGGGGCGGCGGCAGCGACGGGGGCGGCACCGGCGAGAGCGGCACCGCTGGCGTCAAGACGGCGGCGGACCGCGGCGATCCCCTCCTGTGCCCGGTGCGCCTGGTCGAGGGCCTGGCTTCCGCGCTGCGCGGCGGTCGCGAGCTGGGTACGCAGCTCCTCGATCTCGTCCTGCAACTCGTCGGCCCGGGCCGAGGCACCGGCATCGTCGGCCCGCAGCGCGATGGAGAGGCCGATCAGCACCACGGAGACGATGGCGAGCACCGCGGCGAAGCGCAGCGGACCGTTGCCGTCGGCGACCAGCAGGATCAGCGCCGCCACCGGCGCGAGAGCCACCCCCGCCCAGAAGAGCACGGTCAGCAGCGATGGTCGACGCCGGGTGTCAGAGGTGACCGGGGCTGGCATGGATGTGCAGCCTACCGACGAGGTCCGTCGGAGGGAACGGGGTCCCCGGACGTGCGGACGCCCCCGCCCGGTCGGGGCGGGGGCGTCCGCGGTACGCCCGACGAGAGCTCAGTTGGTGGCGAACGCGCCGTCCGAGGAGAAGATCAGGCCCACGCTGATCGAGCCGTCCCGCAGACCGCTCTTGGTCAGCGGCCCACCCTGGTCCAGTGAGGAGAACGAGCCGACCTTCAGCCCGTACGTCTTCTCCAGACCCGGCTTGCAGAACGGACGCTGCTCGCACTCCGGCGGGCCGCCCAGCTTCGTCGCGCTGCCCGAGCACTTCGCGGCGAACTCGGAGAGGGTCCGTACGCCGTACTTGTCGGCGAACGCCTGGGTGACGGCGAAGGCGTTCTGGTCCTGTGCGGCGGCCGGGGCGCCGAACGTGATGCCGACCTTGTCACCCTGGGCCTTGAGCGCCGTCACCGTGGCGTTGATGTCGGGCGAGGAGACCGGCGGAGGAGTGCCACCACCGTTGTTCTTGGTGTTGAGGAACTCGGCCATCGTCGCCGCGTACTCCGGGACGACCTGGATCTCGCCCTTCACCAGCGCCGGCTCGTACAGCTCGCGGTTGCCGATCTGCTGCACCTTGACCTGGTAGCCGGCGGCGGTGAGCGCGATCCGGTACAGCTCGCCCAGAATCTGGCTCTCGGCGAAGTTGGCGGCGCCCACCACGATGTCGCCGCCCGACCCCTTGGCGATGCCCGCGGTGATGTTGTTGGCGCTCGCGAACTCCTCGGCCGCCACCTTGGCGGTCTTGCGGTCCTCGTTGACGGCCTTGTTGAGCTGGATCAGCTTCGGCGTGTCGAGGGTCGCGGAGACCTTGTCCAGTGCGGCGATCAGCTGCGGGTTGGCCGCCTTGCTGTTGACCGCGGGAATGACGTTGTCGGAGTTCTGGAGCTTCTTGTCGTCCTGCAGGGCGATGAGCTGCTTGCCGGCGACCGGGGCGCACCCGGCGCCAGAGGCGCTCTGCTGGGGTGCGTCGGTGCCGGACGAGCCGGCGTCACCGCAACCGGTGAGAAGCGCTGCCCCGGCGACGGCGCCGATCGCGCCGATCGCCAGACGTGTACGTGCGCGCATGTGCCCGCCTTCCGTGTCCCGGCGCGGCCCGTCCCGGGCCGGCCGCGTGTCCGACGGGCGATCCTGACTGTCGGTCGCCCGCGAATGTCCACCCAACATGCTCCGCAACCGACCGACAACCTGGGATGGACTTCGTCACCTCATCATCACCGATCGGACCGGTGCGGGTCGCCAGCTCGCCGCGGGCTCACCCGGAGGGGGTCAGGCTCTCCCGGTGGCGTCGGCGGGCCGCGGCCGGCCCGTGCGCTGCCGTCCGCGCCGCAGCGGGCGGGGGGTGACCAGGCGTTCGACACCGCCGAGGACCACCTCGGCCAGCAGCGCCAGACCGGCCACCAGCACACCGCCGGCGACGATCTGCCCACCGCCGGCCGCGATACCGATGCCGAAGCCGGTCCGGATGATCTGGCCCAGGCCGCCGCCGTTGACGAACGAGGCCAGCGCGGCGGTCGCGATCACCTGGACCGCGGCGGTCCGGAAGCCGGCGGCCAGGTAGGGCACCGCGAGCGGCAACTCGACGCGGCGCAGCAACTGCCCGCCGGACAGGCCCATCCCCCGGGCCGCGTCGCGGGCCTCCGGGTCCACCTGCCGCACCCCGGTGTACGCGTTGGCCAGCAGCGGCGGGACGGCGAAGACGGCGAGCGCCACCACGACCGGCGTCCGCCCGAAACCGCTGGCGAAGGCCACCGGCAGGATGGTCAGCAGCGCCAGGGTGGGGATGGCCAGGGTGGCGTTGGAGATCAGCACCACGAGGCCGCCACCGCGACCGAGGTGCCCCAGCCACAGCCCGAGCGGCCAGGCCACCAGGCAGCCGAGCGCCACCGCCAGGGCCGAGATCGTCAGGTGCTCGCCGAGCCGGTCCAGCATGCCGCCGGGGTTGGTCCAGTTCAGTGGGTCGTTGATCCAGGTGATCGCCTGCCCGATGGGGTTCGCCGCGACGGTCACCGTGCCCTCCGGGTGGACCAGGGGGTCACCAGTCGGGCGACCAGGATGAGCAGCAGGTCGAGCACGACCGCGAGCGCCACGCAGAGCAGCGCGGCAGTCATGATCTCGGCCTTGTAGAGGTTGTTCTGGAAGCCCGCGAAGATCAACTGCCCGAGCCCGCCGTGCCCGACCAGCACCCCGACCGTGACCAACGCCACCGTCGAGACGGTCGCCAGCCGTACGCCTGTCACGATGCCCGGCAGCGCCAGCGGCAGGTCGATTCGGAACAGGCGCCCCCACCGGCCGTAACCCATGCCCTCGGCGGCCTCCCGAACCTCCGGGGGCACCTGGTTGAGACCGGCCACCACGTTGCGCACGATCAGCAGCAGCGCGTAGAGGACCAGCCCGACCAGCACCGTGGTCGCCCCGGTGCCCAGGTAGGGGGCGATGAACGCGAAGAGGGCCAACGACGGGATGGTGTAGACCACCCCGCTGACGGCGAGGATCGGCCCGGCGAGCGGCCGGAACCAGTACGCGAGCACGGACAACGGCAGAGCGATCAACACGGCCAGCAGCACCGCCCGCCCGGTGAGGGTGGCGTGTTCGCGCACGGCGGCGAGGATCGTGTCAGAGTTGTCCCGCACGTACTGCCAGGAGAACCAGGGGTTACCCGGGTCGGCCCGGTAGCTCAGGCGGAAGGACATACGTGGACGTTACCCCGGAGGCTGCCGACGTGGCCTCATCCCCTCGCGCGGCGTCGATCTCCCTACAGGGCATCCAGAAGCGCTACCCGAACGGCACCGAGGCGGTCCGGGACCTCAGCCTGGACGTCCGGGCCGGCGAGCTGGTGGTGCTGATCGGCCCGTCCGGCTGCGGCAAGTCGACGGTACTGCGCATGATCAATCGTCTGATCGAGCCGACCGCCGGCCGGATCACGCTCGGCGACGAGGACGTGACGGACGCCGACCCGGTGCGGCTGCGCCGCCGTATCGGATACGTGATCCAGAACGTCGGCCTGTTTCCACACCAGACGGTCCGGGCCAACGTGGCCACCGTGCCGGGCCTGCTCAGGTGGCCCAAGCGCCAGACCCGGGCCCGGGTCGACGAGTTGCTCGACCTGGTCGGCCTGGACCCGGCCCAGTTCGGCGGCCGCTACCCGCACGAACTCTCCGGTGGTCAGCGGCAACGGGTCGGGGTGGCCCGCGCGCTCGCCGCCGACCCGGTGGTGCTGCTGATGGACGAGCCGTTCTCGGCCGTCGACCCGATCGTCCGGACCCGCCTTCAGGAGGAGTTCCTCCGGCTTCAGGCCGAGGTCCGCAAGACCATCGTCCTGGTCACCCACGACCTCGACGAGGCGGTCCGGCTCGGCGACCGGATCGCGGTGCTCTCCGAGGGCGGGCACCTGGAGCAGTACGACACGCCGGCCGCGCTGCTCGGCGCACCCGCCACTCCGTTCGTCCGGGAGTTCGTCGGGGCCGACCGGGGCATCCGCCGCCTGGCGGTGACCCCACTCGACCGGGAGACACTGGAACCCGTACCCGGCGACGCCGCGGCGGACCTGCCCACCGTGGCACTGGACGGCACCGCGTACGACGCCCTGGCCGTGTTGCTCACCTCGGGACGGGACCAGCTCGTGGTGACCGACGCCGGCCGACCGGTGGGTGCGCTCAGTCGACACCGCCTGCTCGACCTGGTCCGCACGCCGAACTGACCGGACGGCGACCGGGCTGCCGCCGACGGCGGCCCGGTCCCGGCCGCCCCAGCTCAGGCGCGACCGCGCCGGGCCAGCTCAGGCGCGACCGCGCCGGGCCAGCTCAGGCCCGGCCACCGAGGCTGGCGGTGCCGATGATCCACCCGGTGAGGAAGCCGTAGCCGGCGCCGGTGCTGGCGTCCCGCAGGGCGACCAGCAGTGACGGATCCGGGCCGAGCAGCGCCGCCAGCACGGCGGCGAGCCCGCCGGCGAGCACGTACGCGGCCCAGCCGGAGAGGAACTGGCTGACCGAGCCGGGCACCCGGGCCACCTGCGCGGCGGGCAACAGGTAGAGCAGGGCCACCGCGAGGACCACCAGCAGCACGGCCCGCAGGTCGGCGGCGAACAGGCCGCCGGCCTGCCCATCCGCGTGGAGCCGCCAGGCCGGCCACGCGAGCAGACGCAGGTAGAACGCGCCGGCCGAGTCCGGGTCGGTCTGGGTGGCGGCCCAACCGGTGTACGCGGGACTGCCGCATATCCCGACCAGCAACAACACGGCGAGCGCACCGGTGCCGGCCGCCGTGCCGTAACGGCTGACCGGCCCGGAGCGGTGGAAGAGCGACGCCATCCGCCCAAGCCCCGAACCTGTCGTTCGGGTGGACCTGGGCTGCCCCGAGCGGCTCAGTGCTTCAGCAGGTAGTCGATGAAGGCGGCCCGCAGCAGCGGCGCGGACTCCTCGTAACCGTGACCCGTCAGCTCCCGCCACAGCGCGTTGGCCTCGTCAATGGTCGGGCCGATCGAGTTCGGTGCGCCGTCCAGCACCGTGGCCTCGTCCGCGTTCGGCAGGTGCCGCAGCACCGACCAGTAGAACTTGACGTCGCGACGCTCCCGGGCCAGGGCGAACGCCCGCTCCCGCAGCTCCTCGGTGGACAGCGCGTCAAGCTCGGCGAACGAGGTTCCGCCGGGGGCGGCGGCAGGTGTGTCGGTCATGTCGCCGAGCCTAACGGTCGAGATCAGCTCCGGCTCGGCGGACGCCGCCGTGGTCACCGCTCGTCGACGTCCCACCGGCGCGGGCTGTCCTCCCAGCGCGGATCCCGCCACGGGTCGACCGGTTGGGGCGCGGCCGGCGTCGGCAGCGTCGGAGGCCAGTTGTCCACCGACTGTGACTGCGGCATGGTCCAACCCGTGCTGATCGTGCCGTCGGTGACCGGTTCCGGTTTCTCGGTGCTGCCGGGTCGGGGCCGACCGAATGTCTCGACCAGCCGGGTGACAAGCAGTCCGGCACCCAGCACGGCACCGCCGACCGCCCAGGTGCTCAGCGTCCAGCCCCGCTCCGGCGCGTACGCCTGGAAGACGGTGACCAGGCTGACCGCCAGCACCACGCCGAACACACCGCCCCGGCGGCCGTACGCGCTGGTGCCGGCGAGCAGGGCCACCCCGATCCCCAGGACCGTCCAGTCCAGGCCCGAGGTAGGTGCCACCGGCCCGGGGTCGTTGGCGGCGATCAGCACACCGGCGAGGGCGGCGAACACGGTGGAGCCGACAAGCGCGGCCCCGGCGACCACGGCGGCGACCGCGCCCCGCCGACGGGCCGGGTCGGCGACCGGCCGATACCGGCCGACCAGCCGGCGGATCGCCCGGATCGCGCCGAACAGCCCGCTGAGGACGGCCACCGCCGCGAAGCCGGCGAAGAGGTAACCGGCGCTGCGCCCCGGGTCGTAGTCGCCCTGCACCAGCACCGGCGCCGAACGGCGTTCGATGAACACCACCACACCGGCCGCGCCGGCCAGGCTGGCGGCCCACGCCGGCACGTGCAGCACCACCACGACCAACGCCAGCGCGAGCCCGCCCAGCGCGGCGACCGCCACGGCCGGGCCGACCGACGCCGGCAGGCCCCGATCACCCTGCTCGGCGTAGTGCAGGGCGGTGGCGACCGCGACCGGCCCGATGGCCAGGTTCGGTGCCGCGGTACGCAGGCTCAGCCCGGCGGCCAGGGCGAGCAACCCCAACCCGACCGCGTCGACGAGCAACGTGCGCAGGTTGTCGGCGCGCAGGGCGGCCTGGTCCTCCCGCCAGAGCAGCCAGCCCAGGGCGGCCAGCCCGGCCAGCAGCACGAACTCCCAGCCCAGTTGCACGCCGATCCGGTCCCGGCCGGGCTCACCGTGGGTGGGGTCGTCGAAGACGTTCTCCAGAACGGCGGCGGGCACCCCGGACGAGGGCTCGGTCGAGCGGTCCCGGCCCGCTTCTTCGTACCCCATGACGCCGCCTCCCCAGTGGCCCGGCCGTCCCCGGTCCGGCGCGCGGACGGACCGTGGGCGGCCCTTGCTCTCCGATCGCAGGCACCGTACCCGCGCCCGGAGCCGGGCGTAACCCCCTGCTCAGCGCTGGCCGGGACGGCTCTCCCGTGGGTCCTGCTCGCGTTCGTCGTCCGGGCGTTCCGGCACCCGGCAGGAGCGCTCCAGCCACAGCGCGGCGCCCACCAGAGCCAGCGAGGCGAGCAGGCCCCCGCCCGCGGCCGGACGATCATCCAGGGCAGCGCGTGTGGTCTCCAGGAAGAGCCAGCCGGCGAGCCCCGCGTAGAAGCCGGCGAAGATGGCCGCGGCCAGCGCCGACGCCTTGGCCAACACCACGAAACGGGCGACCAGCAGTGGGTTGACCGCGTCCCGCCCCGGCTTGCGCTCGATCCGGCCCCGGGTGTTGATCGCGGCGTACGCCTCAAGCACCGCCAGCCCGGCCAGCGTCACCACCGGCAGCCAGGGCAGCCGGGGGATGCCGCTGTAGTAGAGAGAGCTGATCAGCAACCAGGCCACCGCCGCTGCGGCCAGGGCGGCCACGACCAGGGTCGAGATCCGGGTGGGGCCCATCCGGGACCGATCCGGGCCGGACCCGCCCGGTGGTGGGGACTTCGCCTGCGTCATGCCGGCCGACTCCGCTCGGTCATGCCGTCGACTCTAACGCCAACTCCGGCCGGGGGCGCAGTTCCAGCGCGTCGGCCGCCGCGGGGCCGGTGGTGAGCAGGTCGGTCAACCAGCCGTGACCGGGCAGCCGGCCGTACGGCTGGATGTCGATCCACGGCCGCAGCACGAAGGCGCGCAGGTGCGCCCGGGGGTGCGGCAGGGTCAACTCCTCGTCGTCGCTGAGCACCGGCTCGTCGTCGTCGCCCCAGACCGCGATCACGTCCACGTCGAGGGTGCGCGGCCCGAACCGCCGTTGCGGGTCACGGACCCGGCCGGCCGCGTGCTCCGCGCCGCGAGCCCGCTCCAGCCAGTCGCGCGGGGTCGCGCTCGCGTCCTGGGCGAGCAGCACCGCGTTGAGGTACGCGGGCTGGTCGGCGTCGCCCCACGGTGGAGTCTCGTACACCCCGGAGAGCACGAGTACGGTGTCGCCGAACGAGGCGACAGCCGTGCGCAGGTGGCCCAGCCGGTCGCCCAGGTTGCTGCCGAGCGACAGCACCGCCCTGGTCACCGGGCCCGCGTCCGGGTCATGGTGACGGCCACGTCGGTGAAGGTGTGCGGCACCGGGGCCTCCGGCTTGTGCACGGTGATCGTGGCGGTGCCCACCCGTTCGTCGGCCAGGCAGACCGCGAGGAGTCGGTCGGCCAGGGTCTCGATCAGGTTCACCGGCTCGCCGGTCACCACCGCGACCAGGCGTTCGGCCAACTCGCCGTAGTGGACGGTGTCGGTGACGTCGTCGCTGGCAGCCGCCGGGGCCAGGTCCATTTCGAGGACGGCGTCGACCACGAAGTCCTGTCCCTGGGCCCGCTCGAAGTCGTACACCCCGTGTCGGCCGTGGGCCCGCAGGCCGGTCAGCTGGATCCGGTCGGTCGTCATCGCCGTACCTCCTGCTCGTACTCGTGTCGTGCCCGCGGCTGGTCGTGCGACGGCACGGCCAGGCGCGGGCTGCCGGTCGCGACCCAGACCGCGAGGGCGTCGGCGGTGGCCCGCACGTCGTGCACGCGGACGCCCCAGGCTCCCGCGGCGACCGCCAGCACGCTGGTGGCCACCGTGGCCGCCTCCCGCTGGGCGGTCGGTCGTGGGGTGCCGTCCGGGGCGGCGAGCAACCTGCCGAGGTACGACTTGCGGCTGGCCCCGAAGAGCAGCGGGCAGCCGAGGTCCAGCAGCTCCGGCAGACGGGCGCTGAGTTCCCAGTTGTGCTCGGCGGTCTTGGCGAAACCGAGCCCGGGGTCGACGATGATCCGATCGGCGGCCACCCCGGCGGCCAGCGCCGCGTCGATCCGTTGGGCCAGCTCGGCCCGCACGTCGGCCACCACGTCGGTGTAGTGGGCCAACTCACGCATCGCGCGGGAGTGGCCACGCCAGTGCATCAACACCCAGGGGCAGTGCGCGTCGCGAACCACGCGGGCCATGTCCGGGTCGGCCAACCCGCCGGAGACGTCGTTGACCACCGCCGCCCCGGCGGACAGGGCGGCCTCGGCCACCCGCGCGCGGCTGGTGTCGATGCTGACCGCCACGCCGGCGGCGGTCAGCTCGCGGATGACCGGCAACACCCGGGCCACCTCGGTCGCGGCGTCGATCCGCTCGGCACCCGGCCGGGTCGACTCACCGCCGATGTCGACCAGGTGTGCACCGGCGTCGCGCAGACGGACGCCGTGTCCGACGGCCGAGTCGAGGTCGGCGTACCGTCCGCCGTCGGAGAAGGAGTCCGGTGTGACGTTGAGGACGCCCATCACCACCGGGCCCGAGGCCCGCACCAGATCGGTCACGACTAGACGGTACCGGTCGCGGCGGCGGCGCCAATCGACCCGGGTCGGCTCCCCCGACCGACCCTGACGTGCTGATTAGAACAGGTGTACGATCGGTCATCCGGGCAGCATCGGGCAGCCTCTTCGCGGCTTGTCGCAATCCGGGGCGGCCCGTACGCTTTGGAATTGGCCAGCATCGAGATGGCGAAGCTTGGAGGGAGGGCCGAAGCGGGAAAAATCCGCCCAAACCTCGCCACGCTATGTGGTGAGTAACGAACGCAGGGTCAAGAACGCTGCGCCCTGTGGAGCAGATTTCCGCCAGGTTCGCCTTTTGCACCGCCGCGGCACCGCCGGCCGCGCTATGGGGAGGTTCCAGTGATCGCCTTCGAGCTCATGGAGACGGCGTCGTCCGGCGTCGCCCACGCGCTCTCCACCCTGGCGTCGACTCCGCTCGCCGAGCCGGCACCGAAGGGGATCGACACCAACAGTGTGGTCACCTTCTTCGCCAGCAAGATCGCGCCGATCCTGCTGGCCGTCCTGGGCGTCATCTTCATCGGCCGGGCCAGCCGGGGCGAGATCTCCAAGGTGCTGACCAGCTCCGCGATCGCGATCGTCGGGCTCGCCTTCATCGCCGGTGCGGCAACACTCTTCTTCGTCGGCGATTACCTGATCGACCTGATCTTCGAATAGGCGCGTTCACCAGATGCGGCTGCGCACCGACGACGACATCTACCGGGCCCGCCTGGTCTACCTCGGGCCGCCCGGTTACACCCTTCCGGTCCACCTGCCCTACGCCCAGTACGGGCTCTTCATGCTGCTGGTCCCCCTCTACATGTTCATCCACTGGCTGTTCACGTTGACGGTCGAGCTCTTCCCGGCCTGGGAGATCGCGCTCGCCATCGTGACCACGTCGTTCATCTTCCGGCACGTCGACCCCGACCGGCCGGCGCGGGTGGTCATCCGCACCGCGCTGACCGACTGGCGACGCACTCGGGAGCCGGCGATCGAGCAGCGCGACCCGCGCCTGGTCGGCAGCCGGATCAGGATCCGGGAGGAGCTGGCATGACCGGGCGTACGCCGATCGGTCCGTGGCACGACGCGGGCAGGAGCCTTCCGCCAGGTTCGAGGGCGGTCGCATGAGTCGCTCGTCCACGCCGGGTCCTCCGGCCGGCCACTCGGGCGTGCCGGCTGGTCACCGAGCGCAATCATTCGACTACACCGAAGACGAGGACGAGGTGGCCCTCGACCCCGCGCTGGTGACGTCGCCCGGCCACGGTGCGGTGGGTGTGTTCCAGGCACCCCGACCGGTCCCCCGCCGGACACCACCCGCCGAGCCCAGTGCGGTCTCGGCCGGCGAGAACGCCGACATCGACTCCCCCTTCCTGGACCTGTTCGGCGGGGCACGGCCCACCGCCGCGCGAGCCCTGCCGGCCGGCCCGAGCATTCGGGAGCAGCAGGCGATCCCAGTCCAGCCGCCGACGGCCAGCCCGGCACCGGCCCGCCCGACACCCGAGCTCGAACCACCGTGGACGCCCGACGACCAGCCCCGCAGCGGCCGCCGGTCCGTCGAGCCACGACACGGCGGCGGTCACCCGGCCATTGAGTCCCGGGTGCCGCACCAGGTCGGCGATCGGCTGCCGATGCTCCGTCCGTCGGACGAGCCCGACCCCACCGCCACCACACCACCGGCAACCACCGGTCCGGTCAGACCACCGGCAGGCACCGGTCCGGTCAGCGGGCCGGCGAGCGCCACGCCGGCCAGCCGCTCCACGGTCGCGCCACCCAGCCGGCCAGCACCCCAGCCCGACCGACCGACTGCTCAACCGGCCCCGGCCGAGCAGCCGGTCAGCGCCGGCCGCACGGATCGGCCGGCGCTGGAGGGCACGGAGCGCCGCGCCACCCGCTCGGACCGCCCCGGGGGCACCGGCACCGACCCGAGCGGTCGGGAGGTCGCCCCGCCCCGGCAGCGTGCCGCGAGCCGACCGGACCGACCGACCAAGCCAACCCGGGTCCGCGCCCCGAAGATCAAATTCGGGGATCGGGACCCGTCGGTCGAGCTGGCCATCACCGAGATCGCCGGCCACCTGACCTTCACCCCCAACACCGTCACCGCCTGGTATTGGCTGCCCGAGGTCCGCTGGGCATTCCGGCCGGACGCCGAGCGCGAGGCGCTGCTCTCGGCCATCTCCGAGCAGTACGCCGGCCTGGCGGGCTTCCGGCTGCACCTGCGCCGCACCACCCGGCCGTTCCCCGCCGACGAGTGGGCGCGCACCATCGACGCACACACCCGCGCACCCCTCGCCGACGTGCCCGGCACCACCAGTTGGGCTGATCACCTGGTCGCCGCCCAGCGGCACCTGATGGCCGTCAACCACGCCGAGGGGCAGACCTACCTGGGCGTCACCTTCGCCCGGCGGTCCCTCGGCGACTCGCTCACCGAGCGGTTGCTGCGCACCTTCGGCCGGGGCACCGCCGAGGGCGAACGCCGCAAACTGGGCCGCACCGTGGAGCAGTTCGACGAGGTGCTCGGGGCGTTCGGCATGCGCGGCCGGCGGGTCACCGCCCAGGAGCTGGAGTGGCTGCTCTACCGCTCGGTGGCGCTGTGCATGGCACCGCCCGGCACGCTCTCCCCGGTCACCGACGGGCGCTGGGAGCGCGGTGACCTGCTCGCCCTCACCGAACAGGTGGAGCGCTACCGCACCCCGTACGGCTCGACGGTGAAACTCGTCAACCGGATGACCGGCGAGGAACGGCACGTCGCCGTGCTCGCCGTGGGCCGGATGGAGCCGCTGGAGATTCCCGAGCGGCACGAGCCGTGGCTGCACTTCCACGAGCGGCTGCCGTGGCCGATGGAGATTTCCACCCGCGTCGACATCCTCGGCTCCGGTGACTCCTTCCGCAATCTCGAACACCGGCTGCGGATGATCCGCTCGCAGCAGCTCGACTACGCCGAGCACGGCATCGACGCACCCCCGGAACTGGAGCGACTGGCCAAGCGGGCGCTGGTGATCGGCGACGAGATGACCACCGGCCTGCCGGTCGACTCGGCCCGTGCGCACGGCTGGCACCGGATCGCCGTCGGCGGCCGGACCAGGGAAGAGTGCCTGGAGCGCGCCCGCCGGCTCATCCAGCTCTACTCCCGGGAGTTGCGCATCTCCCTGCAACACCCGAAAAACCAGGACTGGCTGGCCCGCGAGTTCATCCCCGGCGAGCCGATCGCCAACACCGGCTACGTCCGCCGCATGCCGGTGCCGTTGCTCGCCGCCGCGCTCCCGCAGGCCGCCTCGAACGTGGGCGACCGGCGGGGCGACCTGATCGGTCGGACCGCCGGCACCTGCCGCCGCCCGGTCTTTCTCGACCTGCACTTCCCCATGGAGGTCCGGGAACGCTCCGGGCTCGCGGTCTTCGTCGCCGAACCGGGCGGTGGCAAGTCGACACTGCTCGGCGCACTGGGCTACCTGGCTGCCCGCAGAGGTGTCCAGGTGACCCTGCTCGACCCGTCCGGGCCGCTGGCCCGACTCTGCGCGATGCCCGAGCTGCGACCGTACTCCCGGGTGTTGAACCTGACCGGCTCGGAGCACGGCACCCTGGCACCCTACTCACTCATTCCCACCCCACTGCGTACCGAATTCGCTACCGGCGCGGCTGGTGACCGGGAGTTCGAGATCGCCGTCTCCAACGCGCGGGCCGAGCGGCGGATGCTCGTCCAGGACATCTGCATGATGCTCGTTCCGCCGCAGGTGGCCCGCGAGGCGTCGACCGCCACCCTGTTCCGGCACGCGGTGCGGCAGGTCCCCGCCGAGGAGACGTCCACACTGGACGACGTGGTGAGCTGCCTCGGTCGTCTCGACGACGACGCCGGCAAGGAGCTTGCCAACCTCCTGCTGGACACCGCCGAGATGCCCCTGGCCATGCTGTTCTTCGGCCGGCCACCGGAGGGGCTGCTCGGCGCCGACGCCGCACTCACCGTGATCACCATGGCCGGGCTGCGGTTGCCCGACCTCAAGATCGAACGCGAGTACTGGTCCGCCGAGGAAGCACTGGCCCTGCCGATGCTGCACACCGCGCACCGGCTCGCCGTCCGCCGCTGCTACGGCGGGTCGATGTCGTCGCGCAAACTCGTCGGCCTCGACGAGGCGCACTTCATGGAAGGCTGGCGATCCGGGCGTTCGTTCCTGGTCCGGCTCGCCCGGGACTCCCGCAAGTGGAACCTCGCCGCGCTGGTCGCCTCGCAGAACCCACGCGACATCCTCGGCCTCGACGTGCAGAACCTGGTCTCCACCGTCTTCGTCGGGCGGATCGCCGAGGACGCCGAGATCGCCTCCGAAGCGCTGAGGCTGCTGCGGGTGCCGGTCAACGACGGCTACGAAGCCACACTCGCCTCACTCTCCGCCGCCGACACCAGCTCGTCCAGCCGCCTCGGCTTCCGCGAGTTCGTGATGCGCGACGTCGACGGCCGCGTGCAGAAGGTCCGCGTCGACGTCTCGTACGTCGAAGGGCTGTTGGACCACCTCGACACGACGCCCGCCGCGATCGCCGCGGCGGCCGGCGTGCTACCGAGCATCTCCCTGCCGGATCTGGAGGCGTGACATGGCGAGGGCCCGGGCACGGATCACGTCGTTCCTGCTCGCCCTCGGCGTACTGGCCGGGGCCACCCTCTCCTGGCCGCTGATCGGCGCGGAGGCCGCGGCCGCCGCACCGCCCGCCGCCCAGGCCCGCGCCGACCTCTGCACGACCAAGGAGTGGCAGGCCGACTTCCGCGCCTGCGTCGAGAAACTGAAGAAGGTCAGTGAGGCGGAGATTGACTGCAGGAAGCCGCCTGTGCCGTCCGCCCCGGATTCCGGCCTAGCGGGCTGGTTCGCTTCCCGCCCAGAGTCTTCAAAGTTGCCGGGCCCTAAAGGCATCTACAGCGACTACGGCTACGGCGGCTACAGCTTCAATACCTATGACGTAGAGGGCGGCTGCGCCTCTACCGTTCTGCACCCGGACTACAAGTTCACTACGACGGTCGCCAACGGCGAACTCATGATGGCCACGGCAGTAGTGGGTGCCTCCAACGCGATGCGGGAGCGAGCTTGGGATCCCCGCTCGATGTGGAGTTGGGCCGACCCGCTGGTCGAGAAAGCCACCAAATCCGTCTACCAGAAAGTATTTAGCGTCTTCGGGATAGTCACGCTATGCGTGGTGGGCCTCTATCTGCTTTGGCGCTCTCGTCAGTCCGATATGAGCAATGCGATGACGACGGCCGGCTGGGCGTTGCTGGTGATGATAGCCGTTACTGCACTCGCGGCCTGGCCAGTCAAGTCGGCGAACATCGCCGACGGCACGCTAATTACCTCTCTCGGAGTCGTGCACGACGCCATAGGCCCGGCGTCCAGGGACATCCCAGCCGACAAGTGCGTGCTACCGAACCCCGATTCCTGTGTCGACAAGCGACCACCGGCCGTCCGGGCCAGCGACACCGCGACCGAGTCGATGCTCTACCGAAACTGGCTGCGTGGCGTACTCGGTTCATCTGAAAGTGAGACTGCGAGGAAGTACGGCAGAGCGCTCTATGACGCCAAATCACTGAGCTGGGGTGAGGCGGAATCAATCCGCTCGAATCCCGCCACTCGCGATGTGGTCATCAAGGCCAAACAGCAGCAATGGATGACAGTTGCTGAGCAAATCAAAATCGAGGACCCGGAGGCGTACGAATTCCTGATGGGCACCCGCGACATGGACCGAATCGGCTCGGGGTTCATCGCGGTGCTTGCAGCCGTGCTCTTCGCACTGTTCGATCTCACTGCGTCGGTGCTGGTCCTGCTGGGCTTCCTGATCTTCCGGTGGGCGGTCATCGCGGCACCCATCCTGGGCACGGTCGGCTTGCTCCGGCCGGCCAGCGCCGGGCTGCGGCGCCTGGCGAACGCCGTGGTCGCCGCGGTCTTCAACATCGCCATCTTCGGCACCGGGGCCGCGGTCTACCTGTTTGCGGTCGATCTGATCATGAGCACGTCCACCCTCCCCGGCTGGCTTCAGGTGGTGCTGGTCTGGCTCTGTGGGGTGGTCGGCTGGCTGTTGCTGCGGCCGTACCGGCGGATCACCCAGCTCGGAGGCAAGGACAGCAGCGAGGCGGTCAGCTCGGCCGGTTCCTGGCACCGTCGCTTCTTCCGGGACATGCGGGTCGCGGCGCGGCTCGACGTGGTCGAGCCCGGCGGCACGGCCGAGCCGGCGGGCGGACGTCGTCGGTCGGCGGACGCCGAGCAGACCCGGCTGCGTCCGGAGGCACGCAGGGAGGACCCGGTGTCGACGCCAACCGCGCCATTGGAGGCTCAGCGGCCCGGCAACGCGCGCCCGGACGGTCGGGAGCGCGCCGATGAGGGCACCAGCGAGCAGACCGGCGCCAGGAGCCGTCAGGTTCCACCCCAGCCTCGGCGTCGGCAGCCGGCGGCCTGGACCGAACCGGACGTGCCGGCCGAGAACCCGTCGTTCGTGGTCTACCGGCCAGGCTCTACGGAACGTGCGCCAGACCGTACCGGACCGCGGGTGCGCTCAGAGGCTCGGTGACGGCGATGCGACGGGCCCTGGAGTTCCTCTTCACCCGGGCGCTACGGTCCCGACTGGGGGTGGCGCTGGTGATCGCAGTTCTCATCTTCGGTGTGATCGGGGCGGCCCGCCTGGTCTCGGGCCCCCCCGATCCGGCGGACGGGCTGAGTAACCGGCCGGAGGGGCCGATCACCACCGTGGACCCGACGGTCGGTGACGATGGGGTGACGTCCACCGAGGCTCCGCCGTCGCCGATCACACCGGCGGGTGCCCGCACCCCCGAGCAGATCGCCGACCGGTTCGCCAAGGCCTGGCTCGGCCAGCCCGGTATGGTCGCCGACCAGTGGCAGGCCGACCTGCGGCCGTTGTCGACGCCGGCGCTTACCGAGAAGCTGTCCGGCGCCGACCCGGGCGGGGTTCCGGCCGAGAAGGTCACCGGGCCACCGGACGTGCGGGCACGCTCCGAGACGTTCGTCGAGGTGTTGCTGCCGTTGGACACCGGTCGGCTACGACTGGAGTTGGTCTCCGCAAAGGACGGCTGGTTGGTCGACGTGGTGGATTGGGAACGGCAATGAGCGTCGCCGGGGGCGCGGCTCCCCTTCGCCGGCCATTGCGCATCGGAGTGATCGCCACGATGGTCACCGGTGTGCTGCTCCTCCTCTGCTGCACCGGCGGCACCGCGGCGTTCTTCCTCAGTGGGCTCGGTGGCGACGCGGAGAACGGTGACACCCTGGCCGATAGGGGATGCGGCCCGGTCCGCCCGGTGAACGTCGCCGGCGAGTTGCCGAGGTTCACCGAGTACGGCGACGCACAGGTCCGCAACGCCGCGATCATCATCAAGGTCGGCCAGGATCTGGGGGTGCCCTCGCGAGGATGGGTGATCGCCCTGGCCACCGCGATGCAGGAGTCCGCTCTGCGCAACCTGGCGAACAGCGACGTTCCGGCCTCGTTGGCCCTGCCGCACGAGGGCGTCGGGGCCGACCACGACTCGCTGGGCCTTTTTCAGCAGCGGCCGGGGTGGGGCTCCGTCGCCGAGCGGATGACGCCCGCGTACACGGCTCGCAAGTTCTACGAGAAGCTCGTCAAGGTGCGGGGCTGGCAACGCCGGCCGCTGACCGTGGTGGCGCAGCAGGTGCAGATCAGCGCCTATCCGGACGCGTACGCCAAGCACGAGGAGCTGGCCAGCAAGCTGGTTGACGCCTTGGCCGGCGGGGCGGCCCGCACTGTCGAAATCAACGGTAAGGCAGTCTGCGACGCGGCCGAGCACGGCCAGATCGCGGCCTCCGGCTGGACCGCACCGATTCCTGGGAGAGTCGGCTCCGGTTTCCGCACCGCGAGCCGACCCGGCCACGACGGCGTCGACATCGGCGCGGCCAAGGGCACCGAGATCCGGGCGGCAGCGGCTGGTCGTGTGCTGGTCTCCACCTGCGATGAGGACTACCGCAACCGGCAGGACTGCGACGTGGACGGGTTCCCCGGCAAGAAGGGCTGTGGCTGGTACGTCGACCTGCTGCACGCAGGTGGCTCCATCACCCGGTACTGCCACATGGTGGTTCAGCCCTTCGTCAAGGTACATCAGATGGTGGCGGCCGGCGAGGTGATCGGAAAGGTCGGCAGCAGCGGCAATTCCTCCGGCCCGCACCTGCATTTCGAAGTACACCTGCGCAACAACCGCAACGCTTCAGGCGCGGTCAACCCGGTCCCGTTCATGCGCCAGCGGGGCGCCCCGCTGCGCGACGCTGAGTGAGGCCAGCACGGACATGACTGGACCGTTGCCGGACCCCTTCGCCGACCAGCCGGACTGGGCCCCCCGGCCGCCTCGGCCGTTGGCCATCACTCCCGCGACAGGGCGGGTGGAGTTGCGCGGACAGAGGGTGCTGGTCGGGCTGCCGGGATTGGGCTGGCGTGGCGACCTGCGCGCGGACGACCGGGTGGTCCAGAGTGCCCGGACCTACGTGCCGGTGATCCCCGAGCACGAGTGGTACCGGGCCGAGGCCGACCAGGTCGAGGTGTTCGCGCCACTGGTGCCGGTGGAACGGGTCTGGGTGGAATCGGTCGGCGACCGGGCAGCGGAGGACAGCCCTCGGGACACCGGCATCCGGTTGGTCTCGCTGGATGGTCCAGCACACCGGGCTCCCACACCCGTGTTCGAGGCGGACGCCGTCACGGGCCGCCGGGTGGTGCACGTCGAGGGCGGTGTGGAGCACCGCGACCTGCGAGCGGTCACCGAAACCTACTCCGGTGCCGAGGGAGACATCTGCGTTCGGATCACGCCGGAGGCAGAGTGGTACCGCTGGGCCTGGCGCGGCCAGTCACCCACCACTCTGGAGGTTCCAGTACATCTGCTGTGGATTGAGTGAGTCCGCCTAAGGCCCATCGGCCTTACATACCCGCCAGCCGTCCTGCTGATGCGTCTCAAAACGCCAACGCTGGCGATCGCTCTGGGATATTCCATCCACGAAGGCCGACAAAATTAGGTCAACCTCGACGTTGGCGGAGTCGCCTTGGCGCTGAACGTCAAAGTTCTCCCAACTTGTTGAAATCGCCGTATTGAAGCGTTTTTCTCGCGCCACCAAATCGTCCCGAAGAACCCTTAACTCGTTGAAGTCAGTGCCTCCCTCACAGGCAAACTCCTTTGCTCTCGCGTCGTTACGATCAGCGAGGAAGGACTGGATATAGTTAGCCACCACCACATCCGGAGTACTGCGGTCTGGGGCGGACGCGCGGTGGTACAGCACCACGCCCGTGACGAGCCCGCCGAGGCAGAGCAGCGCGAGCACCCCGGCGACGACTGTGAGCACCGTGCGCATTCGGCGGCGGGGCGGCTGCGGCTCCGGCGGCCCCGGGGCGGGCGGCAGCTGCTCGGGTGGTGTCCGCTGGGCCGGTACGCGGGAGACCTGGGAACCGGCGGGGGGCTGCACTGATTCCACCTCCTGACGTTATCGGCTGGACGGCCCGGAGCCAATGCCCCAGATCCAGCGGATCGTGACGGACCCTACCCGTCGGTGAGATCCACGACATCACCGGCGCAGCGCCGTGGCACCTCCCGGAGGAGCGGCCTCGACTGGGATACCGTCTCTGCTCGGGGAGGGGTTGCCAACCTCGGGCAGAGGGGGTGGACGCGGTGGCCGGTCCGAAGTCACGCACGAACCGCGCCGCGGCTCTGCATCGCCGGGCGGCGGCTGTCGCGACCGCTGCCGCCGGGATTCTGGATGAGACGCGGCCGGCCCCTGCCGACCAGCGCCGCCAGTACGAGCTGGCCGATCGACTTCGGGTGGTCGCCGCGCGGTTGGCCCCGGGCTGGTCGGGCGCCGCGTTGGATTCCCTCACCGTGGACTCGCCGGCGGGTGACGGCCCGCCGCCGTTCGTCCGGGTCGGCACGGCGGCGCCGTTGGATGACGCCCGCTTTCCCGCGTTGGTGCCACTTGTCGGCACGGGTCACCTGAGCGTGGACGCCGACGCTCGGGAGCCACGGGTGGCCGGGTTGCTCCGGGCCGTACTCCTGCGGTTGTTGGCCGCGACGCCGGCGGGCGCGTTGTTGATTCGCGCGGTGGATGCCACGGGTGCCGCGCTGGCCCCGTTCGGCGCGCTCGCCGATGCTGGCCTGTTACCGCCGACGGCGGTGGACGTGGCGGGTCTGCGCGCGGTGCTGACGGAGGCGGAGCAGTGGGTCACTCCGGGGGCGAGTGGGCGACGCCGCCACGACCGCACGCTGTTGCTCGTGTTCGCCGCTCTGCCGGAGTCGACCGGGCCGACCGATCTGGCGCGGATCGAGGCGCTGGCCGAGCAGGGGCCGGCCGCCGGCCTGCACCTGATGGTGGCCGGTTGGCCTCCGTCCGGTCCGCACGCGGGTCGGGCACCGCTGCCGCACAGCACACCGCTGACGCTGCGTAACTCGTACGCCCTGCTCGGTGACCCACCGACTGCGTCCTTTGCCAGCCCCGGGGCGGATCCGCCGGGCGGATTGAACTCACCGGTCTTCGTGGAGTCGGACCCCCCGGCTGATCTCGTCGATGCGGTCTGTCGGCGGCTTGCCGAGCAGGTGGAGGCCGGCTCGCGGTTGGGGTTGGCGGCTCTGCTGCCGCCGACGGGTGACCGGCTGTGGGAGTCGGATTCCACGGACGGGCTGACCACCACGGTTGGTGATGCCGGCGGGCGGTCGGTGCCCCTGGGCTTCACCGAGCTGACCCCGCACTGGCTGGTCAGTGGGCGGTCCACGGCGGGTCGCGCGGCGTTCCTGACCACCGCGATGCTTGGCCTCGCCGCCCGCTACGGCCCGGACGAGCTGATGCTCTACCTGGTGGATCTCGGCGACGGTGAGTCGTTCGTGGAGTTTCTGCAGACCGAGCGGGACCGGTCGTGGATTCCGCAGGTGCGTGCGGCGGCAATGGCCGCCGATCGGGAGTACGTCCGGGACCTGCTCGACGAGTTGACGGCCGAGGTGCAGCGTAGGGCGGAGGCTGGGGCGCGGGCCGGCGGCCAACGCTTCGCCGAGTTGCGTCAGCATCAGCCGCTGCCCCGGATCGTGTGCGTGTTGGATAATGTGCCGCTGCTCTTCGCCGAGCGGGACCGGCTGGCCGCCGAGGTGGCCGCCCAGTTGGACGGGCTGGCTCGGTCCGGGCGGGCGTACGGCGTGCACCTGGTGTTGGCCGGTGCGGGCGAGCTGGGGTTGGGTGCCCGCGCGGACGTGGGGCATCGGGATTCGGTGCTTGGGCAGTTTCCGGTACGGGTGGCGCTACCGGGTGGCAGTCCGGTGCTGGAGCCGACGAACGACTCGGCCGCGGGCCTGCCGGTGGGCAGCGCGGTGGTGAACACTGCCGGCGGGCTCGGCGGCCCCCGGGGCGCGATCCGAGGTCACGAACGACTGATCCGGCACCCTGATCCGCAGGACCACCCGGAGGTGGTGGAGGGGCTTCGGCACGAGCTGTGGGAGGCCCGCCCGGCCAGGTCGGTGCCGCCGGTCGTCTTCGCCGGGTACGCCCGTCCTGTGCTCGGCAACGATCCGCAGCACCGGGCGGCGTTGGCGGGGCAGTCGCACGGGCCGGCCGCCCTGCTGGGCCGCGCCGTGGATGTGGCCCGCTCAACGGTCGCCGTACCGTTGGGGCCGGCCGCGGGCCGCAATCTCGCGGTGCTCGGATCGGGTGCGGCGGCGGGCGGGCTGTTGGCGACGGCAGCCCGCAGCACCGCGGGCCACCATGCGACGGGCACCGCCCGTTTCCTGGTGGCGGCACCGGATCCGGGCGCCAGAGCGTTGGCGGAGGCGTTGACGGCGGAGCTGGCGACCCGGCATCCGGCCGAGCTGGTGGATGTGCCGACGCTGCTCGCGGATCCGGCCGACGACCTGCCGACGTACCTGGTGGTCTTCGGTCTGGACCGGCCGGGCCCACGGGAGTTGCCGGTGGACCGGCTTCGTGCGCTGCTGCGGGACGGGCCGCCGACGGGCCGGCACCTGCTGGGTTGGTGGCGTGCGGTGCCGCCGTTCGCCGCACTTCTCGAACCACCTGGCGAGGCCGACAAGCTGGCCGCCGTGGTCGTGCTGGACGTGCCGGTCGCGCAGCTCACCGCGGTCTTCGGGCGGGCGGTGGAGTGGCGGGGTCGGCCCGACCGGGCGGTGCTCTGGGACGGTCCGGACGAGCGGGGCACGGTCCTGGTGCCGTTCGCCGACGAGGCCGGGTGATCCGGTGGCGCGGGCAGGAGGTGTCGAGATGGGTCCGAAGGCCACGGTGACCGGGCCGGGGCGGCAGCGGGTTCCCGCGGCGAACGAGGACGCCACGCAGGCGACGGTCGAGCCCAGCTCGGCCTGGGCGGAATACCTGGCCGCAGCCCGCCAACTGGACGGGGTACGCCGCAGTGCGGCTGCCGCCGCCGGTGAGCAGGCCCGGTCGGCGGAGACCGCCCGGGAGGAGTTGTCGGTGGTCCGTACCGAGCTGGCGAGCCAGCAGGAGCGGCTGCGCGAGCTGGGCGTACCAGCGATTTCCCTGGTGCCGTCGCCACCGGAGCTGAGCGAGGCGTCCCGGTCGATGGCGGGCGGCCCGGCAGCCGTGCTCGCGGCGCTGCGGGTCGCGCGGGGCCGGGCCGAGGCGGCGGACGCGGCCCTGGCCGCGCGGCGCCGGTTCCGACCGGGGTCCTGGCCCGCGCGGGTGCGCAACCTGCTGGTGTACGGGCCGTTCGCGCTCGTGGTGCCGCTGATCCAGATCGCGGTGTACGCGGCTACCGGCGTGGGAGCGGCAAGTGTGGCCGCGTTGATCTGTGGGTTGCCGATGCCGGCTGTCGCGTTCGTCGCCGGTTGGGTGGGCATTGGGCGGTTGTTCCGCGTGAGCCCCGCCGAGCGACTGGATCGGACGGTGCGCTTCGGCGCGCTTGTGTGCCTGGTGCCGGCGGTGCTGGTGACGGCCGGCCTGCTGCTGGTCCTACTCGCCGGCTGATCCGCCGGGAACGCACCGGCCGGCCGTCCCGGAACGGGTCGGCCGGCCGTCGTGCGTCGGAACCTCAGCGGGGAATGATCAACGCCATCGCCTCGGCACGGGACTTGGAGTCGGTCTGCAGGATGCCGCGCACCGCCGACGTGATGGTCTTGGCACCGGATTTCTGGATGCCACGCATCGCCATGCACATGTGTTCGCACTCGAGCACGACGACGACGCCACGTGGCTCGAGTTTGTTCATCAGCAGGTCAGCGACCTGCGAGGTGAGTCGCTCCTGCACCTGGGGTCGGCGGGCGAAGACCTCGACCAGTCGGGCCAGCTTGGACAGGCCGGTGATCCGCCCGTCCGGGCCGGGGATGTAGCCGATGTGCGCGCTGCCGCGGAACGGCAGCAGGTGGTGCTCGCAGAGGCTCATCACGTCGATGTCCCGGACGATCACCAGCTCTTCGTGGTTGGCCTCGAAGGTGGTGCTGAGCACCTGGGCCGGGTCGACGCGCAGGCCGGCGAATAGTTCGGCGTACGCGCGGGCGACCCGGGCCGGGGTCTGCTGGAGCCCGTCGCGGTCGGGATCCTCACCGACCGCGATGAGGATCTCGCGGACGGCCTTCTCGATGCGGCCCAGGTCGACGGCGTCCTCGACGGGACGGCCGGTCAACCGGCCACTGATCAGCCGGGCGGCAACGTAGTCCAGCCCGTCGTCGCCGTCCGGCTCGGTCGCGGAGACGGCCAGCTCCCGGTGAGGGGAGCTGGCCGTCGAGTCGTTGCTCAGTGCGTACCGTCCGAGTTGTTGGACGGCGCCCCACCGCCGACCGACGCCTGCGCGCCGTCGGCCTGGGCCTGCGCCTTGAGCTTGTCCTTCTCCGCAGGGGTGAGCACGGGCGGCTCGGTGGACGGCTGGCGCTTACCGAAGCCGTTGTAGGGCACCAGCGGCGGGCGCTTGACCACCCGGGCGCAGATCCGCGCCATGTCGGCGGTGGAGAGGGTCTCCTTCTCGATCAGCTCGAGCACGATGTTGTCCAGGACGTCCCGGTACTCCACCAGGATCTCCCAGGCCTCGTCGTGCGCCAGCTCGACGAGCGCCCGCATCTCGCCGTCGATCTCGGCGGCCACCGAGTCCGAGTAGTCCCGCTCGTGACCCATGTTGCGGCCGAGGAACGGCTCGTCTCCGCTGGTGCCGTACTTGATCGCGCCGAGCTTGGAGCTCATGCCGTACTGCGTGATCATCGCGCGGGCCAGCTGGGTGGCTTTGTTGATGTCGTCGCCCGCGCCGGTGGTCGGCTCGTGGAAGACCAGCTCCTCGGCGGCCCGCCCGCCCAGCGCGTACGCCAGGGTGTCGATCATTTCGGCCCGGGTCTGGGTGTACTTGTCCTCGGTCGGCAGCACCAGGGTGTGGCCCAGTGACCGACTCCGGGACAGGATCGTCACCTTGTGCACCGGCGCGGCGTGCGGCAGCGCCCAGGCGACAAGCGCGTGCCCTCCCTCGTGGTACGCGGTGATCTTCTTTTCCTGGTCGCTCATCACCCGGGTCCGCCGCTGCGGACCAGCGATCACCCGATCGATCGACTCTTCCAGGGTCTCGTTGGTGATCGCCCGCTGGTCCTTACGGGCGGTGAGCAGGGCCGACTCATTGATCACGTTGGCCAGGTCGGCGCCGCTGAAGCCCGGGGTACGCCGCGCCACCGAGTCGAGGTCGACGTCGGGGGTGAACGGCTTGCCCTTGGCGTGCACCCGCAGGACGGCCTTGCGGCCCTCCATGTCGGGGGCGTCCACCGGGATCTGCCTGTCGAACCGACCGGGGCGCAGCAGCGCGGGGTCGAGGATGTCCGGCCGGTTGGTGGCCGCGATCAGGATGACCCCGCCCTTGGTGTCGAAGCCGTCCATCTCGACGAGCAGCTGGTTGAGCGTCTGCTCGCGCTCGTCGTGACCGCCGCCCATGCCGGCGCCACGGTGCCGGCCGACGGCGTCGATCTCGTCGACGAAGACGATCGCCGGAGCGTTGGTCTTGGCCTGCTCGAAGAGGTCGCGGACCCGGCTGGCGCCGACACCGACGAACATCTCCACGAAGTCGGAGCCGGAGATGGAGTAGAACGGCACCCCGGCCTCGCCGGCGACCGCGCGGGCCAGCAGCGTCTTGCCGGTGCCGGGCGGGCCGAAGAGCAGCACACCCTTCGGGATCTTGGCGCCCAGAGCCTGGTACTTCGCCGGGTTCTGGAGAAAGTCCTTGATCTCGTGCAGCTCCTCGACGGCCTCCTCGGCACCCGCGACGTCCGCGAAGGTCGTCTTCGGAGTGTCCTTGGTGATCATCTTCGCCTTGGACTTGCCGAAGTTGAGCACCCGGGAGCCGCCGCCCTGCATCTGCGACATGAAGAACAGCAGCAGGAGGACGAGCAACGCGATCGGCAGCAGGTTGACCAGCAGGCTCACCCAGATGCTGTCCGAGGAGACCTTGGCGTCGGCCGGACCGGTGACGCGGTTGGCCGCCTTGGCGTCCAGCACCTCGTTCCAGATCTCGTCGCCGACCTGGTACGGGAATTGAGCCTCGATCTTGTTGGTCTCGGTCTTGCCGAACTTGGTCTTCTGGGCCAGGTCCAGTTGGAGCGTCTGCTCCTTGTCCTGGAAGACCACCTTGTTGATCTTGGCGGTGTGGAGCTGATCGAGCGCAACGGAAGTGTCCACGCGGTGGTAGCTGGGACCAGCGGTGAACAGCTGACTGAGCACAACTGCGCCGAGGATGACCAGGATGATCCAGACCACCGGTCGGCGGAAGAAACGCGTACGTTCCATACTGTTGTCGAGCGCCGGAGCGCCCGCATCCTCCTGATCGACGTCCTGACCATCTGATTGGTGTCGCCGCGGTGAGCGGCGGCCGGAGCTGCCATGCGGGGCGGCCTCGACCCCGAGGCGCGAAAACTGCCGCGCCGCGGTCATTCGACGGTACACCGTGTACGCGAGGAGCGAGCTCGCGAGCCCCGCACTCGGCGCACCTTTGATATCGATGGCACGCACCGTGGGCAGGCCCACCAGCCCCGCGACCCGCGTACGGCGGGTCCGGCTGGAAACCGGCGTGGCGGGGAGTCCGTCCCGGCCACCCGACGGCCCGGTCAAGCGGCCGAGAGGGGTCGGGCGCGGAGTAACCTCCGGGCCACCGGGTCCACGGTAGCCGCAACAACTGAGAGCGCGCTGAACGTCGGCTTGATGGAGGCCGATGCGAGTCGACCTCACGCTCCCCCGGGGGAGCGCGGCGGGCGTCAGGAGCGGGCGTAGACCTCGGGCTTGAGCACCCCGACGTAGGGCAGCTCCCGGTAGCGCTCACCGAAGTCCAGGCCGTAGCCGACGACGAACTCGGTGGGGATGTCGAAGCCGACGTACTTGACCGGGACCGGCACCTTGACCGCGTCCGGCTTGCGGAACAGCGCGACGACCTCGACGCTCGCCGCCGAGCGGGACTCCAGGTAGCGCAGCAGCCAGGAGAGCGTGAGCCCGGAGTCGACGATGTCCTCGACGACCACCACGTGCCGACCGGCGATGTCCCGGTCCAGGTCCTTGAGGATGCGGACCACCCCGGACGAGGTGGTGCCCTGGCCGTACGAGGAGATGGCCATGAAGTCGAGCTCGGCCGGGGGGCCGTTGCGGCCCAGCGCCCGGGCGAAGTCGGCCATGAACATCACCGCACCCTTGAGTACGCACACCAGCAGCAGGCCGTCAGTCACGTGGGAGTAGTCGGCGGAGACCTGCTTGGCCAGCTCCGCTGTCTTCTCGCGGATCTGCGCCTCCGAGATGATCACGTGGTCGATGTCGGCGTCGTACCAGGAGCCGTCAGCCATGACTCCTAGCCTGCCGTACGTCGGATGGCCTCCGTCGGCGGGGCCGCACCTTTTGGCGCAGTCCCGCCCGGGATTTTCTGCGCAAATAATGCTAATCGCATCAGTTGGTGCGTGACCGCCAGCGGCGACCGCCGTCGCTGGGCTTCCAGTCGGCCGAATCGTGACTGTCGGCGGTGAGGCCGGCCGCCGAGGCGGCGACGAGCAGGACGAGGAACAGGAGGAAGAACAGGAACTCCATGGCGGCACTCGCTTTCGCATGATTGCTGTCGGTTTCGCCGCCGGTGCGCACCGGGCTGACACCAGTCTCCGACCACTCGCCCCGATCAGACAGTGGCAGTGATGCCACTGAGCATCGATTTACTGCCACCACTGTGGTTACCCTCGTCACATGCTGCGCAACGTCGCCGTCCTCGTCCTCGACCAGGTCGCCCCCTTCGAGCTCGGCGTGCTCGCCGAGGTGTTCGGCTCCGACCGCACGGCCGACGGCTTTCCCGGCTACCGCTTCCAGCTGTGCAGCCCGGACGGCGGGCCCGTCCGCACCTCGTCCGGCTTCCACCTCACCCCGCACGCCGACCTCGACCCCCTGGAGGAGGCCGACCTGGTGGCGATCCCCGCGCACAGCCAGGGCACCACCGTCCCGGGATCGGTGCTCGACGCGCTCCGCCGGGCCGACGCCCGCGGGGCGCACCTGTTCAGCGTCTGCTCCGGGGCCTTCCTGCTCGGCGAGGCCGGGCTGCTCGACGACCGGGAGTGCACGACCCACTGGCGGTACGTGGACGAACTGCAACGCCGGCACCCACGCGCCCGGGTGCGCTGCAACTCGCTCTACGTCCAGGACGGCCGGCTGCTCACCAGCGCCGGCACCGCCGCCGGCATCGACGCCTGCCTGCACCTGATCCGCCAGGAGCACGGCTCGGCCACCGCGACCCGGCTGGCCCGGCGGATGGTGGTCCCGCCGCACCGCGACGGTGGCCAGTCCCAGTACGTCGAGGCACCCATCCCGAAGGCGCCCGAGGCGCCCACCCTGGAGCCGGTGCTGGAGTGGCTGATGGGGCACCTGGACCGGACGACCACCGTGGAGGAGCTGGCTGCCCGCGCCGGCATGGCACCACGCACGTTCGCCCGCCGCTTCCGCGCCGAGACCGGAACCACCCCCCACGACTGGCTCACCAACCAACGGGTGCTGCTCGCCCGGCGGCTGCTCGAGGAGACCCCGTTGAGCGTGGAGGCCGTCGCCGACCAGGCCGGCTTCGGCGACGCCGCGGCGCTGCGCCACCACTTCACCCGCCGGGTCGGCGCCACGCCACACAGCTACCGGACCACCTTCCGGGACCGGGCACACAGCGGCTGAGGCCCTCGGCACCGGCTCGTACCGCCGGATGAGCCGGGCAGGCGGCCGACCGATGCACCACCCGCGCCGCCTTTGCTCTGCACCCGCCCGCGCACCGCGCACGGTCCGTAACTGGCGCGTGGGCGGGTGCAGAGCAAAGGGCCCGCAGGGTGGTGGGGCGGGTCCTCGGCGGGATGCGTTCGAGGCGTCGACCGGCGGCGAATCAGCCGGCGCTCAGCGGCGACAGCCGGCCGCCGCGGCGGAGCACCCGAAAACCCCCGGGCAGATCGGTCGGGCCCTGACCGTGCCAGTCGGTGACCAGGGCGTCCAGGGCGTTGACGTGCCGGTGCGACAGCGCTCCCGGCAGGGCACCCAGCTCACGCGCCCACGAGTGCAGCACCCGGCCACGCACCGCGGGAGTCAGACCGGCCAGCGCGGGCACCGAGAGCCCTCCGTCGGGGCACCGGGCCGCAGCCAGCGCCGTCGCCGCCACCTCGTCGAGCGCGGCGTTGTCGGCCGCCACCAACCCGGCGGTACGCGCGAGGTTGGCCACCACGCCGGGCCCGAGCGCCCGTACCAGCGCCGGCAGCAGGTCGGCCCGCACCCGGGAGCGGGCGTACGACGGGTCGGTGTTGTGCGGATCCTGCCACGGGCTCAGCCCGAGCACGGCACACGCGGCGCGGGTCTGCTCCCGACCGATCTCCAGCAGCGGGCGCAGCAGCGGCACCCCGCCCAGGTCCCGGCGGGCGGGCATTCCGGCCAGCCCTCGTGGGCCGGCGCCCCGGGCGAGCGCCAGCAGCACCGTCTCCGCCTGGTCGTCGCGGGTGTGCCCGGTGAGCACCGCGACGGCGTTCTGCTGCCGGGCCACCTCGGTCAGCGCCTCGTAACGAGCCTCCCGGGCCGCCGCCTCCGGCCCGCCCGGACGCCCGGCCACCTCCACCCGCACCACCGTCGTCGACGCGAACCCGAACTCGGCAGCCCAGGCGGCCACCGCCTCGGCACGCTCCGCGGAGCCGGCCTGCAGGTCGTGGTCGACAGTGACGAGCAGTGCGGCGCGGCCCAGCCGGGGCGCCACGAACGCGGTGGCCGCCGCGAGGGCGAGCGAGTCGGCTCCGCCGGAACAGGCGACAAGCACCGGCCCACCGGACGGCAGACCGGTCAGGGAGCGGCGGACCGCCACCCGGATCGCGGCCACCGGTGGGGCGAGCGCGGCCACCGCTGGGTCGTCAGCCAGCGGCCGGAACGGTGCCGGCAGGGCCGTGCACCCGGGCCACCCAGGCATCCGGGTCACCCAACTCGGACAGCCGGGGCAGCGTGAGCGGCGAGTTGAAGATCGAGTTGAACCCGTCCATGCCGACCCGCTCCACCACGCCGTGTACGAACTTGCGTCCCTCGGCGTACTGGCGCATCTTGACGTCCACCCCGAGCAGCCGGCGGATGGCCTTCTCCAGCGGGTTGCCCGCCTCCCGGCGTCGGTTGAACGACGCCCGGATCTGCCCCACGCTCGGGATCACCTGTGGGCCGACGCCGTCCATGACGAACTCGGCGTGCCCCTCCAACAGGGTCATCAACGCGGTGAGCCGGTCCAGTACGGCCCGCTGCGCCGGTGTCTGCACGATGTCCAGCACGCTGGTGCGGCTCTCCGGGTCACGGACCGCCTCGGACAACGTGGCCACGCCGCGCCGCAACCGCTCGACCAGGTGCTCACTCCCGCTGGACGAGGCGTCAACGAACGCCTGCACCTCGCCGAGGAAGTAACCCCGCATCCACGGGACGGCGGTGAACTGGGTCCGGTGGGTGACCT
Source organism: Micromonospora sp. NPDC048935 (assembly GCF_043197875.1). Classification (NCBI taxonomy): domain Bacteria; kingdom Bacillati; phylum Actinomycetota; class Actinomycetes; order Micromonosporales; family Micromonosporaceae; genus Micromonospora; species Micromonospora sp. NPDC048935. The sequence goes on along the minus strand of NZ_JBICTZ010000004.1, from coordinate 132,959 downwards.
CGTGCAGGCACACCCAGAGCCGGAAGTCCCGGGGGTCGGCGCCGAGCTTGCGCTCCACCTCGACGATGTTCGGGGCGACCAGCAGCAGTTGGCCCGGGTCGGCCGAGAAGACCTCGTACTGCCCGAGCACCCGGCCGGAGAGGTAGGCCAGCACCGTGCCGGCCTGCACCCCGGTCAGCCGGGACCCGACCGCCTCGGTCAACGCGCCCGGCTGCTTGTCGCCGGACAGTCGGCTCACCAGCGGAGTGATCACCTCGCGCAGACCGGCGATGTTCGTCGCGGCCCAGTCACGCCTGTCGACCACCCGGACCGGCGGATGCGCCACCTGCGCCCGCAGCCCCGTGTAGTCGGCCACGTGCCCGGCCGCCTCGTCGGTCAGCCGACGCAGGTCGCCGACCACGTCGGTGGCCTCTGCATACGACACGCGGGGGCCAGACTTGCTCAACGCCCCCGCGGTGGCGGCGGCCAGATCCCAGTCCACGAACTGCGCCATGGACCCACCGTACCCGCGCCGCGACACCCCGGCCCGGGCTCGCGCCCCCGATCGACCGCGCTGCCGGCCCCGACGGAGGCCGGAGGCCCCGGTCAGCGGCAGCCGCAGCTCGCCAGTGCGGCGGCGATCCGGTCCAGCGCCGGTTGGGCGGTTTCCTTCCCGCCCGGCACCTGGTCGGTGAGCACCGCGAAGGTGAGTAGCCGACCATCGGCGGTGGTGACCAGGCCCGCGATGGAGTGCACGGCGGTCAGTGTGCCGGTCTTCGCCCGCACGCTTCCCGCCCCGGCGGTGGTGCCCGCGGTATTGCGGTAGCGCTCACCCAGAGTCCCGGACCAGCCGCCCACCGGCAGACCGCCGAAGACACCTGCCAACTCCGGATGGTCCGGGCTCGCCGCCAGTCGGATCAGGTCGGTCAGCAACGACGGGCTGATCCGGTTGTTGCGGGACAAACCGCTGCCGTCGGAGAGGGTGATCTCGTCGGCGGGTAGGCCCAGCTCGGCCACCTCCGCGTCCATCGCGGCAGCGCCGCCGTCGAACGAGGCCGGCTGGTTGCGGGCCAACGCGACCTGACGGGCCAGTGCCTCGGCCACCAGGTTGTCACTCTCGCTGATCATGATGTCGACCAGCCGGATCATCGGCGGAGACAACACCACCCCCAGCTCGGTGCCGGCCGCCGGGGTGCCACCGGCCGCGGCGGGCGCCGGGGCCGTGCCACGCCTCACGGCGTCGGACGGCACACCGAGCAGCCGGGCGAACGACTTACCGGCGGCCAGGTCCGGCTCGGCGAACCGCTCAGCGGCTCCGTGTGCGACGCCCGGGTCCCGGCGGGCGCCGTCGGTCATCAACGCCGTCACCGCGCCGCCGGATCCGCCGGTGGGGATGTCGTCGTCCCAACCCGGGCCGTAGACCGGACCGGAGTAGACCGAACCGTCGACGGTGACACTGGTCGGGGTGGTGCCACCGAGCGCCGTCCGCACCTGGGCGGCCAGATCGTCGAGCCGCGCCGCTCCCGGGTAGTAACCCTTCTTGTTGATCGCGAGGGTGGGATCGCCGCCACCGATGATCACCACCTCGCCGGCCTTCGTGCCCGCCACCACGCGGGTGGGGATCCGATAGCCCGGTCCTCGGGCGGCCAGCGCCGTCACCGCCGTCGCCAGTTTCGTCACCGAGGCGGGCACGGTGCCGTCGTCCGCCCCCTTGCCGAACAGCGTCTGGCCGGAGATGACATCGGCCACCGAGACGTTCACCCGCGAGCCCAGGGCAGCGGCCCCCACCAGCGGGTCGAGCGCGGCACGAACCCCGTCCGGGGTGGGCAGCGCGGCGTTCGGGTCTGGGCCGGGCAGCACGTCCGCCGGATCCGGCTCGGGGGTCACGCCAGCCGCGTGCGGCGCGGACCCGGCGTCGTCGCCCAGCCATCCGGCGACCGGACCGGGCCGGACAACGCCGACGCCGACGCCGACGCCGACGCCGACGAGCACCAACAGCAGAACGACGGCCAACACCACCGGCAGCCGCCGCCGACGAGCCGGGGCGACCGGCGTGGGTGCCGGCGCGGCATCGGCGGGCGAGGGCAACGCGGAGACCGGCGGACCCAGCGGTGGGACATCGGCGCCACCGGCGGTCGGGCCAGGCCACGGGCCGGGCGGAGCCGGGCTCACCGGGACCGAGGCGCTGCCGCGCGACGGGCCGGGCGGAGCCGGGTTCACCGGGACGGATGCGCTGCCGCGCGACGGGCCACTCGTCGGCCGGTCACCGCCGACGACCGGGAAGCGGCCGTTGTTCGGGGTGGGCTGCGGCGAGCCGGCCGGCGGGCGCCAGGGCAGCGGCGGGGTTGGCTCGGGGGCCGGGGTCGCTGGCTCGGGAGTCCGTGGAAGGTGGGCCTCGGGCACCGGGACCCTCCCCGTGGCACCACCGGATCCGGATCGTCCGGTACCGTGCGCGGAGCCCCTGTCCGGGCGGTAGTGTGAATCTTCCCTCCCCACGACCCCCTCCTCCCCCAGCGAAAATCGGCTTGGGTGACACTACTTCGGTCCGAAGACTATGCGGCGGCCGGAGTCGGCGGGTGGGCATTCACCTGTCCGGAGGGGCCGTCAGTGGTTCCGTTAGCCAGCGTGGGCAGACGAGGGAGCGTGCAGATGGATTTCGACGTGACGGTTGAGATCCCCAAGGGTCACCGGAACAAGTACGAGGTGGACCACAAGACCGGCCGGATCCGGCTGGACCGCACCCTCTTCACCTCCACTCAATACCCGGCCGACTACGGGTTCATCGAGGGCACTCTGGGCGAGGACGGCGACCCGCTGGACGCGCTGGTCCTGGTCCCCGAGCCGACCTTCCCGGGCTGCCTGATCCGCTGCCGCACCATCGGCATGTTCCGGATGACCGACGAGAAGGGCGGGGACGACAAGGTCCTCTGCGTGCCCTACGAGGACCCTCGCCAGGAGCACCTGCGCGACATCCACCACCTCGGCGAGTTCGACCGGCTGGAGATCCAGCACTTCTTCGAGGTGTACAAGGACCTGGAGCCCGGCAAGTCGGTGGAGGGCGCGACCTGGGTCGGCCGCACCGAGGCCGAGGCCGAGATCCACGCCTCCTACCAGCGGGCCCGCGACGCCGAGGCGCGCGGCGAATCCGCCCACTGACGACCGCTGACGCACCGGGCCCGGGGGCCGCTCAACCGAGCAGCCCCCGGGCCCGGTCGTACAGGTCGAGCACCGCGCACGCGATCGGCACCACGGCGACCACGAGGGCCGTGTCGGTGAGGTCCGCGACCCTCCCGAGGTACGGCGAGACCGGCCGGCGGGCATATCCGGTGCCGCCGGCGGCGGCCACCAGGGCCAGCACCGCGCCGCCCAGGACCAGCGCCAGTCGCCCGGCGTCGTCGGCCCGGTCGACAAGCACCGCGCCCAGCACGGCGTAGCCGGCCAGCCCGGCGAGCACCGTCGACACCCGGTGCCGCAGTGCCACGAACAACCGCGACCGCAGCAGCAGCACGGCCGAGGTGACCGCCAGCAGCACCCGGCCGGCCGTCGCGCCGGTGACGCCGAGTACGACCGCCGCGGCCACCGCCAGCAGCGCGTGCCCGATCAACATCCCGGTGAGCACCTCCTCGGTGCGGGTCACCGCGGCGTGTACCCGGCCCCGGTCCGGCAGGTCCCGGTCCCGCCCCGGCCCTTCCGTGGGGGTCGAGGTCGGCAGGGTGATCGGCGGCAGGGGCAGCTTGCCCAGCCGGATGGCCAGCAGCGGTATCACGCCGATGGCGAAGACCAGTGCACTGAGCAGCACCGCCGCCGTACCGGCCGGGGTCAGCAGCAGCCCACCGAGCGCCGCCCCGGTGCCGAGCAGGCCGACCGTGACACCGGCCACGAAGACCCGCAGTCGGCTGGCCACCCCGAGCAGGCCGATCAGCGCCACCAGCAGCAGCGCCACCGAACCGGCCAGCAGCTCGGGTGCGCCCACCCAGCGGGCCGGCCCGAAGGGCCCGACCGGGTCGCCGGAGCCGACCGCGAGGGCGCCGGCCATGAACGCGTACGGCAGCGCGTAGCCACCGAGCGTCGCCCCGGCGGTGCCGTCCCCGTTGGCGCGGGAGGCCACCGTGCCGGCGACGGTGAGCAGCAGCGCCACCACGGCGGCCGCCAGCCAGCCGGCCCGGTGGGTGGGGCCGCCGACGAGCAGGGCGAGCAGCCCGACGAGGAGCGGGACGGCGGCACCGGCCAGACCAGCGGCCCGGGTGGCCGTGGGCGACCAGGCACCGCCGCGGCGGCGGGCGCCGTCGGCGATCGCCTCGACCACGTCGTCGTACTCCAGCTCGGGCCAGTGCGCGCGGGCCGGCACGAGGTGCAGCACCTCACCGTCGCGGACGCCCTGGGGCAGCAGCGCCTGTGCGGTCGTCAGCAGCGCGCCGTCGGTGCGGCGCAGGACCCAGCCGCCGTGCTGTTCGCCGTCGTCGGCGAGCCCAACACCGGCGTGTCTCAGCACGTCGGGCAGCAACTCGGCCAGGGGCACCTGCTCCGGCAGGGCGACGTCCAGCCGTCGTTGCGGCGCGCTGATGGTGACGCGGGCCAGCCCGGTAGTCATCGACTGGTCTCCATATCGAGGGGGATCTGAGGCTGCGCGGACGACAGGACTTTACCTACCATGAGTCCGGTTCGGGTTACCCAGCGCTGTCAGGAGGCCGGTTGTCCACCGTCGTCATCAAGCGCCCGCCGCGTCGACCGGCACCGGAGATCCCCGCCGGTGAACTGCCGGTCGAGGCGCCGCCGGAGATCCCCGTGGTGGCCGGCGGGCGGTGGCAGCAGATGCTCATGCTGCTGCCGATGCTCGGGGGCACGGTGGCGATGGCGATGATGTTCGGCCGGGGCGGGGGCGCCTACTCGTACGTGGTGGGTGGGATGTTCGGGCTCTCCTCGCTGGCGATGCTGGTGACCTCGTGGGGCAGCGCCTCCGGCACACCGAAGAAGTCCGAGATGATGGCCGCCCGCAGGGAGTACCTGCGCCACCTGGCCACGTTGCGGCGGCGGGTCCGCCGCACCGCGGGACAGCAGCGCGCCGGGCTCTACTACCGGCACCCGGACCCGGGCGGGCTCTGGTCGACGGTGGACAGTCACCGGGTCTGGGAGCGGCGGCCCGCCGACCCGGACTTCGCGGTGGTGCGGGTCGCCGTCGGGCCGCAGACGCTGGCCACCCCGCTCGTTCCACCGGTCACCCGGCCGTTGGAGGAGTTGGAGCCGATGACCGCGGGCGCGCTGCGTCGCTTCCTGGACGCGTACTCCGTCGTGCCGGACCTGCCGGTGGCCCTGTCGTTGCGCAGCTTCGCCCGGGTGCACGTGCGGTCCGCCGCCCGGAGTGGGGGCGGCACCCAGACCACCGGCGGGCCACCCACCGGCGACCCGGCGGCGCAGTCGCTGGTCCGGGCCGTGCTGACCCAGCTCGCGGTCTTCCACGCCCCCGACGAGCTGCTCGTCGCGGTCTGCGCCGGGCCCGAACGCAGGGCCTGCTGGGAGTGGGTGAAATGGCTCCCGCACGCGCACCATCCGAGCCGCACCGACGCGCTCGGCCCGGTACGCCTGGTCACCAGTTCCGCCGCCGAGTTGGAGCGGCTGCTGGCCGACGTGCTGGCCAGCCGGTCGCGGTTCAGCCCGGCCGGGCCGGCCACCGACGGCCCGCACGTGGTGGTGGTCCTCGACGGTGGCGATTTGACCGGCGCCAGTGACCTGACCGGTGACGGCGGCATCGACGCGGTCACCGTGCTGGACCTGGACACCCCGCCGCCGCGGCTGCTCGACAGGTACGCGCTGCTACTGGAGTTGCACGGCCGACGGCTGCACTCGTGGTCGTCCGACGGGCACGCCGAGGTGGGCACCGCCGACCAGCTCGACCTCGCCGACGCCGAGGCGATCTCCCGACGGTTGGCGCCGCTGCGGCTCGCCGGCGCGGCACGCGGACCGGACGCCCCGCTCCAGGCCGACCTGGGCCTTCCCGAACTGCTCGGGCTCGGTGACCCGGAGAGCTTCACCGCCGAGCAGGGCTGGCTGCCGCGCTCGGCACGGGACCGGCTGCGGGTGCCGATCGGGGTGGGCGCGGACGGCGGGGCCATCGAGCTGGACCTCAAGGAGTCCGCCCAGGACGGGATGGGCCCGCACGGCCTACTGATCGGGGCGACCGGCTCCGGCAAGTCCGAGTTACTGCGCACGCTGGTGCTGGGCCTGGCCACCACACACAGCTCGGAACAGCTCAACTTCGTGCTCGTCGACTTCAAGGGTGGCGCCACCTTCGCCTCGTTCGACCGGCTGCCGCACACCGCGGCCGTGATCACGAACCTGGCCGACGCGTTGCCCCTCGTCGACCGGATGGTCGACGCGATCAACGGGGAGCTGGTCCGCCGCCAGGAGCTGCTGCGCCGCGCCGGCAACTTCGCCAGCGTGCGCGACTACGAGCGGGCCCGGGCGGCCGGCAGCCCACTGGCTCCGCTGCCGTCGCTGCTGCTGATCTGCGACGAGTTCTCCGAGTTGCTCTCCGCCAAGCCCGACTTCATCGACCTGTTCGTGCAGATCGGCCGGCTGGGCCGGTCGCTCGGCGTGCACCTGCTGCTCGCCAGCCAGCGACTGGAGGAGGGGCGGCTACGCGGGCTGGACACCCACCTCTCCTACCGGATCGGTCTGCGTACCTTCTCCGCGTTGGAGTCGCGCACCGTGCTCGGGGTGCCGGACGCGCACGAGCTGCCCCGCTCGCCGGGTCACGGCTACCTGCGTGCCGGCACCGACCCGCTGGCCCGGTTCAGGACCGCGTACGTCTCCGGCGCCGTCCGCCGGCGGACCGCGACGGCCGGCGTCACCGCCGAGGGGGGCGCCCGGCTGCTCACCTTCACCACCCACGTCGTGCCGGTGCCCGAGCCGGCGACCCCGGTCGTGCCCGTCGTGGCGGAGGAGGAGGACCGGGAGACCCTGCTCGACCTGCTGGTGGACCGGCTCGTCGGGCAGGGCCCGCCGGCGCACCAGGTCTGGCTTCCGCCGCTCGGTCAGCCACCGGCCCTGGACGAGCTGCTCGGGCCGGTCGAGGTGGACCCGAAGCGCGGGCTCACCGTGGGCAACCCGGAGCTGCACGGCGCACTCGGCGTGCCGCTCGCCGTCGTCGACAAGCCGTTGGAGCAGCGCCGCGACCTGCTCTGGCTGGCGTTGGACGGCGCCGCCGGGCACATCGCGGTGGTCGGCGCGCCGCAGAGTGGCAAGTCCACGGCCCTGCGCACGCTGATCTGCGCGTTGGCGCTCACCCACACCCCGGCCGAGGTGCAGGTCTACTGCCTCGACTTCGGTGGCGGCGGGTTGGCCGCGCTGCGTGACCTCCCGCACGTGGGCGGGGTGACCGGTCGGGCCGACCCGACCGCCGTACGACGCACCGTCGGCGAGATGACCACCCTGCTTGCCGATCGGGAACGCCGCTTCGCGGAGCTGGGCGTGGAGTCGATGGCCGTGTACCGGCAGCGCCGGGCCGCTGCGGGGCCGACGAGCCCGCCCGGGGCCGATCCCTTCGGTGACGTGTTCCTGGTGATCGACGGTTGGAGTACGGTCCGTGGCGAGTACGACGACCTGGAACCGTTGGTGACCGACCTGGCCACCCGGGGCCTGTCGTACGGGCTGCACGTGGTCGCCACCGCGCTGCGCTGGCTGGACTTCCGTCCGGCGATCCGGGACCTGTTCGGCTCGCGGCTGGAGCTGCGCCTCGGTGACCCGTCCGACTCGCTGGTGGCCCGGCGTGCCGCCGCCAACGTGCCGGAGCGCTCGGGTCGGGGGGTGACAGCGGAGGGCCTGCACTTCCTCACCGCGCTGCCCCAACTCACCGCCATCGGGGACACCGCCGATCTGGTCAAGCGGGTCGCCGGCAGTTGGGACGGCACACCGGCGCCCCGGGTCCGGCTGCTCCCGCCCGTGCTGCCGTACGCCGATCTGGACCTCGCCGCGACGAGCGGCCTGCGGTTGCCGATCGGGATCGCGGAGGCGGACCTGCGTCCGGTGGTGCTCGACTTCGCCACCGAGCCACATTTCGTGGTCTTCGGGGACTCGGAGTGCGGCAAGTCGTCGTTCCTGCGGGCGCTGGCCACGTCGATCATCACCCGGTTCACTCCCGAGCAGGCCCGGGTGATCCTTGTCGACTACCGGCGGAGCCTGCTCGGTGCCATCGAGACGCCGCACCTGATCGGGTACGGCACCGCTGCCGCGCACACCGCCGACCTGGTCGAGTCGGCCGCCGGCTATCTGGAGCGGCGGGCTCCGGGGCCGGAGGTCACCCCGCAGCAGCTACGGGACCGGTCCTGGTGGTCCGGGCCGGAGCTGTTCGTGCTGGTGGACGACTACGACCTGGTGGCGGCCGGACCGGCCAACCCGTTGCGCGCGCTGGAGGAGCACCTGCCGCACGCGCGGGACGTCGGGCTGCACCTGGTGCTGGCGCGCCGGTCCGGTGGCGCGGGCCGCGCCCAGTACGAGCCGATCGTGCAACGGCTGCGGGAACTGTCCACCGCCGGCCTGGTGATGGCGGGCAGCCCGGAGGAGGGCGCACTCGTCGGCCCGGTGCGACCGGGACCGCTGCCGCCGGGGCGTGGCCGGCTGGTCACCAGACGGGAGGGCGTACGCCTCGTTCAGCTCGCCCAACTGCCGCCACAGTGACCTGACTCGCCGGTTCTTCCCGTGACGGGTGGGGAAACCGGTAATCTCCGATCGTCATGGTTCCGTCGGGATGAATGGCTGGGGATGTGACAGGGGTGCGGCACAGCGGTCCGTCGGCGGCCCGACGGGCGACCGTCCGGGCGTTGCTCGGTGTGGCCGCAGCGCTCGTCGTCGTGGGGCCGACCGCGGCGGCCGTGCCCGTCACCGCGCCCAGCCGTGGCGGGCAGCTTGCCGGCGCGCCGCTCGCGTTCGCCCCCGGCGACACCGTCGCCCGCACCGACCAGGTCCGTGACGAGCAGTGGCAGCTCGACGAGTTGCAGGCCGAGACCGCCTGGCGCAGCTCGACCGGCCGGGGCGTGACAGTCGCCGTGGTCGACTCCGGGGTGGATGGCAGTCATCCCGACCTGGTCGGTCAGGTGCTGCCCGGTCAGGATCTGGTCGGCCCCGCCGGGGGGCCGGGCCCGGATCCGGTGGGGCACGGCACGACTGTCGCCGGTCTGATCGCCGGCCGCAAGGACGACAAGCGGGGCGTGGTCGGCCTCGCGCCGGACGCGCGGATCCTGCCGGTCCGGGTGCTCGACGAGGACAACCGCTACGACGACGCGCTCATCGTCGCCCAGGGGGTTCGCTGGGCTGTCGACCACGGCGCCCGCGTGATCAACCTGTCGTTGGGCGGCAGTGGTGACAGCCCGGCCCTGGCGGCCGCCCTGGACTACGCGTTCGTCCGGGACGTGGTCGTCATCGCCTGCACCGGCAACCTGGCCACCTCCACCAGCACCAAGGTGTGGTATCCGGCCCGTGAGCCGGGCGTCATCGCGGTCACCGGCCTGGAGCGCAGCAGCGAGAACCTGTGGTCCGGCTCGATCACCGGCCGGGCGACGGTGCTCAGCGCCCCCGCCACCGGGCTGGTCGGCGCCAAATCCCCGAACGGGTACTGGCGGGTGCAGGGCACCAGCTTCGCCGCACCGCTGGTGGCGGCCACCGCCGCGCTGGTCCGGTCCCGCTATCCGCAGATGCCCGCGGGTGAGGTGGTCAACCGCCTGCTGGCCACCGCCCGGGATCTCGGTCCGACCGGTCGGGACGACCGTTTCGGGTACGGGATGGTCGACCCGGTCGCCGCGTTGACCGCCCAGGTGCCGCCGGTGACCGCCAACCCGCTCGACGACCAGACGTCGCCGGGTGTGACCGGCTTCGGCGCGGCTCCCGGCGCGGCCGACGACTCGGTGGCCGGCGCCGGCAGCGATCCGCTCGGTCTCGCCGCTCCCCATCAGCAGACCCGGTGGAGGGCCCGGGCGGCGGGCGGCCAGGACACGTCGGCACCGGAGCAACTGTGGACCGGGTTCGTGCTCCTCGTCGCCCTGACCGGCGGCGCTGCCCTGCTGGTGCGCCGACTCCGTCAGCGGTCCCGTTGACCGAGGCCTGACCGGCCGGTCGCTGGGGTAGAACGGTTCGCATGAACGCGCCCGGCCCACGTACCCTCGGCACCGCCCGACACCCGTCCTGGCGGCACCGCCGACTCGACCCGGACCATTCGCTGGGGCTGCGGCTGACCCTCGCCGCGACGGCGGCGTTCCTGGTGCTGGTGCCCTTCGCGCTGCTCGCGCTGCTGGTGCTCGGCGCCTGGGCGCCGCTGCACCGGCTGGACACGGCTGTCACCGCCGCGCTGCACGGGTACGCGCTCGACCATCCGGCCTGGGTCGTGCTGATGCGGATCTGGAGCGAGCTGTTCGCGCCGATGCCGCTGCGGGCCGTCACCCTGCTCCTGGTGATCTGGCTGCTGCGCCGGGGAGCCCGCCGGCTGGCCCTCTGGGCGACCACCACCATGGTGGTGGGTGGGTCGTTCGGCCCGTTGCTGAAGCTGCTCGTCGGCCGAGACCGCCCGGAGCTGCTGGACCCGGTGGCGCGGGCGGCCGGCTACTCGTTCCCGTCGGGTCACGCGCTGAACGCCACACTGACCGCCGGGGTGCTGCTGCTGGTCCTGTTGCCGTACGCCGGCCGGGGATTGGGGCGGGCCGCGCTCTGGGTCGCAGCACTGCTGCTCACCATCGTGACCGGGTTGAGCAGGGTGGCGCTCGGCGTGCACTTCACCAGCGACGTGCTGGGCGGCTGGCTGCTCGGTGTGGCGGTGGTCGCGGCCACCACCGCCGCGTTCACCAGTTGGCGTGCGCACACCGGCCTTCGGCCGGTCCAGCCGGCCCGCGACGGCGTTGCTCCCGAGGTCGAGCGGCACCCCGGGGCGGCCTGAGGCGTGCCGAGGAGGTCCACCGGGTATTGGCGCACTCATGTCCGACACCGTGGTCCAGATCATCCGGCGGGTGCTGCTGCCGGTGTCCCTCCTGTTCGGCGTCATGGTGCTGCTCGGGTTGCTGGTCACCCGGGTGCTCGTACGGACCTGGCCGTTCACCGTCGAAGACGCGGTGAACCGGGAACTCGCCGGCGACCGCACCGCCGGCTGGAACACCGTCTCGCTGGTGTTCAGCACACTGGCCAGCACCCAGATGATCGTCGTGGTCACCGTCCTGGTGGCGCTGGCGCTGCGGCTCTGGCTGAACCGCTGGCGGGAGCCGCTGTTCCTGTGCGCGGCGGTGACCGCCCAGGCGCTGGTGTTCCTGCTGACCACGCTGGCGATCGACAGGCGACGACCGGCGGTGGAGCACATGGATGTCTCGCCGCCCACGTCGAGCTTCCCGTCCGGGCACACCTCGGCGGCAGTCGCGCTCTATGTCGGTATCGCCGTGCTGATGGCGCTGCGGGTGCGCAGCACCGGCGCGAAGGTCGCCTGGTGGACGCTGCTGCTGATGGTGCCGCTGGGTGTGGCGCTGACCCGGATGTATCGGGGGATGCATCACCCGAGCGACGTGGTGGCGTCCTTCCTCAACGGCGGCACCTGCGTCGCGATCATGGCCCGTGCGGTGCTGGACCGAGGGCTGCGGTGGGGACGGGCGGAGCTGCCGACCGGGCGACGAACCGTCCCGGCCCCCGGCTGAGCCCGCTCGACGTTCAGGTGCACTCGCCGGTGCCGACCTGCCGGTTGCGTTCGGCACCGGCCAGCGCCACCGGGCGGGCCTCGGCCGCGGTCACCGCGAAGCCGGTGTTCGGGTCGTCGGCCACCGCCGCGAAGATCACGCCGAGGACCAGGCCGTTGGCGGACAGCAGCGGCCCCCCGGAGTTGCCGCTGCGGACCAACGCCCGGATCGTGTAGACCTCCCGGGTCACGTCCTTGGCGGAGTAGATGTCCGGTCCGGTGATCTGGTCGACGTCGCGGACCCGCGCCGACTGCGCGTTGTAGGGACCGTCGAGCGGGAACCCGAGCACGATGGCGTCCGAGCCGCTGCCCGCGTTGCCGGCGGCGAACCGCAGGGACGGGCCGGGCAGCCCGGGCACGAGTAGCACGGCCAGGTCCCGGTCCGGGTCGTAGACCACCACCTTGCCGTCGTACCGCTCGCCGCCCAACTCCACGGCGACCGAGCGGGTGCCGGCGACGACGTGCGCGTTGGTCATCACCCGGTCGTCGGCGTACACGAAACCGGAGCCCTCGATGCGGCGTGAGCAGCTGGGCGCGGAGCCGAGCACCTTGACGACCGACCGCTGACCGTTGACCACCACCTGCGAGCCGGCCAGTGCCGGGTCGGGCGGGTCGACCTGCCGGGCCCGCGTGGGCGCGAGGTCACCGAAGACGTCCGGGAACCCGTCGGTGTCGAGCGTGTCCTGCAACGCCGTGGTGAGGTCGTGGGCCTCGTTGGGCAGCACCCGGTTGACCACCGTGATCAGCGCACTGTTGCGCACCGCCGCGGCGATCCAGGGCACCGCGGACGAGCCGAACGGCACGGCGATCAGCCAGGCGAACAGGAGCACCGCGAGCAGTGAGACGACGGCCCCGCCGATGTCGTCGGCCCGCCTGCCCACCTCACTGGTGATCGTCTTACGCAGGCGTGAGCCGAGCCAGCCGGCCAGCGCCTGCCCGATCACGGCCAACCCGAAGATCACCACCAGCGAGATCAACACCCGAGCGACCGGATCCACGAACTGCCTGGCGAACAGCGGCCCGAGCTGGAGACCCAGCAGGAGACCCAGGAAGAAGCCGGCGAGCGACAGGATGCCGATGGCGAAGCCCTGACGGTATCCGCTGATCGCGAACAGAAGCATGAGCAGGAGCAGCAGCAGATCCACGACGGACACGGGTCAAGCGTACGGGCAGTGCGCCCGCCGGATGACCATCGCTTGCGGAAAGTGAGGTTGCGGTCAGCGCAGGGCTGTCTCGTCGGCCTCGTCGGTGCCCGCCGACGGTGCCGGGGTGGCACCGCTGGGCGGCAGCTCCACCACCCGACCGCGCGGCCACGGACGGGCCCAGCCGCCCATCTCCAGGAGGGTGGCCAGCACCCCGGCGGTGAAGCCCCAGACGAGCATCCCGCGTGCCGAGAACGCCGGACCGATCCAGCCGCTCGGGTGGCGGACCCGCAGCCGGTTGGCCGGGTCGACAAGCTCGCTCACCGGCAGGCGGGCCACGTGCGCCACCTCGGCCGGTTCCCGCGGGTGCACCGGGTGCGGGTCGTGCCACCAGGCCAACACCGGCGTGACCACGAAGTCGCTGACCGGGATCCACAGTTTCGGCAGCTCGGCCAGCACGGTCACGCTGGCCGGGTCCAGGCCGACCTCCTCGTTCGCCTCCCGCAGCGCGGTGGCGCGGACGTCGGCGTCCTCCGGGTCGGCCGCGCCGCCGGGAAAGGCCGGCTGGCCGGCGTGGGTACGCAGGGTGGCGGCACGTTGCAGGATCAGCACGTCGGGCCCGGCGCCGGGCTGCTCACCGAGCAGCACCAGCACGGCGCTCTCCCGACCGCCCTCGGCCGGGGTGGTCAGGCGGGTGAAGTCCTCGGCGCGGGCGGTGCCGAGCCGGGTCAACAGGGGCTCGATCCACTCGGGCGGTCGACGGGTCACGCCGGCACCGCCAGACCGAGGTGCTTGCGGACCAGCTTGGCGAGCTGGGCGTCGTCGAGTGCCCCGGTGGCGTCCACGTGCCGGATCCGGCCCTGCGCGTCGACGAACAGGGTCAGCGGGAAGGCGTTGCGCCTCAACTCCCGTTGCACCGCGTCGCCCTGGTCGACCAGGATCGGGAACCGTACGCCGAAGTCCTCGCCGATGGACTGGGCGCCGTCCCGGCTGTCCCGGGTGTTGACGCCGACCACCTGGAGTCGTCCGGCGGTCCGCTCGCTGAGTCGCTGGAAGGCGGGCAGCTCCTTGCGGCACGGCCCGCACCAGGACGCCCACACGTTGATCACCGCAGGCCCGGCCACGTCCCGCAGGGCGACGGGGGCACCGCCGGTGAAGCAGGACAGCGTCAGCTCCGGCAGCGCCTGCCCACCACCGGCGGACGCCGCCGCGCCGGACGCCGCCGCGCCAGGGGTCGCCGCGCCGGAGGCCGCCGCGCCAGGGGTCGCCGTGCCGGACGCCGCCGCGCCGGACGCCGCCGCGCCAGGGGTCGCCGTGCCGGAAGAGCCGGGGGATGCGGCGGCGGGTGCGGTGTTCAGGGTGGCGCAGTCCCGGAACGGCGAGGGTCGCTCGGCGGCGGCCGGGCCGGGGGCCGGGTCGTCGCCGGTCGCGCCGCTGGTGCACCCGGTGACGGTCAGCAGCAGCGGCAGGATCACCAGGGCGAGACGCCGGCTCGTCGCACCCGCACCGTGGCGGCGGTTCACGGCACCTCCGCGGCGACCGCCTGGGCGGGCACCAGCTCCGGATCGACCCCGGCGGCCACCGCCAGGTCGCGCGCCCGAGGGCCCTTGAGCAGCTTCGCGGCGGCGGCCGGCTCGGTCGGGCCGGTGCCGTACGAGGGGCAGAGCTTCGCGAGTGTGCAGGCGCCGCAGGCCGGTTTACGGGCGTGGCAGACCCGTCGCCCGTGGAAGATGATCCGGTGCGACAGCATGGTCCAGTCACGCTTGTCGTACAGCGCGCCGACCGCGTGCTCGATCTTGACCGGGTCGGTCTCGCCGGTCAGCCGCCACCGGTGGACCAGCCGCTGGAAGTGCGTGTCGACGGTGATGCCGGGAACGTCGAAGGCGTTGCCGAGGATCACGTTGGCGGTCTTGCGGCCGATCCCGGGCAGCGTCACCAGGTCGGCGAGCCGGCCGGGGACGTTGCCGTCGTACCTGTCGAGAAGCGCCTGGCCGAGCTTGATCAGCGAGTCGGTCTTGTTTCGGTAGAAGCCGGTCGGCCGGATCAGCTCCTCCATCTCGCCGCGGTCGGCTCCGGCGTACGCGGCGGCGCTCGGGTAGCGGGCGAAGAGCTTCGGGGTGACCTCGTTGACCTTCTTGTCCGTGCACTGGGCGGAGAGGATCGTGGCGACGGACAACTCCAGGGCACTGGAGTGGTCCAACTCGCAGTGCGCGTCGGGATGCGTCTCGGCCAGCACCCGGCCGATCTTGCGGGCGCGGCGTTTGCGCCCGAGGTCGGTCTCGCTGGCACCGGGGGGACTACTGGTCACGACGGTCAGCCTACGTCGCACCCCGGATGTTCCTCCTCGGGTCAGCCGCCGGCCGGCGGGGAGATGTTTCCCTGCCCGTCGAACCGGGCGCCGCTCTTCGGGAAGTCGCTGCGGCTCAGGTCGCCGATCAGGCCCAGACCCCGGTCGTTCGAGTCCATCGTCGGCTTACCGGAGTCGTTCATGTACGTCGAGGTGAACGAGCCACCGGCCCAGCTGCCGTCCGGCTTCAGCGACACCTTCAGCACGCCGCCCCAGCCGAGCCGGCCGTCGTTGCTCAGCGAGTTGCCGCCGCCGGCGAAGTTGCCGAGGCTGTAGGCGATCAGCCGGCCCCGGTAGAACTCCATGCCGCGCAGCACGTGCGGCCCGTGCCCGACGATCAGATCCGCACCGGCGTCGATCATGGTGTGCGAGAACTTGACCGGGTCGCCCCGGTTCTCGCCCAGGAACATCTCCGTGCCCGGCTTCACCCGGGTCTTCTCCGCGCCCTCGCCACCCATGTGCACCTGCACCACGACCAGGTCGGCCATGGTGGCGGCCTTGGCGACCACCGTCTTCGCCCTGGCGATGTCGACGAGGCTGTTGGACCAGACGTACGACGAGAAGCCGGCCACCGCGACCCTGACACCCCTGACGTCGACCACGGTGATCTGGTCCGGTGCGCCGGTGTGCTCCAGGTCGTACTTCTCCAGCGCCCGCCGGGTGTTCTCGTAGCCCTTCGGCCCGTAGTCGTTGCCGTGGTTGTTGGCCTGGTTGAGCAGGTCGAAGCCGGCGTCGCGCAGGTGGGCGGCGTACTCCGGTGGGGCCCGGAACTGGAAACAGCGGGTGGAGTTGGCACCGCACTTGCCGGTGCCCGTGTCCACGGTCAGCGGCTCCTCCAGGTTGCCCATCACCAGATCCGCCCTGAGGGCCTCGGTGACCGAGTTGAAGAAGCCCTTGCCTCCGGCGGCGGGCAGCCGGCTCGGCGCGTTGCCCATGATGATGTCGCCGGTGGCGGAGAGCGAGATCGCGGCGCGGTCAGCGGAGGCTGCCGGCCCCTGCGGGTCGGCGGTGGTCACCGGCGCGCCGGTGCCGCCGCCGGCACCAGGCTGCCAGACGGAGGCGTCGCCTCCGGGGTCACCGCAGCCGCCGACGAGCAGGCTGGCCAGCAGCGCGGCGAGGCCGAGGGCGACGCGGCGACGCGGGCGGGACACGACGGGGGCGGCAGCATACATCGCTCGCGACCCTACCGGGCTCTAAACTCGCCGACGACAGCCGATCGGTCGAAATTTCAGCCCGGCACCTGCTCTGACCAGGGCACGACCGCCCGGACACCCCCGGCGAGCACCGCGGCGTGCACCGCCCGGGCGAGCGGGGCACCCCAGGTGGAGCGAGGCCCGCCGTACGCGGCCTCCGGTCCGTCGACGGGGCAGAGCACGGTGACCGCGTCGGTCGGCGTGCCGGTCCCCGGCAGCCCCAGCTCGCTGATCGCCTGGGCCTTCGCCTCGGTCGCCGTGGCCACCGCGTTGACAAGTGCCGAGTCGGCGAGCCGGGCCGGCACGTACACCACGATGTTGACCGTGCCGACGCGCTCGGCGAGCGCGGGCGGAGCGGGCGCGGCCGCGAGCACCGGCGTGCCGAGCCCGACCGTCGCCCAGGCCCGCACCCCGGTGTCGGTCCGCGTCACCACCTCGGCCACGTCCACGCCGGTCAGCAGACCGACGCCCGGCCCGTCGAGGGCGAGGCCGGCGGCGAGCGCGGCCAGGTGGGTGGCCGGGTCGTCCCGGTCGTACGACATCGGCACTGTCGCGTTCAGCACCCAGTGCCGGGCCCCGATCCCACCGCCGAGGGGGCCACTGCTGACTGCCCGCAGGGGCCCGTCGGCGCGCCAGACGAGCAGCGGTGTGTCCCGCCCGTCCTCGACACGACTGGTCAGAGTTGGCTCGCTTAGCACGTCGGGCAGGTTACGCCCAACGATCAAGATTCCAGGGGCGACCTCGGATTCAAGCTCATGTGCGCCTAGACTTGGCGGCGCGCGAGGGGATCAGCGGACGGCGGCCCCGGCCGACGGACGGCACGCGCAACCGGAGGTGCGCGATGGACGAGGTACTGGCCCGCAGCGGGATCTTCCAGGGTGTCGACCCGGAAGCTGCCGAGGCGCTCGCCAAGGAGATGGAGACGATCGAGGTCCGCAAGGGCGAGATCGTTTTCAATGAGGGCGAGCCCGGTGACAGTCTCTATATCCTGCTGTCCGGGAAGATCAAGGTTGGTCGCCGCGCAGCGGACGGCCGACAGAACCTGATCGCGGTGATGGGGCCGTCGGACATGGTCGGTGAGCTGTCGCTCTTCGACCCGGGTCCGCGTACGGCGACCGCCACCGCGGTGACGGACACCCGGCTCGTACGACTGCGCAAGCAGGCGCTGCGGCCGTGGCTGGCCAACCGGCCGGAGATCGCCGAGCAACTGCTGCGGGTGCTCGCCCGGCGGCTGCGACGGACGAACGACTCGCTCGCCGACCTGATCTTCACGGACGTGCCGGGTCGGGTCGCCAAGAACCTGCTCCAGATGGCTGGTCGGTTCGGCACCCGCGACGGTGGCGTCCTGCGGGTGACCCACGACCTCACCCAGGAGGAGATCGCCCAGCTCGTCGGCGCCTCCCGGGAAACGGTCAACAAGGCGCTCGCCGACTTCGCCTCGCGCGGCTGGCTGCGACTGGACGGCAAGAGCATCATCATCCTGGACCCGGAGCGCCTCGCCCGGCGCGCCCGCGTCTGATCCGGCGCGCCGGGGCCACCACCCCGGCGCCCATGACGTTCCGGCCCGGCCCGCGACATGCGGGCCGGGCCGGATTTCGTCGTCTGCCCGTAGCGGAATCGCTGGACCCGGCGCAGGGCCGGCGCCCAGGATGGGCTGATGCCGGACCGGGTTGCTGTCCTCTCCGACATCCACGCGGTGCTGCCCGCACTTGAGGCCGTGCTGGCCGAACCGGATGTCGCCACCGCCGACCTGATCGTGCTCACCGGGGACATCGCGGCCGGTCCACAACCGGTCGAGGTGCTGGACCTGCTCGCTGCTCTCGGCGACCGGGTCTGCTGGGTGGGCGGCAACGCCGACCGGGAGCTCGTCGAGGCCCGCGCCGGCCGCCCCGCCTCCATCGAGGTGTCGAACTGGGCCGCCGAGCAGCTTCGCGATGACCAGGTGGCTCGGCTGGCCGTGCTCCCGCTGACGGTGACCCTGGAGATCGACGGCCTGGGCCCGGTGCTGTTCTGCCACGCCACCCCCCGCGACGACGAGGAGGTCGTCCTCGTCGACACCCGGATGGAGCGCTGGGCGGAGGTGTTCGCCGAGGTGCCGGCCGAGGTGACGACCGTGGTCTGCGGCCACACCCACATGCCCTTCACCCGGCTGGTCGACCGACGTCTGGTGGTCAACCCGGGCAGCATCGGCATGCCGTACGGCGGCGCTGGAGCGTACTGGGCGCTGCTCGGACCCGGCGTGCAGCTTCGCCGTACCCGCTTCGATGTCGACGCCGCCTGCGCCCGGGTGGCCGCCGACTCGACCTTCCCGGACGCCGCCGGGTGGGCCAACGAATACCTGCGGTCCCGGCACAGTGACGCCGAGGCGCTCGCCGTCTTCGCTCCCCGCGACGGCCGCTGAAGCCGGGTCTGACCCGGTCACCTCCCGACCCGTCCCTCGCCTGCTCCGGCCCCCGTCCCGGGCTGTCCGGGACTGTCCCGACCCGCGGCTGCTCTTCCCGGACGTGATGGTCACGGCTGTCATGGAACGAGTGAGCGCCGGCCGCGACGTCGGCGCCCACCGGCCCGGTCGTGATCCGGGCCGGCCGGCCGCCCTGGGCGGCGGGTGACCGTGGCAGGCGAAAGTTGGAGGGCAGTGATGGGTACCAGGCGTGCGGAATGCCGTTCCACGCGGACCGGCTGGATGTTGGCGCGGTGGGCGGCGGTGGTGCGCGGTTGGCTGGTGCCGCTTGTCGCGGTGGTCGCCGTCGCGGCGAGCCTCATGCTTGTCGCCCCGGCCCCGGCGGCGTCGGCTGCCCCCGGAGAACCGGACGAACGCCCGGCGGCGGCCAGTCCGACGCCGGACCCGACCGAATCCCGCAACGCGATGTCGCGAGCCCGTCGGATGCTCGCGCAACTCGGTTACGACATCTCGGCCCTGGGCTCACCGACCCCGGACGACCCGAACTACATGAAGAAGATCATCGCGGACCAGGTCATCAACAGGGTCCAGGGGTGGGTGGCGGAGGGCAAGACCGGCTTCGGTCTGAAGGACCTCTACCCCCTGCTCCAAGACGGCGAGGCGGTCTACCGCAAGTCACAGAAGCGCGTTACGGCCCTGAACAAGAAGCTTGCGAAGAGCGAACGAGAGCTGAAGAGGCTGACGGAGATCGCGACGGACACCACCCGCTCGCCGAAGCAACGGGCCAAGGCAGCGGCCAAGTTGCCGCAGAAGCGGAAGGACGTGGCCAACAACCGTCGCAACCTCCGCGATGCGACGCCCACCAAGCCCGACTACGACGGGAACGTCAATCGGCTGCGGAACACGCTCAAGGATCTGGACCGTGAACTGGCCAGGGCCGAGCGGAGGGGTGCTCTGCCGGGCGCCAAGAAGGAGCTGGCAAAGAAGCGCGACGCCGTCCAGAAGGAACTGGCGGAGGCCGAGGCGGAGAAGGCCGACTACGACCGCCGCAGGGGCGGCGACGGCGACGCCTCCGGCACCACCGCCCGTCGCCCCAAGGAACCGAAGGGGCCGAAGAAGCCACCGACCGGCGCGACCAGGACCGCGCCGAAGGGACCCCAGTCCGTCGGCCCGAAGGCGACGCGGCCATGGTCCTCGGTGTTCCGGCCGCGCGGCCCGCGGGTCGACAGCGGGGCCAGCGAGCTGATCGGCCAGGGCATCGCCGACGAGATCCGTAAGCACGGTCAGGCGGAGGACGAGAAGTTGCTGCACCGCGCGATGGACGATCCGGCGCTGCGCCAGCGCATCATCGCCGACTACCGCGAGTACCCGGAGCGCAGCCCGTGGGAGAAGACCAGGCGTGACTTCGACAGCTCGAAGGGCTTCCGGCAGACCGAGGCCCTGCGGATCGGGCCGGCGCTGATCAAGTACGAGGAGGCCGAGAACATCGCGAAGCGGTCCAGGAACGACCGCAACTACCTCCAGGCCCACCGGGAATGCGGCGGCTACGACACCTGCGTCACGGATCGCACCCGCAAACTCCGCGAGCTCGACACCAAGCTCAAGAAGCAGGCCGACCGATCCAACAACGACCCCGCGTACCTCCAGGCCCGCAAGGAATGCGGCGGCTACGACACCTGCGTCACCGAACGCACCCGCAAACTCCGCGAACTCGACACCAAGCTCAAGAAGCAAGCCGACCGATCCAACAACGACCCCGCGTACCTCCAAGCCCGCAAGGAATGCGGCGGCTACGACACGTGCGTCGTCGAGCGCACTCGCAAGCTCCGCGAGCAGAACGCCCGCAACACCACCAACGGGCCCAGCACCAAGAAGACCACCACCGGCAACAAGACCACGCCCAAGAAGACCACCACCACCAAGAAAATCACCACCAGCACCAAGCGCGCCAACCAGTCCAACAACGACCCCGCCTACCTCCAAGCCCGCAAAGAATGCGGCGGCTACGACACCTGCGTCACCGAACGCACCCGCAAACTCCGCGAACAAAACGCCCGCAACGCCAACAACGGACCCACCACCAAGAAGACCACCACCGGCAACAAGCCCACACCCAAGAAGACCACCACCACCAAGAAGACCGCGGACGCCGACAAGGGCGCCAAGAAGACCGGTGGCAAGGACACGAAGAAGACCGGCGGCAAGTAGGGCGGGATCAGGCGGTCAGGGGCAGCTCATGGTCGTTCTCAGCGGGGCGTCGCATCGACCGACCACGACCACCACCCGGGGCGTACGAGTGGCTGGCCGGAGTGCGTCACCGCTTGAAGAGGAACACCTGCACGTTGTCGTTGAAGCACGACACCTGTGCGATCGCCGTACCCGCGGCCCGGCCACCGCCGATCGGACCGATGCACCTGTTCGGTGCGGTCGTGGCGTGCAGCCGGTAACCCTGACCTCCGCTCGTCTGGACCGGTTCGAGGATGAAGCGTTGGTCGGGGCGATTGCAGTAGCTGCGTGGCGCCACCAGTTGTCCGTCGACGGTCGAGGGTTCGCCGTTCGGGTCGGGGTCGACCTGCAGGCAGCCACCGCCTCCCGACGGGTGTGCCCAGTAGATCTGGTACGTGTTCGAGCCGACCTTCCGCAGCTCGCTGGTGGCCGGCTCGGCCTCGGCGCAGGGAACGAGCGTCGCCACCTCCGGGCGGTCGTTCCCCGGCTCGGGACCCACGCCCACGCAGTACGACTGCCCGACTGTGGCTGCCGGCATCATCCGGTACTGGCCTGCGGCGGGCAGCGTGGTGGCCGCCCTGGTCTGCGCCGCCTGGGGCGGAGACGACCTGGGCGCACTCAACCGGGGTGCACTCTGCGCGGGGCTGGTGACCGTCGGTGCGGCGCTGGTCGGGGGCAGGCTCGGGCGTGGGCTGGATGTCGGCGCGCCAGCGTCCGCGGGCGGCAGCTGCACGTCGACGTCGAGGCTGGCCGTCGGCTCGGCCAGCACCGGCGGGGGATCGTCCCCGACATCGGGATCACGCAGGGTCTGGATCACCATGCCGCCGGCCACCACGATCAGCAGCAGCACCAGTACGCCGAGGAGTGCGCGTGTCGGTCGGCCGAACCGGAAGGCCAGCGGTGGCACGAAGTCCCGCAGCCGCAGTGGTGCGGCGGCGGCGTCGGCGTCCGGGGCACGTTTGCGGTGCAGCCCCGACCAGGCGCTGTTGCGCCGGCCCTTCACGGCCGTGGCCAGCGGTCCATCGGCGTAGAGGAGGGGACGGACCGGCCGGTCCTCGGTGGGCGTCGACTCGTCGGCGGCGGGCTCGGGCCGCCCTCCCGCCGGGTCGGGCTCGCGGCTCGGGGCGGACTCGTCACCCGGCGCACGCCCGCCCTCGCCAACGGGACTCGGCCCGGTCGCGACCGACCCGTGCGACGCACCGATGCCCGCCGCGACGGCGACAAGCTGATCGGCGGCACCCCGCGCATCCGCGACGACCGGCTGGCCAGCACCGGACGTGGCGGCGACAGGCTGCCCACCGGCAGCCGGGTCGCCGGTGCGATCCGCGATCTCGGCTGCCGGCGGTGTCGGGCCGTCGAGCCCCCAGCCGGGTTCCGACGCCAGCTCGGCCGGCAGGGGTGGAACCGCGTCGAGCAAACCCCACGGCGGGCGGACCCTCGACTCGTCGACGAACGAGTCGGCATC
Organism: Micromonospora sp. NPDC048935; assembly: GCF_043197875.1. Lineage (NCBI taxonomy): Bacteria > Bacillati > Actinomycetota > Actinomycetes > Micromonosporales > Micromonosporaceae > Micromonospora > Micromonospora sp. NPDC048935. The sequence continues at coordinate 110,508 of NZ_JBICTZ010000004.1, read as the reverse complement.
GGCCATGCCCGGGTCGGCGGCGACTGCGACGGCGACCGGCTCGGGCTGGCCGGCGGTGGCCGCGGCAAGCGCCTTGCGCGCGGCGACCCAGTGGGCCACCGTGGCCTGATCGCCCCCGCAGGCACGGACGAACGCCGCGACCAGCGTCTCCCTCGGCAGGTTGGCCCGGCCCAGGGCGGTGTTCAGGGTGCTGTGCGGGAGCACGTCGCCGGCATCCCGCGCCCTCTTCGACACCTGTCGAATGGTCAGCCCGGACCACTGACGCAGCGCGCGCATCTGGGCCACGAACTCGGCAGCCGAGCCGGCGGTCGCCGGGTCAGGTGCTGTGCCGTCGGTGTACTGCTCGTTCGCCATTGACCGTTCGTCCCCCGCGTCTGCCAGCACGCCCACAGCCATGCGGAACGATTCAAGCCGATCGCTCGGCGTACCGCTACCTCGTGCGGCTCAAACCAGAACAACCTCCGCAACCAGGACGCCCCTCGGACCTGGCCGCCCTTCGGACCTGGCCGCTGACCGCTGTGGCACGGACGCCCCGGAGGCGAGGGGAACGGCGGCCAGAAAAAGTCAGTCTTGACTGTTTGTTTTACAGGGCGCAGGCTGTCCCCGTGTCCACCACATCGACGCGTGTTCCTCAGCAGGAGCGCAGCCGGGCCACCCAGGCCCGCCTGCTGGAGGCGACAGTCGACTGCCTGGTCGAGCACGGCTGGTCCGGCACCACCACCACCGTCGTCGCGGCCCGGGCCGGGGTCTCGCGCGGCGCCCAGTTGCACCACTACCCGACCAGGGCCGCGCTGGTGACAGCCGCCGTGGCACATCTCGCCGAGCGCCGGGCGGACGAGTTGCGGGTGGAGGCCGAGGCACTGCCGGCCGGCCCACAGCGACTGGACCGGGTGATCGACCTGCTTGGCGTGGCGTTCACCGGGCCGCTGTTCGTGGCGGCTCTGGAGCTCTGGGTCGCCGCCCGCACCGATCGCGAACTACGGGACGCCCTGGTGCCGCTGGAGGCCACCGTCGGCCGGGAGATGCATCGGCTCACCGTCGCTCTGCTCGGCGTCGACGAACGCCGACCCGGCGTCCGAGAGGCGGTGCAGGCCACCCTCGACCTGCTCCGCGGGCTCGGGGTGGCCAACCTGCTCAACGACGACTCCACCCGCCGCACCGCCCTGCTGAGCACCTGGAAGCGTCAACTCGCCACCCTCCTCACGCCCTGACCGCCGGCCGCACCGGCCATCACCGACCGGAGGCACCATGGTCGACCTCAGCGACCTGCTCACGGACCTGGCCGACGAGTCCGCGCAGGTGGACGCCCTGGTGGCACCACTGCCCACCGCCGACTGGGCGAGGCCGACGCCCGCGCCGGGCTGGAGCATCGGGCACCAGATCGCCCACCTCGCCTGGACCGACCACGTCGCGCTGCTGGCCGCGACCGACCCCGAGGCGTTCTACGCGACGGTGACCGCCGCACCGGACGTGACCCGGCTCGTCGACGTCGGCGCCGAGGAGTTCCTCGCCCCACCGGCCGAACTGCTCGCCCGTTGGCGGGCCGGGCGAACCGCGCTCGGCGACGCACTCGCCGCCGTTCCGGCCGGGGGCAAACTGCCCTGGTACGGCACCCGCATGTCGGCCACCTCGATGGCCACCGCCCGGATCATGGAGACCTGGGCACACGGCACGGACGTGGCCGACGCCCTCGGCGTGGTCCGCCCCGACAGCGACCGGCTCCGGCACGTCGCGCACCTCGGTGTGCGTACCCTCGGGCACGGCTTTGCCGCCCGCGGCCGGGACATCCCGACGACGCCGGTCCGGGTCGAACTGGTCGGGCCCGGTGGCGACATCTGGACCTGGGGGCCGGCGGACGCCCCCGACCGGCTGAGCGGGCCCGCCCTGGACTTCTGCCTGCTTGTCACCCAGCGCCGACACCGCGCGGACCTCGCCCTGGTCGCCACCGGGCCGGTCGCCGACGAGTGGCTCGACGTGGCGCAGGCGTTCGCCGGGCCGCCGGGTGACGGCCGGCAACCGACCGGCCGCCACGGAGTGCCGGCATGATCCGCATCGGTAACGCCTCCGGCTTCTACGGCGACCGCTTCACCGCCTGGCAAGAGATGCTCGACGGCGGCGAGCTGGACGTGCTGACCGGTGACTACCTGGCCGAGCTGACCATGCTGATCCTCGCCCGGGATCGGCTGCGCGACCCCGACCTGGGCTACGCGAAGACGTTCCTGCGTCAACTGGAGACGTGCCTCGGCACCGCCCTGGAACGCGGGGTGCGGATCGTGACCAACGCCGGCGGGTTGAACCCGGCCGGCCTGGCCGCCGCGATCACCGCACTCGCCGCCCGGCTCGGCCTGCCGGCCAGGGTCGGGTACGTCGAGGGCGACACCATCCAGCGACCGGACGCGTTGAGCGCGAACGCCTACCTCGGCGCGTTCGGAATCGCGGCCTGCCTAGACGGCGGAGCGGACGTGGTGGTCACCGGACGGGTCACCGACGCCTCGCTGGTCGTCGGCCCGGCCATCGCCCGGTACGGATGGGGCCGCGACGACCTCGACGAACTGGCCGGGGCCACCGTGGCGGGGCACCTCGTCGAGTGCGGCGCACAGGTCACCGGCGGCAACTTCAGCTTCTTCACGGAGCTGCCCGACGGTGGGCACCGACCCGGATTTCCGATCGCCGAGGTGCACCCCGACGGTTCGACGGTGCTCACCAAGCATGCCGGCACCGGTGGTGCGGTCACCGTGGAGACGGTCACCGCCCAACTGCTCTACGAGATCGGGGGGCCCGCGTACCTGGGCCCGGACGTGGTGACCCGACTGGACACGGTGACACTGCGCCCCGACGGGCCGGACCGGGTCCGGGTCTCCGGTGTCCGGGGTACGCCGCCACCGGCCACACTCAAGGTCGGCGTCAACAACCTCGGCGGCTTCCGCAACTCGATGACGTTCGTCCTCTGCGGGCTCGACATCGAGGCGAAGGCCGCGCTGGTCCGGGGGCAGGTCGAGGAGGCGGTGGGCAAGGACGGGCTGGAGTTCACGCTGGCCCGGACCGACCACGCCGACGCCGCCGACACCGAGGCCGCCAGCGCGCTGCTGCACGTACACCTGCGGGACGGCGACCGGGCGCGGGCCGGGCGGGCCTTCTCGGCCGCCGCGGTGGAGTTGGCGCTGGCCTCGTACCCGGGCTGCACGCTGACCACCCTGCCGGGCGACGCGACACCGTACGGCGTCTTCACCGCCGACGCGGTGCCGCAGACCGCGGTGGCGCACGTCGCGGTGCTTCCCGGCGGTGAGCGGGTGCCGATCGCCCCGCCGATCCGCACCGCCTCCGCCGCCGCCTCCGATTCCGCTGCTGCCTCGGACGGGACTGTCCCGTACGCGGCGGTCGACGGTCCGACCCGGCGCGGTGCGCTCGGCGAGGTGGTCGGCGCACGCTCCGGGGACAAGGGTGGGGATGCCAACCTCGGTGTCTGGGCGCGAACCGACGCCGGGTACGCGTGGCTGCGCACCTGGTTGACGGTCGAGCGGCTGGCCACGCTGGTGCCGGAGACCGCGCCGCTGTCGGTGCGGCGCTACGAGTTGCCCAACCTGCGCGCGCTCAACTTCGTGATCGAAGGGCTGCTCGGGGCGGGGGTGGCCGCGTCCACCCGGTTCGACCCGCAGGCCAAGGCGCTCGGCGAGCTGCTGCGCGCCCGGCTCGTCGACCTGCCCGCCGGGGTGACGTCGTGACCATCGTGGACACGCCGGAGCGGCGGCAACTACGCGAGCTGACCCGCTCCTTCGTGACCCGGGAGGTGCTGCCGCACCTGGACGACTGGGAGCGGGCCGGCGAGGTGCCCCGGGCGCTGCACGCGACCGCCGCGAAGCTCGGCCTGCTCGGCGTCGGCTTTCCCGAGTCGGTCGGTGGCAGCGGCGGTGACCTGCTCGACTCGATCATCGTGACCGAGGAGGTGATCCGCTCCGGCGGCTCGTCCGGACTGGTGGCGGCCCTGTTCACGCACGGCATCGCGTTGCCGCACATGGTGGCGGCGGCCGGCGCCCGCTCCGGTGGCTCGCTGGGCGGCCGGCTCGGCGGCACCGCGTCCCCGGGCGACGACGGTCTGATCGAGCGGTACGTCCGGCCCACCCTGGCCGGCACGATGATCGGCGCCCTGGCCATCACCGAGCCGGACGGCGGCTCCGACGTGGCAGGCATCCGCACGACCGCCCGCCGCGACGGCGACCACTACGTGGTGAACGGGTCGAAGGCGTACATCACCAGCGGGCACCGGGCCGACTTCGTGACCACTGCGGTCTGCACCGACTTTCCCGGCAGCGGCGAACTGACCCTGCTGGTCATCGACAAGGGGTTGCCGGGGTTCAGCGTGGGGCGGCGGCTGGAGAAACTGGGCTGGCACTGCTCGGACACCGCCGAGCTGTCGTTCGTCGACGTGCGGGTGCCGGCCGCCAATCGGATCGGCACGGAGAACACCGGTTTCCTGGCGATCATGCAGCACTTCGCCACCGAGCGGCTCTCGCTGGCGACCCAGGCGTACGCGACGGCGCAGCGCTGCGTCGAGCTGGCGACGCGCTGGTGTCGGGACCGGGAGACCTTCGGGCGTCCGCTGGCCAGCCGGCAGTTGATCCGGCACCGGTTGGCCGAGATGCACACCCGCGCCGAGGCGGCCCGGTCGTACGTGCACGAGGTGGCCACCCGGGTGGCGGCGGGCGAGCCGGTGGTGACCGAGGTGGCGATGGCCAAGAACGTGGCGGTGGCCGCCTGCGACCACGTCGTCGACCAGGCGCTGCAACTGCACGGTGGCTTCGGCTACCTACGCGACGCGGAGGTGGAGCGGCACTACCGCGATGCCCGGATCCTCGGCATCGGCGGCGGCACCACCGAAATCATGAACGAGATCATCGCGAAGGGCATGGGCCTGTGAGCATCCTGGACAGCGCGATCGACCCGGCCGCGCCCGGGTACGCGGCGAACCGGGCGGCACTGCGGGAACGGCTGGCCGAGTTGGATGCCGCGCTGGACCAGGCGCGGGCCGGTGGTGGTGAGAAGTACGTCGCCCGACACCACGAACGCGGCAAGCTGCTCCCCCGTGAGCGGATCGAGCTGCTTGTGGACGCGGACAGCCCGTTCCTGGAGCTGTCGCCGGTCGCCGCGTACGGCACCGACTTCCCGGTCGGGGCCAGCGTCGTCACCGGCATCGGGGTGGTCGAGGGCGTGGAGTGTCTGATCGTCGCCAACGACCCGACGGTACGCGGCGGCGCGGTCAACCCGTGGTCGCTTGCCAAGACCCGGCGGGCCGGTGAGATCGCCCTGGCCAACCGGCTGCCGATGGTCAACCTGGTCGAGTCGGCCGGGGCGGATCTGCCCACCCAGGCGGAGATCTTCATCCCGGGCGGGCGGGTGTTCCGCGATCTGACCCGGCTCTCGGCGGCGGGCATCCCCACGGTCAGCGTGGTCTTCGGCAACGCCACGGCCGGTGGCGCGTACGTGCCGGGGATGTCCGACCACGTGATCATGATCCGGGACTGGTCGCAGGTCTACCTGGCCGGGCCGCCGCTCGTGAAGATGGCGACCGGCGAGGTCACCGACGACGAGTCGCTGGGTGGGGCCGTGATGCACGCCGGCACATCCGGGCTGGCCGATTACCTGGCCGCCGACGAGCGGGACGGCATCCGGCTGGCCCGGCAGTGTGTCCGCCGGTTGAACTGGCGCAAGCAGGGGCCGTCGCCCCGGACGGCGGTGCCGCAGCCGCCGAAGTACGACCCGGAGGAGCTGCTCGGCATCGTCAGCGCCGACCTGAAGGTGCCGTTCGACCCTCGGGAGGTGCTGGCCCGGATCCTGGACGGCAGTGACTTCGACGAGTTCAAGCCGGCGTACGGGGACGCGCTTGTCACCGGTTGGGGCGAGCTGCACGGCTACCCGGTGGGCGTGCTGGCCAACGCCCGGGGTGTGCTGTTCAGTGCGGAGGCGCAGAAGGCGGCCCAGTTCATCCAGCTCGCGAACGCCGCGGACACCCCGTTGATCTTCCTCCAGAACACCACCGGCTACATGGTCGGCACCGAGTACGAGCAGCGCGGCATCATCAAGCACGGCGCACTGATGATCAATGCGGTGTCCAACTCGACGGTGCCGCACCTGACCGTCAACCTGGGCGCCTCGTACGGGGCCGGCAACTACGGCATGTGCGGTCGGGCGTACGAGCCGAGGTTCCTGTTCACCTGGCCGAACGCGAAGTCGGCGGTGATGGGCCCGGCGCAGCTCGCCGGGGTGCTGTCCATCGTGGCCCGGCAGGCCGCCGCCGCCCGGGGGCGCTCCTTCGACGAGGAGTCCGACACCGCGATGCGGATGATGGTCGAGCAGCAGATCGAGTCGCAGTCCGGCGCGCTCTTCCTGTCCGGCCGGCTCTACGACGACGGGGTGATCGATCCGCGGGACACCCGTACCGTCCTCGGGCTCTGCCTCTCGGCGATCCACAGCGGTCCGGTGCGCGGTGCCACCGGCTTCGGCGTCTTCCGGATGTAGAGGGGCCACTCATGATCAACAGACTGCTCGTGGCCAATCGCGGCGAGATCGCCCGCCGGGTCTTCGCGACCTGCCGGGCGCTCGGCGTGCAGACGGTGGCCGTGCACTCGGACGCGGACGCCGACGCGCCGTTCGTCGCCGAGGCCGACTACGCGGTCCGGCTGCCCGGGGACACGCCCGCCGAGACGTACCTGCGGGTCGAGCTGATCCTGGACGCGGCCCGGCGCTGTGGCGCGGACGCCGTCCACCCGGGGTATGGCTTCCTCGCCGAGAATGCCGAGTTCGCGGCGGCGGTGACCGACGCGGGGCTGACCTGGGTCGGCCCGCCGGCCAAGGTGATCGCCACGATGGGCGACAAGCTCGCCGCGAAGGCGCTGCTCGCCGAGGCCGGCGTGCCGATGCTGCCCAGTTGGACCGACACCGATGCGATCACCGACTTTCCGGTCCTGGTGAAGGCGTCCGCCGGTGGCGGCGGGCGGGGGATGCGAATCGTCCGGGAGGCCGACGAGCTGGCCGAGGCCGTCGCCTCGGCGAGCCGCGAGGCGGCTGCGGCGTTCGGCGACGGCACGGTCTTCATCGAGCGGTACGTCGAGCGCGGCCGCCACGTCGAGGTGCAGATCTTCGGGGACACCCACGGTCGGGTGGTGGCCCTCGGCGACCGGGAGTGCTCGATCCAGCGCCGACACCAGAAAATCGTCGAGGAGGCGCCGGCTGTCGTTCCGGAACGGGTGCGTACGGCGTTGCACGAGGCGGCGGTGGCCGCCGGTCGCGCCGTCGACTACGTCGGGGCGGGCACTGTGGAGTTCCTGCTCGCCCCGGGCGGGGAGTTCTTCTTCCTGGAGATGAACACCCGCCTTCAGGTGGAACACCCGGTCACCGAGCTGTGCACCGGTCTGGACCTGGTGGGCTGGCAACTACTCGTCGCCCAGGGCGAGCCCCTGCCGGCGAGCCTGCCGGTCAGCACCGGGCACGCGATCGAGGTACGCCTGTGCGCCGAGGACGCGGCTGCGGGGTGGCGGCCGGCCACCGGGACGCTGCACCGGTTCGCGGTCCCCCGGGTGGCCGCCGAGTTCGGTGGGCTGGCCGGGCCGGGCCTGCGGCTCGACTCGGGGGTGGTGGCCGGCTCGGTGGTCGGGGTGCACTACGACTCGATGCTGGCGAAGCTGACCGCCTGGGGTCGCACCCGCGCGGAGGCGACCCGGCTGCTGTCCACCGCGCTGGCCCGAGCCGAGCTGCACGGGGTGACCACCAACCGGGACCTGCTGGTCCGGGTGCTGCGCAGCCCCGCGTTCGCCGCCGTGGAGATCGACACCGGATTCCTGGACCGGCATCCGGAGGTGTTCGCACCACTGCTTCCCGCCGACCAGCTTCCGCTGGTGGCGCTCGCCGCGGCCCTCGCGGCCGCCACCGGCCGCCGCGCCGAGGCCAAGGTGCTGGCCGGGCTGCCGTCGGGCTGGCGCAACGTGCCGGCCGTCCCGCAGGTCACCCGGTTCGGCGGTCCGAACGGCGAGATCGAGGTCCGCTACCGGCTGGACCGCACGGGCGGGCTCGCCGAGTGGTCCACCGACCCGGCCGCCACCAGCCCCACCGCCGCCGACCGCACCGCCTCCGCCGACCGTGCCGCCGCTGAACCCACCGCCACGGGTCCTGCCGGTATCGGCCCGGTCGCCGGACGGTCGGTCGTGGCGCTTGTCGAGGCCGCCCCGGGCCGGGTGGTGCTCGACGTCGACGGGGTGCGGTGCGCGTACCGCGTACACCGGGTGGGGTCCGCGGTTTTCGTGGACGGCCCGGACGGGGCGGCGAGCCTGGTCGAGCTGCCGCGTCTCCCGCCACCCACGGCGGCGGTGGCCGCCGGGTCGCTGCTCGCGCCGCTGCCCGGCGCGGTGACCAGGGTGCACGTCGAGGTCGGCCAGCGGGTCGCGGCCGGCGATCCGCTGCTCACCCTGGAGGCGATGAAGCTGGAACATCCCGTGCTCGCCCCGACCGACGGCGTGGTCGCCGAGTTGCCGGTGCCGGCCGGAGGTCAGGTGCGCACCGGCGCCGTGCTGGCCGTCATCGACAACTGAAGAGAGGACTTGTGATGACCTTCGACCTCACCCCCGAACAGGACCAGCTTCGCGACGCCGTGCGGGCGTTGGGTCGCCGCTACGGCCACGGCTACTTCGTCGAGAAGGCCAAGGCCGGCGAACACACCACCGAGCTGTGGGCGGAGGCGGGACGGCTCGGCTACCTGGGGGTCAACATCCCCACCGAGTACGGCGGCGGTGGCGGAGGCATCACCGAGCTGGCCATCGTCTGCGAGGAGTTGGCCGCCGCCGGCTGCCCGTTGCTGCTGTTGGTGGTCTCCCCCGCGATCGCGGGCACCGTGCTCAGCCGACACGGCACCGAGGAGCAGCGCAAGCGGCACCTGCCCGGCCTCGCCGACGGCACCCAGAAGATCGTCTTCGCGATCACCGAGCCGGAGGCCGGTTCCAACTTCCACCGACTCGGCACCGTGGCCCGCCGCGACGGTGACGGGTGGCTGCTCAACGGCCGCAAGTGCTACATCTCCGGGGTCGACGAGGCCGGCCACGTCCTGGTGGTGGCCCGCACCGAGGATTCCTCCACCGGCAAGCTCAAGCCGGCGCTGTTCCTCGTTCCGACCGACGCCGCCGGGCTGACCCGCTCCAAGCTGGACATGGAGATCGTCTCCCCGGAGAACCAGTTCCTGCTCTACCTGGACGACGTGCGGGTGCCCGCCGACGCGCTGCTCGGTGAGTCGCTGGACGCCGGCCTGCCGGCGCTCTTCGCCGGGCTCAACCCGGAGCGGATCACCGTGGCCGCGATGGGTGCCGGTACCGGCCGGTACGCCATCGAGCGGGCCAGCGGGTACACCGCCACCCGCAAGGTCTGGGGTGGTCGGAGCATCGGTTCGCACCAGGGCGTGTCACATCCGCTGGCACACGCTGCGGTGCAGGTGGAGCTGGCCCGACTCATGATCCAGAAGGCCGCCACCCTCTACGACGCGGGCCGCGACCTGGAGGCCGGGGTGGCTGGCAACATGGCCAAGTACGCGGCCGGGGAGGCCGCCGCGCTCGCCGTCGACACCGCCGTCCAGGTGCTCGGCGGGGCCGGCATGACCACCGAGTACGGGGTGGCGACCCTGCTCGGCGCGGTACGGGCCGGCCGAATCGCCCCGGTCAGCCGAGAGATGATCCTCAACTTCGTCGCCCAACACGTCCTCGGCCAGGACAAGTCCTACTGAACCGGACCGCCCAGGCCGGCCCGGGCCGGCCAGCCCGGGCGGTCCGCCCGGCCGGGTGATGGACTCGGTTTCCTTGATTCCGGGGTGTCCAAGGCCCATCGATGCCCCGACTTCAGGAAAACCGTGTCGATCACCCGTGGCCCGTGCCCTGCCTAGGCAGGCTGCTCCGGGCCCGGACGCTCGCGACGGTGCAGGATGGCGACGGCCACCGCGAAGAGCAGCGCGGGCACCAGCACCAGGGTCGACCACTGCGCCCAGGTGAGCGCGTCGAGGACACCGTCGTGGGTGGACCGTTCCAGGTACGTGCCGGTGGTCCCGAGCCCCACCCGGGTGAGCAGCAGCGTGACGCCCACCGGGACGACGAGCGCGAGCAGGCGCAGCCGGAGCGCCGTCGGCGTCGACAGGACGGCAAGGGCGAAGAGCAGGTATCCCACGATCAGCAGGATCGCCTCGACCCGGCCGACGCCGACCGTGAAGATCCACGTGCCGTAGATGGGCGACGTCGAGTCGTCGGCGCCGGTCAGCATGGCGATGCTCGGAGCGCCGACGCTTACCACCGTCGCCGCCGCGAGCGTGCCGAGCCGCCAGCGGGCGAGGACAGCCGGGACGGGACGGGGAGCGCGGAGGGCGAGTGCCAACGGGACCATCGCGGCGAGCACGGCGGGCCAGAGGTTGCGGACCGTCGAATACTGTCCGTAGACCTCGGCGACCCGAACCACCTCGTACGCCGCGCCGCCGACGGCGATGGCGGCTGCCGCCCGGCCCCACCCGAATGCGGCCGACACCGCCACGACGAGCCACAGCGCCGCCACGAGACAACCCGGCCAGAGGGCGAACTCCTCACCGATCCCGGCGGGATAGCTGTCCGCGACCATGGCGAGGTGCAGCACCGGCACGCGAGCGGCGCGCACGAACAGCAGCAGCGCGGCGATCAGGCCCAGCACCTGCGCCGCGTCCCGCCACGCGTCGATCGAGAATCGGGTGCCAACCTGGCGTACGTGCGCCCGAACCGCCCCACCGAGCAGGGCGGACACGTCTCGTGCCGTCGGCCTGCGCTGGCCCGGCGCGGCGTCGTCCAGCAACACCCCGAGCAACTCGTCCTCGTACTGCCGCCGGTACGCGCGGGGATAACAGGCCAGCAGCCACCGGTATGCCTGGTGCAACGTCACGCCGCACCGCCTTCGAAGATGAGGCCGGCACGGCGCAGCCGCACACTCGCCGCGTCGGCGTTGCTCCGCAGGCGTGCCGATTCTTCGGCCAGGCGTTGCGCCCCGGCGGCGGTGAGGCGGTAGTACCGGCGCAACCTGGACTGCACCTGCTCCTCGCGCTCGATGTCGACGAGGCCCTCGGTACGCAGCCGGTCCAGCGCCGCGTAGAGGGTGCCGGCGCGCAGGTCGACACGCCCGTCGGAGATCCGGCGGACCTCGTCGAGGACGGCGTAGCCGTGCCGAGGGGCCTCGACGAGCGCGGTGAGGATCAGGTATGTCGATTCGTGCAGGGAAGCCCTAGTCATCGTCGCAGTATATACAGTCGAAATGTATATGCGAGTGTCCTGGACGACATCAACCGGGAATCCGGCAGGCGGCGTCGATGCGGTGCACCGGGCGGACCCGGCGGCCCATGCCCTCCAGCAGCGAGTCCTCCACGTGGAAGTCACGGATGCGCAGCCGGTACCGGGGCAGCTCCTCCTCACTCGGGCAGAGCACCTGCGCGCGGACCAAATCGACAGGCACGTACCGCACACCACCCCGCTCCTGGAGGATCACCATGTTGACGTCGTCGGTGGTGATCACGTGCCCGCGTACGTCCTCGGTGGGTCCGCTCTCCGCGCCCACGGTCGTGACCGTCAGCGGCAGCACCGGTGTGCTGATCACCGGCACCGCGGCCCACACGAGCATGGCCAGCACCGCCACCTCGGTCACCGAGGCCAGCGGCCGGATCACCAGGCCGGGCAACGGCCCCGCGACGAACAGGGCCAGCAGCGGCGGCACCGCGAGAAGCGCCAGCACCAACAGCACGCCCTGCCTGCCGGCGTCGCGCAGCGTGGGCAGCAGCAGCCAGGCGTACCCGGCGAGCAGCGCGACGATCATGAGCAGCCGGGGCAGCACCCGTTCGTGCAGCCGCCCGGGGCGGAGCTGAAACGCTGCCGCGAACGCCGGCAGCAGCAGCGGCAGGTAGAGCAGCGGCCACGTGATCAGGGCGAGCAGGAAGCTGGCCAGCACCACCCAGGCCGGGGTGAGGTCGGCCCAGCGGGCGAAGAGCGGACGCCGGCGGGTCCCCGGTGGCAACTGGTTCGCACCCACGGCCAGCACCGCCCCGAGCGCGAAGACGGCGACCATTCCGGTGGAGAGCAGCCGGGCCGCCGTGGTCAGGAAGCCGGCGAGCAGGTTGACCGGCCCGACGTTGGCCACCAGCAGCAGTGTCGTCTGAAGCTCGCCGCCCGCCTCCACCCCGAGGCGGAGCACCGAGAAGATCGCCGGTACGCCCACCAGCGCGGTCCAGAAGGACTGGCTGGCGCGGGCGCGTCGCTCGGCCGGATCCCAACGGACCCGCCCGGGCTCGACGTCGGCGACGACCGGTTCGGCTGGTTCGGCGACCGGCACGCCGACCGGCCAGCCAGCACGGTCCACCCCAGCGCGGTCCACCCCAGCAACCGGCGGTTCGGCTGCGGCCGTACCGTCGAAGGCCGGCGTGGCCCCCGCACCCGGCACGGACGCGCGGGGTGGCGGCACCGGGCCGTCCGCGCCGGTCGCGGTCGACGCCGTGCTCACCTCGACGGCGCCTTGTCGTCGAAGTCGACAAGCTGCGGCACCTTCAGCGGCTGGGGCTGACGTTTCTCCACCTTCAGCCACGGGCCCAGGGTGCGGTTGTACGCGCTCTGCCAGGGGCTCGCCTGCCCGTTGCGGCCCTGCTCGTAGCTCTTCTGGAGGAAGTACGCGACCAGGTCACGCAGGGCGGGGTCGCCGATCGGCACGCCGATGCCCAGCAGCTCGCTGGTGCCGAAGGGCATGTCGACGACCTCGAACTCCTTGGGGTAGGTGGCCAGGAAGCCGGCGAGGATCGTCTCGTCCGAGCTGACCGCGTCGTACCTGCCGCCGCGAATGCCGTCGACGCAGTCCTTGACGTCCTTCACCACGAACGTCTTGACCCCATGCTTCTCCAACTCGGCCTCGGTGGTGGAACCGCCGCTGGTGCAGACCCGGTAGACCGGCTCGCGCAGGTTCTCGATGGTGCGGATCTTGTCCTTGAGACGGACCGGCACCATCACCTCCTGTGTGGTCACGAAGTACGGGCCGGCGAAACTGACAAGCTTTTCGCGCTCCTCGGTCATGGAGAAGCTGGACACCACGAGGTCGACGGTGCCGCCCTGCAAGGCGGGGATCCGGCTCTCGGTGGCCACCGACACGAACTCCAGCCGCTGCTCGCCCTCGTAGCCGAGGGAGGCGGCGATGTACCTGCCGATCTCGACGTCGAAGCCGACGTGCTGACCGTTGCGCAGGTCGCCCATCAACGGTTCCTTGGTGGCGACGCCGATGCGCAGCTGTGCCTGCCGGTAGATGTGCGACTCACGGAGTTTCTGCTGCACGGACGGCAGGTCGGGTTCCTGCCGGCTGTCGCAGCCGGCGGCGGCTGCCAGGGTGAGGGTGAGGGCGACCGCCAGCGTCGTCGCGACCGAGCGGAGCCGGGACTGCGAACTGCCTGAGTTCATGCGCACCTCGCTGCCGGTAGAGCCTGCGAGACACCGAGAGTAGTCGTTCGTGTCCAATTCGTGTAGACGTCGCCGGTGGTAGGGGTTTCCCCACCACCGAGGTCATGGGCCGCCGTGTGTTCCAGAAACGCCGCCTCGACCAGGCTTTCCGCTATGCGAAACAGCGATGTGACAGCCGGTCGAGGGCCGGTCGTCGTCGAAGTACTCGACGTGACGAAGACCTATCCGGGCGGGGGCGGTGTCCGGGCGTTGGACGGCGTGTCGGTCGCCTTCGAGGCCGGTTCGTTCTCCGCCGTGATGGGCCCGTCGGGCTCGGGCAAATCCACGCTCCTGCACTGCGCGGCGGGCCTGGACCGGCCGGACAGCGGACGGGTACTCCTCGCCGGCCAGGACATCGGCGGGCTGCGTGAACCGCAGCTCACCCAGGCACGGCGGCAGCGGGTCGGCTTCGTCTTCCAGTCGTACAACCTGATGGATTCGCTGTCGGTCTGGCACAACATCCTGCTGCCGCAGCGGCTGGCCGGGGTACGACCGGACCGGAAGTGGGCGCAGGAGGTGATTCGCCGCGTCGGGCTCACGGGACGGGAGAACGCTCGGCCCGGCCACCTGTCCGGCGGTCAGCGGCAGCGGGTCGCCCTCGCCCGCGCCCTGGCCGGCCGACCGGAGGTCATCTTCGCCGACGAACCGACCGGGGCCTTGGACCTGTCGACCGGCCGCGAGGTACTCCAACTGCTGCGCGAAGCGGTGGACGGTGTCGGCACGACGATCGTCATGGTCACCCACGACCCGGCCGCGGCGGCGTGGGCCGACCGCGCGGTCTTCCTCGCCGACGGGCGGATCGTCACGGAGCTAGCCGACCCCACCGCCGAGAAGATCGCGGCACAGATGATGGCGGTGACCGTCCGATGATCCGGCTCGCTCTCGGCACGCTGCGCCAGCACCGCGGCGCCTACGCGGGCACGTTCTTCGCCGCGCTGCTCGCCGTGGCCCTACTCGCCGGCGGCGGTCTGCTGCTCGCCTCCGTGCTCACCGCGAAGCCGCCGGCCGACCGGTTCGCGGCGGCGCCGATCGTCGTGTCGGGCGACCGCGACGTGACAGTGGAGAAGCGCACCACCAAGCAGAAGAAGGACAAGGTAAAGGTCAAGGTCAAGGTCAAGTCCGAGAAGCTCACCGGCGCCGGCACGCTGCCGACGGACCTCGCCGGTCGGCTGGACGACCTTCCGGGCGTCGCGGCCGCGACCGCGGACGTCGCCTTCCCGGTCCAGGCAGGCACGCCGCACGGGCTGCGACTGCGCGGTGCCGATGACGCTCCCGTGATCGGACACGGGTGGGGTTCCGCACAGCTGACCCCGTACTCGCTGCGCACCGGCGAGGCGCCCGGTCCGGGCCAGGTCGTGATCGACGCCGACCTTGCCAACCGCTCGGGCACCACTGTTGGTGGACGTCTCGTCGTCACCACGAAGACCGGCGTCCGTACCCTTGTCGTGTCCGGTGTCGCCGCGCCAGCCGGGCGGGACGGATTGCCCGCCCAGGGCGCACTGTTCCTCGCCGATTCCGACGTGGCGTCGGTGTCGGGGCTGCCCGGGCCGACCGCGGTGGCGATCCTGGCCAGACCTGGCACCGATCCGGTCGCGCTCCGCGAAGCCGTCGAAGGGGTCGCCGGGGACGCGCCGGTGCTCACCGGCGCCGACCGGGTCCGGGCCGACCTGCCCGGTGCCCTGCCCGACTACATCGGCCCCATCTCGATCTTCGGCTCCGTCATCGGTATCACGGCGTTCGCGGCCGTCTTCGTCCTCACCGGCACCGTCACGCTCGGGGTACGTCAACGCCTGCGCGAGCTGGCCCTGCTGCGCACCGCTGGCGCGACCCCCGCACAGCTGCGCCGCCTGCTCGGCCTGGAAAGTGTCCTGCTCGCCGGGGTCGCCGCACTGCCGGGCCTACCGTTGGGTGTGGTGTTCGCCCACGTGCACCTGCCGCCGGCCGACGACGCCAACCGGCGTGTTCGCGCAGTCCTCGCCTACCTCAACCACTGAGACGTTCACCTGGCGGGTCGGGCCAGGTCGAACGGACCGGCCGACCGGCGCGTCGACCCGACTCTGCGGTTGACAGCCGCCGATGTCACGACATGCTGGACGAATGAGTCGATTGTCCAGGCCCGATGCGCGGACGGTGGCGGTGCTCGCGGCACTCGGAGCGCTTGTGCCACTGGCCCTGCTTGTCGTCTGGCGCCGACAGGACCTTGTCGGCGTGGTCCTCGCCCTGCTCTGCGTCCTGCTGGCCATGGTCGCCGGGGTCAACTTCTCCGCCGCCCGTCAGGCCGATCATCCGGAGCCGGAGGACCGGCCGGCGACCACCGGGCCGGCCGAGTTGATGCCGTACGGGATCGACGCCGACACCCTCGACGCCCTGGACAGTCGGGACGCCCTGCGGGCGGTGCGGGACCGGCGGCGCGGGTCGGACGGCGTCAGCGGTCGGTGAGAGTGGGCGCGGCGAGCGCGTCCACGCCCCGCCCGGCCAGGCACCGGTAGGTCCGGTCGACGCTGCCGTCGACCGGCGGGAGCACCTCCAGGTGCCAGCCGCTCGGCTCGGCGATCCCGGTGGTCACCCGGAACGTCGTGGCGCTGCACACCTGTCGCACCGGCGCGGCGGTGACCACGTCGTCGTAGTCGGCGCCGACCAGGGACACCGGCAGGATCCCCTCGGCGTACGTCTCCCAGGTGTGCCGACCGGTGCAGGACAGCCGAACCGCCTCGGCGCGGTTGCCGCGGATCCGCATCGGGCCGAAGCACTCCAACTCGGGCAGGCACCGGGCGCCCTCGGGCAGGGCGGTGGGCGTACCGGGGCCGGTCGTGCAGCCGGGCAGCGGCCCGGTCGCCGGTGCGGCGACCTGGCTGACCGTCGGGCTCGGGGTGGGCGTCGACCCGTGGTCGGCAAACCAGGCTCCGGCGGTCGCCGAGCCGGCGAGTGCGAGCACGCCGGCACCGCCGAGGAACCAGCGCCGCCAGCGCCTGCCACCGGGGAGCACCTGCTGGGTGTCCTCGATGGGCGGTCGGGGCACCGGCTTGCTGGCCGCGTACGGGCCGGGGCGGGTCGCGCCACCGCTGACCGGCGCGCCGCTGACCGGGGCCGACGGTGGACCGAGTGGCAGGTTGACGAGCAGGTCGTGCAGTTCCAGGGCAGAGGGCCGCTCGGCCGGATCGTTGACCATGCCGGCGCGCAGCACGTCGATCAGCTCGTCCGGGACGCCCGGCAGGGCGGGGAGCGGCTGGTTGAACATCTCCAGGACGGTGACCAGGCTGGGGTTGCGCTCGGACTGCCAGCGGGGCGGCCGGCCGTGCATCACCGCGTAGAGGGTGGCGCAGAGCGCGTACACGTCGACGGCCGGTGACGGTGGGCTGTGGCTGAACATCTCCGGCGGCGCGTACGCCGGGGTGAGCACCTCCAGGGTGACCGAGGCGTCCCGGTGCTCGGCGAGCACGGCCAGCCCGAAATCGGCGAGCACCGCCGAGTTGAAGGCCGAGTGCAGGATGTTGGCTGGTTTCACGTCTCGGTGCAGCACCCCGGCCGCGTGCGAGTGGGCCAGCGCATCGGCGATCTTGATGCCGAGGTCACGGGCCTCCACCGGGTCGAGCGGCGAGGTCCGCATCCGTTCGGCGTACGAGCCGTCGCAGAGTTCCATGATCAGGTAGGGGTGCTGGTCGACGGTGACCCCGACGTCGAAGAGGTCCACCACGTGCGGGTGCGACGACATCCGTCCGGCCGCCCGCGCCTCGCGCAGGAAGCGGGCCTGATCCCGCTCGCTGTCCAGCGTCCGGTTTTCCACCTTGACGGCGACCTCGCGACCCACCGAGATCTGGGTGGCCTGGTAGACGGTCGCGTAGCCGCCTCGGGCAAAGACCCGCAAATCAGTCAGACCTGGCACGATCGGCACCGGCAGGCCGCCGGTCGGAGTGTCGGTCACCGCTCGAAAATACCCAACCCGGCCGGCGACTCAGCGCACCGCGTCCGCCGGAGCGGCACCGGCCGGACCGGTACCCTCCGCGGAACGCGCAGCCGGCCCGGCACCGTCGGACGCCACGTCTCCACCGGCCGACGCTCCCCGACGGGCATCCAGGCGCAGGCCGACGGCGGTGGCCAGAGCCCCCAGGCCCTCCCAGGCCGCCACGCCGAAGAACCCGCCCGGAGCGATGTCGGAGAGCACGGCGATGGTGAACACCGTGAACGTGACAAGTCGGAAGACCACGGTGAACCGGTAGAACGCCCGCCACTCGGTGATCGTGGCGAGCAGGTAGTAGACGCCCATGTTGAACGCCGCCATCGAGGACGCCACCAGGAACGTGCCGGTGTAGTCACCGACGGCACGCGTCTGGGGCACCTCGAGCCGGAGCATGCGCAACTGCGCCTCCGGCCAGAGCAGACCGACCGCACCCATCACCAGCGCCAACACGCCGAAGACCGCGATGGTCCAGCCCGCGATGGAACGCGGCAGCTTCATGAAGGGCCTCCCCAGGCACGGCGACGGTCAGCACTGTGGACCGGCACACGGTGGTGACACGCTAGCCGCTCACCCCGACCGCCACATCCCCAGAACCGGCAAAACCCTGCCCGCACCCCCGACACCAGATTGATCAAGAGCTTTCGGTCACCGGCGGGCCACTTTCCGACGAGAAAGGGAGGGTCAGGCCAGGCGGGCGCGGAGGGCGTTGGCGGCGGCGCGTTCGCTGCGCTGCTCCGTCGCGTACGCCAGGCGGACCGCCTCCTCCGCGCAGGACCGGGCCTCCTCCGGGTGACCACAGGCGGCCAGCGCCTCGGCCAACACGCTGGCGGCGATCACCTGGCTGCGCACGTCCTCGGCCGGCGCGGTGACCGCCCGCCGGGCCCAGTCCAGTGCCTGCTCCCGCTGGCCGTGGGCGAGCAGCGCCGCCGCGTACTGGGCCATCGTCTGGCGGCGGGAGAAGAGCAGCGAGGGCGCGTTCGCGGCGGCCGTCGCCACCGGGGCGAGCAACCCGACGGCGGTCGCCGAGTCACCGGCGGCCAGGCGTGCCGTCGCCAGCAGCACCCGGGGTGCCACCTGGGCCGGGGCCTGCGGGTTGTGCGGCTCCACTGCCGTCAGCACCGCGCGGGCGACCCGTTCGGCCGTCTCGCAGTCGCCCAGGTCCAACGCCACGAAGCCGCGCAGCGCGCCGGCCATCCCGGTGAGCAGCGGGTGGGAGGTGCGCTCGGCGTACGCGAGGGCGTCGGTGAGCAGGTCCGCCGCGTGCTCCGGCTCGCCCAGCCCACGCGCCACCACCGCCCGGACCACAAGTGCGAACCCGCGCCCCCAGTCGTCGGAGACGGCGGCGAACTCCCGGTACGCCCGACGGGCCTCCCGGTCGGCCTCGGCCAGGTCGCCCAGCTCGGCGGTGGCGAACGCCGCCACCGCACGGAGTGTGCCCACCGCCCACGCCTCACCGACCCGCTCGCCGAAGGGCAGGAACACCTGCGCCATCCGACACGCCTCACGCAGCCGGCCGGCGAGCAGCCGGGCGAACGCCGTGGTGCCGCGCAGCCAGGCCCGCCCGTACGGGTCCTTCAACTCGGCGAAGAGCCGGGCGGCCCGGCCGAGGACCGCGTCGGTGCCGGCGAAGTCACCCCGGGTGGTGGTCACCCAGGCCAGGTTCTGTAGCGACCAGGCCTGCCCGCGCCGATCCTGCGCACCGAGGCTGACCTGGTACGAGGCGGCCAACCGGCTGCTCGCCTGGCTCAGCCGCCCGGCCACGAAGTCGGCCATGCCGAGCCGGCGCATCGCCGTCGCCCGCTGCACGGGCAACCCACCCGCCGTGGCGACCTGCAACGCCTCGTGCCAGGCGATCATCGCCCGGCCCTGGTCACCGAGGGTCTCCTGGGCCTGCCCCGCGAGCAGCAGGGCTCCGACCCGGGTGGCCTCGTCCCCCGCGTTCGCGGCGATCTTCTCCGCGTACGCCAGCGCGTCGGCGACGCGGCCGACCTGGAGCAGCGCCCGGGCGTGCACCACCTGATCGGCCGCCGGCACACCGTCGCGGGCCAGCTCGGTGGCGCGCTCGGCGTACTCGACGGCCAACACCGGCTCACCGGCGGCCAAGGACCGACGGGCGGCCCGGCCGAGCGCGGCGACGCCGAGCGGCACCACCGCCCGGGCCGGCGCGTCCGGGCGCAGCTTCACCGCGTCGGCGAGCGTGGCGGCCCGCTCGACGTGCGTCGCCACGAAGTCGTCCCGGGCCTCGTCCGTGAACCCGCCCGGCGCTGCGGTCGCGGCCCCGTCCACCGGCGCCGCCCAGCGGGCCAACGCGGCGTGCCGCTCGGCCAGCTCCGCCTTGCTCACCCCGGCGTACGCGGCCTCCCGCATCAGCGGGGTCGCGAACGAGTAGCCGGACCGGGAGCGGTGCAGCATCCGGCGTTGCAGCAGCTCCTCGACCGCGCGGTCGAGTTCGACGGCGACAACGGCCGACGGTCGACCGTCGCGGCCGGCACGCTGCTCACGCATCGCCTCCAGCGCACCGGTCGGCACCGTGTCGCCGGTAACCGCGGCGTCGCGCAGCACCGAACGGGCGTCCGGGGGCAGCGCGTCGATCCGGGCGGCGAGCACGGCGGCGAGGTCGCGGGAGAGCAGCCGACTCCCCAGCGAACCGGGCACCAACCGCCAGCCGGCCGAGGCGCTCTGGTCCCGCTCGCCGGCACCGGAGCGTTCCGCGGCGGTGCGGACACCGCGCGCTGTCTCCGTGGTGAGCGCCCCACGCTCGATAAGCAGGGTGACAAGCTCGGCCAGGTAGAAGGGGTTGCCCTGCGCGGTGGCGAGCAGCCGGTCCGCGTCGGCCGGTGGCAGTTTGCCGCCACCGAGATAGCTGGTGAGCAGCCGCGCCGCGTCGGCACCCCGCAGCGGCGGCAGCGAGTGCACCTCGGCGTCCGCGACCCGGGTCAGCGCGCCGGCGGTACGCACCAGCTCGGGGCGGCCCAGCAGCAGCACCAGCACCGGGCCGGTGAGCCGGGACAGGGTCAGCCCGAGAGCGCCGATCGTCTCGGCGGTGGCGTCGTGCAGGTCGTCCACCACGATCACCAGCGGCGCCTCCGAGGCGAGCCCGCTGAGCAGGTCGGCGACCGCGTTCGGCACCACCTCAGCGTCCGCGGCCGGGGTGCCCGATCCGCCCCACTCGCCGCTGTCGGTGCCCGCGTGCGCCGGAAGTTCGGCATAGCCGAGCAGTGCGAGCAGTTGGTCGGTGGCGATCGGCGCGGTGTCCGCGGCGGAGCGGGCGAGCCGCTGCCCGAGCCGGCGCAGCCGCTCCTCCACCGCCGGGCGGGTCAGTGCGGTCGACGCGTCGCTGGGCAGGCCGACGGCGGCCCGCACCAGGTCGGCCAGGGGCGCGAGCCTCCGCCGCTCCCCGAACGCGGCACAGCGCACCGAGAGCACCCGGGCTCCGGTGTGCGCCGCGTACCGGCCGGCG
Source organism: Micromonospora sp. NPDC048935 (assembly GCF_043197875.1). Lineage (NCBI taxonomy): Bacteria > Bacillati > Actinomycetota > Actinomycetes > Micromonosporales > Micromonosporaceae > Micromonospora > Micromonospora sp. NPDC048935. The sequence continues at coordinate 89,585 of NZ_JBICTZ010000004.1, read as the reverse complement.
CCCACGTCGTACCCGGCGGCGAGTCGCTCGACCTCGGCGGCGAACCGGGACTTGCCGATGCCCGCCTCGGCGGTCATCAGCAGCACGCGCGGGTCACCCTGGTCGATCACCTCGGCGAGCCGCCCGGCGACCCGACCGATCTCCGTCTCCCGGCCGACGTACGGAGCCTCGTCGCCGAGCCCCGAGCGGGTGCCCGGCGCGTCCAGCAGACCCAGCAGCTCGTACGCCTCGACGGGCTCGCGCTTGCCCTTGAGCCGCAGCGGGCGCAGTGCCCGCCAGGACGACACGTGCCGGGTGGCGGCGGCGGTGCGCCCGCCCGCGTAGACCGCGCCGACCGCGGCGGCGTCGGCCAGCCGGGCGGCAGTGTTCACCGTGTCGCCGATGACCGTGTACTCGATCGCGGCCTGGATGCCCGCGATGACGTCGCCGGTGTTCAACCCGACCCGCAGCCCGAGCGGCGCGCCGCCGCCCCGCTCGTCGTCGAGCACCCGCCGGACGGCCCGCTGCATGGACAGGGCGGCCCGGACCGCCCGTTCGGCGTCGTCCTCGTGCGCCACCGGCGCGCCGAAGACGGCCATGATCCCGTCGCCGGTCAGCTTGTCGACGTGCCCGCCGAAGGTCTTCACGGCACCGGCGAGGGCGGCGAGCACCCGGTCGGTGACCGCGCCGACGCGTTCCGGGTCGAGATCCTCCGACCAGGAGGTGAACTCGGACAGGTCACCGAAGAGTACGGTGACCACCCGGCGCTCGGCCGCCGGCAACGTCGCGGCGGCCGGCAGCGCCGCACCGCAGTTGTGGCAGAACCGGGCACCGGGAACGGCGACGGTTCCGCACACGGGGCAGGTCACGTGTGCTCCAACCCACTGACCCCGGGCCCGGATTCCCCGGTGCCGACACCCAGATACTCCAACTGCGCGCGGACCGACCATTCGGCCGCCCACCACAGCGAGCGGTCCACGTCCGCGTAGACCGCCGCCACCACGTCGGCGGGCGTCCGGGCGCCGGCCGCGACGGCGGCCCGGACCTGGTCCAGCCGGGCCCGGCGGTGGGCGAGGTAGAAGTCGGCGGCGGCGGCGCAGTCGGCCAGCGCCGGGCCGTGTCCGGGCAGCGCCGGGGTCCCCCGGTACGCGGACAGCAGCTCCAGGCTGCTCAGGTAGTCACCGAGGTGCCCGTCCGGGTGGGCGACCACGGTGGTGCCCCGGCCGAGGATGGTGTCACCGGTGAGCACGACCCGCTCGTCGCCGTGCTCGACCAGGAAGCAGACCGAGTCGGCGGTGTGCCCCGGAGTCTTGAGCAGACGGAACGTCAGACCGAAGCCGTCGAAGTGCTCGCCCGACCCGGTAAGCGGCTCGCCGCCGATGGTGTGCGCCGGGTCGACGGCGAGCACGCGCACGCCGCCGAGCAACTCACTCAGCCGGGCCGCGCCCTCGGTGTGGTCGGGGTGGCCGTGGGTGATGAGGATCAGCCCGACCGGACCGTGCGCGGCGATCCGGGTCAGGTGCCCCTCGTCCGCCGGCCCCGGGTCGACCACGATGCCGGACTCGGCCGCCGGGGCGCGCAGCACCCACGTGTTGGTGCCGTCGAGGGTCATCGGCCCCGGATTCGGTGCCCGCAGCAGTGAAACCCAGCGGGGCAGATCCTCGGCAAGCGCCGCCACCGCCCCCGTCACGTGCCCGCTCATGGCTGCGATCGTACGACCCCGCCCGCAACACCCCGCGATCTTGCACTTGTGCACTCTGATTCATCCCTGTTCGGGGCTTTCATCCGAGCGGGAAGTGCAAGATCGCGGGGGTGGGGTCAGGCGACCTCGACGATGAGTTCGACCTCCACCGGGGCGTCCAGGGGCAGTTCGGCCACCCCTACGGCGCTACGGGCATGGCGGCCGGCCTCGCCGAAGACGGTGCCGAAGAGGTCGGAGGCACCGTTGATCACCGCGGGTTGACCGGTGAAGCCGGGCGCGGAGGCCACGAAACCGGTCACCTTGACCACCTTGACCACGTTTTCCAGGCCGACAAGCGAGTCGACCACGGCCAGCCCGTTCAGCGCGCACCGCTGGGCCAGGTCCTTCGCCTGCTCGGCGGAGATCCCGGCGCCGACCTTGCCGGTCGCGAGCAGCTTGCCCTCCGCGAACGGCAGTTGGCCGGAAACGTACACGTGCTGCCCGGACTGCACGGCCGGCACGTAGCTGGCCACCGGCGGCACGACCTCGGGCAGGTCGAGCCCCAGCTCGGCGAGCTTCGCGTGCGGACCGCTGCTCACGCCTTCGGCCGCTTCAGGTAGGCGACCAACTGGTCCGGGTTCGGTCCGGGGACCACGGCGACGAGCTCCCACCCGTCCTCGCCCCAGTTGTCGAGGATCTGCTTGGTCGCGTGGACCAGCAGCGGGACCGTGGAGTATTCCCACTTCTGCATCGCTGAAGGGCTCCCTCTCGGTGTGGAATCTTGTTCGAGGGACAGCCTACGGTCCACTGGCCGGGCGAGGCGCGGGACGCTGCTCCGGTGCGGCCGGCGACTCCCCGCAGCGCCCCTCGTGCTCGTACCCCTGGGGGCAGCGGGACCGGTCGGGCAGCAGCAGGTCGCAGAAGACCCGGTGCCTGTTGTTCTGGTCGTCGGCGTTGGACACGGTGGTCTCACCCGCGTCCAGCTCGGGGAGAAAGCCCAGGGACACCGCGACCCGGCCGGCCAGCACGGTCGCCGCCGTCAGGCTCGGCACCCGGATCGGCAGGTGGATGACGAAGCCCGGCTCGTCGTCGTCGCGGGCCCGCTCGCTCGGCGCCCGGGCCACCTCCGCCTGCTCCGGCGTTCGGCGGTACGACCGTTCGTTGATCGGCTGGCCGCCGATCGGCCCACCGGCCTCGAACAAGGATCCGGGCCGGCGCGCCCGGTCGTTGGTCGGGAAATGGGTGCGAGGGATGTTGTCCGCGTCGCGCATGCACTGCCTCCGGTCGTACCGCTCGGATCACTCTTCCGGTCCGGACCCATTCGTCCGTTCCGCCCCCCGCGCCGGGACGAAGGTAGGTCGGTGGCCGCAGCCCCGCCAGCAGGACGCGCCCGAATGGTCACCCACAGTCACATATGCGACACACGGCGGGTAAGAAGCCCGATGGCGCATCGGCGGCCGGTTCCCACCGGCCGAATCGGTTCGCCGCGCGGCGCGGCACGGGAAACACCGCCGCCGTCATCGACCGCTACCCTTCCGGTCGGGCGGTCGCGCAGCGCCCGGCAGCCCGCTCGATCACGCTCGACGCCTCCGGTGGCGGCGGGCGCCGCACCCCTGGGGGAAGACGATGACCCAACCGCCCAGCGGCGACCAGGCCGGTCCACCCGCCCTCCCGCCGGCCCAGTCGGACCCCACCGACCAGCCCGGCGGTCCGGCCGTCCCCGCCCAGCCGGCCCCCGCCGCGCCGTCCGGGCAGCTCGCGCTCCCCGCGCCCCCCGCACCGGCGGCGCTTCCCGCCGCACCGACCGTCCCCATCCAGCAGGTCTTCCCCGGGCCGACCGGTGGGGTCGACGCCACCGGCACGCCGAGCGGCTCCCCGGCCGCGACACCCACCCAACCGGGCACCCCCGGCTCGTCGGCCATTCCGCCGCCACCGCCGGCGTACCCGCCCTATCCGGGCGCGACCGAGCCGAAGAAGAAGCGCGGCCTGCTGATCGCGGCGATCGCACTGGTCGTGATCATGGTGCTCTGCGTGGGTGGTGGAGTGTTGGCGTTCCTGACCCTGCGCAACACCGAGACCGGCGAGGGCGCCAAGGAGCCCGCGGTCGCCGTCGACGAGTTCCTCACCGCCGTCTACCGGGATCGGGACGCCACCAAGGCGGCCACCCGCGTGTGCGCCGCCTCCCGCGACGACGGGAAGATCGCCGCGAAGGTCGCCGAGGTGCAGAAGTACGCCTCCGAGTACCAGAACCCGCGCTTCCGGTGGACCACTCCGAAGGTGGACAACCAGACCGGGGACCGGGCCACCGTCTCCACCCGGGTCACCATGACCACCGCCGACGAGAAGGTGGCCGACCAGGACCTGCGCTTCACTGTGGTGCAGAAGACGGGTTGGTGGGTCTGCGAGGTCGCCTGACCACCGGGCGTGGATAGGCTCGACTGGTGTGTGCAGCTGAGCGGCCGGTCGACCCGGCCGGTACCGGATGGTCGGCACGCCTCCACGTGGTGACCGGCAAGGGTGGCACCGGCAAGACCAGCGTGGCGGCGGCCCTGGCCCTCGCGCTCGCCGCCGGTGGCCGGCGCACCCTGCTGGTCGAGGTCGAGGGGCGGCAGGGCATCGCCCAGCTCTTCGGCATCGACCCGCTGCCGTACGAGGAGCGACACCTCGCCGAGGCACCGGACGGCGGTGAGGTACGCGCCCTGGCGGTGGACGCCGAGGAGGCGCTGCTCGAATACCTCGACATGTTCTACAAGCTGGGCGCGGCGGGTCGGGCGCTGCGCAAGCTCGGCGCCATCGACTTCGCCACCACCATCGCGCCGGGCCTGCGGGACGTGCTGCTCACCGGCAAGCTCAAGGAGGCCACCACCCGCACCTCCGGGCAGCGGCGCGCGTACGACGCGGTGGTGCTGGACGCCCCACCGACCGGGCGGATCGGCCGGTTCCTCAACGTGACGGCGGAGACGGCCCGGCTGGCCAAGGTGGGCCCGATCAAGACCCAGAGCGAGGGGGTCGCCGCGTTGTTGCGCTCCCCGATGACGGCGGTCCACGTGGTCACGCTGTTGGAGGAGATGCCCGTACAGGAGACGGTGGACGCGATCGCCGACCTGAGCGCACTCGGCTTCGGCACCGGCAAGGTGATCGTCAACGGCACCCGACCGCCGCTGCCCGCCGGCCAGGCGGTCACCGCGGCGGAGCTGCGGCGGGGGCTGGTCGCCGCCGGGCTGCCGGCCGATCGGGACACCGTGGCCGGTCTGCACGACGAGGCACGTGACCAGCTCATCCGGCGCGAACTGGAGGATTCGCTCCGCGCCGACCTGGTGGAGCTGGGGCTACCGATGATCGAGCTGCCGTTGTTGCCCGACGGGGTGGACCGGGCGGGGCTCGCGGCACTGGCCCAGGCCCTCGTCCGCGCCGATTGACTCACACCTGAGCCCAGCACAGGCGGTTGACCCATGCGGCCCGATACGCTCGATTGGTGCCTTCCGAAGACGCGGCGCCGCAGCTGGACGTCGACCAGATCCTCGCCGACCCGGGCGTACGGATCGTCGTGTGCTGTGGCGCGGGCGGGGTGGGCAAGACGACCACCGCCGCGGCGCTGGCGTTGCGGGCCGCCGAGCACCACGGCCGGCGCACTGTCGTGCTCACCATCGACCCGGCCCGACGGCTGGCGCAGTCGCTGGGCCTGACCGAGCTGGACAACACTCCCCGCCAGGTCAAGGGGATCGACGTCGAGAGCAGCGGCGGCGAGCTGCACGCCATGATGCTGGACATGAAGCGCACCTTCGACGACGTGGTGCTCCAGCACACCGATCCGACGAAGGCCGCGGAGATCTTCGCGAACCCGTTCTACCAGGCGATGAGTTCGACGTTCGCCGGCACGCAGGAATACATGGCGATGGAGAAGCTCGGCCAGTTGCACGCCCGGGGCGAATGGGACCTGATCGTGGTGGACACGCCACCGTCCCGCTCGGCACTTGATTTCCTGGACGCGCCGGCCCGACTCTCCCGCTTCCTCGACGGCCGGATGCTGCGGCTGTTGCTGGCCCCGGCTCGCAGCGGCGGCCGGAGCATGTTCAGCCTGGTCACCGCCTCGTTCGGGATGTTCTCGAAGGTGGTGCAGAAGGTCCTCGGCGCGCAACTGCTCACCGACCTGTCCGGCTTCGTGGCCGCACTGGACTCGATGTTCGGCGGCTTCCGACAGCGCGCCGAGCAGACGTACCGGATCCTGCAGGCAGGGGAGACGGCCTTCCTCCTGGTCGCGGCACCGGAGCCGGACGCGGTCCGGGAGGCCGCCTACTTCGCGGGCCGCCTGCGGGAGGAGCGGATGCCGCTGGCCGGTCTGGTGCTCAACCGGGTGCACCGGCTCGCGGTGCCCGAGCTGGACGCCGAGCAGAGCCGGGTCGCCGCCGAGCGGCTGACCGAGCTGGGTGGGCACGAGGCGACCGCCGACGTGTTGCGGGCGCACGCGGCGCTGGCCCGTCAGGCGGTACGCGAGCAGCAGGTCGCCGCGCGGTTCACCGAGGCGTTCCCCGCGGTGCCGACGGTGTCGGTGACGGCGCAGCCCGCCGACGTGCACGACGTCGACGGGCTACGGACGATCGGCGCGGCGATCAGCCGGCCGTGACCGTCGTCAGTTGGCCGCACTGACGAGGATCTTGTCCTTTCCGGCCTTTTCCTTGCTGTTCTTCTTCATCGCGGCCTCGAACATCTTGCGCCAGCTCGTCACCTGCGGGTGTCGACGCAGCAGCGCCCGCCGTTCGCGTTCGGTCATGCCGCCCCACACACCGAACTCGATCCGGTTGTCCAGCGCGTCGGCCAGGCACTCGTACCGAACAGGGCAGCTCCGGCAGATCCGCTTCGCCACGTTCTGTTCGGCGCCCTGTACGAACAACGCGTCCGGGTCCCCGTTCTGACACGCCGCCAGCGACGGCCAGTCAGTGATCATGCCCATGTGTACACGTCCCCCCTTGCAGTACCTACCGACCTCGTCGATGCACGCCAGCCGGCAATTCCCCCCGATCGCCCGGCTCGCCTTCCCCAAGGCGGCACGGACGACATGTGGCGCTGTCGCCGCCCCCATCATGCTCTGTAGTCGACTGATTACGCAACGTTGTCGACGAAATCCATCATTTCGGACAGTCCCGGCTTCCCGGGCCTTCGACCGCCGGTTACCCCGCCGAGGTCGCCGATAACGCCGCGCCGCCTCCTTCGATCGGAGGAGACTCACGCCGGGTCACCCGCAACCAAGCACCGGGGGTCGTGCGTTTAGCACAACGAGGGCAGCGCGCGCAGGAAATGGGGAAAGAACACCCAGGCGCCCCTCGTTCCCTACTCGCGTACCATGCCGAGGTGACCTGGATGCGGAAACGTGACCACAATGTGCTGACCAACGCCGCATCGCTGCTGGTGTGTGGCCTACTGGCCGGTGTGGTGGTCGCTGCGGCGGCCTTCCCCGCGGTAGCGATGTCCGGCCTGGCCGCGAAGGCCGGCGCCGAGACATTCGGCGCCCTGCCCACGGAGCTGACGGTGGCCCGCGCGCCCCAGATCAGCTATCTGCTGGCCTCGGACGGCAAGACACCGCTCGCGACGATGTACGACGAGAACCGGCGCGACGTGAAGCTCGCCGACATCTCTCCGTACATGCAGAAGGCGATCATCGCGGCCGAGGACCATGAGTTCTACAAGCACAACGGCGTCGACATCAACGGTGTCGCCCGCGCGTTCGTCAACAACCAGAGCGACGGCTCCCGGCAGGGCGCTTCGACGCTGACCATGCAGTACGTCCGGCTGGCCATCGCGTACTCGGCCACCCACCCGGCCGACGTGGTGGCGGCGACCGAGGACACCAGCGCCCGCAAGCTTCGCGAGATGCGGCTGGCCCTCCAGGTCGACAAGGAATTCTCCAAGGACGAGATCCTCACCCGCTACCTCAACCTCGCCTCGTTCGGCAACGGCGCGTACGGCATCTACGCCGCCAGCCAGGTCTACTTCGGTAAGCCGCCGAGCAAGCTCAAGATCGAGGAGGCGGCGCTGCTGGCCGGCATGGTCAAGGCGCCCACCACGAACGACCCGACCACCGAGACGGGTTACCCGCTCGCCAAGGACCGGCGCGACTACGTCATCCAGAACATGGTCGACATCAAGGCCATCACCCAGCAGGAGGCCGACGCGGCCAAGGCCGTCGAGCTGAAGGTGAAGGACAAGCGCACCCCGAACGGCTGCGTCGCCGCGAACGTCAACAGCTGGGGCTTCTTCTGCGACTACTTCTACCGCTGGTGGATGCAGCAGGAGACGTTCGGTTCGACCACGTACGACCGGGAGCGGCGGCTGAAGAGCGGCGGCTACACCGTCGTGACCTCGATCGACGTCCAGGCGCAGAAGGGTGCGGACAAGGCGGTCCGCAGGTCCAAGAGCGAGAACAGCAAGGAAGCCGCAATGGTCGCGGTGGTCGAGCCCGGCTCCGGCCGGGTCCGGGCGCTCGCGGTCAACCGGCAGTTCAAGCTGGACGACCCGAAGAACCCGAAGAACAAGATCTCCAGCGATCCGGCGAAGAGCCGGAGGGGCATCCGAGGCAACTACCCGGCGACTGTCAACCCGCTGCTCAGCGGCGGTGACGGCATCACCGGGTACCAGGCCGGCTCGACCTTCAAGATCTTCACCATCGTGGCGGCGCTGGAGAAGGGCATCCCGCTCAGCTACAGCTTCAACGCGCCGCAGCAGTTCAAGTCGGAATACATCATCGATCCCAGCAGCAAGGCGGCGTGCCCCGGCACCCACTTCTACTGCCCGACCAACTCCGGCCTGAAGGCCGGCGGCGTACAGAACATGTGGACCGCGTTCGCCCAGTCGGTCAACACCTACTTCGTCCCGCTCCAGCAGCAGGTCGGCGCGGAGAACGTGGTCGACGCCGCCAAGCGGGCCGGCATCCAGTTCCGCACCGACGAGGATCTCCGACTCAGTGGCACCAAGCAGGACGCGCACCAGTGGGGTGCCTTCACCCTCGGTGTCGCGCAGACCACCCCGCTGGACCTGGCCAACGCGTACGCGACACTGGCGGCCGACGGCAAGTACTGCGAACCGATCCCGGTGCAGGAGATCCGCGACCCGGACGGCAACAAACTGGACATCGCCAACCCGCGCTGTGAGAAGCGGTTCAGCACCGACGTGGCCCGAGCCGCCGTGGACGCCGCCCGCTGCCCGGTCGGCGACAACTCCGCAACCAGCAAGTGCGGCGGCAGCCGCACCGCCAGCGTCGTGAAGGGCATCGTCGACGCGCCGGTGGCCGGCAAGACCGGCACCACCGACTCGGAGAAGACCGCCGCCCTGGTCGTGATGACCAAGCAGTACTCGGTGGCCGGCATCATGGCCGACCCGGACTGGCCGCAGACCAACGTCCAGATGAAGCACAGCGACAGGGACGGCATCAACCCGCCGGTGTACGAGACGCTGCGGGATGCCATGAAGGGCAAGGACCGCATCAACTTCGAGCCACCGGGCCAGAAGATCTCCGAGGGTGACCAGCGCAGCATCCCCGACGTGAAGTGCCAGCCGGTGGACACTGCCAAGTCCCGGATCAAGGGTGCCGGCTTCGAGCCGGTCGTCTCCGAGGCTAAGGTGCCGTCCACCTGCCCCGCCGGCACCGCCGCCGGCACCAGCCCGGACGGGCGCACCATCAAGGGCGGCGTGGTCACCATCCAGGTCAGCAACGGCGGTGGCGGCGGAACGCCGGGCAACACCGGCGGCGGCACGCCCGGCAACACCGGTCGACCCGGCGGCCGTCCCGGCGGCTGAGTCGACGAGTAGGACACGACGGGCGGGCACCCACCACGGGTGCCCGCCCGTTCCGTCTTCCCGGACCACGGGTCGACCGCGTCGACGCTCCGGGGACGCCGACCGGGATGCCGGTGGGTCAGAGGCCGAGCTGTCGGCGTACCTCGGCGGCCACCCGACCACCCTCGGCCTGGCCCGCCACCGCGGCCTGGGCCGCCTTCATGGCCGGGCCCATCTGGGCCTTACCGGTGAAGCCGCCCGCGGCGAGCGCCCCCGACACCAGCTCGGTCAGCTCGGCGTCGGAGAGCTGCTTGGGCAGGTAGCGGTCCAGTACCTCACCCTCGGCGCTCTCCTTGGCGGCCTGCTCGGCGCGGCCGGCGTCGGCGAAGGCGGTGGCCGCCTCCCGGCGCTTCTTGGCCTCCTTGGTCAACACCGCGAGCACCTCGTCATCGGAGAGCTCGCGCTTGGCCTTGCCGGCGACCTCGGCGGTGCCGACGGCGGCCAGGGCCATCCGCAGCGTGGAGGTGGTCAGCTCGTCGCGCGCCTTGAGCGCGGAACGCATGTCGGCGGTGAGGCGGTCCTTCAGCGTGCTCATGGACGGTCAAACTACCCTGAACGCCATGCGAAAGCGCACACTATTCCGGCTTGCCGCCGGAACCGCCACGGTCGGCGCGGCCACGCTCGCGTACGCGTCGCTCATCGAGCGCAACATGTTCACCCTGCGGCGGTACGACGTGCCGGTGCTGCCCGCCGACGCGGAACCGCTGCGCGTGCTACACCTGTCGGACCTGCACATGATGCCCGACCAGTCGCGCAAGCAGCGCTGGGTGGCGTCGCTGGCCGCCCTCGACCCCGACCTGGTGGTGGTGACCGGCGACAACATGGCCCACCCGGGCGCGGTCCCCGGAGTGCTGCGGGCCCTGCAACCACTGCTGGACTATCCAGGTGCGTTCGTGTTCGGCTCCAACGACTACACCGGGCCGGTGCTGAAGAACCCCTTCACCTACTTCCTGCCCGACCGGGAGTACACCGAGGGCGTCGAGCTGCCCTACGAGGAGCTGCGCCAGGTGTTCACCGGTGCCGGCTGGGCCGATCTCAACAATGCCCGGACCACGCTGAAAGCCGGCGGTCGGCAGCTCGACCTGGTCGGCGTGGACGACCCCCACATCGACCGGGACGACTACCCCACCGTGGCCGGGGCGGTCTCGTCCTCGGCCGACCTGTCCATCGCGCTGACGCACTCCCCCGAGCCACGGGTGCTCGACCAGATGGCCGCCGACGGCTTCGGCCTGCTCCTCGCCGGGCACACCCACGGCGGTCAGGTCTGCGTCCCGGGTTACGGGGCTCTGGTAACCAACTGCGGCCTGCCCCGCTCGATGGCGCGCGGTCTGCACCGCTGGCCCGGCTCGGACTCGTGGCTGCACGTCTCCGCCGGCCTCGGCACCCACCCGACCGCCCCGATCCGCTTCGCCTGCCCCCCGGAGGCCAGCATCCTGACCCTCATCCCCCGCTAACAGTCCGGCGCCGACCCCTCGGGCCCGCCCCCGCCGCCCTCGCCCTCGCTCCCCTCGCCCTCGCCCTCGCCCTCGCCCTCGCCCTCGCCCAAGATCTACGCAACATCAGGGATCCTGCTGCCTCGGCGTGCTGTGAGGCAGCAGGATCCCTGATGTTGTGCGGACCTTGGGGGTCTGGGCCGGGTCCGGGCGGCGGGGGTACCGAGTTTGACCATCCGGGCGGGTGGGCTACTATTTGTCGGCACGCCTCGGGGTGTGGCGCAGCTTGGTAGCGCGCTTCGTTCGGGACGAAGAGGTCGTCGGTTCGAATCCGGCCACCCCGACCAGAGGTAAGAGGGCACATCCGATCCATGGATGTGCCCTCTGGTGCTTCTGTACAGCAGTGAAGTACAGCAACTGTACAGCAGTGAAGTACAGCAACGGATCAGCGCAGGCTCTCCCCCAGGCGCTTGAGGGCGTCGCGGGTGGCGTCCGAGGACGCCTGCGAATAGATCTCCATCGTGACCGACACCTCGGCGTGCCGGAGCACCTGCATGATGACGCGCGGGTGCACGTCCAGGTCGACGAGCAGGGTCGCGCAGGTACGCCGTGCATCGTGCACGGTGATCTTCCGGACTCCGGCACGGGCACAGCGGGCGTCCCAGGAGCGGTTGAAGTTGCGCGGCTCGACGGGGGTCCCGTAGCGGGTGGTGAACAGCAGCGGCGAGCCCTGCCAGGCGATGCCCGCCTCGTCGCGGTCGGCCTTCCTCGCCTGCTGGCGGAGGCCGAGCGCCGCCGCGCAGATGTCCGGCAGCGGAAGGGTGGCGTCCGAGGTCTGCGTCTTGGTCTCCCGGTGCAGCAGTTGCCCGCCGACCCGCTGCAACTGCCAGCCGATCGACAACTCCCCCGCCGCCAGGTCCACGGCGTCCCCGGTCAGGCCGAGCACCTCACCCTTGCGCAGGCCGAGGACCAGGATCAGCACGTACGCGGCATACAGCGGGTCGCGGTCGGCCCGCGCGGACTCCAGGAAGCGACGGGCCTCGTCACTGGTCCACGCCCTGCCCCTGCGGCGGCGGACCGGGGGGAGCTTGACCAGGGCGGCGGCGTTGCGGGTGACCAGTTCCTCGGTGGCCGCGTGGTTGAGCGCCGAGCGCAGCACACCCCGGACGTCCTTGACCGTGCGGGCGGACGGCACATCGCCGCAGCACCGGCCGAGCGCGCAGCAGCGCCTTTTGAGTTCCGGGCGGCGGGCGTCCTTGCCCTGGGCGCAGCACTGGCAGGCGCGGGCAACCTCGTTGATCCAGGTCTGCACGTCGCGCACCTGGAGCCGGTCGAGCCGCTTCCCACCGAGGCCGGGGATCACGTACAGCCGGAGGATCGTCTCGTAGGTGGCGCAGGTCAGCGGCGCGAGGTTGGGGCGCACGACCTCCCGGTGCCAGTAGGTCAGGTAGTCGCCGAGGGTGGGAACCCGGGTGGCGACCGGGCCGGCCTTGGCCTGCTGGTGCAGCTTGATCCACTTGTCGTGGACGGCTTCCCGGGTCTGGCCGTAGACGTACTTGCGGGTCCGTTTGCCGTCGGGCTTGGTGACCCAGACGTACGCGGCGAAGCCGTTGCGGTACGGGAAGATCGAGCCCTCGCCGTTGGCGCGGGTGCGGCCGGGCATCAGGCGGCCTCCTGCCGCTGGACCTGCTCGCGGACGTACTCATCGACCCACTCGGGCAGGACGCGGCGGTACTTGCCGTCCTTGATGGAGCGCAGTTCGCCGGTGGCGATCTTCATCTTGACCTTGGACAGGCCGAAGCCGAGCAGGACGGCCACCTCGGCGGGCGAGTACCAGCGTGGGGTGAGGGGCTGGGTCACGCCCCCACCCCCGACCACGCTTCGTGGGCGAGTTCTTCCCGGCCGATGCGTTGGCGTTCGCGGCGTTGGGCGGCGGCGGTGTTGGCGAGCAGGGCGTCACCGTCGGTCAGCCAGCCGGAGCCGACGAAGGCCAGCGTGCCGACGGTGATGGTGCCGGCGGTGTCGTCGCTGTCGGCGGTGCCGGTGTGCTCGGTGCGGCGGTAGGCGGCGCGGGTGTCGCGAAGCACGCCGAAGGTGACCGAGTAGCGGCGGGCCTTGGTGAGGAAGTGGCCGCCGTAGCCGAGCATGTGCGTCCAGCGGCGCAGCCCGGCGTATTCGTTCGGTGCGGGGTCAAGGTCGCCTTGACGGTCTTCGGTCTTCCCGGCTGTCCGGGTGACGTGGTGCCGGGTGGGGCGGCCGAGCCGCCAGCAGGCGTCGATGAGGCGGGCGAGGTGGTCGCCTTCCCGGTCGGCGTAGGCGTCGACGGTGTCCGGGGTGAGTCGGGTGGAGCAGTGGCCGGTGACCTCGGTGGACTTCGTGGCGTACTTGGCGAGGTAGGCGGCTACCTTCCCGTCGGTCACGTCGCCGTCGCTGGTGCCGATGCGGCGTACGTCGACCTGCGCGCCCCAGGCGACCGGCCAGCCCTGCGGCCGGTCGGGGTGCGCTGGGGTGGTGACGGTGATCTGTCGGGTGGCGGCGTGGACGGCGGCGTCAAGGTTGTCGACGGTGACGCCGGCCGGCGGTGGCACCAGGGCGTGCCGGTCGTGCGGGTCGACGCCGTCGAGGCGCAGCAGGACGTGGAAGTGCACCGCGCCCCGGCGCTGCATCTCGGCGACCTTCCCGTGGGACACCCGCACCGGAGGCACTTGGCGCACCCGCCCGGAATCGGTGGTGACCTGGACGTGGGGGATGCCGCGTCGGCGGCACGCTGCGGTGAGGTGGCGTTCGATGGCCTGTTTCGTGCGCCGCCACAGCTCACCCGAGAAGTAGTTCCAGACGGCCTGGTGATCGTGGTCGTAACAGTCCAGGCAGAGCGGTCGACCGAGCTGCGGATCGTCGGCGTCGTGGCGGGTGAAGCACGCCGCGGGCTGCCCGTGTGGGCAGGTGCAGGCGGTGCTCCGGGCGCGGCAGGGTGCGGGACGGCAGTCGCAGCGCCGACGGCCGGCGCAGGTGTGCCGGGGAATGTGCCGGTGGTGGACCGGGCCGAAGGACGGCGCGGTGAAGGTGGCAAAGACGACCGGATGCGCGCTGACGGTGGAGGGGACGGTCTTGCCACCGGTCAGGCCGCAGCGGACCACCTGGAAGGCGTCACCGGCGTAGACCCAGGCGCAGTCGGGGCACTGGGCGGCACGGCGGTTGCCGCACGCCTTGTAGAGCGTCCGATCGGGCAGCTCGTCGGTGTGCCGCTCGGCCAGGACCCGGCCCGTGCCGGACTCGACGGCGGTGAGGGTGCCGGCCAGGCGGATCGGGCGGGTGCAGCCTCCGGCGGCGCGGGTGTGCTCCAGCCAGCCGAAGAAGTCCGGGGCGGCGGCGCGGTACAGGGCCTGGGCGTCACGGCCGGCGGTGAGGGTGGACACGGTTCTCTCCTCAAGGGGTGTCAGGGGACAGGCAGCGAACTGCCACCGGACGCCGAAGCGGTGTCCGTCGGTGGTGTTCGTGGTGTCTCCTGGCACCGCCGGAGAGGGCGGCTCACGCCGGAGGGCGGGTGCAGACCATCGGCCTTGGACCGCCGTTAAGCTGGGTTTCTGGATCTTGGGTGAGGCCGGAACGGGTGGGGTGCCTGGTCATCGGCTTCCGGTGGTTGCCGCAGGCGATCCCCACCCGTCGAGGTGCGCGAATCCGAGGGCCATCGTGGACGGCGGGAAGGCCGTGCTGGGCCGCTCAGCGGATTCCGAGTCGGCGCAGTGGCCGGTGCGATCGAGAGCCGGCGGGACGTGACCCGCATCAGCGGCAGGAAGACCGCTCGGCAACTCCGAAGTCGAGTTCAGCGACCCGGCGGGAAGGCCGCGCTGACGTGCTCGACGAGGGCCAGAGTAGCACCGGGTACCGACACGTCAACCCGCCGTGAACCCGCAGGGCGGCCGACTGCCGGCCGGTGTGGGAGGACTTTCTGTACGTCTATCAAGGCGGCCCTGAACGGGCCGCACGCGCCGCCACCTGGGCGCGCGTCCGTCGCTCCGCTGGCGCTCCACGCCGGCCACGCAACACGCCCGGCGGCTGGCGCGGATAGCGGGAAGCCCAGCGGGCCGCCGAGGACGACAGTGTTCGTGATGGGTTGATGCTGTCGGCCGGCAGCCGGCCGGGTCGCCGCGCCAGGCCGGCGCGGCGTAGGGCAGCGCACGCCGAGTCCGGACATGCGCGCGGCGAGCTGGTCGCGGGGTTGCGGCTACGGCGCCTCCGGCGGGGGCGCTCCGGCTCCAGGATGGCCGAAGACCGTCGGCGGGTTGCGGTCCGTGGGTGGTTGCGCAGCCATCCCGCCCGCCGACGACCCGGGGCAAGCCGAGCAGACCACCGCCCAACCCGCCAGCGCCCGTACGAGCCGTCAAGGTCCGCTTGACGTGGCGGGCCGGGCGGCGGCCCGCTCCACAGGAGCGCGGGTCGACGGCAGACGGGATGCCAGTTACGCTCTGCCAAGTTCTCGCGCGTAGTTCTGCAATTTCTGCAAGACATACTGGGCGATATTGCCTCGGTTAGTATTCGTCAAGAAGGTGCCCTTGCGCCAAGTGTATTCGACGCATACCACTTCCCCGTCAACTTCGAAGTGGTTGTCTGGAATAAGCGGACAAAAGTCGAGCTTCTGTTCAGCGCCGCTACTGGACACCGCTATTCCTTCGCCTTCGAGGTATATTCTGATAGCCTCAAGCATCGATTTGTTAAATATTTTATCTTGCCCGCTCGTGAAGCCTTTGTCCGCCAAAAGAGAGAAGGCGGGAGATGAGATGGCAGACGGAGTGCCTCGTGTCTCGTAAGTTGGACGAGCGGTTCCATTGAGGTATTTTCCGAAATCGGACCGTCTCAATGAAGTCTTGATGTCAGATGGACGCGCAGCTCCAACATCAAGGTCGGTCAGGTCCTTAACGATGCTCTCAGACCCGAAGCGTCGCAAGATCGGGATAGTCGTTTGTGGCGCCATGCCGAACAGCCGGGCGTCAAGCTGGACTATCATCTGCGTTAATAGACCGCGATGCTGATCCCACCACCGGCCCACCACGCTTTCGCGTGTAGCGTCAAGAAGTGCACTCCCATCCATTAGCCCGAACTTGCCGCTGTTGGTCAGTTGCATGAGGACGCCGGCATCAGGTGATTCCGACACGAAGATGACTGCTAGTCGGATCGGCTTGCGCGTCTCGCGAAGCATTTCCATTCGACGCGCACTAAAGTCGTTTGAGACTTGGCGTAAAAACTCGCCGATCGAGGAAAATTCTCCGGGATCGTAATCCTTCGGGTTGACGCCGAGCAGCTCTAGTGAATCGACGTTATTGGCGAGCTGTAGGGTGTTCTGCGCGATTGAGATCCAGGTTTCCCGTGAGGGACCTTCGACTTCTACTGGAATCCGAATCGCGGGCGTGCCCGCAATTGCGCTAAAGTCGCTAGCCATTTTATGCGCGATGGTTCCGGACGTTTCCGGCCAGAGGAGCGCCGTGCGATAGCCGACCGTCGGCTCTCTAAGGAACCTCTTGATCTGAGAAAGTTCGGTCGAACTTGGAGGATCGCTCTCTCGGTGGTCAATGTTGATAGGAACTACGCGGCGGTCGTTCGCCGGCAATCGTTCCATTGCCGAAGAGGCCACCCTCTTCAGCTCATCGAAACTAACTATTCCTTCGAGATCTTCAGTGGGAGCGAAATCCATTGGGAAGAACGTGCTCAGGCTGTTTGCCAGGGTAGTTTTTCCTGTCCCTGAGCTGGCGTAAAAAGGTAAAAAGATTCCCTCGCCGCGTGCCTTGGCTGCCTGACTGGCCGACTCAAGCGCGTCTCGGGTCGGGGCTGGAGGCTCGACAACTAGACGGGCTATCTCTGAGCCAAGGTACTTCTCCAGCACTTCGAACCTCGACGGGAAGACGAGCTGCTTGAGCAAGTGCTCTTGAGGGCCTCCGATGCGCTTACCTTCGCCGCTCACGCCGCTCCTCCCATGACTCCGGCAGAGTCGCCTACCTTAATCTAGCCGGCAGATGGCCGGAGAAGATCATCCGAAGATGCCTCGATCATGGGCCAGCGGCTGTGATGCCGGCCAAGAGGGCGTTCCACAGTCACCGCAACGGAGGACCTGCCTGCGTCGTGGTGGGGCCGTTCTGGCTATCGTGAGACCACCCCATGGGGCCCCGCTGGGCGACGAGTGCTGGTGTTCCCGGGTGCCATGGAGGTGGCTGTTGACAGCAACAGGGCCGAACGCGGAGAGCCATAGCATCAGGCCACGCGAGAAGATCCGGAACGTGCACGGAATGATCAAGCGTATCGGTTCGAAGCCGTCGGGCGTATGTCCTGGTAGGACCGCTGGTGGCGCAACAGGCGCTATACCCTTCCTAAGCCGTGTGCGGAACAGCGCTGACAGCAACCGGCGAAGACGGGGCAGCCACCGGCCGCCGAGCGCGGACAACTGCCCGAGGTCGCAGACGTAGACGGACCTGGCCGGCCGGATCGCTCAGAACTTACAAGCGAGGGGCCGAACGCCGGGGTGGTGCGACCAGCAGATGCCGCCTGTCGCGCATGGTGATGGGGTCGGCGCGGATACTGGCGAGGTGGTGAAGAAGCAGGCGACAGAGTTGACCCGGTGGACCATCCACGGCGAGCGGGTCGTGGACGATACCCGCCGGGCGCGGCTGAGCATCGCCGAGGTGGAGCTACCCGACGGAGTCCGCTTCGAGCAGTACGTGATCCGGGCTCCCCGGTCAGCCATGGTCGCCGTACTCGACGACCGGGAGCGCCTGCTGTTGATGCGGCGGCACCGGTTCGTGTTCGACCGATGGGTATGGGAGCTGCCCGGCGGCTACGTCGACGACGAGGAACAACCGGCGCAGTGTGCGGTAAGGGAGGTCGAGGAGGAGACCGGCTGGCGAGCCCAGGCGGTGGAGCCGTTGTTGTCCTTCCAACCGTGGGTCGGCACTGCCGACGCCGAGAACCTTCTCTTCCTGGCCCGGCACGCCGAGCACATCGGCACGCCCACGGACGTGAACGAGGCCGAGCAGGTCGCTTGGATTCCGCTCGACGAGGCGTACGGCCTGGTGTCCCGAGGTGAGATCGTCGGTGCCGGCACGGTGATCGCGGTGCTGGAGCTGGTGGCGCGCAAAGCCCGGGGAGAGCTGTGACGGTCAGCGTCGAGGGCCGAGGGTGGCATCGATGCGACCGGTGAAGTGCCGGACGGCGGGTAGTCGCCGGTGTGGGGCGAGCTGGGTTTGCAGGTCGCGGAGGTAGCGAACGGCCCTGGCCGAGCGGAGCTGGTTAGTCAGAGTCAGGGCTTCCGCGCCGATGGCGCAGGCCCGGTCGGGTTCGCCCTGCTGGGCGTGGACGCTGGCGAGCAGGGCGAGGTTGAAGGCCCGACCGCGTACGTACCGGTTGTCCATCCGCAGCGATCGGGCGGCGAAGCGTTCGGCGTGGGTGTTGCGGCCGAGGGCGTGGAAGCAGTGGCCGAACTTGGCCGACAGGTACGCCTCGTCGAAGTAGCTGAGCCATTGCGGGTCGCTGCTGCGGTCGGCCCGGTCGAGGGCCTGTTCCGCCTGGTGCAGGGCTGCGGCGCAGGCCCGTTCGTCGTTGGCCTTGGCCAGGGCGTGGGCCTCCATGACGTGGGCTTCGGCGGTCAGCACGGGAACCCCGGCGCGGCAGGCGGTTCGGCCGGCGGCGCGGGCGAGGTCGAGGCCGGTGGCGGTGTGGCCGAGGTAGGTGGCCTGGTGGCTCATCGCGGCGAGGATCTCCGCGCCGAGGCCGTCGTCTCCGGCGGCGTGGGCGAAGTCCAGAGCAAGGGTCAGATACCGCTGGGCGATGCCGTGCTCGGCGGTGTCGTACGCCTGCCAGCCGGCGAGTTGGGCCAGTTCGGCGGCGGCGCTGAGCAGCCGTTGCCCGGTGGGATGGTCGTACCGGCCGTCGGTGAGCAGCGGGGTCACCTCCTGGTGGAGGTAGCGGGCGACGGTGTCGCGGGCGTGCCCGCCGCCGTACTGGTTGTCCAACTGGCGGTAGGTCGCCGTCATCGCGCGGATGGTGTCAATCTCGGGTTGACCGATGGTGTTGCGGCCGGGCTGGGTGACCGGGGCCGGGTCGGGGGCGGTGAACCAGCGCAGCGCCGGCAGGGTGTAGCCGGCGGAGCTGAAAGCCACCTGCCGGAGTACGTCTCGACGGTTCACGTCACCTCGCCAAAGTTCTGCGGCACTGCGTACGTCCTCCTGCCAGGTCCGGATGGCCGGCGGCTCGCTGGGGGTGCGCCGGTCGGGGCCGGCCAGCGGTGCGGTCTGCCGGGGTGCCAGGCCCATCGCGGTCCGCGCTTGGTCGGGCATCCGGCAGCCATCGGCGATCCGCTCCAGGACGTCGATCGAGGTGACCTTGCGTCCGGCCATGATCCGGCTGACGTAGCCCTGTTCCAGCCCGACAGCGGCCCCGATCCGGCTCTGACTCGCCCCGGTGAGACTCGTGATCCACCGGAACAACCCGCCGATGTCGCGGGCAGCCAGGACGGCCAGCACCTCGCCGTGCGACCACGCATCCTCCGAAATCCGAAGCGGATCGAGCAGCACGGCAACTCCCAGCGTCGCGTTCCGACTACTCAAGGTGTTCAGGCCGACAGCCTAAGGCGACCATTCACGCTGGTCGAGCCCGTCCATGTCACAGTGACATGACCGCTGGCCATGGAGCCCGCCACCTATGGCCGGGATGGTCGGCGCATGTCCTTCGATGCCGAGAACCCGCCCGTGGAGCCGCCCGCCGACTGCCAGCACCGCCTGTTGTGGCGACTGGCTCGCGCTCTCTGGGAGGCTCACCGGCCCGACAGCGCCGGCTTCTGCGTGGCCACCGGCTGCTGGCAGACGAACCAACGCGACCCCTGCCGGCTGGCCCAACTCGCCAAGGAAGGGATGCGCACCGCGTGCGGCGAAGCCACCCCCACGTCGCCACCCTGGATCGCCGTCACCCGCGAGCGCCTGGCGGCCGGGGACATCGACCCCGTGGACGCCGTCGCCGAAGCCCTCTGGCACCACCGCCACGCCCGCAGGCCAGGGCGGTGACCGATGGGAGCCATCTACACCTCGACAGCCTTTCGGGAGTACGCAAAGGCGCAGGTGACCCATGCGGACATCCTGCTTACCAAGCACGCCGAGTCGGCCCTGAGCCTGTGCCGCTGCGGCCGACTCCACCCCTGCGACGACCACCGCCACTGGCTGGAGATGCGCACCCACTTCCGGCAGTTCCTCGTCGACGAGCAGTACAGCAGCGAAGTACAGCAACCGAGCCGACCACACCCGACCCAGCGCGACCCCAGCAGGCCGGATGACCTCGGATGACACCCGATCCGACCGGCGTGCCGCCAGTTCGGGACGAAGAGGTCGTCGGTTCGAATCCGGCCACCCCGACCAGAGGTCAGAGGGCACATCCGATCCATGGATGTGCCCTCTGGTGCTTTCCGGTCTCCGGGATCAACGAAGAGGCACCGGGAGCCAACGGCACCTACCGTCGCCTGCTGGTGGACCTCGACAGGGAGGACACCGTGACTGTGTACCTCCACGCGAGCAAGCCCTGATTTCCGAGTCTCACGCCGACGGCTGATGGCTCGCCGCCCTGCCACGCGCACACGGATCGTGCGCCGTCGACACTCGAGACGGACACCTGGAACCAGGACTGAGCGTGCCCTGCCTGCCGATACCGCCGCCAACATAGGTACTTCTGCCGATCCCCCGAGGCGGTCAGCCACCTAGCGTCGGCAGCACCACTACCGCCCGAGGGGGACGCACATGACCACCGCACTCGACTTCGACGCAGTGAAGACACGCCAGCAGGTGACCTGGGCCAGCGGCGACTACGGCGCGGTCGCCGCGCTCATCCATCCGATCTCCGAGTTGCTGGTGACGGCGGCGGACCTGTCGGCCGGTGCCCGCGTACTGGACGTGGCGACCGGCTCCGGCAACGCCGCCATCGCCGCCGCCCGCTGCGGCTGCGTCGTGACCGGCGTCGACTACGTACCCCGGCTGTTGGAACGGGGTCGTCAGCGGGCGGCGGCGGAGCGGCTCCCGGTCGCCTTCGTGACCGGGGACGCGGAGCACCTGGCACATCCCGACGGGACCTTCGACGCGGTGCTCTCCGTCGTCGGCGTGATGTTCGCCCCGGAGCAGCAGCGGGCGGCCGCCGAGCTGGTCCGGGTCTGCCGCCCCGGCGGCACGGTGGCGCTGGCCTCGTGGACGCCCCAGGGGTTCGTCGGCGAGTTGTTCCGCACGGTGGCGCGGCATGTGCCGCCACCGCCGGGGCTGCGCGCGCCCGTCGAGTGGGGCGACGAGGCCCGGGTCCGCGAGTTGCTCGGCGGGGCCGTGGGCGACCTGCGGACGGTACGTCGGGAGTTCGTCTTCCGTTTCGGCACACCCGAGGAGTTCGCCGACTTCTTCCGGGCCAACTACGGGCCGACGGTGAAGGCGTTCGAGGCGCTGCCCGAGGAACGGCGACCGCAACTGCACGCCGAGCTGGTCGAGCTGGCCCGTACGCACAACCGGGCCATCGACGGCACGGTACGGATCCCGGCGGAGTATCTGGAGGTCGTGGCGCGACGACTCGCCGCCCCGGCCTGACGCCCTGCCTTTAATATCATCGATCCTTTCAGTCGGCCACCACGCCGGCCGAAAGGCTGTTGCCACCCCGCGCCTTTCAGGGTTTGCTGCGCCTGATCATCCGTTCAGTAGCCGGATGGCACACGGGAGGAACTTCACTGTGATCAGATCCAGGCCGCGCCGCGCTGCCCTCGGCGCCCTCGCGCTGACGATGGGCGTCAGCGGGCTCAGTCTCGTCTCCACCACGAGCACGGCCCTCGCCGCACCGCAGCCCGAGCGCACGCCGACCGTCGCGGTGGGTTGGACCGACTCGGCGACGCCGAAGAAGGCGTACCCGTCGGAAGACGGCACCCCCCTTCCGCTCGGCACCTGGCAGGACGACGCGGGCAAGAGCCACACCTCGCGGGTGTACGTCACCTTCGACCTCTCCGCGTACGAGGGCAAGAAGATCTACTCCGGCAAGGTCTTCGTCGACGAGGACAGCGTCGCCGACTGCGGTAAGCGGGCCGTCGAGATCTGGCGTACGAAGCCGGTGACCACGACGCCCACCTGGAATCGGTCGCCCAGCCCGCTCGTCAAGGTCGCCGAAGACATGACGCCCACGCAGTACTGCCCCCGTGGCATCGCCCTCGACGTGACCCCGGCTGTGCAGGATGCGGTGGCACACCGGCAGCGCCACATCACCTTCGAGATCCGGGTGCCGGAGCAGTTCGAGAGCGACGCCTCCTACGGTCGACGACTCGACGCCTACCAGGGCGTCCGGATGAGCACCGAGTACAACTCGGTGCCGCAGATCGACGGTGCCCACCTGTACAACGGTGGTCTGCCCTGCACCCAACTGAAGCCGTACCCGCGCATCGGCGGGTTCGCCACGGTGTTGCAGGCAGTCGGCTCCGACGCCGACCAGGACGACGCGAGTGCAGTCCGGACCGAGGTCGCCATCTGGCCGAAAGCCACGCCGGACGCCCGGCAGGTGTTCACCGGCGAGCACGGCATCTCCGGCCGGGCCAACACCGTCAACCTGCCCGACGGCTTCCTCGCCGACGGCGAGTCGTACGTCTGGCAGGCCCGGGTGACCGACGGCACCGACGCCTCGGCGTGGTCGAAGAAGTGCTTCTTCACCCACGACCGCACCGCGCCCGGCGCGCCCACCGTCACCTCGGCCAACTACCCGGCGGACAGCACCGGCGAGTGGGCGCCGGCAGGTGTGCCCGGGACCTTCACCTTCTCCGGCAACGGCAACAAGGACGTCGCCGGCTTCGAGTACTCCTGGCGCGGCCTGGGCGTCCACGGCTGCTCGGCCAGCGGTGACTACGGTCAACTGGAGTGCAAGAACCCGCTCGACCAGCCGGGATCGGTCCGGGCGGACAAGCCGGGCGGTTCGGCGACCGTGACGATCAATCCGACCGGTTTCGGAATGCAGACGTTGACCGTTCGCTCCATCGACGTCGCCGGCAACGTCTCCGGGACCGTCGAATACCGCACCCTCCTGCCGTGGACCGCCCCTGAGGTACGGGAGGAGAACGGTCCGCCGCAGTGGGGGCAGGAAGTGGTACTCAGGTTCGTCCCGGCTCCCGGTGTCACAGGCGTCCGCGAGTACGAGATCACCCTGGACGGGCGAGACCCGGAGATCCGGTCCGCCGAGGAGGACGGGACGGCGTACTTCCGCTTCGTCTCCACCAAGCCGGACGGACCCGGGCTCACGGTACGCAGCCACAGCGACAACGGATTCGTGTCACAGGCGGCCTCCTGGTCCGGGTACTACAGCCCCGGACCCGGGGTGAAGTCCGACGTCTACTACTCGCGTGACGGCTCGGCGGTCGGCGGGGTGGGGGTCGAGGGCACCTTCACCTTCTCCCCGCCGGTGGGTTGGACGGACACCACGGCCTACCGCTACAGCTTCGACGACGCCGAGCCGACCGAGGTGGCGGCCGACGAGAACGGTCGCGCCACGATCACCTGGACGCCGACCGCCAGCGGGTACGTGACGTTGACCGTCTACGGCGTCCACGCCGACGGCACGGTCGGATACGACGCCAACTGGTACTCGTTCGAGGTGGCGGCCCCCGCCGCCTGATCTGCACAGGGGGCGGCCACAGCGGTGCTGTGGCCGCCCCCTGCCGGTCAGTCCTGCCGTTCGGTGCGCTCGATCTCGCTGAACGCGGCGGCCAGGTAGTCGTTCAACGGCACGCTTGTCGTTGCCAACAGGTCGGCCACCAGAAGCGGGGCGTGCCGGGCCAGCGCCGACGCGGCCGGAGGCGACTCGTCGCTCTCCGGGTCGTACACGCCGAGCGCGCCGGCCAGCAGTACGAGCACCACGTGCGGGTCCACGTCCGAACGCCACCGCGTCGCGCCCTGCACGCAGCGGGTCAACACCTGGCGGATGTCGTCGCCGGTCAGCCCCTCCGGATGGCTCTCCTCCAGCAGCAGCCGGACCACCGCGCCGAGCACCAGGCCGGAACGCTCGTCGGCGGCAAGGTCACCGATCGCCTCCTCGTACGCCTGACCGTCGCGTGCCTGGGCGGCTGCGACGGCCGCCGTGGCGGTCACCGCGATGGCGCGGGCGGGAGCGGGCAGATGTCGCCAGGTGCCGGTCATCGGGCCAGCATCGCAGACCCGGCGGACACCGACCGACGCCACCAAACCGAGTGGATCATCGTGGGATTGGTCACCCGACGCCTCCGGCGACAACTGGACGTGGTTTAAACGGTTCGCGTGCTGTCACACCTGGCGAACAGAATGCCGAACATGCTGCGTCGTGCCCTGCCCCGCCGAATGGAAGCCCGCCGGATCATGCTCGGCACCCTGCTGTCGGCGATCGGGCGCGGTCTGACCCTGCCGTTCCTGTTCATCTACCTGACCGACGTACGCGGTCTCACCGACGCCCGCGCCGGGCTGGTGATCGGCTGGTACGGCGTGGTCACCCTGGCGCTGTCGCCGCTGGGCGGGACGCTCATCGACCGGATCGGCGCCCGCTGGGTGGTGGTGCCCTGCCTGCTGATCGAGGCGGTCGGCACCGGCTCGCTCGCACTGGTCCACTCGACCGGTTCGGCCCTGCTGGTGATGACGGTGATCGCCATCGGCAGCTCGGCGATCTGGTCCGGGCAGAACACGATCCTCGCGTCGCTGACCGACGACGGTGAGCGGCAACGCGTCTTCGGGCTGAACTTCGCCCTGCTCAATCTCGGTATCGGCATCGGTGGCATGACCTCCGGCGCGATCGTCGACACCGCCCGGCCGGGCACCTTCCAGACGATCTACCTACTGGACGCGGTGACCTACCTGCTGCCGGCGCTGATTCTGCTCACCCTGCCCAGCGTGGGCCACCGCCTCGGCAGCCGTCGCGGCGTCGACGAACCATCACCTGGCGGCTACCTGACCGTGCTCCGCGACCGCCCGTTCCGACGACTGGTGATCTTCGGGTTGATCCTCACCACCTGCGGGTACGCGCAGGTCGAGGTGGGCTTCGCCGCGTACGCGGTGCGCGTGGTCGAGGTGAACCCCCGGGTCGTGGCCTGGGCGCTCGCGGCCAACACCCTGATGATCGTGCTCGCGCAACTGCTGGTGATCCGCCGGATCGAGGGGCGCAGCCGCACCCGGGCACTCGCCGTGGTGGGAGCGGTGTTCGCCGCCGCCTGGCTGGTCCTCGGCGCGGCCGGCCTGGTCACCCGCGAAAGCGCACTGCTGGCGGCCGTGTGCGTGGTGGCCTGCTCGGCGATCTTCGGCTTCGGCGAGACGATGCTGTCGCCGGTGATGCCCGCCCTTACCAACGCGCTGGCCACGGACGAGCTACGCGGTCGGTACAACGCGATGAGTTCAATGATCTTCGCAATCAGCGGCGTGATCGGCCCGGTCACCGCCGGCCCACTCATCGGCGCCGCCGACGGCAGAGTCTGGGTGGCGACGGTGGTCGGCGGTTGCCTGGTCGCCTCACTGGTCGCGCTCTCCCTACGCCGGCTGCTCAGCGCCGAACAGGACGGCCTCGCGACCACCGCCCCGGCATCCACCGCCCCCGCGCCCACCCCGGCCTGACCTCGAACACCCCACGCGCGGCCCGTAAGGGGCCCTCCCGCACCCCAGGCCCGCACCCGGCACCCGCGCGCACCCCGCACCCTGCGCACCCCGGGCCCCACGCGCGCCGCACCCCAGGCCCCACGCGCGCCGCGCCCCAGGCCCCACGCGCGCCGCGCCCCACCAAACACGGCAGCCGGACCGGGCAGATCGGCCACCGCCTCCGTGACCCGCCCCGCGCCTCACCAAGCACCCCGCCGAGCACCAAACACTTCAGCGCCCCAGCGCTCCGCGCCCGGAGTTCCGGCGCCCTGGCGTTCCGACCGTCCCCGCGCCCCGCGTCTCGGCGCCCGGCGTTCCGGCGCTTCGGCGTTTCGGCGCCCTGGCGTTCCGACCGCCCCCGCGTCTCGGCGCGCCCTCGCCCCCGCGTCTCGGCGCCCACCATGGGGCCCTGGCGCCATGATCCGCGCAACATCACGGATGTTGCTGCCTCGGGCACGCGGGAGGCAGCAACATCCCTGATGTTGTGCGGACCTTCCCCATTCGGCGGGCTCAACCAGTGGTTGCAACCTTCGGTGATCTTCGTTGTGGTGGTTATTGCGTCGAGGTTGAGCCCGCTTGGTCTCGTGGCGATTCAAGATCGTGCTGAATCCAGGATGTAGTGGCATCCTCAAGCGCCGATGCCACTACGTCCATGTTCGAGCGCGATCTTGCGCGGGCGCGGGTGCCGGCGCGGGCAGGCGTGGGCAGGCGTGGGCCCTGGGACGGGCCGCGCGCAGGACACGAGCGAGGCACGGAGCACGGAGCACGGAGCACGGAGCACGGGCACGGGCACGGGCACGGGCACGGGCACGGGCACGGGCACGGGCACGGGCACGGGCACGGAGCACGGGCACGGAACATCGAGCACGGGCACGCACGGGCAGACAATGTCGAGCGCGGCCACGCACGGACGCGGGCAGACAACGTCGAGGACGTATCGGGCCCCGGAGCACTCGCTCCGGGGCCCGATGATCGCGGGGTCGGCCGTCAGGCGGCGGGGACCTCGGCGGTGGTGCGGATCCGGTCCAGCGTCGGGGCGGAGACCGGCGACTGGGCGGTCAGGTACGCCACGAACGCGTCCAGGTCGATCTGGCCGGTGACCTGGTTGGTCCCGCCGGTGAGGGCGCTGAAGCCGTCGCCGCCGCCGGCCAGGAAGTTGTTCACCGTCACCCGGTAGGTGGCTGCGGTGTCGACGGCGGTTCCGCCGAGGGTGAGGCTGCCCCGGACCACTCGGGTGCCGGCGCAGGGGTCGGCAACCGTGCCTGTGGTGCCGTTCGGGTCGACCACATAGCCCACGGTCGACGACGGGTACAGCGTCCGGTTGGTGACGAACTGCTGCTCTAGCACGCAGTAGAGCTGCGCGCCGGTCAGGTCGAGCGTCACCAGGTTGTTGGCGAACGGCTGCACCGTGAACGCCTCCTCGTAGGTGACCGGGCCGGCGTCGAGATCTGCCCGGACACCGCCCGGGTTCATGAAGGCGGCGACCGCGCCCTCCTCGTTGTCGGTGGCGGCGAGTTGGGCGTCGGCGATCAGGTTGCCCAGTGGGGATTCACCCAGACTCGTACCGAAGAGGGTTTCCTGGCTCCGGGTGATCGCCTGGCTGGTCACGCCGACCTGGCGGCCGGCGACCGGGCCGAGCACGGTCTTGTAGTGGTTGATCAGTGCGGTCTGCTTTGGGTCCTTGGCGACGTCGCGGGTGACCACGACGTTGTTCGCCGCGGCGGAGACGACGTCACCGCTCCGGCGGTCGATCTTCAGGTCGATGTCGGTGACCAGGCGGCCGAACGAGCTGGCGCTGGTGACCAGCTTGCCGTTGATGTCGCAGTTGTACGCCTGGTGGGTGTGCCCGCTGACCACCACGTCGATCGACGGGTCCATCCGGTTGGTGATGTCCACGATGGGACCGGTCATGCCGACGCAGTCGTTGATGCCGCCGGTCGCCGCCTGGGTGCCGCCCTCGTGCAGCAGCACGACGATCGCCTGTACGCCCTGGCGGCGCAGTTCGCGAGCGTACCGGTTGGCGGTGTCCGCCTCGTCGGCGAAGGTGAGGCCGGCGACGCCCTGCTGGCTCACGATCTGCGGGGTGCCCTCCAGGGTCATCCCGATGAAGCCGACCTTGACGCCCTGCACCTTGTGGATCGCGTACGGTGCCAGCAGCGGCTTGCCGGTGGCGGTCCTGAAGGCGTTCGCGGACAGGTATTTGAAGCCGGCGCCCCGGAACGGGGTGCCGTCGGCGCAGCCGTCCACCGGGTGGCAGCCGCCGTTCTGCATGCGCAGCAGCTCGGTGGCGCCCTCGTCGAACTCGTGGTTGCCGACGCTGGCGTAGTCCAGCCCGGCCATGCTCAGCGCCTCGATTGTCGGCTCGTCGTGGAACGCGGCGGAGAGCAGCGGGGACGCGCCGATCAGGTCTCCGGCGGCGACCGTGATGGTGTTCTTCTTCTTGGCGGCGGCGCGCAGCTCGGCGAGGTGGGTCGCCAGGTATTCGACGCCGCCCGCGGTCTGCCCGGCGATGGTGCCGCTGGACCCGCTCGGCGGTTCGAGGTTGCCATGGAAGTCGTTGAGGGCCAGCAGGGTGACGTCGACCGGCTTCGGTCGTGCGTCGGCCTGCTCAGGGCTGGTGGCGACCGCGCCGAACGCGGCCACCGCGAGCGCGGTCAGGCCGACAGCGGCCCGTCGCATCCCGGTTATGGACATTGATCTCCTTGTGAGAATCGGCGCCCGCGGGGCCCGGCCTCTGGGTCGGCCGGGCCGCCGCACGACACCGTCGTCAGGGTCGCGGTTGGCGGCGGTGAGGGGATGGCCGCCTGCCCCGACAGCCTCTCATCCGGACGCCGCCGGGTCGACCCGGAGCTGCGGGTACGCCTGTGACAGGCGTTTACCGCGGTCTGGCAGACATCGTCGTACCCAGGGTCTAGAAAGGACGGGATGGTGGGCGCGGACGGAGGCAGCATCGTGAGTGAGACGACACCGACGGTGGAGCAGGTGCGATCGGCGGACGGCACGCCCATCGCGTTCGAGCGGTCCGGCGCCGGGCCCGCGATCGTCCTGGTCGGCGGCGCGTTCAGCGATCGCGGTGCGACTGGCGCGCTGGCCGCGGCGTTGGCACCGGATTTCACCGCTTTCGGCTACGACCGTCGCGGCCGGGGCTACAGCGGCGACACCGCGCCCTACGAGATCGGTCGCGAGATCGACGACCTGGCGGCCCTGATCGCGGCGGCCGGTGGCTCCGCCGCCGTCTACGGGATCTCCTCCGGCGCGGTCCTGGCCGCCCTCGCCACCGCGCAGGGCCTGCCGGTGACCAGGCTGGCCCTGTTCGAGCCACCGTTCCAGGTTGGTCCGCACGTGGGCGTCTGGAGGGACCTCACCCCCCGCCTCATCGAGCTGATCGCCGCCGACGACAGGGACGGCGCGGTGCAGCTCTTCCTCAGCGACTCGGTGGGGCTGCCGGCGGAGGAGATCACCAGGATGCGGTCGCAACAGGTGTGGGGCGCACTGACCGCGGTCGCGCACACCCTGGTGTACGACTCGATCGTCACCGCCGGAGGGCGACTGCCGGCCGATCGACTGGCGGCCATCACCGTGCCGACTCTCGCCGTGCACAGCACCGGCAGTCCACAGTGGCTGCGGGACGCGAGTGCGGCCGCGGCCGAGGCGGTCCCGGGCGGTCGGTCCATCAGCCTCGACGGTGGTTACCACGACGTGCCTCCGGCGACGCTGGCTCCCGCGCTGCGCGAGTTCCTGCTCGCCTGACGGCCACCGGCGGAGAGGGTCAACCGCCGGCCCAGCGGGCCAGCCAGCACAGCGGATCAGCCAGCACAGCGGATCAGCCAGCACAGCAAGTCAGCCGGCACAGCAAGTCAGCCAGCGGGTCAGCGGGTCAACCAGCGCAGCAAGTCAGTCAGCGGCACAACGGGTCAGCCGGCGGCCAGCGCCTCGGTGACCAGGGCGGCGACGGCGTCGGGCGGCCAGGCGTCGGCCACGCCGGGCCGGGCGGCCAGATAGCTGGTGATCCGCCCGGCTGGCCAGTCGTGTGCCTCACGCAGACCGCGGGCGATCATGCCGAGGTAGATCGGCGCGGGTGGTCGGCACCGCACGGCCGATGCTCCCTCGGGTGCGGTGAAGGTGAGCAGGGGGACGCCGCCGTGGCTGCCGGGGCAGACCAACGTCTCGTACCGCCCGGGGCCGAGTGTCGCCCGCCCGTGGGCGACGGCCGCCTCGATCGCGGCGTCGGTCGCGGGGACCAGGTCGGCGGCACCCGCTGGGCGGTACATCTCCTGGGCGGCGATGTCGGCGAACTGTTCCCTGGTGACCAGGTAGGCGCGGGCTGCGGCCTGGCCTGGCAGGTGCGGGTCGTAGAAGGCCATGCCCCCGGTCCAGGCACGGGACTCGCCGGCGAAGTAGATGCCGCCGGGCAGCGACACCGGCACCGACCGGCTCGGTGGGCGGCGGTCCCGGCAACCCGGGTACGTTCGCTTCCCGCCGGGCGGGCAGCCGCCGCCGATGTACCACGCCAGCCGGGCGGCGTGCATGTTCGAGCCGTACGCGACGTACCAGACCTCCATGAGGGGTGCCGTCAGAAGCCGCCGGTCTGGCCGGCGGAGTGGCTCACCTGCACGGTGTGTGTCACGCAGCCGCCCGCCTCGACCAGGTGCAGCAGGAAGGCGGTCGGCTCGTCGACCCAACCGAACTGCTCGTCGGCGCTCATGGTGAGCGCGCTCTGCCTCCAGGTGCTGGGTGCCACGGTGAGCACAGTGCCCGCGTACGCCGTGGTGACCGCGCGGTGGAGGTGGCCGGCGGCTACCCGCACGACGTGCCGGTGCCGGCCGATCACCTCGGCGAGCGCGTCACCGTCGGCGAGCCGGATGGAGTCGGCCGCGGGGAAACCGACAGCTACCGGCGGATGGTGCAGGCAGAGCACGGCGGGCACCTCGGGTCGCCCGGCGAGCACGCCGTCGAGCCAGCCGAGTTGCTCCTCGCCGAGTTGGCCGCTGTCGCTGCCGGCGACGAGCGAGTCGAGCACCACGATCGTCGCCGCCTCGTGGTCGACGTGGTAGTAGGCGGAGAAACCGCCGCCGAGCCACGGTGTGCCCCCGAAGGCGTCGAGCAGTGCCTCGCGGTCGTCGTGGTTGCCGGGGGCCAGGTAGACCGGCACCGGGAACCGGCCGATCAGCTCGCGCAGCACCTCGTACTCGTCCGGCCGACCGTTGTCGACCAGGTCACCGGTGATCACCACGCAGTCGGGTCGGGGCCGCAACGCCAGCACCCGGCCGAGCGCACGATTCAGCCCGGCGGCCGGCGCGGCGGCGAGCGGACCGGTGGTCAGGTGGGGATCACTGAGCTGAGCGATGATCATGGGTGGCTCGCCTCCTCGGTGTCGTGGGCTTCACGCTAAGGCCCGAGGCGCGGTTGTGGGGTGTGACCAGATCGGCCCGGCACCGTTTCAGTAGCCGGCGAGTTGCGGGGCCAGTGCGACCGTGACGAACCGGATCGCCCGGCCGAACAGGCACGTCAGGGCAAAGGCGGCCGGGCGCATGGGTGTGCGTCCCAGGTAGACGCTGGCGGCCAGCAGCGGTGGGAAGCCGGTGACGGCGCTGACCAGGAGCATGCCGTTGGACTGGCGGGGGCGTTCCAGCATCTCCACGAGTCGCGCTCCGGTCGCCTTCGGACGCGCGAGCATCGTGCCCAGTCGGCCCGGTTGCCGCGGCGCGGTCGTCGGGCGTCTGCTGAGCCGCTGGCGCAGCCACGTCGAACGGATCGCGCCGCGCGCGCCGAGGAAGATCAGGACCTTGCCGACGGTCTGGCCGGCAGCGGCGGCCACGCCGAGCGCCACGGGCGGCGCACTTGTCGTCGCGACGGCCGCTACCAGGTACGGCTCGGCCGGGGTGAACGGCAGGAAGGCCGACAGCAGCCCGACGGCCGTAGCCACCAGGACGGCAATCATGGCCGGGTGTGCGGGAGGCCCGCCGGCAGCCTGGCGGCGCAGATCAACGAGACGACCTTCACCGCGGCGACCCCGAGGGCGAACGTGACGGCAACGGCCATCGGCGCGAAGATCGCCAGCAGCACCACTGCGGCGGTGTTCAGCGCCTTCGCCGGGGGAGACCAGTTCCACAGGTAGATGCGGTGATCGACGCTGGCGAAGTAGTTCGGGCTGAGCAGTGGCCACCGCAGGAACATCAGGCTCAGCAACTGGTCGATGACCATGAACTGGACCAGGAACACCGCGATCGGCAGGGCCGTGTCGGGCCGCAGCACGATCAGCGCGGCGGCACAGGCCGACGTGCAGGCACGGTCCGCGACGATGTCGAAGACCGCTCCGGTACGCGTCTCCTGGCCCAGCGCCCGGGCGGCGACACCGTCGAGGATGTCCCCGATCCAGTAGACCAGGTAGGCGGCGATCAGCAGGTGTGCGCTGCGTTGGCTCAGCGCCGCCACGGCGAGCCCGACGGCACTGGCCGTGCGTACGGCGGTGATGGCGTTGGGGACGTTGAGCAGCGTGACCGGTGGGCTGAGGCTGAGGGTGGTCATTCGGCGTCCTTGAGGATGCGTTGCATGTCCGCGGTGCGTCGGTTCAGGTCGGCCAACTGCGCGCTCACGTCGGCGAGCAGGCGCTGCGTCTCGGCGGCCTGTTCGGCGTACTGCCGCTGGAGCTCGCCCGCCAGCGCGGTCCGCGTGCGGACGCCCGCATACCAGACACCCGAGATGAGCAGGGCGGCGACGGCGACGAGGAAGATCGAGGCGGTGACGTCCATCTAACTGTGTCCATTCGGTAGGGCATCGCCGTCTCCGGCGGTGCTCAGGGTCGTGGCGGCGGCCGCCACCACGTCGGGCGTGAGGTGCAACGAGAACGGCGTCGTCTCGTAGTACTTGAGTGCCTTGCCGTCTTCGGACAACTCCAGATGTGCGGTGACCAGCCCGGCCTTCTCCAGCTTTTTCAGGTGCACCTGCAGCAGTGCGCGGCTGATGCCCAGATCGCGGGCGAGCTGTGAGACGTAGACACGTCCGCCGGCCAGTGCGGCGAGCACCCGCAGTCGGTGCGGGCTGGCCAGCGCGGCGAGGACCTCGACCAGCCGATCACCGCTCAGCTCACCCATAACTCACCTTGGCTCATGCCAACTATTATTGGCATGCGCAAGCGCGATCGTCAACTTCGACGCCTACGACGTCGCCCACAGGCTGTGTCCACAGCCTGTGGATAGCACGTGTGTACGAAGACCGGCAGTTCTCGCCACCGTGAGTACGCTTGATCGCGCGGCTCGGCGCCGGCCGGGCCCCTCCCCTACCTGGAACGACGTGCGAGTGGATCATCAGCGAGTCGTCCGTGACGTCACCGTCCACCTCCCGATGGCGTCGAGCGTGGCGGAAGCCTGCCGGTGGACCGTCACCGCGCTGGCCCGCCACACCCCCGCCACCATCTCCGTGCTGCTCGCGGTCCACGACCGCCTGCGGTGCGTCGCGGCGACCGGGGCGTGGCAGGTCTTCGCGACCGTGCCGGCACGAAGCGGCATCGTCGGGCGGGTGTACGCCACCGGCAGCCCCGCCGTCGTTCCGGACGTGACAGTCGACCCGGACTACCTCCCGGTACGCCCCGACGTGACCGCCGAGCTGTGCGTACCGGTGCTGGACCCGACGGGCCGGACGATCGGCGTGCTCGACCTGCAGTGGAGTGCGCCCACCGACCTGGAGCGGTGGCGCGAGACGACACAGCGGCTGGCCGACCGGCTCGGCGCGCGGATCGCCGCACTCGGCGGCCCACCCGAGGAGAGCCGCAGCGAGAAGCTGCTCCGGCACACCGCCGCACTCGCCACCGCGCTCAGCGAGGGGGAGCTGATGGGCGCGGCGGCAAGCGCCGCCCGGGAGGTCTCCACCCTCTCCACCGCTGTGCTCCTGCTCGCCGGCCAACTCGGCCCACCCCCGGCGGTGCCCAACGACCTGGAGACCCGGATCCGCGCCGAGCTGACCGAGGCCGGGCCGGCGGCCCTGGACCGGATGGTCGACCGGGCACACCGGTACGGCGCCGGATACACCCTGGGCGAGGCGGGGCACCCCCCGACCGAGGACTACCGGCCGCTGACCCGGGCGGGGGTGCACACACTTGTCGCCGTACCGGTCGGGCCCCCGGAGGCCGACGGGGTGCTGCTGGTCGCCGACGAACGCGCCCTCCGGCCGGACCCGACCACGGTCAGCCTGATGGAACTACTCGCCGGGCAGGCCTGGACCAACCTCGACCGGCTCCGCACGCTGGCCCGACTACGGGAGCAGGCCAGCTCCGACCCGCTGACCGGGTTGCGGCACACCGGCCCGTTCGGGCAGCGGATCGCGGCGGCGACCCCGGGACGTACGGCGCTGCTGGCGATCGACGTGGACGGCTTCAAGATCGTCAACGACACGTACGGCCACCAGGCCGGCGACCGGGTGCTTGTCGGGTTGGCCCGCGCTCTGGAGGAGGCGCTCCGGCACGGCGACGAGCTGTACCGGATCGGCGGTGACGAGTTCGTCGCGGTGATCGAGGTGAGCCGCCCCGAGGAGGCGGTCCGGATCGCCGAACGGCTGACCGAGGCGGCCCGGCGCATCGGCCGCACGATCAGCGTGGGCGTGGCACTCCCCCACCCCGGCGAAACCCCCGACCGCACCCTGAGAAGAGCCGACCAGGCCCTCTACGCGGTGAAACGCCAGGGCCGAGACGGGGTTCTCCTCTCCGCGGCCTGACCCACCCCACAACCCCACAACCCCCGCCCGCGCCCCCGTCGGCGTCGGCGTCGGCGTCGATCAAGGAGTTGTGGTGCCGCGCAAAAGGCTTAGAGCTGGATAATTCACCCACCACAACTCCATGATCGACCGCGATGGCGGGGCGCGGGGCGCACGCGAGCACGGCCGGGGCGGGGCACGGTGGGGCGGGGTGGGGTTAGGGGGTTCTTAGTTCTTTTGCTAGTAGTTCGGCTATCTGGGCTGTGTTGAGGGCTGCGCCCTTGCGGAGGTTGTCGCCGGTGACGAAGAAGTCGAGGGCGCGGGGGTCGTCCAGGGCTCGGCGGATTCGGCCGACCCAGGACGGGTCGGTGCCGACCGCGTCGATCGGCATCGGGAACTCCCCGGCGGCGGGGTCGTCGACAAGGATCACCCCTGGCGCGTTGCGCAGTGCCTCGCGGGCGCCCTCGGCGTCCACCTCGGTGCCGAAGACCGCGTGCACGGCCACCGAGTGGCCGGTGACCACCGGCACCCGGACGCAGGTGGCGGACACCTTGAGGTCGGGCAGGCCGAGGATCTTCCGCGACTCGTTGCGGATCTTCATCTCCTCCGACGACCAGCCGTCGTCGGCCGGCGAGCCGGCCCAGGGCACCACGTTGAGCGCCAGCGGGGCCGGGAACGGGCCGAGGTCGTCGCCGACCGCCTGACGGACGTCGCCGGTACGCGAGCCGAGCGCCCGATCCCCGGCGACCTTGGTGAGCTGGTCGTGCAGGATGTCCACGCCGGCCTTACCGGCGCCGGAGACCGCCTGGTAGGAGGCGAGCACCAGCTCCCGCAGGCCGTACTCGCGGTGCAGGGGCGCCACCGCGACGATCATCGCGAGGGTGGTGCAGTTGGCGTTCGCGATGATGCCCCGGGGCCGGTCGCGGACCTGCTCGGGGTTGATCTCCGGAACGACGAGCGGGACGTCCCGGTCCATCCGGAACGCACCGGAGTTGTCGACGGCGATCGCGCCGTGGGCGACGGCGATCGGCGCCCACTCGGCGGAGACCTCGTCGGGCACGTCGAACATCGCCACGTCGACGCCGTCGAACGCCTCCGGGGTCAGCGCCTGGACGACGACGTCCTCACCTCGACAGCGCACCCGCCTTCCGACCGAGCGTTCGGAGGCGAGGAGCCGGATCTCACCCCAGACGTTGCGACGCCCGCTGAGCAGCTCACACATCACGGTGCCGACGGCACCTGTCGCCCCGACCACGGCGAGGGTGGGCAGCGCCGTCATCGGCGCTACCTACCTGTCCCCGCGTAGACCACGGCTTCGGTATCGCCGCCCAGCTCGAACGCGTCGTGGATGGCGCGGACGGCGG
This sequence comes from Micromonospora sp. NPDC048935, assembly GCF_043197875.1. Lineage (NCBI taxonomy): Bacteria > Bacillati > Actinomycetota > Actinomycetes > Micromonosporales > Micromonosporaceae > Micromonospora > Micromonospora sp. NPDC048935. Next base: position 53,986 of record NZ_JBICTZ010000004.1, on the reverse strand, counting down.
CGTCGAGGTCGGTGTCCCGGCAGACCACGGAGACCCGGATCTCGGAGGTGGAGATCATCTCGATGTTGACCCCGGCCGAGCCGAGCGCGGCGAAGAAGCCGGCGGCCACACCGGGGTGCGAGCGCATGCCGGCGCCGATCAGGGAGACCTTGCCGACGTGGTCGTCATAGAGCAGGCCCTTGAACTTCACCGGCTCCTGGATCTTGCTGAGCGCGGCCATCGCGGTCGGGCCGTCGGCCTTGGGCAGGGTGAACGAGATGTCCGTCCGGCCGGTGCCCTCGGTGGAGACGTTCTGCACGATCATGTCGATGTTGATCTCGGCACCGGCGACGGTGTCGAAGATCCGCGCGGCGGCACCCGGCTCGTCGGGCACCCCGACGATCGTGATCTTGGCCTCGCTGCGGTCGTGTGCGACCCCGGTGATCAGTGCCTGCTCCACGGAAGGGTCCTCCATCGATCCGGTGACCATCGTGCCGGTGTTGGTCGAGTATGACGAACGAACGTGGATCGGCAACCCCGCCCGCCGGGCATACTCCACGCTACGCAGGTGCAGCACCTTCGCGCCGCACGCGGCCAGCTCCAGCGTCTCCTCGTAGGTGATCTGCCGGATGTGCCGGGCGTTGGGCACGATCCGTGGGTCGGCGGTGAAGATGCCGTCCACGTCGGTGTAGATCTCGCACACGTCGGCGTGCAGGGCGGCGGCGAGCGCCACGGCGGTGGTGTCCGAGCCGCCCCGGCCCAGCGTGGTGACGTCCTTGGTGTCCTGCGAGACGCCCTGGAAGCCGGCCACGATGACCACCGATCCCTCGTCGAGCGCGCCCTTGAGCCGCCCGGGGGTGACGTCGATGATCCGGGCGCGGCCGTGCACCGAGGTGGTGATCACGCCGGCCTGCGAGCCGGTGAACGAGCGGGCTTCGTACCCCAGGTTGTGGATGGCCATGGCGAGCAACGCCATGGAGATCCGCTCTCCGGCGGTGAGCAGCATGTCCAGCTCGCGGCCCGGCGGCAGCGGGCTGACCTGGTTGGCCAGGTCAAGCAGCTCGTCGGTGGTGTCCCCCATCGCGGAGACCACCACCACCACGTCGTCGCCGGCCTTGCGGGCGTCGACGATGCGCTCGGCCACCCGCTTGATCCGCTCGGCGTTGGCGACGGAGGACCCGCCGTACTTCTGCACCACGAGTGCCACGACTGTGCACTCCCTCCCAGCGACCCTGAGCGTGCCGACGCCGCCGGAACCGGGGCCGGCGGCGCGTGTCAGACCCCTTGAGGGTAACCGGCGGGTAACGACCCCGGGTCAGGTGATCCCACCATCCGGCCCGCGCGAGGCCGGCCGGGCCGGTCCCAGCAGGTCCGGCGGTACGCCGAAACGGACACGCCCGACACGCCGGCACGGACCGGTACGCGCAGGTCCCCGCCGACCGCCCGCACCCACCAGAATGGGCCGGTGCCCGTCCTCACCCGCTCGGCCGGCCGCGTGCTCGGGCCGCTCGTGTTCGCCCTGCCCGCTCTGCTGCTCGCCTGCACCGACGCGCAGCCGCCGACCCCGCCGCCCGCCGATCCGGGGCCGGTCGCCGTGGACGCCGCACGCGACGAGTTGGCCACCCTTGCCGCAGCCGCCCAGGATCGCCACCTGGTGGCGCAGTACGTGTACGCCGAGACGGGCAAGCCGGACCGCACCATCGCGTTCACCAGCGCGAACGACGGTAGCTGGCGGGTCGACGTGCCGGGCGGCGCGTGGGGTGGCACCGTCGACATCTCGATGGCTGCCACCAGTGACGGGCTGTTCCAGTGCGCCCTGCCCTCGGCCGGTCGACCGGAGCCGGCGAGCTGCGTACGCCTCGGTGAGCGCGACGACGCGATCCCGCGCCGGGCGGACCCCCGGCTCCAGCATCCGCTCACCGACTGGCTGGACGTGCTCACCGACCGCCGCTCACCGCTGGCGGTGGCGTCCGCCAACCCACCCGAGGGCCTCACCGGCACCTGCTACTCGGTGGACTCCACCTCGGCGTCGCTCAACGCCCCGCTGGACGTGGGCATCTACTGCTACGACCGGGACGGCACACCGACCGGTGTGCGGACCGAGGCGGGGACGCTGAGGCTTGCCGCACCGCCGGGTGCGGCACCGGCAACCGTGCAGTTGGCGGGGCCGGTGGTCATCGACCGGGACCCGCTCGACATCGCGGCGCCGCCAAGCCCCGACCCGTCGGGCAGTCCAAGCGCGGGAACGCCCTGACCTTCATCCCGTTACGGGTGCTCTTGCACACATTTGACCGATCCGGGCAAGAGGGTGAGATCGCCCATCTGGGACACTTCACCCATGGCCGACCTCACCCCACTGCTCGCCTTCCGCTGGAGCCCCCGCGCCTTCGACCCGAGCGCCGAGTTGACCCCGGACGAGGCAGCCTCACTGCTGGAGGCCGCGCGCTGGGCGCCGTCGGCGGACAACGGACAGCCCTGGCGGTTCGCCCTCGGCCACCGCGACGACGACACCTGGAAGCGGATCCTGACCAATCTTCCGGCCGGCGACCAGGGCTGGGCCCGACACGCCGCGACCCTGGTGGTCGGCGCGCACACCGGCGGCGACGCCGAGCGGGCCGCGTACGACCTCGGTCAGGCGATGGCCCACCTGACCCTCCAGGCCACCGCAATCGGCCTGCACGTGCGTCAACTGACCCGCTTCGACCAGCCCGGCCTCACCACCGAGCTCGACCTGCCCGGGGGCGTACGCCCGCTGGTGGTCGCCGCCGTCGGCCGGCTCGGGGACCCGTTCGCCCTGCCGGCCGATCTACGCGCCAGGGAGACCGGCCTGCGGCACCGCCGCCCGGTCGCCGACCTGCTGCTGCGCTGACCGACCGCCGGCTCACCCGCCCCCGCCACTGGCCCGCAGCAGGACCCGCGCGGCGTCGGTGTTGCGGTAGAGAACGTGTCGACCCTGTCGGGACCGGGTGACCAGGCCCGCGGCGTGCAACGCGGCCAGGTGCTGGGAGACGTTTCCGGCGGACATCGCGGCGAGGCGGGCGAGGTCGGTGGTGGTCGCCGCCGTGTCGAGCAGGTGCAGCAGCGCGGCCCGGCCGGGGCCGATCACCCGGGCCAGCGGGTCGCCGGGCGGTGGCCCGGCCGCCTCCCAGAGCGTCCCGACCGCCCGGACCGGGTAGACGCCGGCCGGCAGCGAGTCTTCCAGCAGGTTCCACAGCACCCGCCGGTCGGTGAACACGCCCGGATTCAGTGCCAACCCGCGACCGCGGAGATCGAAGTCCCGTTCGAACGGATCGTCGCTGACCACCCGGTCGCCGAGCCAGCGCAGGCTCGGGTGGAGCTGCTCGAACAGCCGGCCGGCACCGCCCTCGGCGAGCTGCGCGGCCCGGTACGCCACGTCCGCGTCGAGCAGCGCGCGCATCCGTGGCCAGTCCGGGGCGATCGCCTCGTCGTGCCAGACCCGCACCGCGTCGACGAGCTGCGGCAGCAACCCACGGGGGTCGGTGAGCAGCGCCCGCCCGAACGGACCCAACGGCCCACGCGGAGTGGTCGCCAGCAGATCCTGCACCACCACAGCCGGCGGCGTCGCGGCGATCTGGTCGAGCTGCTCGGTCATCTGCGCGTTCGGCCGGGCCGCCGGGGTGAGGAAGTCGGGCAACCAGCGACGGGGCAGGGTCAGCTCCACGAGCGGTCGGACCCGGGTGGCCACCTCGGGGCGACGCAGCGCCGCCCGGGCCCGGTCGATCCAGGGCAGGTGCACCGCGTAGCGGACCGGGTCGGCAACCGCCCACATGCTCATGGCCGTCTCGTTGGCCGGCGACACGGCGAGCCGCACTCCTGCCACGTCGGCCAGGCAGAACCGCAACTCGGACACGCGCACCCCTCCGGAGCAGGATTCGGCTCAGCCTGACGGTGCTGCCGCTGTGGATCCTCAGCCACACCGACGCCCCGAAGACGGTGATCGCCGGGCTGGTGCTGCTCAACACCGTCCTCATCGTGCTGCTCCAGGTACGCGTCAGCCGGGGCGCCGACACCGCGCCGGGCGCGGCGCGGGCCTCCCGCCGGGGCGCTCTGCTTATCGCCCTGTTCTGTCTGGTCCTGCCGATCTCCGGGGTCACCCGGGGCCCGCTCACCGTGGTGGTGCTGGTGGCCGCCGCGACGTTGCTGATCCTGGCCGAGTTGATCGAGTCGGCGGGCTCCTGGGGGCTCACCGCCACCCTGCCGCCGGCCGCCCAGCGCGGCGCGTACGTGGGGGCGTTCCGGCTCGGCAAGCAGATGCAGTATCTGGTCGCCCCGGCCGCGCTGACCGCGCTCGGGGTGAGCACGGGCGGGTGGGGCTGGTTACCGACAGCAGCGATCTTCGTGCTGATCGGAGTGGCTGTCGTACCCGTGGTGGCCTGGGCCGAACGGACGCCACGGCTGGGTGCCGAGGCCCCGGAGCCGATCGGGACCCGAGTCCCATAGTCCGGACGAACCTTTCCACCCTCCGTTTCATCACGTAGGGTGACTTGGTCATGTGGCGGGCGCTTCTCCTCCTTAGCCGCCGCGACGAGGCCTGACCGGCCGGCACCTCGTCGCGGAGTCGCATCGCGCCGTCCAGCACATCCGATTTTCTTCTCGGCACCGCCGCGCATCGTCGCCCGGCAGCGCGCCGACACCTTCCGATCTGCTGACGCCACATGTTCCAGGGAGCACTCTGAGATGGCTCAACCTGCCACCGACGCCGAGACCGATCCGATCGCCCGGCAACGCCCGAGCCGGATGCCGTACCACCGCTACCAGCCCTACCGGGACCAGGTCCGGGTGGAGCTGCCGGACCGCACCTGGCCCACCCGCACCGTCGACGCCGCCCCCCGCTGGTGCGCGGTCGATCTGCGCGACGGCAACCAGGCCCTGATCGACCCGATGTCGCCCGAGCGCAAGCGCCGGATGTTCCAACTGCTCGTCCAGATGGGCTACAAGGAGATCGAGGTCGGCTTCCCGTCGGCCAGCCAGACCGACTTCGACTTCGTCCGGCAGCTCATCGAACAGGACATGATCCCGGACGACGTCACCATCCAGGTGCTGACCCAGTGCCGGGAGCACCTGATCGACCGGACGTTCGAGTCGCTGCGTGGCGCGAAGCGGGCCATCGTGCACTTCTACAACTCGACCTCCACCCTCCAGCGCCGGGTGGTCTTCGGGCTGGACAAGGACGGCATCGCCGACATCGCCACGACCGGTGCGCGGCTCTGCCAGAAGTACGCGGAGATCCACACCCCGGACACGGAGATCTTCTACGAGTACTCGCCGGAGTCGTACACGGGCACCGAGCTGGAGTACGCGCTGGAGGTCTGCTCCCGGGTGATCGACGTGATCGACCCGACGCCGGACCGGCCGCTGATCATCAACCTGCCGGCCACCGTCGAGATGGCCACCCCCAACGTGTACGCCGACTCGATCGAGTGGATGCACCGGCACCTGCCGCGCCGCGACAGCGTGGTGCTGAGCCTGCACCCGCACAACGACCGGGGCACCGGGGTCGCCGCCGCCGAGCTGGGCCTGCTCGCCGGTGCGGACCGCATCGAGGGCTGCCTGTTCGGCAACGGCGAGCGCACCGGCAACGTGGACCTGGTGACGCTGGGGCTCAACCTGTTCTCCCAGGGCATCGACCCGATGATCGACTTCTCGAACATCGACGAGATCCGCCGAGCGGTCGAATACTGCAACCAGCTCCCGGTGCACGAACGCCACCCGTACGCGGGCGACCTGGTCTACACCGCCTTCTCCGGCTCCCACCAGGACGCCATCAAGAAGGGGTTCGACGCCCTCGCCGCCGACGCCGAGGCCGCCGGTGTGCCGGTGGACGAGCACACCTGGGCCGTGCCGTACCTGCCGATCGATCCGAAGGATCTGGGCCGCACCTACGAGGCGGTCATCCGGGTCAACTCGCAGTCCGGCAAGGGCGGCATCGCGTACATCATGAAGAGCGAGCACCAACTGGACCTGCCGCGCCGGCTCCAGATCGAGTTCTCCGGGGTGGTGCAGCACGTCACCGACCACGACGGTGGCGAGGTCGACCCGGGCGCCATGTGGGAGATCTTCGCGGCGCACTACCTGCTCGACCACCAGCCCGACCCGGCGGTCCGGTTGAGCGGCTACACGATCGGCACCACCGACGGCAAGGTCGAGATCGACGCCCAGGTCGTCGTGGGCGCCGAGCAGCGCTCGCTCGCCGCGGTCGGCAACGGCCCGATCGACGCGTACGTGAACGCGCTCCAGTCGGTCGGGGTGGGCGTGCGGGTGCTCGACTACCACGAGCACGCGCTGTCCTCCGGTGGGGACGCGCAGGCCGCCGCGTACGTGGAGTGCGAGGTCGACGGTCGGACGGTCTGGGGTGTCGGCACCGACGCCAACATCGTCACCGCCTCGATCAAGGCGGTCACCAGCGCCGTCAACCGCGCCCGCGGCTGACGACCCGTGCCGCGTCCCCGAGGTGGTTTCCTACCTCGGGGGCGTGGCCGCGGGCAGCGAGGGGCAGGGCTGCGACGGTGGGGCCGCGCGGGGCGGCCGGTGCACCAGCACGAGGGCCAGCACCGCCCCGGCCAGCAACAGGCCCGCACACCACACCATGGCACCCCGGAACGCGTCGGTCAGCTCGGCCTTCTGCGCGTAGCCGCTGCCGGACAGGCCGACGAGCAGCGGCAGCGCCGCCACCGCGAGCAGGCCGCCGGCCCGGGACGCGGCGTTGTTGAAGCCGCTGGCCACCCCGGAGAACCGATCCTGCACGGCGGCCAGCACCGACGCGGTCAGCGGTGCCACCACCAGGGTCAGCCCGATGCCGAAGAGCAGCACCCCGGGCAGCACGTCGGTCCAGTACGACGCGCCCGGCCCGACGCCGCGCAGCAGCAGCAGACCGATCGCGGCGATCACCGGCCCGACGGTCAGCGGCAGCCGGGGGCCGATCCGCGCGGACAGCGCGCCCGCCCGGGCCGACCCGGCCAACAGCAGCAGGGTCATCGGCAGCAACGCGATGCCGGTGCGGAAGGCCGACCACTCGACCACGTTCTGTAGGTAGACGGCGAAGAAGAAGGTGAAGCCGCCGAGCGCCGCGTAGACGACCACGGTGAAGATGTTGAGCACCGAGAAGAGCCGACTGCCGAACAGCCCGGTGGGCAGCATCGCGGAGTCGCCGCGCCGCCGTTCCAGCAGCACGAAGGCCACCGCGGCCAGCACCCCGACCAGCGCCGCGACCAGCACCGGGGCCGAGTCGAAGCCACGCGCCGGGGCGTCGACCAGGGCGTACGTGACGCCGGCGAGCGCGAGCGCGCCCAGCAGGGCGCCCCCGATGTCGAACCGCCGACGGGTCCGACCCGGCCCCGCGGTCCGGGAGGCGCTCTCGTCCCGGCTCTCCGGCACCCACCGCGTCGTGGCCAGCACCACCAACACGGCGATGGGCAGGTTGAGGAAGAAGATCCAACGCCAGGACAGCGCGTCGATCAGCCAGCCACCGATGAACGGGCCCAGCGCGGTGGACACCCCGGACAGCCCGGCCCAGGCCCCGATCGCCCGGCCCCGGTCGTCCGGGTGGAAACTGGCCTGGAGCACCGACAGTGAGCCGGGCGTGAGCAACGCGCCCCCGGCACCCTGGAGGAACCGGGCCGCGATCAGCCAACCGGTGCCCTGGGCCAGCCCGCACAGCACCGAGGCGGCGGTGAACCAGACCACCCCGATGAGGAAGACGCGTCGCCGACCGAAGCGGTCCCCGAGTGCGCCGCCGAGCAACACGAACGCCGCGAGCATCAGCAGGTAGCCGTTGACGGTCCACTGGAGATCTGCCACGTTCGCGCCGAGGTCCTGCCCGAGCTTCGGCAGCGCCACGTTGACGACCGTACTGTCGAGGAAGACCATGCCGGAGGCGAGAACGGCGGCGAGCAGCGTCCCCCGGCCGGCGGAGGTGCCCATCCGGAGGGCGGACGCCGGTGCGGGTGCGGTCATCCCACCAATGTGCCTTGCATCATGTGGGAGACGCCACGAAACGCCGAAACCATTCCCGGGTACTGTGCGCAATCGCCGGGAGACCGCAAGCTGGAGAGGTGTCGTCTGTGCGTACCAGATCAGGACCGCGAGTGGCGGCGACCGCGCTCGCCGCGGCGCTGGCGCTCGGCGTGGCCGGTTGCGTCCCACCGGACGAGCCGGACATCCCGCCGCCGAGCGACGGCGGCAACGCCGCGCAGCAGCTCGGCCAACTCACCGTCGCCACCGCAGGGTCGATGAAGGGTTACAGCCGGGACCACTTCCCGCACTGGCGGGACACGGGCAAGAACTGCGACGTGCGGGACAGCATCCTCCAGCGCGACGGCAAGGACGTGAAGCTCTCCGGCTGCAACGTGGTCGGTGGGCGCTGGGTGAGCGTGTACGACGGCCGCAGCGCCGCCGATCCCGCCGATGTGGACATCGACCACATGGTGCCGTTGGCCAACGCGTGGCGCTCGGGCGCCGACGAGTGGGACGACCAGAAGCGCGGCGACTTCGCCAACGACACGACACGTCCGCAGCTCCTCGCGGTTTCCGCGTCCTCCAATCGGGCAAAGGGTGACCAGGACCCGTCCCAGTGGAAGCCGGCGAACCGGGAGTACTGGTGTAAGTACGCCGAGAGCTGGGTGACGGTCAAGCACTACTGGCGGCTCACGGTGACCAGCGCCGAGAAGGCCGCCCTGACCGAGATGTTGGAGGGCTGCTCAGTGGGAGGCGATTCGTGACCGCCGCCGAGGCGGGCGGCCCGGCGGCCGCCGGCATGACGGCGGACGGCACCGCCGAGACCCCCGCCGCCGTGCCGGGTGCCGGCATGGTCGCGGATTCCGGCGGCGCGGCCGGCCCGCAGAGCCGCACCAGCGACATCGTGCCCGGCCCCGGTGGCGTGATGACCGATGAGGTCGGCGTCGTCACTGGCGACCTGACGCTGCGCACCGAGTACGCGGACGGCAAGGTCACCCTACGGGTGCAGTACAAGGACGCGGACGAGTGGTATGCGGTGACCGGCACGTCTGTCGCGCTTGCCGATCCGGCGGGGCTGGACGCGGTGCACGGCGTCGCGGTGGGCCTGCTGCACCGCCCCGAGGGCTGAGCGGCCGGACCTCACGTACCGGTTCAGGGGCCGTCCGTTTCCGGACGGCCCCTGGCGGCGTCACGGGGTGGGGATCAGCTCGCCCGGCGGGTCGACGGGGCCGGTGCCCTCGGTCGGGCGGACCAGTTCCACCTCGACCTCGTGCGGCCGGATCCGGCCGGCGGCGATGTCCTCGGCGAAGTGGCAGGCCACCCGGTGCCCACCGACCACGTCGCGCAGTTCCGGCCGCTCGTCGGCGCACCGGGTCGGCTGCGCCCACGGGCACCGGGTGTGGAACCGGCAGCCCGACGGCGGGTGGGTCGGCGACGGCAGGTCACCGGCGAGCAGGATCCGCTCCCGGCGGTCCTCCACCAGCGGGTCGGGCACCGGCACCGCGGACATCAGCGCCCGGGTGTACGGGTGCATCGGCTCGCGGTAGAGGTCGTCGCTTGACGCCTCCTCCACCAGCCCGCCGAGATACATGACGCCCACCGTGTCGGCGATGTGCCGCACCACCGCCAGGTCGTGCGCGATGATCAGGTAGGTCAGGCCACGCTCGTTCTGGAGATCTTCCAGCAGGTTGAGCACCTGGGCCTGGATCGACACGTCAAGCGCGGAGACCGGCTCGTCGGCGACGATCAGGTCCGGGTTGAGCACCAGTGCGCGGGCGATGCCGATCCGCTGGCGCTGGCCACCGGAGAACTCGTGCGGGTACTTGCCGAGGGCCGACGCGGGCAGGCCGACCGCCTCCAGCGTCTCGCGCAGCTTCCGGTTGGTCTCGGCCTTGTCGCCGGCCAGCCCGTGCGCCTTGAGCCCCTCCACCAACAGCGACTCCACCGACTGTCGGGGGTCGAGGCTGGAGAGCGGATCCTGGAAGATCATCTGCATCCGGCGGCGGGCCTTCCGCATCGCCTCGCCCTTGAGCGCGCGGACGTCGGTGCCGTCGAAGATGATTTCGCCGTCGGTCGGCTCGACGAGTCGCAGCAGGCCGCGGCCCAACGTCGACTTGCCGCAGCCGGACTCGCCGACCAGGCCGTACGTCTCGCCCTTGCGGATGCTCAGCGACACCCCGTCCACCGCGTAGACGTACCCGATGGTGCGGTCGAAGAGCAGGCCGCTCTTGATCGGGAAGTGGACCTTGACGTCGCGCAGCTCGATCAGGGGTTCGGTCTGTTCGGTCATCGGGCCGCCACCTCCTCGGAGACGGGGTTGTTGCAGCGGAGGTCGCCGCCGGTGGCGGTGGGTTCGAGCGGCGGCGGCCCTTCCAGGCACGCGTCCACAACGTTGTCGCAGCGCGGCGCGAACGCGCACCCCTCGGCCCACGGGATGTTGTCGGCGACCGACCCGCGGATCGCGTGCAGTCGCTCACCGCGCGGTGAGTCCAGCCGGGGCACCGAGTTGAGCAGCCCGTGCGTGTACGGGTGCCGGGCGTGCGCGAACAGCTCGTGCCGTCGGTCCCGCTCGACCACCTTGCCGCCGTAGAGGACGTTGACGGTGTCGCACAGCCCCGCCACCACGCCCAGATCGTGCGTGATCATGACGAGCGCGGTGCCGGTGTCGTCGACCAACTGCTTGAGCAGGGTGAGGATCTGCGCCTGGATGGTCACGTCGAGCGCGGTGGTCGGCTCGTCGGCGATCAGCAGCCGGGGCTTGCAGGCCAGTGCGATGGCGATGAGCGCGCGCTGGCGCATCCCGCCGGAGATCTGGTGCGGGTACTCGGTGAGCCGCCGCTGCGGGTCGGGGATGCCGACCGCGTCGAGCAGGTCCCGCGACTCGCGCAGCGCCTGCTTGCGGTCCCGGCCCTGGTGACGCTCCAACACCTCGGCCACCTGGACCCCGATCGGGATGACGGGGTTCAGCGAGGAGAGCGGGTCCTGGAAGATCATGCTGATCTCCCGGCCGCGTCGGTCACGCATGTCGTCGGCTCGCAGCTTCAGCAGGTCGGTGCCGTCGAAGAGCACCTCCCCGGTGACGCGGTTACCGCGTTTGGGCAGCAGGCCCATGATGGCCAGGCTGGTGACGCTCTTGCCGCAGCCGGACTCGCCGACCAGGCCGACCGTCTGCCCCGGCTCCACCGTGAAGCTGACCTTGTCCACGGCGGTGAAGGGCCGCTCGCCGCGCCGCTGGAACACGACGCTCAGGTCACGGACGTCGAGCAGGCTCATCGAGTCACTTCCTCACTGCTTTGGTCCTTCGCTCGCGGCTGCGGGGCTCGCAAGCTCACTCCTCGCGCTCGCCGAAGGCGGGATCCGACCGTGCTTGTCGCGCGCACCGTGGTCACCGCCGGTTCTTCGGGTCGATCGCCTCGCGCATCGCCTCACCCAGCAGGGTGAAGCCGAGCGCGACCACGATGATCGCGAGCGCGGGGTAGTACGCCAGCTCCGGACGGACCTCGAAGTAGCGCTGGCCGTCCACACCGAGCATCAGGCCCCACTCGGCCCGGTTGATGTCCGGGTCGCCGAGGCCCAGGAAGGAGAGCGCGGCGGCGTCCAGGATGGCCACCGCGAAGGTCAGGGTGGCCTGCACGATCACGGCGGTCAGCGAGTTGGGCAGCATGTGCCGCAGCACGATGTTGCGCTCCTTGACGCCGAGCGCGCGGGCGGCGAGCACGTGGTCGCTCTCCCGCTGGGCCAGCATGGAGCCGCGCAGCAGCCGCGCGAAGATCGGCACGCTGACGATGGCCACCGCGAAGATGACAGTCCACTGGCTCGACCGGCTGGCCATCGCGACCAGGGTGATCGCGAGCAGCAGGCTCGGCAGGGCCAGCATCACGTCGGTGAGCCGCATCAGGACCACGTCGACCCAGCCGCCGAAGGCACCGGCGATCGCGCCGATCAGCACCCCGAGCGCGAGACCGATGAGGGTCGCCAGGACGCCCACGAAGAGCGTCTGCCGGGCACCGTAGATCATGCGGGACAGGAAGTCCCGGCCGAGCGGGTCGGAGCCGAACGGGAACCCACTGCTGGCCCCGGGGATGGTGTCCACGGTGAGGCCCTTGGTCAGCTCGTCGAAGCGCTGCACCGGGTCGTGCGGTGCGATGAGCGGAGCGAAGATCGCCACCAGGACGAACAGCCCAACGATCGCGGCACCGACGATGGCGACCGGGTTGCGCCGCAGCCGGCGCAGGGCGTCGCGGACGAGGCTGATCCCGCCCCGGTCGGAGGCGCTCGCCTGGGCCAGCTCGTCGAGCCGGGCCTTCTTGCGGTCGCCGAGCAGGCCGATGCTGCGCTCGCTCATGCCGGGACGGGGCTTGTCGTTCTCGGGACGCGGCTTGTCGTTCCCGGTGTGCGGCTTGTCGTCTCCCGGACGGGGAGCCGGCGTGCCGGCCTGGGTGGTCGGGTCACTCATCGCACACGCACCCTCGGGTCGATGAAGGCGTAGGAGAGGTCGACAAGCAGGTTGACCACCACGAAGACCAACGCGGCCAGCAGGATGATCGCCTGGAGCACCGGGTAGTCCCGGCCGCCGCTGATGGAGTCGGTGATCAGCGTGCCGATGCCGCCCCAGTTGTAGACCTTCTCGGTGAGCACCGCTCCGGAGAGCAGCGCACCGGTCTGCAGGCCGATGGTGGTGACCACGGGCAGCAGCGCGTTGCGCAGGATGTGCCGCCCACGGATGGTGCGGTGTCGCAGGCCCTTCGCCTCGGCGGTCCGTACGTAGTCCTCGTTCAGGACGTCGAGCACGCTGGCCCGGGTGATCCGCACGATCACCGCCAACGGGATGGTGGCGAGCGTGATCGCCGGCAGGATCAGGTGCCACAGGGCGTCCGCGCTGGCGTCGAACTCGCGGGTCAGCAGGCCGTCGAGCACGAAGAAGCCGGTTACGTTCGTGTTGTCCAGACCCGTGGTGAGCCGCCCGGACGGCGGGAACCAGTGGATGTTCTGGGTGAAGACGTCCTTGAGCAGATAGCCCAGGAAGAAGATCGGGATGGAGATGCCGAGCAGCGTGCCGGCGATGGTGAGGTTGTCCGGCCAGCGTCCGCGCCAGCGGGCGGCGAGGTAGCCGAGCGGCACACCGAGGCCGACGGCGATGATCATCGCGGCGAGGGCCAGCTCGATGGTGGCCGGGAAGGCGCGGCTGATGACCTCGGTGACCGGGTCACCGGTCCGGATCGAGTTGCCGAAGTCGCCGGTGACGACCCGCTGCATGAACTTGCCGTACTGCACCAGGATCGGCTGGTCGTAGCCGAGTGCCTTGGTCAGCAGCACGCGACGCTCGGGCGTGGCCCGCTCGCCGAGCAGCGCCTCGACCGGCCCTCCGGGCAGGTTCCGCAGCCAGATGAAGATCAGCGCCGACAGCGCTATGAGGGTCACCACCAGCTGCAACAGGCGGCGGACTATGACTCGCAACATCTCTCACACACCAGACTCTCAAAGATCGCGGATCGGCCCGGGCCGGGAGGAACCCCGGACCCGGGCCGATCACGCCTACGGCCTCAGCCGAGGGACGTCACTTGCTGATGCTGACCGTGTTGAATCGCTCGTCGGTCAACGGGCTGGCCACCAGGCCCTTGACGTCCTTGGTGACGACGATGGCCGGCGGGGCGTGCCAGAGCGGGACGGCCGGCAGCCACTTGGCGGCGATGTCCCGGTTGACCTGCTCCCAGGCCGCCTTCTTGCCCGCGTCGTCGACGGTGCCGTCAGCCTTGGTGATGGCGTCGAACATCTCGGTCATCGACTGGTCGCCGAACTCGGCCTTGCCCCGGCCGAAGAACGTGCCGACGAAGTTGCCCGGGTCGTTGTAGTCACCGGTCCAGCCCAGGATGTGCAGGTCGTGCTTGCCGAACTGCTGCACGTCGTCCTTGAAGCCACCGTTCCACGGGCGAGGCACACCGTTGACCTTGATGCCGACGGCCTGGAGGTCGTTGGCGAGGACGGTGAAGATCTCCTGCGGGTTCGGCATGTACGGCCGGGTGACGTCCGGCGGGTAGTAGAAGTTGAGCGTCAGACCCTCGGCGCCGGCGTCCTTGAGGAGCTGCTTGGCCTTCTCCGGGTTGTAGTCGTACTTCTGCACGTCCGGGGCGTAGCCGAGCACGGTGTCCGGCAGGAACTCGTCGGCGACCTTCGCGCCGCCCGGGCCCTTGGTCTGCACCAGCTGCTGACGGTTGAGGGCGTAGGCGATCGCCTGGCGCACCCGCAGGTCCTTCAGCTTCGGGTTCTTCTGGTTGAGGCCGAGGTAGAGGATGTTGAACGCCGGGCGGTTGATGACCTGGAAGCCCTCACCCTCGAGCGCCTTGCGGTCGGCCGGGGCCGGGAAGTCGATGCCCTGGACGGTGCCGGCACGGAGCTCCTGCTTGCGGGTGCTCTCGTCCTTGATGATCTTGATGATCATCTTGTCCACCTTGGCCTTGTCGCCAAAGTAGTCCGGGTTGCGGTTCAGGGTGATCTCGTTCTTGGCCTTGTCCCAGCCACCGAAGGTGAACGGGCCGGTGCCCACCGGGTTGGTGGTGGCGAAGGCGCTGTACTCGAACGAGTCGCCGTTCTGCTTCACCGTGTTGGCGTCGTACTTCTTCAACGCCTCCGGGCTCGCGATCGACAGCGAGGTCAGCGCGAAGGCCCCCGGGAAGGCGCCCTTGTACTGGTTGAGCGTGACGACCGCGGTGCCGTCGCCCTGCGCCTCACACTTGTTGTAGACCGGCTTGCCGGCGGACTCGCTCTCGTTGTTGGCGAAGCCCCCGAAGACGTCCATGTAGTAGATCATCTGGGACTGGGCGGCAGCGCCCTTCATGTTGTACCAGCGGTCGAAGTTGAAGCAGACCGCGGCGGCGTTGAACGGCGTACCGTCGTGGAACTTCACGCCCTGACGGAGCTTGAACGTCCAGACCTTGCCCTCCGGGTCGTGCTCCCAGCTCTCCGCCAGGCCACCCTGCAACTCCGCGGTGCCCGGCTTGTGGCTCACCAGGGTGTCGAACATCTGCCGGACCGGCCGGAACGACTCACCGTCATCGTTGAAGATCGGATCGAAGTTCTTCGGGTCACCGGCACCCGCGAAGATGAAGGTGCCGCCAGTCTTGGCCTCGCCACTGTCGCCGTCGCGCTCGCTCTTCGCGCAGCCGGCCGCGCCGACCGCCAGAGCGGCAACGGCCGCGATGGCCACGGCCGTTTTAAGCCTTCTCGCCTGCATCTCTCACCTCTGTCATGCGCATGACCACGCCGAGCTGTGGCTCGGTCCGTGTGCGGGAGGCTATGACATGTCACACGCAATGCGGAACGGGCGTTAGGCAATCGCTACCAAGCCGACACCTTGGGCCGGGGTCTGACAGTCGACGGCACAGTGAACACATGTGGCGACACATCGATCCGTGCCGGGCCGGACACCGAAACGGGGGCGGCACCGTCGGCGACGGCACCACCCCCGCGGGTACGACTCAGACCGCGCGACGACCCTCGAAGGCCCGCCCGAGGGTGATCTCGTCGGCGTACTCCAGGTCGCCGCCGACCGGCAGCCCGCTGGCCAGCCGGGTCACCGAGATCCCCATCGGCTTCACCATCAGCGCCAGGTAGGTGGCGGTCGCCTCGCCCTCGGTGTTCGGGTCGGTGGCCAGGATCAACTCCCGGACACCGCCGCCACCGAGCCGGATCAGCAACTCCCGGATGCGCAGATTGTCCGGCCCGATCCCCTCCAGCGGGTTGATCGCGCCGCCCAGCACGTGGTAGCGACCGCGGAACTCACCGGTCCGCTCGATGGCCACCACGTCCTTGGGCTCCTCCACCACGCACAGCACCTCGTCGGTGCGGCGCGGGTCGCGGCAGATCCGGCACTGCTCGGACTCGGCCACGTTGTAGCAGGTCGTGCAGAACCGCACCAGCTCCTTGACCTTGCGCAGCGCGCCGGCCAGCCGGTTGACGTCGGCCGGATCCGCCGACAGGACGTGGAACGCGATCCGCTGAGCGCTCTTCGGACCCACGCCCGGCAGCCGGCCCAGCTCGTCGATCAGATCCTGGATGGCACCTTCGTACATCTGCCGGCTCAGAAACCGGGCAGGCCGAGGCCGCCCATGCCACCGGCGACCGGGCCCATCTTGCGCTCGGTCAGCTCCCGTGCGGCCTCGGCGGCGTTGTGCACGGCCGCGACGACCAGGTCCTCCAGCGTCTCCACGTCGTCCGGGTCGACGGCCTTCGGGTCGATCTTGATGGCCTTCAGCTCACCGGAGCCGGAGACGGTCGCGGTGACCAGCCCACCGCCGGCGGTGCCGGTCAGCTCGGCCTCGGCCAGCTCGGCCTGGGCGGCGGCGATCTGCTGCTGCATCTTCTGCGCCTGCTTCAGCATCTGCTGCATGTTCGGCTGTCCACCTGGGCGCACGGATGGCTCCTTCTCGCACTCGTCTGCTCGGCCGCCGCCCAGCCTATCCGCTGGGACCGACCACACCCCGCCCGGTGCGCGCCCCACGCCGAGCCCTCCGGGTACGGCTGTCACTACCCCGAACCGGCCGGCTGCGGGTAGTGCGCCGAGACCCGCCGCACTGGTGTGCTCGACGGCATGAACCTCAACCGCACCGGCCGGGTCGGCGCGCTGTGCTGGGTCGCGGCCGCACCGATCTTCCTGGTCGCCAACCTGATCACCGGCCTGCGCTGGCGCGAGCCGACCTACAGCTGGGCCATCCACAACATCAGCGATCTCGGCAACGCCCACTGCGGCATGTGGGACACCACCAGACCCCGCTACGTCTGCTCACCCTGGCACCCGCTGATGAACGCCGCGACCCTGGTCACCGCCGTCCTGCTCGCAGCCGGCCTCCTGCTGACCTGGCAACTCCTCGGTCGCGGCGTCGTCGCGCGCTCCGCGCAGTCCCTCCTGCTGCTGGCCACCGGCGGGTACGCCCTGGCGGCCCTCTATCCGGCAGACGTCAACGAGAACCTGCACGTCCTCGGCGCATTCCTGATCATGGGACTGGGCAACGTCGGCCTGTTCCTGGCCGGCTTCGCGCCGGAAACCACGCCGCTCGGCCAGCGGCGACGACTCACCCTCGTCGCCGGGCTGGTAGCGCTGGTCGGGACGGTGCTGTTCGCCGCCCAGCAGGGCCTAGGAATCGGACTAGGCGGCATGGAACGGGTAGCCGTGCTCCCCTTCCCCCTCTGGGCCTGCTGCCTGGGAGTCCTCCTAGCCGAGACCCACCCCCTGCGCCGCGATCTTGCAGTTTCTGCCCGGGCATAAGAGGGCATTCTGCGCAAAGCGGCGACAGAAAGTGCAAGATCGCCGAGCCGGGGCGTGCCTAGCGGGCGTCTACCTCGTCGATCTTCTCCGCGCCGAACGTCTCGCGGAGCAGCCGTACCGCCTGCTCCTCGCTGGACTCCCGCGCGGTCTTCTCGTCGATGACCTCGTCCAACGGCTCGTCGCCCGGGTCGAACCCCTCGTAAACCGGGGCCGCCGACGCCGCACCACCCGGCCGGCCACCCCGCACCGGGCCGTCGAAGTCCGGGTCGTAGGGCGGTTCGCCCGCCCACTCGGCGTCCGCGACGGGCCGGGCCACCGATCCGGTACGCGCACCGCGCCCCGCCGCCGCCGCGCGAGCCGCGGCGATGGCGCTGCTCACCGGTGCACCACCGCTCCGAACGCCACCACTGGCGCTACCGCCGTCAGTGCCACCGCCGTTGGGGCCGCCACCGTTGGGGCCGCCACCGTTGGGGCCGCCGCCGTTGGAGCCGCCGTCATTTGCGCCGCCGCCGTTCGGGCGGGTCGGGGTGGGTGCCGGGCCGGGGCCGCCCGGTGCGGCGGCAGAGCCTGGGTCGTCCCCGGCCGACGCGCCGCCCGGCCGGGCGGCCTCCGGCCAGTCCTCGTCATCGGTCGCCTCGGCGGCGGGGGCACCACCTCCGGGGAGGGCCGCCTCCGGCCAGTCCTCCTCGTCGTCAGCCGACGCGACGGCCTGCGCCGCGCCCTGCCGACCCGAAGCGCGACCATCCGCCGACCCGGCAGGCTGCGTACCGCCCTGCTGACCCGAACCGGACCCACCGAAGCCTGCCCCGCCCTCGTCGGCACGTGCACCCGGGGCACCAGGCACGCCACCATGGGCACCCGGGCCGGCAGCGCCGCCCGGACGCGCCCCGGCGGACGACCCACCCGGCAGGCCCGCCGCGCTACTCGGACTCGGTGCTGCGGACGACCCACCCGGCAGACCCGCCGCGCCGCCCGGATTCGGTGTGGCGGACGACCCACCCGGCAAGCCCGCCGCGCCGCCCGGATTCGCTGCGGCGGACGACCCACCCGGCAGACCCGCCGCGCCGCCCGGATTCGCTGCGGCAGGCGGCGTGCTCGTCGGGCCGGCGGCGTTGCCGTGCGGGGCGGCAGTCGGAGTCGACGCGGGGGCGGCGGGTCGGGCCGGTGCGGCGGATTGCGAACGCTGCGGACCGGACAGCGACACGCCACCGCGCTCACCGGCGACCTCGCAGCGGATCTGCCAGCGCCCGCCCAACTCCTCGTAGAGCGCGTCGGTGAGCACCGCCGCGTGATCGGCCATCATCTTGGCCAGCACTGTGGACTTCACCGTCAGCACCAGCATGTCGCCGTCGAGTTCACGGACCACGGCGTCGCGCATCAGGGCGGCGATCCGCTTGTTGGTCCGGTTGACCTTGCCGACCACGTCGGGCCAGACGCGGCGGACCGCGACGGCGTCCAACGCGGCGGCCGGCGCACCCGGTCGGGGCGGCTGCGGCGTGGCCGGGTCGGGGAGCACCGCCGACGGCGGCACCACGCGACGGGGGGCCGGGCCGGCGGGCGAGACGGGTACGGATCCGGCGACGGCCAACGCACCGGGCGACGCCGGGATCGGCGAGTCGGCAGCCGAGACGTGCGAGGCCGACACACCCGAGGCCGGAGTTGGTGTGCCCGAGACCTGACCGGGCGAGGCAGGTGCTCCGGAGACCGCGGCAGCACCCGGGCCCGCGCCGCTCTGGGTGGGGGACGCTGCCGGGTCGACAGCCCACGGCGGGGCGAAGGTCGGGGCGTTGACGGGTGCGGGGCTTGCGGCAGCCGGGACCGGGGTGCCCGGCTGTGGGCGTACTCCTGGGTGGGTGGCCGGCGCGAAGCCGGCGGCGGCCGACGGCGCGTCGGTGCCAACCAGGGTGAGCCGGCGTTCCATCCGTTCGAGGCGTTGGAGGAGGCCGCCGGTGGAGTCGTCCACGCCGGGCAGCAGCATCCGGGCGCAGATCAGCTCCAGCAGGAGGCGGGGTGCGGTGGTGCCGCGCATCTCCACCAGGCCGTCGTGCACGATGTCGGCGCAGCGGGAGAGCGTGGCCGGGCCGAGTTGCGAAGCCTGGGCGGCCATCCGCTCGATCTGGTCGGCCGGGCCGTCGATCAGGCCCTTCGCGGCGGCGTCCGGCACCTGCTGGATGACGATGAGGTCGCGTAGCCGTTCGAGAAGATCCGAGGCGAACCGGCGCGGGTCGTGCCCGGCCTCGGCGACCCGGTCGACGGTGGCGTAGGCGGCGGCGCCGTCACCGGCGGCCAGCGCGTCACACATCTCGTCGATCAACGCGGCGTCGGTGACCCCGAGCAGCGCGGCGGCCCGCGCGTAGCTGACGCCCTCCGGGCCGGCTCCGGCCATGAGCTGGTCGAGCACCGAGAGGCTGTCCCGGGCGCTGCCGCCACCGGCGCGGACCACCAGCGGGAAGACCGCCGGCTCGACGGCGACGCCCTCGGCCTGGGTGAGTTGCTCCAGGTACGGGCGGAGGACCTTCGGCGGGATCAGCCGGAACGGGTAGTGGTGGGTGCGCGACCGGATGGTGCCGAGGACCTTCTCCGGCTCGGTGGTGGCGAAGATGAACTTGACGTACTCCGGAGGCTCCTCGACAAGCTTGAGCAGGGCGTTGAAGCCCTGGGTCGAGACCATGTGCGCCTCGTCGATGACGTAGATCTTGAAGCGGCTGCTGGCCGGCGCGAAGAACGCGCGCTCGCGCAGCTCGCGGGCGTCGTCGACACCGCCGTGGCTGGCCGCGTCGATCTCGATCACGTCGATGGAGCCGGCACCGTCGGTGGCCAGCGAGCGACAGGACGCACACTTGCCGCACGGTTCGGGGGTGGGGCCCTGCTCACAGTTGAGCGAGCGGGCCAGGATCCGCGCGCTGGAGGTCTTGCCGCAGCCGCGCGGGCCGGAGAAGAGGTAGGCGTGGTTGAGCCGCCCGCTGCGCAGCGCCTGCGACAGCGGCTCGGTCACGTGCTCCTGGCCGATGACCTCAGCGAAGGTGCGCGGCCGGTACTTGCGGTAGAGCGCCAGCGTCACTCGTCCCGCCTCCTCTCGACCGAGCCATTCTGCGCCGGTCAGGCGCGGGTGACCACCCACCACCCCGGGCAGCTTGGTCTGCGCGCGTTGATCGACTCGGCAATCGACCTTGATCGACTCGGCTTCCTGGAAACCGCGGTGTCCGCGTGGCCGAGACACCGCGACATCATGAATGTCGAGTGGATCAACCGGCCCACAGACAAAAAGGCCTCCCGTGCACCCGGCAGAGCTCGCTTATCCTTGCTGCCTTCCGGCCCTGGGGAGGTTCACGAGATACCGCCGCACGGGAGGTGCCGCCAAGCCTACCCGACCGCCGGTCGATCTTCAGGGGGTGGTGGGGTGGCCCGGCCGGCGGGGGCCTGTATCCTGGCTCGCGGAGGATTCGCCTAGAGGCCTAGGGCGCACGCTTGGAAAGCGTGTTGGGTTTACACCCTCACGAGTTCGAATCTCGTATCCTCCGCTCGCCTGAGCTGCACGAACGACAGGGCCGGCCCCGCTGGGGACCGGCCCTGAGTCGTCTCTGCGCCGGGGTCAGCCCACCACCCGGACACTCTCCGCGCCGCGCGCCGCGCGCCGAGAGCCGTGCCTCCAGCTCGCCGCCGCTGCTCCGCTTGTACGTGCTCATTCGTTGAACACCACCTTGCCGCCCACTCCGGCGTGCCGTCCTACTCCGGTCGTTCAGCGACCCGCGCCCGGATATCGGGCGTCCCCCGAACTTGACCTCGCCGAGTCGACGCGCACCGCGTTGATGGTGCGGGCGCTGGCCGACCTGTAGCGCTCCCCCAGATACCTGTAGAGCTGCCCCAGATATGGGGCGGTTCAACCGACGCGGCCCGCCAAAGGGCACCAGCCTCGACGATCCACCCGAGCGACGCGCGCGGCTCGGCGTCCACCTCGAACCCGCCGCTCACCGGATCACCACCGGCCGCGCCGCTCACCCGGGACCGTCCACGGCCGCTCGGCGTCCACCTCGAACCCGCCGCTCAGCGGATCACCACCCGCCGTGCTGCTCGCCCGGACCGTCCACCGCAGGGTTGGCGTCGACCTCGAACCCGCCGCTCAGCGGATCACCACCCGCCGTGCTGCTCGCCCGGACCGTCCACCGCAGGGTTGGCGTCGACCTCGAACCCGCCGCTCAGCG
>NZ_JBICTZ010000004.1:0-32473 GCF_043197875.1 Micromonospora sp. NPDC048935 | reverse complement strand
TGCGGATCACCACCCGCCGTGCTGCTCGCCCGGACCGTCCACCGCAAGGTTGGCGTCGACCTCGAACCCGCCGCTCAGCGG
This sequence comes from Micromonospora sp. NPDC048935, assembly GCF_043197875.1. NCBI lineage: Bacteria > Bacillati > Actinomycetota > Actinomycetes > Micromonosporales > Micromonosporaceae > Micromonospora > Micromonospora sp. NPDC048935. The sequence continues at coordinate 32,392 of NZ_JBICTZ010000004.1, read as the reverse complement.
ATCACCATCGGCCGGGCTGGTCGTCCGGGTCGTCCACCGGGGGGTTGGCGTCGCGCAACTGCTGCCCGACGCGTTCGGCGATTGCCCGTGCCGCGGGCGAATCCGTCCCCAGGGTGTCGCCGATGATCTCCTGAGCGCGGTCGGCCAGTTGCCGCTTTGCCACACCGATCGTGTTCATGATCGTCCGGGCGACGACATCGGGCGCGACCCGTTGGACCCGCTGGCCGAGCTGTAGGTCGACGAGCGCCCCCGCCGAGTCGACGGTGACCTCCACCAGCCCGTTGCCGTCGGCGACCGTCACCCGTAGCTCCTGGATCCGGTCACTCATCGCGTCGGTGGCGCTCGCCAACTGGTCGAGGCGCCCCTTCCACTCCGCCAGCCGATCCATGGCGCCGTCCGGGTCCAGGAGCCCTCCCGCGTGTGGAACCTCGGCAGTCATGTGTCCCCTCGGTCGCTCAAAGTGATCATGGTGAGCTGAGGGAGATTAACATGAACCGGCGTTTATGTGAGGCGTCACAAGTCGTCCTCGTGCTCTCATCGACGTCGTGACCGACGCGACGTGGCAGTGGGACGAGACCTTGTACGCGGGCAGCGCCCGCCACTACAGCATCGGACGGCTGCCCTACCCACCCGGTCTCGCCGAGGCCATCCGCAGCGCGCTCGACCTCGACGGCACCGGTCGACTCCTCGACGTGGGCTGCGGACCCGGATCGCTGACGCTGCTGCTCGCCCCCCTGTTCGAGACGGCGGTGGGCGTCGACGCCGACCAGGACATGCTCACCGAGGGCCGACGCAGGGCCGGCAGTGCCGGGGTGACGAACGTCGAGTGGCGACACCTACGCGCCGAGGCACTGCCGGCCAACCTGGGTACGTTCCGGGTGGCCACGTTCGCCCAGTCGTTCCACTGGATGGACCGCCCGCTCGTGGCTCGCCGCGTCCGCGACATGCTCACGCCCGACGGGGCCTGGGTCCACGTCGGCGCCAACACGCATCAGGGTGTGGCCGGGGACGACCCACTGCCGTACCCCCGAGCGCCCTGGCAACAGATCAACGACCTGGTGGCGAGCTACCTGGGGCCGGTCCGCCGGGCCGGCCAGGGGTTGTTGCCAGCGGGCACTCCCTCTGGTGAGGGCGAGATCATGCGCGAGGCGGGCTTCACCAGCCCCACCCAGATCGCTGTCGAACAGGGGTTCGTCGTGGAACGCACCGTGGACGAGATCACCTCCGCGGTGTTCTCGCTGTCCAGTTCGGCACCACACCTGTTCGCCGACCGGCTCCCGGCCTTCGAGGAGGATCTGCGCCAACTCTTGACGACCGCCGCACGGGACGACCGCTTCGCCGAGCGGCGAGGCGACATCGAGGTGGCGATCTGGCGCCCCTGACATCCAGGGCCGCCACGGGAGGCGTGCGCACGAGGAAGTGGCCGACGCCTCCGTGCAGCCGGTCCGCGCCTGACATCCGGGGCCGCCACGGGAGGCGTGCGCACGTTGCGCGCCCGACAAGAGGTGCCCCATCCGTGGGGCAGCTCTACAGGTGGTTGCGGGCACAGGTGGGTGCGGGCCCAGACGAGGCAGCACGGGCGGACGCGGACGCCGCAGCACGGGCGGGCCCAGACGAGGCAGCACGGGCGGACGCGAACGCCGCAGCACGGGCGCGGCCAAGCGAAGCAGCACGGGCACGGCGCCCGCGGGCGAAGCAGCACGGGCACGGCGCGGGCGAAGCAGTGCGGGCCCAGACGAGGCAGCTCGGTCAGGCACGGGCGCGGGCCCAGGAGAGGAAGCGGTCGCGCAGGCGGGCCGGGTCGATGTCGGTGAGGTGTTCGCCGGCCTCGGCCTGAAGTGTCGCCAGGTAGACGGTCAACGCCAGCCGATCGTGCCGGTACTCGCCGAGTAACCGCAGCTTCGCCGCCGAGCACGGCCAGGCGATGCCGCACGCCGCGCAGCGCCAGGTGGGGCGGGTCGGCAGGTGGTCCCGGTGGCGGCGGCGGGGCATGGGCTGGCCTCCTCGGGCGCTGGAAGGGTGCCGCCCCGCCCTCCCCGTCGGGGCGGCACCCGAACTGACGCCGACCACCGGGCTTCTGCGCCTCCACCGGCCGCGCCGTCTTCTGCAAACCACCCTCCGGCGCGTCATCAGACAACTACACCGCGTATCGATATGGTTTCCAGACATCAGAGACATCCGATGGAGGAGCCGTGAACGACGCGTTGCGGGTGGCGCTCAGCGACACCGGGCACACCACCGAATCCCTCGCCGAGACCGTCGGCGTCGACCCGAAGACCGTGGGGCGCTGGTTGGCCGAGGGGCGCATCCCCCATCCCCGGCACCGCCTGGCGGCAGCGGAAGCCCTCCGCAGGGATGTGAAGGACATCTGGCCGGACACTTCGAGACGTCGTATCCCCATCTGGTTCCGTCCGTGGCAGGAGATCGAGCGGGAGGCGGTGGCCCTGCGGTCGTACGAATCGACGGTTCTGCCGGGGTTGCTGCAAACCGAGGCGTACGCCCGGGCGGTGCTGAGCGGCGCGGGCCTGATCCCCCGGGGCGAGATCGAGCGGCATCTCGCGGTCCGGATGGGCCGCCAGGGCGTGCTCAAGCGGGACGACCCGCCGCAGTTCACGGCGGTCATCGACGAGGCGGTCATCCGCCGGCCGGTGGGCAGCCGGTCGATCATGCGCGAGCAACTGCTGGCCGTGGTGGCGGCCTGCGCCGAGCCGCACATCCGGGTGCACGTGGTGCCCAGCACGGTCGGCGCCTATGCCGGCCTCAACGGGCCGTTCGTGATCGCGCACAGCCATGACCACCGGGCCGCCGTCTACCTGGACAACCAGCTCCAGGGACAAGTCGTTAGCGACCCGGACGACATCGCGACCATAATGGCGGCATGGGAGAACGTGCGCGGGGAGGCGCTGTCCCACCGGCAGTCGGTCGATCTCATCATGGAAGCGGCGGATTCATGGAGCTGAACGGCGCCCGTTGGCGCAAGAGCAGCCGCAGCAGCGGCAACGGCGGCAACTGCGTGGAGGTCGCCGACAACCTGGCCGACGTGGTCGGCGTACGGGATTCCAAGGACCCGACCGGCCCGGCGCTCGCCTTCGCGCCGACGGCCTGGCGCGCGTTCGTCAGCCAGCTCGCCCGGCGGGCCTGAACGGCCCGACGACTCGGCACCCCCTCTGACTGAGCCCCCGGCACCGGTACGGTTCCAGGGGTCGACGGACGCGTAATCTCGTCGTACACATGTTCTATCCACAGGCTGTGGACGACGGAGAGGTGGATGGGTTACCAGCTCAGCGCGGTGGTCGCGGACGCCGAGCTGCTCCGGGAGCAGACCGCCGAGCTGGATCACGCGGTCCTCGGCGAGTTGCGTCAGGACTTCGCGCTGCTGCCGGTCACCCCGCAGTTGATCGTCGAGCTGACCGGCTCTCTGCCGGATTACGCGGCGGACGATCCCAGCGTCGCGCAGCCGTTCGGGCTGGTGCTGTCGCCGCCGCTTGTCGAGCTGCTGTCGACCTGGTCCACGTCGGGGCCCGTGGCGTACCTGGAGGCGGAGTTCTCCGGCGGCGACGGCCACCAGGCGGCGGCGGTGTGGCTGGGCGGGACGCTGTCGTGGGGCCCACACTTCGACGACGTCTTCGACGCCCCGCGCGACAGGTGGCCGATCAACTCGGCGCTGACGCGGCTCGGCGCGGAGCCGGGTGCGTGGATCGACCCGTTCGCCGAGCTGGGGTTGCACCTGGAACGGAACACCGACGGCTGGTTGGCGCACGGGCGGCGTCGGCTCAGCGCCGACTACTGGGACGAGCTGGTCGAGCAGTGGGAGGAAGACCGCTGACTACGCCGCCGGGTCGGCCTGGCCGGCGAGCTTCTCGCAGAGCGTCCAGATGCTGTCGCGGTTGTGCTTGTCGAGGACCGCGTCGGGCCACGGGGTGCGCCGGGACCGGCTGTTGACGTAGGTCCGGTGCATGCCCTGTGCCTGCGGGCTGGAGGCGAGGTAGATGCTTGACTTCGACGCCTTGACCACCGCCCGGTGTCCGTAGAGGACCGGCAACGCCAGACGGAGCAGCGGGACGACGGGCCGCGCCAGCGTCGGGTAGGTGTTGATGGTCAGACCCTGGTTCATCGACGTGTACGCGTGGCCGGGGTACGCCACGTTGAGGGTCACGCTGGTGCCGGTCAGGCGTTCGGCGAACGTGTAGCTCATCGCCATCAGCGCCAGCTTGGTCTGGTTGTAGAACGACAGCCCGACGTAGGACTTCTCGCCCTGTAGGTTGTCGAGGTCGATTCGTCCTCGCGGGATGCCACCGGTGATGTTGATGACCCGGGCTGCGGGGGCACGTGTCAGCGCCGGCAGCAGCAGGTGGGTCAGCAGGTACGGGGCGATGACGTTGGCGGCGAAGGTGGTCTCGACGCCATCCTCGGTCAGTTCGCGTCGCTCCCTGGTCACGCCGACGTTGTTGATCAGCACGTCCAGGCTGCCGTACCGCGCGGTCACCTGATCGGCCAATCGGCGCAGATCCCGTCGCCGGGTCAGATCGGCGGTGAGCGTGTCGATGTTGCCGTTGCCGGTGTCGCGGTGGAGCTCCACCGCCGCAGCGGCTGCCCGACCAGGGTCGCGCCCGACGAGGACGACACGGGCGTCGAGTCGCGCCAGGCCGCGGGCGGTCTCCTTGCCGATTCCGCCCGTGCTGCCGGTCACCAGGACGGTTTTGCCGTTCAGCGTCATCGCTGCCGCCTCCCTCTGCTCAGGTGGGGATCAATATACGACACCGAGTGACACGTTCGACATCCGATGTTGTGAAGTAGACTTCGGTGCGTGGCCGATGGACTACGTGAACGGACGCGGCGCGCGGTTCGCGCGGAGCTCGCCCGGGTGGCGCTGGGCCTCTTCACGGCACGAGGGTTCGACGAGACAACTGTCGACGAGATCGCCCAGGCCGCCGGGCTGACCAAACGGAGCTTCTTCCGCTACTTCCCGGCCAAGGAAGACGCCGTGTTCGGCGGGGTGGACGTCACCGGCGAACAGGTCGTCGAGGCCATCCGCGCACGGCCCGCCGACGAGGACCCGTGGGAGTCCCTGCACCAGGTGCTGAGCCAGTGGGAACGACAGATCCACACGTCCGAGCAGACGCTGGCCAGCCTCCGCCTGATCGAATCGACTCCGTCACTGCATGCCCGCCTGCACCAGAAGCGGGCACAGTGGCGTCGACAGGTCAGCGACGCGCTGCGCGATCGACCGGGCGTGCGGCTCGACCCGTTCGACGCGGAGCTCCTCACCAACGCTGCGGCCGCGATCCTCGACACGGTTTCGCAGGAATGGCTGCGTTCCGACGGCACCGCCGACCGAGCTGCGCTCCTTGACCGCGCCTTCGCCTTTCTGCACCCGGCAGCCACTATCCGCGGACACGACGCCGGTCTTTTCGCGACATCCACCGCACGCCGCGCAGAAATACGGAGACCGGCAGCAACCTGAACGCTCCCGTCCCGTTGGGGACTGGGGGATTCCATGAAATTGCGACAATTTGCTTTTATTGCCACGCTGATGACGGCTGCCTTGATCGCTGGCAGCGGAGTGCCGCCGACCGGGCCGATCCCGGACGGCCAACCCGCCAGCAGCGTGGAGATCATTGACCTGAACGGCCTGCGCAACATCGAGTTCGGTGCCAGCGAGGCAGAGCTGACCCAACGCGGCATCCTGCTGACCAACATGGATGCGTGCGGGCCGATGCTCGCCGGCCACGACACGGTCAGCCCGGTCTTCATGGAAGACAGGCTGGTGCTGCTCTGGGTCGGTGCGCCGATGCGGACACCGGAGGGCATCACCACCGGGACGCCCATCGACCAGGTCTGGGCCCGCTATCCGCTTGTCACCCGACTGCGCGCTCCGCACGGGACGCACCGCCTGGACGGGCTACTCGCCCGCAGCGGCGACCGCGCGTACCTCTTCCTGCACAACGGACACACCGTCCAGAAAACCATCGCCGGGTACGCGGACTGGGCCCGCCGCCTCTTCGAGGAGGGTGCGGGCCCATGCTGACCGGCGCAACTTGTCAGGGTGCCGCGGTGCCGACGCAGTCGAGGTCGCTGGCCGGCAACGTGCCATCGGCAAGATAGGCGATGACCAGACCGTCCACGCACGCGTTGCCGTAGTTGCCGAAGACCCCGTGAATCCGGGCATCGCGCAGGGTGAGCAGCCGGGAGCCGGTCAGCGCCCGGTGCATCGCCTGGCCGTGCCGGTAGATCGTCCGGGTGTCTCCGGTCGACTGCACGATCAGGGCGGGCACGGCGTTCCGCACGACGGTCGGCCGTTCCCGTGGCTGCTGCGGCCAGAAGGCGCACGGAGTGATCGCCCTGGTCAACTCCCCGAATCGGGGTTCGCTGGCGCGATGCGTACGGATGTCGCGCCAGTAGTCCTCCGGATCGCGGGACACCGGCACGTCACCACAGAGGATCGCGGCCTGCACGCTGCCCGTCGCCGACTCGGCGCCGGTCAACAGGAACGACACCGTGTCCGCCAACGACGCGGTGGGTGTCGCCGAGCCCGTCGTCGCGGCCTGCCGAAGCACCTGGACCGTCTGGGCGAGATCCGCGTGGGTCTCGTCCCGGTCGTCGCTGAGCCGGTTGAGCAGCAGGAACGGCAGCGACTGTCGGTCGACCTGATAATCGCCCACCCGCAGCGGACGACGGGTCGCGGCGGCCCAGATTCCGTCCACGACGGCCAGCACCTGCGGGCCGGTGCTGCCCAGGCCGTACCGGTCCTGGTGGCGGGCCACCCAGTCGGCCCAGTCGCGTAGTGCGACCTCGTTGGCGGGCCCGGCCTCGCGCAGCACCCGCGCGCCGTAGCTCTCCGGATCGACCGCGCTGTCCAGGACGACCCGATCCGCGCGCTGGGGGAACATCTGCGTGTAGACCGCACCGAGGTACGTGCCATAGGAGTAGCCGAGGTAGGACAGCTTCGACTCACCGAGCACGGCCCGCAGGAGATCCATGTCGCGGGCCGTGTTTCGCGTGGTGGCGTGGGGGAGCAGGTCGCCGCTACGACGAGCGCACCGGGCGGCGAGATCCCGCTCGAAGCTGGTCAGCCGGTCGAAGGATGCCCGGTCCGGCCCGGCCGAACGGGTGAAGGTGCCGGTCGGCCAGCCGCAGTCCAGTGGGGGCCGACGGGCGGGCCGGTCCACCGAGGACCGGCCCGCCCGGGTTGCGGCATCAGCGCAACGACCGCCAGAAGTCGTACGAGTGGGCTGCGGCGAAGCCCGTGGTGCCCGATTCCCCGCCACCGGCGAACACCCGCACGTACGGGGCGGCACCGCGCAGTCGAGGCCAACTGGCCCGACCCGTCCGGGCGAAGTCGCTCCAGACCCGGACCATCTCGTCGGAGAGCCGCTGCTGGGCAGGCGTGAACGCCTCGGCGTAGTCGACAGTGAACAGGTACGGCAGTTCGGCGCAGTGGTACGCCCCGGTGGGGAAGGTCGGCTCGGGCCCCTTGGTAAAGAACGGCGCGTCGTCGTCGGCGAACTCGTAGAGGTACGTCGGCACCCGTGGAGCGAACGCCAACGCGGCGGAGTAGATCGGCTCGGCGTAGTCGTGGTCGGTCAACACGGCCCCCAGCGTCTCGCTGGCAAACCGCTTGTCGTCGCGGGGATAGCGGGCCAGCACCTTCTCCGCCCGGTCGCCGAACATTGCGCGTACCTGGTCCCGGTACTGGTCGTCGGTGAGCGGGCACGACTCGGCCTCATCTCCCGGCTGCGGCTGCGGCTCCGGGCAGTTCAGGCCGCTGTGCTCCATGCCCCACACCACGAGACGGGACTCGTCGCGATTCATGCCGGTCAGCACCGACACCTGGTGCAGTTTCCCGGTGGCCAGCGCGTGGGCCGGGTCCACCGGCAACGTGCGGCCGTCGACGACCGGGCCGAGGTCGACACCCGCACCCGGATAGCCGGCCGTCTCGACCAACTGGGCCGGGTCACGCCCGCGCAGGCAGGCGGCGACCGTACCCGGGTCGACGCAGCCGATGTTCGTTGCGAACTCTTCGGCCGCCCTGGCCGCCTCCACCCGGGTCTGCACCGGGTTGGCGCACGAGTTGCTCTGCATGATCGCGCGGTGGAACAGGCCGGCGGAGCCCGGCGCGGCGAGGTGCGCGCAGACGCTTGTCGCCCCGGCGGACTGGCCGAACAGGGTGACGTTGCCCGGGTCACCCCCGAAGGCCGCCGCGTTACGCCGCACCCAGCGCAGCGCGGCCTGCTGATCCTGCAAGCCGAAGTTACCGGTGACCCCACCCGGGCCAGCCAGCGCCGGATGCGCCAGGAACCCCAGCGCGCCGAGCCGGTAGTTCACCGTGACGACGACGACATCGCCGCCGGCCGCCAGCCGCTGCCCGTCGTACACGTCTCCCCTGCCGAACCGGAAGTCACCGCCGTGCAGCCACACCATCACCGGTCGGGGTGTCCGTGCGGCGGTACGCGGGGTCGTGACGTTCAGGTGGAGGCAGTCCTCGGAGTCCGCGGCACGATCCATCGGAAGCCCCTGCAGTTGGGCGCAGGCGGCACCCGGCTTCGTCGCGTCCCGGACACCGGCCCAGACCGGACCGGGCTGCGGTGCTGCCCAGCGCAGCGCGCCCAGCGGCGGACGGGCGTACGGGATGCCCTGGAACGACAGGTGGTCCGCCGAGACGCTGCCGCGTACCGTGCCCTGGTCGATGCGGACGACGGCCGCGCCGCGTCGGTCGTCGGTCGCCGCGGCCGGGCCGACGGCCATCGCTGGCGCGAGGAGCGCGACGGCGCCCAGCACGACGGCCCAGCGGGGGTACGGAATTCTGGTCATGACTCTCCTCATTCGGCAAAGCTGGTACGGCGTACGCACCGCGTCGTGGTGAGCATGCCGATCCGTCAATCGCTCACCCAGAGAGCTCTAGTACGCCGAGCCGGATCACCGGCGACCATCGACGGGGCGACCCTCGGCGCTCTAGTGCGCTACGGTCATTTCCGACCGCCGGGGGGGCACCGTGACCGAGATCGACGACTCCACTCCTCCCTATCTGCGCATCGTCGGGGAGTTGCGGCGGCGCATCACGTCGGGCGAGCTGGGCCCCGGCGACCGGGTGCCGTCCACCCGCCAGATCGTTCGGGAGTGGGGGGTCGCCATGGCGACCGCCAGCCGGGCGCTCACCCTGCTCCGCCAGGAGGAACTGGTCCGGGCGGTGCCCGGGGTGGGCATGGTGGTGACCGGCCCCGAGTCGACGCCGGCCGGTCGGTCCGCGCGAGGCGACGCGCGTCAGCGGTCCGCCCGCGGGGTGACCCGCGACCAGGTGGTACGAACCGCCACCGAGATCGCCGACGCCGAGGGGTTGGCCGGGCTGAGCATGCGGCGCATCGCCACCGAACTGGACGTGCCGACCATGTCGCTGTACCGGCAGGTGCGGGGCAAGGAGCAGCTTCTGCTCCTGATGGCGGACGCCGCGTTCGCCGCCCACCGTCTGCCCCGCACGCTCCCGGTCGGGTGGCGAGCCCAGTTGGAGCTGCTCTGCCGGCTTCAGTGGTCGATCTACCGCCAGCATCCCTGGCTGGCCCAGGTGATCTCGCTGACCCGGCCGCTGATGGCCCCGCACGCCGTCGCGCACACCGAGTGGGCGCTGCGTGCCCTCGCCGGACACGGCCTGGACCAGCACACCCAGCTCCATTTGGTGGTCGCCCTTGCCAATCACGTACGCGGCACGGCGGTGAACCTGCAACAGGGGGCGGAGGCGGAACAGGACACCGGCCTGACCGACGACGAGTGGATGGTGACCCAGGCCGAGGTGTTGGCCGGCCTGTTCACCGCCGGCGAGTTCCCGCACCTGGCGCGGCTGTCCCGTGCGGAGATCGATCTCAACGTCGACAGCCTCTTCGAGTTCGGCCTGCAACGCCTGCTCGACGGGGTGGCGGAGCTTCTGGAACCTTGACGGATCAAGCCCTTTTTGTGGTGTTGTCTGCCAATATGAGGCGATAAGAGGCTTTCAACCGTCAAGCGTCCCGAGGAAACATGGCGATCTCCAGCAGCACGGCCACGTTCCACCGGATCACCGGGATGCCCCGGGTAGCTTCTGCCCTGACCCTGGTGGGCGCGATCACCGCCCTGGCCGTGCTGGCCGTCCCACGTAGCGCGAGTGCAGCCGAGTTACCAGTGCCGCTGGGCGCCGCCACCAACTTCGCGGTCCTCGCCGGCACGACGATCACCAGCACCGGGCTCAGCGTGGTCAACGGCGACATCGGCGTGAGCCCGGGCACGGCGGTGACCGGTTTCCCCCCGGGCCAGCTGAACGGATCACTGCACGCCAACGACGCCGCCGCCGTCGCCGGCCAGAGCGATCTGGCCATCGCCTACAACGACGCCGCCGGGCGAACGACCACCGAGGTCGTCTCGGACCAACTCGGTGGGACCACCAAGACCACCGGGGTGTACGAATCCGTGGCGGGCACCTTCGACATCACCGGGGACCTGACCCTCGACGCGGAGGGCGACCCGAACGCCGTCTTCATCTTCAAGGCCACCACCACGCTCATCACTGGCGCGTCGAGCACGGTGAACCTGGTCAACGGCGCCCAGGCGTGCAACGTCTTCTGGCAGGTCGGCAGCTCCGCCACGCTGGGCGCCAACTCCACGCTGCGCGGCAACCTGCTGGCCTTCACCTCGATCACCGTGGGCGCGGCGCTCGCGGTCGACGGCCGCACCCTCGCGATCAACGGCGCGGTCACCATCGACACCGCCACGATCACCCAATCGACCTGCGCGGCACCCGGGGATCTGTCGATCAGCGCACCGACGACAGCCGGCCTGGGCAGCGCCAACCTCGGCGGAGTCGTGTCGGGGAACCTGGGCCCGGTCACGGTGACGGACGAGCGCCTGCTGTCCGCACCGACCTGGATCGCGACCGTCGTCGCGACGGACTTCGTCACCAGCGGCATCCCGGTGCACACGATCTCCAACGCCAACGTCTCCTGCTGGTCGGGGCCCGCCACCGCCACCAGCGGGATCGGCACCTTCACCTCGGGCCAGCCCACCGCCGGCGACGCGGAGATCATCAATGTCGAACGGACGGCGTTCACCCTCACCAACGGCATCGGCAACAACTCGGCGACCTGGAACCCCGTCGTCTCGGTCCAGATCCCGCTGACCGCCGTCGCGGGCGCCTACTCCGGCACCGTCACCTTCTCGGTCGCCTGACGGTGGCGCAGCCCGGGGACCCGCCGGCACCTACCGAGAACGCCCGGCCGATCCTCGCGGATCTGCCGGGCGTTCTGGCACTTCAGAGCGGTGGCGGAGGGATTTGAACCCTCGGAGGGCGTTAACCCTCACACGCTTTCGAGGCGTGCTCCTTAGGCCGCTCGGACACGCCACCGCCGACGAGGGTACAGGACCGCCGGTTCCGACGCCGAACCGGTATCGCCCACGCCGGCCTGGCAGGATCTTTGCCATGAGTACGCACATCGGCGCGAAGCCGGGCGAGATCGCCGAGCGGGTCCTGATGCCGGGCGACCCGCTGCGGGCCAAGTGGATCGCGGAGACCTACCTCGAGGGCGCTACCTGCTACTCGACGGTCCGGGGCATGTTGGGCTTCACCGGCCGCTGGAACGGTGTCGAGGTTTCCGTCCAGGGCTCCGGCATGGGCATGCCGTCCGCCTCCATCTACGCCCACGAGTTGATCAACGAGTACGGCGTGAAGACGCTGATCCGGGTCGGCTCCTGCGGCGCCCTCAGCACCGACCTGCAACTGCGCGACGTGGTGGCCGCGATCGGGTCGTCCACCGACTCGAACATGAACCGGATGCGCTTCGACGGGTTGATCGACTACGCCCCGGTGGCCGACTTCGGGCTGCTGCGTACCTCGGTGGAGGTGGCCGAGCGGCGCGGCATCAGCATGCACGTGGGGCCGATCCTGGCGGCGGACGCCTTCTACACCGACCGGCCGGACCTCTACGACACCCTCGCCGACTACGGCGTGCTGGCGGTGGAGATGGAGTCGGCGGCGCTCTACACGATCGCCGCCCGCTTCAAGGCCCGCGCGCTGACCGTGCTGACCGTCAGCGACCACATCAAGACCGGCGAGAAGACCACCTCGGAGGAGCGGGAGCAGACCTTCAGCCAGATGGTCGAGATCGCCCTCGACACGATCATCGCCTGACCGCTCGGCCGGCAGGACCCCGAAGAGCGGGATGACGGGCGCGATCCGTCATCCCGCTCTGTCGCATCTGACCGGCCCGCCACCGCCGGCCCGCCGGTCGCACGCCAGCCCGGCCGGCCCGCCGGTCGCACGCCAGCCCGGCCGGCCCGCCGGTCGCACGCCAGCCCGGCCGGCCCGCCGGTCGCACGCCAGCCCGGCCGGCACGCTGGTCGCACACCAGCCCGGCCGGTACTCCGGTCACACGGCGGCCAGCGCCTCCGTCGGCGCGAGGCGGGCGGCGCGCACCGCCGGGTAGAGGCCCGCGAAACCGCCGATGACCAGGGTCGCGCCCACCCCGCCGAGCATCGCCCAGGCCGGCACCACTGTCGGCCAGTCCTGGGAGAACGCGTACCCCGAGGTGACCAGGACACCCAGCAGCACCCCGCCGATCCCGCCGAGTGCGGAGAGCAGCAGCGACTCGGCGAGGAACTGGGTCCGCACCTGACCCCGGGTGGCGCCGAGCGAGCGACGCAGGCCGATCTCGGCCCGCCGCTCCAACACCGAGATCACCATGGTGTTCGCCACGCCGACCCCACCCACCAGCAGGGCGACCGCGCCCAGGCCCAGCAGCAGCCCGGTGAACGCGTCGTCGGTCGCCTCGGCGGCGGCCAGCGCGTCCGAGGGACGGGACACCTCGACCTCGTTCGGCGCTTCCGGGTTGGCGGTCGCACCGAGCACCGACCGGACCGCCTCGACCTGCGACTCCCGCGCCCGGGTGTAGACGGTGGTCGGGTGCCCGTCGAAGCCCAGGTAGTCGCCCGCCGCCGGCCAGCCGACCAACGCCGAGGCGTCCAGCTCCGGGGCGAGTGGTGCGGCGGCGAGGATGCCGACCACGGTGAACGCCCGCCCACCCAGCCACACCTGCACCTGCGGGTCGGCCACGGTGATCCCCAGCCGTTGCGCGGCGGTCGCACCGAGCACCACCGCCGGATAGCGGGCGGTCGCCTCGTTGAGCCAGGTGCCGCTGGTCAGCTCGGCCCCGACGGTGCCGAGCAGGTCCAGCCGGGCGGCGCGGGTGGCGATGCCGCCGGTCTCCGCGGCCGGGATCCGATCCGAACGGTAGACCTTCGCATCGGGGACCTGCCCGGTCGCGGACACCTCGGTCACCGGCCCGATCCGCCCGATCATCGCGATCGACTCCTCGGGCAGTTGGGCGTCCGCCCCGAACAGGGTGCTGCCCGGCTCGACGGTGAGCAGGTTGGTGCCGAGCGCGTCGAGCGCCCGGTCCAGCTCCGCGCGGGACGACGACGAGATCCCGACGACCGCGATCATCGCGGCGATACCGATGGCGATGCCCAGCGCGGAGAGGAACGCCCGCAGCGGACGGGTGCGCAGCCCCACCCCGCCGACCCGCAGGATGTCCGCCGGCCCCAGCCGGGCCGGGGTCAACGTCGCCATCAGCCGACCCCGCCCGGCGTGTGGGCCGAGTCGTGCCGCACCGCGCCGTCGCGCATCCGCACCTGCCGGGGCAGACCCGCCGCGATCTCCCGGTCGTGGGTGATCACCACGACGGTGGTGCCGGCCCGGTGCAGCTCGTGCAGCAGCTCCAGCACGCCGGCACCGGACGCGGAGTCCAGGTTGCCGGTCGGCTCGTCGGCCAGCAGCACCGCCGGCTCGCCGACCACCGCCCGCGCCACGGCCACCCGCTGCCGTTCCCCGCCGGAAAGCTCGTGCGGCCGGTGCCCGAGCCGGTGGCCGAGCCCAACCCGGACCAGCGCGGCCTCCGCCCGTTCGCGCCGCCTTCGCAGGGGTACGCCCGAATAGAGCAGGCCGTCTGCCACGTTGTCCACGATCGGGACGCCGGGGGCCAGGTGGAACTGCTGGAAGACGAAGCCGATCCGGCTGGCCCGCAGGGCGGACAGCTCCCGGTCGGTCAGCTTCGCCGCGTCGTACCCGTCGACGAGCACGCTGCCCGACGACGGCCGGTCCAGGGTGCCGATCAGGTGCAGCATCGTCGACTTGCCCGACCCGGACGGGCCGACGATCGCCACCAGTTCGCCGTAGCCGATCCGCAACGACACGTCGTCCAACGCGACGACGTCGCCGGCGTACCGTTTGCTGACCCGGTCGAGCACGATCACCTCGCCGGTCATGTCGGCACCACCACTGTCGTGCCCTCGGTGATGTCCGCGCCGGTGACCTCCACCCGGCCGTCGGCGAACAGCCCCGTGGTCACGGCGACGACCCGGCTCGCCTCCCCGTCGGCGACCTGCACGCCGTAGCCGCCCTCGGCGAGCGCGAGGAGCGCCGACACCGGCACGGTGAGGACGTCCCGGCGCTCCGCGGCGGTGAACACGACGTCGACGCTTGCCTGGTCGAAGCCGGCGAGGGCCTTCGGGTCGGCGACCGCGACCGTCACCTCGATCTTCGTCTCGGCCTCGCCGGACTGCCCGTTGGCTCCGGCGGCACCGGCCTGGATGACTGTCTCGATCGTGCTGACCGTGCCCGCCACGGCCCGGCCGTCCGGCAACTTGACGCTGACCTTCGCATCGCGCTTGGCCAGCCGCTGGTCGTCCACGTCCAACTCGACGGTGACCAGGCGGCTGGTGCCGGTGTACGCGAGCACCGCCTTGCCGGGTTGGGTGAGATCACCGACGTCCACCTGGTGGCTCTCCACCCGGACCTTCCGGTCGGCGTACACGATCCGCCCCGGCTCGACCCGACCGGTCTCGGCCAGGCCGAGGTCCTCCTGCCAGTCCCGCACCGCGTCGGCGGTGGAGCCGGTGTACTCGTCGTCGACGGTGAAGCCGGTGTAGCCCAGCGCCTTGAGGTTCCGCTCGAACTGCGCGACGTCGGCGCCCTCCACCCCGGGGGCGAGCGTCCGGTACGCGGGCAACCCGCCGTAGAGGAGCACCACCTCCTGGTTGTCGACGGAGTAGAGCGCCCGGCCCCGCTGCACCGTCGACCCGGTCGCCGGCAACGCGGTGACGGTGCCGCCGAGCTTCGCCGTGGCGGTACGCGTCGGGCCGTACCCCAGCTCACCGTCGGCGGTCTCCGCGTCGGCGAGGGTCTGCCGGGTGACGGTCGCGGTGGCCGGCGGTGCGTTGCCGGCCTCGGCCGGGTCCGCACCGCCGCCGAAGCCCACCGCGGCGGTCACGCCCACGGCGGCGACCAGCAGGACGACGCCGCCGATGACGGCGGCGCGCAGCCGGGAGCGTCGGATGGCGCCGGTCACCGGCCACCCCCGAACTGTGGTGCGTGCTGCCGGCACTTCTCCATCGCCGCCTTCATGGCCGGGTCGCCGATGTCGATCGCGTTGCCGCCCGCCCCGATCCGGACCCGTCCGTCGGCGTCCGGGTCCGGGAAGTCCGGCACCCCGTTCTCCCGCATGCACTTGGCCAGCGTGCGCATCTGCTCGGCCTGTTCGGGGTTGAGCTGCGGTCCCTGTCCGCCGTTGGGCAGCTTGTCCTGGCACTTCTCCATGGCCGCCTGGACCTTCTGCCGGTCCACGTCCGCGCCGAAGCGGAAGCCGGGACGGCCGCCGGCCTCCGGGTCGGGCATGTCCACCCCGTTCTCCCGCATGCACCGGGCGAAGGCGAGCTGCCGGTCCGAATCGCTGACCGGCGCGCCGCTGGCCGTGGCGCTTGTCGTCGCCCCACCAGCGGTCGCGACACCGCCGCCGTCGTCGCCGCCCGCGCCGCACCCACCCAGCGCCAGGGCGAGCAGGACGGGGATCGCGAACATCTGTCGTCGCATGGTGTGCACCTCCGCTGTGGGTCCGACGTGACTCGCCGGACGTCGGCACCCAGTGCACGACAGGGGGTGTATCCCCGGCGTTACCGTCGGCGGTTATGCCGCCGTTACCGCACCCCGAGGACGATGGAGGGGTGAGAGTGCTGGTGGTCGAGGACGAGACCGTGTTGGCGGACGCCATCGCGGAGTGGCTGCGTCGGGAGTCGTTCGCTGTCGACGTGGCGTACGACGGCGACGCGGCGCTGGAGCGGCTCGGCGTCAACGAGTACGCCGTGGTGGTCCTGGACCGGGACCTGCCGGTGGTGCACGGCGACGACGTGTGCCGGGCGATCGTGGACGCGGGCGGGGAGACCCGGGTGCTGATGTTGACCGCGGCGGCGGCGGTCCGGGAGCGGGTCGCGGGGTTGGCGCTCGGCGCCGACGACTACCTGACCAAGCCGTTCGCCCTGGTCGAGCTGTCGGCGCGGGTGCACGCGCTGACCCGGCGGGCCCGCCCGGCGGCCCCGCCGACGCTGCGCCGCGCCGGCATCCAGCTCGACCCGGCCCGCCACGAGGTACGCCGTGACGACCGGCACGTGGCGCTGTCCCGCAAGGAGTTCGCGGTGCTCGTCGAGTTGCTGCGCGCCGACGGCGCGGTGGTCTCCGCCGAGGAGCTGCTGGAACGCGCCTGGGACGAGCACATCGACCCGTTCACCAACGTCGTCCGGGTCACCGTGATGAAGCTGCGCCGCAAGCTCGGCGACCCGCCGGTGATCGAGACGGTGCCCGGAGCGGGGTACCAGATCCGATGAAACGCCTGACCATCCGCGCCCGCCTCACCCTCATCTACGGTGGGCTCTTCCTGCTGGCCGGGGTGGTCCTGCTGGCCGTCACGTACGTGCTCGTGGATCAGCGCACGGCGCAGCCGTTCGGGGTGCGACTGCGGGACCTGCCGACGACCGCCCCCACGACACCCAGCGGGCAGAACGTCGAGAACGTGCGCAACCTGTTGCAGGAGGTGCAGGACGAGACGAAGCGCAACGCGTTGGAGTCGCTGCTCACCCAGGGCGGCATCGCGTTGATCCTGGTGTCGACCGTGGCGATCGCCTTCGGTTGGCTGCTCGCCGGCCGGGCGTTGCAGCCCCTGCACCAGATAACCGGAACGGCCCGGCGGATCGCCGGCGCGGACACCGCCGGCCGGGGCCTGCACGAGCGCATCGCGCTCACCGGCCCCCGCGACGAGGTACGCGAACTCGCCGACACGTTCGACGAGATGCTGGAACGGTTGGACCGCTCCTTCGACGGGCAGCGTCGGTTCGTGGCGAACGCCTCGCACGAGCTGCGTACCCCGCTGGCGCTCAACCGGGCCCTGGTGGAGCTGGCGGTCACCCGGCCGGAGGCGTCGGCGGAGACACGTCGACTGGGCGAGTCACTGCTGGCGATCAACGAGCGGCACGAGCGGCTGATCGACGGCCTGCTGACCCTGGCCGACTCGGAGAACGAGCTGACCGAGCGTACGCCGATCGACCTGGCCGAGGTCTGCGCGCACGTCGTCGACCAGGCCGGGAGGCAGACGCCGGACGTCCCGGTGCGTCGGTCGCTCGCACCGGCCCCGGTCAGCGGCGACCCGGTGCTCCTGGAACGGCTCACCGTCAACCTGGTGGAGAACGCGATACGGCACAACCTGCCCGCCGACGGCTGGGTCGACGTGCGCACCGGCCTGTCCGCCGACGGCCAGGCCACCCTGACGGTGACCAACACCGGCCCGACGATCGCCGGGTACGACATCGAGACGATGTTCCAGCCGTTCCGCCGGCTGTCGCGGGAGCGGGTCGCCGGGGCACGGGGCTTCGGGCTGGGCTTGTCGATCGTCCGCGCGGTGGCCCGCGCACATGGTGGCACCGTCGACGCGCAGCCCCGCCCGGCGGGTGGCCTGATCGTCACGGTCACCCTGCCGGTGGCCTGACCGCGCCGCGACACCTCGCCCGCCAGACCGGCGGGCCGATCGACCTCAGCGGAAGAACGCGCGCAGGACGGCGGCGGTCTCCGCCTCCAGGACGCCGCCGTACACCTCGGGTCGATGGTTGAGCCGGCGGTCGCGGAGCACGTCCCAGAGCGATCCGGCCGCGCCGGTCTTGGGCTCCCACGCGCCGAAGACGACTGTGGAGACCCGGGCCAGCACCAGCGCCCCCGCGCACATGGTGCACGGTTCCAGGGTGACCACCAGGGTGCAGCCGTCCAGTCGCCACCGGCCGGCCAGCTCGGCGCCCCGGCGCAGGGCCAGCACCTCGGCGTGGGCGGTGGGGTCGCCGGTCAGCTCCCGTTCGTTGCGCCCGATGGCCAACTCGGTCCCGTCCGGCCCGTAGAGCACCGCACCCACCGGCACGTCGTCCACGTCGGTGGCGCCCGCCGCGGCGTCGTCGGCGCCGGTGACGGCGACCTCCAGGGCACGGCGCATCCATAGCTCGTGCCGCTGCCGGCGGCCTGCCGCACCCGCGTCGGCCAGGCCCTCGGAGGCGCCCGGTCCGGCACGCCCCACCGCCCCGGGAGTCGGCTGCCCCGGTCGGATCGTCTCCAGAGCCGGGTCGGTCGCGTCGGCCGGCTCAGACCTCACGCAACTCCTCGACCTCGTCGGCACAGCCGAGCACCTGGCAGATCTCGGCGGTGACGTCCGCCGGCATCATCCCCTCGTGCGTGCACAGGGTCAGCAGCTTCTGCGCGGAGATGCCCAGGTTGGCCAGCAGGTCGGCCTCACCCACCGGATCGGCCTCCGGATCGACGACGGGCTGCTCGCTCTCCTCGTCACCGGTGGTCACCGGGCGCGGCTCGTCGTCGCCGTCGAGCCCGGTGACCGAGGTCTTCAGGTCACCGACCAGCAGCGCGCCCAGCGGTGACTCCTCGGCGTACGCGGAGTCCGAACCGAACACCCGCAGATCCTCGCCCTCGTCGAGACGCAGGATCACCAGGTACGCGTCATCGGCCTCGACGAAGAGCAGCGACACGTCGGCCTCCTGGTCGACGTCACGCAGCCGCTCGGCGACCTCGTCGATGTCGGTGGCGCCACGCAGGCTGACCTCGGAGGCGGTCCAGCCACTGTCGTCACGCACCACGGCCGCAGCGAAGTACGACACGGTCCCCCCAATAGCCCTCGACACAGCGTCGACTCGTTACGCGTGCACGTTAGCCGGTCGGGTCGGCAGGCGACTCGTCAACGCCCCGAAGGGTCGGTCATTCCTGACAAAGTCGGATCAGCCGGCGACGCGACGGCGGGTGGCGATGAGCTGGCGCAGATGCTCGGTGCGCTGCCGCTGGGGTCGGCTGCGCTGTCGGACCGCGCGGGCACCCGCCAACTCGGCCAGCAACTGCAGGCGGCGGCGACTGCGATCCGGGTCCTGTCGCGGGGTGGTCCAGGCCATAGTGCCGAGCGTGCCGAGTCTCGGCGGCCACGTCAAGACGGCGTTCGCTGCGCAGCCAACCGGGCACGCGGCGCAGTCGTCCGCGGTCGCCCGGCCATCACCGCCGCCCGATCACCACAGCGGCCAGTCACCGCTGGTGGCCCAGCGGACCGCCACCACGGCGGCGGCGATGCTCCAGCCACCCGCAGTGACGATCGCCACCCCGGTGGCGACCCCGCGGTCGCCGTAGCGGATCAGCACCAGCGCGGTCAGCCACGCCAGCAGACCCGCCAGCACCGTCCACCAGGCGTAACTTGTCACATCGGTGCCGAGCAGGCCGAACAGCAGCAGCCAGGTGGTCGCCGCGGCACCGCCGGTGGCGACGCCGCCACCGGTCACCGGGTGCGGCTCGCGGTAGGTGGGGCGGGACGGTGGCCCGGCGGGGAAGAGCCCCGAGGGGGTACGCGCCACCTGCTGCGCGGCGACACCCGGGTCCGGGCCAGGATCGGGTCGGGCAATGGTCACCGTCGCTGCCCTCCCTCACGCGTGCCGCTCGTGCTCACGGTACCGGCTCTGCCAGGATGACCTGATGCCCTCGCCGACGATCAGCCGCCGCGCGCGTCCGGCGTACCCGATCCTGCTGCTCCTCGCCCCGGTGCTGGCCGCCGGCTGCGCGACCACCCGGCCGGGGGTGCCGGCCGACCGCGCCCCGCGGACGCCCTCCGCGGTCTGGGCGACCGCCGACCAGCCGGTGTCGCCGTCGGCCCCGCCGACGCCGACGGCGACCGGCCCGGCCCGCCCGGCGCCGTCGTCGGCCAGGCCGTCGGCGACGACACCTCGCGCCGGGCTGAAGCACGTCTTCCCGGTACGTGCCGACAACGTGGACTACCACCCGACGCACGGGGCGTACCCTGCCACGGACCTGTTCGCCGACTGCGGTGAGCCGTTCGTCGCGGTGACCGACGCGACGGTGCTGGAGGTGAGTCGGGTCGACAGGTACACCAAGCGTGGGCCGCAGGGCCCGGACAACGGCGGCCTGTCGGTGTCCCTGCTCGGCGACGACGGGGTGCGTTACTACGGTTCGCACCTGAGCGCCGTGTCCAGCGGCGTCGACGCCGGAGTGCGCGTCCGCGCCGGGCAACAGCTCGGCAAGGTGGGGCGCACCGGCAACGCCAACAACGTCTGCCACGTGCACTTCGGCATCTCGCCGCCGTGCACCGGCAAGGACGGCTGGTGGATCCGGCGCGGCGTGCTCTGGCCGGCGCGGTACCTGGATTCCTGGCGACGTGGCGGCAATCGGGAACCGGCCCCCGAGGTCGTCGCCTGGCAGCGCGAACACGGCTGCCCGAAGGCGCCCTGACATGGCTCGCGCCAGGGATCCCATCGCCGACCTTCGTCGCATCGCGTTCCTGCTCGAACGCGCGAACGAGGCCACGTACCGGGTACGGGCGTTCCGGTCGGCGGCGAAGGCGTTGGCGGCTCTGCCGGCGACCGAGGTTGCCACGCGGGCCGCCAACGGCACGCTCACCGAGTTGACGGGTGTCGGCGACGTGACGGCCCGCTGCGTGGCGGAGTCGCTGGCCGGTGAGGAGCCCGTCTACCTGCGCCGGCTGGTGGCGACCGAGGGCAGCGACCTGGATGCCGAGGCCACGGCGCTGCGCGCCGCCCTGAAGGGCGACTGCCACACCCACTCGGACTGGTCCGACGGCGGCTCGCCGATCGAGGAGATGGCGCTGGCCGCGGTCGAGTTGGGCCACGAATACCTGGTGTTGACCGACCACTCGCCCCGACTGACGGTGGCCCGAGGGCTGACCGCGGACCGCCTGCGTCAGCAGCTCGACCACGTGGCGCAGGTCAACGCCGCGCTGCCGGAGGGGTTCCGGATCCTCACCGGGATCGAGGTGGACATCCTCGCCGACGGCTCCCTCGACCAGGACGACGAGCTGCTGGCCCGACTGGACGTGGTGGTCGGCTCGGTGCACAGCGGCCTGAAGGACGAACGGTCGAAGATGACCCGGCGCATGCTGGCCGCGGTCGCCAACCCGCACCTGGACATCCTCGGTCACGTCACCGGCCGGATGGTGTCGTCCCGCCCCGCCGGGGTGACCGGTCCGGGCGACCGGGGGCACCGTGCCCGGACCAGGGCGGAGAGCGACTTCGACGCGGACGCCGTCTTCGCCGCCTGCGCCGAGCACGACACCGCCGTCGAGATCAACTCTCGGCCGGAGCGACAGGATCCACCGAAGCGCCTGATCCGCCGCGCGCTGGAGGCCGGCTGCCGCTTCGCCATCAACACCGACGCGCACGCGCCCGGCCAGCTCGACTGGCAGCGGTTCGGCTGTGAGCGGGCCGCCCTCTGCGGCGTCCCCGCCGACTCGGTGGTCAACACCTGGCCAGCGGAGCAGTTGCTCGCCTGGACAAGCGAACGGTCCTGACCAGCGGCCCTGACCAGCGGCCCCAACCAGCGGTCCCAACCAGCGGCCCCGACCGGCGGTCCTGGCCAGCGGCCCCAACCGGCGGCCCCAACCGCCGGCCCCAACCGGCGGTCCTGGCCGCCGGTCCCGACCGGCGGTCCCGACCGGCGGTCCCGGCCAGCGGTCCCGACCAGCGGTCCCGACCGGCGGTCCCGGCCAGCGGTCCCGACCAGCGGTCCCGGCCAGCGGTCCCGACCAGCGGTCCCGGCCAGCGGTCCCGACCAGCGGTCCCGACCGGCGGTCCCGGCCAGCGGTCCCGGCCAGCGGCCCTGGCCGCTGGCCGCTGATCACCACGACGTCTCAGGCCCACATCGGTGCTGATCGGCCGACGATCGGACCGCTCGGCATGATCGACCGGCTATCCGACCACCCGGCCTTGAACGGGCCGACGATCGGGCCGCTCAGCCTTGATCGACTCGGCTTTCTTGAAATCGGCCTGTCACACTGCCTTGGACACCGCGACTTCAATGAAGCCGAGTCGATCAAGCCCGATCGGACCGGTGCGGCGGCCCTCAGCGGCGGGCGGGCTCTGCGGCCGCAGGCTCGACGGTGGAGACAGCGGGCCCGGCGGCAACCGCGGACCCAGCCGCGGACCCGGCGGCAACCGCGGACCCAGCCGCGGACCCGGCGGCGGGCTCGGCCGCGGCGGCGGGCTCGGCCGCGGCGGCGGGCTCGGCCGCGGCGGCGGGCTCGGCCGCGGCGGCGGGCTCGGCCGCGGCGGCGGGCTCGGGCTCGGACTCGGGCTCGGCGGCGGCCGCAGGCCCGGCGGCGGGAGCCACGGGCCCCGCGGCGGAGGCAGCGGGCTGGGCGGGAGCGCCGACGCCGACCACCGGGCCGGACTTTCGGCGGCCGAGCACACCCTGCGCGACCGCGACCCCCAGCAGCACGATGAGCGCGCCGACCGGTTGGTGCCAGTTGAGCCGCTCGCCGAGCGCCACGGCTCCGATCAGCACCGCGAAGATCGGGATCAGGTACGTGACGGTGGACGCGGTGCTCGCGCCGGCGACCCGGATGTTGCGCATGTTGATGACGAAGGCGAGCCCCGTGCCGAGCGCGCCCAGGGTCAGCACGCTGGCGACCACCCCCGCCGACAGCTCGGTGGGCAGCGGCGGCAGGCCGGCGACGAACGGGGTGACGATGGCGAGTTGCCCGGCCGCGAGCAGCAACTGCGCGGCGGACAGCGACAGGCCGGAGTAGGAGCTGCCGGCGACGAACCGCTTCTGGTACGGGATGGCGACGCCGTAGCAGGCGGCCGCGCCGAAGCACATCAACTGCCCGGTGAAGTGCGCCCCGCCGATGCCCTCCCAGACCCCGAGCACTACCAGCACCCCGAGGAAGCCGAGCCCGAGCCCGATCGCGCGGCGTACGGTCAGCCGTTCGGTGCGGAAGACCAGCACCGCCAGCGGCAGCACGATCAGGGGCGTGGTTGCGTTCCAGATGCCGGCCAGCATCGACTCGACCCGCTGCTCACCGTAACCGAACAGGGTGAAAGGCACGGCCACGCCGAACGCGGCGACGACGGTGAGATGCCCCCAGACCCGGGGCTCGCGGGGCAGCCGGTCGCGCAGCACGGCGAGGACGACAAGCAGGGTTACCGCGCCGGCGACGACCCGATAGAGGGTGAGCTGGACGGGGTGCAGCTCACCCACCCCGACCTTGATGAACAGGAAGCTGGAACCCCAGATCGCGGCGAGGGCGACGAAGCCCGGCAGCCAGGTGCGAACCGGCGTCTTGTCAGGAGTGATATCGGCAGTCACCCCTGACACTCTGCCGGAACCCACCGACAAAGTCGCGCGCCTTTCGGACGTTGCGCCGCTCGTCACTTCAGTGGCCTGAACACGACAAACGTCATCGACACGGGGGTGGGTTGGTCACGTAGGGTCGCAGCGTGGGACGAATCGATGAAATCGCCAACCGTTACGTGGCCGAGTGGGCGCCGTTGAGCCCCACCGGCGCGACCTTCGTCGGCATCGCCGGCCATGATGACCAGCTCGACGACCTCTCGCCGGAGGGTTACCGGGCGCGCGCGGACCTCACCCGCCGGACGCTCACCGAGCTTGCGGTGACCGAGCCGCAGACCGAGTCCGAGCGGATCGCCAAGGAGGCCATGCAGGAACGACTCGGCCTGGACCTGGCCCGGTACGACGCGGGCCAGACGACAAGCGAAATCAGCGTGATCGAGAGCGGGCTGCACGAGATCCGCATGGTGTTCGACCTGATGCCGACCGCGACCAGCGACGAGCAGGCCAACATCGCCGCCCGACTCAACGGCTTCGCCGGCGCGCTGGACAACTACAAGGTCACCCTCCGTGCGGCCCTCGCCGCCGGTCAGGTCAGCTCGAAGGTGCAGCTGGTCGAGGTCGCCAAGCAGTGCGACATCTGGGTCGACCCGACCCAGGACAATTTCTTCCACGGGTTGGTCGAGCGGCTGGGCGCCGAGGGTTCGCTCGGTGCGGAGCTGCGTCGGGGTGCGGCGGCGGCGACCGCCGCGACCGCCGAGTTCGGCCAGTTCCTGCGTACCGAGTTGGCCCCGCACGGGCGGGACAAGCAGGCCGCCGGGCGGGAGCGCTACGAGCTCGCCTCGCAGTACTTCCTCGGCGCCAAGGTCGACCTGGACGAGACGTACGCCTGGGGCTTCGCGGAGCTGGCCCGCCTGGAGGCGGAGATGCGCGTCGTCGCGGGCCGCATCGCCGGCTCCGGTGCCACCGTCGACGAGGCAGTGACCAAGCTGGACGCCGACCCGGCCCGGACCATCCAGGGCAAGGAGGCGTTCCGGGACTGGATGCAGGCGCTGGCCGACAAGGCGATCGCCGAGCTGCACGGCACCCACTTCGACATTCCGGAGCAGGTCCGCCGTATCGAGTGCTGCCTCGCGCCGACCAGCGACGGTGCCATCTACTACACCGGCCCGAGTGAGGACTTCTCCCGTCCGGGCCGGATGTGGTGGGCGGTGCCGCAGGGCATCAGCGACTTCTCCACCTGGCGAGAGGTGACCACGGTCTACCACGAGGGCGTGCCAGGTCACCATCTCCAGGTGGGGCAGACGGCCGTCCGGGCCGACCTGCTCAACCGCTGGCAGCGACTGCTCTGCTGGGTGTCGGGGCACGGTGAGGGCTGGGCGCTCTACTCGGAGCGGCTGATGGACGAGCTGGGCTACCTGGAGGACCCGGGCGACAAACTGGGCATGCTGGACGGCCAGGCGATGCGCGCCGCGCGGGTGATCGTCGACATCGGCATGCACCTGGAGCTGGAGATCCCGAAGGACAACCCCTTCGGGTTCCACCCGGGCGAGCGGTGGACGCCCGAGCTGGGCTGGGAGTTCATGCGGGCGCACTGCCGGGTCCCGGACGAGAACCTGCGCTTCGAGCTGAACCGCTACCTGGGCTGGCCGGGGCAGGCACCGTCGTACAAGGTGGGGGAGCGGATCTGGCTCCAGGCCCGCGAGGACGCCAAGGCCCGCAAGGGCGCCGACTTCGACCTGCGGGAGTTCCACCGGCAGGCGTTGGACCTGGGCGCGCTGGGTCTCGACCCGCTGCGCCGGGCGCTGGCCCGGCTCTGAGCCGCTGACGGTGACAAGCGCCGGCGGTACGACGTACCGCCGGCGCTTCCCGTCGTGTCCGTTCAGCCGAGGGTCAGCGCCAACGCCGGTCGGGCGGTCAGCGTGTCACTTGTGACGTATGCCAGGTCGATGACCGGATCGGTGAACGTGATCGGGATGGGCGAGGTGATCGGGACGCCGTCCGGCAGTGGCAGATCCGGCGTCAGCGTGATCTTGATGCCGAGTAGCCGACCGACGAACCGGGTGGCGTAGAAGGCCACGTTTCCGCTGACGGTCAGCCGTTCGGTCGCGTACCGCTGGTTGCGCCCCTGCGGGCCGTCGGCACGGAGCAGGAAGTCGTCGGTGACCGCCTCACGCATGCTGAACTTCAGCACCCTGAGGTCGCCTTTCACGGTGTGCAGGTCGGTGACTCCATCGAACCGCAGTCCGGTCATCCGGACCGACCTGCCGGTGAGCTTGGACGGCGTCTGCGCCACCGTCGGCAGGGCAGGATCGGCGGCGACGCGCGGCAGCGGCTTGCCCGGCTCCACCACGCCCGGCTTGTCCGGCGTGCCCGGCCCGTCGGAGGCCGGCGTGTCCGGCCTGGCGGGGGTCGAGGTGCCCGGCTCGCCGGGGGCCGGCGGTGGGCAGGTGCCGGGGCGGTTGATCGGCGTGGCGGTTGGTTGCGCGGGGGTGGCGGTCGGGCTGGTCGATGCCGTCGGGGTCTCCCCACGGCGTCCACCACCGAGCAGATCGCCGACTCCGTCCAGGATGTCGGTGAGCACGTTGCCGTCCCGGGCCGGGCTCGGAGTCGGCGTGGCCGGGCTGGCGCTGGGCGACGGGCTGGCATCCCGGGACGGGGTGGGACAGACGATCGTCGCCGGCCGGCTCGGGGCCGCCCGCACCGCTCGCGGCTGGACGGCCAGCCCACCGGCGGCCAGGCCGAGCACCACGAGGGTGATGCCGAAGGCTTGCCGAGGGTCAGCGGAACGTCCCGGCCAATCGGGCGGCGAGCCCTCGTCGGACCCCGGCGCCGCCGTCGGGCGATCAGACCGCGCATCGCCGGCCCGCTCGACGTCGGCCCGCGCCACGTCGGCCCGCGCCACGTCGGCCCGCGCCACGTCAGGCTGCGCCACGTCGGCCCGCGCCACGTCAGGCCGCGCCGCGTCAGGTTGTGGGGTGGTGGGTGATGCTGGGCGGGTCGGCGTCCAGGCGAAGGCGAGGGCGCTGCCGACGATGCCGAGCAGCAGACCGACGAAGAAGCCGCCGAGGTTGAGCCCGATCAGCGAGTAGACCGCGGTGACCGCGGCGACGATCGAATAGAACAGTCGCTGCGCCGGGGTGAACCAGAGCAGCAGACCGCAGGTGACCAGGATGACCGGGATCAGCAGCGAGAGCAGGCCGCTCGCCCCACTGTGGAAGCTGAGGCCGTTGATGGTCATCCGGGTGGACGCAAACATCTCCAGCCCGGCCAGCGCGGTGAGCAGGCCGCCGGTGAACGGTCGGCTGTGCCGCCAGCGGCGGAAGAGCCGCCACGCCTGCGCCGGACCGCCGGGCCGGGCGTGCGACGGGTTCGCGGTTGTCACGTACTCCTCCTGGCCGCGCGGGGACGGGGACACCGGCCGGACCCGCGGCGGTGGCGCACCGCGGGCCTCGGCTCACCTCAGAAGCACTCCTTGCCCTTGGCGTCTTCGCCCACGTTGACCTTCAGCCGGAGCCCGACCAGGTTGAACGTCGCCGCCGTGGTGTAGCGGGACACCTGTTGCAGGTTGGTGATGGTGACGTGGTCGGAGTTCTGGCCGAACGAGCCGGCCTGCGCCGTCGGGTTCAGGTCGGTGGCGTCCCGACCGATCTTGATGTTGGTGAAGGTGGCGTTGCCGTTCAACGAGTCCATCGCGATCAGCAGGTCCTTGGCCCGAGCGGGCTCCTTGCCCTCACCGGCGTTGATGGTGAGCACCACCGGCAGTCCCGGCAGGTCGGCGCGGACGGACTGGCAGAGGCTGTACAACTCGGCGCTGCTGATCTCGGAGAGCGCGATCGGGTGGACCTGGCCGGCCTTCCCGTCCTTGCCCTTCTCGCGGACGATGCCGCCGTACTGCTTGAAGCCGTCACCCTCAAGGCGCTCCGCGCCAATCTTGAAGGTCTGGCCGGAGACGGTGATGTCGGAGGCGATCGCGCCTGTCGACATTCCGAAGAGGATGGCGCCCGCGGCCGCCGTGGCGGGCACCGCCATGGCGGCGAAGCGCCGCCACCGGGTACGACCCTGGTTGTCCAACCGATCCTGCACGGGTTCCTCCTCGAGGTGGATGCGCACGGCTCGCCGGTGACGAACTGGCGGCTCTGCGTCGGGCCCGTCATCTGTTACCGGCGGGTAATGACCGGGCTTGATGGTGCACCTCTGAGGCGTAGCTCACAACCCCCCGGCTACTGGGCAGTAACAGGAACCCGGGCCAGCAGGAGCATTGCGTCACGACGGGGGTGCGACAGCCGAGGACAGAAACCGGCAAAAGGCCACGAAACCCGGCACCGCCAACGAGGTTGGCTGCGGAAAGTGATGGCACATTGACCGATTACAATAACGTAACGAAGGTAAGGCGGCGGTCTGCCCACCAGGTCAGGACTCCGCGGCCAACCAGTCCTCAAGAAGGCGGTGGTCGATCGCGTCCACCCGTCCGAGGGTACGGCCGGAGGCCACCCGCTCCCGCAGCTCCGCCCGGGTGAACCAGCGCGCCTCCAGCAGCTCCTCGCCGTCGACGCGTACCTCGTCGGAGCCCGCGGTGGCGCGGAAGCCCACCATCAGGCCGGCGGGGAACGGCCACGCCTGCGACCCCTGGTAGGTCACATCGGTGACTGTCACGCCCGCCTCCTCGGCCATCTCCCGACGGACCGCGTCCTCCAGACTCTCACCGACCTCGACGAAGCCAGCCAGCGTCGAGAACGCGTCCTCGGCCGCACCCGCGTGCCGGGCCAGCAGGCAGCGCCCCGGCCGGCCGGGTGCCTCGACCAGCACGATGATCGCCGGCTCGATCCGGGGAAAGAGGAGACGTCCGCACCCCACGCCCGTGCAGGTGCGCATGTGCCCGCCGCCATCGGCGACGGCCGGCGCACCGCACGTCCCGCAGAATCGCTGCTGCCGGTGCCAGTGCAACAAACCCCTGGCGTACGCCTGGACGGCCGCGTCGCCCGGTTCGAGCCGCCCGACCAGTGCCCGTACGTCGACGGACCGCGCCGCACCGGCCATCTCGACGGCGGCGCGTTCGGGGAGTGCGGACAGGTCCACGGCGAACACGGCGACGTCCCCGTCCAGCCCCAGGAACACCGTCTCACTCGCGGCGGACCGGACGAGAGACGCCCGCTCCGCGGTGAGTCGGACCGGCCCGTCCGCGTCGACGAGACACCGGTCCCGCCACAACGCCAGCACCACGGTTGTCGACTCGGCGAGCAACGCACCCAACCGGGTCGGATCGGTACGCAAGGGGCCCGCCCGGTCCAGCCAGCCGCCGCCGTACGCCAACACCCGCTCCGCAGTGTCCACCCGGCCACCGTGCCACGGCCGTGGTCGGCCGCCGGCACCACCCCCGTACCCCAGTGGGTGGTCCGTCCCCGTGCTCCGCCGACACACCGGGCGACACGCGGTAGCGGTGCCTGGCCGGCGCAGCCGACTGACCGCCGGGCATTCGTTACCGTAGGTGCCTCCGGGAGGGCGTACCTTCCGCGCACCCTGGCGATCGAGGTTGCAGTGACGCTGTACGGCGAAAAGAATCCGCCCGCCGACGACCGGCCCACCGTGCAGGTCACCGCTGTCACCTGGCCGGACGACGGACCGGCGACGGTGTCCGCCCCCGGCGAGCCGGAGGGCGGCCCCAGTCGCCCCCGGCGGGTGCGGATGCTGCTCGCCGCCAGCGTCAGCGGCGGTGTCCTCGCCGCCGTGGCGGGTGCCGGAGCCTGGGCGTACGCCGGTGACGTTCCCCGCGGCACCAGCGTGCTCGGCACCGAACTGGGTGGCCGGAGCCGCGCCGAGGCCGATCGGGAGTTACGGGCGGAGCTGGACCGGCGGGCGGCGGCTCTCGCCGGTCCGTTGCGGGTCACCGTCGACGGGCGGACCGCCGAGATCAACCCGACCGACGTGGGGTTGGCCGTCGACGTGCCGGCAACCGTCGCGGCGGCGGCCTCGGCCGACGCACACCCGGTCAGCCGCCTGGTCGGCTCCCGCACTGTCGACCCGGTGGTCACCGTCGACGTCGACAGATTGGACGACGCACTGCGTAGGGTGCTCGGCGACCGGGCCCAGGGAATGACGATGCCGGCGATCACCTACCAGGGTGTCACGCCGAAAGTCGTGCAGCCCAAGCCGGGGCTGGCCCTGGAGCCCCAACGCTCGGCCGAGGTGGTCCGCGCCGGCTGGCTGGCCGGCACCCCGGTCACCGTGCCACTTGTGGAGCGCCACCCGGCGACCACACCGGAGGAGTTGGACCGGCTGGTCACCGAGCTGGCCAAGCCGGCGGTCGCCGCACCGGTCATCCTGCGTACCGAAAAAGGTTCGGTGCGGGTCCCACCCGCCGCCATCGCGAAAAGCCTGCGGTTCACCGCCGACAAGAGCGGCAAGCTGAACCCGACGGTGGACGTGAAACGGCTGCGTGCGGCGCTCGGCGACGACCTGGCGGCCATTGAGGTGCCGCCGAAGAACGCCACGATGGCCATCTCCGGTGGCCGGCCCACCACCACCGACGGGCGGCCCGGTCAGCAACTGGACATGACGAACCTGGCTCAGGGCCTGCTCGCGGTACTGCCGAAGTCGGACGGCCGCGAGGTGACCGGCGAGCTGAAGCCGACGCCACCGGAGCTGACCGCGGAGAAGCTGACCGGCCTGGGCATCAAGGAACGGGTCTCCACCTTCACCACCCGCTTCACCGGCGGAATGGCCTCGCCGCGCAACCGGAACATCGCGACGATCGCGAAGCAGGTGGACGGCACCGTCGTCCTGCCCGGGAAGACGTTCTCGTTGAACGGTCACACCGGCGAGCGTGGCTACGCCCAGGGCTACCTGGACGCACCGGTCATCCTCGACGGCAAGTTGGTGCCGGGCGTCGGCGGCGGCATCTCACAGTTCACCACCACGCTGTTCAACGCGACGTACTACGCCGGCCTGGAGGACGTCCAGCACAAGCCGCACTCGTACTGGTTCGACAGGTACCCGGCCGTCATCGAGTCGACGATCATCTGGCCGAACCTGGACTTCAAATTCCGAAACAACACCGAGTACGGCCTACTCATCGACACCTCGTACACGTCCAGCTCGATCACCGTGTCGATCTGGAGCACGAAGATCTACGACAGTGTGAAGACGGAGTACGGACCACGCCGCAACATCACCACACCGAAGCTGATCCACCTGGAGCCCGGCCCCTCGTGCATCGCGACCAACGGCATCAACGGCTTCACCCAGGACGCCTTCCGAGTCATCAAGAAGGCCGGCACGGTGGTCAAGCGGGAGAAGTTCAGCTGGCGCTACGACGCGGAACCCCGCTACGTCTGCGGGCCGAAGCCCTCCTGATGTCACGCGGCTCGCACGTCAGCCCGCGGCGCCGCCCCTGCCCAGTCCACTGCCCAGTCCACTGGGTCGGCCACCCTGGGGCGGCGTTGGCAGCAAGCGCGCCTCCTGCACACGGATCTCGGCCCGGAACCGATGCGCCGCCGGATGCCATATCTCCTCGAACGGGCCCATGACGTCCGCACCGACACCGCGCCGACGCACACGGGCTCCCAGCCACCAGAGAATCCCCAGGATCGCCGCCACCCCGCCGGCGAACACCAGCAGGATCAGAACGTCAGCCACCCCTCCAACCTAGCCCGGAGCCGCCGAACACGGGTCGCCGGCCGACAGCCGATTGCCGACGG
This sequence comes from Micromonospora sp. NPDC048935, assembly GCF_043197875.1. Taxonomy (NCBI): domain Bacteria; kingdom Bacillati; phylum Actinomycetota; class Actinomycetes; order Micromonosporales; family Micromonosporaceae; genus Micromonospora; species Micromonospora sp. NPDC048935. The sequence goes on along the minus strand of NZ_JBICTZ010000004.1, from coordinate 1,228 downwards.
GCGAAAACCGACAGCCGACGGGCGACGGCCGACGGCCGACGGCCGACGGCCGACGGCCGACGGCCGACGGGCGACGGCCGACGGGCGACGGGCGACGGCCGACAGCCGACAGCCGACGGGCGACGGCCGACAGCCGACAGCCGACGGGCGACGGCCGACGGGCGACAGCCGACAGCCGACGGCCGACGGGCGACGGCCGACGGGCGACGGCCGACGGCCGACGGCCGACGGACGTGGATTGGCGGCCGCCTGGGTGACGGTCGACGGGCCACCGGACCTGGCCGGCGGTCGACGGGGGTCACCGGACCTGGCTGGCGGCCCGAGGTATGTCGACCTGACCGGGCTAAACGACCGGCGGTCACCGACGCCGGGGCCGAAGTCCGTGCCCCTCAGAATGACGTGCAGCCTTGCGCCCGACCCACGGTCCCAAGGGTGAGACCCCCAGTCCAGCCCACCCCCGGCTGATCGACTCGGGTTTCCTGATATCGGGCTGTCCCGCGCTCGCGGATACCCCGTCTACCTGTTGATCGACTCGGGTTTCCTGATACCGGGGTGTCCCGCGCTCGCGGATAGCCCGATATCAAGAAAGTCGAGTCGATCAACCCGTGCATGGGCGGGTCGCGCGGTAATCGGGGATCGCGCCCTGGTGAGGGACCCTTGCGGAGTGCACCGGGCGCGGGGCGCGGGGCACCGGGCGCGGGCGCGGGCGCCGGCGCGGGCGCCGGGCGCGGGCGCCGGGCACCGGGCGCGGGCGCCGGGCGCCGGGCACCGGGCGCGGGCGCCGGGCACCGGGCGCGGGCGCCGGGCACCGGGCGCGGGGGGCGGGCTCGGGGGCGGGCTCGGGGGCGGGCGCCGGGCGGGGGGCGCATCGCGGTAGGGCGGGTCGGAATCCGGGGGCGCGTTCGGCGGGCGCGCCCGTACAGGAATGGGGATATGCAGATAGGGCCACCCCGTATCGGGGTGGCCCTATCTGGAAGATTGTCCGGCGGCGTCCTACTCTCCCACACCCTCACGAGTGCAGTACCATCGGCGCTGGAGGGCTTAGCTTCCGGGTTCGGAATGTAACCGGGCGTTTCCCCTCCGCCATGACCGCCGTAACTCTATGAACATATCAAACAACCCCGGCACAACAGTCACGGGTGTTCGTTCGTTCAGAGTTGCACAGTGGACGCGTAGCAGCTTAGTAGTCAAGTCCTCGGCCTATTAGTACCGGTCAACTGAACCCGTT
>NZ_JBICTZ010000003.1:458423-556315 GCF_043197875.1 Micromonospora sp. NPDC048935 | reverse complement strand
ACAGACGTCCGACATCATCAACCACCGGAAATCCGTGCGCTCCTCGACACCGGTACCCCGCCCCGGCGGCTGCGCACCCGGCATCCCCAGGAACTGCGGGCCCGCGTCGACCGGCCGGGCCGGGTTGGCGTCGACCGGGGCGCCCAGGACGTCCACGGCGCGCTGCCCGGCCGGGCGGGGCTGCTCGACGAACGCGACGTGCCGCCACGAGTTCGCGGTCAACGCGCCGGTGTTGTCGTACGACATGCCGAGCAGGTCCAGACCGCTCTCCGGGACACCGTTCCACTCCTTGCAGGCGACCTCACAGGCCTTGCAGCCGATACAGACGGTGGTGTCGGTGAAGAACCCCATCCGGGGCGGCGCGTCCTCGTAGCCGGCCTCGGGTGCCGGGTCCAGCGGGCCGTACAGGCTGTGCGGGTCAGGAAGCACCGTGCTCCTTCCCCTCGTCGTCGGTGGTCACGGCCGGCGCGTGCTGGCCCGGGGTGATCCCGGCGCGCCGCTGGTAGTCGGCCACCAGGTCGAGCAGCGCCGGCCCGATGGGCCGCCGGCCCGGCCGCACGTCGCAGGTGCCGACCTTGCTCTCCTGGATCAGCACGTTCGGGTCCAGGCTGATGCCGAACAGGTCGTTCGCCGAGTCGCCGGTGACCAGACCCTCGAAACCGAAGTGGTACGGCAACCACACCTGGTGGATGATCCGACCGTCCACCCGCAACGGCGTCAGCCGATCGGTCACCAACACCCTCGCCTCGATCACCGCACGACCGCTGACCAGGTGCGCCCAACCCAGGTGCGTCAGCCCGACCTCGCCGGCCAGGGCCGGGGACACCTCGACGAACATCTCCGGTTGCAGCTCCGCGAGGGGCGACACGGTCCGGCTCATCGCGCCGGCGGTGTGGTGCTCGGTGAGCCGGCTGACCGTGAACACGTACGGGAACACCTGACTGTGCTCCTGCGGCGGGCTCGGGTTCACCGAGTTCACCGGGTGCGCGTACATCTTGCGGGTCGGGTTCGCCTGCTGCCGGTAGAGCGGGTTGCGCACCGGTGACTCCACCGGCTCGTAATGGGTCGGCAGCGGACCGTCCAGCACACCGCTGGGCGCGTACAGCCAGCCCTTGCCGTCGCCCTGCATGACGAACGGGTCGTCACCGGCGATGCCCTCCGTCCCGGACGCACCGGGTGGCGGCCGGTACGACGGTGGTTTGGTCTTCTCGAAGTCCGGCACGTCGTAACCGGTCCACTCGCCCTTCTCCGCGTCCCACCACACGTAGCGTTTGCGCTCACTCCACGGGTTGCCGTCCGGGTCGGCGGACGCACGGTTGTAGAGGATCCGCCGGTTCGCCGGCCACGCCCAACCCCACTCGGCGGCCACCCAGTCCTGCTCGTGTCGGGACTTGCGCCGGGCCGCCTGGTTCACCCCGTCCGCGTACACCCCGCTGTAGATCCAGCAGCCGATCGCGGTGGAACCGTCCGCGCGGGCCTCGGCGAAGCCGGACAGCGGGCGGCCGGTCGCCACGTCGTACCCGTTGATCTCGCGCAGCACCGCCTCGGCGCTCGGCTCCTCGTGCGGACCGTGCGTGGGATAGTCCCAGGTGAGGTCGAGCAGCGCCCGGTCGCGCGGCAGCTTCGAGTCGGCCAGCTTCTCCCGCAGCCTGCGGCCCAAATGGTAGAAGAACCACAGCTCGGAGCGGGCGTCACCCGGCGGCTCGACGGCCTTCTCCCGCCACTGCAACAGCCGCTGCGTCTGGGTGAACGTGCCCTCCTTCTCCACGTGCGAGGCCGCCGGCAGGAAGAACACCTCGGTGCGGCACTTTTCGGGCACGATCTCGCCGGTGGCCACCTCGGGACCGTTCTGCCAGAACGTGGCACTCTCGATCATGAACAGGTCGCGGACCACCAGCCAGTCCAGGTTGGCCATGCCGAGACGCTGCGCCCGGCCGTGCGCCGAACCGACAGCCGGGTTCTGCCCCAGCAGGAAGTAGCCCTTGATCTTCCCGTCGATCATGTTGAGCACCTGCTGGTAGGTGCCGTGGTCACCGGTCAGCCGGGGCAGGTAGCCGTAGCAGAAGTCGTTCTCCGGCGTCGCCGCGTCACCCCAGTACGCCTTGAGCAGGCTGGCCGCGAACGACCGCGCGTTGCCCCAGAAACCCTTCTGCCCCGGGTGCCGGATGCTGTCCACCCACTCGTCGAAGGTCGGATGCTCCGCGTGGTGCGGCATCGGCAGATAGCCCGGCAGCAGGTTGAACAACGTCGGAATGTCCGTCGAACCCTGGATGCTGGCGTGCCCCCGCAGAGCCATCACGCCCCCGCCCGGACGGCCCATGTTGCCCAGCAACAGTTGGATGATCGCGCCGGTGCGGATGTACTGCACACCCACGCTGTGCTGCGTCCACCCCACCGAGTAGATCAGCATGCCGGTGCGGTCGCGGCCGGAGTTGCGGGTCCACGCCTGTGCCAACTCCAGGAACTGCTCCCGCGGGATCCCGCAGACCTGTTCCACCATCTCCGGGGTGTAGCGGGCGAAGTGTCGCTTGAGGATCTGGTAGACGCAGCGCGGATGCCGCAACGTCTCGTCGCGTTCGGTCTGCCCGCCCACCTGCGCGCCGTGCGACTCGTGCGTCAGCCCCGCGGCGCTGTCGCGCTCCTGGGCGGTGTGCCCGCTGCCGGACGAACCCTCGTGCCCCGCGTACTGCCAGCTGTCCTGCACGTAGCTGCCGGTCTCCGGGTCGAAGCCGGAGAAGAAGCCGTCGCCGTCCTCGGTGTCGCTGAACTCCTCGCTGACGATGGTCGCCGCGTTCGTGTACGACAGCACGTACTCCCGGAAGTCCAACTCGTTGTCCAGGATGTAGCGCACCACGCCGCCGAGCAGCGCGATGTCGGTGCCGGCCCGGATCGGCAGGTACGCATCGGCCACCGCGCTGGTCCGGGTGAACCGGGGGTCGACGTGGAACACCTTCGCGCCCCGACGCCTGGCCTCCATCACCCACTGGAAGCCCACCGGGTGCGCCTCAGCCATGTTGGAACCCTGGATGACGATCACGTCAGCGTTGGCGATGTCCTGCTGGAAATCCGTCGCACCGCCACGACCGAAGCTGGCCCCCAGACCGGGGACGGTGGCGGAGTGTCAAATACGGGCCTGGTTCTCGATCTGGAGCGCCCCCATCGCGGTGAACAACTTCTTGATGAGGTAGTTCTCCTCGTTGTCCAGCGTCGCCCCACCCAGACTGGAGAAACCAAGCGTCCGGTTGAGCGGTCGACCCTGCGTGTCGACGTCCTCCCAGGTCTGCTCACGAGCCGCGAGCATCCGATCGGCGATCATGTCGAGGGCGGTGTCGAGCTCCAGATCCTCCCACTGCGTCGAGTACGGACGCCGGTAGCGGATCGTCGTCTGCCGCAGCGGACTGGTCACCAGACTCTTACTGGCCGAGCCCTTCGGGCAGAGCCGACCCCGCGAGATCGGGCTGTCCGGATCGCCCTCGATCTGGCTGACCTGCCCGTCCCTGACGAACACCCGCTGACCACACCCCACCGCGCAGTACGGGCAGATCGAACGGGCCACCGAGTCGGCGTCCTCGGTACGGGCGGTCAACGCACGCGAACCGTCGGACTTCGCCGCCGCACCCCGACCCAACGGGTCGGTGCCGGTGAGTTGGCGGTAGACCGGCCAACCCTCGATAAAGGTCCGCAGACCCATGCCCCGACACCCCCTCCCACGCGAGCGACCCCATGAACATAGGTCAACCGAGACATGTTCGCGAGCGGGGGCAGACAGACAGCGCCGCCCCCGGCCGGTGGGCCGGGGGCGGCGCTGGTGTCGGTGTGCAGGTCGCCTCTCGGCGAGTGGCACGACGCGGCTCCAGCCGAACGGTATTCCGCGAAGGCGATATTAGGTGAGGCCCGGGGACACTGAGTCACACCGACACGGTCCACAACCAGCCGGAACCCGCCCGTGTTCCCGCACCCGCCCATGCCGGACCAGTCGGGTGTGGCGGGGTGCGGACATGCCGATGGCCGGCGCCCCGTGTTGGGGTGCCGGCCATCGGTCGGTCGTCCGGTGGTGTGCTGGTGGTGCCGTGGTGGGTCAGCTGTTCCAGTGCTGGGCGACGAGGTCGGTGGCCTGCTGCTCCCACTGGGCGTAGGCGTCGGGGTAGGCGGAGACCTGGACGGTCTGCGCGGCCTGGGTCAGCGGCATGTCCTGCCAGCCGTCCACCTGGCGCAGGCCCTTGAGGAACGCCGTCGTCGAGTAGGCCGGGTCGGTGATCTGTTCCGGGGTGCCCCAACCGCTGGACGGGCGCTGCTGGAACAGGCCCAGCGAGTCGTGGTCGTTGGCGTCGCCCAGGTGGCCCAGGTTTTCCAGCTTCGACTCCTGCAGGCTCGTCGCGATCGAGATGACCGCGGCGCGTTCGGGCAGGCCGGCCTTCTTCGTGGCGGCGATGATCGCCTTGGCGTTGGCGGTCTGCTCGTCGTTGAGGCTGATGTGGGCCTGGTCGCCCTGCGGCTTCGGCGCGGTGCTCTGCACAGCGGCGGCGACGGGCTTGGCGTCGACGGGGTTGGCGTGGGCGGCGATCGGGCCGGCGAACACACCACCGGCGAACGCGAGACCAGCAACGGACAGCACACTCTTACGCATGATCGTGTTCATGGGGGTAGCTCCTTCGGGGGTAGGACACCCGACCGCCAAAGGGGGGCGGCGGCAGGGTGTGAGCACCTCGTCCGGCGCTGCACAAACAAAGGGGGAAAGTCTTCGGGGTCGACGGCCTGCGAGCGGGGGCTCGGGGCGCCGGGTCCCTGTGTAACGACCGGGGGGCCGAGGTCATTCCGGGGGATGGCCCACCTGCCGGCACCCTCATCGTGGCGGTGCCTGCGGTCGTTCGTGGGGACTGCAACGACCGGGCGCGGTCCCGCATTCCCACCTGCGCGACCAGCCCTCAGGGGTCCGGTGTCGGGCCCGTGGTACTGCGATCGTCAGGGTATGTAACGACTCCGGCCCGGCCATGATTCCGGCCCACGGGTGCGCCCGGCCACACCCCACAAACACCCACCGACGGACAAACGACCCATCCAGCGCCGCGTCCAAGGCGTCGAATCGCCCCTCACCCGCGTGATCCACTCCGGTTCACGGAAGTCGGGGCATCCCGGGCGCCCGGACACCCCGACATCAAGGAACCCGAGTCGATCACGAACCGGCCGAGCGCACCACTACGCGCAAACCGGACAAAATTGGAGGTGATGAGGGTCAGGCCAGCGCGCCTGGAGCAGCGCGCTGGGATCGACCTGAGCGACACCCGGCCTGGTGGGCGTTACCCTGACACCATGCAGGCCGTCTCCCCCACCCCGACCGGCGTGGCCTTCCTGGCCCGCCCGGGTCGCCCGGCCGTGGTGGCGCGCACGCTCGCCGAGCTGGCCGGCCCGACCCGGGGTGTCGTGGAACTGCCCGTGCGGTTGATGTGGAACGCCGAGCGCACCTTCGACCTCGGCGACCCCGACCAACTGCTCTGGATGTACGAGAACGTGCTGCGCGAGACCACCCGGGCCGAGGATCTGCGGGCGCTGATCAACGGGCGGACGCTGCGCCGGGTGTGGCGACTGCTCAACCTGCCTCGGGGCGTCCGCCAGGCGTGGGAAAGCCGACACCCCGGCCTGCGCGCGGCGTGATCGGGTCGCACCTGCACGAGTTCTACCGGGAGGTCGCGCGGGTGGCGCTGACCGCCGCCGGACCGTACCGGTTCGTCCTCGGCGGTGGGGTGGCCTGGGCCGCGCACGGGTTGGTCGCCCGCCCGACGGAGGACGTCGACCTCTTCGCCGACGTGGAGGGCGCCGCCGCGGCAGCGTCCGCCGGGGTGCGGACGGCACTGGAACACGCCGGCTTCACCGTCACCGACGCCGACCCGGACAGCGACCTCGCCGAGCTGTTCGACGGGTACGACCAGGACATGAAGGACTTCGTGGTGAGCCGCGACGGACGACAGATCCGGCTCAGCCTCGCCCGGTTGGACCGCCAACAGAGCCCGGTGGTGATGGACCTCGGCCCGGTGATGGACGTCCGCGACCTGGTGGCCAACAAGATCGCGGCGTTGGTCAACCGGCGGGAGGTCCGCGACTTCATCGACGTGGCGGCGGCCCTCGACCACTACGACGTGACCGAGCTGCTGGTCCTGGCACGGCAGGTCGACCCCGCACTGGACCCGGACGACGTGCGCGCCGCCGGCCGCTACCTGGACCGGCTGTCCGAGCAGCGCTTCGGCCGTTACGGCCTGAGCGCAGCCGACATCGCCCAGGTTCGGCAGCGTTTCGCCACCTGGCCGCGCTGACGCGACCCCCGCTCGTCACCTCACGCAACGACGCCCCGGACCAACCAGTTCGCCCCGTGGCCGCGCCGACGGCGACGAAGCACGCAAGAACTCCCCAGCCCCAGCCCGGCGGCGACCGGACGAGCCGCCTCGGGGCGGGCAGCCGAGCGGCGCCCGCCCCGACGGCGGATCACTTGGTCGGTCGACCGCCCGTGACCCCCAGGATCTCGCCGGTGACGTAGCTGGACTCCTGCGAGGCGAAGAAGACGTACGCCGGAGCCAGCTCCGCCGGCTGGCCGGGGCGACCCTCCGGGGTGTCGGTGCCGAACTGCTTCACCTTCTCCTGCGGCATGGTGGCCGGAATCAGCGGCGTCCAGACCGGGCCGGGAGCGACCGCGTTGACCCGGATGCCCTGCTCGGCCAGGTCGGCGGCGAGAGCCTTGGTGAAGTTGGCGATCCCCGCCTTGGTGGTGGCGTAGTCGAGCAGTTGCGGCGACGGGTCGAATGCCTGGATCGACGCCGTGTTGATGATCGCCGACCCCTCGGGCAGGTGCGGGATGGCGGCCTTGCAGAGCCAGAACATCGCATACAGGTTGGTCTTGAACACCCGGTCGAACTGCTCGGTGCTGATCCCGAGGATCCCCTTGTCCTGCGACATCTGGTACGCCGCGTTGTTCACCAGGATGTCGATGCCGCCCAGGTCCCGCACGGTCCGGTCGACCAGCTCCTGGCAGTGCGCCTCGTCGGTGATGTCGCCACGGACCGCGACGCCCCGCCGGCCGGCGGCCTCGACCAGCCGGATCGTCTCCCGGGCGTCGTCGTCCTCCTCCTCGCTCAGATACGAGATAAGCACGTCGGCGCCCTCCCGGGCGTACGCGATCGCGATGGCCCGGCCGATCCCGGAGTCACCTCCGGTGATCAGCGCCCGCTTGCCGTCCAGCTTGCCGCTGCCCCGGTACGACTCCTCCCCGTGGTCGGGTTTCGGGAACATGTCCCCGGTCGAGCCGGGCGGTGACTGCTGCTGTGCGGGCTGACCGGACTGCTGACCGTACTGGCTGGTCGGATCCTGCTGGGTGTGCTGGTCCTCGCTCACTGAACAACTCCTCGGTGCGCGCGGGAGGCGGCGCTCTCCCACGAATGTCGTCCCGGATCGCCCTACCCCACCGTGGCATGCGGAAACCGCAGAAACGGCCGGGGCTGGCGTGGCGGGAGGTGCCACCGCTGGTTATGGTGCGCGAGGCGCCCACGAAGCGCGTCCACCCCCACGGAAAGGCACGTCATGACCTCTCCCTCCGGCCCGTCGCGTCGTCAGGTGCTGGTCGCCGCCGCTGCCGCGGCGACCGCTCCGCTGATCGCCGCAGCGCCCGCGCAGGCGGCCGGCAGGCCCCGGCCACGCACCTGGGACCTCACCCTCCTGGGCACGTCGGACACGCACGGCAACGTCCACAACTGGGACTACTACCGGGACGCCGAGTACGACGACAGCAAGCACAACGACATCGGCGTCGCGAAGTTGGCCACCCTGATCAACCAGATCCGCCGAGAGCGGCGCGGCAGGGCGACGCTGGTGCTCGACGCCGGCGACACGATCCAGGGCACGCCCCTCGCGACGTACTACGCCAAGCAGGAGCCGATCACCGCCACCGGGGAGAAGCACCCGATGGCCCGCGCCATGAACGTCATCGACTACGACGCGGTGACCCTGGGCAATCACGAGTTCAACTACGGGCTACCGTTGCTGGACCTGTGGATCCGCCAGCTCGGCTTTCCGGCGCTCGCCGCGAACGCCGTCAACGCGAAGACCGGCAAGCCGGCCTTCCTGCCGTACGTCATCAAGAAGGTCTCCCTCGGTCTCGCCGCGCCGACCCTGCGGGTCGGCATCCTGGGGCTGACCAACCCCGGCGTGGCCATCTGGGACAGGGGCAACGTCGAGGGCAAGCTGCGCTTCGACGACATGATCGCGACCGCCGCGAAGTGGGTGCCGATCATGCGGGCGCGCGGCGCGGACGTCGTGCTGATCTCCGCGCACGGCGGTGACAGCGGCACCTCCAGCTACGGCCCCGAGCTGCCGAACGAGAACCCGGTGGCACTGATCGCCCAGCAGGTGCCGGGGATCGACGCGATCCTCTTCGGTCACGCGCACAACGAGGTGGTCGAACGGTTCGTCACCAACGAGCAGACCGGCGCGCAGGTGCTGCTCTCCGAGCCGTCGAAGTGGGGCCAGCGGCTGACCCGGATGGACTTCACCCTCACCCGGGAGCGGGGCCGCTGGACGATCACCAAGAAGGCCGCCACCATGCTCAACACCAACACGGTGGTCGAGGACCCGAAGGTGCTCGCCGCCGTGCGGACCCAACACCAGAAGACCATCGCGTACGTCAACCAGGTCGTCGCGCAGTCCACCGTGGAGCTGTCGGCGGCGCAGTCGCGCTACCAGGACACACCGATCCTGGACTTCATCAACCACGTGCAGACCGAGGTGGTGGGCGCGGCGCTGGCCGGCACCGCGTACGCGGACCTGCCGGTGCTGTCGATCGCGGCGCCGTTCAGCCGCACCGCGGTCTTCCCCGCCGGCGACGTGAAGATCCGCGACGTGGCCGGGCTCTACGTGTACGACAACACCCTTGAGGCGGTCGTGCTCAGCGGCGCCGAGGTGCGGGCGTACCTGGAGTACTCGGCGAAGTTCTTCCGCACCCTCGCCCCGGGCACCCCGGTCGACCCGGAGCAGATCAGTGACCCGGCCGTGCCGGACTACAACTACGACGTCTTCTCCGGCGTGGACTACGACATCGACATCGCCAAGCCGGTCGGGCAGCGGATCACCCGCCTGGTGCTGGCCGGCACCGACACCCCGGTGGCGGACAACGCGCAGTTCGTGGTGGCGGTGAACAACTACCGGCGCAGCGGCGGCGGCAACTTCCCCGGCATCGTGAAGACCCAGGTCTACAACGCGCAGCAGGAGATCCGCCAGCTGCTCATCGACTGGGCGCAGGCCAAGGGGACGATCAACCCGGACGACTTCTTCCAGCCGAACTGGCGGCTGGTACGCGAGGGCATGCCCGTCTTCTGATCGCAGCGCAGCACGAACGGGCCGTGGGTGGCGACACCCGCGGCCCGTCGCGCGTTCTCAGCCCTGCACGTTCCAGCGGATCGGATCCTCGGACTCCTCCGGCCGGTCGCGCCCCGGATCGGTCTCGGTCAGGGCCACCCGCTCGTCGGGACGCACGGCGGGTGGCAACTCCCCGAACCGCGCGTGGCGCAGAAACGCGTACTCGTCGTCGGTGAACGGCTGCTCGGTCATCAGCGTCTCCTCCTGCTCCGCTGTGATTGTCCGGCGGTCACGCCGGTCGGCACCAGTGGCCGCGCGCACACCCTGTTAGGCGTCCTAGGATCCTGGGTGAGCGGTGGTGGCCTGGCGCGACGGATGGGACAACCGGTCGAGCACCGCGAGGGCCGCCCGGATCGGCCGACGGCGCAGCATCTCGGCGAAGCTCGCCCGCCCCTGGCAGAACTGGACGAACATCCGCCAGCCCGGCGGGGTCGCCAACAGGGCGTGGAACACGTCCGGACGGCGGGTGAACACGTCGAGCAGCCGAAACCCCGCCCGCATCTCCGGCAGCAGACTCTCGGCCACCGCCCGCTCGTACCCGGCCAGATCTCTGGCCGCCACCGCCGCACCGGCCAACTCACCCGACCGCAACGCGAAGCTGATGCCCTCCCGGCTCCACGGCTCCAGCAGCCCCGCCGCATCCCCCACGACCAGCACCCGACCGTGACGCAACGGCGAATCGTCCGTGCGGCACCGGGTCAGGTGGCCCGAGTCGTGCTCGGCCGGCAACCCGGTCAGCCCCAACCGGTCGACGAACTGCCGCAGGTACTCCCGGGTCCCCTCCCCCGCGCCCCGGCCGGCGATCACACCGACGGTCAACCGGTCACCCTTGGGAAAGACCCACGCGTACGAGCCCGGCATGGCACCCCAGTCCAGCAGCAGCCGACCCCGCCACCGCTCCCGCTCGGCGGGCGGCACCGGAATCTCCAACTCCAGACCCAGATCCACCTGCCGGTACCGCACCCCGACGTGCCGGGCGGTCACCCCCGACGAACCGTCCGCCCCGATCACCGCACGAGCCGCGATCGTCGTACCGTCGGCCAGCCGCAGGCGTACCCCCTCGGGGTCCTGCTCGATCGCGCGGACCGCGACCCGCTCCCGCACCTGCGCGCCGGCGGCCACCGCCGCCGCGCGCAGCCGGTCGTCGAACTCCTCGCGGCGCACCATCGTCACCACCGGGCTGTCGTTGCGCCGGGTGAACTCCCGACGGCCGTCGCGGGTGAACGTCACCCGGTCCACCCGGTCGTGCGCGGGCACCTCGATCCGACCCTCAACGGCCGCCAGTGAGGTGCCGATCAGACCACCACCGCAGGTCTTGTACCGCGGATGAGCAGCACGCTCGACAACCAGGGTGGAGACACCCGCGCGAGCAGCGACGTAGGCCGCGGAGAGCCCGGCGGGGCCGGCGCCGACGACGACGAGATCCCAAATGATCACGGAAGCAGCCTAGGGGATGGCGAGGGTCCGACCGAGCCGCGCGACCGCGCACCGTCGACGTGTTCTCGCACGGCTATCCCCGTCGTACCGGTGGGCGTCGCGGTGGTCTGGGGCGCCGGATCCACGGCGATGCTCGTCAGGCCGGCGGGTGCGCACACGGTGTGGGGCGCCGCTCTCGGCGCGGCGGCCGGCCCCGCGCTCGCCACCGGCGCGCTGCGCTCCTGCCGTCGCTCGTTCGTCCGCCACGACTACCCCCTGATCGTCACACCGCAGGGAGTGGTACCGAGCGGACCGCTACTCTGGGTCGCCCAAGCGTTCGACGTGGCGCTGATCGGCACCCTGCCGGCCCTGACCGCGATCACCGCCGGCGGCTTCGCTGGTATCGCCGTGGCCGTTCAGGCCGTCGTGTCCATTGTCGTGCTGACCGCGTTCCTCACCGCGTCCGCGACGCGCCGGACCCGTGAACGTCTTGGTCGCTCCGCCCGCGCGGCTGTCACCAGAGCGGTGACCGTGGTGTGGCGGCTCTGAGCCGCCCCCCGTCGCCCGCTGGCCGCACCTGATCCGCACCGCCCGATCGGGTGTGCATCTTCGGTCAACGAGGGGGTAACCGGCGCACGGCAACCGCCGCACGACGGCGGACGAGCGAAGGAGGAAGCATGCAGCAGGTGCAACTGTCGGAAGCCGAGCAACGGGTGTACCAGGCGGTCACCACTCTCGAGGCACGCGGACAGGTGCCGTACCCGGACCTGATCGCCGAGGAATCCGGGCTGACCGAGGAACAGGTGGGCAGCCCCCTGCACCTGCTCACCGAGAAGGGCCTGCTGCACCGCGAGGACTCGCCGATGGCGGGTCTCGACTTCGGTCCCCGGTTCTGCGCCCGCCAGATGGCCTGACGCGCGGAACCAGCCGGGACGATTCGCCCCCCGGTGACCCGGGTAGCGGTCAACAATGTCTGATCGACTGTCAACGGGGGGCGCGATGAGTGCGGCGCAACCGCCGCAGCCGGTGGACGCGGCCGCGAACCGACGACGCTGGCAGGCGGTCGGCGTCGGGCTGGTCGCCGCGTTCATGACGCTGCTCGACGTGAGCATCGTCAACGTCGCGGTGCCGTCCATCGACCGGGCGCTGCACGCCTCGTCGAGCGACCTGCAGTGGATCCTCTCCGGGTACGCGCTCACCTTCGGCCTGGCGCTGGTGCCCGCCGGCCGCTTCGGCGACGCCCGCGGCCGGCGCAACGCGTTCGTCTTCGGCATCGCCCTGTTCACCGTGACCAGTGCGCTCGCCGGCCTCGCCACCTCGCCGACCTGGCTGGTCGTCGCCCGCCTGCTCCAGGGCGCCGCCGCCGGCATCGTCAACCCGCAGGTCATCGGGCTGATCCAGCAACTCTTCCGAGGGCCGGAGCGAGCGCGCCCGTTCGGGCTGCTCGGCGCCACCATCGGCATCTCCACCGCCGTCGGGCCGCTCCTCGGCGGGCTCCTCATCGCCGTCGGCGGCGAGGAACACGGGTGGCGCTGGGTCTTCTTCGTCAACGTGCCGGTCGGCGTCCTCGCGGTGATCCTCGGCTGGCGGCTGCTGCCCGGCCGTCCCGCGGGTCAACCCGGCTGGCGTCGACTCGACCCGGTCGGCGTACTCCTGCTCGGTGTCGGTGTCGTCCTGGTCCTGCTGCCCCTCGTCCAGGAGCAGCAGTGGCACAGCCCCTGGAAATGGGCGCTCATCCCGGCCGGCCTCGCGGTGCTTGTCGCCTTCGGGTTCTGGGAGCGGCGGTACGCACGCAACCACCAGCCGCTGTTCGACCTCGGGTTGTTCAGCCTCCAGTCGTACACCCTGGGCTCACTCCTGGCGCTCGTCTACTTCGGTGGCTTCACCGCGATCTTCTTCATCTTCACCCTGTTCCTCCAGATGGGCCTCGGCTACAGCGCGCTCGTCGCGGGTCTCGCCATCACGCCGTTCGCCCTGGGCTCGGCCGCCGCCGCCGTGCTCGGTGGCCGCATCGTCAACCGCATCGGCCGACCACTCGTCGCCATCGGTCTACTCACCGTCGTGGTCGGGCTCGCCGCGACGGTGGTCGCTTTGCACCTCGCGCCGGACGCGCCGGCGCCCTGGGTCACCGCCGGTCCACTGCTCATCGCCGGCATCGGCAGTGGACTCGTGATCGCCCCCAACCAGACGATCACCCTCGCCGAGGTGCCGGTAGCGCAGTCGGGCAGTGGCGCCGGCATGCTCCAGACCGGTCAGCGGATCGGCGCCGCGGCCGGCATCGCCGCCGTCGGCTCGATGTTCTTCTCATCGCTGGCCGACAGCCGCGGCAACTGGACCACCGCCTTCGAACGGTCACTCGTCCTCGCCACCGGCATCATCGCGCTCGCGCTGATCTGCGCGCTTATCGACATCCTCCGCACGCGCCGCCACAAGACCTGACCACACCAGGGGTACGCCGCTGGCCGGCACCCCCGAGTTGCGGGGTGCCGGCCAGCGGTCGGTGTCGTGCGGTGGGTGCTGGTGCTGGTGCCGTGGTGCGGAGGTGCTGTTGTGCGGTGGTGTGCTGGTATCAGCTGTTCCAGTGCTGGGCGACGAGGTCGGTGGCCTGCTGCTCCCACTGGGCGTAGGCGTCCGGGTAGGCGGAGACCTGCACGGTCTGCGCGGCTTCGGTCAGGGGCATGTCCTGCCACCCGTCGACCTGCTTGAGGCCCTTGAGGAACGCCGTCGTCGAGTAGGCCGGGTCGGTGATCTGCTCGGGGGTGCCCCAACCACTGGACGGACGCTGCTGGAACAGGCCCAGCGAGTCGTGGTCGTTGGCGTCGCCGAGGTGGCCGAGGTTTTCCAGCTTCGACTCCTGCAGGCTCGTCGCGATCGAGATGACCGCGGCGCGTTCGGGCAGGCCGGCCTTCTTCGTGGCGGCGATGATCGCCTTGACGTTGGCGGTCTGCTCGTCGTTGAGGCTGATGTGGGACTGGTCGCCCTGCGGCTTCGGCGCGGTGTTCTGCACAGCGGCGGCGACGGGCTTGGCGTCGACGGGGTTGGCGTGGGCGGCGATCGGGCCGGCGAACACACCACCGGCGAACGCGAGACCAGCAACGGACAGCATGCTCTTACGGAAGATCGTGTTCATGGGGGTAGCTCCTTCGGGGGTAGGACCACCCGGCCGCACCGATGGGGGGAACGGTGACGGTGGGTGTGAGCACCTCGTCCGGCGCTGCACATACAGGGGGAAAGTTTGGGGGGTGACGCCGTGTCGGCGTCGGGGCCGGGCGGCCTGCGAGCGGGGCTCGGGGCACCGGGTCCCGGTGTAACGACCGGCGGGCCGGGGTCATTCCGGGGGCCCACCTGCCGGCACCCACGTGGAGGCGGTCGCCGGGCGGTCGTTCGGGGGGACTGCAACGACCCGGGGGCCGGGGGTCATTCCGGGTTGGCCCATCGCACGGCACCCTCGTCAAGGCGGTGCCGACGGTCGTCGCTCCTCGGGACTGTAACGACCGGGGGCCGGGGGTCATTCCGGGTCGGCCCATCGCACGGCACCCTCGTCAAGGCGGTACCGACGGTCGTTCGTCGGGACTGTAACGACCGGGCCCGGGTAGGCATTCCGACCTGCGGGACCAGCCTCCCAACCCTTGCGGGTCGGGCGCGGCAGGTCGTGCTGCGATCGTCAGGGTGTGTAACGACCCCGGCCCGGCCATGATTCCGGCCCACGGATGCGACCGGTCACCGGACAAATCTCGCATGGTGCGCAGAGCCTAGGCTCGGCGTCCAGTCCGAACACCCTATACCGCGCAAAAGTCCCAAATCCCTCGTCGTCGCTCGCCTTTCGGGCCGGGCACTCGGCTTGATCCTCTCGGGTTCATGAAAATCGGGGTGTCCGAGTGGGCGGGATGCCCCGATTTCAAGGAACCCGAGTCGATCAAGCCGGCGGGCCGATCGCGACGGCGGCGACGGTCGACTAGCCCTTGTCGGGGGTCGGGTCGCGACGGCGGGGGCTTGTGGGATCTGGCCATGCGACACGAAACCGCGCCTCCGGGGACGGGGGCGCGGTTCGGGGACGTGTGCGGTCAGGGAACGTGTGCGGTCAGGGAACGTGTGCGGTCAGGGAACGTGTGCGGTCAGGGAACGTGTGCGGTCAGGGAACGTGTGCGGTCAGGGTCAGGGGGCGTGCGGGGTCAGGCGACGTTGCGTTGGGCCGGGACTGTCGACTTGTGTGGGCGGCCCAGTCGGGCTTCCAGTCGTCCGACGTCGACCCGGGCGTGCCGGCGGTCGGCCAGGTCCTCCCAGCCGACGGCGAGCAGTCGAAGTCGCTCAGACTCGCTGAAACCACCCCATACGCCGTACGGCTCGCGGACGGACAGGGCGTGCGCGGCGCACTCGGCCCGGACCGGGCAGGCGCGGCAGACCGACTTGGCGGAAGACTCCCGACGCAGTCGGGAGGAGCCTCGCTCGCCGTCGGGGTGGAAGAACTGGGCGCTGTCCCGACCTCGGCAGGCACCGAGTCGCTGCCAGTCCCAGAGGTCGACGATGGGTCCGGGCAGTCTACGTACGTTCGACATCAGCACCCCTCCTCCCGCGCGGCTCCGCGAGAATCCATGTGGCCGGCATCCGGGCGGCGGGCCGCGCAGGCGCACCGTCCCGGCCTGGACCCCCCGGTACCCGGGCCGTCGTCGTCTCACACTTCTGTGATCGAAAACGTCCTAGAAATTGCGGCTTTTGCCCCAACTGTCGGAAAAGTTCGAAGGATTGCCGGGAACCTCCTCCCCAGCCGACCCCGTCATGGTCTGCTCGTTGGCGGAGAGGAGACCATAGTGCGTACCGTTCTTGTGTGCGTTCGGACACCACTCGCGGCCCAGCACCTTACTTCTGCTGCCGCGCGACTGGGGTTGTCCGCGATCGTTCGTACCGCCGTCTCCGATCCCGAGGTGATGCTGCGGCTCGCCGAGCGACCGGCCGACGTGGTGTTGGCTGACACGGCCCTCACCCGGCCGGACAGCGCCGGCTTCGTCCGCAGGGTGCTGGCCCGTGCGCCGCAGGCCGCGGTGCTGCTGCTCGGCACCGAGGAGTCCGAGGCGGCGGCGGCCACCATCAGCGCCGGTGCTCGGGGTCTCATCCAGAATGTCGACCACGACCTGACCAGCGCTGTGGCGAAGGCGTTGCTGCTGCTCACCGCCCCGGGACGGGCGTCGCGGCAGCGGATCACCGATCCGGCCCGGGATGCCGCGGCGGTGGGCGGTTCGGGTCGCTCCGGGCCGTCGCCGCGTGGCTCGGCCGAGCCCGGCTGGACGGGTACGCCCGGCGAGGGGCAGGCGGGTGTGCCGTCGGTGCCGGTGCAGCGGGGTGACGACGAGGCCGAGGCCGCGACCGGCGAACCGGCGGCCGACCAGACCGACCAGACCCGGCCCGGCCCGACCACCCGGCCCACCCGGGCGTCGATCGGGCTCACCGAGCGAGAGCTTCAGGTGCTGCTCGGCATGGCCGAGGGCAAGAGCAACGCGGAGATCGGCCGGGAGTTGTTCGTGTCGGAGGACACCGTCAAGACACACGCCCGCAGGTTGTTCCGCAAGCTCGGCGCCCGCGACCGGGCGCACGCGGTGGCCGCGGGCTTCCGGGCCGGCCTGGTCGCCTGAGGCGCGCCGCCGTCACTCGGCGGCGGTCGGACCGCCCGGCTCGTCCTCGGTGCCCTCGCTCAGGGTGTCGTGCACCCCGTCCGCATACCCCCGGGCGTAGTCCCAGGTCACGTAGTGGTCCGGGTCGGGGTCGTACGCGGGCTCGTGCACGCGGGGGCGACCCGAGTTGAGCAGGTGCCGCAGGTTGCCACGGAGCAGGTCCCAGTCGAAGTAGTGCGGCTCCCGGCAGTCCTCACATTCGATCACCAGCCCGCGGACCCCGATCGGGGCCAGCAGAGCCTGGTAGATCTCCAGGTCAGCGAGGTCTTCCAGCACATCCTGCCGCTCGACGTCGGTCAGCGGATCCGGCGTCGCGACGTCGCCCGGGTCATCCAGATCCGCGGTTGGATCGGCCGGGTCGCCGTTGAACGGGTCGATGGGCTCGTCGTGCACCCCCTCACCGTAGACCCAAGGCGGCGGGGACGTCCGCCCCCGGGCCTTGGGACGGCCCGGCCCGCCACGGACGAGTCGCCCAGCTCACTGGGTACGATGAGGCGACGTGCCGGCACCGTGGTGCGCTCCGGTGCCCGTCCGCGCCACCTCGCTGAAGCCCATCCGAGCAGCTCAGGGGAGCAATCGTGGAAAATTCGCCCAGCAACGATCTTCCGGCCGGCGTCGAGCACGCCGACCTGGGCGGCCACCTGCCCGAGCTGCCGGCCGGCTCCGCCCGCGTGGTTCCGCTCGGGCTCACCTTCGACGACGTGCTGTTGCAGCCGGGCGAGTCGGACGTGGTGCCCAGCCGGGTCAACACCCGGACGAAGCTCACCCGCAACGTCGAGCTGTCCATCCCGCTGCTGTCCAGCGCGATGGACACGGTGACCGAGGCGCGGATGGCGATCGCCATGGCCCGCCAGGGCGGCATCGGCGTGTTGCACCGCAACCTCTCGCTGGAGGACCAGGCGCTCCAGGTCGACCTGGTCAAGCGTTCCGAGTCCGGCATGATCACCAACCCGGTGACCGCCAGCCCGAACGACACGCTGCGCGAGGTCGACGAGCTGTGCGGGCGTTACCGCATCTCCGGCGTGCCGGTGGTGGACGGCGACGGCCAACTGGTCGGCATCGTCACCAACCGGGACATGCGGTTCGTCTCCGAGCCGGACACTCCGGTCCGCGAGATCATGACCCACACCCCGCTGATCACCGCCCGGGTCGGTGTGAGCAAGGACGACGCCCTGGCGCTGCTGCGCCAGCACAAGGTCGAGAAGCTGCCGATCGTCGACGACTCGGGCCGGCTGCGTGGCCTGATCACGGTGAAGGACTTCACCAAGAGCGAGCAGTACCCGGACGCCAGCAAGGACGACGCCGGCCGCCTGCGGGTCGCCGCCGCCATCGGCGTGGGCGAGGACGCGTACAAGCGGGCCCGTGCCCTTGTCGACGCGGGCGTCGACGTGCTGATCGTGGACACCGCGCACGGTCACCAGCGGGCCGTGCTGGACATGGTCCGCCGGCTCAAGGCCGACGTCAGCGTCGACATCATGGGCGGCAACGTGGCCACGTACGCCGGCGCGAAGGCGCTCGTCGACGCCGGCGCCGACGGTGTCAAGGTGGGTGTGGGGCCGGGCGCGATCTGCACCACCCGGATCGTCGCCGGGGTCGGCGTGCCGCAGGTGACCGCGATCATGGAGGCGGCTCGGGCCGCCCGCCCGGCCGGCGTGCCGGTGATCGCCGACGGCGGCATCCAGTATTCCGGCGACATCGCCAAGGCCCTGGTGGCCGGCGCCGACACGGTGATGCTCGGCAGCCTGCTGGCCGGTTGCGAGGAGAGCCCCGGCGAGCTGATCTTCGTCAACGGCAAGCAGTTCAAGACCTACCGCGGGATGGGCTCGCTCGGCGCGATGCAGTCCCGGGGCCAGGCCAAGTCGTACAGCAAGGACCGCTACTTCCAGCAGGACGTGCTCAGCGACGACAAGCTGGTCCCGGAGGGCGTGGAGGGCCAGGTGCCCTACCGGGGGCCGCTGTCCCGGGTCGCCCACCAGTTGGTCGGCGGGCTGCGGCTGGCCATGGGGTACGCCGGTGCGGAGAACATCCCCGATCTGCACCGCCGGGGCCAGCTCATCCGGATCACCGCGGCCGGGCTGAAGGAGAGCCACCCGCACGACATCCAGATGACCGTCGAGGCGCCCAACTACCACACCCGCTGACCCAACACCCCCAACCACCTGGAGTCCCCCATGCGTGACGTGGTCGAGATCGGGCTGGGCAAGACCGCGCAGCGCGGCTACCACCTGGACGACATCGCCATCGTGCCGAGCCGCCGCACCCGGGACGTCGACGACGTGTCGACCTCCTGGCAGCTCGACGCGTACCCGTTCGGCATTCCGTGCGTCGGCCACCCCTCCGACGCCACCATGAGCCCGGCCTCGGCGGTGCGGCTCGGCCAGCTCGGCGGTCTCGGCGTGCTCAACGTCGAGGGTCTCTGGACCCGCTACGAGAACCCGACGAAGGTGCTGGACGAGCTGGCCGGTCTCGACGAGGACGCCCGCGCCACCAAGCGGCTCCAGGAGGTGTACGCGGAGCCGATCCGTCCGGACCTGATTGCCGAGCGGGTGCGCGAGCTGCGTGCCGGTGGCGGCACGGTGGCGGTGCGGGTCTCTCCGCAGCACACCCTCGCGCTGGCCCCGGTGATCCTGGACGCGGGGGTGGACATCCTGGTCATCCAGGGCACCATCGTGTCGGCCGAGCACGTGTCGACCACCGACGAGCCGCTCAACCTCAAGGAGTTCATCGCCGACCTCGACCTGCCGGTGATCGTCGGTGGCTGCACTGACTACAAGACGGCTCTGCACCTGATGCGTACCGGCGCGGCCGGCGTGATCGTGGGCATCGGCGGCGACGAGTGGTCGACCACCGAGTCGGTGCTGGGCATCCGGGTGCCGATGGCCACCGCGATCGCCGACGCCGCGGCGGCCCGCCGCGACTACCTCGACGAGACCGGCGGCCGGTACGTGCACCTGATCGCCGACGGTGACATCCAGACGTCGGGTGACATCGCCAAGGCGCTCGGCTGCGGTGCGGACGCGGTGATGCTCGGTGAGCCGCTGTCGCTGTGTGACGAGGCGCCCGCCGGTGGTGCCTGGTGGCACTCGGCGGCGAGCCACCCGTCGCTGCCCCGGGGCGCGTTCGAGGTGGCCGGTGAGCCGCTCGGGTCGATGGAGGAGCTGCTCTTCGGCCCGGCGGACGAGGCCGACGGCCAGCTCAACCTGTTCGGTGGGCTGCGTCGGGCGATGGCCAAGTGCGGCTACCGCGACCTGAAGGAGTTCCAGAAGGTCGGCCTGGTCCTCGACCGCTGACCGATCCGTCAGACGCCGGAAGGCCGGCCCCGCGCGATGCGGGGTCGGCCTTCGGTGCGTTGCGGCGAGAATCCACCAAAGGCCGGTCGCAGGACCGGTACCGCTGGCTACGCTCGTCCTGACTCGGGACCCCGCGCGGGAGGTGTGTGCATGGTCCGGACCGGACGGACACCCGCCGGCACCCGGCTCGCCGCCGCGCTGACCTGCGTCATCGGGCTGGTGTTGGCCGGTTGTACGGGCGCGCGGCCCGACGGTTTCCGACCGGGTGCGGCCGACGCCGGTGACCCGTACGTGCCGGGGCGCGGCAACGGCGGCTACGACGTCTCGCACTACGGTCTGGACGTCCGCTACGACCCGTCGACCGACCGGCTGACCGGCCGCGCCGTCATCACCGCCACGGCCACCCAGAACCTGTCCCGGTTCAATCTGGACCTTTCCGGCCTGGCCGTCAGTGCCGTCCGGGTGGGCGACGCGCGGGCCGAGCACCGCCGCGACGACGGCGAGCTGGTGGTGACCCCGCCCGACGGGCTCCCGCACGGTCAGCAGTTCACCGTGACCGTCGAGTACGCGGGCGTGCCCACCGCGGTCGTCGACGGGCCGTTGGGCAGTGGCGGCTTCCTGCACACCGCCGACGGCGCGGTCGCGCTCGGCCAGCCCGACTCGGCCGCCACCTGGTTCCCGGTCAACGACCACCCGTCCGACAAGGCCAGCTACGACCTGGCGGTGACCGTGCCGGACGGGCTGGCCGCGCTGAGCAACGGAGTGCCCGGGCCGAAGAGCAACGCCGACGGTTGGACCACCTGGCGCTGGTCGGAGCGCACCCCGATGGCCAGTTACCTGAGCACGCTGGTGATCGGCGACTACCGGGTGGTGACCGGCACGCACGCCGGTCGGCCGATGGTCACGGCGGTGGCGGCGAGCCTGCCCCCGGCCGGCGGCGCGGCCAGCTCCCTGGCCCGCACCGGTGCGATCGCCGACTTCCTGGCCAGCCGCTTCGGCCCGTACCCGTTCGACTCGTACGGCGGGATCGCGGTCGCCGACGACCGGATCGGTTACGCGCTGGAAACCCAGTCCCGCCCGGTCTACGGACCCGCGTTCTTCACCGACGACCGGCCCAACCCGGGCGTCGTCGCGCACGAGTTGGCGCACCAGTGGTTCGGCGACAGCGTGTCGGTGGGCAGGTGGAGCGACATCTGGCTGAACGAGGGCTTCGCCAGCTACGCCGAGTGGCTGTGGGAGGAACACGACGGCGGTCGCACCGCCCAGCGCACCTTCGAGCTCCAGTACGCGGCCACCGACTGGTCGCAGCCGTCGGTCGAGCCGGGGCGGGAACAGATGTTCGGCGTGGCCGTCTACAAGCGCGGCGCGCTCGCCGTGCACGCGTTGCGACGGACCGTCGGTGACGACACGTTCTTCCGCATCCTGCGTACCTGGACCACCGAGCGGGCGGCGGGTAACGCGACCACCGCGGACCTGGTCGCACTGGCCGAGCGGGTGGCGGGTCGGCAGCTCCGACCGCTCTTCGACGCCTGGTTGGTGGGCGGGTCGGCGCCCACACTGCCGTGACGGCGCCGTGCCGGCCTGTCGATATGCTGCCGCCCGGGGACGGCGGGGACAGGCCCGCTCGCGGCGAGCGGCGTAGGCCGTCACGGGGAGGATGTGGGATGCGGGTGACGCGGCGCAGGTTGCGGGTGGGCGCGGCTCTGCTGGTGACCGGGGCACTCGTACTGTCCGGATGCGACTCGACGGGCACGGAGGCGGCACCGTCGCCGAGCACGTCCCCCACGCCGTCGCGGACGTTCGCCGCGGGCGCGCCGGGGGCCGGCGACGCCTACTTCCCGAGCTACGGCAACGGCGGCTACGACGTCTCCCGGTACGCGGTCAAGGTGCGCTACGACCCCGCGAAGGACCACCTGACCGGTACGACCACCGTGCAGGCCACCGCGACGGCGGACCTGTCGACGTTCAACCTCGACCTGGCCGGCCTGACCGTCACCGCGGTCACCGTGGACGGCGCTCCGGCAAGCCATCGCCGGGAGCGCAACGAGCTGGTGATCAAGCCAGCCTCCGGCCTGGTCAACGGCAACGGGTTCGTCGCCGAGATCGCCTACGAGGGCGTGCCGAAGCCGTTGAGGAACGAGACCCTCGGTGAGGGCGGGTTCCTGCACACCGCCGACGGGGCCATCGCCCTCGGGCAGCCGGAGTCGGCAAGCACCTGGTACCCGGTCAACGACCACCCGTCCGACAAGGCGACCTACGACTTCGAGGTCACCGTCCCCGACGGTCTCACCGCGGTCAGCAACGGCGTACCCGGCGGCAAGGCCAGCAAGGACGGTTGGACCACCTGGAAGTGGTCGGAGAAGTCGCCGATGGCCAGCTACCTGAGCACGCTGGTGATCGGCGAGTTCCGGATCACCACGGCCACGCACCGGGGCAAGCCGGTCTACAACGCTGTCGCGATCGCGGCCAACGGTTCCGCGGATTCGTCGATCGCCGAGACCACCAAGGTCGCCGACTACCTGGAGACCGTGTTCGGGCCGTACCCGTTCGACGCGTACGGCGGTGTGGTGATCTCCGACAGCCGGATCTCCTACGCCCTGGAGACGCAGAGCCGCCCGGTCTACTCGGCGGGTTTCTTCCGGCAGGGCGTGAACACCGAGGTGGTCGCCCACGAGCTGGCGCACCAGTGGTTCGGGGACAGCGTCTCCCTGGGCAGGTGGGAGGACATCTGGCTCAACGAGGGCTTCGCCACGTACGCGGAGTGGCTCTGGGCCGAGCACACCAGGAATTCGACAGCCAAGCAGGCGTTCGACAGCCGGTACGCCGGGGCGTCCGCGAAGGTGTGGAAGACGCCGCCGGGCAAGCCGGGGGCGAAGGAGCTGTTCGGCGAGTCGGTCTACCAGCGCGGTGCCATGACGCTGCACGCGCTACGGGTGGCCGTCGGTGACAAGGCGTTCTTCCAGATCGTCAGGGCCTGGGCAGCGGAGAAGCACAACGGCACCGCCACCACCGCCGAGTTCGTGGCCCTCGCCGAGCGCGTCTCCGGCAAACAGCTCGACGCGCTCTTCGACGCCTGGCTCTACGGCACCCAGCGCCCCGCCCTGCCCAAGCGGCTCTGACCGGCTCAGTTCCTGACGACCAGGGCGGGGTGGGACGCCAGGTAGGCGTCGGCGCGCCCGGCGCGGAGTTCGGTGAGGAACTGCCGGCCGTCCTTGGTCAGCTGTTCGCCGCGGTAGGCGCTGCCCTTGCCGACACCCGACCCGGGCAGGCCGACGAGCGTGAAACGGTCCTGCGGCACCCCACCGAGGGCGTACGCGAAGTCGACGATCCGAGGCCCACCCGCGTACACGAGGGTGTCGCCGAGCGCGGCGACCACCTGGTCGACGCGCTCCGGTTGCCGGGCCAGACCCTCGTCCAGGATCTTGCGGGTCAGTGCCCGGATGAGCTGCTGTTGGTGGCGCTGCCGGGCGTAGTCGCCGCCGGTGATGTAGCGCTGCCGCGCGTAGTCGAGTGCCTGCCAGCCGTTGAGGTGCTGGTTGCCCTTCTCGTAGACCTGCTGCGGCCCCGTGTATCCGCCGGGTGCGCTCTCCCGGTACTTGCCGTCCGGTCGGCGGTGCAGCGAGGCGACCCGCTGATCGACGTAGATGTCCACCCCACCCAGCGCGTTGACCAGCCGGTCGAACCCGTTGAACGTGAGCACCGCGCCGGCGTCGATGCGTAGCCCGGTGTAGCCGCTGACCGTGCTGCGCAGCAGCTCGTACCCCTGGGCGGTGCTTGGTTGTTTGGGTTTGCCCGGCACCCGGCTGCCGAAGCTCATGGCGTGCGTGAGCTTGGTCTTGCCGCCCTTGTAGCCGGCCTTCGGGAACGCCGGGATGTCCACCAGCAGGTCGCGGGGGAGCGAGAAGAGGTACGCCTGACCCAGACCCTTGGGTACGTGCAGCACCAGCACGGCGTCCCCGTGCGGCTCCCACCCGGGCACGCTGACCCGGGTGTCCACCCCGACCAGCAGCAGGTTGAGCGGGCCGGTGATGTCCGCGCCCGGCGGTGGGCCGCTCGGACTGGGGGTGGGCGTGCCGAGTGGCGACGGGGTCGGCGAGCCGGCCACCGGAGCGTCGGGTTTGTTGTCGCCGGTCAGTCGGGTGATCACCACCGCGCCGCCCGCTATCAACGCGACGACGGCGAGAGCCGCCAGGCCCAGAAGCAGCCACCGCCGGCGCGGTGCCATCGACCCGAGGATCATCTTGGATTCCTTCCACCCGTCGGGGGAACAACGCTCCGACAGGTACTCCGGGTTGCGGCCCCGGAGGTGTCGGGTCGGTTGGCCGGTGCATGATCGCGCAAAACTGCCGCTGGCGCGACTGCTACCGACGGGTAATGATGCGTCCATGCGGTACGACGTGGTCGTCATCGGGTCCGGCTTCGGCGGCAGTGTCACCGCGCTCCGGCTGGCCGAGAAGGGCTACTCCGTCGCCGTGCTGGAAGCCGGCCGGCGCTTCGCCGACGACGAGTTCCCGCAGACGTCGTGGCGGGCACGCCGTTTCCTCTGGGCGCCGAGGCTGGGCTGCTACGGCATTCAGCGGCTCACCCTGCTCCGCCCGGCCGACAGGCGTTCCGGCGGCGGAGTGCTGGTGCTGTCCGGCGCCGGTGTGGGTGGGGGTTCACTCGTCTACGCGAACACCCTCTACGAGCCGCTGCCGGCCTTCTACACCGACCCGCAGTGGCGGGACATCACCGACTGGCGTGCCGAGCTGGCCCGGCACTTCGACCAGGCGAAGCGGATGCTCGGGGTCACCACGTACCCCCTGGACACCGCCGCGGACCGGGCCATGCGCGCGGTGGCCGAGCGGATGGGGGTGGGGCACACCTTCCACGCCACGCCTGTCGGTGTCCACATCGGCCGCCCCGGCCAGCGGGTCGCCGACCCGTACTTCGGTGGTGCCGGCCCGGAGCGCACCGGCTGCCTGCACTGCGGCGCGTGCATGACCGGCTGCCGGCACGGGGCGAAGAACACGCTCGTCAAGAACTATCTCTGGCTGGCGGAACGGCTCGGGGTCACAGTGCACCCGCTGACCACGGTGACCGCCGTCCGGCCGGCCGTCGACGGCGGGTACGAGGTGCGCACCGAGCGCACGGGGGCCTGGCTGCGCAGGCGACGGCAGGTGATCCACGCCGACCAGGTGGTCTTCGCCGCCGGTGCGCTCGGCACCCAGCGGCTGCTGCACAGGATGCGGGCCGACGACGTGCTGACCGGGCTCTCGTCCCGCCTCGGTGAGCTGACCCGGACCAACTCGGAGGCGATCCTGGGTGCCTCGGTGTCCCGCCACCGGGCCCGGTCCGAGCGCCTGGACTACACCGAGGGGGTGGCCATCACCAGCTCGTTCCACCCCGACCCGCAGACCCACGTCGAGCCGGTCCGCTACGGGCGGGGCTCCAACGCCATGGGTCTGCTCCAGTCGCTGCTCGTCGACGGCGGTCCGCACCGGGTGCGGCGCTGGCTGGGCAGCATGGTGCGACAACCGGGGCTGGCCGCCCGGATGCTGTCCGTGCGCGGCTGGTCGGAACGGACCGTGATCGCCCTGGTGATGCAGTCGGTCGACAACTCACTGACCACCCGGTGGCGGCGCGCCGCGCTCGGCCACAGGCTGGTCACCGGGCCGGCGCACGGCACGCCGAGCCCGACCTGGATCCCGGCCGGCAACACCGCCGCCCGACTGCTCGCCGACGAGATCGGTGGCACTCCCGGCGGCTCACTCACCGAGCCGTTCGACATCCCGATGACCGCACACATCCTGGGCGGGGCGGTGATCGGGGCGACCCCGGCCGACGGGGTGATCGACCCCTGGCACCGGGTGTACGGGCACCCGGGGCTGCACGTGGTCGACGGCGCGGCGGTCTCGGCCAACCTCGGCGTGAACCCCTCGTTGACGATCACCGCCCAGGCGGAACGGGCGATGTCCTTCTGGCCCAACAAGGACGAGAAGGACCCCAGGCCGACCCTGGGAACCCCGTACCGCAGGCTGAATCCCGTACCCCCCAAGAACCCGGCAGTCCCGGCAAACGCCCCGGGCGCGCTCCACCCCTGACCTCCCCCGCGATCTTGCAGTTTCTGTCGCCCTTATGCGGCAATTCTGCGCTTCTGTCCCGGCAGAAAGTGCAAGATCGCGAGGGGAGGGGGCGGGGGTGTGTGGCGGTGCCGGATCTGGTCCTGGCAGTCGGTAGGCTTTGCGCACATGAGCCTGCCTCGCCCCGTCCTCGTGGTGGACTTCGGAGCCCAGTACGCCCAGCTCATCGCGCGCCGGGTCCGCGAGGCGAAGGTCTACTCCGAGATCGTGCCGCACTCGATGCCGATCGCCGAGATGCTGGCGAAGAACCCCGCCGCGATCATCCTCTCCGGCGGCCCGTCCAGCGTCTACGCGCCGGACGCGCCGCAGATCGACGCGGGTGTGTTCACCGCCGACGTGCCGGTCTTCGGCATCTGCTACGGCTTCCAGGCGATGGCCCAGGCGCTCGGCGGCACTGTCGCGAGGACCGGCAACCGGGAGTACGGTGGCACCCCGCTGCGCCCCCGCCTGCTCGACCCCGGCGTGCTGCTGCGCGACCTGCCGGCGGACCTGCCGGTCTGGATGAGCCACGGCGACGCCGTCACCGAGGCGCCCGAGGGCTTCACGGTGACCGCCGAGTCGGCGGGCGCTCCGGTGGCCGCCTTCGAGGACCTGGCCGGGCGTCGGGCCGGTGTGCAGTTCCACCCGGAGGTCGGCCACACCTCGCACGGCCAGGAGATGCTGACCCGCTTCCTGTACGACATCGCCGGCATCGAGCCGACCTGGACGCCCGAGAACATCATCGACGAGCAGGTCGCCCGGATCCGCGCGCAGGTCGGCGACAAGGAGGTCATCTGCGGTCTGTCCGGCGGGGTGGACTCGGCGGTCGCCGCCGCGCTGGTGCACAAGGCCGTCGGCGATCAGCTCACCTGCGTCTTCGTCGACCACGGCCTGCTGCGCGCGGGCGAGGCCGAGCAGGTGGAGAAGGACTACGTCGCCGCCACCGGCATCAAGCTGAAGGTGGTCGACGCGGCCGACCGGTTCCTCGGCGCGCTGGCCGGGGTGACCGACCCGGAGCAGAAGCGCAAGATCATTGGGCGGGAGTTCATCCGGGTCTTCGAGGCCGCGGCCCGCGAGATCGCCTCGCACGGCGACGTGGAGTTCCTGGTCCAGGGCACCCTCTACCCCGACGTGGTGGAGTCCGGCGGCGGCACCGGCACCGCCAACATCAAGAGCCACCACAACGTCGGCGGCCTGCCGGAAGACCTCAAGTTCGCGCTCGTCGAGCCCCTGCGCACCCTGTTCAAGGACGAGGTCCGCGCGCTCGGCCTGGAGTTGGGCCTGCCCGAGGCAATGATCTGGCGGCACCCGTTCCCGGGGCCCGGCCTGGCCATCCGGATCATCGGCGCGGTCGACCAGCAGCGCCTCGACCTGCTGCGCGAGGCCGACCTGATCGCCCGCGAGGAGTTGACCGCCGCCGGCCTGGACCGGGGCGTCTGGCAGTTCCCGGTGGTGCTGCTCGCCGACGTGCGCAGCGTCGGTGTGCAGGGAGACGGGCGCAGCTACGGGCACCCCGTCGTGCTGCGCCCCGTCTCCAGCGAGGACGCCATGACCGCCGACTGGTCACGACTGCCCTATGAGGTGGTGGCCCGGATCTCCACCCGGATCACCAACGAGGTGGCCGAGGTCAACCGTGTGGTGCTGGACGTGACAAGCAAGCCACCGGGCACCATCGAGTGGGAGTGACCGCCGCTCACGCCGCCGGCGGTGGGCTGCTGTCGTGCGGCGGGCTCGGAGGCGCGTTGAACGGGGTCGTCGGCGGGTAGGGCGACGACGTCGGGGCGTACCCCGGCATCGGCCCGCCCGGCGCGGGCCCGGCGGCCGGCGGCGGACCCGCCTGCGGCGCGACGCCCGCCGCGTGCGGCCAGGCCGGCGCGCTGCTGGGCTCCTCGGGCATCAGGAACCACATGATCGGGTACGCGAGCAGCGCGAGCCCGCCGGTGAGCAGGCCGGTGACCGCGAAGGCCACCCGGACCAGTGTGGGGTCGACGGCGAAGTAGCGGCCGACGCCGCTCGCGACCCCCGCGACCATGCGGTCGGTGGTGGGTCGACGGAGTTGCTTGTACGGGGCGTGGGGAGCGGTGGTCGATGTCATGACTCCACGGTCCGCGCCGATGCCCGCCCCGCCCTCGGTGACCGCCCGGATCCTTACCCTGACCAATCCCTGATCGGGGCCAGACAGTCAGGAATCCGACTCTTTTCCGTCCCGGTAACCCGGCCCGGGGAGAATTTGATTTCGTGACCACCTTGCTGGAGCCGCTCCGCAGGATCGCGGCATACGCAGTCTGTGCTGATTCGACAGGCCGAGTCCTGCTGGTTCGCGCCTCGGAGCGCTCCGGTACCCCCGGCACGTGGTCCCTGCCCGGCGGGGCGGTCGACCACGGCGAGGACCCCAACCACACGGTGGTCCGCGAAACCGCCGCCGAGACCGGCCTCTCGGTCGCCGTCTCGGGCCTGGCCGACGTCCTCGCCGACATGCGGGCGCTGCCGGAACGCGGCATCACCATCCACACCGACCGGCTGATCTACCGGGTGGGGGTCCGCGGCGGCACGCTTGCCGACCGGGTTGGCGAGCGCCCCACCGACCTGGCCCGCTGGTACACCCTCGACGAGGCGCGCGAGCTGCCGCTGCGCTCGTTCACCGCACGTGCCCTCGGGCTGCCCGCGTCCTCCGCCGACGTGGTCCCCGACGAGGCACCCGAATTCCCCTCCTTCTACGCGGTGCCCGGCCCGGACGGGCTGCACCGGGCGCAGCGCTTCGCCGCGTACGCGGTGTGCACCGACCCGGCCGGCCGAGTGCTGCTCACCAGGGTTTCCGACGGCTACCCGGGCGCCGGCTGCTGGCACCTGCCCGGCGGTGGCACCGACTACGGCGAGCAGCCCGGCGCGGCGCTGATCCGCGAGCTGGTCGAGGAGACCGGGCAGACCGGCCGACTGGTCGAGCTGCTCGGCGTGGCCAGCCACCGGGACGCCGCGTCGCTCGGCCCCGAGGGTTACCCGATCGACTGGCACGGGGTGCGTGCCTTCTACCGGGTCGTGGTCGACCAGCCCAACCCGCTGACCGTGGCCGACGTCGGTGGCTCCACCTGCGAAGCCCGCTGGTTCGCCCGGGAGGAGCTCGGCGCTCTCCCCACCCACCACCTCACCGAGGTAACCGCCGAAGCGGTCCAGGCCGCCCAGCTCACCTGACCCCCGGCCCCGTTCCGCCGTTGGAGCGGGTCGCACGGCTGGTGGTCGGTGGTGACTGTGCTGGCTGGGCGCTTGACCGGTCGTGGGGTGTGCTGGACAGGCGCTTGACCGGTGGTGGTGCGTGCTGGTGCTGGTGGGAAGTCTCCGGCGCGGGTGCTCGCTGACGGCAGCGCATCTGGCCGGGTGGCGTGGTGTCGGGCGGTGTGGTGCCGGGTGTCCGGCGTTGGGTGTCGGGTGCCGGGCGGCGTGGTGCCGGGTGCCGGGGTGTCCGGGTGCCGGGCGGCGTGCTGCCGGGTGTCGGGGTGTCCGGGTGCCGGGCGTCGGTGCCGGGTGGTCCGACGGCTATCCGGCCCTCCCTGGGATGGGGATCGCCGAGGAGTCCCGAAGAGCGGTACGGGCCCGATGATCGACTCGGTTTTGCTGATGTCGGGGGGTCCCAGCGCCAGGATGCCCCCGACATTCATGAACCCGAGTCGATCATCCCTGGATCAGTCTCCTGCGGCGCGGCCGGGGAACACAGGCCGGACCTAACGGCCCAAAGCGGACACCCTTTGCGCGGATCTCCGGGCTCCCAGCGTCGATCATGAGGTTATTGTCAGGACACGCCGAGACGGACGGCAATAACCTCATGATCGTCGGGCGGTCGGGCGGTCGGGCGGTCGGGCGGTCGGGCGGTCGCTCCGGCGCTCCGGCGCTCCGGCGCTCCGGCGCTCGGGCTGGCCGGGCGCTCGGGCTGGCCGGGCGGTCGGGCTGGCCGGGCGGTCGGGCTGGCCGGGCGGGTCGGCGGGGCGGCTGGGTGGGGTGGACGGTCGGGTTGGTCGGATGAGTTGGCCGGGGCGGTCGGCGGGGGAGCGGAGTTGGTGGGGATGGACCTTCTGCGGCGAGTTGGCGTTTATGGCATTTTGTGGGATTCGGACCGGGTCTTGGTGGTCCGGGACGGGGGCGAGGGTGAGTTCCCGGGGATTTGGCGGCTGCCCGGCGGTGCTGTGGCGCACGCCGAGCACCCGGAGCACGCCGTGGTCCGTGAACTCGCCGAGCAGGCCGGGTTGACCGTGACGGTCGGTCGGCTCCGGGCAGTGCTCGCCGACGTGGTCACCTACCCGGAGGACACCGTCGCGCTGCACACCGACCGGCTGCTGTTCGACCTTGCGGCGCACGACGTCGCACTACGCGACGGCGTTCGGCGCGGCAGCGCACCGCACGGCAGCGCACTACGCGACGGCGCACCGCGCGACGGCGCACCGCGCGACGGCGCACCGCGCGACGGCGCACCGCGCGACGGCGCACCGCGCGACGGCGCACCGCGCGACGGCGCACTACGCGACGGCGCACTACGCGACGGCGCACCGCACGACGGCCTGCTGTCCGACGCGGCCGGGGGTGGAGTGGTCGACGAGGTGCGCTGGCTCACCCTGGAGGAGGCGGCGCGGGTGCCGTTGGCACCGTTCACCGCCGGGGTGCTCGGCCTGCCGGTCGCCGCGCTGCCGCCCGGAACGCGCCCGTCGGGTGAGTCGTTTCCGCCGGCGCATCCCGACCGCAGGTTGCGCTTCGGGGCGTACGGGCTGGTCACCGACCCGGCTGGGCGGATCCTGCTGACCGAGATCGCGGCCGGTTATCCCGGGGCTGGCCTGTGGCACCTGCCCGGCGGTGGGACCGACCATGGCGAGCAGCCGGCGACCGGTCTGCTCCGGGAGTTGGTCGAGGAGGGTGGTCAGCGGGGTCGGGTGGGGGAGATCCTCGGCGTGGACAACCTGCACAATCCTGCCGCGCTCGGCCCGGAGGGTCGTCCGTTGGACTGGCATGGCGTACGGGTGATCTATCGGGTGCTGGTGGACGTACCCACTGATGCGGTGGTCACCGAGTCTGCCGGAGGGTCGACGGCTCGGGCGGGGTGGTTCACCCGCGAGCAGGCTCTCGACCTGCCGTTGAGCGATATCGCTGCCTCGGCAATCGGACAGGGTGGCCGATAGCACTCCGCTCGATGAGCCGAGTTGGTGACCCTCCGGTACAGTCAAAGGCGGGAATGATGGAGGAAAAGGGCGATGAAGCCCGGGATGGGAATAAGCGAGCGGTTCGAGCGGTTTAGACCAGTTGTAAGCACCGCCGGCAGCTATCGCCAAGCCATGTCCCCCTATGCGATGGTGTACTCCGCGCAAAACGGCTGCCGGGCCACGCACGGTCCGGCACGAGACAGCCGGACACCCGCCCCGCGGCGGCCAGCCGATCCGGTGATGGAGGAAACGTGCCGAGAGCCCCATGGCGCCGGCGTCGTACTACTGACAGTCCGCGCCCCGCAGGGCGTCGCTGGGCGGGCCCGTTACGCCGCAGCAGCACATTCGCCCGCCAGGTGCTGTTGGTCCGCGTCGGTCGCCGCGACGGCGACCTGCACGCGACCAACATGGCCCCGACCGAGCATCGGTACGCCGACCGGCAGCGTCGCCGCTACGGCCTGGACCGGCTGAGCCGTCCGGCTCTGGGCGTCGGTCGCGCCGAGATCGAGGCGATCATGCCGGTCAGCCCGGCGATGCCGCCCATGACGCCCGTCGACGAGGCTTCGTCGCGGTCGATCCCGCTGCTTCCCGGCGAGCGCACCATCGCCCGCCGGGTGAAGTTCGGTCTGGTCAACGCCTGCACGCTGGCCAGCCTGATGTTGGGCATGCTGGCCATCTTCCTGGCCATGCAGGGCGAGATTCGCATCGCCGCGCTCTGCCTGATCGCCTGCGTCGGCTTCGATGGTCTGGACGGCGCACTGGCCCGCCGACTGGGCGTAGCCAGCCCGTTCGGGGCCCAGATGGACTCACTCGCCGACATGTGCTCGTTCGGCCTCGCCGCACCGGTGGTGGTCTACGCCTCACTCGCCGGCTCCGTCTCCACGGCCGCGGCGGCGGTGGCGTGTGCCCTGGTCGCGGCGTGCGCCGCGATTCGACTGGCCCGCTTCAACGTCTCGCCGAAGGACGGCCGTTTCTTCTGCGGCGTGCCCACCACGATGGCGGCGGCGGTGCTCGCCGTGACGGTGGCCATCGGGCTGCCGGTGCCCGGTGCCGTGCTGGTCGCCGGGGTCGCGCTGCTCGCCTTCGCGATGGTTTCCAGCTTCCCGTACGCCAAGCTCGCCCGCCTGGTGAAGCTGCCGCCGTGGCTGTGGCTGGCCCCGGTGATCGGCGCGCTCATCGACATCCGGCTCACGTTCGCGCTGATCGTGGTGGGTTATCTGGTCAGCGGGCCGGTGCTCTGGCTGCGGCAGCGTCGTACCGCCTG
Organism: Micromonospora sp. NPDC048935; assembly: GCF_043197875.1. NCBI lineage: Bacteria > Bacillati > Actinomycetota > Actinomycetes > Micromonosporales > Micromonosporaceae > Micromonospora > Micromonospora sp. NPDC048935. The sequence goes on along the minus strand of NZ_JBICTZ010000003.1, from coordinate 524,002 downwards.
ATTTTCGGACACAGAACGGGGCGCCGCGGACAGCGGTGCCCCGTTCCTCGTTTGTGTGGGTCAGCGCCAGCGGGCGATGACCGTGGAGCCGCCCACCACCTTGTCGCCCGGCCCGACCAGCGGGTCCGCGGCGTCGGCCGGGAGGTAGACGTCGGTCCGCGAGCCGAAACGGATCAGCCCGAAACGCTCACCCTTGGCCAGCAGCGCGCCAATCGGCGCGCGCTGCACGATCCGGCGGGCGATCAGCCCGGTGCGCTGCGCGACCACCACCGTGCCGCGAGCGGTGTCCAGCACCGTGTACGCCGCGACGTTGTGTTCGGCGTCCGGCTTCATCGCGTTGACGAAGCCGCCGTCGGCGACGAAGTAGTCCACCACCTTGCCCGCGACCGGGGAACGGTTGACGTGCACGTCCAGCACCGACAGGAAGACGGCGACCCGCAGCCACTCGCCGTCGCCGAAACGCTCGTCGTGCAGTCGCTGCACCGACAGGACCTTGCCGTCCGCGCTGGCGACCACGGCGTTCGGGTCTTCCGGCACGTCGCGTTCCGGGTCCCGGAAGAACGCGGCGACCGGCCCGGCGGCCAGCGCCGGCAGCAGCCAGAGCTTGGACGACGGACGCGCCACCCGGGCCAGCGCGGCGAGGCCCAGCGTGATGCCGGCGGCGGCCACGCCGTTGGAGTCGATGTGCATGCCGCGGGTCAGCGGCACACTCGACGGCCGGTACGCGGGGGCCAACCTGTCGGCCGTGGCGGGGCTGGCCGGGGTGAAGCGCAGTCGGTGGACCCGGATCGGTGGTGAGTTGCGCAGCACCAGGTCGGCGCCGACGCCGTAGAGGGCGTCCTGCCGAGCCAGCTCCGCGGCGGCGCCGCTGGTCCGGCCGGGCGTGGCAGGGGTCGCCACGCTCAGCACCGCACCGTCGGACAGGTATTTGGTCAGGCCCTCGATGCCGTCGCGGGTCTCCTCGGCGGTGCCGCCGAAGACCTCGCCGGCGATGACGACCTCGGCGGCTTCGGCCTCGGCCAGGGAGTCGACGACGCCCACCCGGTCGGCGACCCACCGGCCCTGGGCGTTGACGTGCTCGCGGAGGGCGGCAGCGCCGAACGGCTCGGCGGGCACCACGGTGAGCCGGTCACCGGGGAGCAGCGCGTCGATCGCCGCGGCCAGCACCGCGGACTCCGGGCCCACCCCGACCAGAAGGGCGGCCTTGGGGTCGTTGATCCGGGCCAGTTCGGTGACGAGGGTACGGGCGGCTCGCTCGCCGATGCGGACCGGACCGGACCGGCCGGTCGTACGCACGGCGGGGGACTGGGTCATGTCGGGCGGGCTCCTGACGGGGGTAGAGACGGGAATCGCGGCGGGCCCGCCACGGCGGGGACGGGCCGGCCGGCGGAGGCGAGATCTCCACCGGCCAGCATATGCGCCCGTCCGTGCCGGCGGCACCGCCGTGGTGCTGGAGGAGCCGAGGCCGGCGGGTGCCCGAGGATCAGATCTCTCCGCGTCGACCCTCCCGCCCGTCACCCGACTGGTCGCCGCTCGCGCCGGCTGTCGGCTGGTCGGGCCGGGTCGGCTCGTCGTCGTCCGGCGGGGTCGTTCGGGTGGCGATCCCGATGGTCGGCTCGTCGGAGCGGCCGGGAATCGGAACGGTCTGCGGCTCCGACGGTTGGTGGGCCAGCCAGGCCGGGTGGATCACGTCGGTGGTCGGTGCCGCCGGTGCTCGTACCTCGGTGGTCGCCGGCTGTGGGGTCGCTGCCGGCAGGGGAGTGTCCCAGGTGGAGCGCTCCGCCTCCCAGACCGGCAGCGGCGCCCCGGAGGTCGGCGTGCCGGCACCGGAAACCGGAGCGGACGCGCCGGAGACGGGCACGGTGGCCTCGGTGACGCCGGCCTCGGCGGTCTGCTTCGGCGGGCCCGACCGACCCGAGCGCAGTGCGCCGACCAGCCCGAAGACCCCGATCAGGATGAGAGCGCTGGCCAGGAACCAACCGACCGCCGGCAGCGCGAACCCGAGTATCTGGGCGAGCAGCCACCAGGCCGACAGTGCCAGGAACACGAGCCCGAAGGCGAACGACACCAGATCCGTGCGGTGAGCCTTCACCGGGTCACCTCCAGGTTGCCAGCGTTGACGTGGATGTACAGGCGCAGCTTTCCGCCGCCGGCACCGTCGGCGCCGAGGTCGGTGGACTCCTGCTGGCGGCCGTCCAGCCCGCCGGAGTGATTGCCGAAGACGACGGCGTCGCCGGCGTTGACGTCGGCCACCGTGGTGACGTCCACGTTCGGTGGGACAACCACTGTCGCCTTGCCGAAGTTGATGGCGACCGTCACCTGGCTGTCCCGTTTCGCGAAGTCGATCCCGCGCAGGTCGAGTACGGCGTCACCGAAGCTGTTCTCGTACCGGTCGGCAAGATCGCGGTAGTCCGTCGGTGCCCAGGTCACCGCGCCGTCGACCCCGCGGATCCGGTCGTAGGAATCGGCGACAGTCGCCGTGCCGAGCGCCGCCGCGGTCACCAGACCGAGCGCGATGAGCCAACGGGCCCGGCCGAACCAGGTGCCGACCAGCAGGCCCAGCCCGATCGTGGCCAGCGCGGCCGCGAAGTACGACGCGGCGCTGATGGCGAAGACGTCGAGCAGGTCGAGCAGGGCGACCACGCCGAGGGCCAGGAAGATCAGGGAGAAGGTCACCGCACCGAGCGGAGAGCGTTCCTTGGGCCGCTTCGGTGGCTTCGGTGGCTTGGGCGGGGGGGACGCGGCCGGGGCCGGCGAAGCGTACGGGCCGTGCGGCGCGAACGGGGGACGGTAGCCGGACGGTGGGGCGGCGGTCGGATAGCCGGGCGGGGTGGCGGGTGCGCCCGTCACCGGCGCCGTCGGCCATCCGGCGCTGGGCGTGTTGGTGACCGGCCAGCCGGCTCCGGCGACCGTCGTGTCGGCCGGTTGCCCGGACACCGGCTGGGCCGGGGCGGCCGGCGGTACGTCGTACCCCGGGGTGGTGACGGTGGGCGCCATGGCCGTGGTGGCGTACGCCGGAGCGCCGCTGACCACCGGTGTGGCCGGCACCGGCGTGGTTGACGGCGGCATGCCGTACGTCGGCGCGGGCCAGGTCACCGGCGGGACCGGACCGGGCGGGTTGCCGGCCGGTGTCGGCCCTCCCGGGGTGCCCGGCTGTGGGTTACGGCTGTCCCGGTTGAGCAGCAGCGCGCCGGCGACGAGGATGGCCGCGCCGAGCAGCACCGCGCGGAAGGCGTCGGTGACGATGTAGCCGAAGCTGGCCGCGACCAGGATGCCCAGGATGATGACGGTCACCGGCGACATGCTGGACCGGCCGCGGCCGAGCATGGACTCGATCGGGGACGCCGTGTCGCCCTCGTTCGGGATGATCAACCAGGCGGCGACGTACACCAGGATGCCGATGCCACCGAAGAACCCGAGCACCGCGAGCAGCACCCGCCAGAGCACCGGATCGGTGTTGGTGGCCCGCCCGATCGCCGCGCAGACACCGGCCAGATACCGCCCCTCGCGGGGCCGGACCAACCCGTACCGCGAGGTGAAGCCGGTGCCGGTGAACGGCGGCGGCGCGGACGGACCGGGACCACCCGGCCCGGGTGGCGTGCCGCCGGCACCGTAGCCGGTGCCGGCCGCGAACCCCGGGCCCGGGTAGTGGCCGCCGGCTGGATCGGCTGGTGTGCTGCCGGTGTGCGGACCGAACGTGGTGGGCTCGGTCCATTCGGTGGGCGTCGCGGCGGGCGGGGGCGGTGCTGAACCGCCCGGCTGTGCCGACCCCGGTCGGGGCGGCGGGGCAGCTTCCTGGGTCATGCTTCGATCCTGCTGCCAGGTGAGCCCGAGCGACCTCAGGACACGACCCTGACCCCACCCTGAGATCCGGCGGCCGGAATGTCGGGGGCGTCCCCGTGGTCGTGGGCGCCGCAGCGTGTGACGATCGGATCACCGACCCGAACCACACCCGCCACCGTGACCAGGGAGCCTCCGATCAGCACCGTGACTCCAACCCCGCGCCTCTACCGCGCACCCGAGCACCGGATGGCCGCCGGCGTCGCCGCCGGTATCGCCGACCATCTCGGCATCTCGGTGCTGCGGGTGCGCGTCGCGTTCATGGTGCTGCTCGGCCTGAGTGGGCTCGGCCTGCTGCTCTACGCGGCCTTCTGGGCGGTGGTGCCGCTGCGGCCGGGCGACACCGCCGTGCCGCCGCGTCGCGACGTCGCCCAACTCCTGCCGTTCGTGGGGATCGGGCTCGGTGTCCTGTTGATCCAGGTGATGGTCTTCGACTCGGTCGGGGCGGCCGGCACCGCCGGTTGGCTCGTGGCCATCATCGCGGTCGGCGCCGGGGTCATCTGGCACCAGTCCGCACCCGAACGGCGGCGACAGTGGGGCGAGGCGATGCCGGTGCCCTGGCTCGGCGCGGTGGTCGAGGAGAGCGACAGGCGCGCGTTCGTCCTCCGGTTCATCGGCGGCGGGGTGCTGGTCGCGGTCGGCATCATCGGTGTCGCGGCGGTCTACTCGCCGGCGCAGAACTTCGACGCGGTGATCAACGGCGTGATCTTCGCGCTGGTCGGGCTGGCGGGGGTCGGCGTGGTCGCCGCGCCCGTGCTGTGGCGGACGTACAGTCAGCTCCGCTCGGAGCGCGAGGGGCGCATCCGCGAGCAGGAGCGGGCCGAGCTGGCCGCCATGGTGCACGACCAGGTGCTGCACACGTTGGCGCTGATCCAGCGCAACGCCAGTGACGTCAAGATGGTGCAGCGGCTGGCCAGGGGGCAGGAGCGTTCCCTGCGTAACTGGCTCTACAAGCCCACGGCGTCGCCGAACGAGCGCTTCGCCGCCGCGCTGGAGCAGGCCGCCGCCGAGGTCGAGGACACCTACGCGATCACCGTGGAGGCGGTCGTGGTGGGGGACCGGGAGACCGACGAGAAGGTCGGTGCGCTGGTCGCGGCCGCGCGGGAGGCGCTGGTCAACGCGGCCCGGCACGCCGGGGTGCAGACTGTCTCGCTGTACGCGGAGGTGGAGCCCGAACAGGTAAGCGCCTTCGTCCGGGATCGGGGGAAGGGCTTCGATCCGGATACCGTGGAGGACCACCGGCACGGCGTACGCGGCTCGATCATCGGGCGGATGAAGCGGCACGGCGGACGGGCCGAGATCCGGTCCGGCCCGGGGGAGGGGACCGAGGTCCGGTTGATCCTGCCGATCTCCCGGGACTCGTCCGCAGCGGAGAGGAACAGATGATCATGGCCGAGCAGCCGACCGAGCACGTCGACCCGGCCCAGGCCCGCCCCGAGCGGCTCCGGGTGTTCCTGGTGGACGACCACGCCATGTTCCGGGCCGGGGTGCGCGCGGAGCTGGGCGCCCACGTCGAGGTGGTGGGCGAGGCGAGCACGGTGGCCGAGGCGGTCACCCGGATCGCGGCTGTCGGCCCGGACGTGGTGCTGCTCGACGTGCACATGCCCGACGGCGGCGGGCGCGCGGTGCTGGAGGCGATGCGGCGTACGCACCCGCAGGTCAAGTTCCTGGCGCTGAGCGTCTCCGACGCGGCGGAGGACGTGATCGGGTTGATCCGTGCCGGTGCCCGGGGCTACGTGACCAAGACCATCTCCCCGGACGAATTGGCCGCGGCGATCCGCCGTGTCGCCGACGGGGACGCGGTGTTCAGCCCACGGCTTGCCGGGTTCGTGCTGGATGCCTTCGCGGCCCGTCCGGACGCCCCGGTGGCCGACCCGGAGCTGGACCAGCTCACCAACCGTGAGCGGGAGGTGCTGCGGCTGCTGGCCCGGGGGTACGCGTACAAGGAGATCGCCAAGGAGCTGTTCATCTCCATCAAGACGGTGGAGACGCACGTGTCGAACGTGCTGCGCAAGCTCCAGATGTCCAACCGCTACGAGCTCTCCCGGTGGGCGGCGGATCGCCGGCTGGTGTGACCTCGCCCCGTCCGGGTCGGCGAGGATCAGACAGGCGATCATCGCGCCCTCGTCCACCCAGCCGGTGATCGTGTCCGTGCAGCCGTAGTCGACCTGTCCGGATGGGTCGAAATGCGGGTCGGAACGGACGTCCTAACGGGCAGAGGTGGGCCCGGGGCCCGCGCGCCGCCCAGGTGCGCTTCTTCGGGTGGCGCAACGTATTTCCTGCTCAGTGCGGCCCGCGTCGACCGTTTTATGATCATTTTTCAAGTATCGGCAGCGTGGCGGGCAACTAACGGCTTGATAACGGCACCTTCACGGAAGAGGCCAGTTGGTGTCACAGTGGCAGCACCTCACCATCGGTGTGTGGCACTCCGTACGGCCCATGACCATGTCCCCGCCCTTCGCGGCGGCTCGTGGCCGTGCCTTCCGCGTCGTGTCACGCCTCGTTGGCGGGGGAGCCCGGCGGATCGGAACATCAGGGGTGTCTCCAACTTCCCTGTGGTCCCGGCGACCCGCGCCCCGGGGTGGTCGGGCGGTGTCACCCCCAAACGTGCGTGAAACCCACGACGGAACCTGGTTAGAAAGAGGAGGCCCCTCGGAATGAGAGTCTCGAAGCGGGCGACGAGCGCGATCGCGCTCAGCGCGGCTGCCGCGCTTGTCGCGAGCGGTTGCTCGAGCGGTGGCGACGGCGAGAATGCCGCCAGCGGCGACGGCGCGATTGTCATCCACGGTGTCCAGCCGGAGAACCCGCTGGTCCCGTCGAACACCACGGAGACCGGCGGCGGCAAGATCGTCGACTGGCTGTGGACCGGCCTGGTCGAGTACCCGAACGACGGTGGGGCCCCGCGTAACGCGCTTGCGGAGTCCATCAACACCACGGACTCCAAGGTCTTCACGATCAAGATCAAGAAGGGTACCAAGTTCCACGACGGTACCGAGGTGAAGTCGAAGAACTTCGTCGACGCCTGGAACTGGGCCGCCTACTCGCCGAACGGCGCGCAGAACGGCAGCTTCTTCTCCGACATCCAGGGCTTCGACCAGACCTACACGTCGGACCCGGATGGCGCGGACGGCCCGAAGAAGGCCCCCGCCCCGACCGCCGAGAAGATGTCCGGCCTGAAGATCATCGACGAGCAGACCTTCGAGGTCACCCTGGCGGCGCCGACCGCGGTCTTCCCGACCAAGCTCGGCTACGCGGCCTTCATGCCGCTGCCGGACGCCTTCTTCACCATGAAGCCCGACGAGTTCGGCAAGAAGCCGATCGGCAACGGCCCGGTGAAGTTCGTGTCGTGGGATGACAACGTCCTCGTCAAGCTGACCCGCTTCGACGACTACAACCTTCGCGACAAGATGAAGGTCAAGGACGTCGACGTCAAGCTGTACCAGGACGAGACGGCGGCCTACGCCGACCTGCTCGCCAACAACCTCGACTTCATGGAGGTCATCCCCACCTCGGCGCTCGCCGGCGACAAGTGGAAGACCGACCTCGGTGAGCGGGGCCGCAACACCGTCACGCCGACGACCGCGCTTATCGCGTTCCCGCTCTACGACAAGCGCTTCCAGAACGCGAAGCTGCGCCGCGCCGTGTCCCTGTCGATCAACCGGCAGGAGATCTCGGACAAGATCTTCTTCGGCACCCGTAAGCCGGCCGACAGCTGGGCGAACCCGCTGACCCCGGGCGCCAAGCCGGGCAACTGCACCGCCTGCAAGTTCGACGTGGCCACGGCCAAGACGCTGCTCACCGAAGCCGGCGGCTTCTCCGGTGAGATGGTCTTCTACTACAACTCGGACTCCAGCCACAAGGACTGGATGGACGCCGTTGCGCAGCAGATCAAGACCAACCTCGGCATCAACGCCCGGGCCGAGGGCGTGCCGACCTTCGCGGTCTTCCGTCAGAACGTGAACGCCCACTCGATGAAGGGCCCGTACCGCGCTGCCTGGCAGCAGGACTACCCGGACGTCGAGAACTGGATCAACCCGCTGTACGTCACGGGTGGCTCCTCGAACGACGGCCTCTACAGCAACCCGGAGGTCGACGCCCTGGCGAAGCAGGCCAGCGCCGCGCCGAGCCTGGAGGCTTCGCACGAGGCGTTCGCCAAGGCCGTCGAGAAGGTCGACCAGGACGTCCCGAGCATCCCGATCTACTTCTACGGCCAGCAGTCCGGCCACTCGGAGAAGATCAAGAAGCTCGAGCTGAACAACGTCGGCGAACTCGACATCACCTCGGTCGAGCTCTGATCCGAACGGTCTGACCCCGGGTCGGGCTCGCCACATCCGGTGAGCCCGACCCGGGGCCGTTCCGCGATTGGGTGTTACAACACTCGATGCGCACGTTGTCACCACCGTGTCGGCCGTCCGACGCGCCCCCTGTCTGGAGGACCACCCCATGGGCCGTTATCTGTTGAGACGGCTGCTCCAACTCGTGCCCGTCTTCATCGGTACGACGTTCCTGATCTACTGGCTCGTCTGGGCCGTCCCCGGCGATCCGTTCGCCGGCAAGTGCGGTGAGCGCCGCTGCCCGGACCAGTACATCGCCTTCATGACCGAGAAGTACCACCTCGACCAGAACGTCTTCGTGCAGTACGGCAACTACATGAAGAATCTGCTCCAGGGTGACTTCGGTCAGACGTTCTCGCAACGCGATATCGGCGACATCATCGCCACGGCGTACCCGAACACGCTGAAGCTGGCCCTGGTGGCGCTCGCCATCGAGGCCGTGATCGGCCTGGGCGCCGGCGTGTTGACCGGTCTGCGCCGCAACGGCTTCCTGGACAACCTTGTCCTGGTCTCCACGCTCTTCCTGATCGCGCTGCCGGTCTTCGTCGTCGGCTTCGTGCTCCAGTGGCTGCTGGGCGTGCAGTGGGGCATCGTCAAGCCGACCGTCTCCTCCGAGATGAGGTGGTCCGAGCTGATCGTGCCGGGCTTCGTGCTCGGCAGTGCGTCGGTCGCCTACATCGCCCGCGTGGCACGAACCAGCATCGCGGAGAACCGCCGCGCCGACTATGTGCGCACCGCGATCGCCAAGGGTCTGCCGATGCGTCGGGTGGTGGGCGTGCACCTGCTGCGCAACTCGCTCATCCCGGTGGTCACCCTGCTCGGCACCGACCTCGGTGCGCTGATGGGCGGCGCGATCGTCACCGAGGGGATCTTCGGTATCAACGGTATCGGCCGTGCGGTCTACCGCGCGATCGTCACCAAGGAGAGCGCTACCGTGGTAGGGATCGTGGTCGTCCTCGTGCTGGTCTATCTCGTGATGAACCTGCTGGTTGACCTGCTCTACGCCGCCCTGGACCCGAGGATCCGTTATGAGTGACCCAAGCACCGCATCGGTCGTCAGTACCCCTGGCGCGCACCCGACCGACTCCGCCGCCCCCGCCACCGCGGGCGCTCCGCAGAGTAACGAGAAGCCCCGGGGTCTGCTCGGCGACGCCTGGCGGGACCTCCGGCGCAAGCCGCTGTTCTGGATCTCGGCCACGCTGATCGTCGTCTTCGTGCTGATGGCGCTCTTCCCGGCCCTGTTCGCGCCGGGCGATCCGGTCAACGGGTCGCTGTCGCGCAGCCTGGGCAAGGCGTCCGGGGATGCCTGGTTCGGGTACGACCTGCAGGGCCGCGACGTCTACGCGCGGGTCATCTACGGCGCCAGCGCCTCCATCCAGGTTGCCGTGCTCGCCGTGCTCGGCACCCTGCTGGTGGGTGGCACCATGGGCATCATCTCCGGCTACCGTGGTGGCTGGGTGGACGGGCTGCTGAGCCGGATCGCCGACGTGTTCTTCGGCCTGCCGTTCGTGCTCGGCGCGATCGTCATCCTGACCACGTTCAACGGCTCGGGCTCCGGCAACAGCAAAGTCAAGATCATGGGCCTGGTGACCATCTCCCTGATCGTGCTGAGCTGGCCGGTCGTGATGCGACTCATGCGTTCCTCGGTGCTCGCCACCAAGGAGGCCGACTACATCGTCGCGGCCCGCGCGCTGGGTGCCGGCACCGGCCGGATCATCCTCAAGCACCTGCTGCCGAACTGCCTGGCCCCGCTGCTGGTCTACGGCACGATCATGGTCGGCTCGTTCATCGGCGCCGAGGCCACGCTGTCCTTCCTGGGCGTCGGCCTGAAGTCGCCGGTGGTCTCCTGGGGCATCATGATCAGCGACGGTAAGGACTTCCTCCGGGTCGCGCCAGGGCTGGTCTTCTTCCCCGCCGCGTTCCTCGTCACCGCAGTGCTGAGCTTCGTGATGCTCGGTGAGGCGGTCCGCGAGGCCCTCGATCCGAAACTCCGCTAGGGGAGATCCAGTGTCCGACATTCTCGTGTCCGAGCAGTCCGCGCCGGGACCCGGCGGGTCCGGGCGCCCCGCCGGTCGCCTGCTCGAGGTCGACGACCTGCGGGTGGAGTTCCGCACCCGGGACGGCGTCGCAAAGGTCATCAACGGGGTCACCTACCACGTCGACGCGGGGGAGACCCTCGCCGTGCTCGGCGAGTCCGGCTCCGGCAAGAGCGTCACCGCGCAGACCATCATGGGCATCCTCGACACGCCGCCCGGCTTCGTCACCGGCGGTCAGGTTCGCTTCCACGGCAAGGACATGCTCGCCATGTCCGCCGAGGAGCGTCGCCGCATCCGCGGTGAGGGCATCGCGATGATCTTCCAGGACGCGCTCTCCGCGCTGAACCCCGTCTTCACCGTCGGGTTCCAGATCGCCGAGCAGTTCCGGGTCCGGCGGGGCATGGGGCGCGCCGAGGCCAAGAAGCGCGCGATCGACATGCTCGACCAGGTCAAGATCCCGAACGCCAAGGGTCGGTTCAACAACTACCCACACCAGTTCTCCGGTGGTATGCGGCAGCGCGCGATGATCGCGATGTCGCTGGCACTCGACCCGGAGGTGCTGATCGCGGACGAGCCGACCACCGCGCTCGACGTGACAGTGCAGGCCCAGATCATGGACCTGCTCGCCGAGCTCCAGCGTGAGCGGCAGATGGGCATGATCCTGATCACCCACGACCTCGGCGTGGTCGCCGACGTCGCGGACCGGATCGCGGTCATGTACGCGGGCCGGATCGTCGAGGAAGCCGACGTGTACGACCTGTACGCCAAGCCGGCGCACCCGTACACGATCGGTCTGATCGACTCGATCCCGCGCCTGGACGAGAAGGGGCAGCAGCTCCGGACGATCAAGGGCCTCCCGCCGAACCTGATGAACATCCCGCCGGGCTGCCCGTTCAACCCGCGCTGCCCCATGGCTCAGCCGGTGTGCCGGGAGAAGGTCCCGCCGCTGCTGCAGGTGGGTCCCGCCCGGGCCAGCGCCTGCCACTTCGCCGAGGAGCTGGTGAACCGTGTCTGAGAACATCCTCGAGGTCCGTGACCTGGTCAAGCACTACCCCGTCACGCAGGGCGTGGTGTTCAAGAAGACCGTTGGTCAGGTCAAGGCGGTGGACGGCGTCTCGTTCGGTCTGCGTGCCGGTGAGACGCTCGGCGTGGTCGGCGAGTCCGGCTGCGGCAAGTCGACCCTCGCCCGGGTTCTGATGAACCTGGAGAAGCCGACCTCCGGCAGCGTGATGTACAAGGGCCAGGACACCTCGAAGCTGTCCGGCGGGGCGCTGCGGCGTCTGCGTCGGCAGATCCAGTTGGTCATGCAGGACCCGTACACCTCGCTGAACCCGCGGATGACCGTCGGTGACCTGCTCGGTGAGCCGTTCGAGATCCACCCGGAGGTGGCGCCGAGGGGCAGCCGTCGGGCCAAGGTCCGGGAGTTGCTGGACCTGGTGGGGCTCAACCCGGAGCACATCAACAGGTACCCGCACCAGTTCTCCGGCGGTCAGCGGCAGCGCATCGGCATCGCCCGCGCGCTCGCCCTGCGGCCCGAGATCATCGTCTGCGACGAGCCGGTGTCGGCCCTGGACGTCTCCATCCAGGCCCAGGTGATGAACCTGCTGGAAAAGCTCCAGAGCGAGTTCGGGCTCTCGTACGTCTTCATCGCGCACGACCTGTCGGTGGTCCGCCACCTCTCGGACCGGGTCGCGGTCATGTACCTCGGCAAGGTCGTCGAGATCGGCACCGAGGACGAGATCTACGAGCGGCCGACCCACCCGTACACCCAGGCTCTGCTCTCGGCGGTGCCGGTTCCGGACCCGACGCAGCGGAACAACAAGACGATCATCCGGCTCACGGGTGACGTGCCGTCGCCGATCAGCCCGCCCTCGGGCTGCCGGTTCCGGACCCGCTGCTGGAAGGCACAGGACATCTGCGCCGAGCAGGTGCCGCTGCTGGAGATCCGACGGGACTCGGACCACCCGAGCGCCTGCCACTTCGCGGAGCGGCGCGAGATCGTCGCCACCCACGAGGCCTGAGTCACCCGAGACCGCCTGCCGACGTCACCACGACGACGGCAGGCGGTTTCGTCTGTCCGTGTGACCCGGCCGGCTCGGGCTCGCCAGCGGCCGGGCGGCTCAGAGCGGCCCGCGGCCCGCACGGAGCAGCAGCAGGGCCAACTGGGTGCCGTCGGCGCCGAGGGCGACCCGGAACCGCTCCAGGATCTTCCGCTCGCGCGAGAGCACCAGGCGTGTCCCGCCGGAGGCCATCCGGGTCGCCCCGACCTCCTGGGACAACGCGGCCCGCTCCTGCCAGAGCGCGATCATCGCATTGTCGATCTCGTCGATCCGTTCCCTGATCTGCACGATCCGCGCGGAGGCGGCTGGTTCTTCGGTGCCGGTCCGTGCCTCGGCCGGCCCGGCGCTGTCGACCGCCGGGGGCGCGGACACCGCCGGCTCGGTCCCGTTCGGCACGGGCCGTTCCGACTCGGGTCGGGTCGTGCCGCCGCTCTGCTCCATCACGTCTGTCATCATCGGGTACCTCTCGCGCTGTGGTGCCCGGTGCCCGGAACCCGGGACGGAAAAAGCCCCGGACTCCAGGAGCCCGGGGCTTTTGCAGGTCTGAATCGATCAGGCGCGACCCACGGCAGCCGGACTCCCGGTGCCATAGTAAAAGTCGTAGCGCGCAGCGATCACGTTGACGAGTATGCCCACGTCCGCACCTGGCGCGCAAGGATCCAGCGGCTCTTCCTCGCGTCGCGGCGCAGCGGGGCGGGGCAGTGTCTGACCGGCGGCATAGACTTGTCGGGCGATGCATCCTCTCTTCGACATCCCCGCGTCCCCGCCTGCGCCGGAGTCCGCGCCGGCCCGCCCGCACCGACCCGGGCCGGCTCCCGCGCGCCTCGATCCGCAGCAGCTGCTCGCCGGGCTGAACGGGCCACAGCGCGACGCGGTCAGCCACGCCGGCTCGCCGCTGCTGATCGTTGCCGGCGCCGGGTCCGGCAAGACCCGGGTGCTCACGCACCGGATCGCCTACCTGCTCGCCGCACGGGACGTCCATCCCGGTGAGATCATCGCGATCACCTTCACCAACAAGGCCGCCGGCGAGATGAAGGAGCGCGTCGCCGCGCTGGTGGGCCCCCGGGCCCGCCTGATGTGGGTGTCGACGTTCCACTCCGCGTGCGTCCGGATCCTGCGCGCCGAGCACGAGCACGCCGGCCTCAAGTCGACCTTCTCGATCTACGACGCGGACGACTCCCGCCGGCTGATGCAGCTCGTCACCCGCGAGCTCGATCTCGACCCGAAGCGCTACCCGGCGCGCGGGCTGGCCGCCCAGGTCTCCAACCTCAAGAACGAGCTGGTCGACCCGGAGCAGTTCGCGGCGCGGGCCACCGGGCCCAACGAGCGGGCCCTCGCCGAGGCGTACACGCTCTACCAACGCCGGCTGCGTGAGGCGCACGCACTGGACTTCGACGACCTGATCATGACCACGGTGCACCTGCTCCAGTCGCACCCGCACGTCTCGGAGAGCTACCGGCGGCGGTTCCGGCACGTGCTGGTGGACGAATACCAGGACACCAACCACGCCCAGTACGTGCTGATCAAGGAGTTGGTGTCCGGCACCGACGGGCTGGAGCCCGCCGAGCTGTGCGTGGTCGGCGACGCCGACCAGTCGATCTACGCGTTCCGGGGTGCGACGATCCGCAACATCCTGGAGTTCGAACGGGACTTCACCGACGCGCGGACGATCCTGCTGGAGCAGAACTACCGCTCCACCCAGACCATCCTCAACGCCGCCAACGCGGTGATCGACCGCAACACCTCCCGCAAGCCCAAGCGGCTGTGGAGCGAGGCCGGCGCCGGCGAGCAGATCGTCGGCTACGTGGCCGACACCGAGCACGCCGAGGCCGACTGGGTGGCCCGGGAGATCGACAGGCTAGTCGACGCCGACGAGACCCGCCCCGGCGACGTCGCGGTCTTCTACCGCACCAACGCCCAGTCCCGCGTCTTCGAAGAGGTGTTCATCCGCGTCGGCCTGCCCTACAAGGTGGTCGGCGGGGTGCGCTTCTACGAGCGCAAGGAGGTCCGCGACGCCCTGGCGTACCTGCGCTCGGTGGTCAACGACGACGACACGGTGAGCCTGCGGCGGGTCCTCAACACCCCCCGCCGGGGCATCGGCGACCGGGCCGAGGCGTGTGTCGAGGCGCTCTCCAGCCGCGACCGGATCTCGTTCGGCGCGGCGCTACGCCGGGCCCGGGAGGCGCCGGGCATCTCCAGCCGGGCGGCCAACGGCATCGGCGACTTCGTGGCGCTGCTCGACGGTGCCCGGGAGTTGGCCGAGACCGGCACCCCGGAGGAGGTGCTGGAGGCGCTGCTGACCCGCTCGGGCTACCTCACCGAGCTGGAGGAGAGCCTGGACCCGCAGGACGCCGGCCGGGTGGACAACCTCCAGGAGCTGGTCAGCGTCGCCCGGGAGTACACCGAGCGGATCGAGGCGCTCGGCGAGGAGGGGGAGCGGGCCACCCTCGCCGGCTTCCTGGAGCAGGTGGCGCTTGTCGCCGACGCCGACCAGATCCCCTCCGACGACCCCGACCACCAGGGCGTGGTCACCCTGATGACGTTGCACACCGCCAAGGGCCTGGAGTTCCCGGTGGTGTTCCTGACCGGGCTGGAGGACGGCGTCTTCCCGCACCTGCGCTCGCTCGGCGACACCCGCGAGCTGGAGGAGGAGCGCCGGCTGGCGTACGTCGGCATCACCCGCGCCCGACAGCGGCTCTACCTCTCCCGGGCGGTGACCCGCTCGGCCTGGGGGCAACCGTCCTACAACCCGCCGTCGCGGTTCCTGGAGGAGTTGCCGACCGAGCTGGTGCACTGGGAGCGCACCGAGGGGTCGTACACCTCGTGGGCCGGCGGGGGCGGCGGCGTCGGCGGCCGCGCGGACCGCGCGCCCGGCGCGCGTGGCAACTTCACCGGGGGTACGCCGAAGGCGGCGCAGTTGGCCCAGCGGCTCGGCGTGGACGCCAGCCGGCTGACCACGGCCAGTGAGCTGCCGCAGGGGCCGAAGGTGTCGGCGGGCGACCGGGTCAACCACCAGCGGTACGGGTTGGGGCGGGTGCTGGCCGTGGAGGGGCACGGCCCGGGGGCCCGTGCGCAGATCGACTTCGGCGACCAGACCATGTGGCTGGTGCTCCGGCACGCCCCGGTCGACAAACTCTGACCGGCTCCGGATGACGGCAGGGGTGGCCTCCGGTGCGACGGAGACCATCCCTGTCCGGCTGTCGCGCCGGCTCAGCAGCCCAGGTCGACGCCGTGCGCCCGCATGAACGGGGCCGGGTCGATCTGGTTCCACATGCCCTGGTGCACCTCGAAGTGCAGGTGCGGGCCGGTGGCATCGCCGGTGGCACCCTCGTACCCGATGACCTGGCCGGCCTTGACCTTCTGACCGACGGTGACAGCGATGCGGCTCTGGTGGGCGTAGTGGGTCAGGTAGCCGTTGCCGTGGTCGATGAAGACGGAGTTGCCGTACCCGTCGGCGGCGTCACCGGCCTGGGTCACGGTGCCGGCGGCCGCGGCGCGGATCGGCGTGCCGGAGGGCAGTGCCAGGTCGATACCGGCGTGCAGGGTTCCCCAGCGCTGTCCGTAGCAGGAGGTGACGGCGGCGCCCGGCATCGGGTTGACCCAGGCGGGTGTGGGCCTGCTGGTCTTCTTCGGCTTCGGCTTGGCCTTCGCGGTGGCCGTCTTCGCGGGTGCCGGGCTGGCGCTTGTCGCGACCGGGCTCGGCGTGGCGCTGACCGAGGGGGTGACCGGCGTGCTCGACTCGCGAGTGGAGCGGTCGGCCCGGCTGGCGGCCTCGTTGCGGGCCTGCGCGTCGAGGGAGACGGCGGCGGGTGCCGGGCGGTCGCTACCTGTGGTGGCGACGACGACGCCACCGAGGCCGAGGGCTACCAGAGCGGCGGCACCGACCACGATGAGGCGGTTGCGCCGGACGGAGCGTCGCGGCTGCTCGGTCTGGGCGGTGTCGGGGGTGTTCTCGTTCTGGACGGGGCTGTCTTCCTGCACGGCGGACCTTCACAGTCGAGGGGCACTTGACCTCGAAATACTGGTGTCGAGCCGGGTCGGGGGCGGGATGGGGACCGGGTGGCCTGGCACTGAACGGCGGCTCACCTGCCCGGATATGACCCGCTCTGCGGCACTACGACCGGAAAAGTGATCATGCGTGGTGGTGTCGCCGCTCACAGTCTTCGCTGTGACCTGGAAGACATCGGCCCACGCAAAACCGCCCGGATCGACAGATCCGGGCGGTCAACGGTCGGTACGCAGCGTCAGGAGCCCGCTACCTCGCTGTAGATTGCCTCGACTTGCAGCTTGATGTCCACTCCGCGGTCCTGGAGGAACGGCACCGGGTCGATCGGCTTGCCCTTGACATGGATCTCAAGGTGCAGGTGGGTGCCGTAGGCGTGACCCGTCTGGCCGACGAGGCCGAGTTGGTCACCGGCCTTGATCTGCTGGCCTTCCTTGACGCTGACCGCGGAGGAGTGGCCGTAGATGGCCTCGCTGCCGTCGGCGTGCTGCACGATCACGGCGTTGCCGTACCCACCGAACCAGCCGGCCTTGGTGACCAGTCCGTCGTGGATCGCGACGTAGGGCGTGCCCTCGCCGGCGACCAGGTCCACGCCGGTGTGCATCTTGCCCCAGCGCATCCCGTAGGGGGAGTTGAAGTCGTAGCCCTGCAGCGGCAGCAGCCACACCTCGGGCTCGGCGCTGTCCTTGTTGCGGCTGTCCCGCGAGGCGCGGTCGGCGTTGTCGGCACGGGCCGCGGCGTCCTGGCTGGTGACCGACGCCTGCTTGAGCTCGTCGAGCACCGTCGGGCTGACGTCCTTGGCGTCCGGCAGGGCGCTCGCGCCGAGCGCGACGATGCCGGCTCCGACGAAGGCGGTGGTGACGACAGCGGCGTAACGGCTGCGCGGTGGGGTGGGCACACGGCGACGACCGCGATATCGATCGGGCTCAGACGACAGGCGCTGGCGCACGCACACCCTCCGTTGTCGGGGTTCCGAAGCGGCCGGTGGGCGTTCGTGAAGCTCCAGTGAACGTCCGCTGACCGCGTCGTCACCCGTCCATGGACCTGATGACAACCGTGGACACGTTAGCCAACCACCAGACGAGTCACAAGCTAGAGCGGAAAATTGGCGTGTCGATCTGTCCGTTTGCGTCCGTGATTGTCATGCATCGTGACGCCGAACGGTGCCCCCGTTGCTGCCCGTTCGTCGCCGAGCGTGACCGGTCCGGCGGAGTCGTCCGACTTGACTGCGGGCCGTGCCGCGACGCGTCGGGCGGTGCTCGAACGCCACGTCGGGCAGCGCCGGACCGCCGCCGGGCGGTGCTGGAATCTCCTCGGCGGGTCTCTTCGGGCTGCGCCGTGGTCGCGGCGCGCGGTTGACTGGTCACGGAGCCGGGTTCCGGCCCGGTTTTCCGGCGCCGGGTCCGTCAGGTTACCGTTCGTTCAGGTGAAGGCCGTGTAGCCGGTGAAAGGTGTGCGCTGATGAGCTCTCGTATTCGGGTCGTCGTCGCCAAGCCCGGCCTGGACGGCCACGACCGGGGCGCGAAGGTCGTCGCGCGTGCCCTGCGCGACGCGGGGATGGAGGTCGTCTACACCGGCCTGCACCAGACCCCCGAGCAGATCGTGGAGACCGCCATCCAGGAGGACGCCGACGCGGTCGGCCTGTCCGTCCTCTCCGGTGCGCACATGACGCTCTTCCGGCGGGTGCTGGAGCTGCTCGGTGAGCGGGACGCCCGCGACATCGTCGTGTTCGGTGGCGGCATCATCCCGAACGGCGACATTCCCGAGTTGGAGAAGCTGGGCGTCGCCAAGATCTTCACGCCGGGCGCCACCACTCAGGCGATCGTCGAGTGGGTCCGCGAGAACGTCGCCCAGCCGGTTTCCTGAGCCACGCCACGGCGGGCCCTGATCGACGACCGGGTTCTGGGCACGGGGGAGGGGCCGGACGCACCCCTCACACGTCCGGCCCCTCTATGCACGATGCCCCGCCGCCACCCCTCGACCGACAGGGCATCGGCCGTATCCCGTCTTTGCGCTGCTCAGCGCGCCGACATCTGACTCAACGACGCCCCGACGGCGGGGTTACGCAAGCCGGACAACATCGCTCGGACGGTGGATGCGGCCCCGGTCGTGGCCGAGAACCGGCCCCGACCGATGTCCGGTTGTGCATTACCGCACACCGCGCACCCGCTCGGTTGCCGGCGGTGCCGACCTCGCTAGGCTGCGGCCAATGGCCTGTTTCAACTGATGACAGGCGTCAAACTGTTTTCTGAACGCTGGTGGCGGCGCGACGGCGCGCCGCGGAGACGGGACGGGACGCGCAATCGTGGACCTGTACGAGTACCAGGGGCGGGACCTGTTCGAGCGGCACGGCTTGCCCGTGTTGGCCGGCGGCGTCGCCACTACCCCGGAAGAGGCCCGTGCGATCGCCGAGCGCCTCGGCGGTCGCGTGGTCGTCAAGGCGCAGGTGAAGGTCGGCGGCCGCGGTAAGGCCGGCGGCGTCAAGCTGGCCGAGGGCGCCGAGGAGACGGTGGCCCGCGCCACCGACATCCTCGGCATGGACATCAAGGGCCACACCGTCCACAAGGTCATGATCACGGTGACCGCGGACGTGGCCGAGGAGTACTACTTCTCGTACCTGCTCGACCGGGCGAACCGCACCTTCCTCTGCATCGCCAGCGTTGCCGGCGGCATGGACATCGAGCAGGTCGCCGCCGACACCCCCGACAAGGTGGTGAAGGCCCCGATCGACGCCGTGCAGGGCGTGAACGAGGCCAAGGCCCGCGAGATCGTCACCGCCGCCGGGTTCCCGGCCGAGGTCGCCGACCAGGTGGTCGAGATCGCCGTCGGCCTGTGGCAGGCGTTCGTCGCCGAGGACGCCACCCTGGTCGAGGTCAACCCGCTCGCCAAGAACGGCGACGGCCGGATGCTGCTGCTCGACGCCAAGATCAGCCTGGACGAGAACGCCGCGTTCCGGCACCCGGACCACGAGGCGCTCGTCGACCAGGCCGCGGTGGACCCGCTGGAGCAGGCCGCCAAGGCCAAGGACCTCAACTACGTCAAGCTCGACGGTGAGGTCGGCATCATCGGCAACGGCGCCGGCCTGGTCATGTCGACCCTCGACGTGGTCGCGTACGCCGGTGAGCGGCACGGCAACGTCAAGCCGGCGAACTTCCTCGACATCGGCGGCGGCGCGAGCGCCGCGGTGATGGCGAACGGGCTGGAGATCGTGCTCTCCGACCCGGCGGTGAAGAGCGTCTTCGTCAACGTCTTCGGCGGCATCACCGCCTGCGACGAGGTCGCCAACGGCATCATCCAGGCACTCGCCCTGCTGGAGCAGCGCGGCGAGAAGGTCACCAAGCCGCTCGTCGTCCGTCTCGACGGCAACAACGCCGAGGCCGGCCGGGCGATCCTGGACAGCGCGAACAACCCGCTCGTGCAGCGGGTGGACACCATGGACGGTGCGGCCGAGCGGGCCGCCGAGCTGGCAGCTGCGGGGGTCTGATCATGGCTATCTGGCTGACCAAGGACTCGAAGGTCATCGTTCAGGGGATGACCGGTTCCGAGGGTTCCAAGCACACCCGGCGGATGCTGGCCGCCGGCACCAACGTGGTGGGTGGCGTCAACCCGCGCAAGGCGGGCCAGACCGTCGACTTCGACGGCACCGAGCTGCCGGTCTTCGCGTCCGTCGCGGACGCGATGGCCGAGACCGGGGCCGACGTCACGGTCATCTTCGTGCCGCCGCAGTTCACCAAGGCCGCCGTGGTCGAGGCGATCGACGCCTCGATCCCGCTGGCCGTGGTGATCACCGAGGGCGTGCCGGTGCACGACACCGCGTCGTTCTGGGCGTACAACGTGGCGAAGGGCGAGCAGACCCGGATCATCGGGCCGAACTGCCCCGGCATCGCCTCGCCCGGCGCGTCCAACGCCGGCATCATCCCGGCCGACATCACCGGCTCCGGCCGCATCGGCCTGGTCAGCAAGAGCGGCACGCTGACCTACCAGATGATGTACGAGCTGCGCGACATCGGCTTCTCCACCTGCGTCGGCATCGGCGGTGACCCGATCATCGGGACCACCCACATCGACGCGCTGGCGGCCTTCGAGGCCGACCCGGAGACCGACGCCATCGTGATGATCGGTGAGATCGGTGGCGACGCCGAGGAGCGGGCCGCCGAGTTCATCAAGGCCAACGTCACCAAGCCGGTGGTCGGCTACATCGCCGGCTTCACCGCTCCTCCGGGCAAGACCATGGGGCACGCCGGGGCGATCATCTCCGGCTCGGCCGGCACCGCCGATGCGAAGCAGGCGGCGCTGGAGGCGGTCGGCGTCAAGGTCGGCAAGACGCCGACCGAGACCGCGAAGCTGATGCGGGAGATCATGTCCGGCAGTTGAGCCGGCCAGGCAACACCGAAGGGGGTCGACCGCAGCCGGTCGGCCCCCTTCGGCGTACGCGTGGTGGGTTGGTCAGTCGTTGTTCCAGAACGGGTAGTTGCCGGTGGCACGCAGGATCGCCCCGCCGATGATGTTGATCACGCCGAACACGATGGCGAGGTAGCCCAGCACCGGTGACTGCCCGTTGCGCCGGGCGTCGCGGATGGACAGGTAGCCGAAGATGATGCCCAGGATGCCGCAGCAGATCAGCCCCAGCACGATGCCCAGCACGCCCCAGAGCGTCGTCCGGTCCCGTCCCCGGGCCGGTGGTGGCGGTGGTGGCGGGTATGGCGTCGTCACAGCGTCCTCCGGACGTTCGTCGGCGGCGGGCCGGCCGGACCGCGACAGGTGGACCCGACCCGGGCGGCGGCGACTCGCGCCCCCTTCGGCCGAGGCTAGACCGGACGGGGCGGCCGGGGCCCGGGTTCGGTGAACTCGCCGCCCTTCGGGCGGGTTATCGGACTGCCACGGCCCGCGCGACGTGCCAGAGTAGAGCGGATGTCCCCCGTCACCCCTGACCGTCCCAGCCGTCCCGGCGGTGTGCACGCCGACGACCGGCCGGTCGATCGCGCCGCACCGGCCCGACGGGTGCCCGCGCCCCGCGCGGCGGGGTCGCCACGCGGGCGGGCGCCGTTGCCCGTCGCCGCCGGGGTGGCGGCCGTTTGGGCCGCCCTCACCTCCTACCTGCCGGTCGCCATCGTTCTCGGCCTGGTGCACCTCGGCACGGATTCCAGCACCCTGACCAGCACCCTGCGCACCGCGCTCGCCGGCTGGCTGCTCGGGCACGGCGTGGGGCTGCACACCGAGTCCGGTCCACTCGGGCTCGCCCCGCTGGCGCTGACCGTGCTCGCGCTCTGGCGGCTGACCCGGGCCGGCGTGCACGTCAGCCGCGCGATCGGCGCCCGCGACACCCGCTCACCGCGTCGGGCGCTGCTCGCCGCGGGCGCGGTCGGCATCGCGTACGCCCTGCTCGGCGCGCTCGCGGCGGTGCTGATCGGCGCCGACGGGCCGGATGTGTCGGTGCTCCGGACGGCAGCGACGTTCGCGGTGGTCGGCACGCTCGCCGCGCTTGTCGGCGCCGCCCGCATCACCGCCGTGACCCAGATCGTCGTCGGCTGGCTGCCGAGCCCGGTGCGTGACGGCGTGCGCAGCGGTCTGGTGGCCGGGCTGCTGCTGCTCGGCGCGGGTGCCGGCGCGGCCGGCCTGGCGGTGGCCACCGGCGGCGGCGACGCGGCCGACATGATCGGCGCGTACCGGACCGGGGTCGCCGGGCAGACCGGGATCACCCTGGTCAGTGTCGCGTACGCGCCGAACGCGGCGGTCTGGTCGGCCAGTTACCTGCTCGGGCCGGGTTTCGCGGTGGGCACCGACACCGCGGTCCGCACCAGCGAGGTGTCGGTCGGCGCGTTGCCGGCCGTGCCACTGCTCGCCGGCCTGCCGCGCGGCCCGGTGGACGGCTTCGGTGCCCTCCTGCTCGCGGTGCCGGTGCTGGCCGGGATGGTCGCCGGCTGGTTGCTCGCACGCCGGCTGGCGCGGCTCGCCGGGGCGGAGCGGGCCCCGCAGCGCTGGGCCGAGGTGCTGGTGCCGGCGGCGCTGGCCGGGCCGGTGGCCGGGGTGCTGCTCGGCGTGGCCGCCGCGGTGTCCGGCGGGCCGCTCGGTGCCGGTCGGCTGGCGCAGGTCGGGCCGGTGGGCTGGCAGGTCGGGGCGGTGGCGGCAGGTGTCATCGCGGTCGGCGCGCTGCTCGGTGCCGCGGCCACCCGAGCGCTCACCCGCGCCCCCGCACCGCAGGCCGCGCTGCCCCCGCGCCTGCCCTCGCGCTGAAGGCGGGCGCTGAACGCCCCGCAGGTGCCCCCGCGCGCGGGACGCGACCGCGGGACGCCCCGCGCGTGTCCTCGCGGGCTGAACGAACGTGAGACACCCCGCGCCGAACGAGCGCGGGGCGCCCCGGACGAATCCGGAGCGCCCCGTCGACAACCACCCGGTCAGGGCTGGGTGGGCAGGTTTACCTGTGCCACCACGAGCAGGATGATCAGCAGAATGCCGAGCACGACGCCGACCGCACCGCAGATCAGGCCGGCCTTCGCCTGCCCGGCGTTGTTGGCCAGGCCCTGGGCGACCTTCTGCTTGGCGAGGTAACCGGTGACCACTGCCGCGATGCCGACCGGGATGCCCAGGTAGAAGCAGCACAGCAGCGGGATCGACGCGATACCGAGGATCATCGACACCAGGCCGAGGGTGTTGTTCTGCCCCTGCGCCTGCGGATACCCGGCGTTCGGGTACGTCGGGCCGGTGCCGTACTGCGGCGGCTGGCCGTACGGGTCCTGGTACGCCGGCTGCTGGCCGTACGGCTGGCCCGAGGTGGGCTGCTGGCCGTACGGGGCCTGCGGTGCCGCGTACGGATCCTGCTGGCCGTACGGCTGGCCGGAGGTGGGCTGCTGGCCGTACGGGGCGGCTGGCGGCGGAGGGGCGGTCGGGTCCTGGTTGGGCTGCTGGCCGTACGGGTCCTGACCGGGGTTACCGGGCTGCATTCGAAAAGCTCCTTGGACTGGTTCCGTCAGTTACTGCTGTTGTTTCCATCCATGATCGCGGTCAGTCCTCCCAAAGCCCAGTGCCGCAGCCGGAGGACATCTCTCCCAAAGCGCGGGAAAAGGGCCTTCTGGTCGATTTCCGCGCGTCGGGTCAGTGCCGGGCGTGGGTCGTACGACGTTCGGCCCGAGCGAGCGGCAGCGTACCGGGTCGATGCTCGTCAGCACCGGCGAAGATCGGCGCACCGCCCAGCGGATGGGCATCCTGACCTGCCCGATAGGGTGGCCCGGTGACCGAGCCCGCGCCTGTCGCCCGCATCGTCGTCCTCGTCTCCGGCTCCGGCTCCAACCTCCAGTCGTTGCTGGATGCCGCAGCCGACCCCGCGTACGGCGCCCAGGTCGTCGCCGTCGGCGCGGACCGCGACGGCATCGCGGGCCTGGACCGGGCCGCCGCGGCCGGCGTGCCGACGTTCGTCGAGCGGGTCCGTGACCACGACACCCGGGAGGACTGGGACGTGGCGCTCACCGCGCACGTCGCGAAGCACCAACCCGACCTGGTCATCTCCGCCGGTTTCCTCAAGTTGGTCGGCCCGCACTTCCTCGCCGCCTTCGGCGACCGCTACCTGAACACGCACAACACGCTGCTGCCGGCGTTCCCCGGCATCCACGGCCCCCGCGACGCTCTCGCCTACGGCGTGAAGCTCACCGGGGCCACCCTCTTCTTCGTCGACGCCGGTATGGACACCGGGCCGATCGTGGCGCAGGTCGCGGTGCCGGTGCTCGACGACGACGACGTGGACACGCTCACCGAGCGCATCAAGGAAGCCGAACGGCGCCAGCTCGTCGAGCAGGTCGGTCGCCTGGTCCGCGAAGGCTGGACCATTACCGGAAGGAAGGTCACGGTTCCGTGAGTCCCACTCAGGACGGGCGCCGCCCGATCAGGCGGGCGCTGGTCAGCGTCTACGACAAGACCGGGCTGGTCGAGCTGGCCCAGGCCCTGCACGCGGCCGGCGTGGAGATCGTCTCCACCGGCAGCACGGCGGGCACCATCGCCGCCGCCGGTGTGCCGGTGACGCCTGTGGAGACGGTGACCGGTTTCCCCGAGGTGCTCGACGGCCGGGTGAAGACCCTGCACCCGAAGGTGCACGCGGGTCTCCTCGCCGACCTGCGCAAGGACACGCACGTGGCGCAGCTCGACGAGCTGGGGGTGGCGGCGTTCGACCTGCTGGTCTCCAACCTCTACCCGTTCCAGGCGACTGTCGCGTCCGGCGCCGGCGTCGAGGAGTGCGTGGAGCAGATCGACATCGGTGGCCCGGCCATGGTGCGGGCCGCCGCCAAGAACCACGCCTCGGTCGCCGTGCTCACCGACCCGACCGGTTACCCGGCGCTGCTCGGCGCGCTCGGCGAGGGTGGCTTCACCCTGGCGCAGCGGCGCGCGCTGGCCGCCCGCGCGTTCGCGGACATCGCCGAGTACGACGTGGCGGTGGCCCAGTGGTGCGCGCGGGAGCTGGCCCCGGCCGACGACTCCTGGCCGGCGTTCGCCGGGTCGGCACTGCGCAAGTCGACGGTGCTGCGCTACGGCGAGAATCCGCACCAGCCGGCCGCGCTCTACACCGACCCGGACGCCCCGGCGGGTCTGGCCCAGGCCGAGCAGTTGCACGGCAAGGAGATGTCGTACAACAACTACGTCGACGCGGACGCCGCCTGGCGTGCGGCGAACGACTTCGCCGACCAGCCGGCGGTGGCGATCATCAAGCACGCCAACCCCTGCGGCATCGCGGTGGGCGCGGACGTGGCCGAGGCGCACCGCCTGGCGCACGCCTGCGACCCGGTGTCGGCGTTCGGCGGTGTGATCGCGGTCAATCGGCCGGTCTCGGTCGAGCTGGCCCGGCAGGTCGCCGACATCTTCACCGAGGTGGTGGTCGCTCCCGGCTTCGACGAGGGCGCGGTCGAGGTGTTGCAGGGCAAGAAGAACATCCGGCTGCTGCGCGCGCCGGCCTGGACCCCGGCGCCGGTCGAGTGGCGGCCGGTGACCGGTGGCGTGCTGGCCCAGGTCGCCGACCGCGTGGACGCCCCCGGCGACGACCCGGCCAACTGGCAGTTGGCGACCGGCGAGGCTGCCGACGAGGAGCTGCTGCGCGATCTCGCGTTCGCCTGGCGCGCGGTCCGCGCGGTGAAGAGCAACGCGATCCTGCTCGCCAAGGACGGCGCGACGGTCGGCGTCGGCATGGGTCAGGTCAACCGGGTCGACTCGGCGCGGTTGGCTGTCGACCGCGCCGGTGCCGACCGGGCGAGGGGTTCGGTCGCGGCGTCTGACGCGTTCTTCCCGTTCGCCGACGGCCCGCAGATCCTCATCGACGCCGGCGTCCGCGCCATCGTGCAACCCGGCGGCTCGATCCGCGACGAGGAGGTCATCGAAGCGGCAAAGAAGGCAAACGTGACGATGTACCTAACCGGAACCCGCCACTTCTTCCACTGACCCGACGGGTCGATCATGGGGTTGACGAGCGAGAAGCCGGACGAAACGGCCCGTCAACCCCATGATCACCGCGGTGGGGTTCAGGCTGCGGTGGTGGGGCGCAGCTCGGCGAAGTGGCAGGCGGACGGGTGGGGGTCCGCTGCTCTCGGGACCGTTTTCGGGTCCTCTACGGCGCAGATGTCCTGGGCCTTCCAGCAGCGGGTCCGGAAGTGGCAGCCGCTCGGCGGGTCGGCCGGGCTCGGCACGTCGCCGACCAGCCGGATCATGTTGCGCTGGTCGCGGGCCTCCGGGTCCGGCACCGGCACCGCGGAGAGCAGAGCCTGGGTGTACGGGTGGGTGGCCCGCTCGTAGATCTCGTCCTCGGTGCCGATCTCGACGATCCGGCCGAGGTACATCACCGCTACCCGGTCCGCGATGTGCCGCACCACGGACAGGTCGTGGGCGATGAAGATGTACGACAGCCCCAGCTCGTCCTGGAGCTGCTTGAGCAGGTTGATCACCTGGGCCTGGATGGAGACGTCGAGCGCCGACACCGGCTCGTCGCAGACGATCACGTCGGGCTTCAGCGCGAGCGCGCGGGCGATGCCGATGCGCTGGCGCTGACCGCCGGAGAACTGGTGCGGGTACCGGTTGATGTGCTCCGGGTTGAGCCCGACCAGGTCCAGCAGCTCCTGGACCCGCTTCTGCTTGCTGCCCTTCGGGGCGGCGTCCGAGTGGATCTCGAACGGCTCGCCGATGATGTCGCCGACGGTCATCCGCGGGTTCAGCGAGGTGTACGGGTCCTGCATCACCATCTGCATGTTGCGGCGTACCCGCCGCAGCTCGCCGCCGCTGGCCTTGAACAGGTCCCTGCCCTCCAGGGTGGCCCGGCCGGAGGTGGGCGTCTCCAGCCGCATCAGGAGCCGGGCGAGGGTGGACTTGCCGCAGCCGGACTCGCCGACGACGCCCAGCGTCTCGCCCCGACGCAGCTCGAAGCTCACCCCGTCGACGGCCTTGACCGCGCCGATCTGCCGCTGGAACAGGACGCCCTGCGTGATCGGGAAGTGCTTCACCAGGTTGTCGACGGAGAGGATCGTCTCGCCACGGACCTTGGCGGGACTAGCGGGCGACGCTGTCATCACGGACCTCCTGCGCGAAGTGGCAAGCGCTGGTCCGGCCGTCGCCGAGGACCAGGTCGTGGGGTACGACGTCCACGCAGACCTGCTGGACGTACGGGCACCGTGGGTGGAACGGGCAGCCGGACGGGATGCGCATCAGGTTCGGCGGCAACCCCTTGATCGTCGACAGTTCCTCGCCGCGGACGTCCAGGCGCGGGATCGACTCCAACAACCCCTTGGTGTACGGGTGGGCGGGCGCCTTGTAGAGCGAGCGGACGTCGGCGTGCTCGACGATCCGGCCGGCGTACATGACCGCGATCCGGTCCGCGACACCGGCGACCACACCCAGGTCGTGGGTGATCAGGATCATCGCCATGTCGCGTTCCCGGCGCAGGTCGGCCAGCAGGTCCATGATCTGGGCCTGGACTGTCACGTCGAGCGCCGTGGTGGGCTCGTCGGCGATCAGCACCTTC
This sequence comes from Micromonospora sp. NPDC048935, assembly GCF_043197875.1. Classification (NCBI taxonomy): domain Bacteria; kingdom Bacillati; phylum Actinomycetota; class Actinomycetes; order Micromonosporales; family Micromonosporaceae; genus Micromonospora; species Micromonospora sp. NPDC048935. Next base: position 496,742 of record NZ_JBICTZ010000003.1, on the reverse strand, counting down.
GGGTCCAGCGCCAGGGCCATGGCGATCATGACGCGCTGCCGCATGCCACCGGAGAACTGGTGCGGGTAGTCGCCGATCCGCTTGGCGGCTCCCGGGATCTTGACCATATCCATCAGCTCGATGGCGCGCCGCCGGGCGTCGGCCCGGGACATGCCGGCGCGCTGGCGCAGCGTCTCGCCGATCTGCCAGCCGACCGGAAAGACCGGGTTCAGGGCGGACAGCGCGTCCTGGAAGATCATCGCGATCTCCGTGCCGCGTACCTGCCGGCGCTGCTCCTCGGAGCGGGTGAGCAGGTCCTGACCCTGGTAGAGGATCTGGCCGGAGCGGACGAGCGCGGGTGGGGTGTCCAGGATGCCCATGATCGCCTGGGCGGTGACCGACTTGCCGGAGCCCGATTCGCCGAGCACGGCAAGCGTCTCGCCGGCGTCCAGGTGGTACGACACGCCGTTGATCACCCGGGCCACGCCCTCGTTGGTGCGGAACTCGACGTGCAGGTCCCGCAACTCCAGCAGGTGGCCGCCCTCGGGCGTGGTGGAGGCGGGTGTGGGTTGGACGGTCATGAGTGTGTCACCGCAGCTTCGGGTCGAAGGCGTCACGGATCGCGTCGCCGAGCATGATGAACGCCAGCACGGTCAGCGCGAGGAATGCGGACGGGACGATCAGCGGTGCGGCCGCCTCCCGCATGTGGATGCGGCCGGTGTCGATGTCCTGGCCCCAGGAGATGGTCGGTGCCTTCAGGCCGATGCCCAGGAAGGACAGCGTCGCCTCGGCCGCGATGAACGAGCCGAGCGCGATGGTCAGCACGACGATGACGGGGGCCAGCGAGTTCGGCAGGATGTGCCGCCACATGATCCGCCCGTTGCCCGCGCCGAGCATCCGGGCCGCCGCGACGTAGTCCTGTTCCTTGGCGGTGATCACCGACGAGCGGACCACGCGGGCGGCGGTGGTCCAGCCGAGCAGGGCCAGCACGAAGACGACAGCGCCGATCCGCGCCCACTGGCTGTCGCTGGACACCCGCTTGAGCAGCACGATCGCGGCCAGCAGCAGCGGGATGCCGAGCACCACGTCGATCACCCGGGAGAGCACCGCGTCGATCCAGCGGCCGAAGTAACCGGCCAGCATGCCGATCACTAGCGCGATGATCCCGGTGCCGAGTGCGGCGAGCGCACCGACCAGCAGCGAGGCCCGGGTGCCGTAGACCGCCCGGGAGTACGTGTCGCAGCCCTGGAAGTCGTACCCGAAGATGGCCCCGCCGGACGGCCCGGCGTGCTGTCGGGAGAGCAGACAGTCGTTCGGGTTGTTGGCGGTGAACACCCCGGGGAACAGCGCCATCAGGGTGAAGATGACGACAAGTGCCAGCGAGATCCAGAAGATCGGGTTGCGGCGCAGGTCGCGCCAGGCGTCTCCGGCCAGGCTGCGGGGCTTGTTCGGGGCGCCGACCTGGTTGGGCGTGCCCGGCTCGCCCGAGGGCCCGCGCCGCGCGGCCTGGTTCTCGCTGGCCGCCACCGTCTCGAAGTCACTCATGCCAGCACCTCGCTGCGCTCACTCATACCTGCACCTCGCTGCGCTCGGCGCCGGCATGAGAGCCCAGGCACGCTGCGCTGTCGATTCGTTCGCTGCGCTCACTCATGCCTGCACCTCGCTGCGCTCGGCGCCGGCATGAGAGCCCAGGCACGCTGCGCTGTCGATTCGTTCGCTGCGCTCACTCATAGCGGATCCTCGGGTCGAGTACGGCGTACAGGACGTCCACCACCAGGTTCGAGACCAGGTAGACCACGACGAGCACGCTGACGATGCCCACCACCAGGGGGCCGTCCTCGGTGCGGATGCCGCGGAAGAGGTTGAAGCCCACGCCGGGGATGTTGAAGACGCCCTCGGTGATGATCGCGCCGCTCATCAGGTTGCCCAGTTCCACACCGAGGAAGGTGACCACCGGGATCAGTGAGTTGCGCAGCACGTGGACGACGACGATGCGGCGCTTGACCAGGCCCTTGGAGCGGGCGGTCCGGACGTAGTCGGCGCGCAGGTTCTCCGCCACCGAGGCCCGGGTGAGCCGCAGGGCGGTGGCCAGCGACAGTGAGCCGAGCACGATGCCCGGCAGCAGGAGCGCGTAGAACGTCGGGTCGGAGCCGGCGGTGGGTGGGAAGAGTTGCCACTTCACGCCGAGGAAGTACTGCGCCAGAGGCGCCAGCACGATGGTCGGGATGCCCAGCACCAGCAGGGTCAGCACCAGCGTGGAGTTGTCGAAGATGCTGGCCCGGCGGATGCCGGCGAGCACACCGGCGGTGACACCGAAGATGATCGCCACGGCGAGCGCGATGAGCGCGAGTTGGACGGTGACCGGCCAGGCCTGCTGGAGGATGTCGCCGATGTTCCGACCGGTGAGCGACTCGCCCAGGTTGCCCTGGAGCAGGTTCTTCACGTAGTCGAAGTAGCGGTAGAAGAAGCCACCGACGCCTGTGGCGTCCAGGTGGTACCTCTCGGTCAGGTAGGCCCGTTGGGCCGGCGTCACCGGCCGCTCACCGGCGAGCGCCTGGATGGGGTCGCCCTGCCCGGCGAATGTCAGCGCGTAGACGATCAGGGTGGTCCCGAAGAACGCCAGGACCATCTGCAGTAGGCGCCGCAAGATGTAGCGGAACATGCTTAGCAGTCTCTCCGGAAATGTGCGAAAGGGTCGCAGGACGGCATCTCTGGTCGTACCCGAAATATCTCCAGACGTGCCGTCCGGCCCGGGGAAGCCGGCACCACCGACGCCGGGTCCGCTACCGCGACCCGGCCCGGTGGTGCGGTCGGGCCACCCGGGCGTCGTCGCCCGGGTGGCCCGCACCATGGTCAGCTCAGCTGGCCGCTTCGATCTTGACGAGGTTGACCCGCTGGAACAGGTCCATCTGCACGTTCTTGACCTTGGACGAGTGGCCGAACACGTTCTCGCCGAAGCGGAGCGGGATCACCGGCATGTCCTTTGCCAGGATGTCCTCCGCCTGCTGGTACTTGGCGATCGCCTCGTCCTGCGTCTTGGCGGCGGAACCCTCCTTGACCAGCTTGTCGAACTCCTTGTTGCTGTAGCCGTAGTAGTTCGACGAGCCGTTGGTGCTGTACAGCGGGCCGAGGTAGTCCTCCATGGTCGGGTAGTCCATGACCCAACCCATCCGGAACGCACCCACCGGCTGCTTCTTCTCGACCTTGGTGAGCAGGTCGGCGAACTTCGGCTCGGCCGAGCCGACGGCGTCCACACCCAGGTTGGCCTTGAGCTGGTTGACCGTCGCGTCGACCCAGTCCTTGTGCCCGCCGTCGCCGTTGTAGGAGATGACGATCTTCGACGGGCCGCCGGCGGCCTGGTAGAGCTTCTTGGCCTCGGTCGGGTTGAACTCGCCCGCCTTGCCCGTGGTGTCGTCCCGGTAGCCCGGCAGGACCGGCGAGACGAAGGAGCGTGCCGACGTCTGCGAGCCCTTGAAGACCGACTTGGTGATCTCGTCACGGTCGATCGCCATCGAGATGGCCTTGCGCACGTCCGGGTTGCTGTAGTCCTTGTCGAACGTCGGGAACGCGAGGAACTGGAACGACGACATCGGGCTGGTCTGGTACCTGTCGCCCAGGTCGCTCGGCGCGGTGCTCAGGCTCTCGGTCGGGATCGTCGGCAGCACGTCCAGGTTGTCCGCCTGGACGTCCGCGTAGGCCGCGGTGAGCTGCTGGTAGATCCGGAACTCAACGTCCTTGACCTTGGGCTTCTCACCCGGGTACGCGTCGAAGCGCTCGACGTCGATCTTGCTGTCGTGCTGCCAGGTGCCCTTCATCTTGAAGGGGCCCTGCCCGATCGGCGCCTGCTCGTAACCGTCCTTGAGCACACCGGGTGCCGAGAACGCGGCCTTCGGCAGTGGGAAGAACGCGTTGTAGCCGAGCGTGGTCTTGAAGTCGATGTACGGGTCGGACAGCGTCACGGTGAACGTGGCGTCGTCGACCTTCTTCAGGCCGGACATCTCCTTGGCCTTCGGCGCCTTGCCCTGAAGGTCCGCGTAGCCAGCGATCTTGTCGAAGAAGGCGTTGGCGTCCTGACCGTTGGGGGCGTACGCGCCGTAGTTCCAGGCGTTGATGTAGTCCTCGGACGTGACCTTCTCACCGTTGTGGAAGGTGAAGCCGTCCTTGAGCTTGATCGTCCAGACCTTGTTGTCGGACGAGGTGATCGACTGGGCGGCGACCTCGTACGGCTTGTTCTGGGCGTCGTAGTCCACGAGCGGGCTGAACAGGCCGGCGAGCACCTGCGACCCGGACGTCTCGGTGGTGTTCGTGGGAACCAGGTGCTTGGGCTCGGCGATCTGAATGCTGACCGCCGAACTGCCGCTGCCGCCGGATCCGCTGTCTCCGCCGCTGCCGCAGGCCGCGAGGCCCAGCGTCACCGCGAGCGGGAGGGCGGTCCAGGCGGCGAGTCTACGAACTCGCATCGTGCCTCCTCATCTCCTCACGCTGCGCAGTCAGGCCCGACGCTGGGTTACGCTGCGCAACAAGCGGCAACGGTAGGTCGGCGACCGTTCTTCGGCAACGAGGCGGTTGCGGGTGGGTAACGGTCCGGCACCTCCGGGCTTGCCGAAGGTCGGCGGATCTGCTAGCAAAATCCGACCTAAACGCCTTCGGCCTGTGCATATTTGGTCGGCCCGAGCGCATGCCGTGCCGGCCTGGGCCGCGCTGGCGCTCTCTCGGCCAGCCGTCCCGTCCCTGCCGCACTCAGTCGCCGTGTCTGGTTCGACGGTGACCGAATCCACTAAATGTCACGCAGAGTGACTAGCGCCACGTCACCGAAAGTCACAGGATGTTGCCAGCGGTCGGCCGGTGGCGGGCCGCTCGAACGAGGTCCTCGAACCGGTGGGCGATGGCCGAGGTCCTCGAACCGGTGGGCGACGGCCGTGAGACGATCTGGTCGTGACGGCGACGCTTCTGGACGGCAAGGCAACCGCGGCGGAGATCAAGGACGAGCTGCGGATACGGGTCAAGGCACTCGCGGAACGCGGCATCACCCCCGGGCTGGGCACGGTCCTCGTCGGGGCGGATCCGGGCAGCCAGGCGTACGTCAACGGCAAGCACCGCGACTGCGCCGAGGTCGGCATCGCCTCGATCCGCCGCGAGCTGCCGGCCGACGCCACCCAGCAGCAGGTCGACGACGTGCTGGCCGAGCTGAACGCCGACCCGGCGTGCCACGGCTACATCGTCCAGCTGCCGCTGCCGGCTCACCTGGACACCCAGCGGGTGCTGGAGTTGATCGACCCGGACAAGGACGCGGACGGCCTGCACCCGGTCAACCTGGGCCGGCTCGTGCTCGGCTACGACGGTCCGCTGCCCTGCACCCCGCGCGGCATCGTCGAGCTGCTCCGCCGGCACGACGTGGCCCTGCGCGGTGCCACCGTGGCCGTGGTCGGGCGCGGCAACACCGTCGGTCGGCCCCTCGGCCTGCTGCTCACCCGCCGCAGCGAGAACGCCACGGTCACCCTCTGCCACACCGGCACCCTCGACCTCGCCTCGCACACCCGGGCCGCCGACATCGTCATCGTCGCGGCCGGCGTACCGGGCCTGCTCACCGCCGACATGATCAACCCCGGTGCGGTCGTGGTCGACGTCGGCATCACCCGCGTGATCGGCGCGGACGGCAAGGGTCGCTACACCGGTGACGTGCACCCGGAGGTGGCCGAGACGGCCGGCGCGTTGGTCCCCATGCCGGGCGGCGTGGGCCCGATGACCCGGGCCATGCTGCTCAGCAACGTCGTGGAGCGCGCCGAGCGCGGCTGACTCGCGCGCCGGTGACTCCGGTGACGTTCGCCCCATCCCGGCGATGGCCGCCGCCCCTGGCCCGATGGGTGCCAGGATGACTGATACGGTCCGGAAAACCGACTGGTATCAGGGAGTGGGACGACCATGGGTAAGAAGGTCACTGTCGTCGGGGCTGGCTTCTACGGCTCCACCACCGCACAGCGCCTGGCCGAGTACGACGTCTTCGACACCGTAGTGATCACCGACATCGTGGAGGGCAAGCCCGCGGGTCTCGCACTCGACCTCAACCAGTCGCGGGCCATCGAGGGCTTCGAGACCAAGGTGGTCGGTGTGACCACCGGTGTCAACGGTGAGGGCTACGAGGCCATCGAGGGCTCCGACGTCGTCGTGATCACCGCTGGTCTGCCGCGCAAGCCCGGCATGAGCCGGATGGACCTGCTGGAGACCAACGCCAAGATCGTCCGGCAGGTCGCCGAGAACGTCGCCAAGTACGCGCCGAGCGCCGTCGTCATCGTGGTCTCCAACCCGCTGGACGAGATGACCGCCCTGGCGCAGCTCGCCACCCAGTTCCCGAAGAACCGGGTCCTCGGCCAGGCCGGCATGCTGGACACCGCCCGGTTCAGCAACTTCGTCGCCGAGGCGCTGAACGTGCCGGTGGCGTCGGTACGCACGCTGACCCTCGGCTCGCACGGCGACACCATGGTTCCGGTGCCCTCGAAGAGCACCGTCAACGGCAAGCCGCTGCGCGACGCGATGCCGGCCGAGCAGATCGAGGAGCTGGTCGTCAAGACCCGCAACGGTGGCGCCGAGGTGGTCGCGTTGCTCAAGACCGGTTCGGCGTACTACGCCCCGTCCGCCGCCGCGGCCCGGATGGCGAAGGCCGTCGCCGAGGACTCCGGCGAGGTCATGCCGGTCTGCGCCTGGGTCGACGGCGAGTACGGCATCTCCGGTGTCTACCTCGGCGTCGAGGCCGAGATCGGCGCCGAGGGCGTCAAGCGGGTCGTCGAGACCGACCTGGACGCCGACGAGCGCGCCAGCCTCCTGGAGGCCGCCGAAGCCGTCCGCGCCAAGCAGGGCGACATCTCCAGCATGTAGTTCCCCGAACCAGAACCACCCGAAGGGCCCGCCGGCAAACCCGGCGGGCCCTTCCCCGTCCCCCTGCCCATCCGCGGTTGATCATGCCTATCCGCGGTTGATCATGAGGTTGGCGGCAGTGATGGAGATCGAAAACCCCGTCAACCTCATGATCAACCGATTCGGGAGGTGGGGGGTGGGGGTGGGGGTGGGCAGCAGGCGTACCGCCGGGGTCAGGGTGGTCTCGCCGTCGACCACCCGGAGCTGGCCGGCGGCGCGCAAGGGCGCGATCAGGCTGGCCGGCAGCCCGGGGTTGAGCGACTGCGCCGCGTCGAGGTCGGCGCGGTGCAGCAGGTAGCTCGCGTTCGGGAAGTACGGTCGCGCGGGTGTGCCGGTGACCGCCCAGCCGACGTGGTCGGTGTGCAGGTGGGTGAGCACGACGGTGTCGACGTCGGCGGGGTCGATGCCGGCGGCGGCCAGCTCGGCAGGCAGTCGACCCGGCACGGGCGCCCAGCTCGCGGCCGGCGAGTCGGCCGGGCCGATGCCGGCGTCGACAAGGGTGACCGGGCCGGCGTCGGCGCGGATCGCGAAGCTGCGAAACGGCAGCCACCACTGCCCGTCGGTGGTCACCGAGTCGGGGTCACGGCGGTCGGCCTCCGCCCAGTGTGCCGCCGTGGCCTGCGGGAACGCCTCCGCACGGGGCTGGAAGAAGGCCCCCTCGCCGTCGGTGAGCGCGGTGACCGTGATAGACCCGAGGGTGCGGCTCAGTGGCATCGGACGATGATTCCAGGGCATTCCTGTTCCGCGCAGCCCGGTTTCCGCCGGTCGGTCGAGGCCGGCTGGGGGCCGCCGGCCTAATTGCAGTACGCTCGTACTGCTTGAGCACGTGTCCCCCGAGAGGAGCGCCGGCCGATGGCGAAGATCAAGGTAAACAACCCGGTCGTGGAGCTCGACGGCGACGAGATGACCCGGATCATCTGGAAGCAGATCCGGGAGCAGCTGATCCTGCCCTACCTCGACGTCGACCTGCACTACTACGACCTGTCGATCCAGCACCGCGACGAGACCGACGACCAGGTCACCATTGACGCCGCCAACGCCATCAAGGAGCACGGCGTCGGCGTCAAGTGCGCGACCATCACCCCGGACGAGGCCCGGGTGGAGGAGTTCGGCCTGAAGAAGATGTGGCGGTCGCCCAACGGCACCATCCGCAACATCCTCGGCGGCGTCGTCTTCCGCGAGCCGATCATCATGTCCAACGTGCCGCGGCTGGTCCCCGGCTGGACCAAGCCGATCATCATCGGCCGGCACGCCCACGGTGACCAGTACAAGGCCACCGACTTCGTCGTCCCCGGCCCGGGCACGGTGACCATCACCTACACCCCGGCCGACGGCGGCGCGCCGATGGAGATGGAGGTCGCCAACTTCCCCGGCGGCGGCATCGCCATGGGCATGTACAACTACGACGAGTCGATCCGGGACTTCGCCCGGGCGTCGTTCCGGTACGGGTTGGACCGCAACTACCCGGTCTACCTGTCCACCAAGAACACCATCCTCAAGGCGTACGACGGCCGGTTCAAGGACATCTTCGCCGAGGTGTTCGAGGCCGAGTTCAAGGCCGAGTTCGACGCCGCCGGCATCACCTACGAGCACCGGCTCATCGACGACATGGTCGCCGCCGCGCTCAAGTGGGAGGGCGGCTACGTCTGGGCCTGCAAGAACTACGACGGTGACGTGCAGTCCGACACCGTCGCGCAGGGCTTCGGCTCGCTGGGTCTGATGACCTCGGTGCTGCTCTCCCCGGACGGCCGCACCGTCGAGGCCGAGGCCGCGCACGGCACTGTCACCCGGCACTACCGGCAGTACCAGAAGGGCGAGAAGACCTCGACGAACCCGATCGCGTCGATCTACGCCTGGACCCGGGGCCTGGCGCACCGGGGCAAGCTGGACGGCACCCCGGCGGTCACCGAGTTCGCCAACACCCTGGAGCAGGTCATCGTCGACACCGTCGAGGGTGGCCAGATGACCAAGGACCTCGCGCTGCTCATCTCGCGGGACGCCCCGTGGCTGACCACCGACGAGTTCATGAACGCGCTCGACGAGAACTTGGCCCGCAAGATCGCCGCCTGATCCAGGCGTACCGCGTCATCGGAGCCCGCCGGCGTCTCAGCCGGCGGGCTTCGGCGTGTCCGGGGCGGACGCGCCGGTCGGCGTCACCGCCGTCGGCGCGCCTCGTTGACCAGGATGGACGAGATGCCAGTCGCGTCCGAGGAAGGTTGACCACGGTCGACCCGCGGCACCCGTGCGCCGATCAGCCAGCCTTCCCGGCTGTGCCGTGCACAGCCAGCCGTCCCTTCCCTGCGGGGGGCCCTGTCCCGGGCCCCCCGCGCCCTGTTTCGCAGCGCTCAGCGCGGGGCTTCACAGTGCTCACCCGCAGGGCCGGAAAACAGCGCGGCTCAGACGGCGCGCAGCAGCTCGGCGGCGCGCTCGGGGGCGATGTCGTTGATGAAGACACCCATTCCGGACTCGGAGCCCGCCAGGTACTTCAGCTTGTCCGGGGCCCGCCGGATGCTGAAGAGCTGTAGGTGCAGGTAAGCCAACTCGCGATCGATGCGCACCGGCGCCTGGTGCCAGGCCGAGATGTACGGCATCGGCATGTCGAACAGGCCGTCGAAGCGGCGCAGCAGATCCAGGTAGAGCGGCCCGAAGGCGTCCCGCTCGCTGTCGCTGAGTGCCGGGATGTCCGGTACCAGCCGGTGCGGCGCGACGTGCACCTCGAACGGCCAGCGGGCGGCCGCCGGGACGAACGCCGTCCAGTGCTCGTTCTCGGTGACCACCCGGTCGCCGGTGGCGCGCTCGGCGGCCAGCACGTCGGCGAACAGGTTGCCCCCGCCGGTCCGTTCCGCGTGGCGGCGCGCCGCGGCCAGCAGCGCGCGGGTGCGCGGCGTCACGAAGGGGTACGCGTAGATCTGTCCGTGCGGGTGGTGCAGCGTGACGCCGATCTCGACGCCCCGGTTCTCGAAGCAGAAGATCTGCTCCACGCCGGGCAACTCGCCGAGCACCTCGGTGCGGTCGGCGAGCGCGTCCAGGACGGTGCGCACCCGGCGCGGCGGCAGGCTGGCGAAGGAGGCGTTGTGGTCCGAGGTGAAGCAGACGACCTCGCAACGGCCGACACCAGGTCGAACAGGGGTGAACGGGGTGATCTCGCCGGGCTCGTCCGCCACCCGGCCGCTGAGCGACGGGTACCGGTTCTCGAAGACCACCACGTCGTAGTCGGGTGCGGGAACCTCGGTCAGCCGGTCACCCACCGACGGGTCGAGGGGGCACTCGTTCGCCGGTGGGAGGAAGGTGCGGGTCTGCCGGTGCACGGCCACCGCCACCCACTCGTCGGTGAGCGGGTCGTAGCGTAGCTGGGACGCGGGGGGCGGCGGCGGCAGGTCGCGGCGGTCCGGCTGGTCGCGGACGGCGTCGTCGCGCTCGTCGAAGTAGATCAGCTCCCGGCCGTCGGCCAGGTCGATCGCGGTGCGTTTCACTGCGCCGCCCCCTCACTCGTCGGCGTGCGCGTCGCGCGGCCCGCCCCTGTCGCTCCTACCATGATCAATTCGCCCACGTGTTCGCCGAGTACCCGTCGTGCGGGTGGAGGCAACCGGTCGTCGCTGACCAGTACGTGTGCTGCTGCCAGCTCGACGATCGAGGAGATGCCCACCGTGCCCCACTTGGTGTGGTCGGCGAGCACCACCAACCGGTCCGCCGCGGCCACGAGCGCCCGATCGGTCTCGGCCTCCATCAGGTTCGGGGTGGTGAACCCGGTCCGTTCGGTGATGCCGTGGACGCCCAGGAAGAGCAGATCCAGGTGCAGCGACCGGACGGCCCCGACCGCGAGCGGGCCGACAAGCGCGTCCGACGGCGTGCGTACGCCCCCGGTGAGCACCACCGTCTGGTCCCGTCGACCTGCGGCGTGCAGGATCTCGGCCACCGGCAGCGAGTTGGTCACCACGGTCAGGTCTGGCACGTCCACAAGCCTGCGGGCCAGCTCGGCGGTGGTGGTGCCGGCGGAGAGCGCGACCGCCGCGCCCGGCCGGACCAGCTGGGCGGCCCGGTCCGCGATGGCGGCCTTCTCCGCCAGTTGCCGGACCGACTTGGCGTGGAAGCCCGGCTCGTCCGTCGAACTCGGCCTGGCCGTCGTGGCACCGCCGTGCACCTTGGCCAGCAGGCCACGCTCGTGCAGTGACTCCAGATCACGGCGGATGGTCATGTCGGAGACACCGAACTCGCCGGCCAACTCGGTGACCCGGACCCCGCCGGTCGACCGGACCCGCTCCAGGATGGCCGCCTGCCGCTGCTGAGCGAGCATTCGCCGTGCCTCCCCCGGGGGTCCCCGACTCTTACGCGGTCAAACGTGTTCCAACAAAGACGAACACTAGCGCGTAGTGAGCGGGGGCCGAACGGGGGCTACGGAAACGACTCAGGAAGCAGCGATCTTCAGCTCCACCCAACCGGTCTCGGTCAGCTGGTGCAGCACGGCCTGCACCGCGTCCGCGACGCTGAGATCGGTGGTGTCCACCACCAGGTCGGCGTCGGTCGGCTCCTCGTACGGGTCGTCGATGCCGGTCATCCCGGTGAGCAGGCCGGCTCGCGCCCGCGCGTACAGGCCCTTGCGGTCCCGGCGCTCACACACCTCCAGCGGGGTGGCGACGTGCACCAGCACGAAGCCCGCCCCGGCGGCCAGGGCCATCTCGCGGGCGGTGGCGCGGGACGCCGCGTACGGGGCGATCGGGCAGCAGACGCTCACTCCCCGATGCCTGGCGATCTCGGCGGCCACCCACCCGATCCGCCGGACGTTGGTGTCCCGGTCGGCCTTGCTGAAGCCCAGCCCCGCGGTGAGCTCCCGGCGCACCACGTCACCGTCGAGCAGGGTCACCGTGCGGTCGCCGCTCTCCCGCAACGCGTCCGCCAGCCCACGGGCGATCGTCGACTTGCCGGAGCCGGAGAGGCCGGTGAGGAAGACCACCAGCCCGCGGTGCCGACGCGGTGGCCGGGCCCGGGCCAGCTCCCTCGCCACGGCCGGCGGGGTGTGCCACTCCGGCAGGGGAAAACCCCGGTCGAGCAGGTCGTCGATCTCCTGCTGGGTCAGCGCGAGCCGACGGTTGCGCGGTGGGATGTCCTCCCGCCAGCGCCACTGCCCGTCCCGGTTGTCGTACGCGAGTTCGCGCGGCACCAGCACCCGCAGCCCGGCACCGGAGAGCATGTCGCCGGTGGAGAGCAGGTGGGTGACCCCGTACGCGGCGGACACCCGGGCGCGCAGCAACGCGTCGCTGATCTCCTCCCGTCGGTGCGACAGCGGCACCGCGATCACGGTGGCCGGCGGCATCCGGTCCCGGGCGGCGAAGATGGTGCGCACCAGTGCCTCCGGCGGAAGCCCACCGACGCCCCCCTCACCGACCGGGATCATCACGAGCAGGTGCGCGGCCAGGGTGCGGGCGGCGTGGGCGATCTGCGCGAGCTGTGGACGGTGCAGCGGTCGGTCGGCGATGACTCCGAGCACCCGGCCCGGTGGCAGCAGCGCGCGGACCTCCTCCGGGCTGCGGCGCAGACGCTGGAACGGGCCGTGCCCACCGTCGCCGAGCCGCCGGACCTGGCCGCCCACCCCGGCCACGCCCTCGCGTACCGGCCAGACGTCTGCCACGTCCAGTGCCGCCACCGGTGCGCCCTCGCCGTCGGTCAGCACCAGCGCCCGGCGGGCCGGGTCACGCGGATCGAAGCCCTGGGCCAGCGCGGCCGGCACCTGGAGGGTCACCGCGACCTGCCACGGGGTGCCGTCGGCCAGTTGACCCCGCCGGCTGACCGACACCAGGTCGGCGCGGGTCATGAAACCGCTCAGTGGGGCGTACGCGCCGGTCAGCAGCAGCTCCAGATCAGCCAGCTCACCGGGACGCGGCGTGTACGCCGGTGCGTCCCGCAGCACCTCGTCGGGCAGCACCCAACCGTTGCTCATCCACGCCCCCCACTCGCTGACCGGCACACAGTTTCGCAGCCGACCGTCGATCGGTCGAGGCCGCCACTCCACGACTCCCACGGGCGGCGCCCCCGGATCGCCGGGCCCGCCGTCGGCCACACCGGTTCGCCCCCGGATCAACCGTCGTCGGCGCGGCGGACCGCCTCGGCGCACCGGGGCGCGACACCCAGGTGACGTGGGCGCGAGAACCAGCCGGCCGGGAGGTGAATGGTGTCATCCACAAGGGCCGTTTCCGCAGGCGGGGTCGCGCCAGGGAGACGTCCTCACCTCGACCCGCAGGCAGACCTTAGGGGTCCGTCGCGCCAAGGATCAGGGGAGCGCGGGGGGCGAGCCGCTGTCCGCGACGGGTGTCGACTCCCTACGCTGGCAGCGTGACACTGATCGCGACCCAGTCGCTCACCAAGACGTACGGAGGTCGGGTCACCGCGCTCGCCGACCTCACCGTCGCCGTCGAGCCCGGGATCATCGGCCTGGTGGGCGCGAACGGCGCCGGCAAATCCACGTTGATCAAGATCCTGCTCGGCTTGATCCCCCCGACCAGCGGTCAGGTCTCGGTGCTCGGCATCGACCCGTCCGCCGACCCGGCGGCGGTCCGTGCCCGCGTCGGCTACATGCCCGAGCACGACTGCCTCCCACCCGACCTGTCCGCCGCCGAGCTGGTCACCCACCTCGGCCGGATGAGCGGCCTGCCCCGCACCGCCGCCCGCGAGCGAGCCTCGGAGGCCCTGCGGCACGTCGGGCTCTACGAGGAGCGTTACCGCCCGGTGGGCGGCTACTCCACAGGCATGAAGCAGCGCGTCAAGCTGGCCCAGGCGCTGGTGCACGACCCCGACCTGCTGCTGCTCGACGAGCCGACCAACGGCCTGGACCCGGCCGGCCGGGACGCCATGCTGGCGCTGGTGCACCGGATCGGCACCGAGTTCGGCATCTCCGTGCTGGTCTGCTCGCACCTGCTCGGCGAGGTGGAGCGGATCTGCGACACGCTTATCGCCATCGACGGCGGCAAACTGCTGCGCGCCGACCACATCTCCGCGATGACGTCGGCCACCGACGTGCTCGCCGTGGAGGTCAGTGAGGGCACCGACGAGCTCGCCGCCCGGCTCGCCGAGCTGAAACTGCCGGTGGCACGGGACGGGCGACTGCTCCTCGTGCCGCTCGCCGACGACGGCACCTACGACCTGATCCTCGGCGCGGTCGCCGAACTGGACCTGCCACTGCACCGACTGGACCAGCGCCGGCACCGGGTGGCCGAACTCTTCGCCACGAGGGAGCTCTCCCATGCCTGAGCCGACCGCAGCCGCCGTGCGCCAGACGCCGACAGGCGTCATCCACGACATCGGCTACCAGCGCTACCAGGGCCCGAGGCTGGGCCGCCGCCAGGTCTTCGGCGCCCTCTACGGGCACGGGCTGCGCACCGCGTTCGGCTTCGGACGCAGCGCCAAGGCCAAGATCTTCCCGTGGCTGGTGGTGGGCATCGTGTCCCTGGTCGCGGTGGCCCTGGCCGCGGTACGCAGCCAGATCGGCGAGCCGGTCGCCACGTACGCCCAGTTCGCCGACGCGATGAGCTGGCTCGTCATCTTCTTCGTCGCGGTCGTCGCTCCGGAGTTGGTCTCCCGCGATCTGCGCAGCGGTGTGCTGCCGTTGTACTTCTCCCGGCCGCTGCCGCGCGCCGACTACGCACTGGCCAAGCTGCTGGCGCTTGTCACGGCGCTCTGGCTGCTGCTCGGTGGGCCGCAGGTGCTGATGTTCCTGGGTGCCGCCTTCACCACCAAGCAGGGCATGCGCGGCGTGTGGAACGAGCTGCTCGACCTGCTGCCCGGGCTGCTCTACGCCGGGCTGTGGGCGGTGGTCTTCGCCTCGGTCGGGCTGCTGGTCGCCTCCCTGACCGGCAAGCGCGCCTTCGCCGCCGGTGGGGTGGTGGCGGTCTTCCTGATGACCACTCCGATCGTCGGGGTGCTGAGCATCCTGCCGTCACGCGCCGCCAACGAACTGGCCGGGCTCGCCTCGCCCTCCACGCTGGTGCAGGGAGTGGGCATCTGGTCGTTGGGTGACCTGCTGGTCGAGGGCGATCCGGGCGAGATGATGATCGGCGGGTTCGGCCCGGTCTACGCCCTGGCCGCGGTGCTGCTGGTCGCCGGTGCCACCACCCTCCTGCTGGTCCGCTACCGGAAGGTCGCCTCCTGATGAGCACGCTGAGCCTGACCGGGGTGTCCCGGTGGTACGGCAACGTGGTCGCGGTCAACGACATCAGCATGGCCCTGGGGCCGGGCGTGACGGGCCTGCTCGGCCCGAACGGCGCCGGCAAGACCACCCTGCTGCACATGATGGCCGGTTTCCTGTCCCCGTCGCGCGGCACCGTCACCCTCGATGACCAGCCGACCTGGCGAAACCCCGACGTCTACCGGCGGCTGGGGCTGGTCAGTGAACGGGAGGCGGTGCAGGGCTTCCTCACCGCGTACGAGTTCGTGTTGGCCAGCGCGAAGCTGCACCGGCTGCCCGACCCGGCGGCGGCCGCCCGGCGGGCCATCGACCTGGTGGAGCTGGAGTCGGCGCAGGACCGCCGGATCGGCACGTACTCCAAGGGCATGCGGCAGCGGGCCCGGGTGGCCGCCGCGATGGTGCACGACCCGCAGGTGCTGCTGCTCGACGAGCCGTTCAACGGGATGGACCCGCGCCAGCGGCTGCACATGATGCAGCTGTTGCACACGCTTGGCGACGCGGGCCGGACGATCCTGTTCAGCTCGCACATCCTGGAGGAGGTCGAGCAGGTCTCCGGGACGGTGCAGGTGATGGTGGCCGGGCGGTTGGCGGCCTCCGGCGACTTCCGGACCATCCGCCGGCTGATGACCAACCGACCGCACGTGTTCGCGGTGCGGTCGACGAACGACCGGGCACTGGCCGTCGCGTTGATCGCCGAGCCGTCGGTCAGTGGCGTCGAGCTGGACCCCACGGGCCTGACCGTGCGGGCCGGTGACTACGGCGCCTTCACCCGGGCACTGCCCCGGATCGCGCTCAAGCAAGGCATCCGGGTGCGCCAGCTGGTGCCGTCCGACGAGTCTCTGGAGAGCGTCTTCTCCTACCTGGTGGAGGCCTGACATGTCGACAGTTACCTGGATCACCGCACGCGGGTTGTTCGGCCGGCGTCGGTTCCTGCTGCTGCTCCCGCTGCCGTTGGTGCTGCTCGGGCTGGCCGTGCTCTGCCGGTCCCTGGGCGTCGACCCGGGCGAGTGGGGGCCGCCGGTGCTCGTCGGCCTCGGGCTGGCCGTGGTGCTGCCGGTGGTCGCGTTGATCATCGGCACGGGTGTGTTGGGCGCCGAGATCGACGACGGCACCGTCGTGCACATCCTGACCAAGCCGCTGCCGCGCTGGCAGATCGTGCTGCCGAAGCTCGCGGTGGCCGCCGGGGTCAGCGCGGTGACCGTCGCGCTGCCGCTCTACGTCGCGGGCGTGCTCGCCGATTCGGTACGCCTCGGTCTGGCACTGGCGTTCGCGGCGGCACTCGGCGCGCTGGCGTACTCGGCGTTGTTCCTCGCGCTCAGCCTGGTCACCAGGCGGCCGGTGCTGCTCGGCCTGGTCTACGTGTTGATCTGGGAGGGGCTGCTGGGCAACTTCGTCAGCGGCACCAAGGTGCTCTCCATCCAGCAGTACGTGATCGCCCTCGCCGACCGGCTCGCCCCCACCGGGCTGTTGGAGACCACCGTCTCCGTGCCGGTGGCCTCGGTGATGACCGCGCTGGTCAGCGTCGGCTTCACCGTGCTGGCCATCGACCGGCTGCGGTCGTTCAGCGTGGCCGGCGAGACGAGCTGAGACCCGTGCACGGCGGTGTTCCGGCCAGCCACCCTCCGGCGGTAGGGCTGGCCGGATGGACCCGTTGCCCCGCCTCGGGCCAGTCTGGTGGGCGTGAGCGTCGAAGCGGAACGAACGTCGTTGGCTGAGCCGTACTCCCGGAGTAGCCGGCCGTGGCTGACCAGTCTGGCGGTCGCCGGGCTGGCCTGCGCCACGGTCGCCACGGCCGCCCAGGGCACCGGCCAGTTCCACTGGTGGGCGGTGTTCATCCTGATTCCGGGCGCGTTGCTGGCGGCCAGCGGCGGGCCGCTGCTGGCCCGGGGTGGTGGCCGGGCCTTCGGCGGTTACCTGCTCGCCTGCGTCGGCACCCTGGTGTTCACCGTGGGTGCGCTGCTGATGTTCGGCGTGATGGGGCGGGGCTGGCCGCTGATGGTGGTGCTGCCCTGCCTGGCGGTCGCCGGCACCTACGGTTGGCGGGCGGCCCACCCGCTGGCCCGCGGCCTGCACCGGGCGGTGGCACTGCTCGCGCTGACCGGTGCGCTGCTCGGTGTGACCCTGCAACTGATCCGCCTGGACGTGATCGACCTGGAGACCGGTTGGTGGGGTGCGTTCCTGATGCTGGCCGGGGCCATCGTGCTGGGCAACGCGGGTGAGCTGACCCGGCACCGGATGCCGTACCGGCTCCAGGCGATCACCCTGCTGGTGGGGCCCTCCGTGATCGCGATCCTGCTCGGGCTGCGCTTCCTGCGCGGCTGGTGACTCCCGTCCGCCGCCGCCCCGGGGGGTGGCGGCGGCGGACGGCGGTCAGAACGCGCAGGCGATGACGAGCTCCGGGGTGCGGTCGGGGAGCAGGTCGAGTTTGCCGATCCGGCCCGCCGCCCGCAGGTCGTCGGCGACGAGGGTGAGCTGTTCCAGAAGCGCCGCCGGCCCGAGCGCCTCGGCCAACGGCACCTCCGCTTTCATCGACAGCTTCCGCTCCGACTTGGCCCGCCGCACCTGGCTCAACGCGTCGCCGGCGAGCCGCAGCAGCGCCGGCTCACCCGCACCCTCGATCGACCGGGCCACCTCGTGGGTGGTGGGCCACGGCGCGCGGTGCACCGAGCCGTACCGCCACCAGGACCAGACCTCCTCGGTCACGTACGGCAGGAACGGGGCGAACAGCCGGAGCTGCACCGACAGCGCCGAGGCCAGCGCCGCCCGCGCCGAGTCGGCACCCGCTCCGGTGCCGTACGCCCGCTCCTTGACCAGCTCGATGTAGTCGTCGCAGAACCGCCAGAAGAACGCCTCGGTCGCCTGCAACGCCGCCGTGTGGTCGTACGCGGCGAGGGCGGTGCTCGCGGCGGTGACCACGGTGGTCAGCTCGGCGAGCATGGCCCGGTCCAGTGGGGTGGTGGCCGGCAGTTCCAGGTCGCGGCGCGGCGTCAGACGCGCCGAGCTGGAGTTGTCGTACGGGGCGGGCAGCGCGTCCGCCGCGCCCAGCCCGAGAGCGAACTTGGACGCGTTGAGCAGTTTGGTGGCCAGCCGGCGGCCGATCTTGATCTGCGCCGGGTCGAAGGCCAGGTCCATGCCGGGCTTGCCGCTGGCCGCCCAGTAGCGCACCGCGTCCGAACCGTGCTGCTCCAACAGCGCCAGCGGGGTGACCACGTTGCCCTTGGACTTGGCCATCTTCTTGTGGTCCGGGTCGAGGATCCAGCCCGAGAGCACGGTGTCCTGCCAGGGCAGCACCCCGTGCTCGAAGTGCGAACGGACCACGGTGTCGAAGAGCCAGGTCCGGATGATCTCCTGCCCCTGTGGGCGGAGGTCCATCGGGAAGATCTGTGCGAACAGCTCCGGGTCGGTCTCCCAACCACCGACGATCTGCGGGGTCAGCGACGAGGTGGCCCAGGTGTCCAGCACGTCCGGGTCACCGATGAAGCCACCCGGCCGGCCGCGCTGCGACTCGTCGTAGCCGGGCGCCGGATCACTGGATGGGTCGACCGGCAGCGCGGACTCGTCCGGCGTGAGAGGGTGGGACCAGTCCGGCTCGCCAGTGTTGTCGAGCCGGTACCACACCGGCACCGGCACCCCGAAGAAGCGCTGCCGACTGACCAGCCAGTCTCCGGTCAGGCCGCCCACCCAGTTGTCGTAGCGGTGCTTCATGTGTGCCGGCACCCAGTGCAGCTCCCCGCCCCGGGCCAGCAGCGTGGCCCGCAGGTCGGCGTCCCGGCCGCCGTTGCGCAGATACCACTGTCGAGTCGAGACGATCTCCAGTGGGCGGTCGCCACGCTCGTAGAACTTGACCGGGTGGGTGATCGGGCGCGGCTCGCCGACGAGGCCACCGGCGTCGGCCAGCATCCCGACGATCTCCCGGCGGGCACCGTTGACGGTCTGCCCGGCCAGCGCCGCGTACGGCTGTGCCGGCACCCCGGCCGGCGGCTCCACGAGCAGCCGACCGTCGCGGCCGATGACCACCCGGGTGTCGAGGTCGAGATCCCGCCACCAGGTCACGTCGCTCAGGTCGCCGAACGTGCAGACCATCACGACGCCGGTGCCCTTGCCCGGGTCGGCGAGCGGATGGGCGTGCACCGGCACCTCGACGTCGAACAGCGGGCTGCGCACCGTCGCACCCACCAGGTCGGCGTACCGCTCGTCGTCAGGGTGACAGACCAGCGCGACGCAGGCCGGCAGCAGCTCGGGCCGGGTGGTGTCGATGAGCACCTCGCGCCCGCCCGGCCCGGCGAACCGCAGCCGGTGGTAGGCGCCGGGGCGCTCCCGGTCCTCCAACTCCGCCTGGGCGACGGCGGTGGCGAAGCCGACGTCCCAGAGTGTCGGCGCCTCCGACTGGTACGCCTCGCCGCGCAGCAGGTTGCGCACGAACGCCCGCTGACTCGTGGTGCGGGCGATCCGGCCGATCGTCGTGTACGTCAACGACCAGTCCACCGAGAGCCCGAGCCGCCGCCACAGCGCCTCGAATGCCTGCTCGTCGGTCACGGTCAGCCGTTCGCACAGCTCGATGAAGTTGCGCCGGGAGATCGGGGTGGGGTCGCGGCGCGCGGCATCGTCGACCGGGGCGGTCGGTGGCCGCCACACCGGGTCGTACGCCAGCGCCGGATCGCAGCGCACCCCGTACACGTTCTGCACCCGACGCTCGGTGGGCAGGCCGTTGTCGTCCCAGCCCATCGGGTAGAAGACCACCTTGCCGCGCATCCGCTGGTATCGCGCGACGATGTCGGTGTGCGTGTACGAGTAGACGTGCCCCATGTGCAACTCGCCCGATACGGTCGGCGGCGGGGTGTCGATGGCGTACACGTCGGCCCTGCGACCATTCCCGCTCGGGGCGTCTGACGCCGCGCCGCGACCGGGAACAGTCGTCTTCGAGCGGTCGAACGCGTACGTGCCCTCCTCCTGCCAGTGGCGTGCCCAGCTCTCCTCGAGCCCGTCCAAACTCGGACGCTCGGGGACGCCGGCGCGGGCCGTCCTCGCCGTATCGGTCATCCTGCGATCGTAGGCACCGCGAGGGTGCCGGACCACGTAGTTACGACCGGGACACGAGGGCCGGTGGCGCCGGGCAGGTCGGCTACCTGTCGTCGGTCGGAGGTTCCGGGTGCAGCCGGTGGGCTATCGCCGTCAACTGGCGGACCAGGTCGCTGTGGCTGTCGGCCGCCCAGGCCACGCAGACCCGGTTGGGGCCGATGTCGGCGATCACGCTGTGCCGCACGTCGGGGCGGCTGTAGAAGAGCGCCGTCGAGAGGGGTAGGACCACCACGCCGCGCCCGGCCGCGACGTACTCCAACTTCTCCTCGACGGTCCGTACGGACCGTTCCGGCAGCCGTTCGCCGGCCCGCATCTCGGCGGCGACGTCCCGCCATTCCGGCACCGCCTCCGGGTCCTGGAGCAGGTGCTCGTCGGCCAGGTCGTGGATGCTGACCCGCTGCTTGCCGGCCAGCCGATGGTCGGCCGGTACGACGACTACCCGTGGCTCGTCGAAGAGCGGCTCCAGGGCGAGGTCCCGGGGGTCCAGCGGCAGCCGGACGTAGCTGGCGTCGACCCGTCCGTCCCGGATCATCTCGGTCTGGTCGTCCCATCCGGTACGCACCACCTCGACCTCCAGTCCCGGATTGGCCTCGCGCAGCGCGCGAACCTCGGCGGTGACGGTGAGGCCGGGCATGAATCCGAGCCGGAAGGTGCGGGCGCCGCCGCGGGCGGTGTCGAGCACCCTGCGACGCAGCGCGTTGGCGCGCGCCAGCAGTACCGTCCCGTCCGCCCGCAACTGCTCGCCGGCGGCGGTCAGCGCGGTGTGGCGTTGGTTCCGGTGCAGCAGTTGGGTGCCCAGTTCGCGTTCCAGCGCCCGGATCTGGCGGGACAGCACCGGCTGGGCGATGCGCAGTTCGGTGGCGGCCCGACCGAAATGCAGGTGCTCGGCGACGGCCAGGAAGTAGCGCAGTTTCCGCAGGTCGAGGTCGGCGTCCACGTCAATACCCTACGGGTATCACAGCTGACCACAAGGGTCTTGGACGGTGTAATGGAACCGACGCAGTGTTGGCGCAGGCCCCATCCGAAAGAAAGGCACCACGCCATGGACACCACTTCCCTGCGTTCCCGGCACGTCGTCGTCCTCGGCGGCACCTCCGGCATCGGCCTCGCGACGGCCCGGGCCGCCGCAGAGGCCGGCGCGGTCGTCACCGTCGCCTCCAGCAACCCGGCCAGCATCGAGCGGTCGCTCGCCGAACTACCGGAGGGCGCGCACGGCCACGCCGTCGACCTGACCGATGCCGACGCTGTGGGCCGGCTGTTCACCCGACTGGCGGCGGACGTCGGCCCGGTCGACCACCTCGCCTACACCGCCGGCGAGCCGCTGGCCCTGATGTCCCTGGACGAACTGGAGCTGGACCGGGCGCGGCAGTTCTTCGAGCTGCGCTACTTCGGGGCGCTCGGCGCGGTCCGGGCCGCCGCCCCGCACCTGCGCGACGGCGGCTCCGTCACGCTCACCAGCGGGACCGCCTCGGCCCGGCCCGGCCCGGGTTGGGCGGTGGCGGCCAGCATCTGCGGCGCGACGGAGGCACTGACCCGCGCCCTCGCCGTCGACCTCGCGCCGCGCGGCATCCGGGTGAACGCGGTCGCCCCGGGCGTCATCCGCAGCCCACTCTGGGCGTCGATGCCCGAGGCGGACCGGGAGGAGTTGTACCGGCTGAGCGCGGCCTCCGTGCCGCTGGGCCGGGTCGGGGAGGTCGACGACGTCGCCTCCGCGTACCTGTTCACGATGGTCAATCCGTACACCACCGGGACGGTGCTCACCGTCGACGGCGGGACGGTGCTCGCCTAGACCAGCGAGTCGCGCCACTGCCGGTGCAGGGCCGCGTACCGGCCGCCGGCCTCGGCCAGCACGGCGGGTGGGCCGTCCTCGACCACCCTCCCGTCGTCGAGGACGAGCACCCGGTCGGCCGTTTCCACGGTGGAGAGCCGGTGCGCGATCACCAGGGCGGTGCGGTCGCGCAGGATGGTGCCGAGTGCGCGCTGCACCAGCCGTTCGGTCGGCACGTCCAGCGACGACGTCGCCTCGTCCAGGATCAGCACGGTCGGGTCGGCCAGGAACGCCCGGGCGAACGCGACAAGTTGGCGCTGCCCGGCGGAGAGTCGGCCGCCGCGCCGGTGCACCTGGGTCGCGTACCCCTCGGGCAGGGCGGCGATGAAGTCGTGCGCGCCGATCGCCCGCGCGGCGGCCTGGACCGTCTCGTCGTCCGCGCCGGGGCGGCCGAACCTGATGTTCTCCGCGACGGTCCCACTGAACAGGTGGTTCTCCTGGGTCACCAACACCACGGCCTGGCGCAGGTCGGCGTCGCTCACGTCGCGCAGGTCGACGCCGTCCAGCCGGACCGTTCCGGTGTCCGGGTCGTGGAAACGGGCGACCAGTTTGGCGATCGTCGACTTGCCCGCGCCGGTCGGCCCGATCAGCGCCACCGTCTGCCCGGCCGACACGGTCAGCTCCAGCCCGTCGAGGATCGGGGTGCCGGCCCGGTAGCCGAAGGAGACCTCCCGGAAGGTCACCTCGCCGCGACCGGGCCCGGTCGGCAGCGGTGTGGGCCGGGCCGGTTCGGCGACGGCCGGCCGTTCGTCGAGCACCCCGGCCAGCTTCTCCAGTGCCGCGGTGGCCGACTGGAGCGAGTTGTAGAACTGGCTCAGCTCCTGCATCGGCTCGAAGAAACGACGCAGGTAGAGCAGGAACGCGGCGAGCACACCCACCTCGGTCTGCCCGTCGAGCACCCGCCAGCCGCCGTAGCAGAGCACCACCGCCACCGTGACGTTGCCGATCAGCTTGATCGCCGGCGAGTACGTGGCGATCAGGCGGAACGTGTGCAGGCTTGTTCGTCGGTAGTCGTCGCCGAGCGCCACGAAGATCCGTTGGTTGCGCGGCTCCCGGCGGAACGCCTGCACCGCCCGGATGCCCCGCATCGACTCGACGAAATGCACGATGACGAGCGCGATCGCGTCCCGGGTCCGCCGGTACGCGCTCGCCGACGACCGGGCGAACCAGCGGGACAACCAGAACAGGAACGGGAAGGCGAGCAGCGTCACGGCGGCCAGCGGCAGGTCCAGCCAGAGCAGGATGGCGGCCACCGACAACATCGACAACCCGGCCATCACCAGGTTGTCGATCCCCCCGTCGACAAGCTCGGCGATCGAGTCGATGTCACTGGTGAGCCGGGAGACCATCCGGCCGGAGGTGTACCGCTCGTGGAAGCCCACGGACAACCGCAGGAAGTGCCCGAACACGCGCTGCCGCAGGTCCAGCAGGACGGCCTGGCCGATCCGGGCGGAGAGGGTGAGGAACCCGCGCCGGGCCGCGTACTCGGTAAGTGCGGCGACCACGAACGCCCCGGCGACCGCGACCAGCGGGCGGGGGTCGCCGGCGCGCAGCGGCGCGATGGCCCGGTCGATGCCGATCATCACCAGGTACGGGCCGGCCATCGCGGCGGCGTTGCGGGTCAGCAGCAGGCCGATCGCGGCGGCGAGTCGCCGCCGGTGTGGTCGGAGTTGGTCGGCGAGCAGGGCCCGGCTGAGCCGGCGCAGCCGGGCCACCGCCTCGGGTGTGGTGTCCTCGGCGCGGCTCCGGTCGGCCTCCGGATCCGCGGCGGTCCCGCGCCAGCGGGCCAGCTCCGGTTCCTCCTGCGGCGGTGGGTCGGCCTGCTGCGGCACGGTCACGAGCGCACCAGCCCCCATCCGTCGGGGGTGGGCGGGCGCGGGCCGGCTTCGGCCGCCGGTGGGTGCCCGGTGGGTGGATCGGCGGCCAGCAGCGCCCGGTACGCCGGAACGGTGGCCAGCAACTCGGAGTGCCGCCCCACTGCGGTGATCCGCCCATCTTCGAGCAGGGCGACCCGGTCGGCCAGGGCGATCGTCGACGGCCGGTGCACCACCAGCAGCGCGGTGCTGTCGCGCAGCACCTGTCGCAGCGCCCCCTCGACAAGCGCCTCGGTGTGCACGTCGAGTGCGGACAGGGGGTCGTCGAGCACCAGCACCGCCGGTCGGCCGAGCACGGCCCGCGCCAACGCGAGTCGCTGCCGTTGCCCACCGGAGAGGGAGATCCCCTGCTCACCGACCCGGGTGGCCAACCCCCACGGCAGCTCGTACGCGAAGTCGGCCTGGGCCAGCGCGAGGGCCGCCCGGACGTCGTCGTCGTCGGCGTCCGGGCGCCCCAGGGTGAGGTTCTCCCGCACCGACATGGAGAAGAGCGTGGGCTCCTCGAACGCCACCCCGACCAGCCGGCGCAGCGAGGCCAGCCGTAGTTCGCGCAGGTCGTGCCCGTCCAGGGTGATCCGGCCGGCGGTCACCTCCTGCAACCGGGGCACCAGCGAGAGCAGCGTGCTCTTGCCGGAGCCGGTGGCACCGACCAGGGCGAGTGTCTCGCCCGGCTCGATGACCAGGTCGATCTCGCACAGCACCGGCGCGGTGCCACCCGGGTAGCGGAACGAGACCCCGTCGATGCGGAGCCGGCCGTGCACGGCGTCGCGGGTCAGGGCGAGCGCGCCGGGAGAATCCACGATCTCCGGTGGGGTGTCGAGCACCTCCTGGAGCCGGTCGGCGGCGGTGGCGGCCTCCTGACCGTTGGCGATGATCCAGCCCAGCGACTGCACCGGCCAGATGAGCATCAGTTGCAGGCTGACGAACGCGACAAGCTCACCGATGGTCAACGCACCCTTCGCGGCGGCGGCAGCCCCCGCCACCAGCACCACGCCCAGGGTCACGTTGGGCACCAGGTCGAGCAACGCCGAGGTGTTGGCCAGCAGCCGCGCCTTGCCCACGCCCGTGTCGTGCAGCCGCTGTGCCCCCACGGCGAAGCGGGCCGCCAGTTCCGGCCCCCGGCCGTACGCCTTCATGGTGCGCAGACCCTGCGCGGTTTCCTCGACCAGGGTCGCCACGTCGCCCTGCTGGTCCTGCATCCGCCGGGACGCGGCGTGGTAGTGCTGTCCGAACCGGCGGCTGATCAGCAGCAGCGGCACCGAGCTGGCCGCGACCAGCGCCCCGAGCAGCGGGTGCAGGTTGAACAGCAGTACGACGACGACCACGTAGGTGGTCAGGTTGAGCAGCAGGAAGAACACGCCGAAGGAGAGGAACCGGCGGATCACCGACAGGTCGCTGGTGATCCGGGAGAGCAACTGGCCGGACTGCCAACGGTCGTGGAAGCTCGTCGGTAGCCGTTGCAGGTGGGCGTAGACGTCGGCGCGCAGCGCCGCCTCCATGCCCACGGCCGAGGAGGACTGCACCCACCGCCGGATGAAGATGAGCACCGCCTCGGCGACGCCGAGCAGCAGCGCCAGGCCGCCGAGCCGAAACAGCCCGGCCGGTTCGTGTCGGGCCACCGGCCCGTCCACCACCCGCTGCACGACGAGTGGTACGGCGATCCCGGCCGCCGTGCCCGCCAGGCCCGTGACGAGCAGCCAGGCGAACTCGGCGGCGTACGGGCGCAGGTAGGGACGCAACCGCCAGAGGTTGTGCAACGGGCGCCGGGGCGCGGTGACCGGGGTGGCCGGGTCGCCGTCGCTCCGCAGAGGCATACCAGACGGTAGCGTCAATGGCGGCCGGCGCCGGTGTCAGCTTGCCGTCAGGCGCCGCTCATGACCGAGAAGCCACTTCTTCACGTCCAGCCCCCAGCGGTATCCGCCGAGCGTGCCATCGGTGCGCAGCACCCGGTGACAGGGCACGAACAGCGCCGCCGCGTTCCGGGCGCAGGCCGCCGCGGCGGCCCGCACCGCCGGTGGCCGACCGGCCAGCGCCGCGTACCCGGTGTAGGTGACCGGGGTGCCCGCCGGCACCTCGCGCAGCACCTGCCAGGCGTGCGCCATGAACTCCCCGCCGGTGCGCTGCCGCACCGGCACCGTGTCGATGGCGCCGAGGTCGCCGTCCAGGTAGGACCGGACCGCCGCGCTGACCGGGCCGAGGTCGGCCCGTTCGCGCACCGGCGCCCGCAGGCTCGGGTGGACCAGTGGCAGCAGCGCCGCCGGGTCCGGGGTGAAGCCGGCCGCTCGTACGTCGCCGTCCGGGCCGGCGAGGATGCTCAACGGGCCGGCGGGCGTGCTCAGTACGGTGCTGTCGATGCTCATGCCGCTCTCCAGAGTCTCATCGTTGCGTAGGACCGCCAGGGACGCCAACGCTCGGCGTACCGGTCGAGGGTTGGCGGGTTGTCGGGCAGGCCGAGGGCGGCGGCGCCGCGCCGGACCGCGAGGTCGGTGCTGAGCAGGATGTCCGGGTCGCCGAAGGCGCGCATGGCCAGGTAGTTGGCAGTCCACGGGCCGATGCCGGGCAACGCGAGCAGCCCCCGAGCCGCCTCCTCCCGATCCACCGAAGCCGCCAGGTCCACCACCCCGTCGACAACGGCCCGCGCCAACCCCCGCAGGGTCTCCCGCCGCCCCACCGGCATCCCGAACCCCGAATCCGGCACGGCCAACAACTCCTCCGCGCTCAGAAACCCCCGTTGACCATGGCGTTGTTGTCCCGAAGCGTCGGAGTCGGCGGCAAAAGCCTCATGATCAACCTGGTCGCGGGCGGCCAGGAGGAGGCGGGTCAGGGTTTTTTGGGCGGAGGTCACCGAGACCTGTTGGCCGATGATGGCGCGGACGGCCATCTCGAAGCCGTCCACCGCGCGGGGGACGCGGATTCCCGGTTCCGCGGCGACGGCGGGGGCGAGCGCCGGGTCGGCGGCCAGTGTGGCGTCGATGGCCGCCGGGTCCGCGTCCAGGTCGAGCAGCCGGCGACACCGGGCCACCGCGGGTGCCAGGTCACGGACGTCGGTCAGCCGCAGCGTCGCCGCCACGTGCCCGGCCGCCGGGACCAGCGCCACCTCGCCGGTGCCGTGTGGCAACCGCAAACCCCTGTGGTACGCCCCGTCGCGCACCTCGTCCACGCCGGGCAGGGCCCGCACCGCGAAGAAGTCCAGCAGCGCGCCGGCGTGCAGTGGCGGACGGTACGCCAGCCGGAGCGCGATGGTCCCCGCACCGGTCGAGGGCTGCTGACCGGCGCGAGCCGTCCGCAGGTCGGACGGCGCACTGGCGTACACCTCGCGGAGCGTGTCGTTGAACTGCCGGACGCTGCCGAAGCCGGCGGCGAACGCGATCTCCGCCATCGAGAGGTTTGTGGTCTCGATCAGGATCCGGGCGGTCTGCGCCCGTTGGGCCCGGGCCAGCGCAAGCGGCCCGGCACCCATCTCGGCGCTCAGCATCCGGTGCAGGTGCCGTTCGGTGTAGCCCAGACGGGAGGCCAACCCCGGCACGCCGTCCCGGTCGACCACCCCGTCGGCGATCAGCCGCATCGCGCGGCCGACCACGTCCGCGCGGACGTCCCACAGGGGTGAGCCCGGTGCGGCGTCCGGCCGGCAGCGGCGGCAGGCGCGCAACCCGACCCCCTGCGCCGCCGCGGCGGACGGAAAGAACCGGACATTCTGCCGCTTGGGTGTGATCGCCGGGCAGGACGGCCGGCAGTAGATCCCGGTGGACGTCACGCCCGTGTAGAACCAGCCGTCGAACCGCTGGTCACGACTGTCCACGGCCCGGTAACACCGCTCGAAGTCCAACTCCATGTCACCGATCATGCCCCGCTCGACCCGCTGTCGGCTGGCGGGAATCGGACCTTGCCGTGCCGGTGAGCAGGGGCCCGTCAACGGGGACGACGGCGACGCCGATGAGGTTGGCCGGCCCCGGTGGGCTGCCCGGCACGACTGGGCTGGGCGGCACGATTCGGCTGGGCGGCACGATTCGGCTGGGCCGATCGACTCGACGGGGCGGCGCGGTGTGGCTGGCCGGTCAGCAGGGCGGACCGGAAGACGCCGTCCGGGTCGTACCGCTTCCACAGCCGCCGCACCCTGGCCCCGGTCTCGCCCGGGTAGATCCGGGCGAACGCGGCCGGGTCCGGTCGGCTCTCGAAGTTGACGTACGCGCCGTCGGCCCGCGCTCCGACGCCCCGCCAGGCGGCGTCCAACGCCGCACCGCCCTGCGGTGGGAACACCGAGGCGATGACCAGGGTGTCCTGGTGGCGATGGGAGTACGCGGTCGCGTCGGGAGCCACGTCGTTGACCGCCCCGCCCAGCGAGCGGAGCTGGACCACCGCTCGCCCCGGCCCGGTCACGGCTCGCATCACGGCCCGCGCCCCCGCGTCGTTCAGCCCGCTGAACAGGCCGTTGGTGGTGGTGCCGCGCTGCTGGCCGACGTTGGGGTTCAGGTGCGCGGTCGGCACCAGGGCCGGGTAGGGCAGCAGGTCGGTGCGGTGTTCGAGCACCTTGCCGATGGCGAGCAGCGGCTCCACCGCGGGCCGGGCCCGGCGCAAACTCTCGGCGGCCACCACGGCGGTGATGGACATGAGGGCCGAGCGTCCGTCCGCGAACACCATCGCCGCCGCGGACAACTCCCGTGGGGCCTGCGCGAGGTAGGCCGTCCACTCCCGGACGGTGCGCCCGTCCGGGTGCGCCTCGACGACCACCTGCGTCACGGCGACGTTGCGTTGCTCGACGGCCTCGATCTCGAAGGCCACCACGATCCCCGCACCAGCTCCGGCACCACGGACCAGCCAGAACAGCTCCGGCTCGTGCGCGGCGTCCGCGCGTACCAGCGTCCCGTCGGCGAGCACCACCTCGACGGCGCGGACGCGGTCGATGGTGAGGCCGTGGGCGCGGACCAACCAACCGACACCGCCGCCGGTGGCCAGACCGCCGACCCCGACGCCCCCGTAGTCACCCGAGCTGATCACCAGGCCGTACGGTGCCAACGCCTTCGCGACGTTCGCCCAGCGGGCACCGGCCTCCACCCGGACCAGCCCGGCCCGCTCGTCGAGCACCTGCACGCGGTTGAGCATGGACAGGTCGACGACCACGCCACCGTTATTGGAGGAGGCCCCGGAGAAGCCGTGCCCGCCGCTGCGGACGGCGATCGGCAACCGTTGCTCCCGCGCATAGCGCAGCGCGTCGACCACCTGGGCCGTGGTCTTCGGCAGCAGCACGGCGGCCGGCGACGCCGTGGTGGTGTACGTGGAGCGCAGCTGCGCGTACCGGCGGTCGCCAGGTGTGACGATCTGTCCGGTCAGCGAGGCGGGCACCCGGGGCATGGTGGTGCTCATCGTCGCCCCCGCGGCCCGCACGCCGGGTGTCCGAGATCGGTCATGGCCCAAGGATGGGCGGGCTTACCGGCCTCGGCAAACCCGGTGGGCGGGTGCCCGCTGGTCACGGAGCCGCGCTGCGCTCGCCGGTGCGGGTGAGGTGACAGGAATCTCCGGTCGGCCCCTGCTCTGGGCGCGGTCGGCCGCGTCCACGGGTCCTGTTTCGCGCCGCCGGGGCTCGGTGCGGCCGGCGGCACCACGGTCGGCGCGGACGACTCGGGCGCGGGCGGGCCGGGCACTTCCGCCCGCTCGTCCTCGTCCACCCACCACCTCCGTTTCGTTGTCACAGATACAGACGCCGCAGGTCATCGTGGCTGTCGGCGGTCTGCCGGGATTTTTCCCGCCCGGAAGTGTCGGTCGGGACGGGTAACGTCCGGCCACCAATTCAAGAAGGGGTGACGCGACATGGCGAGCGTGGCGGGTTGGGCGGCGGCGTCGACACCGGGCACGTTCCCGCCGCTGCCCCGCGCGGTGGCGCAGTCCCTCTACCGCCGGATGCGGGCCGTCGCACCCGCCGCCCGGGGCGCCATCGACCGGGACCGGGCGACCGGCTTCGAGCGGGCCTTCGCCGACACCGCCTGCGGCAGGTTGGTCGGCTCGCTCGACGAAGCGGGTCTGCGGGCGCTTGGCATGTGGACGCACCACTGGTGCATGCGCTTCTACGACGACGACACCCGGGCCGGCCGACGGCTGGTCCGCGAGATCGCGGCTCGGCAGGGGCTGGGCTGGACGGCCGACGAGGTGCGCTGGATGCTGCGCGAGTCGTTGTCGGCCGGCCCGGCCGCCGCCGACCGGTTCACGCTGCCCCGGGCCGCCGCGGCCCAGTTGCCCGAGGCCGACTGCCCACTCGACGAGCTACCCCCGGCCGCCCTCCAGCCCGGGTCCCACGTGCCCCACCAGCGCCGGCCCGAATCCTCGCGGTGATCATGGGGTTGGCGGGGTGTGCGATCGACAGGTGACCCGCCAACCTCATGATCACCGGTTGGGTCGACGGCGTGCCGGCGGGCGGCTGCGGCAGGATGGACGGCGGCCACCGACGGAAGGACGCCCGATGCCCGCCAGCGCACCGACAATCGTCGCCACCAGCATGGGCTTCTTCCCCGGCGACCGCGGCCCCTACAGCCTGCGTCCCAGCCCGGTCTTCGAGCTGGCGGCCGAGCTGGCCGAGGCCGGTGCACAGCCACGGGTCTGCTACCTCGGTCAGGCCGTCGGCGACCAGCCCACCTCGCTGACCGCCCTCTACGGCGCGTTCGCCGACACCCGGTTCCGGCTGTCACACCTCGCCCTGTTCCCGATGCCGAACGTCGAGGACATCCGCGCCCACCTGCTCGCCCAGGACGTCCTCTGGGTCGGCGGCGGCAGCGTGGCCAACCTGGTAGCGGTGTGGCGGGTGCACGGGCTCGACGAGATCCTGCACGAGTGCTGGCAGGCCGGCGTGGTGCTGGCCGGGGTCTCCGCCGGTTCGATCTGCTGGCATGTCGGCGGTGCCACCGACAGCTTCGGCCCGCGCCTGCGCGGCTTCACCGACGGCCTGGCCTGGCTGCCCTACGGCAACGGGGTCCACTACGACAGCGAGGGGCAGCGGCGTCCGCTCATGCACGAACTGGTCGGCAACGGGACGCTGCCGACCAGCCACTGCACCGACGACGGGGTCGGCCTGGTCTACCGGGGCACCCAGTTGGTCGAGGCGATCGCGGACCGCGACGGCGTGTCGGCGTACGAGGTCAGCCGCGACGCCGACGGCAGCGTCCGGGAGGCGGTCATCGCCCCGCGCCTGCTCGGCTGAGCGTCACGCCTGTTCGGCAGGCGTCCGACGTCGGAGCACCGCGTCGAAGACCTGCGCCAGCTCGGCGGCGTCCTCCCCGGCGTGGTGCGTGTGCGGCACGTCGTGCAGGCCCAGCTTGTGCTTGATCTTGCCCTTGCGGGTCTGGACCCACTCGCTGCCGGTCAACCCCATCCAGTAGCTGCGGAGATCGACACCCGAACCGGTGGCACCGAACGGGCTGTGGCCGACGAAGCGCACGAAGTACCAGTGCACGAACATGCCGTCCCAGACGGCCGGGGCGGCCAGGAAGACCGGGCGGCCGACCCGGCGCAGCCCGTTGACCCAGGCGGCCGCGGCGGTCATTGCCTCCTGCGCGGTGGGTGCCTCCCGCAGCAGGCGGTCCCGGTCCAGGCCGGAGACGGCCAGCGCCGCCGGCACGAACTCCTCGGAGATCGGACGCAGCTCGGTGTAGAAGGTCAGGTCCGGGTGGCCGGCCACGGCCATGCCCAGCGAGATCATGCTGTACGGCCCGGGGATCGGCCCGTCCGCCTCCACATCGACGGCGACATACAGCTCGGGCAACGTCGAGGTCATTTCACCTCCAGCGGCGGGACATCGAGTTCGGCAGGGTAGCAACGTCTGCCGGGTCCCGTCGCGACATAAACCGCACGCCGCGTAAGCTGGCTGGTCGTGAGTCTTTCCATCGGCATCGTCGGCCTGCCCAACGTCGGCAAGAGCACGCTGTTCAACGCGTTGACCAAGAACGACGTGCTGGCGGCGAACTACCCGTTCGCCACCATCGAGCCCAACGTCGGCGTGGTCGGGCTTCCGGACGAGCGGCTGGGCAAGCTGGCCGAGATCTTCTCCTCGCAGAAGGTGCTGCCGGCCCCGGTGTCGTTCGTCGACATCGCCGGCCTGGTCCGCGGCGCGTCGAAGGGGCAGGGTCGGGGCAACGCCTTCCTGGCCAACATCCGCGACGCCTCGGCGATCTGCCAGGTCGTCCGCGCCTTCTCCGACCCGAACGTGGTGCACGTCGACGGCAAGATCTCCCCGGCCGACGACATCGAGACGATCAACACCGAGCTGATCCTCGCCGACCTGCAAACCCTGGACAAGGCGCTGCCCCGGTTGGAGAAGGAGGCCAAGCTCCGCAAGGACCGCCTCGCCGCGGTCGCCGCCGCGAAGGCCGCGATCGAGGTGCTCGACGGCGGCACCACCCTCTACTCCGGGGCCGCCGCCGCCAAGATCGAGCTGGAGCACCTGCGCGAGCTGCACCTGCTCACCACCAAGCCCTTCCTCTACGTCTTCAACGTCGACGAGGCCGAGCTGGCCAACGAGACGTTCCTCGACGAGCTGCGCGCCCTGGTCACCCCCGCCGAGGCCGTCTTCATGGACGCGAAGATCGAGTCCGAGCTGGTGGACCTCCCCGAGGAGGAGGCCCGCGAGCTGCTGGAGTCGATCGGGCAGAACGAACCCGGCCTCAACCAGCTCGTCCGGGTCGGCTTCCGCACGCTCGGCCTCCAGACGTACCTCACGGCCGGCCCCAAGGAGGCACGCGCCTGGACCGTCCCGGTCGGCGCGACCGCGCCGGAGGCCGCGGGTGTCATCCACAGCGACTTCCAGCGCGGCTTCATCAAGGCCGAGGTGGTCTCCTACCACGACCTGGTCGAGCACGGTTCGATGGCGGCGGCCAAGGCGGCGGGCAAGGTCCGCATCGAGGGCAAGGAGTACGTGATGCAGGACGGCGACGTGGTGGAGTTCCGCTTCAACGTCTGAGTTCGGCCTGTTCTCGCAGGTCAGGTTGTCGAGTACTGGGTGTTCGCCATCGGGAAGCCGATCGCTTGGTCCGTGATTCTCGCCGCCCTGTCAGCACTGCCTGGCCTTGGCTACCTGGTAACTGCCGTGCTGTTGCGCCGGCGTCTGAATCGGGCCAGCCTGGCGAATGACTGCCTCTGGGGATGACGCGGTGGGGCGACAAGGTTGGAGTCCGGTAGGACGCTGCACCTTGTCGCCCACCACCTCACCGCGCCATTCTTGTCGGCACTGCTGGGGTGTTTAGTTGTAGTGGGCGAACTCGGTGTAGTCGTTCCAGATCCAGCCTTTGACGCCCGTGCAGCAGTCGGAGTGCCACCACAGGTTTCCGGCATCGTTCACGCAACGCTTGTCGATACGGAAAAGCGTCTTGGACTTCCAGTGGGCTATCACCGAGGATGACCCCGAATAGCTGGTGTGCACCGCCGCGCTGCCGACGATGACCCGCCTGATGTGCGGCGTCCAGTCCGAACAAGAGGCCATCGTTCCGACCTCGGTCGGTACGCCGATCGTCTCGTTCGACGATACGCCCGGAGCGTGCCGGGCCGCCGCAACTCCCGGTGTCGCGATCGGAAGGATGCCGGCAAACGCCAGCGTGAGTGCGCCACCCGCCGCTGCGAGTCTCCTCGACGTTGCTTTCCGCATAGATTGCTCCATATCCGTAGGCTCTGAGTTGGACCGTATAGCTGTCGCGGTCATTGCGAAGTCCGCCAGTGGTAACGGATAGATATACGTGGCTTGACCAGGGGTTTGGTCGGTTGGTCAAGGTAATTGGGCCGCGTGGTTCTCGCCTTTGTGCGGTGACCCGCCGGCCCTGACAGCGCGGTATTCGGGAAGGCGACCACGAGCACCCTGCAAGGTATGCCGGTCGGCACGTTCCGGCCTCACCAGTGACCGGTGATGAGGCCGGCGGCGGCGTCGAGCCGCTCCCGTTCACCGGTGGTGAGCGCGGGGTCGTTCCGCCGTACCGCCAGGGCCTGGCCCAGCACGGTCAGCAGGCCGTCGCCGACACCGTCCAGGAAGGCGCCCAACAGCGTGGCGGCCGGTGCCGCCAGGGGATGCCCGGTATCGGCCGCGACCTGGGCGAGAATGACCGCGGAGAGCGCGACATCGAGGTTCGCAGGTCCTTCGCTGGCGTTGCGCCAGTCTATGAGGACCGGCCCTCGTGACGTCAGCACGACGTTGTCCGGGTGCAGGTCGAGATGCAGGATCCGGGCGTCGTCGTGTGGGTTGAGCCGGGGCGGCAACGCGTGGAGTCGATGATGGAGGTCTGCCAGACAGGCGGCAGCCGCCGGGGCGTCGAGTTCGCCGGCGACGAGTGCCGACAGCATGGTGGGCCCGTCCAGTCGTTCCATGACGAGATCGGTCCCGCGCGCTTGGTACACGGTGGGTACCGGAAAACCCAGACTGCCCACGTACGCCATGACTGCCGCCTCGGCGGCCACGTCCCCACCGTTGCGGTAGCGCCGAAGGACGCGCCGATCGTCGATGGCGAAGACGTCGGCGTCTCGGCCCGAGGCCAGCGGGACCGGATCCACCACGACCCGACCGTAACCGACGGATGCTGAACCCCTCGAAGGGCAGGGAGTTCGCCGGCAAGCTCGATCTGCTGGCCACCCCGGTGGAAGCGGCCACCTGGTGAGCCGGCACGTTCAGCGGCGGGGTGTCTCCTGCGGCGGCGCCGACCGGATGGCGACGCCGTTCTCGCGACGCACGCTGCTCAGCCCCGGCAAGGCCCGTGGGGTCGCCGACGCCTGCCCGGCCGGGTGGGGCCGACCTAGCGTGCGTGCAGCGGTACGGCGATGGCCTCCCGGATCAGGGCGACGGCTCGGTCGACCTCTCCCGCGGTGGCCGCAGAGTCGTCCCGCTCGGACTCGTGCACGAAGGCCGTGACGCCACGGCGGCTGCCGCAGTAGTCCACGATCCCGTGTTCGATCTGTGTCCGTAGCGCCTGCCCGTACCCGTGTTTCTCGTAGCTGCCGGCGTCGTCGCCGGCGATGGGGAGCAGGTGGGTGGTGAGACGTTGCAGCCTCGGTTGGATGCCGGTGGCGGGGGTGTAGTCGAAGGCCCAGCCGTTGATGAAGACCCGGTCGATCCACCCCTTGAGCAGTGCCGGCATCGACCACCAGTAGACCGGGAAGACCAGCACGAGGTCGCTGGCTCGGTCGATGCGCTGCTGCTCGCGGCGCACGTCGGGCGGGCACCCGCCGCGCTGCTGGTATGCCTGATGGTCGGCCAGTGTGAACCTCGGATCGAACCCCTCCTTCGTCAGGTCGGCGATCTCGACCGAACCGGGGCGCAGCGCGGCCGCGAGCTGCCGCACCGTGTGGTGCGTGAGGGACTCGGGCTCCGGATGCACGGTTACCACAAGCGTGTGCATGCGATTACCGCTCGGCCCAGGCGCCCAGCTCGTTGCCGCTGGGGTCGGTGAAGTGGAACCGCCGGCCACCGGGAAACTCGTACGGCCCCTTCAGCACCTGGCCGCCGGCCTCCTTCACGGCCTGCACGGACCGGTCCAGATCGTGTGAGTACAGCAGCACCAGCGGACCGCCGGCCCGGATGTCCTGGTCCAGGCGGAGCCCGCCGACCTCGGGGGCCGAGTCGCCGTGCGGGCTGCGGATGCCCGCGTACCCGGGGCCGTAGTCGGTGAACTCCCAGCCGAACGCGTCGGCGTAGAAGCGCTTGGCCTCGACGAGGTTCGTCACCGTGAACTCGATGTAGTCGATGGCGTGGTGCCGGTGCGGCGATGGCTCAGACATGCACGCCATTGTGCGCCCCGGGTACGACGCGACCATGACATGCGGTGGTGCTTCACCGAGCCGGCCGGTCGCGAGCGCCACTACCAGGTCGACACGACCGGCAAGAGTGAGATCGACTCCGGTTCCTTGGAGTCGGGGGGTCACGGAGACCTCGACACCCCGGATTCCCGGAACCGGAGTCGACCCACCGCCGTTACTCCGCGCGGTACACGGAGATGTGCGACGGGCTGTCGGCCGTGAACGGCCGCCGGTGCCAGTCGGCGTACCGCTCGGTGAGCCGGAGCCCTGCCCGCTGCGCCATCTCGTCGATCTGGTGCGGCCAGGCATACCGCATGGCGAACGGCTTCAGGTGCACACCGCCGGCGTCGAAGGTGATGGTCTGCCGGATGAAGGACTGCGCCGGTCGGTCGTACCGATGCAGTCGGATCGTCGCGGAGTCCTCGGTGACGCCCCAGACCTGCACCTGCTCGTCGGCGTCGAAGGTGCGCGGGTCGGGCACGAACGTCTCGATGACGAACGCCCCGCCCGGCGACAACACCCGGGCGACGTTGCGGAAACAGTCCGCCTGCCGCTCGGCGTCCACCAGGTTGAACAGCGTGTTGAAGACCAGGTACGCGAGCCGGAACTCACCCGTCACCGGTACGTCCGCCATGTCGGCGACGACCACGGGGATCCGGTCGCCACCGGGCTTGGCCCGCATCTGCGCCACCATCTCCTCGGACGCCTCGACACCGTGCACGTCGAGACCGCGCTCGGCCAGTGGCAGAGCGACCCGGCCGGTGCCGATCGCCAGTTCGAGAACGGGCCCACCGTCGGCCAGGTCGGCCAGGAAGTCCACCGCCGGCACCGGGTCGGGATTGCCGGGGCTGTCGTAGCCGGCCGCCCACAGTCGGCCGAAGAGGCCGGGATCGTCGAAGACCGACATCAGCGGCCTCCGGGGTTGGTCAGGGGGTCAGTGGCGCGCTCCCGCGCCGGGGGAGTCGGAGCAGAACTGCTCACGAAGCCTCGATTCCTCAGGTCGGATGACGTTCGGTCGGAGGGACTTCGTCGTGTCGGGCATGGTGGCTGCTCCCTTCGCGCGGCTGTGCACCGAGCAGACCAGAGACGGCAGCGGCCCGGCAAGGCATATACGCCAGCCGGGCCGCGGTGCGCGGGCGGTCAGGAGATGTGGTGCAGGATCACGTTGTGCACGTGGTGACTCTTCTGCGCGCCACGGAACTCCACCTCGTAGGTGTGCGTCCCCACGTGGATCGCGATCGCACCGGTGGAGAAGAACGAGCCACCCCAGGACTTGTTGCTGACCACACTCACGCTGGTGATCTTCGAGTACGGGATGCTGGTGATCGCGAACCGCTTCCCGACGAACGAGCGATCCTGGATGATCACGCGGCGGTCGGTCAGCCCGATGAACCCGGTGCCGGTGCCGACCGCGTCGTAGACGGCGATGATCTGCTCACCGTCGAGGAGGCCGCTCTCGATCTGCTGGACCTGCTCCTTGCGGTCGTACGCGATGTTCGCCATGGGTCCAAGGCTAGAAAACCGGTGCCAGCCCGCCGGCGAGAGCGACGGGCGTCAGGACTCGGTGACCGCCCGGTACGCGTCCTCGATGCGGGCGGCCAACAGGACCTCACCCTCGGTCAGCGGCTCGCCGTTGCCGTGACCGACCCGGATCTGGGTGCTGTCGGGCAGACGGCTGATCTCGGGGCGCAGGTGCAGTGCGTCGGCGACGACCTTGACCCGTTCGGTCAGGGCGGCGTGCTGGCTGTCGTCGATCGCGAGCGTCCGGCGGATCTGCTCGCCCTCGCGCGTCCAACCAGATAGCAGGGTCAACGCGTCGGAGAGGTAGTCGTGCTTGGCCCTGCTGTTGAACAGCACTCGCATCACCGCACCCCCCAAGCGCCGTTGTCGGCTCGTGGCCAAATCGTCGCCATCCCGTGTCTTGTCGGTGTCCTCTAGTTTGTCGCCGCTCGGAAGGGGTGTCCACGCCCACACTTCCGTGTTCTGTTGGCCTAGCGGACGGCTACGGTACCCAAACCGCCGATTGATCTGGCACCCTGGACGCCCGTGCGGACCGAACGGGCGAATGACGGCGGGCAGACCGAGCGACGAGACCTGAAGGTGATCGTCGGTGCGGCGATCATCCGGGACGGGCGGGTGCTCGCCTGTGCGCGTGCCGCCCCACCCGAGGTGGCGGGGATGTGGGAGTTTCCCGGCGGAAAGGTCGAGCCGGGGGAGACCGAGACCGACGCGCTGATCCGGGAGTGCGCCGAGGAGTTGGCCGTACGCGTCGAGATCGGCGACCGGGTCGGCCGCAATGTCCGGATGGCGCACGGCCGCTCGGTGCTCAAGGTTTACGCTGCCCGACTGCTCGACGATGACCAGCCGCAGGCGCTGGAACACGAGGCGCTGCGCTGGCTCGCGGCGGACGAACTGGACTCGGTCACCTGGCTCCCCGCCGACGCCCCGATAGTCGCAGCCCTCCGCCCCCACCTGAAAACCCCCTAGAAACACCCTCGGCCCCAGTTCCCGTCGATCATGGAGTCATTGCCCGCTCGCTCGGCGTGTCGCGGCAACAACCCCATGGTCAACGGTCTGCGGGTGGGGAAACGGGTGGGGGGCGCCGGGGGGGGCCCGGGCCCCCCCCCCCGGGGGGGGTGTTTTTTGTTGTGCGGGTGCGGGGGGGGGGAGTTGTGGTGGTGTGGGGGGCGCGGGGAGGTGACCTCGTCACCCAAACG